>JAZQYR010000019.1:0-318402 GCA_045633585.1 Bacteroidales bacterium
AGTCTGTGTCAGTGTCTCAATATAAAGTTTATCGTTGACAGGGTTAGGATAGATGTTGAATGCAGAGTTCAATTCTTCGACTGCGTCATCGACGATTGTTACAGTGTAAGGTTCTGATGGAGCAGAGTCGATGCTGTCGTGGAAAGCCACGACATAGAATTCGAATGTTGTTTCCTTGTTTGAACCAGCGACGTATGCTGTTCCGTTTGTGTAACCCATGTGGAATCCAGTTGTGTCAGCAGTGTTAACGAAAACGTCATATCCTTTAGCGCCTTCGACGGCATCCCATGCCATTGTGATTTCGAATTTGTAGTTGTAGCCTGGGACATCTTGTCTGATAGTAGCTCTGAGGTTTGTTGGAGCTGCGAGTGTTGCAGGTTCATCGCCTGGTTCTTCAGCTTTTAATGTTGTGGCGCAAGCGTCTTCTGACTTGTCTGATTTACCGTCTCTATTGACGGCCACTACGTTGAAACAGTATTGAGTATCAGCTTTTAATCCAGCAACGGTATATGATGTTTCGTTTACTGCTAACTTGACAGTTTCGTCTCCGTTGTAGATGTTGTATCGCATTGCGCCTTCGACAGCTTCCCAAGTCAAGAGGATTGTTGTATCGCTTGTTGCTTCTGCTGTAACGACAGGTGCTGCTAATGTTGGTTCTGGTTCTGGATCAGGTTCAATTGGATCGTTACCAGAATCTTCTAATGTTGTAGCGCATGCGCTTTCAGATTTTTCAGATTCACCGAGTTTGTTGACTGCAGAAACGCTGAAGCAGTATTCTGTTTCAGCAGTAAGACCGTTGACGATATACATTGTTGAAACAATGTCTGAAGCAATCAAATCTGTACCTTGATAAACGTTATAGCTTGCGGCTTCAGCTGATTCGTCCCATGTCAAGACTATTGTAGAACCGCTTTCTGCAGTAGCGTTGAGGTTTGCTGGAGTTTGAGCTTCTGTTGGTTCTAATGTTGTTGCACATGTTTCTTCTGAGAGTCCAGACTCGCCATAGCTTGTGATAGTTGTAACAGCATAGCAATATTGTGTCTCGTGATTGAGTTTTGAGTCCTCGAATGTTGGTTCTGTCACAGTAGCGATTTTTTGACCGTCGCGATATACGTTATATCCGTTCACGTTATTGACAGCATCCCATGTTAAACTTATCTTGCTGCTGCTGACTGCTGTAGCTGTAAGATTTTCAACCATAGGCAAATTGATAGTATTGCTTACCATTACGTTGAAATAATAAGGGTCATCGTAGCTATATGTAGTAACGTGTTTTATACTTAATGTTACATCGCTGAAAACGATATCGTCGATATTTAAAGCACAGTAGTCATAACCATAATAAGAGTCTTCCCATTCTTGTGCTGTGAAGAAGTGACGTATAGCGACATAAATTTCTTGACCTGCGTATGCGCTCAAGTCAACGGTGTATTGTTTCCATGTTGTTCTGTCTTCGATAACCCAGTCTTGAACTGTAGTGAAGTCACTTGCAGAAGTATTGCCTGCTGTTGATATAGCGAGTCCGAAATGTTCTCTATATAATGAATAGTTGTTCGCACAAGCATAGAAACTGATTTTGCTGTTTTCTGTGGCTTTGATTTTAACAGGAGAAACGAGATAGTTGTCAATAGGGGTATAGTTTGTTGCAGCGCCATCTCTATATGTAATACTCATAAGGTGACCTTTTCCTGAATGAGAGTCGTGAATATCTGTTAGAGTAGTTGCATTGGTGCTGTGTAACCAAGGAGCCTTGATGTAATTTGAACTAGCGTTGAAATATGTCCATCCTTGCAAGTCGTTCTCGAATTCGTAAACGTAATTTGTTGGGTTTGAATATTCTGAATATGTTTCAAGGAAGAAGTCAAATTTGTAACCTTCACTAGGTGTTTTTGTTTCAATAGTAAATGTTCCTGTTCCTGTTTCACCTACGCCTAATGGTTTTATTGATGTTTCATTATCAACCAAAGTGACGTGTTTTAAGTCGTTTGATATTGTGACGAGTTTGAGTTTGATAGAGTCGGAGAATGTTGCTGTGCCAGTGTTTGCTATAGTGATATTGATGTCGGTAGATGTGTTTGTCTTCACTACTGCAGGGCTGACAGATTGGAAAGTGATCTCAGGTACAGATGTGATATTGATAGAAAAGGTATTGTCCCATGATAAGCTTCCGCTTGTTGTATTGACAGAGAAAGTGGCAGTGTGGCCGCTAGGTGTCTGTGCATCGACATCGAGTTCGAAGAATAATGTCTGGTTGTTGTTTGATCCAATTCTGCCAACGTTTTGTGTTGGGTTAGCTATTGTTATATAAGGGTCGTTTGATAATGATAATGTCACAGAGGTGTTTTCATCGCTAGCACCATTACCTGTGTTATTCAATGTGATGCCGATGGTTTGTTTTCCTGTTGATATTACTTGTGGAGCGAATGTGCTTACTTGTACGAAAGGATTTCCAACCACTTCAGTGATGCTGTTTATTGCAGCGAGAGCGTTAACAACACCTGCACCAACGTTATTATTTTTTGTTGCAGGTTTTGATGTTGCTGTTGTTTCAATGATTTCAGAAATTTGAGCTGGAGTGAGTGTTGAGTTCTTTTCCAACATAAGCGCGATTACACCTGCAACGCATGGTGTTGCCTGTGATGTGCCACTTTTGAGTTCGTATATGTCGTTTTGTGAATATTTTGTAGAACGGATGATATAACCTGGAGCTGAGATGTCAGGACGGATGAGACCCATTGATGCGCCTTCGTTATATGGATAGTCATTGTATGATGTTCCTTCCCACGTTGAAGGGCCGCGTGATGACTCGTTGAGGTCGTGAGCGCCGACGCAGATGACGCTAGACACTCCGCCTGTGAGTGTCTGGTCTGGGTTTCTCCATGGAGCAGGACATGCTGCTGGGTAGTCGACATTGTTTGGTGCGCCGTATGTGTCGCCGTCGTTACCTGCCGCTGCACATACCACAACATTTGCTGCCAATACGTTATCGAATGCTGCACGAATCTCTTCTTTCTGTGTTGTTGTCAATTGGTTATTCTTGAATCCTAATGACATACTTAATACGTCAGCGCCGTTTTCTACAGCAAATTGAACGCCTTTTAACATCTGCGCGACAGAACCGCCACCTGTACGGTTGATGGTCTTTACCGTCATAAGTGATGCGTCTGGTGCAATACCTGTGGTGACAATTGCTGTACCATCGCCACAGACAATACCGGCACAGTGTGTGCCGTGACCATAGTCGTCGGTGATGTTTGAGTTGTTGCTGATATAGTTCCAGCCGTTGACATATGTGTCAGGTGTGCCGTCATTGTTGGTATCTACGTATCCTGTCCAAAGATGGTCTTTAAGGTCTAAGTGATTGGTGTTGGTTCCAGAGTCTAAAACTGCAACAATAACGTTCTTGCCAGTGTATCCTTTCTCCCACCATACTCTATGAGCTTCTACTGCTTGAACGTGAGCATCAGGTCCGCCTGCTCTTACGTCTGACTTTGCAGCTGATTTGATTTCTTCCATCTGTTCTGGAGAAATGAGTTGAAACTCCTTGTCATAACCTATCATCTTGACATCTGGATGTGATGACAATTGATAGATGACAGATGCTGAAGCCTTACAACTGATAGAGCTGGCAATCCAGAGATTATGGATGTCACTTACATTGCCGCTTAATTCTTCTGCTTCTAAAATTGACATAACGTCAGCTTGAACATTTTTTGAATAAGCTTTAAGTTCACTAACGACAATCTCTTTCTTTTCAGATTTTGTATAAGCTTTTCTTGTTACTTGATTAAGTTGCTTAGAATCAATGCTTGATTTGAAATAAATCTGAATGTCGATTAATTCTTCGCTTTTCTGACCTAAAACCTTTTGAAGTTCTGGTTCAATTGCATTGAAATTTTGAGCAAATGTTAATGTGCTTAAAACCAATGCAAAAAATAAAATGATGTAATTTTTCTTCATTGTATGAAATTTAAAATGTAATCTTTTTTAAAGCTGACAGCAAATATTGATTAGCTATCAGTGAACGGTCAACGGACAGCATATATGCCGTCCGTTGACTGTTGTCCGTTGTTATCCAACAACGATATTTATGATTTTCTTAGGAACGACAACGACTTTCTTTATGCTCTTGTCGGCAATCCATTTTGTTGCTTCTGGTGATTCTATTGCTGCTTTTTCTATTTCAGCAGGACTTAATGTGATAGGCAATTCAAGGTCGAAGCGTTTCTTGCCGTTGATTGACACTGGATATGTGAAATTGTTTTCAACGACATAACTTTCCACGAATTCAGGGAACTTCTGCATTACCACGCTGTCGTTATGTCCCATCTGATGCCACAATTCTTCTGCAAGGTGTGGAGCGTATGGAGAAATCATGATAGCGAGTGGCTCAAGGATTTCGCGTTTGTTGCACTTGAGGTCTGTCAACTCGTTGACGCATATCATGAATGCTGAAACTACAGTGTTGAAAGATATTCTTTCGATGTCGTCTTCTTCTTTCTTGATGAGCTTGTGCAATGACTTCAATTCTTCTTTTGTTGCAGGCTCGTCGCTGAATGAGAATTCGTTGTTTTCGTCTGTGTATAATCTCCAGAACTTACGGATGAAACGGTAGACGCCTTCGATGCCTTGAGTGTCCCATGGCTTTGATTGCTCGAGTGGTCCGAGGAACATTTCATAGAGCCTCAATGTGTCGGCGCCGTATTTTGCTACGAGGTCGTCAGGGTTTTGTACGTTGAACTTAGACTTTGACATCTTTTCAACTTCCCAACCGCAGACGTAGATTGGGTTGCCGTCTTTGTCGACTTCACAGATGAACTTAGAGTCTTTAAGGTCGTCGCGCCATTCTTTGAATGCTTCTGTGTCGAGAATATCGTTGTGAACCATGCTGATGTCGACGCGGATAGGGTCGCCGTAGTATTCTCTTCCAGGAACGTTCTTTGATACGTAGAGGCGTGGTGCTTCAAGCATCTCGATATCTTCAAATACAGGAACGTCTTTGCCATCGATGAGGTCTTGAATCTTCTGTTTTACAACAGCGAAGTCTTCATCAATGAGAACCTGACGGATAGGGATGAGCAATAATTTGCATCCTAAGTCATTGGCAATATTTTCATAAGCGTCAGCGACTTTTTCAAGTGATGACACTTTCTTTATTTCTATTATGATATTCTTTTCTTGGCAGAAGAAGTCAAATTTACGATGACCTACTTTGAAGTCTTTCACGAACTTAACGCCGAGTTTGTTGTCTTTGATGACTTCCCAAGTCTTGTATTCTGCCATCTTTTCGAAGTTGACGCGATACACGAAGCTTGTTCTGCCTTGGATCATACCTTGGTTGATCATTCTCTTGAAAGGCTCGTCTTTACATATTACGCCGAGGTCGAATAAGAATTTGTTCCAGAAACGGCTGTAGATAAGGTGGCCTGTTCCGTGTTCTGCACCACCTATATATAAGTCGACTTGTTCCCAGTAGTTGTTTGCTTCCTTGCTGATGAACTCGTTGTTGTTTTGTGGGTCCATGTAGCGGAGGTAATATGCGCTTGATCCTGCGAATCCTGGCATTGTGTTAGTTTCGAGTTTATAACCTTCTTCTGTTGTCCAGTTCTTTGCGCGTGCTAATGGTGGTTCGCCTGATTCTGTTGGCTTATATGCGTCGATAGATGGTAATTCGAGAGGGAGTTTGCTTTCGTCTAAAGCGTAAGGCATTCCGTCTTTGTAGTACATTGGGAATGGTTCGCCCCAGTAGCGTTGACGGCTGAAGATAGCGTCGCGGAGACGATAGTTTGTCTTGCCTTTGCCGATGCCCATTTCTTCAACTTTAGCAATCATTGTAGCGATGGCTTCCTTCACTGTGAGTCCGTTGAGGAATTCTGAGTTGACCATCACACCTTCTTTAGCGTCGAATGACTCTGTCCATTGTGATGCGTCTGATGGCTCTTCACCTGGTTTCGCAACGACTTGAGTGATAGGGAGGTTGAAGTGACGAGCGAAAGCGAAGTCGCGGCTGTCGTGTGCAGGGACGGCCATGATAGCGCCAGTGCCATAACCCATGAGTACGTAATCTGCTACCCAGATAGGGATTCTTGCGCCTGTGAATGGGTTGATACCATAAGCACCAGTGAATACACCTGATACTTTCTTCACTTCAGCCATACGTTCACGTTCTGAACGGTTCTTTGCCCATGTGACGTATTCTTCAACAGCTTCACGTTGTTCTTCTGAAACGATAGTGCTGATGATTTCGTGTTCTGGTGCCAATACCATGAAACTAGCTCCGAATAAGGTGTCGGCACGTGTGGTGAACACTTCAATATTAATATCTTTATCAGCAATGTCGAAGAGCAATGATGCGCCCATTGACTTGCCGATCCAGTTACGTTGTACTTCTTTGATTGACTCGCTCCAGTCGACTGTTTCAAGGCCTTCAAGGAGACGTTCTGCGTAAGCGGTGATACGTAATAACCATTGTTTCATGGTCTTGCGTACTACTGGATGTCCGCCACGTACTGAGAGACCGTCAGCGACTTCATCGTTAGCGAGAACAGTGCCGAGTTCAGGACACCAGTTAACCATTGTGTCAGCTAAGTAGGCGAGACGATAGTTCATCAAGATTTCTTGTTGTTCTTTCTCGCTTTTTGCTTTCCATTCTTCTGCTGTAAATGTGAGCGGTGTGCTGCATGCAGCGTCTAAACCTTCTGTGCCTTGTGCTTCAAATCTCTTGACTAATTCAGCGATAGGCTGAGCCTTTTTGGTTTGGTTACAATAATATGAATTGAAAAGTTGGATGAATGTCCATTGAGTCCATTTGTAATATCCAGGGTCGCTGGTGCGAACTTCGCGGTCCCAGTCGTAGCAGAAACCGATTTTGTCTAACTGCTCGCGATAACGGTTGATGTTTTTCTCTGTTGTGATGGCTGGGTGAGTGCCAGTCTGAATCGCATATTGTTCTGCTGGAAGACCGTAAGCGTCGTAACCCATTGGGTGAAGGACGTTAAATCCTTTGAGACGTTTGTAACGTGCGTAAATGTCAGATGCGATATAACCGAGAGGGTGACCTACGTGAAGACCTGCGCCCGATGGATAAGGGAACATGTCTAAAATATAAAATTTTGGCTTATTCTTGTCAATATCAACTTTATAGATGTTATTGTCACGCCAATATTCTTGCCATTTCTTTTCTACTTCATTAAAATTGTAATCCATAACCGTATTGTTTAGATAAGGTTACAAAATTACAAAAATTCTAGAACTTTAAAACTCTAGAACTTTAAAATTTTAAAACAAAAAGAAAGACACACTTTTTTAGCCTTTAGTCTTTAGCCTTTAATGAATCTCTTCACAGTTTCTCCTTCGCTTGTAACAACCTTCACGAAGTAAACGCCGCTGTTCAAGTTTGTCACATCAATGATCGTTGACTGTTGACCATTGACCGTTGACTGTTGTCTACCATATATATCATAAATCTCTACTGTCAGTGTCTGAGTCTGTGTTTCGATGTAAAGTTTGTCGTTAACCGGATTAGGATAAATGTTGAAAGTGATATCTTGTTCTGTCAGAGATGTTTCGTCGATGTTTAAAGAGAAATCGTGGCTCCATTTCTGGCAGTTGACGAAGTTGTTGATGCTGATGTCGTCGATGCAGAGGATGAATTGGTCTTCACTCTTGAAGTGACGTATTGCTACCCAGATATGTTGTCCTGCATATTTGCTTAAGTCGACGGTGTATTCTTTCCAAGGGCTGGCGACACGTTCGTCGGTGATTTCCCATTCGGCGATGGTAGTGAAATCGCTGGCAGAAGGATTCGCTGCTGTTGATACGGCAAGACCGAAGTTCTCGAAATAATATCTGTCTTGGTTACAAGCCCATACGCTGAAAGAAGTGTTTTCTGTCACTCCGATCATACTTGGTGAAACGATGTAATCGTCTGGTTTTATTGGTTCCATCGTTAAGTTACATGACGACTCGCTCATAAGGTGTCCGTGTCCGGAATGTGAGCTTAGGTTCACGACAAAATGTTCTTCTGTCTGTGTGGTGTGATACCATGTGTGTGCGTCATTATTAGCGTTGATGGTAGTCCATCCGTTGAAGTCTTTCTCGAATCTGTAGGTGAAGCTAGTGCTGTTGCCTGTTATTTCATTTGGAATCACGCTGACATTGAAGTCTATGGTATGTTTTTCAGGCATATCTTCATCAATGCTGACGACGAAGGTACGTGACAATGTCTCATTGGATGCCATTGTTCCTAAGATGCTTTCGCCTTCTTTTATTGTGACGTATTCATCTTTTGTTGATAAGATGGCTTTTGTGTCGTATGTGCAAGCTTCTTCGCTTTTATTGAAGAAGGTGACGTTGATATTCAAGTCGTTGCCTGCTATTATGTCATCGTGTTCTATTGCGGTCACTGTTATTTCAGGTACAGGGTTGTCGCTTTTTATTGAGAAGCGGTTGTCCCATTTTCTAGGCTTGAGAATATTATTTATCTGAACGTCGTCGACGGCCAAATAATATTCGTCGAAGCAGTTGAAGTGACGTATCGCGATCCATAATTCTTGTCCTTCGTATTCGCTTAAGTCGACGGTGTATTGATACCAAGTGCCTTGGTCTCTAGTGCTTTTGGCAGTCATGGTCCATTCTTTTATTGTGACGAAGTCGTCATCTGAAGTGTTGCCTTCTGTCGATATTGCTACGCCGAAGTGCTCCGCTGGATATTCAAGGTCTTGAGCGCATGCCCAGAAACTGAACGAGGCGTTTTTGCCAACTTTGAATTTCTCTGGAGTGACGAGGTAATTGTCAGGATATAATATGTCGAAGGTGTTGTCGTATGATTGTGAAAACATACAGAAGATGCTTTCGTGTCCGTATCCTGGGCCTAATTTTGATTCGGAGTTGAACCATTGGAATCCGTCGCCGTCGGCATCTATTGATGTCCAGCCTTGCATTCCGTATTCGAAGTCGTAAGTCACGACTGACTCTACGCTGCTGCCTTCAAGAATGGTTTCCAAGTCGAAGAAGATGCTTTTACCATCAGGGATTAACTCGTTAACAATGATAGAGAATGTCGCTTCTTGTGTGCCATCGATTGCCATAGGTCCGAAAGTGGCATTGCCATCGACGATGGTGACATAATCGTTGTCGCTTGTCAAAGTGGCGGTGATATTGTTATCGGTAGCCACATCCCCTTTATTAATTAATGTCACGCTTAACTCTATGTTCTCGTTAGCCTTTGCTATTTCTGGTGAATATGAATGAATTCCAATTTCAGGTGCTTGAGCAAAACCTAATTTGAAAGCAAGCATTAATAATAATGTAAGCAGTGTCTTTTTCATAATTTTATTTTTTTGCTGTGAGCAACGGGCTTTGAGCTTTGAGCAGTTTTCAATTTGTTCTGATAGCTGACTGCTGATAGCTGATAGCTGATGGCTGACAGCTAATTATTTTTTAATAATTCTCTTAACAATGTCACCTTCTTCGGTGCTTATCTTAACGAAATAAATTCCACTGTTCAAGTTAGAAACGTCAATAACTGATGGCTGATGGCTGATAGCTGATAGCTGTTGGCGTCTTCCATAAATATCATAGATTTCAATAGTCTGAGTCAGTGTCTCAATATAAAGTCTGTCATCAACTGGATTTGGATAGATGTTAATGTTTGCGTTATAATTATCGTTGATGCCAGTGATGTCATTATACTCTTCGATTTTTTCTAAAGCGAGCATTGCGTTGACGCAGCCAGAACCTGTTTCGTTGCTCTTTGTCTCAGACAATTTCGTTGCTGTTGTCTCGAGAGCTTCGCATATCTGTGCAGGTGTGAGATAAGGCTTTTTCTGTAACATAAGGCATATCACGCCTGTCACACAAGGTGTTGCTTGTGATGTTCCGTCCATGCTGGCGTATCCTCCGCTGTTGGTGTTTGAGCATGAAACGATGCTGACGCCAGGAGCGCATACGTCAGGGCGGATAAGGCCGATCTCTCTGCCTGGGAGATAAGGATAATCTTCATAAGATGTTGTCTGCCAAGTGAAAGGACCTTTTGATGAGAATGCGGCTACATTGTTGTGGCTGTCGACAGCACTTACTGCTATGCAAGCTGACAATCCGCCTGGGTTGGCTTGTTGGTCAGGATGCAGCCATGGAGGAGGGCAGCCGCCTGGCACTCTGACGCTGTTAGGTACAGGATATGTGAGGTTGAGCATACCGTCGTTACCTACAGCGGTGACGATGGCGACACCTGCTTCAAGGGCATTCTCGTATGTCTGGCGTAGTGCTTCGCGTGTTGAGTTAGATGCGCTTGGGAATCCGAGCGACATATTCAATACGTCGGCTCCGTGTTCTATGGCGAATTCGATGCCTGAACAAACAGAGTTCGCGTTACCAGCACCGCCGTTGTCCATAACTTTGATACACATTATAGTAGCATCTGGTGCCACGCCAATCTGTGTGCCTGAAGTGCCGTCGCCGCAGATGATGCCGGCGCAGTGTGTGCCGTGGTTGAAGCCATCAGACACGTCGTGGCTGTTTTCGAAGGTGTTGTATCCGTGGTTAGGATATTCCTCTCCGCCATCCCATAGGTTTTTCGCTATGTCTTTGTGGAAGTTGACGCCGGTGTCGATTACGCCGACAAGGACGCCTTCGCCTGTAAATCCAGCATCCCATGCCTTGTCGGCGTAAACGTGCTTGACATGAGGCGCGATTCCTCTTTGTGCCTCTGCGGCTTTGACGTTTTCATCCCATAATAAAAACTGAACCTTGTCGTATCCTATGATATTAACGTCATAATGTTCTGATAATAAATAAATGTAACTCTTGCTGGCATCGCATGTTATCATATTTGAAAGCCAGTGTGTTTTGATGTCTTTGACATCGCCACTTGCCACGCCGGCTTCTAATAAAGATAAAATGTCTTTCTGTGATTGCTCTGCAAAAGCCTTCATCTCACTTACGACAGCTTGGCGATGAGCCTTGGCGTCGCTGATGTCTTTGACATTATTTCTTAAATTATTTATGTTGATCTCTGATTTAAGAATGATAGAGACCTTAATCATCTCATCACCTTTCTGACTGAGGACTTCTTGAAGCTCAGGCTCAATGACATTGTAGTTCTGTGTGAAGCCTATCTGGCATACAAGTAATGATAGTAATAACAATAAGTTTCGTTTCATAAGTGTATTATTTTTTGATGAATAGCTTTGTTAATTCTCCTTTTTCAGTGTTTATCTTGACGAAGTAAATTCCAGCATTTAATTTAGATAAATCAACGGTCACATTGCCGTATAGTCTTGTAGTCTTATAGTCTTGTAGTCTTCCAAAAACATCATAAACTACAATATTCTCAACTTCTGTTTCTGTTTCGATATAAAGTCTGTCGTTGACAGGATTTGGATATATTTTGAAAGCGTAATTCAAGTCGTTGATGTTTTCATTGTCTGTGTTATCGTCGGTCTCTTCTATGTTTTCTATAGCTGCCAAGATATCGATGCGTCCGCTTCCTGTTTTGTTGTTTTTCTTCTCTGATAATTTTACAGATGTTGTTTCTAATGTCTCGCATATCATAGCAGGAGTGATGTCTGGATTTTTCTCTAGCATAAGAGCTATTGCGCCTGCTACGCAAGGTGTTGCCATTGATGTTCCGCTCAATACGGAGACGTCGTTGTTAGATGTATGTGAACTGGATACGATATACATTCCTGGTGCGCAGACATCTGGACGAATGAGTCCGAATTCGTTGTTTTCATCGCTATTCAATGCTGCGACGACGTCGTTATCGGTGTTGACGAACGCACGTATCATCCAGGTGTAGTTTAAATTATACCATTCACTGATGTCATACCAGTTGGTATATTCTCCCAACACAATATCACCAAATACCATTCCGATATATCGTCCATTAGGTTCGTGTATTGTTTTGCAGGCTGCTGCTGGATTCAATATTCCGTCGTCTGTTCTCATTATGACCCAAAGGTTTTGGGTGTGGTCTATGATGACTGGCGTGCTGAGGTCGAATTCAACGAAGCCGTTTGCACCTGTGCAGTAATATTCCTGAGTGTGTACTAATATGCCGTCGTCAGGTATGTCGCCGCCTTGATAAATTTCTATGTCGCCGCTGTGTTCAACACAGTCGTACATCGCCACTTTTGTCAGTTCTCCGTTTTCGTATTTCTTGAGTTTTTTGGGAGAGAACTTCATGCCCCATCTGAATGTGGTGCCGCCACTGAGGCAGGTGTCGAAAATGTTGTTGTCGTAGTCAAGCCAGCCTGTTTCCAAGTCTGTTGACAGGTCTAAGATATAGTCATCCCATGACGTTCCCGACCATGTTACTGGACCTTCTGATGAGAAGTATGCGTAATTGTCCTTGTAATCTACAGCTCCGACGCTGATGACGCTTGAAGTGCTGCTGCCGTTAGCCTGTTGGTCTGGATGTATCCATGCAGGAGGGCAGTTGGCTGGAGCGTTGATGTTTCTTGGCATAGGATATTCGTCTGACTTTACTTTGTCGTTACCTGCTGCCACCACAGCCAATACATCGAATTCCAAAAGGTTCTCGAAAGTGGAACGATATAATTCGTTGGTGTATGTGTTTGGAAAAGAAGATCCTAGTGAGAGGCTTAAAAGGTCGGCGCCATGTTCGATGGAGAACTCCACGCCGCTGATGATGGCGTCGACGGATCCTTCGCCGTTATCGCCGAGCACTTTGATACACATCAATGTGGCTTCAGGAGCGACGCCTGTCTTTATACCAGATGTGCCGTCGCCGCAGATGGTGCCGGCGCAGTGTGTGCCATGTCCAAAGACGTCGTTGAGGTCGTGGTTGTTGCTCAAAGTGTTATATCCGTGATTTGGATATTCCTCGCCGCCATCCCATAAATGGTCTTTCAAGTCGACATGCTCGGTATTGACGCCTGTGTCTAAAATCGATACCAATACACCTTTGCCGGTATATCCCATTCCCCAAACGTCATCGGCATTGATATTGAGTATGTTGTCGCTTATGTTTTCTAATTCTGTAGCTGGCATTCTTTCGAATTTCTCGTCAAAAAGCATATATTCCATCTTGTTATATGCAATGGCTGCAACGTCAGGATGTTTGGCTAATTGCAAGATGACATCTCTGCTGACTTCGCAATTGATCATATTTGTTATCCAGTGACATTTGACGTTTCTGACATTATTGCTTCTTGTCTCAGCTTGTAATGTCAACAATACATCAGCTTGGCTAGTTTCAGAGAAATTCTTGAATTCTTTTAAGACGGCGTCTTTTTTGGCAGATTTGTCGTCGAAGCTTCGACTTCTGTAATTGAGATTCTTAACGTTTATTTGTGATTTTAAAATGATATTGACACTGATGAGTTCATCGTTTTTTTGTTCTATAATATGTTGCAACTCTGGATCAATGTTACATAGATTTTGTGCTTGATTGATATTAGCAATGCAAAAATAAAGCAGTATAAAAATTATTAATTCCTTCATATAATTTCATAAAAATATTATGGCGTAAAGATAATAAAATATATGTTTTCTTAAATGGTAAAACGGGATAATTTTTATATATTTGTAAGGACGTATTTATCTTTGAAAATAGTAAAATAAATAAGGATTTAGATACGTTTTTATGGATAAGTTTTTAAGATATGAAAAAGTTCAACGATTTATATTCAAAGAAGAAAAGATGGAAGGTCGCATTGTCGGTGATTGCCTTGCTGATAATAAGTCTTTCAATGTATTACACCAATAATCTTGTCAAGAAATTTGCCATGCAGGAGCAGCGACAGATGGCGATGTGGGCGGAAGCTGTTCAGTCTCATGCAGAACTGATGAATTATGCAGAGGTGTTCTTCGATGAGGTCAGTCTTCAGGAGAACAAGAGGGTTGAGCTTTTGGCAATGGCGTATCGTCGTTTTCTGGCGGCTAACGACAATGAGAATATTGCCGTTTATCTGGATATAATCCAAAGTAATATCAGTATTCCTGTCGTCATCACTGATACGGAAAACAATATCACTTTGTCGATAAACCTTCCTAAGAAATTCCAGGACAAGCGAATTTTCGACCGCGAAATGCAAATGGATTTTAACATTTATCCTCCTATAAAGATAGACATATATGGCAAGGAGTCGTTTTTATATTATAACGAGTCGCTGATATATACAGAGCTGAGGGCTGTCCTTGATGATATGTTCACTCTTTTCATAAATGACGTTTCAGACAATGCCGTCGGCGTTCCTGTCATCATACTCAATCATCAGCAGAATGAAATACTCAGCTACGGTAACCTCGATTCTACTATGATGAACGACGGCGATTATATAGAGAAGCAGCTGAGCATCATGAGTGATGAGAATATGCCGATAGAAGTGAATTATCTCGACGGCGAGAAGGCGTACATCTATTATAGAAGCTCCGACTTGCTTCGTATCGTTAGTTATTTTCCTATAGTACAGATATTTGTCTTTATATTCTTCATCATAGTAGCGTATCTGCTGTTCAGCTATGCCCGACGTTCGGAACAGAACCAGGTGTGGGCTGGTATGGCGAAGGAAACGGCACATCAGATTGGGACGCCGCTGACATCCTTGGTGGGATGGATAGAACTGCTGAAACTGCATGACACTCCTTTCATCGGCACTCTGGAGATGGAAAAAGATATTGACAGAATGAAGGTTATAACAGAACGTTTCTCCAAGATTGGCTCAATACCGACATTGGAAGCCCGCGACGTGGTGGCTTCCGTCAATGAGACAATGTCGTATCTGAAACGTCGCTTCTCAAACAATAAATTCGAGTTTGAAATGAATGTGCCGGATAGAGAAATACTCGTTCCTCTCGACTCGGCTCTCTTCAGTTGGGTGCTCGAAAACCTCACGAAAAACGCCCTCGACGCAATGGAAGATCATGGCAAACTGACAGTGGAATTAACAGAAGACACTGAAAATGTCTATGTCGACATCAGCGATACAGGCAAGGGTATGCAACGCTCCGTGTTTAAACAGGTGTTCCAGCCTGGCTATACAAGCAAGAAAAGAGGATGGGGACTCGGCCTCTCACTGGCAAAACGTATCATAGAAAATTATCATAAAGGAAAAATATTCGTCAAGTCATCTGTCGTCGGACAAGGAACGACGTTCAGAGTGTCCCTGAGGAAAAGTTAGGAATTAGGAGTTAGGAGTTAGGAGTTAGGAGTTAGGAGTTAGGAATTGTTGTAGAGACGTTAAATGACACAATGAAGATAAACAATAAGTCGTTGATACGTCTGATAAATTAAGGTTATGAAGGTTAAGAACGAGAAGATTGAGATGTTGAACAGGTTTGTGCAAAACACTGATGTTCATATCTTTTTGACGGGAAAGGCAGGTACGGGAAAGACGACATTTCTTCGTAATTTGGCGGCTAATACGTATAAGAGGATGGTTATTGTCGCTCCGACGGGCGTGGCGGCCATCAATGCGGGTGGCGTGACGATACATTCGTTCTTTCAGCTTCCTTTCGGCCCTATAGTGCCTGATGGTCAGCAGTCGTTGTCGATGCTGTCGAATAAGATTAGCAAGACGAAACTGAAGATTATGCGTAGCCTTGACTTGCTGGTCATTGACGAGATCAGTATGGTGCGCGCCGACCTCCTTGACGCTGTCGACGCCGTATTACGTAAAGTGCGTCGTAGCAGCGACGCGTTCGGCGGAGTGCAACTGCTCATGATAGGCGATATACAACAGCTGGCTCCCGTGGCTCGCCAAAACGAATGGGAACTGCTGCAGCCTTATTATAAATCGGTGTATTTCTTCGACAGTCACGTGCTGAAAAATAACCCTTATATATGCGTCGAACTGAATCATATCTATCGCCAAAATGACGAGGATTTTATCAGTATTCTTAACCAAGTGAGAAATAATAAGTTGGATAAACAAAGCGCCGACTTGCTCAACCAACGTTTTCTCCCTGACTTTACCCCTAAAGATAAAGAGGGTTATATCACACTGACAACTCATAACTCTCAGGCTGATGAGATAAACGAACAGAAGCTCAAGGCGATAAAATCGAAGATGCTTACCTTCGAGGCGGAAATCAAAGGCATATTCCCAGAAAACGCATATCCTACTAAGGAAATCCTTGAACTGAAAGTGGGAGCACAGGTGATGTTCGTGAAAAATGATCCTTCACCGGAAAAAGAGTATTATAATGGCAAGATAGGAAAAATCATATCTTATAATAAAGACGAAGGTCTTGTGGTTCAATGCGATGACGATACAATCAATGTGACACCGGTGCAATGGCAGAACTTTGAATATACTCTTAACGAAAAGACTAACGAAATAGAGGAGAAGGAAATAGGTAGCTTCACTCAGATACCGCTGAAAACAGCATGGGCGATAACGATACATAAGAGCCAGGGCCTTACGTTCGACAAGGTGATTCTCAATGCCGAGATGGCGTTCACTCACGGTCAGGTCTACGTAGCCCTCAGCCGATGCACCTCGCTCAAAGGTCTCGTGCTTAAGTCCAAGATACAGAATAATGTGTTGTTCAATGATAACACTATAAATGCTTTCGTCAATAAGATACCTTCTCTAGAACCTGATGAGGAACGTCTTGTAAAAGAAGAATATAAGTTTGTCCATCACACTATTCTTGACTTGTTTTCTTTCAATGAGCTGGAGACGCAGATGAACAGACTCACCAAAGTGCTTCGCGAAAATGATAATATCTTTGATAAAGACGCTGTGAATCAAATCTCTGAGAGACGTAAGCTTTTCAGGGAAGAGATAATAGATGTCGCGACACGCTTCGCTCGTCAGGTGGATTCCATATTCGCTAATCCTAATGCTGACTTCAATTTCCTTCAGGAGAGAATAAAAAAGGCATCTTCTTATTTCTTTGAAAAACTGAATGCCTTGGAAAATATCGGCGATGTGGTCAACGAGACTGATAACAAAGCGGTTAACCTCTCGGTTAAAACCGTATTAGATATGATAAGGGAGATTCTTTATGTTAAAACGGCTTGTCTTAATATGACGACAAACGGCTTTGACGTGGAGAGATTCCTTGAACTTAAAAACAAGAAAACTATTGAAGCAGAGAATCTTTCTTCTTCTAAGCTGAAGTCGAAGTCAATTGATAATAAGGATAAGCCTTTGATGAATGCCTTGATGAAATGGCGTGAAGAAAAGGCGGAGGAATTCAATAAGCTGGAAAATCAGATACTTCCAAAGACTGTCATGCAACGTATCGTGGAGAAGAAACCTGTCTCGATAAAAGAGCTTAAGGAAATTTCAAAACTTGGCGTCGCACGTATCAGGAGTTTCGGCGCAGACATTATTAATATGGTGCTGGAGTTTCAGGGCTTCGGTCGGAAGGACTTCAACGATGATAAGTCGAAAAAAGAGATGAACCTATCTAGTACGGAGTGTCATACCTTGGAACTTCTTGACGAAGGTATGTCGATAGAAGATATCGCCAAGGAGAGAAATTTCTCTCGTTCGACTATAGAAGGTCATGTGCTTGATATCGTGAAAAACGGACTTTATGATGCGGAAGACTTCGTCTCCAAGGAACGTCTGGATATAATAATGGAATATTTTGAAGAAGTCGATGACACTTCGCTGACGGCTGCTCGCGATGTCCTCGGTGACGAATATTCTTATTTCGAGTTGAAATTAGGATTAAGCAAACTGAAATCTTAAGACGTTAAGCTAGATTCAAAAATAAAAAAGGGGACCAAAGTCCCCTTAATTTTTAGTGCTCTATTTTCAATCTAAAACGATTTTCTGAGTCTTCACACCGTCTTCGTTTATCAATCTGATGACATATACAGCAGTGTCTAATTTGCTAATGTCGATTCTGTTGTTGTCGGTTGTGACATCATTGCTGTATACCACGCGACCCATAACGTCGATGATTTGTACAACGCCAGCTCTATTGATTATAAGTTCGTGGCTTGATTGGTAAGCGAAGTTGTCTTGAGCGTCTATGCCTTCACCCTTAGCGAATCTCACCAAGAAGCGTTTGCCGTTTTCTTGTGGTACTGCAGTGAATGAATAGCTGCTTGTCAACATATTTGTTTCTGTTCCGTTTAATTGGTCGACCAATGTGACGTATTCGAAGTCACCATTAGGTTCGATGTGGATGTTGTATTCTCCAATGCGTTTTGTTTTGAATACGAGTTCAGCTTCTGTGGCATCGCTGTTATAGTTGTAGATACCATATGCCAGATCGTTTTCAGGTATATAAACCAAGGCGATATCTTCGTTGAAGTTTTCTATTTTAGGGAAGCCTTCTTGTTCCCCAGCGAGGTTGATGATGACATTGTCGTTGCCATCTTTACCTGAAGAGATAACGTTCAAGAAACAGTTTTCGTTTTCAGACTCTCTGCTTCTTGTGTTATAAGACATTGTTGGGTTTTCACCTGTGACCTTTACGAGGAATCCGTCACCCACTTTGATTTCGCCAGTTGTGAGGTATTCGTAAGCGCCGTCTTCATTGACAATAGCATAACCATTAACTAGATTATTTGCTATGACTTTTCCCAAATCCATATTGAATGAGAATGGGTTGCCGAGCAGGTTGAAGTTACCTACGTTTTTGATGTTGTCGTAATCATCCAATTTAAATACGTAAGAGTCTTCGTGGTTGAGAGTGCCTTTGAAAGTTGCTAATGTATCAGACTCGTAAGAGACGAGATAACCCACGCCTTGTAAGAATGTGGTCTCGAACTTGCTGAGTTCTGTACCAGAAGAAGTGCCAAATGCTGATACCTTATCGAAGCCACCCTTGATGTCTGTCATCTTTGCTGGAGCAGATGATTTAGCGGAACCGTCTGTGAGTTGGAAGTCATCGATAGAAATATAATATTGACCATAGGAATTAAAATGTCTTATAGCAATATATTTTACACCTACATAGTTGCCAAGTTCAATAAGTCTATCGTACCATGTGCCCCATTGAGTAATTTTTTCTTGGTAAACTAATTCAGAATCTTCAATATTTTCGTCATCTGACAAATAGATTCCGTAACGATCACTACCATTAGCTGAACACCTAAAAATCAATTTTGATGTTTCTGTGATAAGATATGGTTCTTTAGTTATGATGTAGTTATTAGGATTTAAAGCGCTCTCACCCCATGAGTACGATCTTAACTCTGTAAGATCTTGCCCGTACCAACTCTTTACCCCCCAATTATTTCCATCGCCATCACTATCTATCAAGTTAAAATCATCTAAATTTCCATCATTGAAATCATAGAAGAATGTTGTAGGAGCATTTGGCGCTACTGGGTCATCTGGTGTTGCCGAACCTTCACCAAATGTAATATTGATTTGGTTGACTTTTGCTAATACTTTACTTGTTCCGTCAGGAGCTGTTGGATCGTAAGGAGCTCCGTCTCTATAATAAGCCAAGCATCTGTTTCCATCAGTTTTGTATACATAATATTGTGTGGCAGTATTGGTGCAAGTACCTGTTTTGTCATTAACACATATTATGATATTACCACCTGTATATTCAAAGTTCTTTGTTAGATTCAATGTAATCCAGTCTCCTGCACTCTTGAATTTTAAATTGCCAGAATATACTAAGTCTGCATCTGATACAGTAACATAATCAGTTTTGGAAGTAAATGTAGATTTGTTTGTATTCAACATATAAACATCAATATCACGAGCAGGAGCAGTATTGTCTTTGTACTGTCTGAAGGCAATTGCAGAGATTACATCTGCTTGTCCGCCGAGTTCTGCAGCTGTGTAAATCTGTTGTGTAAAACTATAGTTGTATAGATTCCAAGATGGATGTTCTACACCAGGTTCATTACTATCTTTACCAATTTCTACTATGAATGATTCTACTTCTGTCTTCTCACAAACTTCCTCAGATGCATCTGATTCACCAGTTGTATTAACAGCTGTAACTTTGAAGCAGTATTCTGTATTTGCTGTTAAACCTGTAACATTATAAGATGTTTCTGTTAAACCATTAGCAATTCGTGTAGAACCTTGGTAAACGTTATAGCTTGTAGCACCTGATACTTCATTCCATGTCAATGCAATTTCTGTAGAACTTGTTGCATTAGCTTCTAATACTGGAGCATTTGGCAAAGGAAGTGTACAATCTGCTATGAATTCAAATACTTCACCACCTGCTAATGAACCTTCTGCTACAGAGATAAGCACTGTGCCGTTTTCACATTTAACATCAAATGAGTTTTCATTAGTAGCAGGATTTGCGCCATTAGATTTTATATATGTTAATGTAACATTGCATCCTTTAGGAATTTCTAAAGTGAAAGTGTATGTATATCTTTTCGAAGCATTATATGGATACGGATCAAAGGTTGTTTCATTTATAGTATATGTACCATTAAATGTACCTTCAAGTTCAGGGTATGAAACCGATAATTTATTTCCGTTCCAACCATCACCCCAGTTGTCGCGTAAAGTGAATGTTAACGGAATAGTTTCTAACTGAATGTCGCCTGCTTTGGCACAGCCTAAAGCAGATTTTTTAGATTCACCGCCTTCGTTAACAGCTGTTACGCTATGGCAATAGGTATTTCCAGTTGTAAGACCTGTTATGTCAAAAGATGTTGTTGTTGATGTGCCTACAAGTAAATCGCTTAAATAAATCTTATAGCTTGTTGCGGTTTCAACAGGGTCCCATGACATGTTGATAGTTGTCTCATCTGTTGATCTAGCAGCCACGTTTTGAGGTACTTCAGTGATAGTTGTTGTGCATACTTCAGCTTTAGCACCTTCGCCTGTTTCATTTTCAGCACTTACATAGTAGCAATATCTTGTTGCACATTCTAAGCCTTCAATAGTGAATGTTGTTCCACCTGTCTGACCTATCTTATTGTCTGCTTCATCATAAATATGGTAGGTTTCAGCTGTAGCATCTACATCCCATTTCAAAGTGATTGCATTTGCATATACATCTATATCAGGCATTTCTTGGCTGCAGCTAGCAATCAAGTTAGATGGTGCTGCTGGTATTGCAGGTTCGTTGCCTGTAACAAATGAGAAACGAATTTGGTTTCTTTTTGTTGGGCTAGGAATATTGCCATTACCAGTAAGATTAGATGGGTTAAGTGGTGCAGGATTTGTCCAAGGAGAATAATACATTGCTTTTGCATCACCTATTTCATCTGCAGCGAATATTATTTGGTCATCTACACTATTAGTGTAGTCATAAACGCAGACAGCCAAGTTGTTTCCTGTATATTCAAATGGTGTATTTAATTTGATACGTACCCATTCGTCGGCAATGCCATTGATAGTGATGTTGCCATCATAAACCAAATCAGCATTTGTCATTGATACCCAATCTGTTTTGCTTGCGAATACTTCTTTTGTGGTATGTTTGAGATATACTTTAACAGTACGTGTGCAAGGTGCTGACAAACCGCTCTTATATTTGAATGATACGGATTTGATGTCTCCAGTTTGTCCGATTTCTGCTCTGGTGTATATCTGTTGTGAGATTGAATAACGCTGATTCGATTGCAAAGGAAGCATTCCAGTTGTGCTGTTGCCGTCGCCAATTATTACATGTTCTGCTATTGGAGTGTCTGGGTCTTGTGCTGTAGTTTTTGCACAAGCTGTATTTGATGCGCCAGATTCGCCAACTGCATTAACAGCAGTTACTGTAAAGCAGTGTTGTCCAGCTTCCAAGTCATAAACGGTATAGTTTGTTGAGGATATACCTTCAGCTACGAGACCTTTATCGTCATAAACTTTATAACTTGTTGCTTCAAAAGAGGCGGTCCATGTCAATTCTACTGCAGAACCGACAGCTGTAGCGACTAGGTTTTGAGGAGCGTCAGGTAATGGAAGTGGTGTTGTGAATTCAACGCCAGTTTTTGCAGATTCACCTTTTGCATTAACAGCACTTACGTGGTAAACGTATGTTTCTTCTGGGTCTAATCCGGTGATTGTATATTCTGGTGAAGTGGTTGTTCCAATAACTTCATCCAAAAGGTAAATGTTGTAACTTGTTGCGCCTGCTACTGCATCCCATCTCAATGTTGCTGAATAAGGAGTTGCATCAGCAACGAGGTTCTGAGGTGCAGAAGGTATTGTGATATCCGTTGTAGCGCAAGCTTCGTTAGATTCGACAGATTCTATGTCTTCGTTGTTAACAGCCACTACTGTGAAGCAGTATGTCGTTGCTTGTGTTAAACTGTTGACAGTATAGCTTGGGTTATAGACGTATTGAGCGATGAGGTTGCCGTCTTTGTAGACTTTATAGCGAGTAGCGTCATTAACGGCGTTCCATGTCAACTCTATTGTTTCATGACTTGTTGCTGTAGCGACGAGGTTTTGTGGTGCGTCTGGAGCTACAGGTTCTGGTTCATAAGTGTTTTCATCTTTATGGTTTATCCACTCTAATTCTTTTGTTCCGTCATATTTGTATAAGTCGTAGTCGGATGTTGTTGGGATGAAGTCGTCTATTTTAGCACCTTTGACTGGTGAAGATATGAACTGCCATCCGTTTTTGTGGTTGTTGCTCCAATCTCCTGGAGTGACAATGTTCATGTTGAATGTTGCTGCGACATCGTCGTTGTTTTGGAATACTTGTGCGCCATCGTTGATGATGAAAGCGTCAGCATCGGTATTTGCGAAGTCGTTATTGACAGTCAATGTTGTTCCACTGTTAAGTGTCAATGACATGCCTTCGTTGATTATCAATGAATTTACTACGATATTGCCTGTTGAGACGATTGCATTTGCATCAATGATAACTTTAGTGTCGTTTTCTGTAGGAAGGCGTTTTGTTATCCAATTGTCTGTGTTTGACCAAAGTCCGTCTTGAACGAAAATATTGACGTTTTTGTAAACGTTGTTAGACCATTCAATTCTTGATTCTGAACTGCCTTTTTCCGCAAGGATGCTTACTTCGTCAACGCCAGTGCAGTAACCATAACCAGCAACGTTTACGAATGCGATATAGATTTGTTGTCCTGTATATGCACTCAAGTCAACTACTGCATCTGTCCATTCTTTAACATCAGTTTTGTTGCTTGACCATAATTCTGTCCAACCGCTATTGTAAGAAGTTGTACTTACCATCACTTTCAAAGTGTTGATAGAACCACCCCAAGCTGGAGTAATATATTTGAATGACAATTTAACAGCTTCGTTATAAGTCATCGGACGCATTACCAAATATGATAAAAATTGGTCATTCGTGTAATTTGTTTGTATAAATGCAGCATTGCCAGAAAATGCTGAATATGTATTACTTTGATTGGTTGTGGAAGCGCTTAAATTCCATTTGTAATTATTAGATAATCCACCAGCACTTACTCCCTCTTGGTATATATACCAATAAGCATTCATTACTTGATAAGTATTTTCCCTATCTGTCAAATAAATACTTGTGAAGTTTTCTGTGTAAACAGCATTATTTTGAGCATATAAGTTAGCAACACCATATTGGTAAATGCCGTCTGCTAATGAATTCCAGTTATTATCGGTGTATGAAGAGCCATTTACGTTTGTAGCGAGTGGTGTTTCAACGCTTGTATTTACGTCTTTTCTGTAGATATTTGAACCTTTGCTTTCTGCGCCGTTTGTCCAAGTAACTACGCCATTATTATTAGCTATAACATTTGTTGGAGAAGGTTTGGCTGGATTGTCAGTGGTTTGTGCGCGTGCAACGAGTGAGTGATCTGATTCTAATTCACCACGTTTTGATGTTACGGTATATGCGTATAATGTACCATATTCCAAACCAGCATCTGTGTATGATGTTGATGGTGTATTTGCAAGGAATGCACCGTCGCGATAGATGTTATAAGATGTTGCGTTATTCGTAGCGTTCCAAGTCAAGTTGACATTAGTTCCGTTTGCTGTTGCTGTAAGTGTTGGAGCTACTAATTCGTTAGAGATATTAACATTCATCTCGAAAGTACGGCTATAGCTTCCGTTTGTTGCTGTAACAGTGAAAGTGACAACATGGTTATCTTCTACTAATGGGTCGATGTTTACTACGAAAGTAGCTGATGCTGTTGCGCCGGCTGCCATTGCGCTATATGTCTTGCTGCCTTGAACGATAGTTGTATAATTGTCGTTTTCTGAGATTGTTACGCTTGTTGTTCCAGAAGTTGAAGAACTACCGTTGTTTATCAATGTAAGTTGAAGGTTAATGTTTGAACCAGCGTTTAAAGTGCTTGTGAAAGCGTAAGGGTTGATGACAACTGGGTCGTTGAAGTTAACAGCTTGCACTGCTGCGAGAGCGTCGATTACGCCAGAACCTATACTATTGTTTTTAGTAGCAGGTTTGTTAGATGCTGTTGTCTCAATGATTCTACATAAGTCAGCTGGAGTGAGGTCAGGATTTTTTTCAAGCATAAGAGCCATAACACCTGCAACGCAAGGAGTTGCCATTGAAGTACCAGACTTGCCCCAATAAGTATTGTTAGCATCATGTTTGATTGAATATACATTTTCACCTGGTGCTGCGATGTCAGGGCGAATAAGACCGATGCCAGGATTGTATGGATAGTCGTTATATCCTGATATGCTTTGCCATGTTACAGGACCTTTTGATGAACTTGGTGAAACTACGTTGTTTTCATTTACAGCGCCAACGCTGATAACGCTTGTCAAACCTCCGGCATTGCCTTGTTGGTCAGGGTGAATCCATGGTGGAGGGCAGTCGCCTGGAGTACGTACGTTGTCAGGTGCAGGGTTGGTGCTACTGTTACCGTCATTACCAGCTGCTACTGCTGCAGCGATACCAGTTTGTAATAAGCTTGTGAAAGTCTGACGGAACAATGCTCTGTTTTCATCTGGGTTTTCTCTACCTATAGAAAGGCTTATGACGTCTGCACCTAAATTTGCTGCTTTTTGAACACCTTCTACCAAGTTGGCTGCTGTACATCTGCCGCCACCGACTATTTTGATGGTCATGAGTTTTGCATCAGGAGCAACACCAGTCTTTTTGCCAGAAGTACCGTCGCCGCAAACAACGCCAGCACAGTGTGAACCGTGACCATTGCTGCCTTCGTCTGAAGGTAATGAATTTGGTGAGTGTACGTTATATCCGTATTTTCCGTTTTCGTTCCATAAATGGTCTTTGATGTCGTCATGGTTGAGATTGGTACCAGAGTCGAGAACTGCGACGATAACGCCTTTACCTGTATAACCTAAATCCCATACTTTGTCGGCTTTAATCTGTGTTAAATGAGGATAGATGTCTGATGTTGCTGCTACAGCGCGAGAGTCGGTTTCAGAAACCGTATTGCTGACAATATCCATGTCTGAATTGTATGTTATCAAAGCCACATCTGGATGTGATGCTAACTTGTAAATTACATCGGCTTTTGCCTTACAGTTGATAAAGTTGGCAATCCAGTATGATTTAATGTCGATGACACTATTGCTTCTTTCTTCAGCATTGATGACAGACATGACGTCTCTTTGTGATTTCTCAGCGAATTTCTTCAATTCATTGATGACGATTTCACGACGCACATCTTTGCTGTCGCTTTTGCAATTCAATACTGCGAAGTCATCTTTCGTCATCTGTGCCTTTAACATGATGTTAACATCAATGTAATCGCTACTTTTTTGATTTAAGATTTTTTGTAATCCGTTGTCAATTACGTTGTTCTGTGCAACTGCAAATAAAGTGCAAAGGAACAAACTTGCTACAAGTACAAATATTTTTTTCATGGTCAAAATAATGCAAATATTTCAATCTGCGAATATACAAAATATTGTAATAATCTATAACTTTTGCCAAAAAAAAAGAGGTGCCACCAAATTGGGTGACACCTCGGGGATTGTTGATATGTAATTGTTTAGAGGAAAACGATTTTTTGTGTCTTTATCTCTTCTCCTTTCACGCAGCGAACTATATAAGCGGCTTTGTCAAGATGTCCGAGATTGATTCTTTCATTGCCGTTTATCTCGTTGCAGTAAAGGATTCTACCCATCATATCAACGATTTGGACAGTGCCTTCTGCATTGATGATGAGTTCGTCTCCGGATATGTAAACGAAGTTTTCTGTAGGATATTGTGTCTTCTTTGAAAATTTTACAACAAAACGTTCGCGGCTTACTGATGTCGACAACACTTTGAAGGTGTAGTTGTTTCTTAACATATCTGTTTCAACGCCTGTAAATTTATCTACTAAAGTGATATATTCGAACTCTCCGTCTGGATTGATGCTGATGGTATGTTCGCCTGTTTTGCTGGATTTGAACGACAATGGTACTTCGTTGATGTTTTCATCGAAACTGAAGATGCCATAATGAGTGTCGCCGTTTTCAATGAATATTTCAGAGATGTCTTTGTTAAGGTTGTCAAGTTTTTTGAAACCTTTATCGTTGTTGCCGTCAATATTGATGATGACGTTGTCGATGCCATAGAAGTTTGATGATATGACATTCAAGCTGTGGCATTTTTCTTTATGAGCTTTTCTTGTTGCGCTGTAAGTGAGGCTTGCTGTTGGACCTGTTGATATTACCAGGAATCCGTCACCGACTTTAATGTCACCGCTTGTATGATAGTCGTAAGAGCCGTCAATGCTGCTGATAGTGGCATATCCGTCATATACGTCGGTAGCAGTGACATCATCCCAATTCATATTGAATGAGAATGGGTTACCTAAGAGATAGAAGTTGTTGAAATGATTGTTTTCGTCTTTTGCTTTGACGTCGGTGAATCTGTATGTCTTTTCGTTATGGAGTAGTCCTTTGAAGTCGGCTGATGCTTGTGCTTCATAGGATACTATGTAACCACGACCTTGTTGGAATGTCGATTCAAAGTCGGTGGCGTGGTTTTTAAGGTTAATCCATTCCAGCTCTTGTGTGCCGTCGTATTTGAACATGTCATGGTCTGCTACCTGTGGTGCGAAGTCGTATACCGATGCGTTTTTCACTGGCGATGAGATGAACTGCCAGCCGCCTTTATGGTCGGATTCCCATGACTGTGGCCTTGCAATATTCATTCTGTATGTGGCTGCGAGTTTGTCGCTGCGATGGAATATCTGCACGCCGTCGTTGATGATGAGGTTGTCTGGATTAGCATTGTAGAAGACATTGTTTACAGTAACATTGATGTCGCTGTTGATAGTTAAGTGTTTGTTGACAACCAAAGAGTTGACTGTTATGCCACCGCTTTCTATCGTGGCGTCACCATTGATGATGGCGTCTTCTGTTGGTAGTGGCACATAACGTTTGTTCCATCTGTTTGCGTCGCTCCATAATCCTGTGCCGGTGAATATATTGATGGATGGATTTACGGTGACGAAGAACGAGTTTTTATATGAAACCAGACCTGAATATGCTACGTTTTCTAACTTAATATTGTCTATGATAAGATACCCTTGGCCAGTGCAATTGAAATGTCGGAATGCTACCCAGACATCTTTGCCTGCCGCTGAAGAAAGGTCGATGCTTTCTGTTACCCATTTCCTTGCATAATCCTGTGTCAATGTTTTTTCATATACATTGTTAAGATTTGCCAATTCCCATCCGTAATCGTAAACAGGGTCGACTTCAGAATAATATATAGCATAATGCTCTGCATATTTGTCACTTGTTGAAGTCGTTACGTCGTAGACGATTCTTGTGTCTGTCGTCGCTTTGATTTTGCTTGGAGAACAGATGAAATTGTCTGGTGTTCTGTTTGAGTTATCTTTACGAGATGCGCTCTTGATGTATTCGTTTGTTGCATCATATTCCCATACGTATTTGCCTGCTGAATAAATGTAATTTGTCCATCCTTCGAAGTCGTTGTCGAAAGTATATTCAAGATCTATCAGTTCATCACCTTCGAATTCTGCGATGAGGTCGAAATCGATGTCGTAGTTCAATGGAACAGACTCGTCGATTCTTATCGTAAATGTTGCTGTTACAGTGCCATCGACGGCTATCGAGCCTACGTTGACGGTTCCTGTAATAATATCTACATAAGGGTCGTTAGACACCAATGTCGCTGTCGTTGTTGCTGGTGTTGCGTTATTTCCTTTATTAATTAATATTGTGGTTAATGTCGTTTCACCGATAGGGGCATCTAAAACGAATGACTGCAACAAAATCTTGTTCTTTCTTTCTGATGTCGTTGCGCATACTTTTTCAGAAGTGTCTGATTCTCCGACATCTGTTATGCTGGTTACTTCATAGCAGTATGTTGTTCCTGAATCTAATCCTATGTCGAAAAATGTCCTTGATGCTGTACTTCCAAGGAATTCGCCGTCACGATAGACGTTATAGAATATGGCGCCTGTTACTTCATCCCATGATAATGATGTTGAGTTTCCGCTGATGCTGTCGGTTTTTAAGTTCATTGGGATATTAGGGTCGTTTTTGACTAATACTGAGAACGGCAGATTGAACTCATATTCTTCTCCGTCTTGTGTTCCGCCTGATAACACATTGATGTTGAAGTCAATGGTATGTCTGTTTGGAATGTCAGGGTCAATGCCTATGTTGATGGTGTATGTCGACTCGTCATCAGGGTCGATGACAGAGGTCGTCAACTCGATGGAAGGTTTTGTGGCGTCGTTGAAGTAAGGGTCGTCGCTAGAGAGGCTAATCCATCCTCTTGCAGGAAGTCTTGTTGAGCCGTCAATAAGCAAGGTGAAAGTGATGTCACTGTCGTTAACGCCCATATAAATGGTCTTTGGCGTATAGTCAACAAGAGCTATACTGTAATTTTTTTGTTCTGTCGTAGCACATGCCGTGGCACGTTCTCCTTCTGTAGAGAGGTATACGGCGGCTACTTCATAGCAATATTCTGTGTTGTGTCCCAGATTATTGTCACGATAATAAATGTCGGTGATATTGCTTGCTATCTTGATGCCGTTGCGATATACATTGTATCCTTTTGCTCCGTCGACGGCTTCCCACATTAGGTCTATTTTGTCTGTGCCATTCGCTGAAGCGAATAAATTGGCTGGCATTGGCAAGTCGACTTGGTTGTTGACTATTATGGTGAAATAGTTAGGGTCATCGTCGCTGTATGTAGGGATGTGGTGTGTGTTCATCGCGACTTCGTGTAGTGTGATGTTGTCAATGTTCAAGGCGTCGACATTGAAGCCGTTGTCAACATCTTTCCATTGTTCATCTGTGAAGAAATGTCGTATTGCGACATATATCTCTTGACCTTGGTAAGCGCTTAGGTCAACGGTATATTCTTGCCATGTAGTTTTCTGGTCTTCTGTTATTGTCCACTCTTGGATGGTGGTGAATCCTGTTGCAGAGTTGTTGCTGGTAGTTGAGACTGCCAAGCCGAAGTGTTCTTTGTAGTAAGAGTCGTGGTTTGCGCAGGCGTGGAATGTTATCTTGCTGTCGCTAGTTACTTTTATTTTGTCTGGCGATACCAGATAATTGTCGATAGGATGAGCATAGAACTGCTGTCCGTTGTTGGTCATCATCGTCTCGCTCATAAGGTGACCGCTGCCGGAGTAAGACTTCACTGCGGTCTTGCCGTGTACTATGTCTTCGGTGTTGTGCCACCAAGGAGTAGCGATTCCGTTGTTTGCGGCATCGAATGAGGTCCAACCTTCGTTGTCTGTTTCAAATTCATATGTGAAGTTTGCTGTCGTACCTGATTCTGATTCCACTTCCAGGAACATTTCTATTGCACGGTTGTGCGGTGTATTGTCGCTGACGCGTATGGTGAATGTTCCCGAAGCCGACTCTCCGACATTCATGCTTCCGACGGTGGCCTCGTCATTGATGATGCTTATGTATTGAGCATTGCCGCTAAGTGTCGACAGTGTGAGTTTTGTGTTACTAGGCATATCGGCAGTGCCGATGTTGTGCATCACAACGCTGATGTCTATGTCTTGGTTAACGCCTACTGTGCCTGGCGTTACTGATTTAAATACGATTTTCGGTGTTTGTGATATTATTATGCTGAAAGGATATTTCCAGGTGAAGTTACCGCTTTTTATCACATATGTGAAGCTTGCAACGTGACCATTAGGTGTCTGCTCGCTGATGCTTATGTCGTAATTGAGAGTTATGGTGTTGCCTGTACTTACCTGACCTATTGTTTGAGTAGGTTCGCTGATGCTGATATAGCTGTCGTCTAATAGCAATGTGCCGTTTGTTGATGTCAGACAAGAGCCTCTACCTTCGTTTTTAAGTGTTATGCTTATTGTCTTGTCGCCTGGGGCTGTCTCGTCAGGTGTATATGACTGTATTGTAAGGAACGGTTGTCGTGTTCCTTCTGTCACGGCGTTCACTGCTGCGAGAGCGTCGATGCGTCCAGCTCCGACGGTATTGTTTTTTGTGACAGGTTTGTTAGATGCTGTCGTTTCTATTATCTCTGTTATTTGAGCAGGGGTGAGGGTTGAGTTTTTTTCTAACATAAGAGCCATTACGCCTGCCACGCATGGTGTCGCCTGTGATGTTCCTGATTTCTGGTTGTATTTGTCAACGATAGATGAGTTCAGGCTGTATACGAGATTACCTGGCGCGCAGATGTCTGGGCGTATGAGACCCATCTCAGCTCCGTCGTTGTAGGTGTAGTCGTTATAAGAAGTGCCTTCCCATGTTGAAGGTCCGCGTGATGACATGCCGAGGTCGTATGCTCCGACGCAGACAACGCTGGATAACCCGCCTTCGAGGGTTTGGTCTGGGTTTCTCCATGGTGAAGGACACGCTGCTGGATAGTCGATGTTGTTAGGTGCGCCGTAGGTGTTGCCGTCGTTGCCGGCTGCTGCACATACTATGATGCCTGATGACAATACGTTGTCGAAGGCGGCACGTATCTGTTCTCTTTGTGTGATGGATGTCTGATAATGCTTGAATCCTAACGACATGCTTAAGATGTTAGCTCCGTTTTCTACTGCGAACTGAACTCCGCTTAACATCTGTGCCACGGTGCCGGCACCTGCACGGCCTACGATCTTCACTGTCATAAGTTTCGCATCTGGGGCGACACCTGTGATCTGTCCTGAAGTGCCGTCGCCGCATATGATACCTGCGCAGTGTGTGCCGTGACCATAGTCGTCGGTGATGACGGCGTTGTCACTGATGAAGTTCCAGCCGTTGATGATGTCTTCAACACCGTCGCCGTCAATGTCTTTCAAGCCTTCCCATAAATTGCTCTTGATGTCGTGGTGCTTTTCGTTGGTGCCAGAGTCCAATACCGCAACGACGACATTTTTTCCAGTATAGCCTTGCTCCCAGACATGGTCGGCGTTGATTGTGACGACATGTGATACAGGAAGTGCTCTCGATGATTGGGATTCTATCTCTTCCATCTCTTCTTTCGAGATGAGCTGTACTTCTTGGTTATAGGTGAGAACATCTATATCTGTATGTGATGCTAATTTGTAGATGACATCGCGGGATGCTTTGCAACTTATTGAGTTGACAATCCAAAGGCTGTTGATATCTGCGACATTACCATTGTTTTCCTCAGCCTGAAGTATGGTCAATATGTCGTTCTGTGTTTGCTTTGAGAATTCCTTGAGTTCTGTGACGACGAGATTTCTTCTGAGACTGATGTCGCTTCTTTCTGCTTTCGCCATTAATTTGGCGGAGTTTAACTGTGATTTGAAAACGATACTGATATCTATCAATTCATCGCTTCTTTGGTCTAAAATGCTTTGTAGCTCATATTCGATTACGTTTTTTGCTTGAAAAGAGCTGCATAAAAATAGTGCTAAAAATAATGTAAAAATGGCCTTTTTCATTTTCTGAAAAATAAAATAAAAAAATAAAATAAAAAAATAAAATGAACGGGCAAATATAGTGTTTTTACTTATTAAAAAATAAAATTAAATAAATAATTAATTGAAAAAAGAAAAGACGCATCAACATTTTAGGTATTGTTGACACGTCTTTCAAGTATTTTAATGCTTAATTATAAACTACGACTTTATGTGTTTTTGTATCTGTTTCTGTTTCAACTTGAATCAGATATATGCCGGAGCCAAATTTTCTCATGTCGATTTGTAATTCGTTGCAATTGGTTTCGGCTTCGAAAAGCATATTTCCAGTCACGGAATAAATCCTGACGTTTCTGATGTTGTTGTCGTTGATTGTGACGTAATTGTATGTCGGATTAGGGAATACCTTCACCAATTCGTCAGGGCTTGGTCCTGTTGGCGTTATCGCAAGGCACAAATCTTCAGAATAAAGGACTGTGGCATTGTTATAAACTACGCCGATGTTATAACATACATCGCCGGAGATAAGCTCTGAATCTGTATAAGTCGTTGAGGTTAAATTTGAAGCGATAAGTTCATCTTGTCTATATACGTTGTACGACATATTGTCGGCGATGTTTTCTGGAAGCTTTAGATGAAGTCGTATCAGCCATGAATAAACCATATCGTATTCGGATGCGCTCTTCCAGTTAGCTCCGACTTTTATCATATTACTGTTGATAGTTCCGACGAATTCTCCGCAAGGTATTCCGTTAGATGTAGAGGCTTTTGCGGTTAGCCATAAGTTGTTATTGGCGTTAAAACTAACTTCTTTTGAAAGGTTAAATGTTACGAATTCGTTGGTATTGCTTGTCTTAAATGTTTCATTATGAATGAGGTTGCTGTTATCAGGGGTATCACCATTATAGATGCTGATGTTGTATGATGCTTCTTTGGCATCGAATATTTCTATTGCGCTTATCTTAGCGTTTTTATAAACGCCGAGATTTTCTGCTGGTATTTTAATGCCCCAGATGTTACTGCTGCTACCAATGCTTGTGACATATCTGCCGTCATCGTAATTGAGCGTATTAGTGTTGTCGGAAGAGATGCTCCAGTCTAATTTCACGCTGTTTTCTGATAAGGTCGCTTCTGCATTGATGATGTCTTGGTTGTATTTAAATATCGTTGCATAAGCTGGTGATGATGGAACTGACACACAGTCGCCGTTTTTGCTTGAGATGGTGTAAGTAAATGTGCCAGAGTTGCTTGCAGTCTTATCTGTGTAGAAATTGGAAGTGATGTTTTCGGCGATGATTTCATCATTACGCATGATGATATAGCTGTCGCATTCAACATGAGAATGCCAATGTAAGTCGACGCAGAATCCTGATACTTTGGCTGTCGGGCTTTTAGGCTGTATGCATGGCTTGCCGCCTTCAGCCTTGATGTTTGTCAGCAGTCCTTCTTTAAGGTTTTCTGACTTGTATAATTCGCCTTCTTTATTTGTTATTGTGAAAGAACATTCGCTGTCATCCCATCCAGCAATCCAGTTTACAGACATTTCGACGCCAGTTGGAACGACGACGCTTTCTGTTTTATTGTTGCCTGAATATATAGTTAAATATATGTCTTCCATATCATTATTGAAAGACAGGACTATTTCTCCGCCTTGCCATCCGTTTTCTCCGGAGCAATTCATGTCGAAGGTGTATTCGCAATAATCACCGACGATGACGTCTTCTTTTTCAGAACGGAACGACTCTTCGCCATTGCTGTTTGAACTTACGAAATAGTAATGATGTCCATCGCTGACGTTTTGATATTCATCATTATAGAAGTTGTCTGTTATATTGCTTGCTATCAATGTGCCGTCGCGGTAGATGTTATACGAATCTGCATTGGCGACGGTATCCCATGTTAGTTCTATATATTTGTCTTTGTTGACATTAGCGGTGAAGTTGACAGGAATAATATCGCTGTTGATTGGCAGATAAGAGAATGTCATCTGATCTCCTCTTGTCGATATGTTACAGATGTTTATCTCTTCGTCTGTTTGCCTTGGATTCAGCCAAGGAGTAGGGTCTGTGGTACTGTTGAATTTTGTTTTGTTGTTTTCTGCGTAGAATGGCGCCATGTTGAGGTTTCCGTCTTTATTGAAGGAGCCTCCTGGTCTGAAGATATATAGTTCGTCAAGGATGTCTTTGCCGTTGTATTTGATACAGCCGTTAAATCTAGTGTCGAGGCGATATATCAGCAGGCCTCCGTCTGGCAAGCCAGTTTCGAAGATATTGCTTTTATTTCTGTATTCTACGAGATAGAATTGGTTAGGGTCGGATGTCGGTATTTTGTAGCAGTTTCTTCGTCCGCCTTCCCAGGAGTTGGCTTCGATGGTGTATGTACCGTATCCTATTTCCGGAATGTCTTCAATCCATGTTCCGTACTTATATTTCATATATGTGGCGGTGTGTTGAGGAGGCTGCGAGTTGTTACACATCAAATCCCATGGGCCTGTTGGTGACAGATGGTCAAATTCAGGCTCGTAGTGATACAAGTCAGGGAATCCCAGTGAGTGAGCCATTTCGTGACATAATGTCGACACGGTGAAGTATTTTGATGTCTCGAGTTGGAAGTTGAAACTCATGACTCTTTTGTTATGTAGGTAAACATCTTCGCCGTGCAATTCCCACATATGTGGCCAGAGAAGGTCGCTCCAGTCACCGACATTGCCTTTGACGACGAATATGACATTGTCGACGAGGCCATCGCCGTTACGGTCGATGTTGAGAGTATCGGGCACTTGGTCGGCGATGTATTCTATGGCTCTTTTCAGGAGCGCGAACTCGCGTGGACCGCGTTCGTTTTCTTTATATCCGTTAGGATTAGTGTTCGCATTGTAAGGGGTGTAATAGTTTCTTGGATAGATGTCTTCATAGGCAAGCACTTTGTCGCCTTCGGCTTTAGGATAACAGTAAGACCTCATGGCGAGTTGGTTATAAGTGGCTTTCTTGTAATAGTTGTTCATGGATATGTCGTAATATCCGTTGTCGTTGAACATAGAATCTATCTGTGTCTGAGTGGTTCTGAAGTCGGCGTCGCCGTTGAATTTGATGAATACGACGAGATTGTTGTAGACGCCATGGTTGAGGCCTATGAGGTCTCTGGTTTGTGACACTTTCATCTTATCTCTTTTCTTGAGATAATCTTTTTGCGAAATCATGATGTTAGGCGTCAGTCCTAATGCTTTTGGATCTGATTTCCCTGCAATATGTTGTGTTGCAATTATTTCGCCATCTCTGCTTTTTGTGGCATATACGAAATATCCGTTTTCGGCTTGAACGATGGTGTAGCCGTCTTTGTCGTGTAATCGGTTGTAGAACTCATCGCCTGATGCGAAGCAATGTAGTTCTGTACCGTCAGGCTGTGTCAATATTTTCTCGACATTTTTAAATGGTGCAGCATTGATAGTGATGAGGCAGGATAGTAATAATATCGTGAATAATAGTCTTTTCATATTGTCTGTTTTTTGTTTATTCTTTTTCCATTCCTTCCAATACGATGACGATCTCTCCTTTCACTTCCTTGCTACTGAAGTGGTTTATTACTTCTTCGAGGGTGCCTCTGGCGTTTTCTTCGTATATCTTGGTTAGCTCTCTTGCTACCGATACTCGTCTTTCAGGACCGCATACTTCAGCGAGTTGCTGTAATGTTTTGACGAGACGGAATGGTGATTCGTATAATATTGTGGTATAATGGTTTTTAGCTATCTCATTGATTTTTGTCTGTCTACCTTTTTTATGAGGTAGGAATCCTTCGAATATGAAGTGGTCGGCCGACAGCCCGGAGTTGACGAGGGCAGGGACGAAGGCTGTAGCGCCCGGGAGGCACTCAACTTCTGCGCCGAGTCTGAGGCATTCTCGTACTAGAAGGAATCCTGGGTCGGAGATGCCTGGCGTGCCGGCATCGGTGACGAGAGCCATGCGCTCACCAGCGACGATACGCTCGGCAAGTGATGTCACTACTTTGTGCTCGTTATTAATATGGAATGCCGACATCGGCTTGCTGATGCTGTAATGTCTTAATAAATTGCCGCTTGTACGAGTGTCTTCAGCTAAAATAACATCGACTTCCTCGCGTAAGATGCGCAACGCTCGCAATGTGATGTCTTCTAAATTTCCTATCGGTGTCGGTACTAAGTATAATTTCATTTTGTTTTAATTCATAATGCACAATGCATAATTCATAATTATTATAGTATCTCGAAGATTATTTAACCAATTGTGCATTATGAATTATGCATTATGAATTGGTATAAATCTTCTTTCAACTAAATCGTTTAATTTCCTGTAAGCGTCAGATTCGCAGTCCCATTGGAATTCAATCTGAAGCTCGCTCATATATGTCTTGGCACCCAATAAGGTGGAGAAACTGTTCAACGATCTGATTGATTTGTTGTATTTCTCCATGCTTCCGTTGAATAACTCATTAAGGAACAAGAATTTGTCGTTGATGCCAATTGCAGAAATCAAATCTGATACAGGCTTTCTCTGCAAACGAGCGGCGAGACTGTTGTCGACACTTTGTTCTAACTTGTCGCTAATAGTAGGAGCATTTTCTCTTACTATCTTATATGTCCTTATTCCAGAATCTTCTTTTGTCTGAGCAGAATAAATATTGGTTATTGGAGATGGAACAACGTCTTCTTCATCTTCCTCTTCTTCTTCAATTTCTTCTTCAACCTCTTCAATTTCCTCAACTCCTAACTCCTCATTCCTAACTTCTAACTCATCTTCAGACTCCTCATCGTTATCTTCAATTTCTTCCTCAAATTCTTGGATTTCCTCTACCTCTTCTTCAATTTCCTCAACTCCTAATTCTTCCTCAACTCCTAACTCCTCACTCCTCACTTCTAACTCCTCTTCAGACTCCTCCTCAATTTCCTCAACTTCTAATTCCTCATTCCTAATTTCTAACTCATCTTCATGGTTTTTAGTAAAATCCCAAACCATATCAGCGTCATCCTCTTCCTCCTCCTCAATTCTTAATTCTTCCTCATCATACTCTTCAATTTCTAATGCCTCATTCTTTGTTCCTAATTGAATAGAACAAATCGTGTCATACAATTTTCTTGTATTTTCCATCAATAAATCAATGTCGAGTTGATTTAAAGACATGTCTTTTCTAATCAGGAAATTAACTTGATTAGACATCTTGTTTAAGAGTTCTTCGATATCGAAAATTATACGGTCTTGTTTATTATTTTTTTGTTCCATGATGATTTTTTTTTACTTTTGCTTGGCAGAACAAAAATACATTTTTTTTGCATAAGTTCTTTAAGAATAACGATTAAAATAAACATTAATTATACTATTATGAAAAAGACTAGAAAATTATTAGCATTGATGTCAATATTATTGATGTCATTTGCATTGTACGCACAAGACACTACACAGAATGATGATAATGGAAAGAAGAAGAAAAAAGAGAAAGTCTATAACGAAAAAGGCGAACTTATCAAGAAAGGCTGGAACTTCGGTCCGCTTCCTGTCGTCGGTTATAACTCCGACCTCGGCTTCCAATATGGCGCTTGCGTCGATATCTTCAACTACGGCGACGGTTCTCGTTATCCAAAATTCGATTATAAAATGAACCTCGAAGTCTCAGCTTACACCAAAGGTTCTCTCAACTTACGTTTCTACGGCGATTTCTATAGTCTCATTCCAAACTCACGTCTCTTCATCGACGCAGGTTATTTCACCGACAAACGCTTCGAATTCTACGGTTTCAACGGTTTCGCTTCTCCTTATTTTAATGACATCTATGTGATGAACGACGCTACAGATAACGGAAGAAATACCTTGCGAGAAGAATTTGACCCTGAATTCAACAGCGTGTTCTACAGAATGGACCGTAAACAATTCAGATTCAACTCATGTTTACGTACTAAATTCGGGTTCGGCGAACATTTGTATTATGGCGTTGGTCTTAGCTACTTCAACTATAACATGGGAAGAATCAATATTCACAATGAAGAATATTTCTACGATCAACAAATGACATTGTTTGAATTATATCGCGAAAGCGGTCTCATCAGAGATGACGAGGCCGACGGCGGCAATGTCACACAAATCAAACTTGCTTTCATCTACGACTCCAAAAACCACGACAGCGACCCAACTAAAGGCGCATATTTTGAAGCAACAATCACAGGCGCACCTGACTTCATCGACCGTGACGGTTATAGTCACATGACTTTCAACGCTGTTTGGCAACATTATATTCCTATCGTAAAGGAAAACCTTACATTCGCTTATCGTCTCGTTACTCAAAACGTAATTGGCGAGATTCCTTATTATGCAATGTTTAACTCAAATATGTTGTTCTATAAGAAGATGTCTACTGACGCTATGGGCGGTGCAAATTCAGTACGTGGTATCAACAGAAACAGAGTCATTGGCGCTGGTTACGCTTGGTTAAACGCTGAATTACGTTGGAAAGTTGTTGGTTTCCAATTTATCAACCAAAACTGGAATGTCGCTCTTAACCCATTCTTCGATGCAGGTATCGTGACACAAAGTTATCGCCTCGCAGAACAAGAAGCTGCTTGGAATACTATTCAAGAGAAATATTGGACATCTCCAGAAAATGCTGAAAACCTCATCTACAGTGGAACAAAAGAAGGCATACACACTTCAGCAGGCTGCGGCTTGAAACTTATCATGAACAAAAACTTCATCATCTCTGCTGAAGCAGCAAAAGCACTTGATAAAAGAGATGGCGAAAAACTGAAGGTTTATATCGGATTTAATTATCTATTCTAAATTTTAAAGACATAAATATATAGAGTCGCAGAGCTTCAAGACTTTGCGACTCTATAATTTGGTTTTTATAACTTTTTTAAAATCTTTTGAACAAAATTAACATTAGAATTATTTAACAAAAAAATATCTATATGAAAACATTTAAAAAGTTAACTCTTATGATGGTTGCTTTGTTAGTCACAGCGACCATGGCATTTGCTCAAAAACCAAACATTCGTATCCTTGCAACAGGCGGTACAATCGCTGGCGCTGGCGGCTCATCAACAGCAACAAACTATACCGCTGGTCAAATGGCTATCGCTACTTTGCTCGAAGCTGTTCCTGAATTACAAGACATCGCTAACTGCGAAGGCGAACAAGTGGTACGCATCGGCTCACAAGACATGAGCGACGAAGTATGGCTTATCTTAGCAAAGAGAATCAATGAATTATTGAAAGACCCTAAAGTTGATGGCATCGTCATCACTCACGGTACCGACACAATGGAAGAGACAGCTTACTTCTTGAACCTCACTGTTAATAGCGACAAACCTGTAGTATTAGTTGGTGCAATGCGTCCTTCAACAGCTATCAGCGCTGACGGTCCTCGTAACCTCTACAACGCTGTCGTGACAGCCTGCGCTCCTGAATCAAAAGGCAAGGGCGTCCTCGTAGTGATGAATGATAATATCCTCGGTGCAGAAAGCGTTACAAAAATGCACACTACTGGCGTTCAGACATTCCAAGCTCCTAACGCAGGTCCTCTCGGTTATGTATTCAACAGCAAGGTTTACTACAACCAACAACCTCTTAAGAAACATACAACAGAATCTGTTTTTGATGTTACAAACTTAGAAGAATTGCCAAAAGTAGGTATCGTTTACAGCCACGCTGGCGTTAACGCTGACATGGTTGCTCCTATGTTGAAGAACGATTATAAAGGTATCATCCACGCTGGCGTTGGTAACGGCAACATCCACAAAGACGTGTTCCCAGTATTGGAAAAAGCTCGTAAAAAAGGCATCCAAGTCGTTCGTTCATCACGCGTCCCAACAGGTCCTAGCACACTCGATAACGAAGTCGACGACGCTTACTATCAATTCGTTGCTTCACAACAGCTCAACCCACAAAAAGCTCGTATCTTATTGATGCTCGCATTGACAAAAACAGACGACTGGAAACAAATTCAAGAATACTTTAATCAATATTAAGAAACTAAGAACTATGAGCTAAGAACTAAGAACTTTAAAGTTCAAGGTTCAGAGTTCTTGGTTCTTAGTTCTCAAAAAAAACTATTATGAAAAAACTACTCACACTATTAGTTCTCGCTTTATGCGTAATCGGCCTTAACGCTCAAGAAAAGTCTTTGTATGAACAGATTTCTGGCGTGAAGAAAAAGACTGATAAGTTCAACCTTTATATGAATATGAACGGCAGCTTCGACGCTATGTTCAACGATGATGGTTTTGACCAAGGTAAGTTCAATATGCGTCAGTTGCGTATCGAAGCTAAAGGCAATGTCAACGAATGGCTTTCATATCGCTGGCGTCAACGTCTTAACCGTCCTAACAATGGCGGCAGTATGATTGACAATCTTCCTACTTCAATTGATATCGCAGGCATCGGCGTTAAATTAGGCGACAAATTCTCAATCTTCGCTGGTAAACAATGTGCTGCTTATGGCGGTTTCGAATTCGATGCTAACCCAATCGAAATCTATGAATACAGCGATATGATTGATTATATGAGCAACTTCATGACTGGTATCAATATTGGTTACGATTTCTTAGAAGGACAACAACTTAACTTCCAAATCTTGAATAGTTTGAATGGTCCTTTTAGTGAAACATATAATTTCAATCCACTCCTTATGGAAGCGTTAAACGTTGAAGCATCAAAACTTCCTTTGGTTTATACATTAAACTGGAACGGTAACTTCAACGATGTTTTCAAGACACGTTGGTCAGCATCTCTCATGAGTCAGGCAAAAGGCGAGAATTTGTATTACTTCGCACTTGGCAACGAGTTGACACTCGGCAATTTCAATATGTACCTTGACTTTATGTATTCAAACGACGCTATTGACCGCGGCGGTATCATCACTGAAATAAGAGGTCTTGAATTATTAGGTCATAATGCATATAACACATCTTATATGTCATTGGTAACAAAGTTGAACTATCGTTTTGCTGACAAATGGAATGTCTTTGTTAAAGGTATGTACGAAACAGCATCAGTCACAGAAGAATCTGAATTAGTTGCAAAAGGAAAATACCGCACATCATTAGGTTATCTCGGCGGCATCGAATATTATCCAATGGAAAGCAACTTGCATTTCTTCTTGACATACGTCGGACGTCATTATATTTATGAAGAAATAGCTAACAAACCAGATTACAGCACAAACCGTGTTTCTGTAGGTTTCATCTATCAGCTTCCGATGTTCTAATGTGATGAGCTCTGAGCAATGAGCTTTGAGCAAAATGACATCAATAAAAAAAGGCTAGAGTTTTCACACTTTAGCCTTTTGTTTTTTAGTTGATATGCTCACAGCTCACGGCTCATGGCTCTTAGCTTCTTGTTAAAACACCATTTAACATCTGAAATCCATCTTCTGAGAAATTCGCTGGCATCAATGAAAAATTCGTATAATACGTAATAGATGATGCTAGTCAATGTTGCTTGTTCCCAAGGGAGATAGCAGAATGATAAGACGATGCATAATATCATCAGCAATGGGTGTAATATTGCTTCAACAGCGAAACTTACTGTATTGCCCCAAGCCTTGTCTTTGAAGACGTTTTTTAAAATCATTGTGACAAGCCAGATTGGCAATGTAGCTATTGCTGCTGTGATATATGTTGAAAGTCCAAGTAATGCGACTAATGTCTTCCATAACACTGTGGATCCTATGTTTTTCTTGGTGACAGAGAAGATAGAGATTTTCTTTTTCTTACGTTCTTTAGTAAATTTATTGACTTTCTCGAAAGTCTCTTTCGCCTTTTCTGGTTCTCTTTCTTTCCATTCAAGGATTTCCTTTATCGTCTTTTGATTACGTTCAAGACGTTCTGCCAATGGTTCATAGAGTTTGAACCTTGATTTCATCTTTGTCATTTCCCAGATTGCGTTATAATCCTCCTCATTGTCAGGAATGAAAGAGATGAGTTTTGACATACGTTCTGTCAATGATTCGCGTAATCCGTTCATGATGATGGCTTCGCTTTCGTCTTTATGTTGATTTACGAATTCCGTTACGTTGATAGGCTCGCCGATATTGATGAGCGCTGTTGAACGATAGCGGAAATAGTCGCCGTATTCGATGCCTGTAGGAATGATGTAGACCGGTTTCTCGTGACCGAATTCTTCGTTTGCTTTAAGTGCAATATGGAAGATGCCTTTGCTGAGCTGACGAAGAGAATGTTTTGTTCTGTGTGTGCCTTCCGGATAGAGGAAGAGTTTCACTTCATCGTGGACGACGTCGGCTGCTTTCTCGATGATTTCGGCATTATTGTCTTTCACACTCTTGTAACCGTCGCGGATACGATAGATAGGGAGAATGCGAACGAAATGCATGAGCTTGGCAATGAAAGGTTTTTTGAAAATGTCACCACGAGCGATGAATACTTTCTTCTCACGACTCATGCTGAGCAAAACCAAAGCGTCCATCAATGTATTGGTGTGATTTGCAGCGAAGATGCATGCCGCATTCTGTGGAATGTTTTCTAAACCAACGACTTCGTAACGACGAAAAGATCTTTTTAAATGACGATCTACGAAAGGTCTTAAGAATGAATATAATTTATTGTCATCTTGAATCTTTCCCATAATCTTTTTTTTAAATTCTAAAAATCTAAAACTTTAGAACTCTAGAAACTCTAAGTTCTAAAGTTCTAAAGTTCTTCTCAAAGGTTTGCCTTGAAATATTCAGTGATTTTTGTTACAAGGTGTGCTCTGTCAGGACCGTATACGTTGTGGTCGTGTCCTGGGTATACGAAGTAATCCAATTGTTTGCCGTTTTCGATGCAGTTTTGAACGAACACCAATGAGTGTTGCCAGAGAACTACAGGGTCTGTTGTGCAGTGGATTATCATCAACTTGCCTTCGAGTTTGTCGGTTTTATTTTCGAGGCTTGTGAGTTCATAGCCTTCTGGGTTTTCTTCAGGAGTGTCCATATAACGTTCGCCGTACATTATTTCATAGTATTTCCAATCCATCACAGGACCGCCAGCTGTTGAAACCTTGACGTCTTCTGGATAATGGATTTTCATGTTTGTACTCATGAAACCGCCGTAGCTCCATCCGTCAGTACCGATACGGTCTGCGTCGACATAAGGAAGTGATTTAAGATAGTCGATGCCGACTTTCTGGTCGCGCATCTCGGCTTGACCACATTGACGGTGAATGACTTGTTCGAAAGCCTCGCCTCGGTCAGCAGAGCCTCTATTATCCAAAGTGAAGACGATGAAACCTTCTTGTGAGAGATAATGTAAGAAGATGCCTGCACCTGCTGTCCATGAATCTGTAATCATCTGAGCATGAGGTCCTCCATAAACATAAATCACGACAGGATATTTCTTCTTTGGGTCGAAGTTATAAGGCTTGATGAGACGTGTGTAGAGTGTTTGTCCATCTTCAGCTTTCAAAGTGCCGAGTTCTATTGTACCGATATTGTATTCTTTCAATGGGTCGACGGCTTCGTGCAAACGTTTGATTTGTTTGCCGGTGTCGTTCATGATGTCAATGTTTCTAGCGACGTCTGTGCTTGAATATGAGTCAATGAAATATTTTCCAGAAGCACTTGGAGTAACACCGTGTGTTCCGTGTTCCTTGCTGATTTTACTGATTTTGCCGTTCTTGAGGTTGTGCTTGTAATAATGACGTTCCAAAGGACTTACTTCTGTTGAAGTGTAGTAAATGTTGTCGCCTTTCTTGTCGAAGCCTTCAAAAGATGTGATGACGAATTCTCCTTTTGTGATTTGTTGTGCTTCTTTTGTGGCGATGTTGTGTTTCCAGATGTGGTAGAAACCATCACGTTGTGCAAGCCATAAGAATTCTTTGTTGTTGTTTGGCAAGAAATGAGCAGGACCTACAGGTTCTACGTATTGCTCGTCTCTGTCTTCGAAAATGGTTTGTAAATATTCGCCGTTTGATGCGTTATATTCATTGAATTGAAGATGATTTTGACCGCGGTTCAAAACGCCGATATATACTTTTTTGTTATCAGGATTCCAGGTGATTGATGTGAGATATTGGTCTGTTGGTTTGCCTGTCTTTACAGTAACTTCTTTGCCGTTCTTTGTGTTATGTATTTTTAATGTGACGACGTGACTTGCCATGCCTGCCATTGGATATTTGATAGGTTTTGCTGTCGCGACGCGTTCTGTGATGTCAACGAGAGGATAGTCTGTCACCATGCTTTCGTCCATTGAATAGTAAGCGAGTTTGCTGCCGTCTGGTGACCAGAAAATACCGCCGTCAATGGCGAATTCGTTACGGTGAACTGACTGACCAGCTGTGACGGTCTTTGCATTGTCTGTCACTTGAACTTGTTTTTCACCGTTGGCGTAGTATAAGTTGTTGCCGATAGTGTAAGCAACTTTCAATGAAGGAAGTGTAATTGTGTGGTTTTCTGCGTTTGCAGGAATGTTTGTGATTTTCTTGATGCTTTCTGTTTTTAAGTCAAGAAGGTTGAGGTTCACGCAGTCGCTGCTTTGGTTATAGCTGTAATAATAAGCCTTTTCTGCATCGATCCATGTTAAACTAGGCATGCGTTTGAGACTGTCCATTCCGATTTGACCTAAGTAAGAATTAATTTGGTCTAATGTCAAGAGGACTTCGGCGTTTTTTGCGTTAACATCTTGAACCATGATGCTATAGTTTTCGGTGAAGATGTATTTGTCTGTGCCTGTCAACCAAGTGACGTTCTTTCCTGCAGGGTAGATGCTACGATTCTGATAAGCGGCATCCATAGGAGTGAGCATTTTCTTTTCCTGTGCAAATGATGATATTGCTGTAAAAATCAATGCAATTAATAATAGTGTTCTTCTCATAAATATGTTCTTTTTATTGTTCATTGTAAATTGTAAATTGAATCAATTGCCATGTACCGCATCAGCAAATTCCTGGAGTTTGTCGATGCTTTTTTCCAAAGCGTTGCCTACTACTATGATGTCGGCGCCTGCGTTAGCAGCGATTGCTGCTTTTTCAGGAGTGTTGATGCCGCCTCCAACTATGAGAGGTACTTCGATAGTTTGTTTCACCTTGCTTATCATTTCTGCGGAAACCGGTGTTAAAGCTCCGGAGCCTGCGTCTAAATATATGATTTTCAGTCCTAACATCTCGCCGGCAAGAGCAGTACACATCGCAATGTCGTCTTTGTCGTGAGGAATAGGAGTGGTGTTGCTCATATATGATACCGATGTCTGCTTCCCTCCGTCGATGAGCATATAGCCGGTAGGAATGATTTCATTTCCATAGAGTTTGAGATATGGAGCCGCAATGACATGACGTCCGATGAGCATCTCTGAATTGCGTCCGGAAATGAGCGACAATAACAAAAATCCGTCGCACCACCTGCTGATCTGCAACGAATCACCAGGGAAAATCAAAACAGGAATGTCGCAATGTTTCTTGATCAATTTGATGCAATTGTCCAAACTGTCGGTCGTTAAAAGACTTCCACCAACAAAGAAAAAGTCTACTCCGACTTTCTTGGATTTTTCGACAATGCTAATGATTTCATTGTCGGTAGGTTTGTCTGGATCAATAAGAACGACAAACTTTTTTTTTGAAGTGTCTGATAATCTATCGTATATGCTCATGTCTTTTTGAGATAAAATAGTTTACGAAGATAAGTTTTTTTTCTTTATAAAAAACATCAAGATTTATTTTAATTTTGCATCATGGCAGGTATTTATATTCACGTCCCTTTCTGCAAAAGCAAATGCGCTTATTGTAATTTCTTTTCGCTTGCGTCGGAAAAGAAGATGATTGATTATGTCGATGCTTTGAAAAGAGAAATAGTCGCTCGTAAACAATATCTTGAAGGTGAAACAATCAAGACGGTTTATTTCGGTGGCGGAACGCCTTCTCTTCTGCCGGTGAAATATATTGATGAAATACTCGGGATTGTTAATGATAATTTTGATTTGATTCCCAATCCGGAGATTACTTTAGAGGCGAATCCTGATACAATAAATAAAGAACAATTATTTGTGTTGAAATCCTTGGGCGTCAATAGGATAAGTGTCGGTATTCAGAGCTTTAATGATGAGGACCTGAAATATCTTGACAGACGTCACGATGCCAGACATGCGCTTCAAATTATTGAAGACTTGAAAGGTGTTGGCTTTGATAAACTTACTCTTGATTTGATATATGGAATCCCGACTTTGACAGAGGAGAAATGGAATGAAAACCTCGATATCTTTTTCTCGACGGGAATATCACATCTCTCGGCATATGCTCTTACGGTGGAACCGAAAACAATTCTTGGTCAGCGTATTGATAAAGGTGATTTGCAGGATGTCAGTGAAGATGAAGCCATACGCCATTATGAAATCTTGATTGATAGAACAAAAGAAAACGGTTTCGAACATTACGAGATTTCTAACTTCGCGAAAGAAGGATGCCGCTCACAACATAACAGCATTTACTGGAAAGACGAGAAATATCTGGGCCTCGGTCCGTCGGCTCATTCTTATGACGGAAACTCTCGACAATGGAATGTCGCTAATCTCACAAAATATATTCAACTCGCTGGACAATCCGACGATTGCTTTGAAAAAGAAGTACTTACAATTGAAGACAAGTTCAATGAATATGTGATGACTTCGCTGCGGACATCATGGGGCTGCGACATGGAAAGAATATCTGCCAAATACGGAAATTCTTTCGCCAAACACTTCCTGAAAAACGTTGAAAAATATCTGGAATCAGGTGGGATGTTAAAGGATTTTAACACTTATCATCTTACTGATGAGGGAATGCTTTTCGCTGATGGAATCGCCTCCGATTTATTTTTATAAATATGTAAAACATTACACTTTTTTTCTTAATTTTACGAACGAGAAAAAGTGAAATTACAATATTTATAAAACATTATCTATGAGTAAATTACGCAGATTTGTAACTGTATTTATATTGCTTGTAGCCATTGTTGTAGTCGCTTTTGAATTTTACAGAACCATCAACTATGCATTATTGGCTGTGCAAAACCAGCTTTATTCAGGTTATCTCTGGCTTGGCGTAGGATTCGTACTGTATATCTTTTCCCATAAATTCATCTTCAGAAAAAACATCGACATAATGCAGACGATGTCGCATGAAGGCGCTCATATGCTCGTCGGCGCGCTTTTCTTAAGAAGAAAGATTTATCAGTTTAATGCAAAGGCGTCAGATTCACTTTCTTATAACGATAATACTTTGGGATTCGTCAGCAGTGAGGTGAAAGGCGGACGTGTCAGTGTCATGTCGACATTAGCTCCATATACGCTCCCTTATCTCACTTTCCTCTTGCTGTTTTTCCGTTTGATGATAAAAAACGAATGTCTCCCGATAATAGACACAATAATTGGATTCTCTCTGATGTTTTATTTCCTATGCTGGAAAAAAGACACACGACTCGATCAAAATGACATCCAACTCTGCGGAGTCTTTCTTTCATATCTTTACATAATAACATTCGTTCTTTTCAATATATCATTGATAATCTATTCAGTAAGCGGCGGAGCTTCCGACCCTATGAATATCATCGAGGCTGTGAAAATTTATTTCACACAAACATGGAACGACATTTTGATGATAGTTGATTTAATTAGGAATTAGTAATGAAATGCTCACAGCTCAAGGCTCATAGCTCATAGCAAAAAAAATATTAACAACATAAATTAACAATAAAATGAAAATTAAAAACTTAGTAATGATTTTGACTTTAGGTGTCGTAACTATGAGTTGCGCTGAATCACCAAAACAAGAAGCTGAAACTAACTATGCTGACCTTACAAAGCAATATGCAAAAGTTCAGTTGACTTCAGACATTACTCATTTGTCTGACAATGAGAAGCAAATGTTGAATTATCTCTATGAAATCGGTAATATCATGGATGATATTTTCTGGACTCAAAACTTCGGTGGCGATAAAGAAGCATTCTTGAATTCAATCCAAGATCCAGATGCTCGTCTCTTCGCAGAAATCAACTATGGTCCTTGGAATCACTTTGACAACCTCGCTCCATTCCTTCCAGAATATGGTGAAATGCCTGCTGGCGCTGGTTTCTATCCAACAGATATGACAAAAGAGGAATTCGAAGCATGGGAAAATCCTGACAAAACAAGCCTTTACACTTTGGTAAGACGCGATGAAAACGGTAAATTACAAACTGTTTGGTATCACGAAGCTTATGCAGAACAAATCAACAAAGTCGCTGAATTATTGAACAAAGCTGCTGACCTCGCTGGTGACAAGGAATTCGCAGACTACTTGCGCCTCAGAGCTAAGGCTGTCTTGACAGACGATTATTTTGAAAGTGATATGGCTTGGATGGACGTTCGTAACAATAACGTTGATTTCGTTGTAGGTCCAATTGAAAATTACGTCGACGCTCTTTATGGTTACAAGGCAGCTCACGAAGCTTTCATCCTTGTCAAAGACCAAGCATGGAGTGAAAAACTCGCTCGTTATGCTGAATTCCTTCCTGAATTACAGACACAACTTCCTGTAGCAGAAGAATATAAACAAGAAAAACCGGGTGCTGATGCTGACCTCGCTGTTTACGATGCTGTATTCTACGGCGGCGACTGTAACATGGCTGGCAAGACAATCGCTATCAACTTGCCTAACGATGAACAAGTTCAACTCCAAAAAGGAACTCGTAAGTTACAACTTAAGAACGCTATGAAAGCTAAGTTTGACCATATCCTTGTTCCTATCTCAGACGTCCTCATGTCTCCAGAATCACGTGCTAACGTTAAATTCGAGGCTTTCTTCTCAAATGTCATGTTCCACGAAGTAGCTCACGGCATGGGTATCAAAAATACTCTAGATGGTCAAGGCACTGTACGCCACGCTCTTAAAGAACAATATTCAGCTATAGAAGAAGCAAAGGCAGACATCTTAGGTCTTTACTTAATCACAAAACTTCACGAAATGGGTGAATATAAAGACTCATCATTGGAAGAAAACTACACCACATTCATGGCTGGTATCTTCCGTTCAGTTCGTTTCGGAGCTTCAAGTGCACACGGTAAAGCTAATATGTTAACATTCAACTTCTTTGAAAAAGAAAACGCTTTCACACGTAGCGAAGATGGCTTGTATACAATCAACTTCGAAAATATGAAAGTCGCTGTTGCTAAACTCGGTGGCGAAATACTTAAGGCTCAAGGCGATGGTAGCTACGAATTCGTAAAAGGATGGATTGAAACAGAAGGCGTTATCAAACCAACTCTCCAAGCTGACCTCGACAAAGTCAATGGCATGGGAATCCCAACAGACATCTATTACGAAATGTCTCCAGAACTTCTTATTGGAAGATAAAAGCCGTGAGCTATGGGCTATGAGCCGTGAGCATATAAGTGTTCAAAGCTCAAAGCTCATGGCTCAAAGCTCAAAACATAAAAATAAATTTCTCAACAATAAATTAATATCAAAAAAATGAAAAAAACTTTCTTATTTGTAGCACTCGCTATTTTCTCATTGGTGGGCAAGGTACATGCTGACGAAGGTATGTGGCTTCCAATGTTCGTTGAACGTTTGAATTACGTTGATATGGAAAAAATGGGTCTTCAACTCACTCCTGAAGAACTCTATAGCATTAATAACAGCAGCTTGAAAGACGCAATCGTAGGTCTTTCAGAAGGCGCAACACCACGCGGTTTCTTCTGCACAGGCGAAATCGTTTCTCAAAACAGCCTTATGTTCACTAACCACCACTGCGGTTATGGTTCAATCCAAAAACTCTCAACAGTTGAACACGATTATTTAACAGATGGTTTCTGGGCTAAGAGCTTTGAAGAAGAACTTCCAGCAGAAGGCATCTCAGCTTCTTTCTTAGTACGTATGGAAGACGTTACAGAACAAATCTTCAGCGTTTTGAACGATGAAATGACATGGGCTGAACGTAACGAAGCTATCGCTGCTAAAGCTAAAGAATTAGAAACAGCAGCTTCAGAAGATGGCAAATACAACCCAATCATCAAAGGTTTCTTCGAAGGTAACGAATACTATATGTTCGTTTATAAAGTATATACAGACGTTCGTCTCGTTGGTACTCCTCCTTCATCAATCGGTAAGTTCGGTGGAGATACAGACAACTGGATGTGGCCACGTCATACTGGCGACTTCTCAATCTTCCGCGTTTATGCTGACGCTGAAGGTAATCCAGCTGCTTATTCACCAGAAAACAAACCTTTAACTCCAAAACATCATCTCCCAATCAGCCTCGACGGTGTTCAAAAAGATGACTTCACAATGATCTGGGGTTTCCCTGGTACAACAGAACGTTACCTCACATCTTATGGTATCGACTATAACGTTGAAACATTCTACCCAATCATCCACGATATCTTCAAACTCCAAACAGACATCATGGACGAATTCATGCAAAAAGACGCTTCTGTCAACATCATGTACGCTGATGACAAAGCTGGTCTTGCTAACACATGGAAAAACTTCGAAGGCCAAATGTTGATGCTCCGCAAGAACAAAGTAGCTGAAAGAAAAGCTGAACTCGAAGCTCAATTCACAGAATGGATTAACGCTAATCCAGCACGCGTTGAAGAATACGGTAACGTATTGAATACATTGGCTGAAACATACGCATTGCTCTCAGAAGTAAGCGCATCTATCTATTTCCCTAACTATGTCGCTCAAACTGGCGCAATAGGTATCTCAGGAGAATTCGCTCAATATGTAGCAGCTGCTCAAGGCAAAGACAAAAAAGCTATCGCTGAAGCAGAAGAAGCTCTCAAAGCTATCAACGTTGATGCATTCTTTGCTGAAACATACAAGCCATTAGAAGACAAGATGTTAGTTGAAATGTTGAAGTTATACTACAACACATTCAACGCTGAAGTAAATCCTAACTTCTATAACTTAGTTGAGAAAAATTATAAAGGTGACGTTGTTGCTTTGGCTAACGATATCTTGGCTAACTCAAACTTCGCAACAGCTGAATCAATCAATGCTTTCATCGCAAAACCAAATGCTAAGAAAGTTGAAAAAGACCCAGCTTATGTAGTTTTCAATACAATGATAACTCATTTGATGACAAGCCTCGCTCCTTACCGCGCAGCAAATCAAGTCGTTGCTGAAAACAGCCACTTATTTGTTAAAGGCTTACGCGAATTCTACGCTGAAACACAACCAGGAAAATCTTTATATCCAGACGCTAACTCATCATTACGTATGACTTACGGTTCTGTTCAGGATTACCAACCAGCTGACGCTGTTTCTTACGACTACATCTGTACAGCTAACGGTATCATGGAAAAATATGTTCCTGGTGACTATGAATTTGACGTTCCACAAAGACTCCGCGATCTCATCGAAGCAAGAGACTACGGTCAATATGCTGACGAAAACGGTGAGTTAATCGTTTGCTTCCTTTCAACAAACGACATCACTGGCGGTAACTCAGGTAGCCCAATCATGAATGCTAAAGGTGAACTCATCGGCCTCGCATTCGACGGTAACTGGGAAGCTATGAGCGGTGACATCAACTTCGAACCAAAATTACAACGTACAATCAACGTTGACGCACGTTACGTATTGTTCGTTATCGATAAATTCGCTGGTGCAACAAACCTCATCAACGAATTAACAATCGTTAAAAGCGAACCAGCAGTTCAAGAATAATTGACAATTTACAATTAACAAAAAAAGAGACGCATCAATTTGATGCGTCTCTTTTTTATTCCTAATTCTTCACAAATCTTACTTTTTCATTTAATATATTGATGAAATAAATTCCAGCGGTAAGACCTTCTATATCAATAAAGAGTCGTTTGTCATCAGCATTGATTTTTTTCACGACCTGACCCAATTGATTTGTTATCGTTAATTCGCCTTTTATTTCCTTATTTAAATTGATATTGAGATGATCTTTTACAGGGTTAGGATAAATTTCAATATTTGATTTATTGCTGTTTTCGTTTAATCCAACGTATTTCTCGTCCCAAATACCTAATGCGTAATCTCCTGATTTGATGTTTTCTACGGTGATTATTCCGGCGTTATTATTGCCTTTTATTGTGAAGTCGACGTATTCCCAATTATGTGCACCGTCTTTGCGATACATTATTATTATGGAATCGCCGCCTAATTTGAATAAATCGGAGTCATAAGTCTCGATGTTTTGGTATTGGAATTCGCAGTTAATTACCGAGTTGCCTTTGTCGAGGCGATGTATTGTCCAGTAACGGTTAGGAGATATTTTTGTTCCGTCTGTCAAGTTGCCGGCATTGGCTCCGACCCAACGATGTTCGACTCTTAATAATGTGGAGTCGCTTATTTCCTTAGCGACGAGTTTTATTCTGGCGTCTTTGAATTCTTTGTTACCTTTTTTATTTGCGATGTAAGTGTAACTGTGACAGGCGTCTGCAAATTTATTGTCGATGTCACAGAATACAGCAACTGGTTCAAAGTCAATGGTCTTTGTTATTGTAGCGTTTGCTCCGTCCCATTCGACCATTTCGCTGTGCATATTCCAGTCGTTGTCAACGAAAGTGAGTTCGTATCTTACCTTGTTGCCGACATGGTCTGCACCTCTATGTGTTTGATTTATCACAATTTCTACATCGTATTTGTCACCATTAGCTTTTGTGGTGAATGATTTCACGCTGTAAACTGGACTTCCTGGTGTGAAGACCCAAGTGTTGAAGAAATCGGTCATGTCAATGTTTGTAAATTCAGAAATGGCGTCTCTCAAGTCCTCTGACGAAGCTGTTTTGTATGCGTGTTTTTCAAGATAATATTTCATCGCTGCTTCGAGTGTGTCTCTGCCAAGATAGTTCATCAAGGTATTGACGACTACAGCTCCTTTGTCGTAAACTGTTGTGCCATAAGTTAAATCCAAAGGCATTTCGTTCAAAGTTATCCATCCTTCTTTTTCGTGGCATGACAAAATGATGTTATCTGTGAGTTCGTTCATATATTCTAAGAAAAGTTCTTCGCCATAAAGTTCTGTGAGATAATAATAATTACAGAAAGTGGCGAATCCTTCGTTGAGCCACATATCGCCGGCAGTAGCACATGTCGTTTTGTTGCCGAACCAAGCGTGAGACATCTCATGAGCGATGAGGCTTTCGTTTTGGAAACTCGTACTTCCGTTAATCAAAGAACTTGCGAGTGCTATATTGTCGACATGTTCCATACAGCCGAGGTTCGTGCTGACGTAACCTATTCTGTTTAAAGGATATGAACCGAATTTCTCTTCATAGAAAGCGGCTATTTCTTTGATGTTTGCAAATGTTCCTGCCACTTTTTCAATTTGATTAGGTTTCGCATAAACATGAATTGGAATCTCTCTTTCAATGCCTTGATATGTCTCTTCCCAAAGTACGAAATCGCCGAATGCAAACGACATGAGATATGTTGAAATCTCTTGGCTTACGACCCAGTGGTCTGTCTTTGTGCTATCAGCGTTAACGACGGATTCTGAGAGTATTCCGCCACATACTGATGTCATTTCTTCAGGAATTGTGATGTATAAATCGTAGGAAGCCTTGTCGGAGAAATTGTCGACGCAAGGGAACCATGTCTTGCCGAGGTTGTGAGGTTGGCTGTCGAAACCGACACCTAAATTATATACGTAGTCGTTGCTCCAGTGCACGCCGCCCCAGTTTTCGTTGAAGGTCTTTCCTTTGTAATATATTGTTAGAGAAGCTTTAGAGTCTTTCACCAGGGTAGAGGAGAGGTTGATTGTTAAGATGTCTTCGTCTTGTGAAAAATCCTTGATACTTATCTCTTCTGAAACGACAGATGTCACGTTTAAGGAACGAAGTTCTAATTCTATTGTGTTGATGTCGCTGAGCGCGGTTAAGGTGATTGTTGCAGACGCTTCGATGGATTTTTCTGTGAGGTTAAAATCCTTAAGATGAATTTCGTAATGATTGACATCGATGTCTTTACCTGTTTCATTTGACTTTGCTGAGGCGAAGAAAAAGCAAAGGGTTAATAATAAAGATAATACGTATTTCATAGTTTGAATTTTTTATGCTTAAAATGATTTGTAAAGATATCAAAAAAAATCTTATTTTTGTGTCCAAATTCGAATTTTTAAAAATAAAATAACGTTATTATGAATCCAACTCATATTGAACACATTGGAATAGCAGTAACAAGCTTAGAAGAATCTATTCCATTCTTTGAAACACTTCTCGGAACAAAATGTTATAACATTGAAGAAGTTGTAGATCAAAAAGTTAAGACAGCATTTTTCAAAGTAGGTCAAACCAAGATTGAATTATTAGAACCAACATCACCAGAAAGCACAATCGCTTCATTCATTGAAAAGAACGGTGGCAAAGGCGGCATGCATCACATCGCTTTCGCAGTTGAAAACATTGAAGGTCAACTTGCAGAAGCAGAAGCTGCTGGCATTCGTCTCATCGACAAGGCTCCACGTGGCGGCGCTGAAGGCTTAAGCATCGCTTTCTTGCATCCAAAATCAACATGTGGTGTTTTGACAGAACTCTGCGAAGATAAAAATAAATAATTATAAATCAGAAACATCAATTAAATCCTAATATTATGGTAATTGAACAAAAAATTCAAGAATTGTTAGACAAACGCGCTCAGGCTCGCTTAGGTGGCGGTCAAAAGCGTATTGATTCACAACATGCCAAAGGAAAATACACAGCTCGTGAACGCATCAATATGTTGCTCGACGAAGGTAGCTTCGAAGAATTTGACATGTTCTTAACTCATCGTACTACTGACTTCGGTCTTGACAAACAACAATATCTTGGTGATGGTGTTGTAACAGGTTATGGTACAATAGATGGTCGCGTAGTTTATGTTTACGCACAAGACTTCACAGTTTTCGGCGGTTCATTGTCAGAAACAATGTCAAAGAAAATCTGTAAGGTCATGGACCAAGCTATGAAAGTCGGCGCTCCTGTCATCGGTATCTGCGACTCAGGTGGTGCTCGTATCCAAGAAGGTTCAAGAAGTTTGGCAGGTTATGCTGAAATCTTCCAACGCAATATCGACGCTTCTGGCGTTATCCCTCAAATCTCAGCTATCTTCGGTCCTTGCGCCGGTGGCGCAGTTTATTCACCAGCTTTGACCGACTTCATCTTGATGACAGAACAAAACAGCTACATGTTCCTCACAGGTCCTAAAGTTGTTAAGACTGTTACAGGCGAAGACGTTAGCACAGAAGACTTGGGCGGTGCTTTGGTTCACAACCAAAAATCAGGCGTTAGCCAATTCATGGCTCCAACAGAAGAAGAAGCTCTCCAATTAATCAGAGACCTCGTTTCTTACCTCCCACAAAATAACTTGGAAGAACCTCCATACAGACCAACAGACGACCCAATCGATCGTAAAGACGATTCATTGAATGAGATTATCCCTGATAATCCAAACAAACCTTATGATATGCAACATATCATCCATTCTATCGTTGACGATAACAAATTCTTAGAAGTACATAAAGACTTCGCTAGAAACTTAATCGTTGGTTTCGCTCACTTCGATGGTATGCCAGTAGGTATCGTTGCTAACAACCCAGCATATTTTGCAGGTGTTCTCGACATCAACGCATCACGTAAGGGCGCACGTTTCGTACGTTTCTGCGACGCTTTCAACATTCCTATCATCACATTGGTTGACGTTCCTGGTTTCTTGCCTGGTACAGTTCAAGAATACGGCGGTATCATCGCTCACGGTGCTAAGATGTTGTTCGCTTACGGTGAAGCTACAGTTCCAAAGATTACTGTTACAGTTCGTAAGTCATACGGTGGTTCACACTTGGTTATGGGTTGCAAGCAACTCAGAGCAGACATCAACTACGCATGGCCATCAGCAGAAATCGCTGTTATGGGTCCTTCAGGCGCTGTTGAAGTCCTCGACGGTAAAGAAATCGCAGCTATCAGCGATCCTGCAGAACGCGCTGAACTCGTCGCTAAGAAAGAACAAGACTACCGCGATAAATTCGCTAACCCATACGATGCAGCTAAATTCGGTTACATCGACGACGTTATCGAACCACGCAACACTCGTTTCCGCATAATCAGAGCTTTACATGCTTTGGAAACTAAGAAAGATACAAATCCTCCTAAGAAACATTGTAATATTCCACTTTAAAAATTAAGACGATGAATACTTTATATTTGTCTTTATTAGCAATGCAAGAAGGTTTACTGACCAAAGGATGGGTCGTTACTATCAGCGGTTTCCTCATCGTTATTACCGCTTTGGTAGTATTATACTTGGTCTTCTCAGGATTGTTGAAACTTCTTAACATGGATTGGAAAGCTATCTTTAAAAAAGACAAGAAAAAAGATAAAGTAGAAGTCGCTGGTGGTAAGGACATAGAAACAACGACAGATGACGATGTCATGGCAGCAATAGCTGTGGCATTGTCATTGTCAATGTCGGTTGGCGTGCATGATGAGGAATCAGACATTATCACAATAAAAAGAGTGGAACGTCGTAATTCTCCATGGTGCACTAGAATCTATGGAATGAATAATAACATTAACTAAAACTTAAATAGAGGATGAAGACTTCTAAAGATAACAAAGCAATACAAGACGATGTCGTTGTAGCAATAGGCTTGGCATTGTCAATGTCAATGGAAGTTCATGATGAAGAATCTGGCGTTCTCACAATTAAGAGACCACAGCCACGCTACACTTCTCCATGGAGTTCTAAAATTTTAGGAATAAATAATTTAAACAGATATTAATAATTATGAAAAAGTTCAAGTTCACTATTAGTGGAAAACAATATGAAGTAGAAGTACAAAGCTTCGAAAACGACAAAGCTCAGGTTGTTGTAAATGGTACACAATACGAAGTTGACGTAGAACGTGAAAAAGAAGAAGCAAAACCAGTTGTCGCTCCACGTCCAAAGGCAGCTCCAGCTCCAGCAGCAACACCAGCAGCAGCTCCAGCAGGCGACGCTAACGGCGTTAAAGCAGTTGCTCCACTTCCAGGTACTATCATGCAAATCTTCGTCAATGTCGGCGACCAAGTGAAACGCGGCGACAAGATTTTGATGTACGAAGCAATGAAAATGGAAAACAACTTCCTCGCAGAAGTTGACGGCGTAATAAAAGATATTAAAGTTAAAGTTGGTGACAACGTTCTTCAAGGTGCAGTCTTGGCTATAATAGGCTAATATTTTTTATGAAACCTAAGCACAACACAATAAGAAGAAAATCCTTCGTCATACTCGCACTTGTAGCTGTGTTGTTCGCACTTCACGCTCTTGTGACATCTAATGCTGCAATGGCTGAGCGTGTCTTCACAGACAATGCGACAGAAATCGTTGTGACACAGGTAAACGAAGAGTCTACCATAGGTCAGGATTTCGCCGATGGATTGTATAACTTTATCGCTTTTACAGGTTTTAAAAACGCAACAAGGGGCAACATAATCATGATCCTTGTTGCGTTTGTATTTATATTCCTCGCTATTAAGTATGACTTTGAGCCTATGCTTTTGATACCAATCGGTACAGGTATCATAATAGGTAACATACCTTTTTTACAGACATATACCTTCGGTCTTGGTGATGCCTTGTCGCATCTTCAAGAGCTTGCTGATCAAGGACTTCTACAGTCAAATCTGCAAGAAGCACAAGCATTGATGGTAAGTCTTTTCTCTGGCGAGAATATTAAATTGGAACTTGACGAAGCTATAAGCCGTTTCAATGAAATGTTCGCTTCTGGCGCTATTGTATTGCCTGAAGGAATGAACGAAACTGGCGCATTAGCAGCGATAAATGAAGCATTTAAGTTGAACATTCAGACAGGTATCTATCAACAAGGTTCTGTCTTGAATTATCTCTATTTCGGTGTCCGTCAAGGTATCTATCCTCCGCTCATTTTCTTGGGCATCGGCGCGATGACCGACTTCTCATCACTGATATCACAACCACGTCTTATGATAATAGGCGCTGCTGCACAGATAGGTGTCTTCTTGACATTCATCGGTGCGTTGTATCTCGGTTTCGACTTCAAAGAAGCTGGTGCTATCGGTATCATCGGCGGCGCTGACGGCCCAACAGCGATATTCTTGTCATCAAAGATGGCTCCTCATCTCTTAGGACCTATCGCGATTGCGGCGTATTCTTATATGGCTCTCGTGCCACTCATCCAGCCTCCTATCATGAGACTGCTTACAACACCAAAAGAACGCGTCATCCACATGAAGGCTCCTCGCGCTGTAAGCAAGACAGAAAAGGTGTGCTTCCCTATCGTGGGACTTCTTTTAACAACATTCATCAGCCCTTCAGCATTGCCGCTCCTCGGTATGTTGTTCTTCGGTAACTTGTTGAAAGAAAGCGGTGTGACAAAACGTCTCGCCAATACTGCAAGCAACGCCCTCATCGATATCGTGACAATATTATTGGGTGTCACAGTTGGAGCTTCAACACAGGCTGACGTATTCCTCACCAAAGAGTCATTGTTGATATTTGGTTTGGGCGCATTGTCATTCATGATTGCTACAACAGGTGGTATCTTATGCGTTAAGTTTATGAATCTCTTCTTGAAAGAAGGCGATAAGATCAATCCGCTCATCGGTAATGCAGGTGTTTCTGCAGTGCCAGACAGCGCTCGCGTCTCTCAAGTGGAAGGTCAGAAATATGATCCGTCAAATCACCTTCTTATGCACGCTATGGCTCCTAACGTAGCAGGTGTCATCGGCTCAGCAGTAGCAGCAGGTGTATTGATGAGTTTCTTTATGTTATAATTGAACTAAGAACCTTGAGCTAAGAACTAAGAACCAAGTTGTTCAAAGTTTAAAGCTCAAGGTTCAAAGTTTAAAGTTCAAAAGCCAATAGCCTTAGTTCTTAGTTAAATGAAAAAAGTACCCCACACATTTGTCATAGTTTTCTTTATAATAGTCGTCGCAGCGGTGATGACATGGTTCGTCAAACCTGGTTTCTACGTTAAAGAAAACGTTGTGGATAACGGAGTGGAAAAGACGGAGTTACGTTTTTATTACCAAGACCAATTACCAGAACAATACCAAGGTCAATACAAAGCTGAACCACAGACTTGGCAGATATTTTCTGCATTATTCAAAGGCTTTGAAAAACAAAGCTCTATAATAGTCTTCATATTGATAATAGGCGGAGCCTTCTGGATTATGAACAAGAGCCACGCAATTGATATGGGGATATTTTCTTTCCTTAAGTTTACGAAACATCTTGAAAATTATAAGTTTATAAAGATATTAGGCGTCGATAACATCATCATCGTCTTGATAATGTTGTTGTTCAGCTTATTCGGTGCGGTCTTTGGCATGAGCGAAGAATGTATCGCTTTTATTATTATTGTCATACCTCTTGCAATATCAATGGGTTATGACTCTATCGTCGGTGTCTGTATGGTTTATGTAGCGGCACATGTCGGTTTCGCTGGCGCGATATTGAATCCGTTTACCATCGGCATCGCGCAAGGAATAGCGGAAGTGCCTCTCTTTTCGGGAATCGGTTACAGAGTGTTCTGTTGGGTGATAATCAATATCGTGACAATAACGTTTGTCTTGCTTTATGCAAAGAAAGTGAAACGTAATCCCAAGTCGTCGATAATGTATGACGAAGATGCTTATTGGAGGACACATGTCGTTGATGGCCAACAGGATTATGAATCAATAAAGACAAAACAATCGTGGTATGTTTATGGAATGCTGCTTGTCGCGATGGCGATATTCTCATTCTATTATCCTAAAACGACATTGACAGTAGGTAATGCTTCATTTACAGCGCCTTTCATTCCAATATTGACAGCAATATTCGCTATCGTCGGACCATTGTCATTAAGAAAGACAGTCCATAACTTTATTCTTTTAATATTGCTTTATACGATAATCTATCTCATCGTCGGCGTTATGGGTTATGGATGGTATGTTATGGAAATAGCAACATTGTTCCTCGTTATGGGTATCGCTAGCGGCATGGCTATCGGTAAGACTGCCAATGAGATAGCGAAACTTTTCATTGAAGGGATGGGTGATATCTTATCAGCGGCAGTCGTTGTCGGTCTTGCAGGTGGCATCGTGATTGTTCTTCAAGACGGAGGTATCATCGATACTATCTTATACGGACTTTCAAAGTCGATGACGGATTTAGGCAAAATTGCTTCCGTGGAAATAATGTATGCGATTCAGACTATCGTCAATGTGGTAATTCCGTCAGGTTCGGCAAAAGCAGCGATAACGATGCCGATTATGGCACCTTTCAGCGACTTGATTGGAGTATGCCGTCAAGCGACAGTGATGGCATTCCAATTTGGCGACGGTTTTACCAATATGATAACACCTACTTCGGGAGTTCTTATCGCAGCACTTGGCGTAGCGAAAATACCATATCAGAAATGGTTTAAATGGGTATGGAAATTCATATTGTTAATGATAATATTAGGAGGAATATTGCTAATACCAACAGTGACAATGAGCCTTGAAGGATTTTGATTAGTTAGGAGTTAGGAATTAGGAGTTGAGGTTTATAAAAAAAGTTCAGTAGCCTTAGTTCAAAGGCCTTAGTTTTTTTCTATCTTTGCATTTCTAGAAAAATTAATATAAAACATCATATCATGAACGAAAAATTAAGACAAAACGATCTTCCATATTTAGTAGCAGATATGTCTCTTGCTGACTGGGGAAGAAAAGAAATTGAAGTATCAGAACACGAAATGCCAGGTTTGATAGCGCTTCGTAAAAAATATGGTGAAGAAAAACCTTTGGCAGGTGCTCGCATCAGCGGTTCTTTACATATGACAATCCAAACAGCAATCTTGATTGAGACATTGGTTGCTCTCGGCGCTGAAGTACGTTGGGCAAGTTGTAATATCTTCTCAACACAAGACCACGCTGCTGCAGCTATCGCAGAAGCAGGTACAGCAGTATTCGCATGGAAAGGCGAGACTTTAGAAGATTACTGGTGGTGTACAAAAAGAGCTTTGACATTCGCTGACGGCAAAGGTCCAGACCTTATCGTTGACGATGGCGGCGACGCTACATTATTGATACATAAAGGCTACGACTGCGAAAACGACCCTTCTCTCTTGAATGTTGCTACAACAAACGCTGAAGAAGAAGCTCTTATGTCAGTCATTAAAGCTACTTACGAAGAAAATCCTAACTTCTGGCATGAAGTAGTTGCTAACTGGAAAGGCGTTTCAGAAGAAACAACAACAGGTGTTCACCGCTTGTATCAAATGAAAGAACAAGGTAAGCTCCTCGTTCCAGCTATCAACGTTAACGACAGCGTTACAAAATCAAAATTCGATAACTTATATGGTTGCCGCGAATCTCTCGCTGACGGTATCAAACGCGCTACAGACGTTATGCTCGCTGGTAAAGTCGTCGTCGTTCTTGGTTACGGTGATGTCGGTAAAGGCTGCGCTCACTCAATGCGCTCTTACGGTGCAAGAGTTATTGTGACAGAAATCGACCCTATCTGCGCTCTCCAAGCTGCAATGGAAGGCTTTGAAGTCACAACAATTGAAGATGCTTTGGCAGAAGGTAATGTCTACGTTACATGTACAGGTAACCGCGACGTCGTAACTCTCGAGTCAATGCTCAAGATGAAAGACCAAGCTATCGTATGTAACATCGGTCACTTCGACAATGAAATTCAAGTCGCTGCTTTGGAAAGACTCGAAGGCGTTAAGAAAGTCAATATCAAACCACAAGTCGATAAATATATCTTGCCTAACGGCAACTCAATCTTTATCCTCGCTGAAGGTCGTTTGGTTAACCTCGGTTGCGCAACAGGTCACGCAAGCTTCGTGATGAGTAACTCATTCACAAACCAAACATTGGCTCAGTTAGACTTATGGAAAAACAGAGGCAACTACCCAGTTGATGTCTACTGTTTGCCAAAATATCTCGATGAAGAAGTCGCTAGATTACACCTTGAAAAAATCGGCGTTAAGTTAACACGACTCACACAAGAACAAGCAGACTACATCGGCGTTTCAGTCGATGGTCCTTACAAGTCAGATATTTACAGATACTAATAAAAAAGCGGTCAATTGACCGCTTTTTTTATGAACTCTAGAACTCTAAAATTCTAGAACTCTAAAATTCTAAAATTCTAAAATTCTAGAATCTAGAATTCTAGAATTCAGAATTCTAATTAAAGACTCTCAAAATGCGTCCGTCATATTGTGTTCTATATTCAATCAGAGGATAACCTATATAATTAGGTGTGAATATGGAACCATCTAATATACTATATTTTACGTTTAAACAAGTGTCGACGACGAAAGGGAATTCAACTATCAGTCGTGAGTTTTCGCCGCAATAGTTAGGTTCGTTAGGTGATTGACGTTCGTAAGCTTTGAATTCATCCATAGAATATCTGTAGATGATAATGCCTCGACTTGGCCACGGAGCTGAAACCTCAAGATAACCGCTAACAGTGTTCAATTCCGGATAAAATAAGGAATTAGGCTCAATGCTGAAGTTGATATAAACATTAGGAACGTTCGGATTGTGAGGCGTATCAATACAAGAATTGAAGCCTAAAAGAAAAACTAATATGACAATAATTTTTTTCATAATTTGAAAACAAAAATACAATATATTTGTTTAATTTTTTGAAAAAAAGAAAAAGTATAACAAAATTGCTATGAATAAACGTATTATCATATTGGTTTTATTGTTGTTGCCTTTGTTTTTTTGTTCATGTTCAACAATGGACATTTCCACAACGATTAAAACCAAAAAAGTTACGATACCTGATCAATCCATTCCTGCGCATGAGGAATACGAAAAGGAAAAGCAAAAGAAGGAAAAAGAGGTTGATCCAAAGCAGGCTCATTATAACAGACAAAGTGATGCGGTTAAGAAAGCAATGAAGAAGAATGAAAAGATGTGTATGAAAAACACACCTGTGCGTAAAAAAAAGAAGTTTTGCAACTCCCCATTCGGTAAAAGTAACAGATCTTGCGGAAATAGATACGATAGTATGATGATGGATGATGGCGTTAGTGATGTAAGACAATGATTAACAAAACGAAACATATTATCTTGATTGTCCTATGCCTGATGTTTGCTTGTAAAGCGTTGGGACAGGATGCTGTGTCTTATGATGGCCAACAGACGATGCTGACTAACAGACTGTCGTCTTATGTCCTTAACAAAGACATCGCAGCTAATAGCAAGTCACAGAGTTATCTCAGTACCAATGTCGTCACTGCCATTGAGCAGGACAAAAACGGTATGATGTGGTTCGGAACAAAACGCGGATTGAATTCATACGACAGTTACAGCTTCGAGGAATATAATCAGACGGATGGAATCATAAATGCAACAATAACCGACATTCGTTCTGTCGGCGACACTCTTTTCGTAGGAACAGAAAAAGGTCTGTGTATTTATGACGTGAAAAATAAAAAGACAACGAACTTTTTTGCAGAAACGGATTCTCTTATAATACCTGATAATCATATATTTCACATAAGCGGTCCTATCAATGGAAAGATAATAATATGTACTAAAGGAGGAAATTCCGTATATGATCTTAAGGCAAAAGAATTCGAGATTCCTAAAATCAATAACTATTTCCCCGATTATGAAGTGCGTAGCATAGAGCATATAGACTATAACGATTCGTGGGTGGTTGCGACATCTAATGGTTTGGTTGTTTATCAGGATGATAATCAGTCGCTACGTCATTTTAATTATATTGGAAATTACGACAATGCATTGCCTGATAATGATTTGAAATGTATGTGTAAAATTTCCGATGAAATGCTTTTTGTCGGTTCGTCTAATGGCATTTGCGTGTTTAATGCGAAAAATAGAAATATTCAAAGAATAAATCTTACGGCATTGACAAAGAATAAGTCACTGAAATTGGATATTTCAAATATAATTCCGTTTTCCGATAATGAAGTGATGATAAGTACATATACTAATGGCTTGTATATATATAATTATCAAGACAATACAGCCATCCATATATCGAAGTTTAATAAGGTGAATGCTGTATCGGAAAATTATATTTATGATATATATAAAGACGAACAGGGCTCTGTATGGATCGCTACTTTCACAGGCTTGAATCGTCTTGAGAATAATCTTGCAAAGTTCTATACTGTAAGTGTTTATGAAAATGGTTCGATGTCGTCGATTAACTGTTTCCTCGAGATGCAGGATAATAATATTCTTGTTGGTACGGAATCGGGCATAAAGGTTTTCAATGTTAACGACAAGTCGATCACCGACTTTAAGACTTTCTTCAATTCTAAGGAAAATTATTTTGAATCGTTGTATGTGTATAATTTCTATTTGGATGAAGACAATCGCATATGGGTCGGAACGCGTAATGACGGATTGTATATATATGATATTGAGGCAGATGAGGTTGTTGATGTTTCTAAAAAATATAACATAACCAAACTTAAACATGCCGTTGTTAGAGGTACGGTGAAGGACAAGTATGACAATATTTGGATTGCCACTAATATGGGCTTGTGTTGCATAAACTTAAAGGAAGAAACACATGTTTTTCATACTCCTCGCAAAAATGATAAAAGCGCCATCCCGAACCAGGATATATTTGATTTGCTTCTGAATGATGATGTGCTGTATGTCACTACAAGTAATGGTTTGGCGATATATAACTATGATTCTAAAGATTTTACCACATATTATTTGCCAGATTCTTTAACACGGAATGATGTGGTTAGAAGCAATGACTTCTTTGATATTGTTGAAGGAGAGGATGGTCGCTATTATATTGGTTCATACTCTAATGGAATGCTTGCGTTTTCACCGAAGAAGAAACAGTTTAAGTCATCTAAGGTGATGGGTTATCTTGGAACGATGGTCTATGCCATTGTGCCTGATGATAATGGATTTCTTTGGGCAAGTACGAATAAAGGTATCATGAAATATGATATCAATACGAGAGAGACGACGAATTATGATGTCAGCGATGGTTTGCAGGGAAGCGAGTTCTCGCCGAATGCGTTTTTGAAAAGCAAGGACGGGCTTGTGTTTTTTGGCGGATTCAATGGCTTTAATTATTTTAAGCCAGAAGAGATTCAGTTGGAGACGCGTATGCCTAAAGTGGTCATAACTAAAGTGTTGACAGGTGATGGTAAAAAACATCGTTATCTTTCACATGGAGATACCATTCATCTGTCGTATAAATATAATTCTTTTGAGATAGAATTTGCAACCTTGAATCTGTTGAGGAAGAATATGGTGAAATATTCGTATATGCTTGATGATTATGACAAAGAGTGGGAGTTCTATAACTCAAACCATCGTTATGTGGATTACAATAAAATACGTCCAGGGACATATGTCTTTAAGATTAAAGCTGCTAATGAGGTCAATGAATGGACAGAAGAACCGGTAGAATTGACGATAATAATACATCCTGCATGGTATCAAAGAATGTCGTTTAAAATATCACTTCTATTATTGTTGGCTCTGTTGGTGTATGTTATTGTAAGACAAAGAAATAAAATTGTGAATCAGAAGAGAGAACAGAAACGTATCATAAATGAATTAGAGACCCAAATGCTACAATTAAAGCAGAAAACACTTCAGTTGCAGATGAATCCTCATGTCATATTCAATACTTTGAATAGCATACAGCAATATATACTGAATCACGATACAGAAAATGCGGTAAGTTATTTGTCTAGCTTTTCGAAGTTGATGAGGCGAATATTGAATAATTCTAATGAACGTTATGTTACATTATCTGATGAGATAGAAGCAGTTAGCCTATATTTGCAGTTGGAATCCATGCGCTTGGGCAATAGGTTTAATTATGAAATATACATAGCTCCAGAAATCGATGCTAAGAATATAGAAATAGCTCCGTTGATTGTTCAGCCTTTCGTGGAAAATGCCATAATTCACGGACTTGTTCCTAAAAAAGATAATTGTTTCTTAAGTGTTAGATTTTCAAAGCTTTCAGAAGATAAATTATTGTGCGTGGTGGAAGATAATGGAGTCGGACGTAGGCAATCGGAGAAGATGAAACAGGAGAGAGGAGCCTCGCATAAGTCGTATGGGATGAGCATTACTAGAAGACGACTGGAGACGCTTACTAAAATATCAAATGATGAGTTTAGTGTTGAAGTCGTTGATTTATATGATGATAATGATGTGCCTTCTGGAACAAGAGTTAATATTATCATCAGTTTTTATGATTAAAAAAGAAAGGAAATATTATGATAAGATGCGTTATTGTTGAAGATGAAGAAATGGCTCGTAATGTGTTGAAATCATTGCTGGCCCAGTATTGTCAGGATGTTATGGTTTGCGCAGAAGCTGATGATATTGTTTCTGGAAAGAATATGATAGAGACATTCCGTCCAGATTTGGTTTTTCTTGATATAGAAATGCCAGGCGGTAGTGGCTTTAAGTTGCTGACATCCATAGATAATGTAGATTTTGAAGTGGTGTTCATCACTGCTTATGAACAATTTGCGATCAAGGCGATAAGACATGACGCTTTAGATTATATATTGAAACCTATAGATCCTAAGGAATTAGTCGCTGCCGTTGAAAAGGTCAAGGAGGCCAAATACAAAAAAACGCTTAAAAAACAATACGATAGTCTGTTGAAAAACCTTGACCCGGAACAGTTGGTTGTCAGGAAGATAAGCCTATCGACGGCTGATAAAATACATTTGATAGATGTTGATGACATTATCAGATGTGAGTCGGATAATTATTACACAATAATCTTCTTCAAGGACGGCACAAACCTGATGGTCAGCAAGACTTTGAAGGAAATGGACAAGAAACTTGAAGAGTATGACTTTGTCAGAACTCATAAATCTCATCTTGTCAATATGAGATGCATTAAAAATTTTATAAAAGATGAGATGATGGTCGTGATGAGCGATGATACAAAAGTACCTGTTTCAAAACGTAAAAAAGAGAGAATTTTGGAGGTGATAAATAACCTCTAAAACACTAAAAATTATCTTTTTTTTGAGTAACATCTTTTGTTCACATGAATGTAAAAAATATGTGAATAAAAGGTGTTTTTTTGTTGCCTAAAAACATGTTTTTTTAACTATTAATTTATTAAGGTCCAACAAGTTAATTACGTTTGGTTTTAGTGTGTTGAAAAATATTTTTTTAAAATTGAAAAAATCTTCGATTTGTTTAGATTTTTGTCGTATCTTTGAACTCCTTTTAACGAACAATTGAGTAGTATAACATAAAATTTCAAGGTATGTTAAGAAAATTACTATTTACCCTTTGTATAGTGCTGACATCGTGGTCGTTAGCACTTGCACAAGTCGGACGACTTCAAGGTACAGTTGTCGACAAAGACACTGGCGAACCAATTCCATTTGCAAACATCGTTTTGGAAAACGGTGGTACACAGGTGGGCGGTACCAGTTCTGACTTTGATGGCAACTATGACATTAACCCGATTCCTCCGGGAACCTACGACTTGAAAGCAACTTTCGTTGGTTACAACACATTTATTATGAAAGGCGTTGTTATTCCAGCTAACAAGATTACTTTCCAAGACGTGTCTATGAGCATGCAATCAGAAGTATTGGATGCTGTTGAAATTGTAGACTACAAAGTGCCTTTGATTTCAAAGGATAACACATCAGGTGGTGCTACTATTACTGCAGAAGAAATCGCAAAGATGCCTCAACGTTCTGCATCAGCTGTTGCAGCTAGTGTTGGTGGTGTTTTCTCAAGCGACGGTGAAGCTGGAAACATGCGTGGTGCTCGTGATGGCGCTACTTACTATGTTGACGGTGTCCGTGTTATCGGTTCTGCAACAGTTCCTCAATCCGCTATCGACCAAGTCGAGGTTCTTCTCTCAGGTCTTCCAGCTATGTATGGTGACGCTACAGGTGGTATCATCAACATGACAACAAAAGGCCCTTCTAGAACATTCGGTGCCGGTATCGAATTGGAAACTTCTGAATTATTAGACGGCTACGGCCACAGCAGAGCTGGCCTCAACGTACAAGGTCCGTTGATCAAAGGCAAAAACAGTGAAACAGCTTTGCTCGGTTTCTTCTTATCAGGAGAATTTAACTACAACCGCGACGGTGCTTTGTCAGCAGTAGGTCACTACAAAGCAACAGACGAATGGTTGGAATACATTAAAGAAAATCCTATCCGTGTATCAGGATCAGGTTCAGGTACTTACCTCAACGGTGAATATACCAGAAGAAATAATATGATGGAGATTAAAAACTCACAAAACACATCTGGTTATAGCGCAAACTTCGCAGGTAATATCAACGTTCGTACAACTGAAACTATCAACTTGACTTTTGGTGGTACATTTAATATGAGTAAGTATAATTCTTACAGTAGAAGCAGTGCCTACTTCAACTATGACAAAAACGCTGTAAGTAAAGACCAAACATGGCGTGTTTACGGTCGTTTCACACAGAGATTCCCATCTCCACAAGAAAGCACATCTTTGATTAAGAACTTCTACTACACATTGCAAGTTGACTACTCTCGCTATAATAGCGAATATGGCGATCCAGACCATTGGGATAACATCTGGGATTATGGTTACCTCGGTAAATACACTATCCACAAAACTCCTTCATACGGTTTCGCTGATTCAACAATCGCTGTTACAGACCCTGCAACAGGCGCAACAAAGTATTATAATAATGTATGGGCAACCACATCATGGGATTATGATACATTAGTAGAATTCCAAGCATCAGATAAGAATCCTTTGCTTTCAAACTACACCTCTTTATATTATGACTTATATGCAGATCCACTTGGACACTACCAAAACTTCACAGATCTCCAACTCGGTGGTGCTCTTTTGAATGGTGACAGCCCATCTGCAATCTATGGTATGTATGCAGTTCCTGGTAGCATCCAAACAAACTATGGATATGGCGAGTCAGATAAATTCAATGTTAACCTCTCAGGTGCTATGACAATTGGTAACCACGAAATCAAACTCGGTCTCCAATACGAACAACGTAATAGCAGAAGCTACGGTATCAGCGGATATCGTATGTGGTACTTGATGAGAAACTTGGCTAACTTCCACATCCAACAGTTAGACATCGCTAATCCAGAAGTTGTTAGCTATGACGGTTTCGTTGATACAATCCGTTACTACAGAAGATATGACGAAGCTTCACAATATCAATTCGACAAGAATCTCCGTGAAGCATTAGGTCTTGACGTTAATGGTTTAGATTGGATCAATATCGACTCATACGACTTTAACGATAACACAATCCAATATTATGATAAGAATGGTGAATTGCATACAGCAACATTAGCTGAAGGTTTCGACATTAGCATGTTTACACCAGATGAATTGACCCAAGATGGTAATTCATACGTATCATACTATGGTTATGACTATTTAGGTAACAAGATCAAAGGTCAACCAACTTTTGAAGACTTCTTTACAGAAGTTGATGAAAATGGTAACTATACACGTCCAGTAGGTTCTTTCAAGCCTATTTATATGGCTGGTTACATCCAAGATAAATTTGCTTTCAAAGATCTTATCTTCAATGTCGGTGTTCGTGTTGACCGTTTTGACGCTAACCAAAAAGTTATCAAAGACCCTTATATCCTTTATGATTACCAAACAGTTGGTGATGTTGCTCAAAATGGCATAATCACTCTTCAAAATGGTACTGAAGTTGACGTTCCTGATAATATCGGTGATGACTTCGCTCTTTATGTAAATAAGGTAGATGATATCACAGAAGTTGTCGGTTATCGTAACAACAACGTATGGTATAATGAAAAAGGTCAAGAAATCAGCGACCCTACAACATTGGATAAAGGTAGCGGTATTTCTCCATGGTTAACAGACCCATCACAACGTAGAGTTAATACAACTTCTTTCAAAGATTATGATCCACAATGGAGTGTAATGCCTCGTATTTCATTCTCATTCCCAATCTCTGACGAAGCATTGTTCTTTGCTCACTACGATGTTTTGACACAACGTCCTTCAAACAACTATACTAATATTTATAATTACTATTACTTTGATCAAATCAGTGGTGCAATCAACAATCCTTCATTGAAACCATCACAAACAATTGACTATGAATTAGGTTTCACTCAAAAGTTGACCAATTCATCATCAATGACAATCACAGGATACTACCGTGAAATCCGTAACATGATTCAGTTATATCGTTACACAGGTGCATATCCTAAAGATTACACATCATATAGTAACTTAGACTTTAGTACAGTTAAAGGTCTTACAGCATCATATGACTTACGTAGAACAGGTAATGTTCGTTTACGTGCAAGTTATACATTACAATTCTCAAATGCAACAGGTGCAAGTACATCAACAATGGCATCATTGATCGCTGCTGGTGTTCCTAACTTACGTTCAACATTCCCAATGCCATGGGACCGTCGTCACCAATTTAATATTGTTCTCGACTATCGTTTTGGTGAAGGAAAAGATTACAACGGACCTGTTACAAAACGTGAAAAATCAGGCAAGAAACCTATCAACTGGTTGACAAACACAGGTGCTAGTTTGACAGTTAATGGTGGTTCAGGTACTCCATATACAGCTGCAGAAAACATTTCATCACCAATTTCAGCATCAACAAACATATTAAAAGGTTCAATGTATGGTTCACGTCTTCCATGGTCATTCCGTTTCGACCTTCGTGTTGACAAAGACATCAACTTGAAACTTGGTGGCAAAGATGGTGAAGGTGGACGTAATGCTTATATGAACGTATACTTCCAAGTATTGAACCTCTTGAACTCAAAGAACATTATGGGCGTTTATGCTGCAACAGGTAACCCTAATGATGACGGTTATTTGTCAGCACCAGAATGGCAACGTGAAATCAATACACAAAGAGATCCTCAAGCTTATAGAGATCTTTACAGCTTGTATGTTGATTATCCAGGTAACTATTCACAACCACGTCAGATTAGATTTGGTGTAATCTTTAACTTCTAAAAGAATAAATAATTACAAAATATGAAGACTATAGTACGTTTATTAATTGTTGCATTTCTCTTTTTGAGTGTAACAGAAATAAGAGCCGAGAAAGTCAAAATGGTTGACAAAAAATCTCGTACTCTTAGAGGTACAACTGCTGGTTGTACACCGTCTTCTACATTTGCATGGTTGAATATCAACAATGCGAGAGTGCGTGTTAATGCAGGTGGTGACATGTGGTGGGATCTTCCTGGTGGTACAGGAGCTAAATATTATATCCCAGCTAACAGCTCTTCAACTTCATTATATGCAGGTTCATTATGGATTGCTGGTCTCGACATTAACCAACAATTGAAGTGTGCTGCTATCCGTTTCCGTCAAACAGGTAACGATTTCTGGACAGGACCTCTCACAATAGACGGTACTGCATCTATCGATCCTGTAACATGTATGGAATATGATAAGATGTATACTATCACTCGCGCTGAAGTAGATGATTTTATTGCTAACTGTGATCCAGTCACAGGTCAGTTTATGGGTGCAGAAATTCCATCTTCAATCGCTAATTGGCCAGCTCATGGCGATGAAAGTAGAGGTATGAGCTACTATCTCGCTCCTTTCTATGATAGAGATAAGGATGGCGATTACCGTCCAGAAAATGGTGATTATCCATATTACGATGTTGATAATGAACTTTGCCACACTCAAATCCCAACAATGGATGAAGAGAGAGAAGGCTCTGTAAAAGGTTCAATCTTGGCTGACCAAGTCATCAAAGGTGACCAAACACTTTGGTGGGTTTTCAACGATAAAGGTAATGCTCACACAGAAACAGGTGGTTCAGCTATCGGTCTCGAAATTAGAGCTCAAGCTTTCGCTTTCGCTACTAATGACGAAATCAATAACATGACATTCTATAGCTACGAAATTATCAACCGTTCAACTTATACCTTAACAAACACATACTTCTCACCATGGACAGACGTTGACCTTGGTTTCTCAAGAGACGACTTTGTCGGTTGCGACGTTAGCCGTGGTTTAGGTTATGGTTATAATGGTAAAAATATTGACGGTACTGGTGAACCAGAAGCTTATGGTGCTAACCCTCCTGCAGTAGGTGTCGACTTCTTCCAAGGTCCTTACTTGGATCCAGATGGTATCGACAATCCTAAATACAATCCTGTTACAGGTGAAAACTGTGACGAAAGTATCAATGGTGTTAACTTCGGTAATGGTATCATTGATGACGAACGTTTCGGTATGCGCCGTTTCGTTTATCACGATAACAACGTTGCTGACAATGGTGACCCTGATAAAGCTGCTGAATATTACAACTTCCTTAGAGGTATCTGGAAAAATGGTGATAAAATGCATTATGGCGGTAATGCTCTTCCAGGCAACCCAGGTGTAACAGATTTGGCTTGCGACTTCATGTTCCCATTCGATTCAGACCCATGTAACTGGGGTACAGGTGGTGTAGTTCCAGATTTCAATGGTTACTGGAGTGAAGAAACAGGTAATAACGGTAGCCCTAACAGCCCTTACGACCGTCGTTTTATGCAGTCAGCTGGTCCTTTCACATTGAAACCAGGTGCTGTTAACTACATTACATTCGGTGTGCCATGGGCTCGTTCAGCTGCAGGTACAGCATGGTCTTCTGTAGAATTGTTACGTCGCGTTGACGATAAATGTCAATCAATGTTCGACAACTGTTTCGACGTTCTCGATGGTCCAGATGCACCAGACCTCACATTCCGTGAACTTGACAGAAAACTCATAGTTTATATTTCTAATTCAGAAGATTCAAATAACGCAGGTGAGTCATACACTGAAATCGATCCACAAATCTGTGGTCCACTCGCAACAGACTCAACACAACGTAACGACTCTACATACCGTTTCGAAGGTTATGTCGTTTATCAATTGGCTAACAAAGAAGTTAACGTTGATGAACTCAATGACATCAGCAAAGCTCGTATAGTTTACCAATGTGACGTTAAGAACGGTGTTTCTGAAATCGTAAACTATATCTATGACGACGATTTACAAGCTTCAGTTCCAACATTAATGGTTGAAGGTGCTGACAATGGTATTAAGAGCACATTCGTTCTTACACAAGACGCTTTCACAACAACAGGTGACGTTAACTTGATTAACCATAAGACATATTATTATATGGCAATTTCTTATGCTTATAATAATTACCAAGATTATGAAATCGATGCTAACAACCCAATCGGTTTGTTCGGTCAAAAGACTCCATACTTGGCAGGTCGTAAGAACATCAAATTGTATTCAGCAGTTCCTCATAAAACAGTTGATGGTACAATCATAAACTCAAATTACGGTGATAAATTACAAATCACACGTTGGACAGGTTTAGGTAATGGTGGAAACCAACTCGAATTGTCACAAGAAACAATTGATGAAATCATGAGTAAAGGTCCTGCAAGTAGCAATGTTGTATTCGGTGATCCAGAATATCCTGTAGCTTATCATCCAAAATACAAAGCTGGTTATGGTCCTATCGACATCAAAGTTGTTGACCCATTGAATGTAGTATCAACAGATTATGCAATCTGGTTTGAAGAATTTGAAAGAAAAACTCTCAACAATATAACAGGTGATAATGCTATTCTTGGTGACACTGCATCAAAGATTGTCTTCAAATGGTTCTTGAAAGATTTGAATACAGGCGATGTATTTGAAGCAGATAACACATCAGAATTACAAACAGAAAAGATTTTCATTGAAAGAGGTATTTCTGTAACAATTCATCAACCATGGCAATTGGGTCCAACACCAGTTGGTAAATATATCGACAGTAGTGACGGTACTCAAGTTGAAAAGATCATCCAAAGAGTTATCGCTACAAACAATGGTTTGATTACATCATATGTTACATATGCAGATAGTTCAAACAAATGGTTAAGCGGTATCAGAGATGATGATAATATGCCGGCTTCAGCACTTAACTGGATTCGTTCAGGTCAATATGCTGACCAAGAATCTAAAGAAAATAATGACTACTTGGTATCTTCATCAACAGGAGGTTCATCTCTTCCATATGACCCAGATGAAGTTTACGAAAGTATCGCAGAAGGTACATGGGCTCCATTGCTTTTGACAAACTTCTCTAGAAATACAGGTCAATTCGTTCCAGCTCCATTATACAAAGCTAATAGTAGAATTGACTCTATCTTCAGAAGATTAGGTTCAATTGACATCGTTTTGACAGCTGATAAGTCAAAATGGACACGTTGTCCAGTTATCGAAATGGGCTTGGAAACAACATTGACAGAAGGTGGTGCACCAGCATTCACATTGCGTAGAGCTCCATCTATCGACAAAAATGGTAATCCTTGCACTTCAATGACAATGGCTCCAAGTGATAATCCAGAAGATCCAAACTACATCGCTGCAAACGGTATGGGTTGGTTCCCAGGATATGCAATCGATATTGAAACAGGTGCACGTCTTAATATGTGCTATGGTGAAGACTCATACTATCCAGAATTAAATGGACGTGATATGATGTTCAACCCACCAGCATTGAAAGAAACAACAGTATTGTCAGCTCCTATTGCTCAGATTTCAGATCCTGTATTATTCGATGGTATCGACAATACAGCGGTTATGGGTGGTAAACACTTCGTTTACATCTTCCCAATGAACGATGCAGGTTTATTAGGAAACAACAACTATCAAATTCCTTTCAAATCTCCTGCTTATGATGCTGGTGCATATTTGTACAATACTATGGCAGCTATCGAAAAAGCTCCATCATCTTCACTCAAAGGTGTATTCTATACTTCATTGTGGGGTCAACCACTTTGGACAGGTATGCCAATGCCAGTAGAAGGAAAAGAATGGTTGCAAGAAGGTAACCCTGTTACAATTTCAGTTCGTATTTCTACACCTTATAGAGCTGGTTATGGTAACTTTGCACTTGAAAATGATTCAGAATTGTTTGATACAATCAATCATAAAGGATACAATCCTTACTACACATTCTCAACAGCAGGTTATGGCCCAGTATTAAATGATATTGAAAAGGCAAAGAAAGATCTTGAAATGGTGGCAGTTGTTCCTAACCCATATTACGCATTCTCAACATACGAAGACAATGCTCTTACACACAAAGTTAAGATTGCTAATGTTCCTGAAAAGTGCGTTGTTACAATTTACACTGTAAATGGAGCTAAGATTCGTCAGTTCAAGAAAGACTCTGATGTTACATCAATTGATTGGGATTTAACAAACTTTGCTAATACTCCTATCGCAAGTGGTTTCTATATCATTCACGTTAAGGATAATACAACAGGCAATGAACAAACAGTTAAGTTCTATGCAGCTATGCGTCAAGTTGACTTAAATACATTCTAATTATTATGCGAACAAAATTAAAAAGTACGATCATGAAAAAGTTATTTAAATCTATCGTTATAGTTAGCTTGACTATCTTAGTATTAGGATATAGCAATACAGCATTCGCAGGTAATAAGGATAGGTCTGGTCAAGCAGGCGCTACAGAATTGTTAATCAATCCTTGGGCAGCATCAGCTGGTTGGGCTAACGCAGGTATGTCAAAAATACATGGCGTTGAAGCTATGTGGGGTAACGTTGCAGGTATCACTGCAACAAACTCCATCGACTTGAACTTCTCATATTCAAACTGGTTGAATGGTTCAAAAGTTAATGCTTATTCATTCGGTTTCTTGGCACGTGTTTCTGAAACAGTTGTAGCTGGTCTTTATGTTATGTCATTCAGCCCAGGCGAAATCTACAGAACCACAACAGAAAACCCTGATTTGACATTAGGTACATTCAAACCAAGTTTGATGAATATCAATATCGCTGTTGCTAAATCATTCTCAAATAGTATTCACGCTGGTTTCGTTCTTAAAATCATAAGCGAATCTATTTCTGATATGACAGGTACAGGTGTCGCTTTAGACGCAGGTATCCAATATGTAACAGGTATCACAGATAACATCCACTTCGGTATCACTTTGAAAAACATCGGACCTACCATGACTTATAAAGGTGACGGTCTTACTTTCAAAGCTCAACCAGGATCATTCTGGGGTTCATCACTCACTGTTATTCATCGCGCAGACCAATTCGAGATGCCAACACAATTAAATATCGCTGCAGCTTACGACTTCAATATCGCTAACGGTTATCGTATCACAGCAGCTGGTAACTTTACTTCAAACTCTTTCTCAAAAGACCAAGTAACATTAGGTCTTGAAGGATCTTTGAAAGATTACTTAGTACTCCGCGCTTCTTACACCTTAGAACAAGGTATCTGGAGTGACATCGAATTAGATGATTGTACTAATGTTAACAGAGGTCTCGCAGCAGGTGCTACAGTACAAGCTCCTCTCGGAGAAAAAATGAAAGTCGCTATCGACTACTCATTCCAAGAAACAGCTCACTGGAATGGTACTCATACAATAGGTGCAAGAATTATTTTCTAAAAGATAGCTCTATTTAAAAATAATTCGTATCTTTGCATACATTTTAAACGAAAGGGCCCTTATCTCGGTAAGGGTCTCTTTCTTTTTTCTTAATCTAATAAATCATATATTATGGCTGAAATTGAATATTTTACACAGGCTGGACTTCAGAAATTAAGAGATGAATTGGATCGTCTTATTCTAGAGGAACGTCCAAAAATCGTTCAGGCAATTGCTGAAGCTCGTGATAAGGGAGATCTTTCAGAAAATGCCGAATATGATGCTGCTAAAGAAGCTCAACAACACCTCGAAATGAAAATCGTTGAACTTCAACAACTCATTATGAGTGCCCGCATAATTGATGAATCTAAAATTGATACTTCAAAGGCTTTGTTGCTTTCAACAGTGAAAATAAAGAACTTGAAAACAAACGCCGTTATGGCTTATACTCTCGTTCCAGAAAAAGAAGCTGACCTCAAAAATCATAAGATTTCTGTCACTTCTCCAATCGCTAAAGGTTTGCTCGGCAAATCTGTAGGCGACCAAGTTGAAATCCAAGTGCCTGCTGGTAAAGTGATGTTCGAAATAATTGAAATAACACGTTAAGTTATGGCAACTATCTTCTCAAGAATCATAAACGGCGAAATACCTTGCTATAAAATAGCTGAAAACGATAAGTTCTTCGCTTTCTTGGATATCAATCCTTTGATGAAAGGTCATACTCTCGTCATTCCTAAGAAAGAAACAGATTATATTTTCGATATCGAAGATAACGATCTCGCAGAAATGATGGTGTTCGCTAAACAAATAGCAGTTAAGATTAAAGAAGCTATCCCTTGCACAAAAGTCGGCGTGGCTGTGATAGGTCTTGAAGTGCCTCACGCTCACATCCACCTAGTACCAATGCAAAAAGAAGGCGACCTTGATTTCAAACGCCCTAAACTCCAACTTTCTCAAGAAGAATTCGTGGAAATTCAAAATAAACTGGCGTTTTAAATAAGACTTCAGAAGTTAAGAAACACAAAACCTCAGAGTTACATCTGAGGTTTTTTTATTTTGACTTTTTATAAACAAAATCCAATGCTGATTTTAAAGACGAAATTATCCCAGGTTTTGTAGTAAGAATAAGGCCCGTAACGATAGAATGCTCCCAATCCTAATTTATTGATACCAGTATTTATGATATTGTCGATGACAATGCCGCTTTCGTAATATCCATTGCTTAAGTCTTGTATATTTTCGGTATTATTCCTTAAATCACCCCAGGCAATATTAGTGATGAGTATTATTTCAGGATGGAATTTCTTAAAATTCATTAAGAGATTTTTGAAATTATGCGATAGATATAAAGCCCCGAATCTGTCGCAGAAGAATTCGTCGGGGCGCATAGTACTGAAACTCTCGACACAATATATGTCAAATTTGTTTTCACCAGTGCCGTAAATGTTAAATAGTTCCGTAATAGGACCGCTTCCGTTTATATATCCTAATTGTGCACTTAACGATGTCTCGCCTAAACATCTAGTGTGTTTCTTGCCTCTAAATAAAAATTCTGCCTTGTCAAAATTGTACGGACTGCCAAAGACGTTTTTTAAGTTCTTCTGATAAGAAAGCCATATCACAGGGTTGGCGTCGCCTTCAACGGTTAATCCGTCTTTCGATTGAATGAACTTCTCGCCAAAAGCGATACGTAATCTAAAATCAATTGTGCTAAACCTGTAGGTATGATGCTCATTCTCCGTTGACTGTTGTCTATTATATGTTTTGTCTGCGACTTCAAATTTGACGAATCCTTTGAGATATTTATTTATATACGTTGAATAATCAAGGGAAATGGCGTCGTTTAATGAAGTCGCATCAACATAAAAATATTTGAAATTATAAGGATTTAAAACCGAGCTACTTTCAGTAAAACCGTAATTGCCTAATTTTTCAAATTTATGGGAATATGCTATTTTAAGTCTCATATCCTTGGACTTCAGAATTCTGACATCAATATTTCCACCGTAATTGAATTCCTTTGCCTTGAACCAATAATTACCGAAGCCGTTGATGGAAAAAGCCTTCGACAAACGATTGTTTGTACTCAATCCCAATCCTAGCATGAATCCGTTTCCAATGTTGTAATTAATGATATCGTTAAGCTTTATGTCAAATATATAAACTGGAATTTTACCGTTAATTAATGTATTTTGTAATTTGCTGAATTTGTTGAAACGATTCTCTTCTGCTTTGGAAAGCGAGTCGATTAGTTTATATGTTGCTTCCAACTGCTTGCTATCTAATGTATCATATCGATAATGCCGTATGCTGTCGTTTACGACTAGTTCGTTGTTGCTAATAAGATTCTGTCCGCTTAAATATAATGTTAGTGCAGAGAACAATAATGTCAATATAAAACGGAAATATCTCATTATTAACTTTATTAATTAGACGACTCTACAATTCCTAATTCCTAACTCCTAATTTCTCATTATTGATATGTCTTTCCTTATCGCGGTTTGTCTTCTTTTCAAGGTTTTTCTTGAAGGCTTCGGTAAGGTCGATACCTGTTTGGTTTGCGAGGCAAATCAAGACCCAGAGAATATCAGCCATTTCGTCTGCCATATTATATTCTTTATCTGAATTCTTGAAAGATTGTTCGCCGTAAGTGCGGGCTACGATGCGAGCTAATTCGCCGACTTCTTCAGTGAGTAATGTCATGTTTGTGAGTTCGTTGAAATAACGTACGCCGTGAATCTTGATCCATTCGTCGACGATTTTCTGGGCTTCTTCTATTGTCATAAAATATATTTTTTACAAAGTTAAAAAAATCAGAAATTCATAATCTCAGAAACCCAGAAAAAAACTTACTTTTGCAAAAAATGAAAACTGTGGAAAATACATTTACTTTAGTAGCGAAAACATTGCCAGGCTTTGAGCAGATTCTTGCAGAAGAATTACAAGCATTAGGTGCAGAAAATATCAATATTTTATATCGTGCTGTCAGCTTTGATGCTGATAAGGCTTTGATGTACAAGGCGAATTACTGCCTTCGTACAGCCTTGAGAATCTTGAAACCGATACAGACATTCGTGGCTCGTAACGAGTTGATGTTATACAAGAAGATTTTTGAAATCAAGTGGCATGAGATTTTTGGTATTGAAGAGACATTTGCCATCGATGCTGTTGTGAACGGCAATTATTTCACACATTCTCAATATGCTGCTCTTAAGGTTAAGGACGCTATCGCTGACGAGTTTCGTAACAAATACGGCGCACGTCCATCTGTCGATACAGAAAATCCTGACTTGAGAATTAACGTTCATATCGATAATGAGAAGGTGACGCTTTCTTTCGACAGCTCAGGCGATTCTTTGCATAAGAGAGGTTATCGTAAAGCTGTCGACAAGGCTCCTATGAATGAGGTGCTCGCAGCAGGTCTCATCAAACTTACTGGATGGAATTACGACAAGAACTTCGTCGACTGCATGTGCGGTTCTGCTACGATTCCTATCGAGGCAGCTATGGCAGCGATGAATATCCCTGCAGGTTATTTCAGAGAAAGTTACGGTTTCATGAAATGGCATGACTTCGATGAGAAATTATGGAAAGAAATCAGAAATGCTGCTGATGAGGAAATCCGCGACTTCGACTACGAAATCATGGCATCCGACCATTCTTTCAAAGCCGTTCAAATCGCTCAGTCGAACATTAAAGGCGCACACTTGTCACACGACATCAATCTTAGTCAACAAGATATGTTTGAGATGACACCTCCAGAAGGTCCAGGTATCTTGCTCATCAATCCACCTTATGGCGAACGTCTTGAAGAAAAAGACCTTGTCAATTTATATAAAGGCATCGGCAATGCTCTTAAACATAATTTCAAGGGCTACGAAGCCTGGGTGATAAGCAGTAATAAAGAGGTCTTGAAACTCATCGGCTTGAAACCATCTAAGAAGATAGAAGTATATAACGGTTCTTTGGATTGCCGTTTCGTGAAATTTGATATTTTCGATGGCTCTTATAAGGATATGAAGAAGAACTCTGGATTAAGAAAGAACTCTGACCAATGATGAAGAAGATATTCTTGATAATAACACTTGCATTCACATTCATATCTTGTGTTGATAAGTCCGCAGATTTCAATCCTATGGCTAATTTTCAGGATGAAGAAATCGTGGCTCTTGATATGGATTTGAAAGGCGTTGTCAATGAAGGCATTGTCATCCCTTCTGAAAATCAATGTGAAGATGGACTGTTTACATTTACCTTCAACGCTAAGGCGGGTCAGTATTACAAGATATTTTATCAAAATGAGTCATATAAATTCGATAATGACAATCCTTTGAATAATGAGAATTTCTACGGAAGCTGGGAAGATGTCAGTATTGGATTTAAGAAAGTAGAAGAAGACGGTTTGGTGACCGACGCATTCAGGATAGTTGGAAATCCTAGAGACGAGAGAAAATATTATGGTGCCGATGTGACAAAGAATTCCTTTAGCGAGAAGTCGGTGAATAATGTCATCAATGCAATCCGCAACACACCGGAATGGCTTGAATCGATTAAAGTCAAGGCTGAAAACAACGGCTATGACCTCGATAGACAATTATATCTGGATGCTATTTGGATTATCAACGACAATAAGAATAAAGGTGATGTCAACAACAGATTCAAACGCAATCCTCGTGTAGGTGAATATTCTTTTATGCTTGTGCTTTGCGATGAGAAGTCATTGAATGACATTCCTGATTATATAAAAAACATTGGCCTTACTGATGAAAACGGAGCTTATGTAAATCCATATGCTTATTTCTCAAATAATAAGATAAAAGGCGTAAAGACTATTGTTGCTGATAAACGTTTGAAGACGCGAGCAGTCATAAGTCCAGAATATGGTATTTTCCTGGATGAGACGCAGATTAAGACCAACGATTATACTATTGACAATTCGAATCCTAAATGCAGCGATTCAGAGGAGATGTATTCCGATGCTTTATATAAGCAGTTTCTGAGTCATGTGAGTCAGCAATATACATTAAGAAATATTCCGCTTGTCAAAGACGTTGTCTCTGATGAAGAACCATATACAATGAAGGAATATGAAGAAGCGAAGACTAAATATGACAGCGCTCAGCTTCAATATAATTATCCTGTTGTGACTGATTGCCTTGGAAGTACGGTAAAACTCAATGACGACAATAGTATTTCTTTGATAAATCCAGGTAATGATAATCTTGATGATTTGCAGAAAGAATCAACGGGAGTCATGACGAGAGTAGGTTTCACGTATGGAAAATATCGTGGCAAGATTAAGTTTCCAGTCATGTTGAACGAAGAGAATATCTGGAACGGATTGACATACGCTTTCTGGCTGATTTATCAGGATGAACATCCATGGAACAACAGAAGGACGAGTACGGCAGGCGGAGGATATATTGATAAGAATGACGATGCTGAAAATCCGGTAAGACATCACGACTATCATTATTCTGAGATAGATATAGAAATAGTGAAGGCTTCAAGATATTGGCCTCAGAATTATTATCTTGAAGAAGACACAAGGTTACAGACAGAGAATCCGCAGCTGAATGATGAGATAATGTATTGCTGCACCAACTGGGATCTAGCGACACGTGAGCCCGTCAGGTTCGCTTCGGGAATAAGTTCTATTCCATATAAGAATAAGGAATATGAGGCTATGCGTTGGACTGATTTGTATAAGGCTTTGACAACCAAGTCGCCGATAAGCAATGACATCTTCAAGGAAGATTATTATTACTACGAGATAGAATGGCGTCCAAAAGAAATCATTTGGCGTGTCGGACCGTCGCCTGAAAAGATGGTCGTTGTCGGTTATATGAACGACGAATACACTGCGGTACCGAATAATCAGATGTTATGCATTGTTACACAGGAATATCATTATTCCGAATGGTGGCCGCCAATCGTCTTTGAGCAAGGCTTGATACCATACAACAAAAGCGATATCGAAGGACGAGTTTTTGAGATTGTCGTGGAGTAGAGCGCTTGAGTTTTAATGTCTTTGCATATAAATCTCGCAGATTTCCTTGATGCTGTCTTCTATAGGCGTGAATTGAAAGCCTAATTCCTTGATTATCTTTGCTGAAGAATAAGAATATTTTCTTGTCGCGGTGCGAGCTGTCTCTTTTGTTATGAGCGGTTTCTTACCTTGTATTTTGCCGATGAGCCAGAATATTCTCCAAGCTATTTCGCTGAGTGCCTTGCCGACTTTTATGTGAGGGGCCTTGACGTTGAAGTTATTAGCCATCAAGGTGAATAATCTCTGGTAAGATATAAGAGCTCCGTTGAGACAGTAGCGTTGTCCGAATTTGTTATTTTCCATTAACATTATCATGGCACGGGCCACGTCTTTCACATCGACGAAACCGTTGACGCCTTCGGTATAGAAAGGAAATCCTTTTGCGACGGTGTTGAAGAGTTCGCAGCTGCTGGAGTTCCAGCGTCCGGCGCCGAGTATCAGTGAAGGATTCACTATTGTCGCGTTAAGGCCTTCGGCAATGCCGCGCCATACTTCCATTTCGGCTTCGTGTTTGGAGTTGGAGTAGACGCTGTTGTTTTTAGAATGCGACCATGGCGATTCCTCGTCGATGGTTTCGCCTTCAAGGGCGCGGCCAAGAGCAGCGATGGAACTGACGTGACAGAATTTCTTCACGCCATGATGTAAAGCCGCATTGACCATGTTTCTTGTACCTTCTACATTGACACGCATCAGGCTGCCCTTGTCGCTAGGGTCGAAGGAAACGACGGCGGCACAGTGATAAACCTCATCGACATCTTCCATAGCAGATTCAAGAATGTCGTAATCCAAGACATCACCATAAACAAACTCGATGTTGTCAGGCATTTCGTTAAAACCATAACGCTTCAACACGTCATTTAACAACGACAAATCACTGTTCTTACGACATAATAATTTAATAGTTGACAAAGTCCGTTGTCTGTTTGCCAATTCCGCTACCAAATGTGAACCTACTAATCCTGTGCAGCCTGTGATGAAAATCATGATTTTTATTTTTGCTATGAGTTATGAGCCTCGGGCTGTGAGCTATTGATAATACTTGTTATTTGCTGTACAAATATACATAATTTAGTTTTACAATTATCATAGCTTATTGCTAAAAATATCTTGGCAATATGCTGATAATTATTATCTTTGCGACTTAATTTTAATATCAAATTTTTAAATTATGAAGAAATTTTATTTTGTAATTATTTTGTTATGTGTATTTTTTGTTGGATGTAAACCAGAGGCTGAAATCCCAACAGTTGCAACCCAAGAAATTGAGGAGGTTACAATAAATTCAGCGAAAGTTAATTATGAAGTAGTTAATGACGGTTGCGAAGAAGTCACATCTCATGGTGTATGCTGGAGCACATCTCAAGAACCAACAATAGATGGCAATAAAACCAACGAAGGAACAGGTGTTGGAATATTCGAGTCACAGCTTCAAGATTTAGATGCTGGCACAACATATTACGTAAGGTCTTATGCTGTCAATAGCGTTGGCGTTGCATACGGAGAAGAAAAGAGTTTCGTGACTTTGATAGAAGAAAACGAAGACGAAGAAGAGACTGTGTCAAGAGATACTATAATAACTGTAAACGGAGTATCTTTTACAATGAAGTTTGTGGAGAACGGTCTTTTTGAGATGGGTGCGCAGAATGCAGATCCAAGCCAGCCTAACTATGACAGCGAAGCTTGGGATAGAGAAGGACCTGTGCATTTGGTAACTCTCTCAGATTATTATATCGGTGAGACAGAAGTCACACAAGAACTTTGGCAAGCTGTTATGGGTTCCAACCCAAGTCATTTTGTCGGTGCTTTGAAACCTGTTGAGCAAGTGTCGTGGTACGACTGCAAAGGATTTATAAACAAGCTGAACCAAATGACAGGTATGAAGTTCAGATTCCCTACAGAAGCAGAATGGGAATTTGCTGCAAAAGGTGGTAATGAGTCTTTAGGATATAGATTCAGCGGCAGCGAGGACATCAACGACGTCGCTTGGTATTCTGCTGATGGCAAACAGACTCGTGAGGTGAAGAACAAACTTCCTAATGAATTGGGGATTTATGATATGTGTGGCAATGTGATGGAATGGTGCGGCGATTTGTTCAGTGATTATACAAGCACTCCACAAATTAATCCTACAGGAGCTGTCTCTGGTACAGACTATATCGTTCGTGGCGGTTGCTGCCTCAGTACTGCTACATATTGTAGAATGACAGTTAGAAACTTCTTCAATTATGCTGGAGTTAGCTACGGTATCGGATTCCGTTTGGCACTCCAAGCAGAATAAAGAACTTTGAAGATTAAAGGACGATTGGGGTTCACTTCACCACAGTCGTTCTTTTTTTATTTTTGGAATCCTTCATTTCTAGCGAAGCGCGTTAGGGATTGAAGCGGCATCCTTTTGTAGCGTAGCGGAAAAAGATATAGCGGAAAGCCCGGCGGCGTAGCCGAACGCCCAAAACAATTGACAATTAACAATGAATAATTTACAATTAATTGACTAATTTTTAGTTCAGAGTTCTGCGTTTTTAGTTCTTAGTTCAAAAGCCAAAAGCTTTAGTTCAAAAAAATCCATTGTTCGTTGTCCGTTATCTTTGGACTTTTGTTATCTTTGCATCTTTAACAAGAATTAAAATTTTACATCAATGAATAAGAATTTTGTAGAAGAATTACGTTGGCGTGGTATGCTTCACAGCATGACACCGGGCACAGAAGAACAGTTGAATAAGGAATTGACAACAGCTTATCTCGGTATTGACCCAACAGCCGACTCACTTCATATAGGACACCTCTGTGGTATTATGATGCTCCGTCACCTCCAACACGCAGGCCACAAGCCACTCGCACTTCTCGGTGGCGCAACAGGTATGATTGGCGACCCTTCAGGCAAATCAGCAGAGCGTAACTTGCTTAACGACGAGACTTTGAACCACAACCAAGCTTGTATCAAGAAACAACTCGCTAAGTTTTTGGACTTCGAAAGCGACGCTCCTAACAAAGCAGAACTCGTCAACAATTACGAATGGATGAAAGAATATTCATTCCTTCACTTCATCCGCGACATCGGTAAACATATCACCGTTAACTATATGATGGCTAAAGACAGCGTGAAGAAACGCTTCAACGGCGAAGGCGAAGGCATGTCGTTCACAGAATTCAGTTATCAGCTCGTTCAGGGTTACGACTTCTTGTATTTATATCAAAATAAAAACTGTAAGTTACAACTCGGCGGTTCAGACCAATGGGGTAACATCACAACAGGTACAGAGTTAATCCGTCGTAAACTCGGTTCAGAAGAGACAGCATTCGCTCTTACATGTCCTCTCATCACCAAAGCTGACGGCGGCAAATTCGGCAAGACAGAAAAAGGTAACATCTGGCTTGACCCAGCTAAGACATCACCTTACGCATTCTATCAATTCTGGATGAACTGCTCAGATGACGACGCTGCTAAATACATCAAGATATTCACATTGTTGAGCAAAGAAGAAATCGACGCTCTCATCGAACGTCATGCTGCTGAACCACATCTCCGTGAGCTTCAACGCACACTCGCTCGTGAACTCACTATCATCGTTCACTCAAAAGAAGACCTTGAGATGGCAGAAGAAGCAACACAGATACTCTTCGGCAAAGGCACTTCAGAAGCTCTTCGTAAATTCGATGAAGCAACATTGTTAAGCATATTTGAAGGCGTTCCTCAAGCTAAGGTCGCTAAGGCTGACATCGAAGCTGGCATGCCAATCATCGACTTCCTTACACAGACAGCGGTATTCCCTTCAAAAGGTGAAGCTCGTAAGATGTTGCAAGGCAATGGCGTTGCTATCAACAAGGAAAAAGTCGCTGATACAAAAGTCATCGCTAAGGAAGACTTGCTCAACGACAAATATATCCTCGTTCAAAAAGGTAAGAAAAACTATTATCTCATCATAGCTGAATAAATATGAGTACATTCCTTCTTATCTTGATTCCTGCATTCGTTATTATGGCAGTGGTTTTCGTTGCCATAGGAATAAAGATGTTCGTGAAAAAAGACGGACAGTTTGAACGCAAGTGCGCTCACTCTCTCGACCCAGACGCCAGATGTACATGCGGCGGCAAAGGCGATGGAAGCTGCAGGAAAAATAAAGACAATGGTAGAGACGTGTCAAAACACAATGAAGAATAAAGATATGTTTTGATGCGTCTGGCTAATAGCATAAAAAGTGCTTTGAGATTTTTTTCTTGAAGCACTTTTTTTGTTTGAATATTTGAATATTAAAATTACCTTTGTATTTATAAATATTATGCGTGAAATAACTGGATATGAAAAAAATAATTTACATATTTTCACTATGCTTTTTCTTGACTAATTGTAACATCGTCGAGAAAAAACAGTTCTTTGGTACTACGCAAGGTTCTTATTATTCAATAACATATTTTGATGAACAAAACCGCGACTTCAGTCGTGAGTTCGATTCTATATTCAAAGAGATAGAAAGCACGCTCTCTTTATGGGATGAGAACTCCATCTTAAGAAGAGTGAATCGCAATGATACGACTGTCGTTTTGAATCAGATTTTCATCGACAACTTCAACTACGCGATGAGAGCTGCTGAACTCTCCGACGGCTACTTTGACCCGACTGTCGGACAGCTCGTCCAAGCATGGGGCTTTCATTTTAAAGAAGGAATGGTGATGACACCAGAGATAGTGGATTCTTTAAAACAACTCGTTGACTATCGTAAGATTAAGATTGAAAACGGAAAAGTCGTGAAGGAAAATCCTAATATGACATTGGATTTCAACGCTGTTGCACAAGGATATACAACTGATGTAATCAGTGATTTTCTTTTGTCTAAAAATATTGATGATTTCTTGGTAGATGTTGGTGGCGAGATTCTAGCAAGAGGACGCAAGCCTAATGGTGAGCTTTGGAAAGTTGGAATAGAAAAACCCGCTGAGAACAAATACGCCGAAAGAATAGTGCAGGAAATTGTGGAACTCAAAGACAGAAGCATCGTCACTTCTGGCAATTATAGAAAATATGTTGAACGTGGAGGCAAGCGTTATTCTCACAGTTTGAATCCTAAAACAGGATATCCTTCAGAAAACTCCCTGCTGAGCGCGACGATAATATGCGATAACACAGCATGGGCCGACTGTCTCGCCTCAATTTGTATGGTGGTTGGATTGGAAAAAGCGATAGAAATTATTGAGTCAAGCGATGATAGTGTCGATGCTTATTTTATATATCTCGATGATAATGGAGAGGTGAAACAATTGACAGTTAACAATTGACAATTGAGGTGTGAAACAAATTCATATTGTATGCCGTTATAATTATGCATTATGAATTGAAAAAATCTTATTTTTGAAAAACTAAAAACAACAACGATGAAGAATAAAGTCAACGGACATAGCAGAATGCTCAGAGCTCAAAGCTCACGGCTCATAGCAATAATATTATTTCTGATGATAGGAATTGTTGCTAATTCACAGCAGCTGCAATCTTACACTGATACCAACTATAACGACGATGTCCAGACCGTACTTCTGCATCCTGTCGGAGACTCTCTCGCAAAGCCAATCATTCATCTCAACGATATGATGGGCAAGTTGCATCTGCAGTTCGATGTCTTTGCCAACGACGCCCCTTATATGTATTACACCTTCATCCATTGTAATAATGATTGGACGCAGCAGTCTGACATTCAGCAGATAGAGTATCTTAATGGATTTGAGTCAGACGACATCGAGAATTATTCATTTTCTTTAAATACTATGGTCGATTATGTTCACTTCGACCTAGTCTTTCCTACTGAAGATATGATTCCTAAGATTTCTGGCAATTATCTTCTTATAGTTTTTGAAAATGAATTGACGCCGGAAAACATTTATTTCACACGCCGTTTTATGATTGTCGACGACAAGGCGAATTTCAATGTCAATATTCCTCGTTATCCTTTTGATCTGAATCTCGGTACTGACAAGCAGCAGATAGATATGACGATTTCTTATCAGGACATTTTCAATTCTTTAGCTGAGCAATATTCCAATGTCACGATACAGCAGAATGGCCGTTGGGATAATGCAGTGATGGGTTTGAAACCGACTTACGTCTATCCTGATTATCTTTCTTATGAAAATAATGTAAAGACTGTCTTTAATTCGGGCAATCAATATAGAAGATTCAATACTAGCAACTTGAACAATCGTCCTGAACAGACTAGAACCGTTGAGATGTCGAAGGATTATTATGTTGTTACTTTATATAACGACCAGAAACGTAATCTTTATGCTTATATTGACGATGAGGATTTGTTTGGCGAGAAGGTCATTTATCTTGAACGCGACGACAGGGCTGCTGCAACGGAAGCTGATTATGTGATGGTTGAGTTTTTCCTTGACTGGTTCCCAGTGATGGCTGATCAGGATGTTTATATCATGGGTGCCATTACAGACTGGAATCTTGATGAGAAAAACAAGATGACTTACGATTATGAACGTAAGGGTTACGCACTTAATCTGTTGCTGAAACAAGGCCATTATGATTACATCTATGCGGTGAGAGAAAAAGGTCAGAAGACAGCTGATGTAGGTGTTGTGGCAGGTAATTTCTGGGAGACCAAAAACGAATATACGATATATTTATATCTCTTCGATCCGACTCAGAACTACGACCAGCTGATAGGAGTGAAGACTGTTTTATCACATTAATATTTCAATATGTCGGAAGAGAGAATCACTTTATTTGCAGAGATATTATTGCCGTTGCCGATACCAGGCACTTACACCTACCGCATCCCTTTTGAGTTGAATCAGAAGGCGAGGGTGGGACAACGTGCAGTGGTGCAGTTCGGTGCGACTAAGATAATGTCAGGACTTATAATATCCATTACAAATAAAGTCCCTGATTGCACAAGCATAAAATATCTTCTCGACATACTCGATGACGATCCTGTCGTAAATGAAAACCAACTTAAGCTATGGCGATGGATTTCATCGTATTATCTGTGTTATCTCGGCGATGTGATGCAGGTAGCTCTTCCTTCAGCATTGAAGCTGTCAAGTGAGTCGAAGATTATGTTGTCGGAAGACTTTCAACTCGACACTATGACGCTGAGCGATAACGAATACCTTATCGTAGAGGCACTTCAGGTACAGCCGCAACTCACTATCACAGAAGTGAGTAAGATAATAGGTTACAAGAAAATTATGCCGCTCATCAAGACGATGATAGAGAAGAAAATCGTCGTGATGCAGGAAGAGTTGCAGCAGAAATATAAGGCTAAGTATGAACGATATGTGCGACTCGCAAATACATATCGTAGCGAAGACGCGATGCGAGAGCTGATGGACACTCTTTCAAAACGAGCCTACAAGCAGCTCGAGCTTCTGATGGCGTTTTTTGTACTCGGAGGTTCTGCTGACAATGACATACTTGTTTCTGAATTATTGAAAAAAGCAAATGCTACTTCTAATGTGCTTTCTGCTCTTGTCGCAAAAGAAGTGTTTGAGGCGTATGAGAAAAGAGTCAGTCGTTTGAAAGAATACGAAGCGTTGACAGATGTCTCGACTATCAATCTCACAGAGAAACAACAAGAAGCTTTTGATAATATACATAAAGGATTTGAAGAAGAGAAGCCAGTCCTGTTACACGGCGTTACGGCTAGCGGTAAGACGGAGATTTATATAAAACTGATACAAGAAGCCATTGATGAAGGCAAGCAGGTTTTGTATTTGCTTCCGGAGATTGCTTTGACAGAACAGATTATCAATAGGTTGAAGAAATATTTCGGCGATAGAGTAGGAGTATACCATTCCCGTTACGACAACAACGAACGCGTCGAGATATGGCAGCAGGTAATGAATTTTGGAAGTCAACAGTCAACGGACAACGGACAACAGTTATTGACTTCAGAGGTTCAAAAGCCAAAAGCTAAAAGCCTTAGTTCAAAATACCAAATCATCATTGGTTCGCGTTCGGCGGTGTTTTTGCCGTTCAGTGATTTAGGGCTGATTATCGTCGATGAGGAACACGACAGTTCGTTCAAGCAGATAGACCCGGCACCGCGTTATTCGGCTCGCGACCTCGCTGTCGTCATGTCTAAGATGTTCCACGCTCGCCTCCTGTTGGGTTCGGCGACACCGTCATTCGAATCGTATTATAACGCAAGACAAGATAAATATCATTTGGTTGCATTGCTGGAACGTTACGGCGGCGTCGAGATGCCTGAGATAATCGTCAACGACCTCAGAGTCGAGACACGACGCAAGACATTGCAGGCGAACTTCGGCAGTGCGCTCATCGAGGCGATGAACAAGACTCTTGAGGAGAAGAACCAAGTCATCTTATTCCAGAACCGACGCGGCTTCTCCTTGAGGATAGAATGCGACCATTGTAACTATATACCTCAGTGTATCAACTGCGACGTCAGTCTGATATACCATAAAAACCAGAATATACTGAAGTGCCACTACTGCGGCTATACGACTAGCGTGCCGACAGAGTGTCCGTCATGCCGCAGCACAGACCTCAAGATGCACGGCTTCGGAACAGAACGCATTGAAGATGACTTGAAAGTCGTTTTCCCGGATGCCAACAGCGCACGCCTCGACCTCGACACGACAAGGACGAAAAACAGCTATCAGCATATTCTGGAACAGTTTCAAAATAAAGAGACTAACATACTCGTCGGAACGCAGATGGTGACCAAAGGTCTCGACTTCGACTCGGTGAAAGTCGTCGGAATCCTCAACGCCGACAATATGCTGACATTCCCTGACTTCAGAGCTTACGAACGCAGCTTCCAGCTGATGGAACAGGTGAGCGGCCGCGCCGGAAGAAAAGGCGACAAAGGCAAGGTCATAATACAGACATACCAACCTCAACATCCGGTGATACTCAACGTGATGACTCACGATTATGTGAAGTTTTACGAAGAACAGATGCCGATACGACGTCAGTTCAACTATCCTCCTTACTCGCGACTCGTCATGGTCAGACTTAAAGATGTTGATGAGCAGAAACTCAATAAAGCAGCTAATGAACTCGCCAAGATTTTCTGTCAGGTGTTCCGAGACAACCTCCTTGGACCGGAATATCCTGTGGTGTCAAGAGTGAAGAATCAGTATATCAAACAGATGCTGATAAAAATCAATAAAGACCTTAACTCAACGAAAGTCAAGGAGTTTATCAATAAGACCATAGAAGACTTCAAGCATAATAACGATTTCAAGTCGGTGAAAATACAAATCGATGTTGATCCGAATTAAAGTTGAAAACTGAAAATTGAAAACTGAAAACTGAAAGGTATAAGTCCCGTAGGGACGGCAGACCATAGGCAGGTGGTGGAGCGCGTAGCGCGAAACCCCTGTGAATGATAATACCAATTAATCATTTAAAGCTCCGTAGGAGCGACAGAGAGTCAGTCGTCAAATGCATATTTCTCGTTATACTTTATTTCGTATGCTTCTAAAAATGATTTGTATTCTTCACGGAATGTCATTGTTTTATGGTGTTCATTCTGATTACGGATATAATTTATCGTTTTGATAACAGATGATGAACTGACGGAAAAAGCTCCGTATCCTTCTTGCCAAGAAAATTTGTTGTAATATTTATCTATCGTTTTTATCCAACGACTACTGTCGGATTTTATAATTCTGACAAAGTCTGAAAGTGATTTGTTTTTGGGTAAAGATGTAAGAATATGAATGTGATTATCAATGCCACCAATTTCTATAGGAATACCTCCGATTCCGTTGATTATTCCTCCAATATACGAGAAAGTTCTGCCTAAATCATTGTTTAATATTTTAATTCCAGTGCTTTTGACATGGAATACAATGTGGACATTGATACTTGTAAATGTGTTCGCCATAATTTTGGTTTTTCTGTCGCGCCTACAGCGCTTTGATTTTTATTTGGTTCTCATTTTTACAGGGATTTCGTGCTTCGCACTTCATCGCCTGCCTATATTCTTTCGCACCTACGGTGCTTTTTGGGGGTTCTCATTGCAAAGATATAGAATTCATTTCAACCGTATGTGTTTTTTTGAAATTTTTAACATAAAATCTTAAATCCACAATTGAGAGATTAAAATATCACGCCATAATTGACCTCAAAAAATATCACGGAGCGATTTTATTCAAAATTAGTCCCGATAGGGACGTCAGACCATAGGCAGGTGTAAGTGCGAAGCACGCAGCGCCTGCAAACAGCGACCGTCCGATTATCAAAGCTCCGTAGGAGCGACAGAGAGTTTTTTGCTGAACTTATTCAATTTATTTCCGTCGGGCATTTAAGAGCTATCAGTAGAAAAATACTGAAAGCTAAAAACTGAAAACTGATTGCTAAAAAATCTGTTGTCTGTTGTCTGTTGTCCGTAGACTTTTACTATCTTTGCATATTTATTTTTATATATAAATATGAACTTGAAGCATAGTGCTTATCAATATCTTACTATGTTTTTTAAATATACTCTATGGGACAAATGTCAAGAAGAAAACAACTCGAAGCGATTCTTTCAGAAAAGATAATGGTTTTAGATGGTGCTTTTGGCACTGAAATTCAAAGAATGGATAACACTTTGTTATCTCCTTACGAACCTTTAAATGCGACTAACAGCGACCTCGTCAAGAAGGTGCATCGCTCCTATGTGGCATCGGGCTCCGACATCATTTCTACCAACTCTTTCAACTGTTCTTATCTCGAACTTTTAAAGCATGGCTTCGGAAAAGAAGACATCGACAACCTCAATATGTTGGCTGCCAAGAATGCTAAGGAAGTCGCTGCTGAATTCAATCGCGATGTCTTTGTAGCAGGCTCCGTCGGTCCTACTTCACAGTCGTTGTCGTTAAGAACCATAGAATTCGATGAGATGGCAGATTCTTACAAAGCACAAATCTCATCACTCATAAAAGGCGGCGTCGATATTATTTTGGTCGAGACTTGCTTCGATGCCAAGAACATAAGAGCTGCCGTATATGCTTATCTCGCTTCTCTTTCAGAATTGAATCTCACCACTGACGACGTGCCTTTGATGGTGTCGGTGACATTGACAGAACAAGGCAATCTTTTGTCGGGTCATACTGTCGACATCGTATGGCAGATGATAAAGCATGCTAAACCGCTTTCATTCGGCTTGAACTGCGGATTCGGATTCGAGAGAGCTGCCGAGCTTGTTTTGCAACTTCAAGAAATCCCTACTCATATCTCCTTGTATCCTAATGCCGGTCTCCCTGACCTCGACGGAAGATATACCGAGTCATGTATAGACTTCAACAAGAGAGCTAACCGCCTCGCAAAAGAAGGTCGCATAAACCTCATCGGCGGATGCTGCGGCACAACACCTGAACATATTCAAACGATAAAATTAGCTGTTAAGGACGTCGCTCCTAGAGTCGTGCCTCAACAGGAAATACATAAGAAATTCAGCGTAATCGGCGAGAGATGTAATGTCGCTGGTTCAAAGAAATTCAGAGAACTTGTCAATGAAAACTTACAAGATGCTGTCTCAATAGCAGTGTCACAAGTAGACTCAAAGGCTGACGTCCTCGACGTATGTTTCGACCATCCTGATATAGAAGCTTCTATGATAAAAGACTTCATCGAGTTGTTGTCAGCGTCATCAGTGGCATTCACTCCAACGATGATCGACTCCTCAGATTTCGACACTTTGGTGCTTGGCGTGAAAAGCTCGATGGTGAAACCTATCGTCAACTCAATATCTTTGAAAGAAGGCGAGACGGAATTCCTCAGAAGAGCGACAGAGTTCTTCAGACTCGGAACAAAAATCATCTTGATGCTCGCTGATGAACAAGGTCAAGCAACGACTTATGAAAGAAAAGTTGAGATAGCAGATAGAATCGTTAAGCTGGCAAAATCTGTCGGCTTTGATACAGATGACATCCTTATCGACCCTAACGTGTTGACAATCTGTACTGGTATTGAAACACACAGATATTACGGAAGAGATTATATCCTTGCCACACGTTGGATAAACCAGAATTTAGGAACTCATGTCACAGGCGGCGTAAGTAACCTCTCATTCGCTTTCAGAGGCAATACTGCTGTGAGAAACCTCTTGAATTCCGTATTCGTACACCTCGCAAAACGTGAAGGTCTCGACTATGTAATCATAAATCCTAATGCGATAATTCCAGAAGAAAATATTGAACCAGAAGCATTTGAAGCAGCAAGATTAGCCATCGAAGGAGAAAGCGACGGTTCAGATTTGATAAAATTCGTTACTAAAGACGTTGAAGTCAAGAAAGAGAAGAAAGAACTCACAACAGAAGAGAAACTTTCTGACGCTGTTGCTAACGGCAACTCTACCAAAGCTGCTGAGTTGACAGCAGTTATCTTGTCAGAAGGCGGAACATTCCAAGGCATTGTCAACGATATCTTGATGCCAGCGATGACATCATTAGGACAACGTTTCGAAGAAGGCAAGGTGTTCCTTCCATCATTGGTGAAGGCAGCATCTGCTATGAACGCAGCGATGGATGTCTTGAACGAAACAGTCACATTCACAGATTCTTCAAAGAAAAAAGTCACGCTCGCTACAGTATATGGCGACGTTCATGATATAGGTAAAAATATAGTCGGAACAGTATTGAAGAGTTCCGGTTTTGAGGTGGAAGACCTCGGCATTCAGGTGCCAGCAGAAAAAATCGTCGAGTCAGCAAAGACATCGCAGGCAGTATGTTTGAGCGGTCTCATCACACCATCGTTAACACAGATGATAAAAGTGTTGGAACAACTCAACGAGGCAGGATTGTCTATACCAGTCATCGTCGGCGGCGCAGCGACATCAAAGCTTCACACAGCATTGAAGATGGCTCCTGTGTATAACGGACCTGTGGCAAAAGCAACGACAGCGATAGACACCGTCAACCTCGTCAACAGACTCAGCGACCATCAGGCATGCCTCAGTTTGTACGAAGAGCAAGAGGCGATACGCCGTCAAAAGACAGAAAATCTGTCACTTGAAGATTACGAATCATTAGAAATAGTAGCACATAACTACGAACCATATAAACCAAATACTGAAGGAATATTCACCATCAGACCAATGATAGAAGAAGTGTTGCCATTCATCGACTGGAGTTATTTCTTCTTCTCATTGCAGTTCTACGGAAAATATCCTGACTTGTTGGAAACCAATGCAGAAGCACAACAAGTGTTTGAATATGCACATGAAGTCTTGGCGAAGATAATAGCTGACAAGAGCCTTTCTATTGAAGCGAGATTCGGCGTGGTGAAGGCAAGTAACTTAGGCTACGACGTCATCAGAATATCAGACGGTTCAAGAAGTATCGACCTTCCGATGTTGAGACGTCAGACCAAGATGCAAGACAGCGTTTCTATAGCAGACGCTGTGGGACAGAACGATTATCTCGGTGTATTCGCATTGTCGGCAGGCATAGGATTATCGAAACTGATGTCGGAGGCAGAAACTCCATACGACGCATTGATTGTCAAACTCCTCGCTGACCGACTCACTGAAGCGACAGGTGAATATCTGCATTACATAACACGTTCCGACTATTGGGGATTCGACAAATCACCATTCTCATTTGATGAAAAACAATATCAAGGAAGAAGAATGTGCTTCGGTTATCCAGCATGCCCTGACCACTCCTTGAAGAAACGCGTCTTCGAATTCTTGGAAGTTGAACAACATACAAGCATGCGTCTAACAGATAGTTATATGATTACTCCAGAAGAGTCATTATGCGGTATCTTCACATCAAGAGGCGGTTATTTCTCAGTGGGTCGTGTTGATGAAAAACAACTTGAGCATTATTCAAGATACGCAGGATTATCTGTAGAGAAATTAAAAGAGTTATTACCAAACAACATTTGATATTTAAGATGAAAGTCATTGATATTTATAATTCTTTGCAAACGAGTGGAAAGAAAGGCTTTTCAATAGAGATATTGCCTCCGGTGAAGGGAACGAGTTTAGATGATATCGAGAAGTCGTTGCTTCCTATCATACCATTGAAACCGCAGTTTATAAACATCACCTTTCATGCTCCGGTGAGGAAATTCGTTACTAATGATAACGGAACTACTTTAGTGGAGTCGCATCCAAGAACAGCGACAGCTGCTGTAGCAGGTGCGCTCAAGAGAAGAACAGGTATCGAAGTCGTGCCTCATCTGGCATCGGCAGCTTATACCAAACTGCAGCTTGAAGACTTCGTCATTGACTTCTCATACGAAGACCTCGACAATATCTTCGTGATTCGTTCAGATAAAGATCCTCTCGACTCCAGATTCAGAGTGAATCCTTTCGGACATAGCAACGCAGAAGGCTTGGTTGAGCAAATTGCTAATCTCTCAAAAGGAATATATCACGATAAGTTCGTCAAAGTTCCTACACCATTGAATTTCTGTCTCGGCGTAGCAGCATATCCTGAAAAACATGAGGAAGCGACATCATTGGAAGACGACATAAAATATCTTAAACAAAAAGTCGATAAAGGCGCATCATATATAGTGACGCAGATGTTCTTCGACAACGAGAAGTTTTATTCTTTCATTGACAAATGTAATAAAGTAGGAATCAATGTGCCTATCATTCCTGCACTGAAACCATTGTCGTTGGCATCGCATCTCGTGACACTTCCAGAGACATTCAGCATCAGCATGCCGAAAGAATTAGAACAGTCAATAACTAAAGTCGCTGACGACAAAGACTCTGTGAAGAAAGTCGGTATGGAATGGTGCTTGAGACAATCGGAGGGCTTGCTGAGACAAGGATTCCCTCTCATTCATTATTTCACAATGGGAAGAATGCACGACCTTTCAAAAAATCTCAAAGAGGTTTTTTGAAAGTTAGGAGTTAGGAATTAGGAGTTCAGCAACTGAAAAGTTCTTAGCTCTTAGTTCTTAGTTCTTAGTTCTTAGTTCTTAGTTCAATAAGTGGCATAAATTTTGTATTTTTCACAACCTCATAATAACAAATTATCAATAGAATATTATCATTTTTATGAAGAAAATAACATCATTACTTTTACTTCTTACCTTATTAATATTGTCATATAACTCTGTTGCTACAGGCGTTGAATCACCTGTTGAGCCAGAGATTAAAGGTAAAGTGATTGATATGGAGACTGATGGTCCGCTGGAATATGCTACCGTCAGTCTTTTTAATTCCCAAGACTCGACACTTGTTACTGGTGTTATTACCGATACAAAAGGCGCATTTTCGATTAAGGCAAAACCAGGAAAATATTATGCTGTTATACAGTTTATAGGTTATGAGCCTAAAACCATAAATATCAACCTTAAGGATAAGGCCGATCTTGGAAATGTAGTGATGCGTCCTGATTCAGCATTGCTTGAGGAGGTTGAAATCGTGGCTGAAAAAAGCACCATGTCGATGACTCTCGACAAGCGTGTCTTTAATGTAGGCAAGGATGTGAGCAGCACTGCTGGCAATGCTATTGAAGTGCTTGACAACATCCCTTCGGTCAATGTCGACGTTGAAGGTAACGTCAGCCTTCGTGGTGACAGCGGAGTCCAAATCCTGGTCGATGGCAAGGTATCAGGTCTCGCTGGCGTCAGCACACAAGACGCTCTTCGCAGTCTCCAGGCTGATATGATCGAGAAGATTGAAGTCGTGACAAACCCTTCAGTGCGTTACGATGCAGAAGGTACCGCCGGTATCATCAATATCGTTCTCAAGAAAGATAAACGTAAGGGTTTCAACGCTTCTGTTGACCTCCGCGGCGGTTTCCCAGTGCAATGGGGCGAGAAATTCTTTAAGGAAGACTTCCCATTCCAGACAGGTATTGGCGCTAGCCTTAACTACAGATTCAAGAAATTCAATGTCTTCGCTAACTATAACTTCAACTATCGCGACGATATCAGCGACGGTTACACCATGACTGAATATTTCGAAGACTGCATCTATGACCCAACACTCAAAAATCATGATGACGCGACACAGATAACAGAACAGTTCTCGTATCGCAACAGAAATAGAAAAGGTCATAACATCCGTGGTGGCTTCGATTATTATATCACTGATAATGACATCCTCACTTTCAGTGCGATGTATCGCCAGTCGAAAGGCCATAACACTCCAAGCGTGACTTATATCGACAGCTATCCATTTGCAAACTTGCAGAATTTCTCAAGACGTACTGAAGACTGGTTCAACGACAGACCAATGATGGAGTACACTCTTTCTTACGACAAATATTTCGGAACGAAAGACAATTCACTCAAAGCTTCAGTGCGTTACTTCACTAATTCAGATACTGAATGGTCAGACATCATCGATGCTGAGTTCTTGACACAAGAAGATATGGATCTTAACGTGCCTTCATTCAGCGTTAATCAATCTACTCATACTCAAGAAAATCAGAAGAATCTCCAGGCTACAGTCGACTTCGTACATCATTATGGATTGTCTGTTGTAGAACTCGGTGGTAAATATACCAATCAGCTTATCAATAATAATATGATGGTGACAGAAAACGATGTCGTTCTCACCGATTATACTCACGACTTTGATTATAATCAACAGGTTGCAGCTCTCTATGCTAGCTATGGTAGAGAGTTCGGCCGTTTCTCGGGACAAGTCGGTCTTCGTTCAGAGTTCACTCTCATCGACACATATCTTAAAGATATGGATGAAAGAAACGACCAGAGATATATCGACTTCTTCCCAACAGGCCACCTTAATTATTCATTGACAGAAGTCGATCAGATTCAGGCAAGTTACGCCCGTCGTATCCGTCGTCCTTGGTATCATCAGATGGCTCCATTCCATTCTTATAATGACGACCGTAACATCAGAATGGGTAACCCTGCCTTAAAACCTATTTATACAGATAGTTACGAGATTTCATATCTCCGTTTCTGGGATAAAGGCAATATCAACTTCACTGCTTATTATCGTCATAGCACTGACGTGATACGTCATTTCACTACTGTTGTCGGTGACGTTTCTTACAGCCGTCCAGAAAACTTCGGTATCAGCGATGACTACGGTCTCGAACTCGTCGGCTCATTGGATATCACCAAATGGTTTAACCTCAACGGAAGCATCAACTTCTTCAAGTCAAATACAGTAGGCGATTGGAACGGAAGACATTATGTAACAGATTCATATAACACATTCGCACGTCTCGTCGCTAAGTTCAGAGTGAAGAAAGTATGCGACTTCCAAATCACAGGACGTTATATGGGCCCACGCGAAGAACCTCTCGGCTATCGCGACGCTAACTACTGGTGCGACTTCGCTGCGTCACGCGATATCTTGAATAAGAACGCTACCATCTCACTCAATATCCGCGACGTCTTCGGCAGCAGACAACACGGCGGCGAGTCATGGGGCAACAACTTCTGGCAATACAGCGAAAGCACATGGAGCACGACATCTGTGACACTCAACTTCAACTATCGCATCAACCAACAACAGAAGAGAAGAATGCCTCAAGCAACTTCAGGTGATGGCGATGCTTACGAAGGCGGCGAAGGAATGGAGATGTATTAAGAACTAAGAACTTTTTGCTGTGAGCTGTGAGCTGTGAGCAGTTTTGCCCAAAGCTCGCGGCTCATGGCTCGTAGCAAAAAAAGCTCCGAAGGAGCGACAGACAATAGGCAGGTATGTAGCACGCAGTGCGGAATGCCTGCAAAAATGGATTGCCAAAAAATCAAAGTGCCGTAGGTACGACAGAAAAATCCTCTGTCGTGCCTACAGCACTTTTTATATCAGTTCGGTTTTTAATGCAGGGGTTGCGTGCTTCGCACTTCACCGCCTGCCTATATTCTGTCGTCCCTGACGGGACTTTTGAGTTGAAAGCTGAAAGTTTAAAATTAATTTTCCACTTTCCACTTTCAGTTTTCAACTTTCCGTTTTCAATTTTCTATCACGATTTCATCGCAGAAAATCCAGCCCGGCTCGCCAGCACCGACGTGCCAGTCAGGACAAGCATCGATTTTCTTAGCGACCATCTTGATATATCTTGCTGATAATTTCTTGTTGAAAGAGAACTCATGAAGAACAGGCTCTTCTGTCTCTTGTGAGATAGTGTTGTCCATAACACCGATTGACTTGAAGTTCTTGCCGTCGTTAGATACGAAGAACTCCACTTGTTTTGGCATGAAAATCCATGATTTCTGGTCTTGCAAGAAACTGCCAGCTAGTCTGCTGATTTCTTGTACTTCGCTTAAGTCGACAGTAGCGACGAGGTCGACGCCATGATAACCTTGCCATGTTCCGACGCGGAAGTTGTTGCTGCCTCTTTGATAGTCGATGAGCGCGATGTCGCCGCCGGCTTCATATTGTGAGTTGTATCTGTTTTCAATCTTGATAGTTCTGCCAGCCGCGATTTTCTTGAAGTTGCCTTCAACAACATTGCTCTTCTTGCCGTCTTTCACAGCAACGACCATCACGTCAGAACTTTCATTGATTACGAATGGTTCTGTGTATAATGTGCTGCTTTCATCAGGAGTGCTGCCGTCTGTTGTGTAATACATCTTGACGTCAGCGTCTAAATGACTTAACTCAATGTTTAATGTTTCAAAGAAAACATCAGAAGCGACTTTGATGATAGGAACAGTCACGATGATAGGACCTTCGATTTTTTGTGTAGGACAATTTTCAGCTTCTGTAGCCCATGTTGACTTACGATTGTTTGTCATGATGAATTCCAATGTGCCGCCGTTATGAACTTCGTCGAAGTAGATGTAGCTGCGATTTAAAGGCTTGCCGTTAAGTTTGACAGATTCGATATAACGATTCTCTCTTGAGAGGTTCTTTGCTGTGACAGTGAATGTCTTGCCGTTTTCAAGATTGATAACCATTTCGTCAAAGTGAGGCACGCCGATTACATAATAACCGCTTGCAGGTGTCACAGGGTAGAATCCCAATGCGCTCATAACATACCATGCTGACATCTGACCGCAGTCTTCGTTGCCGCATAAACCGTCAGCTTGGTCGGTGTATAATTCATACATGATTTTATTGACAAACTTTTGTGTTTGAGAAGGTTTACCTAAATAATTATATAAGTAAGCCATGTGGTGGCTAGGTTCATTGCCGTGAGCATATTGTCCGATGAGACCAGTGATGTCTGATTGCACGCGACCTGACAATTCAGATGAAGAATTGAAAAGTTCGTTAAGTTTTCTTGTGTAAGCTGTTGTTCCGCCCATCATCTCGACATGAGTGTTGATGTCTTGTGGAACGAAGAAATTATATTGCCAAGTATTAGCTTCTGTGAGCATGAAGTTGACTTGTGTTGGGTCGAAAGGAGTTACGAAGCAACCGTTTCTTTTTCCGCGGAAGAACTTTGTTGAAGGGTCGTATAAGTTCTTGTAATATTGAGCTCTTTGGTAGAATTCATCAGCGATGTCTTGTTTGCCGAGAGCTTCAGCGAGTCTGGCGATGCACCAGTCGTCGTAAGCATATTCGAGAGTCTTTGATACTGATTCACCTTCGCAGTTAGAAGGAATGAAGCCATATTCTTTGTAGCAGCTCAATCCGAATTGGTCTTCGCGAGCGCTTTTTACCATTGCTTCCAAAGCCTTTTCATAGTCGATGCCTTCGAGGCCGCAGAAGTAAGCGTCAGCGATGACAGGGATTGCATGATAGCCAATCATACAGTTTGTTTCGTTTGCTGCGAGTTCCCATACAGGAAGGAGACCGCCAGTCTCGTAGTTATTAATAAAGGTGTTGATGATATCGATGCTGCGTTCTCTTTGGATGAGAGTGAGCAATGGATGTTCTGTTCTAAATGTGTCCCATAAAGAGAAGATAGTATAACGAGGGCTGTCGCTTTGATAGACTTTCTTGTCGTGAGCGCGATAGCGACCGTCGACGTCAGAGAAGAGGTTTGGAACTACGAAGCAGTGATATAATGATGTGTAGAAAACATCTTTATCTTCAGCGTTTACCACAGTGTTGATATTGATACGATTGAGTTCGTCGTTCCATTGTTGGTAAGTCTTTGCTGCCAAAGCGTCGAAATCAAAATCGTTGATTTCAGCGGCGAGGTTTTTCTTTGCACCTTCAACGTCAACAGCTGAAGTAGCGACGCGCATCACGATAGGATTGCCGTCAGTAGCGTCGAAGTCGAGCCATGCTTGGAGGTCTTTACCTTCAGCATGTTTCATATTAGGATGTTCGATGTTATCAGAACAAATTCCAAAACCTATGAAAGGTTTTGAAAACTCGGCGTAGAAATAAAGATATTGGTCTTTAGCCCATTGACCTGTACGACGGAAGCCGCTGATGGCGTTGTCGCTTTCTATTGTGATGAATGATTCGTGAATCGTTTCAGCAGAAGTGTTTGACTCTTGAAGCTCTACAATGATATGAGCGTCATTTGTTTGAGGGAAGGTGTAACGTTGCATAGCGGCGCGTTCGCCAGCTGTGAGTTCTACTTTAGTGTTATAGTCGTCGAGGATGACTGAATAATAAGCAGCTTTTGCAACTTCGTTTTCATGTTTGAAAGAAGAACTATATTCTTTAGAGTTGAATGATGTTTTTCCTGTGATAGGAGAGAAGCGGAAGTCACCGTAGTCGTTGCAGCCTGTACCAGTGAGGTGAGTGAGGCTGAAACCAAGTATTGTGCTGTCGGAGATATGGTATCCGGAACAACCATCCCAAGAGTCCATACGAGTGTCTGGACTGTTTTGTATCATACCGAAAGGAGCGATGGCACCAGGATAAGTATGACCATGACCGCCCGTTCCGATAAATGGATTGACATATTGAGCTAAATCTTGTTTCTCATTTTTTGGAGATGAACATGAGAAAAGTAAGAAACTAATCGCGATAATTAATAAGGTGATTCTTTTCATTTTAAGTAATTAATTATGTGTAAATATGTTTTCAATAATTATTCGGTAAAAATACTCATTTATTTGTTATGGTGCAAGTTTACTTTAACTGAAAATTAATTTAAAAAAAACTATTTTTTTTACCTTATGACTTGTATTTTTATTATATTTGCAGGCTGAAAAGTAGAAATTTATTTAATCACTTAATTTAATATTTATTAACAAATGAAAAAAGTTCTTTTACTTTCTTTAAGTCTCGTTATGGGACTTTGTGCATTCGCACAACAAGTAGCAGTTAAGTCATTACCTGCTCCTGTTAAAGTAACTCTTGAGAAAAAAGCTCTTGGAAATGATGTTGTAGAAGGTACTGCAACAAATTTCGAAGCTAGAGGTACTCAAAGTGTTGTTGTAAATGAAGGCGTTGACTATATGGACGCTGAAACAATGTACACAACATACGATTTACAATCAAATGGTTTCTTGTCAAACCGTATGTACCAAAAAGCAGATGGTTCTGTAGCTGTTACAGCTATCATGTCACAAAGCGAATTCGACCCAGGTTTCTTAGATAGAGGTACAGGTTACAACTTCGCTACACGTGGTAAAGTTGGTAAATGGGGTGGCGTTTCTGGCGTTCGTGAAGAAGCTAAAGCTACAGGTGAAGACATGAGAACAGGTTGGCCTTCAATCGCTCCATGGGGTGCAGAAGGTGAAATCCTTGTTAACCACGCTGAAGGTCTTAACTATTGGACAAGAGAAACAGCTGGTAAAGGTACATGGGATGGTCCTCACGCTATTCCAACTCCAGAAAACCTTGACGAAGTTGTTGGTGGTGAAGGTAATGCTTTAGCATGGCCAAGAATCGTTACAACAGGTGAAAACAACGATGTTCTTCACGTTTTTGCAACAGCATCAGGCGATTCAAGCGTAGCTCAATACTACCTCCGCACAGCTGACCTCCAAGATTGGACAATCGGTTTCGCTCCACTTGAAATGGACAACTTACACATTGATTTCTACGCAGCTGACGATATCGCTGTATCAGCTAATGGCGACAGAATCGCTGTTGTTTACTGTACAGGTTTCATGTCACACGTTATGTGCTATGAATCAGAAGACGCTGGTTTAACATGGACAAGCAGAATGGTATGGGAAAGCCCAATCCACGGTTTAGACTGGCTAACAGACTCAACATCATTGATAAACAAACTTTATGGTCCAACACACGCTTCTGTAGCAGTTGGTCAAGACGGTGTTGTTCACGTAGCTCTCGCAGTTGGTATCTACTCACGCCCAGAATTATCAAATTCTTATATGATCTACGCTGGTATGTTAACAGACGGTGTTGCTTACTGGAACGATACAACAGCTTGGGAATTAGGTGTTGAAGAAAACATGATCCTCACAGCTATCGACACAGTCGAAGTTGAAAAAGAAGAATATGACTACGATACATTACAAATTGCTGTTGATACAATCCAAGCTCCTGTATATGACTACGATACATTACCAATTGTTATTGATACAATCCAAGTTGATGGCGTAGATTCTTTAGTTTACGCAGATTCAATCTTTGTTGTTGATACAACTTTAGTTGACGAAGTCGTTTACGAAGATTCAATCTTTGTTGTTGACACAATTATCGTAACAGTTGATGAAATCGTTTACGACACAACAATCACAGTTGATACAGTTGCTGTTTTAAGCCCAATCCGTTCTTCACAAGACGATAGCCTCAAACACGCTTTGAGATTATGGTGGCCAGATCCAGAAAATCCAGATTATATCAACTTAGACCCAACAAACTTCTGTGCATGGATGCCTCCACACAAAGAAGAAGGTTTCGGTGCATTTGATGTTACATACCAATACACAGGTTCAGACGGTAGCGGTACAGCAGGTGACTACCAAGCATTATTCGGTTTGACAGCTTATCCAGCAATCGCAGTTGACCCAGCTGGTAACTTAGCAGTTGCTTACTCATCACCAGACTTAAACCGTGCTATGTGGAGCAATGCATTCTATATGAGATCTATCTTCGTTAACTACAAACCAGCTGACTCAGCTTACTGGTGGCAAATGACTTACTACGGTAAGAGCCTCTATGAAGATTTCGTACACTCAGGTGACGAAGCTACATTCATCTCAGCTGTAAGTACTCCAGTTAATGAAAACGAATTCTGGTTCTCATGCTTATCAGACGATACTCCAGGTTTCTACTCAGGTACTGTACATTCACAAGCTAATATTACAACAAGTAATGTTAACGTATTCAAATTCAACCCTACATCAGAGTTGTCAGATGAAGAAGAAGAAATCGGTGTAAACGAAACAAAAGATGTTGTTTACAATATCTTCCCTAACCCAGCTACAGAATATATCTGCATCAGCTCTTCAATGGATGCTAATGCAACAGTTACATTCACAAATATCGCTGGTCAAACAGTTAAAGTTGTTAACAAGAGCTTAGCTACAGGCGACAACACAATCGTTGTTAGCGACCTTACAAGCGGTGTTTACTTCTGCACAGTAACAGCTAATGGCTACAGCCACACATCAAAAGTTGTTGTTAAGTAAGAAGTAATACTTACAAAATAATTTTAAAAGAGCGGTCTAATAGATCGCTCTTTTTTTATTGTAATCAAACTCAGGTTCTGATAGATTGAAAAGGGATTCCAGAGAGAATCAGAGGTGCTTTCCTATTGTTGCCAATATATCTTGGATGGATAACATAACATAACATAACATAACATAACATGTGTATACTTATTATATGAGCCGATAATGGTAAAATAGCTGTTGAATAATCTATATGCGATATAAAGCAAAATAAGGCTTAAGATTTGATTTGTATTACAAGAATAGAAAATATATCCATCTAAGATAAAAGGCTTCAATTACGTCAAATTAAGACGTTTATGACAAAGAGAAAAGCTGGCAGAATAAAGTTCCTAATACAAACCAGAAGATTTATAAAGTTAACAAACTCTGACACAAACTTTTGACTTCAATTTTTAACTCTATAAATCTTTGAGTTTCTGAATTTTTGAATTTCTTTTTTTGGGCGTTCGGCTGTCGCCGCCGGGCTTTCCGCTATATCTTTGCTCGCTTCGTTATCACTTCGCTCGCAAAGGATGCCGCTGCAATCCCTAACGCAAGACTGATCCAAGAACTAAGCTGTTGCTATTGAACCTTGTGGCAAATCTTAGTATTAAAAATAATTTTCACTTTTCAACACAAAAAAGTTCTGTGTTCTGAGTTCTGATGTAAAAAAAAAGACAGCTTATGCTGTCTTTTTTTTATTGATATTATATCAAGAACTTGATTATTTCTCGCCTTTACGTGTTGAGTAAGTGAGACGGAAAGCACCGCATTTACGGAGTTCTTGTTTAACATCGGTTACGAGACCCATTCTTACTTCTTCATGTACTTTCAATGAAGTTGTGAGGAGAGGGCGGTCAGCTTCGCTACGAGCCAAACGTTCGCTTTCGATGAAAGGAATAACATCTGTTACTCTTGCGAATTGGTCGTTGAGCTGAATACGAGACTCTGTACCATAAGTTTTAGCGTTGGTAGGAGGTCCGATGTAGATATAGCTAACTAAAGATTTTCTTTCTAATTTTTGAACTTCAGTTGCTTCTGGTAATTTCATTTTAACCTTTAAAGACACTTCACGCATTGATGTTGTAACCATGAAGAAGAATATCAACATGAAGATAATGTCAGGCATAGAACCAGTACTGATTGCTGGAACTTCCTTAGGTTCGTCTGATCTAAATTTTGATGCCATAATAATAATCTCCTATGTATTTATTAATATTCTTCAGGTTCAGCCTCTGAGATACGGACAGGAACAGCTTTGTTGATAGCGTCAATCTTGTCTTTATCTGTCAAGTCTGCATAATGTTGATTAAAGTGCTTCAAAGACATTTCGTCTTTCATTTCATTGAAAGCTTTAGCCAATTCATTTTGAACGCTGATATAGATTGCGTAAGAAGTACCACGGTCATTTTTCAATGATACAACGCCCTTACTGAGCATTACGTCGCCCAAGAGTTCGATTTCTTTAACTTCTGTTTCAGGAGCTTTTTCATCGTTTGGACGTGGTGTGATAAATTCTTTTGTCAAATCCTTAAGTGTGGCTACATCGCCAGGTTTTCCGTTGACTAACAATTTATCATACTTGTTAATCATGACGTTCATAATGTTTCTTTCTTTAACTTTGACGTCCTGTTCCGGATTTTCAACTGGAGGAGGAAGACGACGGGTGATACCGCTGTCAGTATCCATAGTTGTTGTAACGAGGAAGAATATCAATAGCAAAAAAGATATATCGGCCATTGAGCTTGCGTTAATCTCTGGTACTTTACCTTTCTTTCTAGCCATAATATTGATAATTTCCTAATTAGTTAAAGAATTTTGCTACTGCTGAATAGATGATTGATGCTATAGTTCCAAAAACCATTATGTATAAGAACCAAACTTGGAAGTCGCAAATAGCTTCGATCTTTTGGTCGATGCCAACGTTGTCGAGCATTTCTTGTGGTAATGTAGCACCTGGAGAAATGATCCATGCCAACAAAGCAACAACAGCGAACAAACCGAAAGCGATCAAGATGCCCTTAATGCTTTTTGGGTCAACGATTACGCCATATACAGGTGAGAAGAGCATAGCTAAGACTAAAACAATAGCGAGACCGTATGTCAAGCCTAATTGTAAGTCTGTGCTAGCAACACCCTTAATAATGGAGAAACCGAGTATTGCCAAACTGATAACCATTAAAGCGATCAGTATGTACTTACATTTGTTTAATAATTTATCTTCCATTGTTAACTTTATTTTAGTTTGTTAACGAATATTATTTTCTGTTGTAAGATGTTAAGATATCCATGAAGCTGATTGTGCTTTCTTCCATATCGTTCAAGATGTTTTCAATCTTGTTGAGGATGAAGTTATAAGCGATTTGGAGAATCATAGCAACGAGCAAACCGAAAACTGTTGTGATCAAAGCAACCTTCATACCACCAGCAACAACTGTAGGGCTGATGTCACCAGCTGCAGCGATAGCGTCGAAAGCTTGGATCATACCGATAACTGTACCAAAGAATCCCAACATAGGTCCCAAAGCGATGAACAATGTAATCCAGCTTGAACCGCTTGTTAAGTTACCGTTCATAACTGAACCGTAAGAAATCATTGATTTTTCTACTTCTTCAAGACCGTCGTTGTAACGTAATAAACCTTGGTAGAAGATACTTGCTACAGGACCGCGTGTGTTACGGCAGAGTTCTTTAGCTTTTTCAATGCCACCTTCGTTTAAAGCAACTTCAAATTCAGCAACTAATTTCTTAGTGTTTGTTGTGCTTAATGTTAAGTAAATAATTCTTTCGATTGAGATAGCTAAACCGAGAACGAGAACGATGAGAACGAGTGTCATGAAACCCCAACCACCATCAATGAATTGTTTCTTGATTGTTTCGTGGAATGTTAATGATTGTTCTTCTTCTGCGATAGGAGCTGTAACAACTTCTTCAGCAACTTCTTCTGTTGCTACTTGTTCAGCTGGAGCAGCTTCTTCTGCTACTTGTTCAGCTACTTGTTCTGTTTGAACTGCATTTTCATCTTGCTGTGCAAGAACTGAATTGCTGATACCGAATGTCATAAAACCAGCAATTGTAAGTAAAGCAATTAATTTTTTCATGATTAAAAATGTTGATTACTACTTTTTGATTTTTTTTGATTGTTTACTATTTGATTTAACTTAGTTTAATTCAATTTCCGTTTTGCGGAGAGAGCGGGATTCGAACCCGCGATACCCTTTTGGAGTATACACACTTTCCAGGCGTGCTCCTTAAACCACTCGGACATCTCTCCTATAAATGCCTATCTCAAATTTGCCCCAAAGTTACATATTTTTCTTTAAAAAAGAGAAATTATTTTTAAACAATATTCACTTTTTTCTGAACCTTGAAACAAGAAACATGAACTAATAACTTTCCTATTGTATCTTAGCATCTTAGCATTTTTATAAAGTGATTTCACCTCTGATAGGTATTTGCAACAATTCCTTTATCTTTTCTATCGGATAGGCTTCGCCTAAGAGATACATCAGCTTTGCTATTGCTGATTCTGTGGTGATGTCGTGTCCGCTTATCACGCCGATTCTATTTAAGTCCAGACTTGTTTCGTAGCGACCCATTTCAACAGAGCCTGATTTACATTGTGTTACGTTGTAGATGATGAGTCCTCTGTCAATGGCAGCTTTCAGCTCGTCGATAAACCAGGCTGCTGTTGGCGCATTGCCAGAACCATAGGTCTCGATGATCACGCCTTTTAAATTAGGAGTGTTCAGTGTGTGATGGACTAATTCTTTCGTGATGCCTGGGAATAATTTCAAGATGGCAACGTTATTGTCTAACTTTGTATGGAGCTTTAACTTTTTGAAGTTAGGCTTTGTGATATACTCCTTATTATATTTGATGCGTACGCCGACGTCGGCCAATGAAGGGTAGTTGCCCGATACGAAAGCATTGAAATGTTCTGCATTATGTTTTGTTGTTCTATTACCTCGTAACAATTGGTTTTCAAAGAATATCGTTACTTCAGGCACTTTGGCAGTGTCTTCGTCCTTGGCGGCTGCTATCTCGATGGCAGCGATGATGTTTTCTCTACCGTCGCTTCTGACCATGCCCATAGGAAGCTGTGAACCGGTGAAGACAACAGGCTTGTTGAGATTTTCTAACATAAAACTCAAGGCTGATGCTGTGTATGCCATTGTGTCGGAACCGTGCAATACAACAAAACCGTCGTATTTCTCATAGCAGCTCTCTATTTTCTTTGCCAATGTGACCCAGAAGTCAGGTGTCATGTTTGAAGAATCAATAAGATTGTCAAAGGCATAGAAATCCAATTGATAATCTAAGTTTCTCAATACAGGCAAGTGATCGTAAAGATTGTCAAAATCGAATGGTACCAAACTGCCGGTTTGTGGGTCTTGCATCATACCGATGGTACCTCCGGTATAAAGTATTAATATTGATGTTTTTTCTCCTGACATAACCTGAATTTTATGTTATAAGTTAAATAATTTTCTTGCGTTATTTGATGTTGCTTCTGCAACTTCTTTAATGTCAATGTTTTTTACTTCCGCTATCTTCTTTGCGACCTCTATCATGTATGAAGGCTCGTTTCTTTTTCCTCTGTAAGGGACTGGTGGTAGATATGGGTCGTCGGTTTCTAATATTATTTTATCTAAAGAAATATTTGCCAAATAATTTTTAACATCACAGTTTTTGTATGTGATGACGCCACCGAGACCGAGGTGGAATCCTAATGAGATGGCGATGTTGGCTTGTTCTTCGGTGCCGTTGAAACAATGGAACACTCCGCCGAGACTGCCGTCTTGTTCTTGTTCCAAAACCTTGAACATAAGGTCGAAGGCTTCGCGAGTGTGTAATGCCACGGGAAGGTGAAGATGCTTTGCCCAGCGTAATTGTTCTGTTAAGACTTCGACTTGTTGTTTTTCAAAAGTTTTGTCCCAATATAAATCCAAACCTATTTCACCTACACCGATCCAGCAGTTTCTCTCCATTTCTTTTTCAATGACAGAAAGATGTCGCTTGTAATCTTCTTTGACGCCTTCTGGATGAAGTCCCATCATGACCTTGCAATTGTCGATGTGACTTTCATAGAAGTCCATCATAGGTTTGATGGTCGTTTCGTCCGTGTTAGGAAGGAGTATCGTGTCGACACCGACCTCAAGAGCTCTCTGAAACACCAATTCTCTGTCGGTGTCGAAAGCAGCATCGTAAATATGTGAGTGCGTGTCGATATACATGATAATCAATATAAGAAGTTGTCGTAAGGATATCTGATGGCGTGCATGTCGCGGATCTCTTGGTAAAGAAGATCTCTAAAGTCTTGATAGTTGTCTTTCTCAACGGCTGAGATGAAGATGCAGGTGTTGCCTTTTGCCATCCATGTCTTCTTCCAATCTTCCAAAGAATAATTGGATTTAGTGACAGGAGTGAGGTCGTCTTCTTCTTTCTCAATAAAGCTATAAGCATCTATCTTATTGAAAACCATAATGGTCTTCTTGTCGCCAGCGCCTATTTCGTTGAGTGTTTTGTTGACGACTTCTATTTGTGATTCGAAGTCAGGATGTGAGATGTCAACGACATGAAGAAGAATGTCGGATTCTCTTACTTCATCCAATGTTGATTTGAATGACTCGACGAGTTGGTGTGGAAGTTTTCTGATGAAACCTACTGTGTCGGAAAGAAGGAAAGGTAAGTTCTCGACAACAACCTTTCTTACTGTAGTTTCAAGTGTAGCGAATAATTTGTTTTCTGCGAAGACGTCAGATTTGCTTAAGAGGTTCATTATTGTTGACTTGCCGACATTGGTGTAGCCAACGAGAGCGACTCTTACAAGTTGTCCGCGGTTTTTACGTTGGACTGTCTTTTGCATATCTATTTCTTTAAGTCTTTCTTTGAGACTTGTGATTTTATCGCGTATGATACGACGGTCGGTTTCAATTTCCTTTTCACCAGGACCTCTGAGTCCGATACCACCTTTTTGTCTTTCAAGGTGGGTCCATAGGTGGGTGAGTCGAGGAAGCATGTATTGATATTGAGCTAGTTCTACCTGTGTCTTGGCGTGTGCTGTTCTAGCATTTTTTGCAAAGATGTCAAGGATGAGGTTTGTTCTGTCCAATATCTTGCATTCAAGTTCTTTCTCAATATTACGAAGTTGAGTTGGAGTAAGTTCGTCGTCAAAGACAGCCATCGTGATGTTCTCGGCTTTGATATATTGTTTTACTTCTTCCAATTTACCTGATCCCAAGTATGTTACGCTATTAGGATGGTCTAGGGGTTGGATAAAACGAGCCACTGGCACGCCTCCTGCTGTCTCGACAAGGAAGGCGAGTTCATCGAGGTATTCCTCTGTCTTTTCTCTGTTCTGCATTTGAGTGCTTACCGCAATCAATACTGCAGTTTCTATTTTTTCTTCGTAAACAACAAACTTCTCCGACATATTTTTTTAACTCTGACTTTTGACTCTGACTCTGACTTTTCTGTGTCAATAGTCAGTGTCTGTGTTAACTTAAAAACTTCTAAAACCGATGATTTCTCTGACTTCTTTTATAGTCTTACTTGCGCTTTCGTGAGCTTTTTCTGCTCCCATGCGAGCTACTTTCTTGATGTATTCATCGTTGCTTGAGAGTTCGTTGATGCGTTCGCGGAATGGTGTCACCATTTGAATGATGTCTTCAGCGAGTTGTTTCTTCATGTCGCCGTAACGTATGCTCATATTATTATAAGCTTCGTCGAAGAACTGAACTGTCTCAGGCTTTGAAACGATCTTCATAAGGTTGAAGAGGTTCTGGATAGGTTCTGGTTTGACCTGATTTGGTTCTGTCGGACCGCTGTCAGTGACGGCGCGCATGACTTTCTTGCGGATAGACTTGTCGTCTTCATACAAGAAGATAGCATTGCCTTCGCCTTCTGATTTTCCCATTTTGCCACTGCCATCAAGTCCAGGGACTTTGATGAGTTCGTTGCCGAAATTAAATGCTTGTGGTACTGGGAAATAATCGATTCCGTAGATACGATTGAAACGTTCTGCGAAGTCGCGTGCTTTTTCAAGGTTTTGTTCTTGGTCTTTTCCGACAGGAATATAATTTGATTTATGGATTAAAATGTCGGCTGCCATCAAGGTAGGGTAGGTGAGGAGACCGGCATTTACGTTATCTGGTTGTTTACGAACTTTTTCCTTGAAAGTAGTGACGCGTTCGAGTTCGCCGATGTATGCGTTCATATTCAAGAAAAGGTAAAGCTCAACCACTTCAGGAACGTCGCTTTGGACATATAATGTAGCTTTTTCAGGATCGAGACCTGCTGCAAGATATTCCACCAAAATCTGTTTTACTCTTCCATGTAAGTCGTCTGGATGAGGGTGTGTGGTGAGTGAATGATAGTCAGCAATGAAAAAATAACAATTATAACTATCTTGTAACTTGATGAAATTCTGGACTGCTCCGTAATAATTGCCGAGGTGCAAATTACCTGTTGGTCTGATGCCGCTTAAAACTATTTCTTTCATATTAATAAATTAATACGCAAAGATAATAAAAAGTCAACAGACAACAGACAACAGACGGTAGTTTTTTTTAGCGGTGAGAATTGGACTTTGAGAGATGTGTAATGATTGAAGAAAAATGGTTATAAAACAAAGAAAACAGAGCTTCAATTGAAGCTCTGTTTTCTTTCTCTTTCTGCTCAAAGCTCGTGTTTCATGACTCACGGCTTTGCTTGCCTTGAATTTTTACAGAAGTATTTCTTCTCCGTTTTTATTCAGGAAATTGTATTGCATAATATGGAAATTCCTTGATTCTTTAATATTTATGCTCTTATGGTATTTCCATTGCCATTTTCTTCTTGTTGAGATGAATCCTTTTGTGAGATAAGCATATATGAAAGGATGTACTTGTATTGTGATAGATTTTTCGTTTTGATCTAACAATAAGTATCTCAAGTTATTCTCAATTTCATCTATTAATATTGAAGAAGATTTTATTTTACCTGTGCCTCTGCAAGTTGGGCATTCTTCTTGTACTGTGACTTCTGTTTCTGGTCTTACTCTCTGACGTGTGATTTGTATGAGACCGAATTTTGATGCAGGCAGAATAGAATGTCTAGCGCGGTCTTTCGACATTTCCTCTTTAAGTTTATTGAACAGCTGTTTTCTGTTTGCTGCGTCTTGCATGTCGATGAAATCTACGATAATGATGCCGCCCATATCGCGGAGTCGTAGTTGTCGTGCTATTTCTACTGCTGCTTCAAGGTTGACGTTCAAGGCGTTCTCTTCTTGAGATTGTTCTTTGCTTACACGGTGGCCGCTGTTGACGTCGATGACGTGCATGGCTTCTGTGTGCTCAATAATGAGGTAAACACCATTTCTGATTGTGACTACTCTACCAAAAAGGCTCGCTATTTGTTTGTCGATACCGAATTCAGCGAAGATGTGTTCTTTGCTTTTGTGGTATTTCAAGATGTCTTTTTTCTGCGGAGCAATGGTAGTGATAAAGCTTTTTACTTCTTCATAAAGATTTGCATCGTCGACGTAAATGCCATTGAATGACTCATTCAGGAGGTCTCTTAACATTACGGATGTGCGATCTAATTCGCTGATGAGTTTGCAAGGATTCTTGCTTCCGTTTATGACTTCTGTCATGCTTTCCCATTTTCTGAGGAGAGTCTTAAGGTCGGCATCCAATTCAGCTACTTTTTTGCCTTCGGCTACTGTTCTTATGATAACGCCGAAATTGTTAGGCTTGATGCTTTGAATGAGAAGTTTCAAGCGTCTACGTTCTTCGCTGCTTCTGATTTTTTGTGATACCGAAATGCGGTTTGAAAATGGTACTAATACAATGTAACGACCTGCAAATGAAATGTCTGATGACATTCTAGGACCTTTTGTATTGATAGGTTCTTTGGCTATTTGAACAGGAATTCTGTCGCCGACTGTCAAAATATCTGATATTTTTCCTGACTTACAAGTGTCCTTCTCTAATTCAAAGTTGTCCATATTTAGCTGCTTTATGTCGCCTGACTCAGCTAATTTGGTGAATTTGCGTAACGAAAGAATTTGAGGACCAAGGTCTAAGTAATGTAAAAACGCATCTTTTCTACATCCGATGTCAACGAAAGCTGCGTTCAAACCAGGTAATATCTTCTTGATGCGTCCTAGATAAACATCACCAACGGAAATGCTATTGTTTTTCTGTTCTTTATGAAGTTCAACAAGCTGTTTGTCTTCCAACAAAACAATATTAACCTCTGAAACATCAGAACTGATGATGAGCTCTTTGTTTGTGTTTTTTATTTCGTCCATTCAGTTTAAATATTTACAAAGGTTTAAAAATTAAAAAAACATAACACAACATTAGCAATAATAAATAAGTGTTGTAATGTTGTGTTATGCAAATGAAAATAATCAAAGATTATTTTTTCTTCTTATGTCTGTCTTTTCTTAAACGTTTTTTACGTTTGTGTGTAGACATTTTGTGTCTTTTATGTTTTTTACCGTTTGGCATAACTTTGTGTTTTTATAAATTTATATTATTTAACTTCGTTAGCGAAAGTTTTTGAAGGCTTGAAAGCTGGGATGTTATGTTCAGGGATGATGATAGATTTCTTAGCTTGAATATTTCTTCCAACTTTTTCTGCTCTAGTTTTTCTGATGAAGCTGCCAAAACCTCTTAAATAAACTGGTTCACCTTCAGCAACAGATTTCTTTACGATATCCATGAATGCTTCAACTACTACTTGTGTGCTTGATTTCTCAACGCCAGTTTTTTCAGCAATTTGTGCTACGATTTCTGCTTTTGTCATTTCTATTATTTTTTTAAATGTTAATAATTAAAATTTTAGAGTGCAAAGGTAAGAACTTTTTTTGATTGTTGTGGCAAAAAAAACTATTTTTTTTTACTAAAAGCATTAAAAATGTGAGAAATAGGATTTTTTTATAATTTTTCACCTTCTTAATAATGTATAAATGGTAAAATTATTTTTGATTTTATGATTTAATCTTGAAAAATTAATGTACTTTTGGTAAAAGTTTTTTAACATTTAATATATATGGCGAGTTTAAATAAAGTTATGCTTATTGGTCATCTCGGAAAAGATCCAGAGGTTATATCATTTGAAAATGGAACAAAGAAAATGTCTGTGACATTGGCAACTACAGAACGTTACCGTGACCGTAATGGGGAGTGGGCCGAACAAACAGATTGGCACAATCTTGTTGCCTGGGGTAATTTGGCTGTTGACATCGCAGAAAAAAGACGCAATTATATAAAGGGCGATTTTATGTATGTAGAAGGTCGTCTTAAAACTCGTCAATATGTCGACGCTCAGAATGTGACTCGTTATGTCACTGAAGTTCTCGTGGATAAAATGATGAATATCGGCACAAAACGTCAGGCTAACCCGGATCAGGTTAATGCATCGTATAATAGCTATCAACAGCCTGCAACACCAAGTTATCAGCCAGTGGCACAGCCAGTCGAACCTGCTTATCAACCAGCACAGCCTGTTGTTGATTATCAGCCACAACCGATGTTACAGCCTCAAATGCCAGATCCAGGATATGATGGAGGTGATCTCCCTTTCTAAAAGTTCACAATGTCACAAAACTACAAGACAACAAGATGATGAAATAAAAAAAACTTGCGGTCTTGTAGTCTTGCAGACTTGTAGACTTTTTTCGTATCTTTGCCACGTAATTAAAATATCTTTATTTTGGAAATATCAATAGATCCTCTTATATGTCTGCTGACATTGTCTGCAACAGAGCCATTCTTCATAGGCGTATCGGCTAAAGTCGTATTTTGTTTAATATTAATGTGTGGTTTGTTGCTGTGTTCAGCTATGGCATCATCAAGCGAAACAGCTTATTTTTCATTGCAGCCAAACGACATAAACGACCTTGAATCTTCACAGAACCGAAACGAACAACAGGTCCTTGAAATACGCCAAAAACCTAAGACACTCCTTGTAACAATACTTATCTTCAATAACTTGGTTAATATATCAATCACGATATTCTCTACTTATATCATGAGTATGATGTTTAACCTTGCTGTCAATCCTATAGCGGCGTTCATCTTGAATGTCATAGTGGTGACATCATTGATATTGCTTGTCGGAGAGATGATTCCTAAAGTTTATGCTTCCAAGAATGCCAAGAGTATCGCAGTGATGATGGCTCCTATATTGAAAGTGCTTATCGTGATTTTCAAGCCATTAAGCAAGGTATTTGTTGCGTCAACATCTATCATAGATAAAAAATTGGTGAAAAAAACAGGTTCTCTTTCATTGAGCGATTTATCTACTGCAGTTGATATTGCAACAGAAGACGGTTCTTCTCCAGAAGAAAAAAACATGCTTAAAGGCATCGCTACATTCGGTGAGAAAGAGGTGAGCGACATTATGCGCCCTCGTGTAAATATGTTCTCTGTTTCATTGGAGACAGACTTTGATGAACTTATGGTTCAGGTGGTTGATAAAGGCTTCTCAAGAATCCCTGTCTACGACAAGGACCTTGACGATGTTAAAGGCATGCTTTATGTCAAAGACTTGCTTCCTCATATAGATGAGAAAAATTTCGAATGGCAAAAATTGCTGCGTCCTGCTTTCTTCGTTCCTGAAAACAAAAAGATAAATGATTTGTTCCAGGATTTTAGAGCGAAGAAAATACATATCGCTATCGTCGTTGACGAATATGGCGGAACATCAGGTCTTGTCACTCTTGAAGATATTGTTGAAGAAATAGTCGGCGACATCAGCGACGAATTCGATAAAGAACCTGAAAATGATGACTATAAGAAAATCGATAATGAGACGTATATCTTTAGAGCTCAGATAAGTATGATCGATTTCTGTAAGGTCTATGGTATCAATGACGACTATTTTGAAGAGATAGAAGGCGAGTCTGATACTCTCGCAGGTATGATTCTCGAGATGGAAGGCCGCATACCAGAAGTGGGATTTAAGAGTTCTTATAAAGAATTCACTTTTGAAATAGTTGAGTCAGATAACAAACACATTATTAAAATAAAGGTAATACGTAAAGATGAATAGACAACAGACAACGGATAACGGACAACAGTCAAAAGTTAAAAGACTTAAAAATATAATTGTAAATTGTACATTATTAATTGTCAATTGTTCATTATTCATTGCTTTGTTTTCATCTTGCGATAATAAACAGTATCAACCAAAACCAAGAGGCTATTTCAGAATAGATTTCCCTGAAAAAGAATATGTAAGACTCGATAGCATGGACTATTACAGTTTCGAGTATCCGGTATATTCCACAATAACGCCAGACCGTCTCTCTCCTCAGGAAAAAGAGTGGATTAATATTGAATATCCTGCGCATAAAGGAACGATACATATCAGCTATAAAACTGTAAATGATAATCTTGACGCTTATCTTGAAGATTCATATTATATGATGACTAAGCATCTCTCCCGTGCTATGGGAATAAGAGACAGCGCTGTGGTAAATCCTGACAGAGATGTTTATGGTTTGGTGTATTTCCTTGAAGGAGAAGGCGTTGCTTCACCAATGCAGTTTTATCTTACTGATAGCGTAAACCATTTCATGAGAGGATCGCTTTATTTTAATGTTAAAACTAACAACGACTCTCTCGCTCCTGTCATCGACTTCATCCTTGATGACGTACGCCATCTCATTGAGACTATAGAATGGAAGACAATTGACAATTGAAAACTGAAAGTTTAATAGCCAGAATCAAAAAAATCTTTCGTCTTTTGTCTTTTGTTTTTTGACTTTTTTTATCTTTGCACGAATTTTTTACCAATACATCTTATGTAGGATTTACATTTATAGTTATTCATTTATCAAAGAAAGGGGGAATCCATGATAGAAACATTAGCAGTAGGCAAACTGAAATGGCATCATATTACTGACCCGACGGAAGAAGATTTCGTTGAATTAAGAGAAAAATTTCATTTTCACCCTCTTGATATTGAAGACTGTAAGTCGGTAAACCAACGTCCTAAGATAGACATCTATGACGATTATTATTTCGTCATCCTCCAATATCCAGATTTCGACAGACAAGACAAGTTTATATTTCCAAAGGAAGTGAAGCTCTTCTGGGGCAAGGATTATATCATCACTTTGGAAAGAAAACGCTGGCATGTAAGTCAGCTGTTCAATGAATATTGTGAACGTGAGGATGATATGTTGGCAAAAGAACTAGCTACTTCCGATATTCTCCTTTATCGTATCATAGAGAAATTGATGAAAGAGTCTCTTTACCTTTTGAAGAAAATAGGCTTTGAATTAGAGATGCTTAATAAAGAGCTCTTCGGAAGCAAACAGGTTAGAATCATCGAGAGAATCTCTGTTACAAGAAAGAATATCATAACCATCAATACTATCTTCAAGCCTCAGCTGAGAATGTTCCATAGTTTCGAGACTGGTCAGATCAAGGGTTTCGGTGACGTGGAATTCATGGAAGACTACTGGGGTAATATCCTCGACTACTACCAAAAGGTATGGGATATGACAGAAGATCATGAGGATTTGATTGAAGGCTTGTCAAAGACATTCGATTCAATGCAGACTAATAAGACGAATGAGATTATGAAGATGCTCACGCTTCTCTCGTCAATCATACTTCCACTTACCTTTATCACAGGTCTCTTCGGAATGAATGTAACATTTCCGTTTATCACATCGACGAAAGTCGCATTCTGGGTCATCATCGCGGTGATGCTTGTCGTGAGCGGAGCTCTGATCTATTTCTTCAAACACAGAAAATGGTGGCAGTAAGCAATTTACAATTTATAATGTACAGTTAATAGTTATAAATAGGGACACACAATGTGTCCTTTTTTGTTAACGATTGTTACATACAAAAAAAGGATGGTAATTTTACCATCCTTAATTATAAGTTGTACATTGTTAACTGTTAATTGTATTTGCTACTTGTTCCGCGCGAGCGAGTGCCTTGTGGATGTGGTCAAGAACATTTTCTTCGCCGACCATATCAACGATACCTGCTTGCTTGATAGCAGCGTGAACACTTTGGTTAACACCTGATAAGATGATAATCTTACCTTCGTCTTGAGCTGCTTTGATGAAAATCTCAAGGTTGTGGATACCAGTAGCATCAATGAAGCTTACCTTACGCATTCTGATGATACGTATTGTATTGTCGGAACGACGATGTGATAACTCCTCGAATTTATTAGCGATACCGAAGAAGAAAGGACCTTCGATTTCATATACTTCAGTATGTCTTGGAATCACGAGTCTTTCATCTTGTTCGCCGTCGCTGTGAACGTCTAACTCATCTTGGATGACAGAGATATTGGTGTTTTCCATGATACGTCTGATGAATAAGATGACAGCCAAGACCAAACCGATTTCGATAGCGATGGTGAGGTCGAAGATGACGGTGAGCAATAATGTTGTGAAGAGAACAGCGATGTCGCTTCTTGATTGTTTGCACATAGAAACGATTGTCTTCCATCCGCTCATGTTATATGATACCACGATAAGTACGCCGGCGAGGCATGACATTGGGATGAGGCCGACGAGGCTGCCCAAGAATAACAACACTAATAACAATACGAAAGTGTGTACTATACCAGCGACTGGTGTGCGGCCGCCGTTGTTGATGTTAGCCATTGTACGAGCGATAGCGCCTGTTGCAGGGATGCCGCCGAAGAATGGAACGACAACGTTAGCGATACCATTACCGATGAGTTCTGTGTTTGAGTTATGTCTGTCGCTGATGACACCGTCGGCAACCATAGCTGAAAGCAATGACTCGATGGCACCTAACATAGCGATGGTGAACGCTGCTGGAAGGACTTTCTGCGCTGTTGAGAATATTGTCTCACCTTCTGCTATTGCAGGCATTCTGAATGATGGAAGACCTGAAGGTAATTCGTATAAGTCGCCGATAGTCTTGATAGAATCGACGCCTGCATATTTTTTCAAAACCCATGTGATGACAGTCATGACGATGATTGCCAATAATGAACCAGGGATTTTCTTTGAAATCTTTGGAGTGAGTACGATGATCAAGATGCTGAGCACACCTATTAATAATGCCCACCAGTTGATATTAGAGAAGTTTTGGAAGTAGCATGCCCATTTGTCGATGAAGTTGGCAGGCACGTTGGTGATGCCGAGACCGAAGAGGTCGTTCATCTGTGTTGAGAAGATGGTGATGGCGATACCGCCTGTGAAACCAACGATGATAGGATAAGGCATGAACTTGATGATGCTTCCGAGTTTGAAGGTACCCATGAGGATCTGCATGATACCAGCGAGGATTGTCGCTATTGCAAGACCAGCAAGACCAAACTGCTGGATGATGCCATAGATGATTACGATGAATGCGCCAGTAGGACCGCCGATCTGTACTTTAGAGCCGCCGAGAGCAGAGATGATGAAACCAGCCATGATAGCTGTTACGAGACCTTCTGTTGGTCCGACGCCAGAGGCGATACCGAAAGCGATGGCTAACGGAATTGCTACGATACCCACGATGATGCCAGCCATCGCGTCCTTAGCGAACATCTGTTTGTTGTAATTTTTTAATGTTGAAAACAAGCGAGGCTTGAAGTCAATAGAAAATTTACGGCTTTTCTTTGCCTTTGCGTTAACAGTATTTGTTTCTGTCATGACAAAAAACTTTGAATTATAATACTTTATAAATTTTTTTAAGTGAATTCTACTGAAAATTTTGAAGGTGCAAAGATAAGAAAAAGACTAAAGACAAAAGGCGAAAGACGAAAGTTTTTTTTGAACACTGAACACTGAACACTGACTCTGAACTCAGAACTCTGACACTGACTCAGACTTATAGACTCAGCAACTTAAAAAAAGAAGCGCCACTTTAACAGTAGCGCTTCTAACTTATAGTCTTGTAGTCTTTAAATTACCAAGCGAACAATGGGAATTCTGACATCATTTCGTTGACTTTTTCTCTTACAGCTGTCAATTTAGCTGTGTTGTCGATGTTGCTGATAACGTCGTCGATGAGTTCAACGATTGGTTCCATATGTTCTTCTTTAAGACCGCGTGTTGTGATAGCAGGTGTACCGATGCGGAGACCTGATGTTTGGAATGGAGAGCGGCTGTCGAATGGAACCATGTTCTTGTTGACTGTGATGTCAGCTTGAACGAGTGTGTTTTCTACCATTCTACCTGTTACTTCAGGGAATTTAGAACGGAGGTCGATGAGCATGAGGTGGTTGTCTGTACCGCCTGAGATGATGTTGTAACCTCTGTCTGTGAATGCCTTAGCCATAACAGCAGCGTTTTTCTTAACTTGGAGGATATATTCGAAGTATTCATCTGAAAGAGCTTCGCCGAAAGCGACTGCCTTACTTGCGATGACGTGTTCGAGTGGACCACCTTGTACGCCTGGGAATACTGCGCTGTTGAGGAGAGCTGACATCATTTTAACTTCACCTTTAGGTGTTGTGAGGCCCCATGGGTTTTCGAAGTCGTCACGCATCAAAATCATACCGCCGCGTGGACCACGGAGTGTCTTATGTGTTGTTGTTGTGATGATGTGACAGTAATCCAATGGGTCGTTGAGGATGCCGCGAGCGATGAGACCTGAAGGGTGTGAAACGTCAGCCATCAAGATAGCACCGACTTTGTCAGCGATTTCGCGCATGCGTTTGTAATCCCAGTCACGTGAATAAGCTGAAGCGCCAGCGATGATGAGTTTAGGTTTTTTCTCGAGTGCTACTTTTTCCATGTTGTCGTAGTCAACGCGACCTGTTTCAGGATTTACTTGGTATGCTACTGGATTGTAGAGGATACCTGATGAGTTGACAGGAGAACCATGTGAGAGGTGACCGCCGTGTGCGAGGTCGAGGCCCATGAATGTATCACCTGGTTGTAAGCATGTGAGCATAACAGCCATGTTTGCTTGTGCGCCAGAGTGAGGTTGAACGTTTGCATATCTAGCGTCGAATAATTCGCATGCTCTTGCAATTGCGATTTCTTCTGTTTGGTCAACGATTTGACAACCACCATAATAACGTTTGCCAGGATAACCTTCAGCATATTTGTTTGTCAATACTGAACCCATAGCTTTCAAAACTTGATCGCTTACGAAGTTTTCTGAAGCGATAAGTTCAATGCCGTGCATTTGGCGTTGTTTTTCTTTACGAATCAAGTTAAAAACTTTAGTGTCTTTTTTCATGATTTATCTATTTTATTGGTATTTAATAAATTACATTACTTAAGCACAATACTAAACATCTCGTGCTTTGAACTCTCAAAGGTATGATATTTTTTTGAATAAAAAAGGAATTTATTAAAAATAATGCTGTGAGCAATGAGCCTTGAGTTGAGAGCAGTGAATAAGGATACTGAACTTGGAATTCAGAATAAAAAATCTTTTGTTAAAAATCATTCCTAACTCCTAACTCCTAATTCCTAACTAAAAAAATCCTATTTTTGTAGAAAATAAATCTCCAATGAATAACCTTGACGCGATAAAGAAAACAATAGAAACAGAGTTGAAGCAATTCAATGTTTTTCTGGAAGATAGTCTGAAGTCATCAACGCCTTTGTTGAATAAGATTTTGAAATATGTCTTGAAACAGAAAGGTAAACAGATAAGACCTTTGTTCGTTTTGCTGTCGGCTAAATGTCATGGCGAGATTAACGAAAACACTTACAGAGCAGCTGCTTTCATTGAGCTGCTGCACACCGCCACCTTGATTCACGATGACGTGGTAGATGATTCCGACAAACGTCGTGGATTGTTTTCTCTCAATGCTTTATGGAAAAATAAAATCGCAGTTCTCATCGGTGATTATCTTCTCTCAAAAGGTATGATATTGGCATTGGAAAACAAAGACTATCAGATGCTTAATACTATTTCAGAGACCGTCAAAGCGATGAGTGAGGGCGAGATTTACCAGATGGAGAAGGCGAGACGAATGGATATCACAGAAGAAGATTATTACGATATAATAAGGAGAAAGACAGCCTCTTTGATTTCGTCATGTTGCGTTGTTGGTGCCTTGTCTGTCAATGCCTCGGAATCGCAGGTCGAGAAGATGAGAAACTTTGGCATTTCTGCAGGAATAGCATTCCAGATTAAAGATGATATTTTTGATTATCAGGTCAATAATAAGACTGGCAAACCTGCAGGCAACGACATTCAAGAACATAAGATGACATTGTCTTTGATACATCTACTGAGGATAAGTTCGGCTTCGGAGAGAAGAAGTATCATCAGGAAGATAAAGTATCACAGCGACGACATTGAAACTCGTATGGAGATAATAAATAAGGTACAGCAAAATCATTGTCTGGATTATGCGAAAGACAGGATGAATGCTTTTGTTGAAGATGCTTTGAATCAATTAGATGAGATTAAAAACGAAGAAGCTTTGGCGAGCCTGAAAGACTTGGTGAACTTCTGTATAGATAGGGAGAAATGATTATGAAACGACTTCTACTTTTGGCATTTATATTTCTTTTTGGTGTGAATTTGTCGGCCCAGGAGTTCTTTGGCGGATTGATTGCCGGTGGTGATATGTCGCAGGTCGGTGGCGACGCACGCGGAGGCTATAATAAGATCGGGCTTGTGGGCGGAGCCTTTGCGGGCTTGAAGTTGTCGGAAGACCTTGATGTTCAGATGGAATTGAAATACATACAAAAAGGATCTTATTCTACTGACGTAGAAAATCGTCCGGCTTACGATCCGTTCTTGATAAAATTAGATTACATCGACTTGCCAATAGTATTTGCTTATAATTTGAATAAGGTGAATATCAACGATGTCAATATGAAGTGGCTGAAGTTTGAGTTAGGCTTGAGCTTTGATTTTTTGGTTAATTATAAGCAAGAGATTCAGGGCGTTGTGGTGATGGAAAGCAATCCTTGGAACAAGGTGGTACTCAATACTGTAGTCGGAGTGAGAGTCTGTATCAAAGACAATTTCGAGATAGGATTACGAGCCGTCGATGCGATGACATCGATTTGCAAGAGTTCAAAATATCCGTACAGCAATGGCAATGTCATTTATACCCGCCGACTTTTTGGCAGATATGGAATGTTCAATGACGTCTTGCAGTTGGCAGTATTTTGGAAGATATGATTGATTAGGAGTTGTGAATCTGAAGATTTGAGGATTTTTTTGAATTAATAACTAAACTTTATAATTATGAAGAAAATCTATTTGATTATGACGCTCGTCTGTATGATGATGTCATGTAGGTCAGATGGTAGTAAAGGAAAGGTTCGTGCTCACGAATATGTAGACCTAGGTTTAAGTGTAAAATGGGCTACATGTAACGTTGGCGCGACTTCTCCAAAAAAATACGGAGATTATTTTGCATGGGGAGAGATAAATACAAAAGGGATATATACAGAAGATAACTGTGTAACATACGGTAAACAAGTGAATGACATTTTGGACACCGCCCAATATGATGCTGCACGAGCTAATTGGGGAGGTAATTGGAGGATGCCAACTAAAGCGGAGATGCAGGAGTTAGTAGATAAATGTGTTTGGACTTGGACAACACAAAACTGCTTTAAAGGTTACAAAGTCACCGGATTAAACGGAAATAGTATCTTCCTTTCTGCTGCAGGTAATCGTAACGGGGCATCGCTTGATAGTGCAAAAGACTACGGTTACTATTGGACTTATACTCCTGACGAGAATTATGATAATTATGCGTACGGTCTTGGCTTCGGTAGAGGTGGTTATGGTGTGGATTACTATGACCGTAACTACGGTCTATCAGTGCGTCCAGTTTTGGAATAAAAATGAAGCATCCCAATAAATTTTAAAACTGAAAGTTGAAAATGGAAAGTTAGCAATCAGTATTCAAAATAACTCCAAACTCTTCCTTAATTCCTCAAGTCTTGAATTCTTCAAATCCTAAAACAATTCCAATTCTCCATTCACTGCGCCTCGTGTTCTTCCTAAGTGTCTGTAAGCGAATTCTGTAGCTTCTCGTCCACGTGGCGTTCTCATGAGATAACCTTCTTGTATCAAGAAAGGTTCGTACACTTCTTCAATAGTTCCTGCTTCTTCGCCTACGGCTGTCGCGATGGTGTTAAGACCGACTGGGCCACCCTTGAATTTGTCGATGATTGTCGACAGGATGCGATTATCCATATCGTCGAGACCGTGTTGGTCGACGTTAAGCGCTTTGAGGCCGATGCGAGCTATGTCGAGAGTTATCGTTCCGTCGCCTTGTATCTGGGCGAAGTCCCTGACGCGCCGCAGCAGGAGATTCGCTATACGAGGGGTTCCGCGGCTGCGGCGCGCAATCTCGAATGCTGCTTCATGTTCGATAGGAACACGTAATATTGAAGCTGAGCGTTTTATGATGTTTGATAATGTTGTCGCGTTATAGTATTCCAGTCTCATATTGATGCCGAAGCGTGCGCGCAATGGTGCGGTGAGCAATCCGGAACGCGTGGTGGCGCCGATGAGAGTGAACGGGTTGAGAGCGATCTGCACTGAACGAGCATTAGGACCGCTTTCAATCATGATATCGATGCGGTAGTCTTCCATCGCAGAATAAAGATATTCCTCTACGATAGGGCTGAGACGGTGTATCTCGTCGATGAAAAGTACGTCGTTTTTCTCAAGGCTTGTGAGGAGCCCTGCGAGGTTGCCTGGCTTGTCAAGAACAGGACCAGACGTCATCTTCATTCCGACGCCGAGTTCGTTGGCAATGATGTGTGACAATGTGGTCTTTCCCAATCCAGGAGGACCATGAAGTAGGACGTGGTCTAACGACTCGCCTCTTTGTACAGCAGCGCGTGTGAAGATAAGTAGATTCTCAACGACTTGCTCCTGGCCAGCGAAGTTCTCAAAAGCCTCAGGTCGCAAAGCACGTTCAATCTCTAATTCTTGCTTGCTGAATGACTTACCGTATGCATCTAAATTCTCGTTCATAAAAATACTTATGTCACAAAATTACATAAAATTTGTGCTACTTGTATCGTTTTTTTGTTTATTTTAGCAGAAAATTATACATAAAAATGAAAATATTTTTGACAATATTATTCTGCATCGTTTCAATGTGTTGTTTTTCGCAAAACGAAGGTTATCTCATTGTTGAACAAGACCAACGCATCGAACAACTGATTCAGAAACAAAAAGAGATTCATTCAGCTGATAATACGATAGATGGTTATAGGATTCAGATATTTATGGAATCAGGTAATGACGCAGTGGAACACGCCAATGCCGTCATGCAAGAATTTACGGTGAATTATCCTGATATCCCTATCTATTTGGTCTTTGGTCAGCCTTATTACAGACTCAGAGTGGGCGATTTCAGGACAAGATTGGAAGCCGAAAAGATGTTCCAGACCTTGAGCCAAGTCTATAAAAAAGCCTTTATTACATCAGACAGAATACAATTGCCATATAATATATTTTGTGACCCGTTGTTGGAAGAGGGATTGGAATTTATTGACAATTACCTTGATACTATTAAAAATGATACAATCTTTATGATTGATCAGTCTATTTATAAAACTAATTATTAACTAAAAAAAATTGGGTTATGAACAACAAAATTGTAGTCGGAATCGATTTTTCGAAGTGCTCGTTTAATGCGTTGGCACATGCCGTTAATTTGGCAGAAAAATCACAAATGGAAGTAGTAATGATTTGGGTGAATAAGTTTTCAGAAGAAAGCTTGCTAAATCACCATAATGACCTCCTGATTAGCGGCGCAAAGTTGCATCTCGAGGAACTTGTAGAAAAATACAAGCCTGTACTTGGTGACCGAATTTCTTATGTCATTAAGGAAGGTCGTGTTTATGAAGCTATAAATGAGTTCTGTCAAGATGTAAAGCCATTGTTGGTTGTCATAGGAACTCACGGAATATCAGGCTTCTCTGAAAAATGGCTAGGCAGTAACGCCTATCGTATAGCATTGATGCTCGATACTCCGGTTATCATAATAAGAAATGTTATTGACGTAAATAAGTCGTTGACAAAGATACTGCTGCCGATAGATAGTACTGTCGAGACAAGACAGAAACTGCCTTTGACAGCGAAACTCGCTCAGTATTTTGATGCGACAATATGTGTCTTAGGAGTCCATACTTCAACACTCGATGATATTATCGCTAAAGTGAAAAGCTATGTCAATCAAGTTGCTACATATCTTGAAGATAGAAATGTAAAATATGAAGTCGATGAGATTTATTCAAGGAACTTGGTTGAAGATATCGTTGAATATGCTGATAAGATAGATGCTAATCTGTTGAGTATTATGGATGAACAGGAAAATAATTTGAAAAATGTGTTTGAAGGCTCTTACTCTTTGCAACTTGTCACAAATGCGAAATGTCCGGTGCTTATCTCTCATATGAAAAATATGTTTTCACTGTCAATAAATTAATTGTCGCATACTTTTGTCAGACAAGATACGTTTGCCTTAAAATAGGAATGGTTTTTGTTTCGGAGCATCGAAAATTTTACTATGGAAAATGAAGAAATAAATAAACAAATGGAGGAGCTTTTCCGTCTCTTTAAAAAGATGATGGAAAAGTATCCGCCAGATTCAATGCCTGGTATCGATAAGGCTCAGGCTGAACAGCTTAGGATGATGCTGTCGAATTACGATAGCATGAAAGTCAGCTTTTCTTCTGATATGTTCGGCCTTTTTGATGAAGAAACGACAAAGAAAATACTCGCTAGATTGATATCTCAATTGCGCGAACAGCTTGGCGAAGACGCAGAAACAGTTGAACAGATTTCTGTCGTTGAACAAAAAGAAAAGGAGTTTGAACATCTTCCAACGCAAGACAGATATGTCGCTCTTCTCGATGCAATAGATTCTGAACTTAAAAACCCAAATCTGTCAATGGATGAGATAGATGCCTTGTTAGATAAAAGGAAAAACATCCAAGATGCCATCACAAAGCAGTTAAATAGTTAATATCAAATATGAAAAAAACATCTTTATTATTGATCTTGTTGTTCTTGTTAACATCATTGTCACAAGCTCAACTTATTTATGAAAGAACTCAGGGAAAAGTGTTTATCGGTGCTGATGTGTTTACCGATTTCAGTACGGGAAAAAGTTATGAAAACTTTGATTTGCGCGGTATAAACCAAGGCGTCAGTGTCTATGCAATGTTTAATTTCAAATTTGACAAATCTCCTCACTCTGCTTCTGTCGGTGTCGGCTATACTGGACATAACTATTATATGAAAGGTACTTATCTTAGAAGACCTTATGCTGATGTGACAGAATTCGTTAATGTCCCTCATGACTATAAAATAAGTAAGATAAACGTTAACTATGTTGATATCCCAGTTGAAGTTAGTTTCCGATTCGTGGATAAAATCAAACTTACAGCAGGTTTTAAATTCGGTATCTTGACAGGAGGTAAATCTAAATATGTCGGTGAATTGTATGACGATGATCAAACATATCGCTTGAAAGCAAATAGAATTGAAAACTTGGAGAAATACGTTTATTCAGTCACATTGCGTGCTGCTTACAGAAGCGTACATGTCTTTATGTCATATCAGTTCTCTGATACATTCAAGAACGGTGTCGGTCCATCAATCAAGCCATTCTCAATCGGTATCGGCGTGAGACCATTCTGATTGAACTAAGGCTTTCGAACTTAGAATTAAGGAATATAAGCTGATTATAACAAATTGTATATTAATAAAGGTATAATAAATCCTACAGCGAATCCAGCGTAAATCTGTGAGTTGCTGTGGGATTTTAAGTATAGTCGCGCAGTACCTACGATGCCGGATAATACGAAACCCGCAATTAAATAAGGTAGGTATATCTTCGCTGATATTGTCGAGAGGATTAAAAGTATCGCGGTGAAGGAACCCCAACCGATTCCGTGCATGCTGATTTTCCACCAGAAGTTAATCCAAAATACAACGACGCATAAGATCAGATTGCAAATAAGATAGAAGTTGTATAATGCCAAAGCATTGATGCCGTTGAAGAAACGACTGACAGCAAAAAGAAATATCACGACAGCGAAAATAGGTATGAACCTGTCTTCTCTTTTTTCCATCGTTAATGATTCAATGACTTTGAATTTTTTTAAGATAAGGATGAATGATATTGGCAATATGAATGTGGTGCCGAATATCACGGCGAGACATAACCAGTCATTTATGAATGACATTTTGCATATTCCAGATGCCATGAATGTCAGAAACATCCATGTCGGCAATAGGATGGGATGAAATATTATCGATATAACTTGTGCTAACTTATTCATAAGTGAATCACAATTCTTTGCGTAATCGTGCAACAGGTATGTCAAGTTGTTCACGATATTTTGCAATGGTACGCCTTGCGATATTGTAGCCTTTTTCTTTCAAGATATGCGTTAAGACATCGTCTGTCAATGGTTTTGATTTATCTTCCTGTTCGATGCAGTCCATCAGTATCTTCTTGATTTCTCTTGTTGATACTTCTTCGCCTTCATCGTTTGTCAATGACTCGCTGAAGAAACTTTTCAGTGGGAAAGTGCCGTAGGCAGTCTGGACGTATTTGCTGTTCGCGACACGCGATATCGTTGAGATGTCGAGACCGACTTTTTCTGAAATGTCTTTCAGAATCATCGGTTTGAGCTTGGTTTCATCGCCGGTGAGGAAATACTCTTTTTGATATTCCATAATGGCGGACATTGTAGTATACAAAGTGTTGTGTCTTTGTTTGATAGCTTCAATGAACCATTTGGCGGAGTCAATCTTGTTCTTTACGAAACTTATTGCTTCCTTGTTACTTTGACTGCTCTTCTGTTTAGAGAAGTCGTTCAACATGTCGATATAATCTTTGTTGACATGAAGTTCAGGAGTGTTGCGACTGTTGAGCGTCAGTTCGAGTTTTCCGCAGTTGTTGTAGATGGCGAAGTCGGGGATGACATAATTAGAACGTTGTGCTCCGCCGACAGAGCCTCCTGGTTTAGGGTTGAGTTTAAGAATCTCTTTGAGTGCAGCGCGGAATTGTCGTTCGCTGATGCCGCTTTTCTTTACTATTTTGTCGTAATGTTTTTTGGTAAACTCGTTGAAATACTGTTTGATAATGATAATAGGAAGAGTGTAGTCGATGTCTTCTTCATTATCTTCTTGCAGACGAAGAAGTTGGATGAGCAGACATTCTTGCAGATTGGTCGCGCCAACTCCAGCAGGGTCGAATTCCTGGATTATGTGAAGTACTTCCATTACTTCCTCTTCTGTTACGTCAAGGTTTTGTGTGAAGAGAAGGTCGTCCATGATGCCTGTGATAGGACGGCTCAGATAACCGGAATCGTCAAGATTACCTATGATATAGGTTCCTATCTTGTATTTTTTATCATCGAGTTTACGATATCCAAGTTGTTGGATAAGAATATCTTGAAAACTTTCCTCATCGGAAAGAGGTGCTTCATAATGTTCGTCGTCGCGACTATGGTTATTGGCTTTCAGTTTATATGCTGCGGCGTCATCGTCGTCGTCTTGCATATAATCATCGAAATCTGAGAGCGGATCGTAGTCCTCGTTGTTGTCGTAATCTTGATTATCTTCAAAGTCATCGTCATTGTTATTGACGTCGTCGTTGAAGTTTTCGTTCTCGATTTCTTCAAGAGCAGGATTTTCTTCTATCTCCTCTTTGATGCGGGAGCTGAGTTCCATAGTAGGAATCTGCAACAACTTCATCAGGAGAATCTGTTGTGGCGACAGCTTCTGCAGCATCTTTTGCGTCTGTGTCAGTCGTTGCGAGGACATGGAAGAAAATCCTTAATATGTTTAAAAATTAATATTCACAATTCTTTGGAGTACGTGGGAATGCGATAACGTCGCGGATGTTGCCCATACCTGTGATGAATAACATAAGACGTTCAAAACCGAGACCGTAACCTGAGTGAGGTACTGAACCGAAGCGGCGTGTGTCTAAGTACCATTCCATTGATTCTGCTGGGATACCGACTTCGTCCATACGTTTCAAGAGTTTGTTGAGGTCTGTCTCACGTTCAGAACCGCCGATGATTTCACCGATGCCTGGGAATAATACGTCCATAGCTCTAACAGTCTTGCCGTCTTCGTTTTGCTTCATATAGAAAGCTTTGATTTCGATAGGGTAGTCTGTCAAGATAACAGGTCTCTTGAAATGTTTTTCAACGAGATAGCGTTCATGTTCTGATTGTAAGTCAACGCCCCAGCCTGTGATAGGATATTGGAACTTGCCTTTCTTGTTGTAGTTGCTATTTTTAAGGATGTCGATAGCTTCTGTGTATGTCAATCTTTGGAATGGGTTTTCTAAGATGAAGTGTAACTTCTCGATCAATTCCATTGATTTTTCTTCAGCTTTCTTGTTCTTTTCTTCTTCTTGGAGACGTTTGCTTAAGAATTGGAGGTCGTCCATGCAGTTGTCTAATGCATATTGGATTAAGAATTTAAGCATGTCTTCAGCCAAGTCCATATTGTCGTTGATGTCGTAGAATGCCATTTCTGGTTCGATCATCCAGAACTCAGCGAGGTGACGTGAAGTGTTTGAGTTTTCAGCGCGGAAAGTAGGACCGAATGTGTAGATCTTACCTAATGCTGTTGCTGCCAATTCGCCTTCAAGCTGACCAGATACTGTGAGGTTTGTAGCTTTGCCGAAGAAATCTTGTGAGAAGTCGATTTTGCCTTCTTCAGTCTTTGGCAAGTTATTGAGGTCTAATGTTGTTACTTGGAACATTTCGCCAGCGCCTTCGCAGTCTGATGCTGTGATGAGAGGAGTGTGGATGTTATAGAAACCTCTTTCGTTGAAGAACTTATGGATTCCGAATACCATGCAGTGACGTAAACGCATGATTGCGCTGAAAGTGTTTGTACGGAAACGGAGGTGAGCTATTTCTCTTAAGAACTCGAGTGAGTGTTTCTTAGGTTGTAATGGATATTTGTCAGGATCAGCAGCACCGATGAGTTCGATACTTGTGACGTTCATCTCTACGCTTTGTCCGCTACCTGCTGATTTCACTAAGTTACCTGTTGCTGAAACAGATGCGCCAGTGTGCATCAAAGCGAGGTTTTCTTCTGGAATGACGTTGAGGTCGATTACCAACTGAAGGTTATTGATAGTAGAACCATCGTTCAAAGCGATGAAAGCTACGTTTTTGCTGCCGCGTTTGTTACGCACCCAACCCTTGACATTTATCTCTTTGTCAAGCTCTTGCATTTGTAATGCATCTTTAATCTCTGTACGTTTCACGATTATATTTCTTTAAAATTATTTCTAATTAATTAACTTACAAAAATAAGAAAAAGTCTGAAGACGAACGACAAAAGACAAAAGATTTTTTTGTTGAGAGCCATGAGCTTTGAGTTGTGGGCAAAACTGCTAGTAAAAAAAGTCTGTTGACAGTTGTCCGTTGTCCGTTGACTTTTTTTATTTTTGCAAAAAAAAGATGAGAGATAGTTTTGACATAAAAGGATGGATTGAAAATCCCGATGAGCTCTTGCTTATTGCGGGTCCTTGCAGTGTGGAAAGTAAGGAACAGTTTTTTGATACTGTGACAAGACTATCTGAATTACACGAAGTTAAGATTTTGCGTGGCGGCATCTGGAAACCTCGTACTCGTCCTAACGGTTTTGAAGGAATAGGGGAGGAAGGTCTGAAATGGATGCGTGAGGTTTCGCAAAATACTGGACTTCCTGTAATGACGGAAGTGGCGACGCCGGAGCATGTTGAACTGGCATTGAAACATGACATTGATGCTTTATGGATTGGCGCGAGGACGACGGCGAATCCATTCTCGATGCAGCAACTCGCTGATGCTCTTCAAGGTGTCGATATTCCTGTCTTCGTGAAAAATCCTATCGCTCCCGACCTTAAGCTCTGGATTGGAGCCTTTGAGCGTCTCGCATCTTCAGGTCTCACTCATCTCGTTGCGATACATCGCGGCTTCCAAGATACCAACGCAGCTCCTTATCGCAACAACCCTCGCTGGGAAATTCCTATTGAATTACATCGTAAGAATCCTAATATACCGATAATCACGGATATAAGCCATATCTGCGGTTGTCGCGAGATATTGAAACCTACTGCGCAGAAAGCTCTCGATCTCGCGACAAACGGTCTCATGATTGAGTCGCATTGCAATCCTGAAATGGCTCTCACCGATGCGGAACAACAAATCACTCCTGATGATTTGAAATCGCTGCTTTCAAATCTCGTGATTCATAAGACAAAGTCAAATAATGCGGATTTTCTTCTTCAAGAACTGAGAAACCAAATAGATAACATCGACGAGGAACTGTTGCAGCTGTTGGCTAAAAGAAGCGATATTTCTTCTAAGATTGGTGTGATAAAAAAGGAGAATAACCTCGCAGTGCTTCAACTTGACAGATGGAACTCTATCCTTTCAAGTCATATCGAAAAAGGGAAAATGCTCGGTTTGAATGAAACTCTCGTCAAAGAGATTTTTGAAAGCATTCATAAGGATTCTATTGACAGACAACTTTGATAGTTAGGAATCTTAAACTTTAAAATACAAAAAAAGCCGCTGAATTAGCGGCTTGATTTTTATTTATTTGCTGATGCTTTTGCGTCTGTTTTTGTCACCCCAGAGGCCATAGACTTCACTTACGTTACCTGCTGTGATGAAAGCATTGATTTCGTTTTCGTTGATGTATTTCATTAAATCTGAAAATTCATCTGTGCTTAAAAGTGTAACAAGTTCGACTTTTTTCTCACCTGTGTAACCGCCTTCGACATTGTAAAGTGTTACGCCACGTGATAAATCGTTGATGATATAGTCTTGGATGCGTTTGTGATCTGAAGAGATGATGCAGACTTTCTTTCTTCTGTTAAGACTTGCTGTGAAATAGTCGACAACCAAACCGTTGATCCATGTGCCGATTAAGCCGATGATAACCAAACGTGCGTCGTTGATCATGAAAGCTGTACAGCAGATGATCCAACCAGCGACTGATACAGAAGTACCGATGTCGAAGTGTAAATATTTGTTAACGATTTTTGCTAAAATATCAAGACCGCCGGTTGATGCGTTGATCTTGAACAATACTGCTTGTGCTAAACTTAATAATAATACGAAGCAGCAGAGGTCAAGCCAAAGGTCACCCATGATTGAAGGGATTTCTGATGTTGTTGAGATGTAGTTTTGATATGGAAAATATTTTTCCAAAACACCGATCAATGGTCCTAATATAAGCGCTGTATAAACAGTCTTGATACCGAATTCTTTGTCGATCAAGATATAAGCCAAGACCAAAAGAATTGCATTGATTACAAAGATGACCGTTGATACGTTGAGAGGGAATCCGAAGAATTTCTCACAAATTCCACTGATAACGATGGAAAGACCTGAAATTGTACCGATGATGAGCTTGCTAGGAACGAGGAAATAGTAAACTGCACATGCTGTTACTATCATACCTAATGTCATGATAATCAGTTCAATCCAAAACTTCTTTGTTGCTACGTAACTGATAATTTCTTTTAAATCAAATTTGAATTTCATTGTGCGTTTTTTTAGTTGTGCAAAAGTACAATAAAATATGATTGAAATTTAAGTCCATCGATAATTTTATTAGTTTTGTAAAAAAGTTTTTTTATGAAGAAAATATGGCCTTTTATTTTGCTTTTAGTCTCGCTTTTTTCATGTGATAAAAAAGATGTTTTTATAAAGGAAAATGTCATACCAACTCCTAAAGAGTTCCTCTTGAATAGCACTAGATTATATCATGTCAATAATATAGATTTACTTAATACTTCCGATAATTTATCTTATCCTCAAAATAATGATGAGTATTATCTGAAAGTTGAAAAAGGCAATGTTACAATTGAAGGCAATGAGGTCTGGGCGAAACAGACTTTGTTGCAACTCCAAGATAAAGAAGGTCGTGTGCCTGATGTGGAGATTCATGACTGGTCGGTCTATCCTTTCAGAGGTTTTATGCACGACACGGGCCGCAACTTCCAGACTTTGGAAATGTTGAAAGAGACCATTGACTTGATGTCGTTATATAAGATAAATTATTTCCATTGGCATCTTACCGACAATCCAGCTTGGAGGATAGAATGTAAAGTTTACCCTCAACTTAATGATCCTCAGTATCAACGCCCAGGTCGTGATTGTGGAAAGTTTTATACATACGATGAAATCCGTGAACTGATATCTTATGCTAAAGAACGTGGAATCACTGTGATGCCAGAAATCGATATGCCTGGTCATTCGGCTTATTTCAGAAGCGCATTCGGGTTCAGCATGGATTCTGAAGAAGGTATGAAGGTCCTTGAAAAATGTATTGAAGAATTCTGTAATGAGATTCCAGCATCGATGTGTCCTTATCTTCATATCGGATCTGATGAGGTTTACATCGCTGATCCGAAAGGATTTATGAAGTTTACTGAAAGCCTCTGCAAGAAACATAATCGCATTGCGATGGCATGGGATCCAGGTTTGCCTTCAGATTCTACTACGGTGCGTCAGATATGGAACACCGCTGCAGGTTCTAACGCTGCCCAGACTAAAAAAGGCGGCAAATATATAGATTCGTTCATGGGTTATCTCAACTATTACGATCCTATCTATTTCACAAATAAGGTATTCCTTCATAAGGCATGCGCTCAGGATGTGCCTGATACGACAAACGCCCTCGGTGGAATATTGTGTCTCTGGAATGACGTGCGCGTCGATGACAAGACACGCATCGCTCTTCATAACGGAATGGTCAACGGGATGATGACTTTTGCAGAACGTTTCTGGAATGGAGGCGAAGGTTCGTGGGACGAACTCGTCGATTTTGAAGATAAGATGTCATATCATAAAGATAATATGCTTCATAATCATGATGTGCGATGGAATCCTAATGCTGCAACATTGTGGAAGATAACTATTGCCGACACTATAAATTTAGAAGCTAGAGGCGGCGCAATCGATGTCAATGACCTTTGTACAGAAAATGCTATTGTAGTGGGTGATACAGTCTCGGCTTGGGCTGTGACTAACATTTATTCCGAAGAAGATACGACGATTGATGTATGGGTTGGTTTTGAATCGGCTGCTCGTTCTAACAGAATATCTGGCGGCATCGGACCACAAGGTAAATGGGAAAACCGCGGCCGCCTGCTCGTCAATGGCGAAGAATATTTCCCAACACAAATCTGGGATGAACCTGAAGGTTATAAGTTTCATTACAACACATGGCATCGCCCGGAAGAGGAACTGCCTTTTACAGATGAGCAGTTCTACTGGATGCGCGAGCCAGTGACGATAAACCTTAAAAAAGGCGATAACGAAATAAAACTCTATATTCCGAAGACATTCAAAGGTCAGAGATGGAGCTTTGGGTTTGTGAGGACTTAAGGTTCAGAGCCAACAGCCTTGTTTCAGAAGCCTCCAAAGCGTTAGGGATTGGAGCGGCATCCTTTTGAAGCGTAGCGGAAAAAGATATAGCGGAAAGCCCGACGCGTAGCGGAACGCCCAAAGTAAAGACATAAAGTCGCAAAGTTACAAAGACTCAAAGTTGTACAGAACTCTGCGGCTTTAAGACTTAAAAAAAACTGCAACAAATTAGCAGAAAAAGTGTTATCTTTGTAACATCATTTTAACAATATGAAGAAACATATTCTGGCAATAATATCATTGGTTTTTGTGATGCTGGCTTTTTCGTCGAAAGCTGATGTCTCTTCATTTGATAAAAATTACGATGCGGAAGAGGCTCATGTTTTTGACAGACAGCAATCTGACATTGAATTGATTTTCAATAATGATTCTGATAAGACTATTGTTCCAGAATTGCAGAATACGATTCCGTTGCCTTCATTCCGACTTTTGTCATCGCAAAAGAAAACACAGCAAAATCTCATAAATATACTTCTGAAACGTTTTTCCGCAGAAGTGCAACCAACCAAAAACTATAATATAAAATACTCTTCACCTTTGTCATCGAAAGATGATTTAATTGTTATCGTAAGACACCTTATTATTTAAGTCTCAAAGATTCAAAGACTCAAAGAGCTTTGTGACTCTATGACTCTGCGACTCTACAACTTTTTATAGGTCTGTTGTCCGTAGACAGTTGACCGTTGTCTTATATTATTAACAATTAAATTTAAAAAATCATGACAAACAATATTCAAAACACACAAATAGAATTAATCGAGAAAAAATTTAACGTAGGATTTTTATTATTAAGCTTGGCTTTGATTGGCTTAGGCTCTTTCTTATTCGTTTATTCAGGAAACTTTGAGAGCAATATGCTTTCATCAGCGATGATTTTCGTTGGAATCGCGATAGTCGCTTTCGCTATATTTTTGTTGATAGCCAAGTTGAATGGCGAGGTTTATGTCAAGACAAATTCTCCAGTGGTAAAACGTCAGCTTTATTTTGACACCGCTGATTTTTATAATCTTAAAAATGCTATCGACAATGCTGATTATAATTCGATTGAGAAATTCAAGAGAGTTGAGGAAGGCAATGTTCAGCTTTATGTCATCCATTCAAAAGACAGAAAATTCGCAGCTATGCAGCTTTTGAAATATGAGCCTTTCGATTTCGTTCCTCAGACTGAAGTCAAAACTTTAGAACTTTAAAATTCTAGAATTCTAAAGCTCTAAAATTCTAATAAAAAACTATCTTTGCAGAAAAGGTAGTTTTTTATTTATGAAAGACGTAATGACATTTCTCAACGGCGTGTTGCATAACAACAATCGCCCTTGGTTTCAAGAAAATAAGGACTTGTATCTCAAAGCGCAAAGCCGTATAAATAATATGACAGTCGAACTTATCGACGGCATCTCTAAGTTTGATTCTTCAATAAAAAACCTCAGTGTGAGCGACTGTACCTATCGCATCTATCGTGACATTCGTTTCTCGCCAGACAAGCGTCCTTATAAGACACATATGGGAATCTACGTCTGTACCAATGGAAAGAAATCTGGACTTGCGGGATATTATCTTCATTTTGAAGGAGACGGAGCGGAATATCTTGGTCTCAACGGACTTTACGCGGGATTGTATAATCCAGATAAAAATGTGCTTAAAAATATAAGAGAAGACATCTGTTATGACGGTGCTGCGTTTGAAGATGCTATAAAGAAAGCCAAGAACTTTTCCTTGGATACGTCGTGCAGTCTCAGCAAAACTCCGAAAGACTTCCCGAAAGACAGTCAGTACGATTATCTTCTGAGATTGAAGCAATATAATCTTATTCAGGCTTTGCCAGAAGGAATGTTGTATAGCGATAAATTGATAGAGTGGGCGTTGGAAGAATTCAAAACCGCCTATGACTTCAATGCGCTTTTAAATAGAGCAGCGCTTTTTTCAATTGACAATTAACATTAGAATAAATAACTGTTAATTATAAAGAAATGATTTCGTGCATCTTGATGTCGTTGTCTTCTGTCGGGACTTCGTCTACGAGTTGGAAGTCGAAGCATATTCCGATGCGAGCGACGTCAAGGTGTTTGCAGAGAAATCTGTCGTAGTAGCCTTTGCCGCGACCTATTCTGTTTCCGTTTCTGTCGAAGGCTACGCCAGGAACGACGATGAGGTCATAGTCGCCGGTATATTCATTGTTCTGAGGTTCTAAAATATTGAAGTCGCCGATGGCAAATTCGGTGTCTTTTGAAAGTTCAACGGGGATGATGTCATCGCCGACGACGGTAGGAAGGATGATTTTCTTTTCGTTACGCCATTTCTCAAGGAAATCGTGAGTGAATACTTCATCAGGAAGCGAGCTGTAAAGCATCACGGTTTTGGCATCGATAAAAGATTTGTGGTTCTCTAACTTTTCAAGAATCAGTTTCGATTGTTCCAAAAGTTCTTCTTTTGAATGCTGTTTCTTTAAAACTTTTATATATGATCTTAATTCTTTCTTATCCATAATGATACAAAATAGGGACACTTTCGTGTCCCTTTAATTTTTACTTAAACCATTCTGTTAAGTGATCTTTAGCGTATAGGTAATAAACTGCCAAGCCTAACCAGCTTGTTACGAGTAATAAAATAACTGTTATAGCTTTACCTGCAGTTGAAATAGACATTTTTAAAACTTCAAGGATTGCCTTAACGCAAAGAACAATACCTACTACCCATAAAATAAAAGCGATCATAATAAATGTTTTTTAAAATTATTTCACAAAAATAGTAATTATTGTGTTTGGTTTAAGGTGTTTTGTGAAGTTTTTTTACAAATACTTTTGTACATTTGTTTGTTATAAAATAACAAAGATATTTTATGAAACAGACTAAAATTGTAGCATCTATAAGTGACCTTCGTTGTGAGGTTGATTTTATTAGAGAATTATATAAAGCTGGCGTTAATGTGGTGAGAATCAATACCGCTCATGCAACGGCAGAAGGAATCAAAAAAGTTATTAATAATGTAAGAGAGGTGTCGCCTCATCTGGCTATTCTTATTGACACCAAAGGTCCAGAAATCAGGACTACGGCTGTGGTGGAAAATATCTTCTTTAAAACAGGCGACAAGTTAAAGATTTGCGGCAATCCGTCTGGTATAAGTACTCCAGAAATGGTTTGTGTCACATATCCTGATTTTGTCAAGGATTTGAATGTTGGCAACAGCATTCTTTTTGATGATGGAGAACTTTGTATGAAAGTCATTGGCAAGACAGAAGAATGTCTTTTCGTTGAGGTGCAGAACGACGGACGGCTCGGTTCAAGAAAGAGCGTCAATGTTCCTGGAGTTCACATTGATTTGCCAGCGCTTACAGATAAAGATATTATAAACATAAAGCTGGCAATAGAAGAAGGCATCGATTTCATAGCGCATTCTTTTGTTAGAAATAGAGATGACGTGAAGGCAGTACAGGATATACTTGACGAATATCGCAGCGACATACAGATTATCTCCAAAATTGAAAATCAGGAAGGCGTGGATAATATTGATGAGATTATTGATGCTTCGTATGGCATTATGATCGCTCGTGGCGACCTCGGCATTGAGGTGCCGATAGAGCATATACCAGGCATTCAGCGCAAGATTATCCGCAAGTGTGTGCTTGCCAAGAAACCAGTTATCGTAGCGACGCAGATGCTTCATACCATGATAAAGAATCCACGTCCTACGCGTGCTGAGGTGACAGATGTGGCGAATGCGATATATTATCGTACAGATGCGCTGATGCTGAGCGGGGAGACTGCTTCGGGGAAATATCCTTTGGAAGCTGTGAAGACAATGGTGGCTATAGCAGAGCAGGCGGAGCAGGACAAGATACACGAAAATGATATCGAAATACCTTTGTGTGATTTCGATGATGTGACGGGATTCCTTTCAAAGAATGCCATTGAGGCGACGGAGCATCTGGGTGTCAAATGTATCATAACGGATACCGTGACGGGCAAGACTTCTCGTAACTTGTCGGCCTTCCGTGGACCTAATCCTGTTATTTCTTTATGTTCCAATGATAAGGTCCACAGATTGTTGGCTCTTAGTTATGGTGTGATACCATTGTCTGAATATCGTAACCTGTCATCGCACGACTTGTATGTCGCGGCAGTGCGTCTCTTGCTTCAGAAGGAATATGTCACGTTGGATGACAAGGTTGCGTATCTGAGTGGCAGCTTGGGACAGGGTGGAGGTAATACCTTCCTGGAGATAAATAAGGTGAAAGATGTGATTGGTTAAAATCACATCTTTTATTTTTTAGTTATGTTTATTATTTTTAATAATTCAGCATCTTTGTCTAGATAAGTACTATATAGATGATGATTCAAAGGATCATAATCAATCTGCTTGTCAAATGGTATTATGGTCTTGATGTTTTTACCTTTGTATTTGACTAATGCTGTCATTCGAATTTGTTGTGCTGCTTGCGTATTGTCTTTTCGCACTTTGACAAGAACTTTGTTGTTTTTTGCACTTTTAATCATAATGCAGTCTGATATTTTGAATCCGTTGATGTTTTTGTTTTTACATACAAGGACGTTGGTCTTGTCATCTTTTCTAGAGGAATAGTTTTCAAAGTAACCTTCTTCGCCATAGAATATATCGTGCCAATGTTCGGTGTTGTTACGTTTAGGAAGGTTGACGTTTAAGCTGTCTACAAGGAAATGCGCTATTTTGTAGGCTCCACGTAAAGAACCTTTATATGTCATGTGTTGGTTTTGTTTCATTGTGTTTTCAAAGCAGTTCCTGTCGAATACTATTGTGTCGTATGGATGCTGTAAATCGAGCCATGCAGCACCTGTAGGCTCAATGGCAGAAGCGAATGTCTCTTTCCAAGCAGGGTAGTTTTTTATATGCATATAATACGCAGGGAGCGTTACGAAGACAGGTGTTACGTCATAGTCTTTACATAATTTAACTATCTTCTTGACATATGTGCTGCTTTCCTTGCTTATTTTCTGTTTCTCACCATCAATAGGAGCACCAAGTCTTTTGTAATTGGCTATCGTTGTGTCGTTTATTCCAGATGTGAAAGTGATGAATCGTCCGAGGTATAGTTTTTTGTCCTGTTTTTTATTTTGTTTTTCGTTCTGTTTCTTTAGTTTGATGTTTGTTTCTATTTGCTTGCGGTCACGGAAGATGAAGTCGTGGTTACGAATAGTTTTAGACCATGCGGTGATGTAATGTTCAGGCAAGAACAATGATGGCGTCGATGCGAGTTTCAGCGGTATGTTTTTACGTGCATTAAAACTTTTGAACTGATCGGAAAGACCTCCGCCTTTTAATCCATGGTTGGTTCCGTTGTTGATTCCGTACGTTTCAATGATGGCTACTTTAGGATGTGTGCGTTGTAATGCTTCTTTCAGACAATAGTAAGAATCCATGATGGTTGTGCCTGGTGAAGCTAATATGAAACAGTTGGCACCGAGTGCGGCTGATAAATTCTTAGGATTTACGCCGGTATAGAGGTGTGAGTTGCCCACTAAAACAACGTCAACGGTGTCAGTTTCCGTGAATTTGTAAAATGAATCCCATTTCTGAGAGGTGTGGTTGTTGGCTTGATTTGGTTCAAAATAGCCTTTGATATCAGTGTACGATACAATAGCTACTACTATTGCCAAAAGAATCATAAACTTGAATAGTAAGGCATGCCATGTTTTTATATTTTTTTTATTAGGCTTATCTGTGTTTATATTTTGGGATTTATTATTAGCCATTGTCTTTTTATTTTAAAATTGGAAATAGATAAATGTATTGTCACTGCCCAAACCATATATACCTAAATATATTGTCGCAATTATTATGGCGAGATATGCAAACCAGCGTAGTATGAAGAATTTGTTAAAAAAGAAGTCTTCTATTTTATCTTGGTGTTTTTTTAGGAGCATTTCAATTAACAATAATCCGGCGAGGAGGAATATGGTGAATTTGAATTCTATATTGTCGAAACCATGATTGAAGATGTCGCTGGCATTTCCGAAGCCTATGTTGCCGAACATATTGATGGCATCTGAAAATGTTCCGGCTCGGAAGAATATGAGTGATAATGTCCATAGCGATGTTACGAACAGACAACTTGCTATTTTTGATAGTAATTCTTTTGGATTTAGGTGGAATAGCTTGTCGAAAATAGCTAGGAAAATACCGTTTAAAAGTCCCCATATTACAAAATTCCATGATGCTCCATGCCATAACCCACTTACTGTGAATATGATAATGATATTGATATATGTTCTGATTTTACCTTTTCTGTTGCCGCCGAGAGGAAAGTAAAGGTAGTCTCTGAACCAGTTGGTAAGTGTGATATGCCATCTTGCCCAGAAGTCTTTGAAGGAAGTCGCTAAGTAAGGTTTGTTGAAGTTGGTGCTTAGCCTGAATCCGAATATGTGTGCAGTTCCGATTGCAATCTGTGAATATGCGGAGAAGTCGAGATAAAGCTGGAATGCAAAGAAAATCACAGCCATCAATGCTGGAAGGCCATGCGTATCAGCTATGTTCCCGTAAACATTGTCAACATAAATTGCAAGTCTGTCGGCAATGACGATTTTTTTGAATAATCCAAGTGCTATCAGAAACAGTCCTTTACGTGTTGTGTCATAGTCGAACTTCTTCGGAGTGAAGAACTGTGGCAACAAGTCGCGTGCTCGTTCAATAGGACCAGCAACGAGTTGCGGGAAAAATGAGATAAAGGTAAAGAATGCTATGATGTCTTTTGTAGGTTCTAATTTCTTATGGTAAATGTCTAGTACGTAACTTAGTCCTTGGAATGTGTAGAAACTGATTCCGACAGGCAGGATGATATTAAGTGGTGTGAATGTCGCTGTTATTCCGAATATATTTAATAATGAATAAAAGCTGTCGATAAAGAAGTTGCAATATTTGAAGAATCCTAAGATGCCTAAATTTATGACGATGGAGATGGTGAGATAGAGCTTACGCCGTCTGACGTATTCTTCTTTGTTGATTAAATATCCGAAAATGAAGTCTGTCGCAGATATGATGACTATTAATATCAATAGTTTCCAGTTCCAAACACCATAAAAAAAGTAGCTTATGGTCAGTAGAAATAGGTTTCTTAATTTTATGTTCTTATTGAAAATTAACCAATAAAGTAAATATGTTGCGATTAGAAAGAATCCGAATGAAAATGAATTAAAAAGCATAGTGATTTAGTTATATCATTACGCAAAATAAGTACAATTTTTATAATATTCCTAGTCTTTTTTGAACTAACAGATAAACTCTGCAAATCTTTCCACTTGTAATCTTAATTCATTGAGCTGTTCCTCCGTGAGCTTGAATTCTCCTTTCACCCATGCTTCCATGCCGAGGGCGATGCCTGTTTGTGGTTCTTTCATAACATCCATCTTGATGTATTCCAAAAGCTCGTTGAGTTTGGTGCGGCAGAATGCAGTCTTATTCTTGCCGCCTGCACCGCTGGCTGTGACTTTCTTGCCTTGGATTGCGGTAGGATTGGCGAAGTTGCTTATATCCATCGGACGTGACAGCCAGTCGAAAAGGTTTTTCAACAATCCAGGATAGCTTTGGTTATATTCTGGAGTGAATATCCAGATGCCGTCGGCTTTGAGTATCTCCTTGCGGATGCGAATGACGGCGTCTACATCTTTCTCGCTGCCTGATTTTATCCCCATACCTCTGTCTTGTAATACTTCATCGCTGATGACAAGCTCAAGGTCTTGATTCATATATGGGATGTCTTTAAAATCAAGATAAGAGATTTCAAATCTGTCTTTAAGTAAGTCTTCTGCAATCTTTGCGAGTTGTCTGTTGAAGGAATGTTTGCGTAATGAGCCTACGATAAAAAGAATATGCTTCATAATAGTAAATTTATTTAGTAAGACAAAGAAGTCGGAGGAATGTTTTAGTGGAATATTTTTCAGGATGACTTTACGTTAAAGGCATGGTGATTAGAAGCCGTTGTGTAAAAAAAGACTCCGGGATTCATCAGATTCCCGGAGTCTTTATAAACCCCTTGTCCTAGTTCAAAAGCCTTAGTTCAAGGTTCTTTGTTCTTGATTATTTTCCTTCGCTTAATTTCTTGTAACCTTCGTAGCGAAGTTTTGCATATTGTTCAGTCTTAGCAAACAATTCTTTTGCTTCAGCTGGGAATGTCTTGAGCAATGAGTTGTAACGAACTTCGCCCATGATGAAGTTTTGGAATTTGCTCCAGTCTGGTTCTTTGCTATCCAAGTGGAAACCGTTTTGACCTGCTTCTTCTTCAGCTGGGTTGTAACGGTAGAGTTGCCAGTAACCGCATTCGACTGCCAATTTCTCTTCGTTTTGTGTGCGGCCCATGCCAGCTTTGATGCCGTGGTTGATACATGGAGCGTAGCAGATGACGAGTGATGGACCTGGATAAGCTTCAGCTTCTTTGATAGCTTTGAAATATTGAGCTTGGTTTGCGCCCATTGCTACTTGTGCAACGTAGACGTAGCCGTAGCTCTTAGCGATCATACCGAGGTCTTTCTTGCGTAATTTCTTACCTGAAGCAGCGAATTTAGCAACAGCACCTGTTGGAGTAGCTTTTGATGACTGACCGCCAGTGTTTGAATATACTTCAGTATCGAGGACGAGTACGTTGACATCTTCGCCTGATGCCAAAACGTGGTCTAAACCGCCGAAGCCGATGTCGTATGCCCAACCGTCACCGCCGATGATCCATTGTGATTTCTTGACCAAGTGGTCTTTCAATTCAACGATATCTTTACAGTATTTGCAGTCGCATTTGCCAGCCATCTCGAGGATTTGTGGAGCGAGTTTTTCTGTTTCTTGACCGTTTTCGCGGTTGTCGATCCATTGTTGGAAGAGAGCCTTCAATTCTGCTGAGCAGCAGCTGCATTCTTCGATAGCTTCTCTCATGATGCGTTCAACGCGGTCACGGAGTTTGTTTGTAGCGGTTTGCATACCGAGGCCGAATTCAGCATTGTCTTCGAACAAGCTGTTTGCCCATGCTACGCCCTTGCCTGATTTATAGTTCTTACAGTATGGAGTTGCAGGAGCTGAACCGCCGTAGATTGAAGAACAACCTGTTGCGTTAGCTACGAGCATTCTTTCACCGAAGAGTTGTGTGATAGTCTTGATATATGGTGTCTCACCGCAACCGGCACAAGCGCCTGAGAACTCGAATAATGGTTGAGCGAACTGGCTGTTCTTGATGTTAGCGTATTTGTCGATGAGCTCGTCTTTATATGTGACTTTATGTTGACCATATTCCCAGTTTTCAGCCTCACCGAGTTGGCTTTCGAATGGTTGCATTACCAAAGCTTTTTCCTTAGCAGGACATACGTCGGCGCAGTTGCCGCAACCTGTACAGTCCATTACAGATACTTGCATACGGAAGTGCATGCCAGCCAATTCTTTTGGCATCTTGATGTCGATAGCCTTCATTGACTCAGGAGCGTTAGCCAATTCTTCGTCTGTCATAACGACTGGACGGATAGCTGCGTGAGGACATACTAAAGAACACTGGTTACATTGGATACAGTTTTCTGATTTCCATTCTGGAACGACTGTAGCAACACCACGTTTTTCGTATGCTGTTGTACCAGCTGGGAATGTGCCGTCAATGATTTCTTCGAATGTGCTTACAGGAAGGTCGTTGCCTAACTGAGCTGTCATTGGACGCATAATCTTGTTGATGAATTCAGGAGCGCCTTTCAATGGTTCTAATACGAAGTCTGTCTTGCAGCTTAATTTTGCCCATTCTGCTGGGATTTCCAATTTTGTTATTTCACCGCCACGGTCTACAGCTGCGAAGTTCATCTTAACGATGTCTTCACCTTTCTTGCCATATGACTTAACGATGAATTTCTTCATTTGTTCAACAGCGAGGTCGTAAGGGATAACGCCTGAAATCTTGAAGAATGCTGATTGGAGAATTGTATTTGTACGGTTACCTAAACCGATTTCGTCAGCGATCTTAGTAGCATCGATGATGTACATATTAATATTATGTACTGCTAAATATTTCTTAACGAAGTTTGGAAGGTGATTCTTTGTTTCTTCAACATCCCATGGTGAGTTGTAGAGGAATGTACCGTTGTCTTTCAAACCGCGTAAGCAGTCATATTTGCTTAAGTATGAAGGTACGTGAACAGCGACGAAGTCTGGAGTACCAACGAGATAAGGAGCCAAGATAGGTTTGTCGCCGAAACGGAGGTGTGAACATGTGTAACCGCCTGATTTCTTTGAGTCGTAATCAAAATAAGCTTGGCTGTATTTATTTGTGTTATCACCGATAATCTTGATAGAGTTCTTGTTAGCACCTACAGTACCGTCAGCGCCGAGGCCGTAGAACTTAGCTTCGAATGTTCCTTCTGGAAGGATTGAGAATTCAGGAAGCATTGGGAGAGAGCCGAATGTCACGTCGTCGTTGATGCCGATAGTGAATCTGTTACGAGGTTCTGGACGTTCTAAGTTCTTGAATACTGACAAGATGTGAGCTGGAGTTGTGTCTTTTGATGACAAACCATAACGACCGCCGATGATATGTGGCAAGTGTGTGCTGTGGTGTCTGAACAAGTCGTTGTAAGCTTCAACTACGTCTAAGTAGAGAGGCTCACCGTTAGCACCGGTATCTTTTGTTCTGTCTAATACGCAGATACGTTTTACTGTATCAGGCACAACGTCCAAGAGATATTTTACGCTGAAAGGACGATAGAGGTGTACGCTTACCAAACCGACTTTTTTGCCTTCAGCGTTAAGTTTATCAACGACAGTCTTGATGACGTCGGTGATAGAACCCATAGCGATGATGATGTTTGTAGCATCTGGTGCGCCATAGTATGTGAAAGGAGCATATTTACGGCCAGTAATCTTGCTCATTTCTTTCATATATTTTGCTACTATGTCAGGAAGAGCATAGTAGTATTTGTTTTGCAATTCGCGTGTTTGGAAATAGATGTCTGGGTTTTGTGCTGTACCGCGTGTTACAGGATGTTCTGGATTCAAGGCACGTTCGCGGTATTCTTTAAGAGCTTTCCAGTTGACGAGTTTAGCGATTTCGTCTTGGTCGGCTGCTTCAACTTTTTGGATTTCGTGTGATGTACGGAAACCATCGAAGAAGTGCATGAAAGGAACGCGACCTTCGATAGCTGCGAGGTGAGCTACTGGAGCGAGGTCCATGATTTCTTGTACTGAACCTGTTGCTAAAAGAGCGAAACCTGTTTGACGAGCGCTCATAACGTCGGCGTGGTCACCGAAGATTGACAATGCCTGAGCTGCCAAAGCACGTGCTGAAACGTGGAAAACACCTGGCAATAATTCACCAGCGATTTTATACATGTTAGGAATCATCAACAAGAGACCTTGTGATGCTGTATATGTGGTGGTTAAAGCACCTGCTTGTAATGAGCCGTGAACAGCGCCAGCAGCACCAGCTTCTGACTGCATTTCAACGACTTTAACATTTTCTCCGAAGATATTTTTTCTGCCTGCGGCACTCCATTCGTCAACATATTCTGCCATTGGTGATGATGGTGTAATAGGATAGATCGCAGCGACCTCACTGAACATATAAGAAACGTGAGCTGCAGCGCAGTTACCATCACATGTCATAAATTTTTTTTCTGCCATAATGTCTAACTTTTTAGATATGATTAGTTGAATTAAGCTATCAGCATCAGTTATCGGCTGCCAGTTATTAAATATCGACTGTCTACGACTAATGCTATCAGCCTTTTAAGTTTCACTTTTTTAACACGCAAATTTAATTTTTTTTTATACACGAAAAAATAAAAACTGAAATTATTTAATAAAAAAAGCGGAACGAATCCGCTTTCTATATAAAACATCAAATGATGAATTGTTTTATGCTACATCAATATTATTTTGCAGCACCATGTTGATGGCCGCAAGCTTCATGATTATGTCCTTGGCATTCAGCTTTGACTTCTGCTTTTTGAGCTTCGCATTTCTTTTCACAAGCTTGAGCTTTTTCACAAGTTTGAGCCTTTTCGCATGGTTTGTCACATGGTTTTTCGCAAGGCTTGTCACATTTTTGTTCGCATGGTTTGTCGCATGGCTTTTCACATTTTTGCTCACAAGGTTTAATGCTGTCGCATTGTTTTGTACAAGCTTGTTTCATTTCACAATTTTGATGATCGTGATTATGACCTTCGCATTTTTGTTCACAATTTTGGTCAGCTTTGTTGCATTTTGCACCTTGTTGATTGTTGTTACAGCAACTTGCTAATAATACTGTAACTAATCCTAATACTAAAAAGAGTTTTTTCATAGTTTTTCAAATTTAAGTTAAAAAATACCCAACAAAGATAATGTGTTTTTTTGAAAAAGTCAATAGCCACAGTTTTTAACTAATTTTAAAAATTCTGTAGTCCGTTGTCTGTAGACTGTTGTCTTATATAATCAATAGGAAATCTATAGAATACCATTTCGTAGCTTGTGGTGTCGACTTCCCTTTCTTCTACGTAGCATCCTATTGTTTTGTCTGGCAATACACATAAAGAAGAATATGCTGAATATCTCGGAACGATAATCTTTCCTTCGTTCCATGTCTTTCCTTCGTTTTCGGAGATGTATATTGCTACATCACGGCGTGAGTTGCCTGTAGGGAGACTGTGTAATAATGTGTTTTCGTCGTATCTTATGATGTCGCCGTTGCATGCAGGAGCGACGATTCCATCCCACACATAATGTGTTTCATTCCATGTCAATCCGCCGTCGTGTGAGATATTGTACCATCTTTTTCCGGAAGTGCGGATACTCATCAATATGTCGCCATTCTTGAGTTCCACGACCTTGGCTTCGTCACCGCCGACAGAAGCGCGTCCTGACACATTCCATGTCGCGCCGTTGTCGTCGGAATAGACTACGTAGTTGTTGGCTTTCATCGCCGACGTTTCTCTTACGCATGCCACGAACATAATTCTTCCTTTGGAAGTTAGAAGTCCGTTGCCGGAAGCGCAGAACGAGGCGCGCCACTTGCTTCTTATTGAATCTTCACATTCGTGACCGAAGATGAAATGTGTTATGTCTTCAGGCTCGGTCCAAGTGCGGCCGTTGTCATAACTCATTGACTTATATGTCCTGTTAGGATTTGATGGCGTTGAGTTCCAGAAACCTTGTCCTCCGACAAATATAGCGATGAGTCCGTTGTCGTCGTTTGTATGAGCCACAGCGCAGTCGCCGTAACCTTCCATATAGCCGAATCCTTTTGCGATGGTATAAGGTTCGCTCCATGTCAATCCGCCGTCGGTGCTGTAGTTGCAGATCACGTCAATGTCTTCGGGTAAGTCGGTTTCGTTTTCCTTGCGCTTGTCGGTGAAGATGACGAGGCTGCCGTCTTTAGCTGTTATCAAAGTAGGAATACGATAATATTTTGAGCCATAATCGCCAGGACGATAGACTACAGTGCGAGTATAACCGTCAAAATTGTCTTTCTTCTCACAAGAAGAGAAAAATGAGATGAGGATTAATAAAGGTAATAGGAGGTTTTTGAATTCATAATTCATAATGCATAATTATAAGTTCATAGTTTATAGTTCATAGTTTATAGTTCATAGTTCATAGTTCATAGTTCAGTGTCAGAGTTCAGAGTCATAGTTTAAAATTTACTCTTTCGTTTCAATAATATAAATAACTTCGTTGTCGCGTTTCATCATATAGTTCTCGCGAGCTATTCGTTCCATCAGTGCTGAGTCTTTGTGAAGGTTGTCAAGCACTTCCTGCTGTGACTTGATTTCTCTTTCGTAATATTCTATCTGATCTTTGGCTTTATTTAATTTCTTGATATTCTTTATCTGAAAGAATAGATTGTATTGATCAACGAAAATTATTATAACAGCAAATATCAGTGTTGCAATGATATACTTGTTGTTAAATTTCTTTAAAAGCTCTTTCCAATTCATGACGTCATTTTTTGCAAAGATAGGAAAAAAGACAACAAGTATACAATATTACAAGACCACAAGTTGACAGAATTTTTAACGATATATTCAAAAAAGTTTTCCTAAATTTGCAATAACGAATTTACATGATTTTTTTAAGAATTATAAATTGAATCGGAATGAAAACATCAGGATATGCCATAAAAAAAGTGTTTGTTCCTTTATTTTTTGTAGCTATAATAACCATCATTTATGCACTTGTCTTCACGCTTTCTGAGTTTGCCGACTCTCCATATTCTTCTTTAAGCGACTTCCTGGAGCTGGCATTTCAGTGGACTGCTATAGCTGTCGGGACCTTCGGCTTGCTTTATTTGCTTTCGATAAATAAATATGTCTTTGCAGTAACATTTCCTTTGCTGGTGACATTCAGCACTTTCTTGACATATTTTAGATATACCGTCAACGCAACGCTTACCCCGATGACTATAGAACTTGCGCTTATCAATGACGTAAGGACAAATATGCAAGTGATGAGCTGGCAGCTGATTCTTTTGATGGTTTTATCTCTTGCCGCATCGATTGCCATCGTGTGGTTCAGGTGGAAGAAGATAAGCTTCACCCGTCCGTTCTTGCATCTGATTGTCGCTGTAGGAATAATCTTCATGACAAATTCCTTGATACCTCAGCTGAAACGTCCGTTGACACAGCGTATGCCATATTCGATATATTATACCTTTAAGACATATTTCGAAATCAGAGATGTGGCTGCAGAACATCGCGACACGTTTACGTCAGAATCCGTTGCTAACAGCGACTCGCTTGTAGTGGTGTTTGTAATAGGTGAATCATTGCGCAACGACCATCTTCAGATTAATGGATATGAAAGAGAGACAACGCCATATCTCGCAAAAGAAAGCAATCTTATATCACTTACAGACATTTACAGCGAACCTTGTTTCACGCATACAAGCGTTCCGCATATAATGACGCGAGCTGACAGCCTCAGTCCTCAGAAAGCATATGATGAGCAGTCGTTTGTGACGATCTTTAACAGTGCTGGTTTTAGGACAACATGGATAGCAAATCAAGAAAGCGTTTCTACATACGCATATTTCATGAACGAATGCGACACATTGATATATGTCAACGGCAGTAAATCGGTATATACTTTCGACAAATGGCTTGATGAAGATATTTTGCCGCATCTGGAAAGTGAACTTCAAGATAACAATCCTACGCAATTACACGTAGTACATTCTATCGGTTCGCATTGGTGGTACAACTCGCATTACACCGATGAATTTGAACATTATCTGCCTGTAATTCAAAGTAGAGTCATTTCATCAAACACACAGGAAGAGATGATAAATTCATACGACAACACGATTTTGTATACCGACTATTTCTTGAAAAATACGATAGACCTTATTCGTGACAAGAAATCAATACTCATATTCCTTTCAGACCATGGTGAAAGTCTTGGCGAAGACGGCTATTTCCTACATGGTGCTGATAGACCAGAGCTGCATCATCCTGCTGCTTTTGTATGGTATTCCGACAAATATGCAGAATCTTTCCCAGATTTGATAGAAAACTTAAAAAATAACAGCGACAAAAGATATCGCAGCGATTATCTGTTCCACAGCATAATAGACGCAGCCGACATAACAACAGAATATAAGAATTCACAATTAAGCATTTTCAGATAAATATGAACCGTATCGTTTGGTTAGATTACGGCAAGGCTATTGCAATATATCTTGTAGTGCTTGCTCACACCGCGATTTATAAGCCGGCGGAGGCATTTATATATACCTTCCATATGCCATTCTTCTTTTTTATGTCGGGTTATCTTTTCAGCTTTGAGAAGTATCCTTCATATGTGCAATTTGCCAAAAGACGTTTCAAGCAGCTGATAGTTCCATATGTGATCCTTAACATAATAACATATCTTTTATGGTTGTTTGTTTTAAGGAAAGTCGGTGACGACGCCAATGAGAGTGTCAGCGTTTTCTCGCCGCTAATCGCCGCCGTAACGGTCAATGCCAAGTCGATGGTTCACGACATACCGTTGTGGTTCCTTGCAGCTTTATTCCTCGTGGAGAATCTTTATTATCTGCTTTATAAGAATGAGAAATATAGCATCATTGTCACTATAACATTATTCTTGCTCGCTTTCTTGAATAATACATTCAATCCAGTGCGCCTGCCGTTTTGCATAGACATCGCTCTTGTCGCGCTGCTGTTTTATCGTCTTGGCAGTTTGTTCAGAAAGAAAGGAGACAAGATTTTCAATCCATATATTTTTGTGGCGTCGGTTGTAGTAGTAGTTTTAGCGTTTGTCTTTAACGGTAAAGTCGCGATGCACACTGACACTTACAATAATATCTTTCTGTTTGTAGCTGGCGGTGTGGCAGGATGTTATGCGATGTCGTATATATGTATGATATTGCAGAAGTTATGTGGAGATAGAAAAATTGTACAGAAAATTGCGAGAGACACTTTGTTGATATGCGCATTTCATCTCATCGTATTCGCAGGTTTGAAAGGCGTGATGCTTTACGTCTTTAAAGTCGATCCTTCAGTGCTGACAGGCACGATCCTGCCTAATGTGCTGTTCGCTTTGTTGAGCATGGTGATTTGCGTGATTATTTCCATAATATTAGACAAACTCAATCTCAAAAAAATCCTAATTCCTAATTAAAAAAATCTGTTGTCAGATGTCTGTTGTCCGTAGACTTTTATTATCTTTGCAATAACTAAAATTACTATGGAAAAGACTAACTACAACACGATAGATTGTCTGCATCGTGGCGAATCCTTAAGTCGCGATGAGTGGATGACTTTACTTACTTCCTTAAATACGGACGAGCGTGAATATCTCCGTTCCAAAGCCCAGGAGGTAGCAATTGCTCACTATGGCAAAGGCATATTTGTCAGAGCCCTTCTTGAAATAAGTTCCTACTGTAAAAATAATTGTTATTATTGCGGCATCCGTGCTTCTAATAGAAATGCACAACGTTATCGTTTGACGAAAGACGAGATTCTCGAATGTTGCAAGGAAGCCGACAAGCTCGGGTTCAACACTTTCGTTATGCAAGGCGGCGAAGACCCTCGCCAAACCGACGAGTGGGTGACCGACGTGGTCAAGACGATACGAGCTGCTTATCCCGACAAGGCTATTACCTTATCCGTCGGCGAACGCAGCGCTGAGGCGTATGCTGCTTTCAAAGAAGCAGGCGCGAATAGGTTTTTGCTGCGTCATGAGACCCGCAACGATGAGCATTATTTGCAGCTTCATCCAGAGATGATGAGTTCGGAAAATAGGAGAGAGTGTCTCTTCACATTGAAACGCCTTGGTTTTCAAACGGGCAGCGGCATGATGATAGGAAGTCCAGGACAGACCGACGAACATCTTTATGAAGACATACGATTTTTGGAAGAGCTGCAGCCTCAGATGATAGGCATCGGTCCATTCCTTCCTGCCACGGACACTCCTTTCGAGAAGCAGAATCCAGGTAGCGCCGACAAGACGATACTCATGCTTTCTTTATTGAGACTGCGTTTCCCTAATGTGTTACTTCCTGCTACTACAGCACTCGCTACATTATGTCCAGACGGTATGGAACGCGCCATACTCGCAGGCGCAAATGTGGTGATGCCAAATATATCTCCAGTGGAACAACGCAAGAAATATTCAATATACGATAACAAGAAAAGCACCGGTGCCGAATCGGCACAACAGATGCAACAATTAGAAGACAGACTTAACGCTATCGGTTATCATATCAACTACGCTCGTGGCGACTTTAAAAAAGATTAACAAAATAACAATATATCATGTATAATATCAAATCACAAATAGCAGAGGAATTCATCAATGATTCCGAAATTCGCGAAACGATGGCTTATGCTCGCGAAAATAGCAATAATATTGAACTTATAAAATCAATACTTCAAAAGGCTCGCGAATGCAAGGGCCTCACTCACAGAGAAGCTGCTCTTCTCTTAGAGTGCAACGACCAAGAAATCATCAACGAGATTTACGACATCGCTCGTGAGATAAAACATAAATTTTACGGCAACAGAATCGTTATGTTCGCTCCGCTTTATCTCTCTAACTACTGCGTAAACGGTTGTGTATATTGTCCTTATCATCTTAAGAATAAGACAATACGTCGTAAGAAATTATCACAGGAAGAAATCCGTCAGGAAGTAATCGCTTTGCAAGATATGGGGCACAAACGACTCGCTCTTGAAGCTGGCGAACATCCAGTGGAAAATCCTATCGAATATATCTTGGAAAGTATCAAGACTATTTACAGCATTAAACATAAGAACGGTGCGATACGTCGTGTAAATGTCAACATCGCTGCTACTACAGTCGAGAATTATCAGAAGTTACGCGACGCTGGCATCGGTACTTATATCTTATTCCAAGAGACATATAACAAAGAAAACTACGAGGCTTTGCATCCAACAGGACCAAAGAGCAACTACGCATATCACACTGAAGCTATGGACCGTGCAATGCAAGGCGGCATCGATGACGTAGGTATCGGCGTATTGTTCGGATTGGAAACATACCGTTACGACTTCGTCGGTTTGCTCATGCATGCTGAACACCTTGAAGCTACATACGGCGTTGGCCCTCACACCATCAGCGTACCAAGATTATGTATGGCAGATGACATCGACACCGCTGACTTCAAGAATGCAGTGCCAGACGACATCTTCTACAGAATAGTAGCAATCATAAGAATAGCAGTACCTTACACTGGTATGATCATCTCTACTCGTGAAAGTGAGAAGAGCCGCGCTCGCCTCTTGGAACTCGGTATCTCACAGATCAGCGGAGGCTCGCGCACCAGCGTCGGCGGTTATGTGACACCGGAGACAGAAAGCGAAAACTCAGCACAGTTCGATGTCGCTGACCACCGCACCCTTGACGAAGTAGTGGGATGGCTCCTCGACCTCGACCATATTCCAAGCTTCTGCACAGCATGTTACCGCGAAGGAAGAACAGGCGACCGTTTCATGTCGTTGCTCAAGAGCGGACAGATTGCAAACTGCTGCTTGCCTAACGCCTTGATAACATTGAAAGAATATACTAACGACTACGCTTCTCCAGAAGTGAAAGAAAAAGCCAAGGCGATGATACAACGTCTGTTGCAGACCGTTCCAAACGAGAAGGCACGCGCTACAGCAGCGAAATATTTGGATGCCATCGACAATGGAGAAAGAGACTTTAGATTTTAATCAGCTAAGGGCATTGGGCTGTGAGCTATGGGCTTGACTTCATAGCTCATAGCTCATAGCTCATAGCTCATAGCTTAATACAATGAAAGAAACAACAGCTCGTTCAAACCGTTATCACATAGGAATCTTTGGCAGACGTAATGCCGGCAAATCGACATTGTTAAATGCGCTCACAGGCCAGGATGTGTCAATCGTTTCTGATGTCGCAGGCACAACAACAGACACCGTCTGGAAGAATATTGAGTTGCCTGGCATAGGAGCGGCTGTCATTGCCGATACTGCTGGCTTCGATGATATAGGCGAACTCGGCAATATGCGTAATGAAAGGACAAGACGCACCTCGCAACAGGTTGACATGGCGATAATACTCGTCAACGGAAAACCAGAAGACGTCTCTTACGAAATAGAATGGTGTGACTTCTTCAAGAAAGCCGAGATTCCAACGATATTCGTTTTGACTAAATGCGACTCTGACGCTGACTCAGACTCAGATACTTGGTCTCATGTTTTAGGACATGAAGTCTTGCCTATTTCAGCGTTGAACGGAAAAGGAATAGATGTCCTCTTGGCTAAGATGGCGTCGCTTTATAGCAAGGACGATAATCTTGATGACATAACATACTCACTGGTCAAGGCTGGCGACGTGGTTGTGCTCGTGATGCCGCAAGACGCTTCTGCGCCAAAGGGAAGACTGATTCAGCCTCAAGTCGTTACCTTACGAAACCTTCTCGACAAGCACGCACTTGCTTTGTGCTGCGCTCCGGAAGAACTGCCACAGATGCTGGAAAGACTCAAGACTCCGCCATCATTGATAATCACCGACTCTCAGGTATTCGCACAGGTGCAGCCATTGACTCCGAAAGAAACGAAACTGACTTCATTCTCAGTCTTGATGGCTCGTCATAAAGGCGACATTGATACATTCCGCGATGGTGCCGAGGCTTTGATGGCATTGAATAAAAACTCGAAAGTGCTGATAGCCGAGGCCTGCTCTCATATTCCTCAGAATGAAGATATAGGAAGGGTGAAACTGCCACGAATGTTACGCAAAAAATTCGGTGAGGAACTGCAGATAGACATTGTTTCTGGCAACGATTTTCCAGAGGATTTAAGTCAGTACGACCTTGTGATTCACTGTGGAGCGTGTATGTTTACACGCCGTCATGTCTTGTCAAGAGTGAGAAGAGCTAAAGCTCAGAATATTCCTATCACGAACTACGGAATCGCAATAGCAGCATTGACAGACATATTAAATAAGGTAACTATTTAATGTTAAAAATTATTAGGAATTTTTCTATTGACAAAGGCTGTTTTGATAATTATTTTTGCTGAATAAATTTGATTGTATGAAGAAGTTATTATTTCTGTTTTTCTTTTATGTAATATCTTTTTTTTATGGATATTCTCAAGATGATGAATATCAAAAATATTTAGAATCATTGAGAAAAGAACAGTCAGAGTTTATGCAAAATGCAAATAGCGATTCTCATGACTTAAATAAAGAATTCACAGATTTCGTGACAAAAGCGAATGCCGAATTCGCCGATTTCCTTGCGAAAGAATGGACGTTATTTGAAGAATTCAAGACACAGGAACTAGAGATGAGATTGCCTAAAATCAATAAAGTGCCAGAAGCTCCAAAGTCTAAAGTCACTGAAGTAAGTTCAGATGAAGTGAAATACAGAAACAACGCACAACTTCCTCAAGTATCTGATATTGATAATGTAAATACCGGTGATGGAATGGATTACACTCCTCGTCAGGATAATTATGTAGTTAGAAAGCTTGTTACTGTTTCTGGCGTTAAGGAAGTCGGCAAATTATTGGATTATGTGTCTTATTTTAAGCCTAAGAAATCACAAAGCCAAAATGTTACGATAAATTTTTACGGAAAGAAACTTGATTTTAATGTTGATGACAAGTTGCGCCTGAAAAACAATGGCGTCAAGGAAAGCGATGTCGCTGACTATTTCAAGGAGATTTCCAAGATGTCGAAAGAGACATCTGATTTGTGGAGACAGATTGATAACTATGTCAATACAATGGGTCTCAATGAATGGGGATATTTCTGCATCTTGCGTTCTTTGTCAGAATCTATCTTGTCAGATATAGACAATTGCGTTTTGTTTAATTTCTATATGCTGCGTAATGAAGGCGGTTTTAAGGTCAAGATTGCAAGAGGTAAAGACTCAAACAAACTAACGCTTCTTGCAGTGATTGATAACTCTAAAGAGGTTTATTCATATTCTTTCTTCCGTTTTAACGATGCCGATAACACTAGTTTGAAATATTATTCTATCTATGGCGGTGGCAATGCTAAAGAAAGCATTTACACATATAATAATGATGAACAAGGCAATGGTTTAAAACAGATAGGATTGGATTTTCATAAGACTTTGAATATGGGACAGTGCGATGTCAAGAGAGAGTTGACTATCGCAAAGATTGATGACAAGATAGAATTGCCATATAACAGCGCTCATATAGCATACCTCAACGATGTGCCGATGACAGTCTTTCCGATTTATTTCGCTTCGCCTATCTCTATAGAAGCACAAAGAGTGTTTAATGAAAAACTTAATGAAATAAAACAGGAATACACTTCGGTTCAATTCATTGACATAATCTTGAATTTCGTTCAGACAGCATTCGATTATAAGACAGATGAACAGCAATTCGGTTATGAAAAATATTTCTATCCTGAAGAAGTCATAGCTTATCCTTACAGCGATTGTGAGGATCGTTCAGCATTGTTCGCTTGGCTTGTAACGACATACACCGATGCGAAAGTCATTGGATTACAGTACGAAGGACATCTTGCTACTGCAGTGTGTTTCGGCGATGACGTGAATATCAGCGGAGATGCATTCTCTTATGCAGGAAAGAAATATTATGTCTGCGATCCGACATACATCAATGCTTCAATAGGAATGACGATGCCTCAGTTTAAGGATAAGATGCCTAAACTCGTCAAGATGAATATATAACTATTCAATTTTGATAAATATATATTCTGTATTATAATTGTCTTTGTATTCCAGATTGGAAAGGTCTAACTTTGTGATGGTATATGCTTTAGGGATTATTCCTGTGCCTATTTCCATCTGATGGAAGTGCGTGATTCTTTTCTTGTTTATTTCCCATGTGAATTTACTTCCTTCCAATTCGGTGACGTCGTCAGCTGCATCCCAGGTAGCGCCGCTTCCGTCAGCATTGTATCTGTAGAATATACTTCCAGATTGCCACAAGCCAATCATCATATCTGTGTCGAAAGCTTCTTCTTCATAAACTTCTGGTTCGAGATATTCAGGTTCGTATGCCTTTGGCTTGGTTATAGTCCAAATGGTAAATGCTAGTGCGCATAAAGCGATGATGACCAATATGATGATGAGTAATGTTTTCCTTTTCATGGCGTTTGTTTTTTTGATATTAATTTATGTATCGTTTTATTACTGCATATGCTTCTTTGATTCCTAGTTCGCCGGCTTTACTTAAATCGCTGTTGGCCAATTCTTTCTCGCCGAGGAATAAGAGAGTGAGCCCTCTGTTGTAATAAGCTTCTGCCAGATTTTTCTCATATTTTATAGCAAGAGAATAATCGTCGATGGCTTTATGGAATTCTTGCATCTGCAAATGGATGTTTCCTAGGTTATACCATATAAAAGGATTGGTTTTGTTTTGAGTAGCAAGAACTGTCAGTGAGTTTAAAGCCTGGTGATAATCAGGTCTTAAAGGATTGTTGATATTTCTTTTTTCTGTAGTCTTTTTGGTATTGATACTTACCGGATCGTTATAATTCTGGTTTGCCAATATCAATTCGGCTTTGTCTTTCTGAATGGAAGCTATGTTGATAGCTGCATAAATATCGTATATATTATTGTCAATCAATTGATATAGATTATTTTCCGCATGTTGGTAATTGTGGATTTCATAATTTAATAAAGCGGATAAGAATATTTTCAGATTGTCATCGTCAATAGATGCTATGATAGAATCGTTGAGCAGTGATTGGTAATTCTCGTTAAATGTATCTTTTTGCATATAAACAAGATGCAATCCGTTAAGTTGTTTGTTTTCATTTATTTGGCTTAATGTAGCATCTACGAATTGACGTTTGTCTTTATTGCCTTTTTCTTTGGAGTCGAATTCATCGACGCCTATTATGTAGTTACCGAAAGGCTTGATATCTACCGATGAGAACTGAGCGAGTTTACCTCCTTTATCGCCATTGGTGAAGTCGGAGTCGAATGCTATGATTTTGTCGTAGCCTATTGAGTTAGAATAGATATTGTATAATGAATCTACGTTTTTGTCGTTGTTTAGAAGTTCTATTATTTCTTTTGATTTATATCTGTCGGCATCGGCACCTTTGGTATCGCCTTTTTCGTGCCGTACAATTGATCTGTTGACCCAAGCGTCGACGTAATCTGGGAATAGTTCTATGACTTTGGAGAAATCATTTTCAGCATTGTCGAGTTCATTCATTTTATAATGCAAGATTCCTCTGTTGAAATAGCCGTAAATGTTTTTCGGGTTGATTTCTATCACCTTGTCAAATAGAGCCATGGCGATGTCGTTTTCCTCAAGTTGTGCGTAAATTATAGCTCTGTTGAAATAAGTCAAGGCATTACGTTCATCAAGATTGTTGACGCGTTCATAATCTTTCAAGGCAGCGATTGTGTCGCCGATGTTAAGAAACACGGTTCCTCTGTTAAAGAAAATGATAGGATTGTTGTTATCCATTTTAATGGCATTGTTGAAATCCAGCAAAGCGTCTTGATATTGCTCGCGTTCCATCTGTATCATGCCGCGTCGCACCAGAGCTTCGATGTTGAAAAAATCATAATACACAGCTTTGTTGAGGTCTGCTATTGCGTCGTCTAGGCGTTCCAGATATCTATTTGCGATACCTCTGTTGATATAAGCATTGGCATTGTTGGGATGAATTATTATTGCCGTGTCGAAGCTTGCGATGGCACTTTCAAATTCGTTGAGATGAAGTTTCGTAGAACCCATCGCTATGTGTAATTCTGAGTCGTAAGGGTCTAACGAAATTGCCTTCATATAGTCTTTTTTAGCATCGGCGTAGTTGCCAAGTCGGTCGTTGGCGATGCCCCTGTAAAGATAAGCCCTCACATATAAAGGGTGTACTTCGATGGTTTTGCTGAAGTCGCTGACGGCACCTATGTAGTCGTTGAGGCTGTATTTGGCAATGCCTCTGAGGAAGTAGCCCTCAAAATCATTGGGTTTGGCAATGATGGCCTTGTTGAAGTTGTACATCGCATCGGAATAGTTCTCCTCCGAGAGGTCGATGCGTCCCATCAATATGAAATGTTTGTGATTGAGTTGAGAAAACGAATCAAATCCTAATAATAGAAATATAGCTAATATTAAATGACGCAGTTGATTCATTGATGAAATTATCTTTGTTTAGAATGTATAACAAATAATTCCATAATCTTCTCGTTGTATGATTTTGAAATCGGTATTTCTTTGATGTTTGGTACATCAAATTCAAAACGGATTTCGCTATTGTCTTTCTTCAATGAAGCTACGTGCTCGAAATTGATCATATACGATCTGTGACAACGTTGTATAGAAGTGTCCTTGAGTTCGTTCGTCAGTCTTTTCAAAGAATTTCTTAAGATGAAGTCTGAAATTTTATCGTTGTTAAGATATTTAATTATGCAATAGTTGTCGGATGACTCAATGAACACGACTTTTTCAGAAGCTATGGTGAAACGTATTTCGTCTTTTTCGTCCTTGAATTGAATGATGTTTCTTTCTTTGTTTTCTCCTGTCTTATTGACGACGTTATTGATGAGATGTTCGTTGTAAAGATACAAGAAGGAAATGATGTAAGGGATGAGCAGCATCCATGTTGTATTTGCGATGGCTTTCCTGAATATTTCAAATATGGCTTCCCAATATACGAGGTCTTGGTTCTGGTCGATATAGTTGTCTATGAAACCTACTTTATGTGCGATAAAGATATAGAATCCTGCTAGTATTGTTATTTCTCCTAATATCCATAGAATGTATTCCAGATAACCGATAGATATTTTTTTTACGAAGAAACACATTATCATGCGGCTGATAGAAATGAGGGTCACACCTATGAGTACCATAAGTGATGAGTAGAGGAAGTAATTAAAGGTATTGATTCCAGGAATCCAGTCTTCAGAATTGAAAGGACGGAATATATTGATGAATATCAAGGAATATACAGTAGTAAAGATGATAAGTCGTATAGTGTTTTCTTTTGTTAATAGAAATGACGGCAAATCTTTATTGCCAAAACGTAGTGTATATTTTTTTTTGTCTTTATTTGTCATGATTGCAAATTTACGTTTTTTTCAAATACTAAATAAGTCGTCATGATAAAAAAAAGAGCCGTTTTAAAAAACAGCTCTTTTATATTGTACTTAGATATTTACTATTGTAATTTGAAGATGATAGGCACTGTGTAGTTAACTCTAACTGCGCTACCACGTTGTTTACCTGGTTTCCAGTTAGGCATGCTTTGAACAACGCGAAGAGCTTCTTCATCACAGCCGCCACCGATGCCACGCATAACAGCGCAGTTGGTGATTCTGCCGTCTGGTTCAACAACGAAGTTGACGAATACACGACCTTGGATGTCGCTTTCACGAGCCATCATAGGATATTTGATGTTCTTTTGGATGTATTCCATCATCTTAGCAGCACCACCTGGGAATTCAGGCATTTCTTCTACTACTTTAAAAATTTCAGCTTCAACTATTTCTTCTTCTTCAATCTCTGGTGGAGTGAATTCGTATTCTTCAATCACTTCGTCTTGGTCAACTTCAGCGTTGATGTCGATTTCGTCTTCAACTTCAACGTCGTCTTCAACGATTTGGATTTGTGTTACTTGTGGTTTTGGTTGAGGAGGTTGAACTTTAGGTTGTTCTTGTTTTGTGATTTCAACCATTTCTTCTTCTATAACTTCAACAGTTCTTTGTAAATCGTCGAAAGTTTGTTTGTCGTAGCTTTTGTATTCAAAAACACGCCAGATAATAAATAATGACACAACCAGACCTATCAAGGTAAATGTTAGCTTCTTGCTTTCAAGATCTGCCTTGGGTGATTTCTTAATTTCCATTTTATTATTTTTTCTAGTTAAAACTCAAAAAATTTATTGCGCCACAAAGTTAATAAATTAATTAAATATTATCCTCTGATTTTTTTAATTTTTTTAATTTTTTTTGAACTAAAAAATGGAATGATATTATTCCTAATAAACAGCCTATGCTGTCTGCGAGGAAATCATAAAGGCTGCAATATCTGTTGATGAAAAGGTATTTCTGTAGTAGTTCTGTCAATCCTCCGTATAAAATTGATATTAAGGATATTGTAATGAACAATGTTTTTTTGTGAGGATAGTTTCTGTCTAAGAAAAGTTTTCTGTAGCCCCACAACGATGCGAACGAAAGTATTGCAAATAGTAGGAGGTGGGTTATTTTATCTGGGCCAATCCAGTCCCAAAAACAAACGACCGTCGGGAAATATTTACCGGGCAATCCCATAAGCACCATAATAATGGAAGCGCATATGAGTCCAGGATAGAATCTTTCCGACAGTCGTTTCACGATTTCTTAGTTCAGCATTCAGTCATCAGCATTCAGCAATTTGTTACTGGTGGCTGATATCTAAAAACTGATAGCTATTTATTAGCCGATTAATTCTTTATAAGCTTCAGCATCTAATAAGTTGTCGAGTTCAGCTGGGTTAGCAACTTGAACTTTAACGAGCCAACCTTCACCGTAAGGATCGTTGTTAACGTTTGCTGGAGCGTCTTCAAGAGCTTCGTTGAATTCGATAACTGTACCTGCTACTGGCATTAACAAATCTGAAGTTGTTTTAACAGCTTCAATTGTACCGAATACTTCTTCTGCTTCGAGTGTTTCATCAACTGTGTCGATGTCAACGAAAACGATATCACCTAATTCGTGTTGTGCGAAGTCTGTGATACCTACGTAAGCGATTTCACCTTCTAAACGGATCCATTCGTGATCTCTTGAATACTTTAATTCTGCTGGAATGTTCATTGTTATTTTATTTTAAGATTAATATTAAAATACTTTTTATTGTGCCAAAAATACAATTTTTATTCTTATGATTTTTATTTATCTCAAAAAAAATTATTGAGTCAAGCTAAATCTTAATGTCACGCCTGCAAAGGTGTTTGATGTCTTGTAAGAATTAGCGATAAATGGGTCAGTCACATCATGTCTGAAGAATGCCTGCATGCCAAGACGTGTACTGAAATCATAGTCAGCGGTCAAGTAGATGTTGATTTTGTTTTGACCTGAAGAGATCTGGCTGTAGTCTTCGTCAATACTTCTCAAAGTGGTCTTGTCTTTTCTGAAACCAATGTCTAACTTCATGGTAAGGTCGTTGCTTGTTCTTGAAGAAGCGCCACTGGCTGATGAGAATGTGAATCCGAGGTCTTTGAAGGTGTAGCCGCATCCGATGATGATTTCTCTTCCTTCAGATTCTGTAAGCTGATTGTTGATGAAACTTATTGTGACAGTTCTGCTCTTCTTGAAGTCGAATGATGGCGAGAAATTGTTATTGAAAGCCAACTTAACACCAATCAATGGGGCATATTGCTCAGAGACAACCATTTGTGCCATGTCGTATTGAGGAACTCTTAAGTTGGTGCCATCATACATCAACATAGGGTCGCTATCAGAATAGTTGAGGTTTGTCGCCCATGATGAGATAGAATAATTAGACTTGTAAGAGTGTGTTATGTTGATGGTCTTGAATATTTTCTTCAAGGCTGGTATTTTTGATAGGCCTGAGAAATTTATCGACCAGTTAGGCAATGCGAATTTTCTGAACATATTGAGTTCTACGCTGTTGGCGTCTTGTCCTGAATATGTTGCCAAGAACGAATAGACGAGGACTTCTTGTGACGATGCACCGTAGCCATAAGGATAATAGCCGTGACCGATAGAGTCGTAAACCATAGGACTTCCCATTTCTATCCATGTCTGGTTTTCGTTTGCAAGACGCATAGCTATATCTTGTCTGTTGTTAAGCAATGTATTGAATAATTCATCGCCGTCTTTGAAAGATGTCGCTGTCATCAGATGTGAGATGCTGAAGTTACCTCCGTTCGTTGGAGTGTAGATGTGGAATATTCCATCAGCGTCAGCTCTGAAATATTCAGAGAAGTTTTCCACATAGCTTCTGTTACCGCTAATGTCAATCTTGATGTCTTTGAATGGTTCAAGAGTGACTTTGTAGTTGTATGTTTCGTTGAATCTTTCAGAATAAGCTTGGTTGAAAGTGGTGTCGGTAGTGAGCCAGCCACCATTGATTGCCTTGTTCAGAATGTCATCGTGGTTTCTTCCTATTACGAAACCGAAACCAGGTGCGCCTGTCATTGCGTTAAGACCGATGTAATCTGGTTCATACATGTAGCCTGGCAATGATACGCCGCTGCTTTGTGAATAAGAGAACGATGCTTTCTTGACACTTAATAATACTCTGACCAAGTTGTCACCAACCATCTTTGCGTAGTTTTTCTTGTTTGATTTGCTGGTGCTGTCAGCTACAGCTTCTTTTTTAGGCTGACGGTTGTTGCTGCGGCTTGAACGTGAAGGAGTGGTAATCTTCTTGAAATAAGGCACCTTATTATATAGTTTCGAGAAATCGGCATTTGCATTGAGTTGCAAGCTTGATTCGTTTTCGTTCAAGTTACCCATTATGCTTTGTGTTGAACGTGATGATGCAGTCCAACGGTAGGTTCCGGTATAACTTGCGTTCGATGTCACCCAGTCAAGGAATGGTAATTTATTAATAGGTATATTATAGTTGAGTTTTGATGACTGGTTAAAGCTGGAGATAGAACCGAAGCCGAATATTTCGTTTCTGATAGTGTCTCTGTTTGCATCCCATTCCGCTGTTTCTCTTTCTGGCATTCCTGCAGGCTCATAGATATATGCATTGGCAGATGCGTTGTAAGTGAAATTCAATCCTTTGGTGATGTCATATCTGAAGTCGTAAGTACGATTCCAATCCCAGTTCTTAGCATATGTAGGTCTGATGATGATATCGCCTGAGCTCTTATTTCTCAGCTTTTGTTCTTGGTATTGTCTGAACATTTCTGTTGAGAAAGAGAAACTCTTTGGCATATAATAGAAGTTAATGTCTTTGATTATCTGTAGATAAGGCTTCGATGCCCATTTTGCTTTTGCAAAAGGTTGTATGTTCTTCGGATTGGTAGAGTAGGTGTAGCCTAATCCTCCTCTATAACTCTTGTCTATTGAGTATTCGATGTCGCTGCTTCTTTGCTCTTGTTTCGTATATGCGTAAGAAGCGTTGAAGTTTTCAATGTCCCAGAAATGTGGTTTTTTCTTTCCGACGCGATTCTTTCTTAAGTTGGTAATATTGAAGTTGGTTTGTTTTACAATGTCCTTAGCTGCTGATTTGAGAGAATCTTTTCCAGCCTGGTCTTCAATGATTTCCAATGCGTTCTTGAATTTTACGTCAGGATCGAATGGATTGTATTCAGGTGTTATCGTTGTCTGATTATGGTCGTAGTGGATAGGTACTGTGATACCAGTCTTTTGAGGAGCCATGAACTTACCTAAGTCAATGTCGGTAGACACATTATAATATCCGTTTGATTCCATCTTGGAATCTGTTACTTTTGTTTCCAATGCGCCGTAACCTGATGAGTTGTAAGAACCAGATGCTGTTACTCTACCTAAATCGGCTAAAGTGGCTTCGATACGTCCTGTTGCTGCCCAGCCGCCTTGGTTGTTCAAGTCGGTGAGTCGCAACTCGTTGATCCATACGATAGCACTCTTGTCAACGCCGATTTCTGTGTTGTTTAGAGGATTCCTGATACCGATCATCATGCTTCTTACTTCGCTGATGGTAGGATTACCTAAAACCTTTATTTTGTTTTTACCTGATAGCTCAGTATAAACACGGTTCGACTGTACATTGTTGATGCCAATGGATCTGTTACGATTGTTCTTTACTTCTATAAGTTCTTCAAAGTTAATCTCCACATTATTTTCTTCAGGCCAGATGGCAAAGTCGTCTGTTGATGATGTATACCAATCAGTGAACTTCAAAGGCACTTCGTATTCATAGTAGTTGTCGGTTAAGTCGGAACCGAAACGGATGAATACAGTGAGGTCGCCGTCTTCCATATTGTCGTATTCGTTCATCTTTTCAGCATGGATGAACATACGTAATTTTTTGTAATATCTGAAGTCGAAGCTTGTAGACTTATAAACGGCTCTTGCATCGCCATCTACTAAGTTTTCTACAGATAACTGCAAAGCCTGCTCGTTCTGACGTATCGTAGAAAGTGTTCCGGTATATACTTCTTGATATATTCCAGGAGGGATGACGTAAGGAACAGGTATGCGGTTGCTGTTTTCTTCAAGATTGACAGCTGATTGCTCAAACAAAGTGTGGTTTGTCTGGTCACCTGCAATATATTCGCCTGGAGCTTGTATCGACTGTGTGTAAGTACGCCATTCGCCTCTGACGAGATCCAATGTGGCGAAACGAATCACGATGTCGCTCTTGAAGCCTTTCATGAACATTCTTATGAAACGGATAGATGAGAAACCTTCAATGTTACCGACAACTTTGTCTGGTTCTCTGATAGGAATGCGGAATTGATACCATTTGATTTCTTTGTTCTCGCCGTTGATAGTCGTGACAGTTGTGGTGCGGATGTCGGAGATTCTGTTTTGTCCTGATCTTAACATCTTGTTAGGATCAAGTTCGATTTCATATTGATAATAATTCTCCGATTCGCTGAGTGTATTGTCTTCATTGATATCTTCAACGTCAGGACGTTTTTTGTTATTTGTTGTATAGCTTTCTGTGTATTGGGATTCAGAAGGTGAGTTGCCTTCGTTGCCGTTATATTTCTTATAACGCTCTAAGATACTGCTGTACTTTGAGTCTGAGTCATAATCCGAACCTCTGAAATAATGATAGTCATCGGATGAAGGGTCGTCAAATGCTTCAGCATAAGCTTCAGCAGATAATTTGTCTTTCAATATTTCAAGATAGTTTTCAAAGAAAGATCGTTCGTCGGTATTGTTGAGACCGTCATATCCAATATCTTGATATTGGCGTGATTGTGGGTTTGAATCGAATGCGTCTACCAATGCCTGCAATGATGGGATACGACCCCATGATGTTGTGTCGACATTGACAACTTGATCTGTCGTTGGCAATCCGTTTTCGTATGATTTTCTTCCGTCACGCAAGATGTCTTCAGAAATATCACCCAAGTTGAAATACAATTTACCTATATTGCTTTGGTCTTGCCCTTCAAAGAATGGGTCCATCATCCAGAATTCGATATATTCTACGTTTGTCGCATTGAAGTCTGATGACTCGATAGCTCTCATGATACCGCCCCATCTGTCTTCTGGATTAGAGAATGTACCGTCAAAATTGACATTGTCAGTGTCGTAGTTGTAAGGTCCTCTTATGTTTGGATAATATGCCAAGTTCAATACAGATACGTTGGTGGACACACCTGCTTGGATGTCTCTGTTAGGGAATATTTCGGTTTCTAAAATCTGTCTTACTCTGTGGTCTGACAATTCATCGTTGGTGATGTTAGGAGGCAAAATGTTGCTGCTACGTTCATAAAATACAGATTGGTCGATGGTGTACCATGCTAATTTAGAACGGTTTTTGCCATAATCTACTCCCATTGTTGAATATGCTTCAGGGAATAATGTGTGCTGATGTTGAGGAGTACTTGCGAGGCTCCATGTTGACCATTGACGTAAGTCTATTGTTGACTTGGATCCTTCAAAGTCATCAATATATGATGTTCCGGTCTGACCGTTTTCTTTATTGATACCTTGGATGAATTGAGCTACCTCACCATAGATTGATATTCTTGATTTTTGTTTTGTCTCAATGAATGGTAACTTGTCAATGAGGTCTGTCAACAGTTGAGAGTCGGTCTGGTAATTCAAGTCAAATCCGTATATCGTGTTAGACAGTGGTTCGTCGTTGTAGTTAACTTTTGTTGTATAAGCTCTTTCGGTGAGGTGTAAAATTGTTCCACCGATTAAGAAATCAGGGTTTATTTCATGTTCAACTCTTGCTCCCATGAATGTCTTTTTCATGGTTGAGATAGCAGTGTTGTTTTCCATTGAAATATTGATGTTTGTTCCTGAATTCAACAATGCTTCATTCAAGATTGTCACGCGTCCGAGAGTGTAGTCGACGGTATAGTCCACGTTTTCTACGAGAGGTACGCCACCGGCAGTAACATTGACGGAACCTGGCTGTACGTTAAGAGCGTTCAGGTTGATTTCGCTTCCTGATGATGATGTGTAGTGACCTTCTAATCTGAATTTGTTCTTTTCTGTGTATTGTTCAGCGGATGCCTTGGTAAGTCTATACAAAGAATCGAAGGCGTATTTGTCGGCGAGTGCTGGCTCGTCTTTGAATATTTTTCTGATATGGCTTCCGAAAGGCTCAAGTACTGGGAAGTAGATGCGGCCAGTGGCAGCGTTGATAGTACCTCCGTTTGTTGTTGCGCCGTTGATGAAGTCGAAGAGACCATCGCCGCCTTCTACAGGATTGTTCTGTGAGTTAAGGTTATCCACATTCATCAAGTGAAGTAATGATTCTCCCTTTGCGTCACCTTCTGCATCTGCAAAATATCCAGTGGCAACGCCATTGCTATTGCCTAAATACAGGATGTTCAAAACGAAATCGCTAGGGCTTACTTGATAAGCTCTGATGTTGTAGACGTTTTTCATCATAAGATCCCACATTGGCATCTTGGTGTTGATGGTTGTGCTCTTTAATAATTTTGTTACCAATAAGTTAGGGTCTGCAATGCTTTGGTCTGAGAATTCACCGACTTGATAAACCTTGTCTTGTCCGATGACGGTGTATTGGAATGCTACGGCCAAGGTTTGGTCAGCGTTTAAGTTGATGTTCAATGTGATGAAACCCAATTTGCTGTTGAGCACATATTCTGATGGCTTCAGTTTTCTGGCTTTTTGTAATTTTTCAAAGTCTTTTCCAGAAGTGTAGCCTTCAGATGTCAAATATGATGTTACAGAATTTAATGATCTTAAAGAGTTGTAATCTATGTCGTTGAGCAGGGTGTTGACTGCGTTGTCTGGATATTGAGCGCCTATAGCTCCAGAAGAACGTACCTTGTCGTCATTATAGATCCATTCTGATGTGCCTTCACCCAAGTCGGTGAAAGCTACTATGTTACGGCAGTTTTCGTAGTTCGATGTTGTATTTGTGACCCAAACTTCAATCTTGTTGATGTTGATGTCGGATGTCACAAGAGGTAGGTTCTCTAATGATTTTTCGTAATTATCTCTGAAATATTGGCTGAGGAAGAAGTGCCTGTTTGCTTCATAGTCAAGACATTCAATTTCGTATTCGTTGGTGAGAGAACCACCGCTAACAGAGATATTTTGTGTTTCACTTTCTTGGTATGAAACGACGGATGTGATGCTTGTCTTTCCAAATTGTAACTTGGTCTTGATACCGAACAACGACTGCGTTCCTGTTATCAGAGAACTTTTAAGAGGCATGCTGACATTACCTGCTTCGATGAGTTGTATGATATCGTCTTCGTCACCTTCGTATTTCAAAGTGAATTTGTTGTCGAAAGTGAATTGTGTTTCAGTGTTGTAGTTAAGCTTGAATTCGATTTTATCTCCGATTTTAGCAGCTGCGCTCAACTGTATGCTTTCGTCGAAGTCGAAGTTGGTGTTTCTTTGTTGGCTTACTGTTAATGAAGGGTCGTTTCTGCGTTGGTGTTTGATACCGAATGTTACATCAGCGGAACCTTGCAACTTGATGTCAATTGTGTTACTTCCGAATATTTTATCGAAGGCTTTGCCGCCTACATATATTGTCGGGATGAGTTGGTTACCGTTGCCAGAGTTGGCACCTACAGCTTCACGGCGTTCTTTCCAATAGTCCTTTATTGATTTTTGGTTGTAATAATCGACGTATTGTTTTTGGTCCATGCTGTATGGATCTTTGTACATGAAATCTCCAATCTTGCTGTAGAAAGTGTATTTGCCAGTTGCAGGATCGTAAATGATTTCACGAGTCACGTTGTCGGGCTCTTTGAAAAAGAATCCCGATTGATTGTTGTCGTAATTCGTCGGATTGCCGTCGTCATGGGGGATAGGGTAGATCAGCTGTGTGCTGTCATTGCTCTGTGCTTTTAATGATAAAGGCGCAATTACGCCTAGTAATAATAATACGAGCGTAAAAATATGTTTGATATTTTTAATGAAATCTTTTCTCATAAATAACAATAACTTAAAGTAGTCTTAAGGCCTCTTTGATAAGTTGTTCCACATTCGGATTCTCCATCTGTGACAGTAGCTTGTCTAATGCTTTCTCTACACTTGTTCTGTTGAAACCCAAAACCATCAATGCAGATAACGCCTCTTCTTTCAATGTATTGTATCCGAAAGGCATTTTTTCTCCTTCTCCAATGTTAAGTTTTGCAACTTTGTCGTGGAGGTCGACTATTATTCTTTGAGCGGTCTTCGCGCCGATTCCTTTGACGCTCTGAATAGCCTTGATATTGTTGTTGGCAATGGCGTCTATGGTCTCACGTACCGTCAATGAAGAAAGTATTAATCTTGCTGTGTTGCAGCCAACGCCAGACACTGTTATCAGTTGTAGGAATAAAGAACGTTCCTCTTCGGTATAAAAACCGTATAAGACATGCGCGTCTTCACGAATGGCTAAATGTACGTGTAGCTTTACTTCCGCTTGTTCTCCAATTGAAGTAAAAGTATTTAATGTTATATTTATTAAATATCCAATTCCCTGATTATCAATAACCACATAAGCAGGGTTCTTGTCAACTATCTTGCCTGAAATAAAACTATACATATCTTTTTTCTAATCTGAATCCTTGAAAAAAGGATTACTAATTAATAGCCGACAAAGGTACGATTTTTAAGCTTAAAAAACAATATATTTTTGCTGATTTTTTGTTTCGTTTTGATAATATTTTTACCTTTGCAAAAACTAAATATAACTTAAATAATTTTAACAAAATATTTGTATGAATCCATCAATAGTTATTCTCGCCGGTGGTGGTCCGGCTCCTGGTATCAATACTGTCGTCAGTACTGTGGCAAAGACTTTTTTGAAAGACAATTATCGTGTCATCGGTCTTCATGAAGGTTATAAAAATCTGTTCAAATCAAATCCTAAATTCGTCGAAATGGATTTCGCTTATGCAGATTTGATTCAAAGAATGGGTGGCTCGGCATTGCAAATGAGTCGTTATAAACCAAAAGATGAGGAGTTCAACACAGATTTCTTCGTTAAAAACAATGTGAAACTTTTGGTTACAATCGGTGGCGACGATACTGCTTCAACAGCAAATCGTATTTCTAAGTTCTTGGCAGCCAATAATGTAAAGATTCAAAATATTCACGTTCCAAAGACAATCGACAATGACCTTCCTCTCCCAGAAGGCACTCCGACATTCGGTTATTATTCAGCAAAAGAAGCTGGCGTGAGAATTTCTCAAACAGTTTATGAAGATGCTCGCACTAGTGGTAACTGGTTCCTCGTTTCTGCTATGGGTCGTGAAGCTGGCCACCTCGCTTTCGGTATGGGCGCAGCTTGTCACTATCCAATGATTATCATCCCAGAAATGTTCAATAAAGTTGAAGTCACTTTTGAACGTATCCTCAACCTCGTTATCAGCGCTATGCTTAAGCGTAAGATATTGGGTATCGGCTACGGCGTCGCTATCATCAGTGAAGGCGTTTTCCACTTTATGACAGACGAAGAAATCGCTAACTCTGGCGTTAACTTCACATATGACGATCATGGTCACCCAGAACTCGGTAACGTAAGTAAAGCTCATATCTTCAATACATTATTACAAAAACGTATTGCAGAATTAGGCCTTTCAATAAAGAGCCGTCCAGTGGAAATCGGTTACGAAGTTCGTTGCGTCGATCCAGGTGCATTCGACTTGTTCTACTGCAGCATGTTGGGCTATGGTGTAAAGCAATTGTTCGATGAAGGCGTTTCTGGCGCTATGGTGACATCTGATAGCAAAGGTGATGTTAAACCATTGTACCTTAAAGATGTAGAAGACGAAAACGGTAAGGTGAAACCTCGCCTTGTTAATATGGAAGGCGCAAAAGCAAAACTCGTATTCCGCGATTGTTTGCAATATATCACACCTGCTGATTATGAAGCAGCTAAGAAATATGTTGCTAACCCAGAAGATTTCGATTTCAAGAAAATCCTCAACTGGTAATAATTATCCACAAAGATGTGGAAATATAGAGAGCTAATCCGTGAAAAGGCACTAAAAACCACGAAGTTCGTGAAGATTAGTGCCTTTTTTTTGTGGGTAACTTTCGGAATTTTGTAAAACAAAAAAAAGAGGGCGAAATTTCGTCCTCTTTTTTTGAGCCGGCGGAGGGATTTGGACCCCCGACCCCGAGATTACAAATCACGTGCTCTACCGCTGAGCTACGCCGGCGTGCAATACCTTGTCGTTTGCGAGTGCAAAAGTACAACTTTTTTTTAAACTGCCAAATATTTTTTTAATTTTTTTTTATTTTTCTAAATAATGACTTTTTAACAGCTGGTTTAATTTTCTTGATGCGTCTTTTAAAAGTGATTCATCGCTCGGAAAATCAATGATTTGCTTGTTTAAAAGTTGGATCGTTTCTTCGGAACAAGCGGACTTGTCTCCACTTACTTCTGCATACTGATGACGGAATGTAGAGGTTACAAAATAAGGAGTGTTTATTAAAATTTCGTCATTTTTTACGTCAACAATTTGAATTTTGCCTTTTAATGTTGCAGATTTTATCATTGTTTTGTCAGTTACAACAGCTCTGATATTGCCGTTTCTTTCTTCAAAAGTGACGGCGTCAATTCTTTCTGGTGATATGTTTTTTTCGTCAATCATAATGCGAATCGTCAAGTCGTAGCTGACGTTCTTGTCCTGAACAACATCGAATGGAATTCCGTAAATGCTGTTGTTGTCGAAGTCTAGAATTATTTCTTTCCATTCTTGAGGGATGTACAATTCAATCGGACTGATGACTTTGAAAAGAATCTGTTTTGATTGGAGTACAGCAGATTTTAACATTAAATCTCCAATGTTGCCACTTTGAGGATTTATCTTGCTAAGTTGATTTATTAGTTTGTTTGCTTCCGCTATGTTTTCGTTGTTAATATTTTTTAACAATACATTTACTTTCGCACATATATATAATTCAGCTTTTTCTCTTGAATTGCTAATTTCTTTGTCAAGGTTTAATGATTTGAAATTCATCGCATTCTTGATGGATTCCGGAAGCACTTTTACTTTGCCCTGTCTTTCGTTGATGGAGACTAGCCTGTGATATATCTCGATCCAGATTTCTGGTTGTCCGGATTCTCTTAGGTTCATTATTCTTTTGTGATCTGTTTCGTTAGCCTCGTGGTAGGAATTTGTAAGCAGTGTCAACTGCTTATCGTTCAGTTTGTTTTTCTTGGCTTTAGGGATAAGCTTGTCAATAGTTTTGTCTAATTCTGTTGTGCTTGCGTTCTGTGAATGTACGTTATAATTTATAAGAATGGCCAGACAGAAAATGATATATTTTAATGTTTTCATCATTTGAATTTTTTTTGAAGAAATATTACAAATTTCGCACCATTTTTTTATTAATAATCTATTAAAAATTGTATTTTTGGAACTTTAAATTATAATAGAAAAAGTTTTATGGTAAATGTTGAAAAAATACAAGAATTAGTCAATAATTATATTGAAAATCAAGATTTTGATGGTAATCCTAAAGAATTATATGCTCCTATAAACTATATTCTTCATCAAGGAGGAAAGAGGATGCGACCTACTTTATGCTTGCTTGCATGTGATCTTTTGGGTGGTAATATTGACGATTGTATGGTTCCTGCTGTCGCGGCAGAGATTTTCCATAACTTCACGCTTGTTCATGATGACATTATGGATCAGGCTCCTTTGCGTCGAGGAATGGAAACAGTTTATCATAAATGGAATTCTGATATAGCATTGCTTTCTGGTGATACTATGTTGATCAAGGCTTTCCAATATGTCTTGTCAATGAAAAAAGAATATTCTTATGATGTGTTTGCGGAACTTTGTAAGGTGGCTTTGGAAGTATGTGAGGGACAGCAGTTTGACCTTAACTTTGAAACACAGAATGATGTAAGTTTAGATTCTTATCTTGAAATGATTCGTCTTAAAACAGCCGTTCTTCTTGGTTCTGTATTGAAAATAGGAGCTATAGTGGCTAATGCAGACGCTAAGAACCAGAAGGCTATCTATGACTTTGGAATCAATTTGGGAATGGCATTCCAGCTCCAGGATGATATCTTCGATTGTTATGGCGATGTTAAGGTCTTCGGTAAGATGACAGGCGGCGATATCGCTGATAATAAGAAAACATATTTGTACCTCAAGGCTTTGGAACTTGCTTCTGAAGAAGATAAGGATGTGCTTTTACAGCTTTTCGCAATGCCTAAAGGTCGTGATGAGCATAAAATACAAACAGTATTGAATATTTACGATAAATATAATGTTAGAAATATCGTGACGGACCTTATGACTAAATATTATGAAGATTCTTTGAAAAATCTTGATGAAGTCGATGCTCCTGAAGAAAGAAAGCAAATCTTAAGAGATTACGCAGCATATCTTTACACAAGAAATAAATAAGCTGTTGGCTGTTAGCTTTTGCTCGTTGTGCTGTGGCTGTTTGGCAAATTAGTTCAATAGCCTTAGTTCAATGGCCCAGAGTTAAAAAAATATAATAGTGCGTTAAACATTTTTCTTGTTTGTTAGTTTATTGTTATAAAACAACAAATTATGAAAACACATAATAAAACTTCAGTTTTGCTCGTCGAGGAAGATGTCGATTTGCGTAATTCTATAAGTGAAAGCCTGAATGCTGTTGATTATAAAGTTTATGCCGCGAAAAAAAGCATCGAGGGTTTAGACTATTTCAAAAAATATGATATCGATGTCTGCGTCCTTGATATTGAGATGACTGGCATCGATGGTTTCGCTCTGGCGGCACAGATCAGAATCCTGAATCCTGATGTGCCAATGATATTTCTTACATCGAAAGGCCTTTTGGTCAATATCTTGAAAGACTTTGAATATGGCGTCGATGATTATCTTACCAAACCTTTTACTAACGAGGAACTGCTTTTGAGAATCAAGGCTGTAATGCGTCGTATGGAGAAAAAAGATCCGTTCACATACACGCTGTCTGGTGAAAAGATAAATATCGGCCGTTTTGTCTTCGATGCTAAAAATATGCTTCTTGTCTTGGATGGCAAGGAACAGCCTCTGACAAGAAAAGAAGCGGCTTTGCTTAAGGTGTTGTACGACAATAAGAATGATCTCGTTACTCGTAAGAAAGTGTTGAAAATGATATGGGGTAACAACGATTATTTCATCGGTCGCTCTATGGATGTCTTCATTGCTCGTTTACGTAAATATCTTAAAGCCGACCCTAATGTGAAAATCCTTACAGTCCACGGCGTCGGATTCAGATTGGTGGTTGCTGAACCTGTGGCAATTGATAATTGACAATTTACAATTAACAGTTAACAAATTTTGTTAATTCAAGAAAAGACAACTATCGCCGTAGCTTAAAAATCTGAAGTCGTTGTCGAGGGCGTATTGGTATACGTCTTTCCATTTGTTGCCAATCAGAGCTGACACTAATAATAATAAGGTACTCTTTGGTTGGTGGAAATTCGTGATGAGCGCTTTTGCGATGTTTATCTTGCATGAAGGCGCAATCATCAAGGCAGTGCTCGCATGGAATACTTCCATATTATGCATTTCCATATATTTTAATATAGCTGAAAGGGATTCTTCTGCCGATGGCAAAGATTCTCTTTCTTTGTATGGAAACCATTGGTTTAGATGTATGTTGCGTTCTTCTAGCCCTTCTTCTATCAACATTACTCCCATCCAATATAAAGACTCGATAGTCCTCATGCTCGTCGTTCCGACAGGAATGATGGTCTTGTTGATGTTATTAATTAAATTCTCAATACATGCTTTTCTGACAGCAATCGTTTCTGAGTGCATTTCATGTTCTCCGATGGTTTCTGAAGATACAGGGCGGAATGTACCTGCACCGACGTGCAGTGTCACTTCTTCAAAAGAGATACCTTCGTTTTTGAGTTTTTCAATCAATTCATTGGTGAAATGCAACCCTGCTGTTGGAGCAGCTACAGAGCCTTCGTGTTTCGCGAATACCGTTTGATAACGTTCTCTGTCTGAGGCTTCTGCTTCACGGTGCAGATATGGTGGCAAAGGAATCTCGCCAGCGGCTTCCAATACTTCGGCGAAACTCAATTCTGCTGGTTCCCATGAAAATCTCACGACAGAATAATTGTCGTTTTTCTCAAGTCTCTCTGCATAAAGTGTCGCTTCTTGGCTGTTGGTATCTTTGCGACTCACTTTAACGTTCATCGTTAATTTATCGTTTTTCCATCTGCGAGAATTTCCGACGAGACAACGCCATTCTGATGGTGATGAAGAGCTGAATGCGAGTTGGTAATCGCCATTGCCAGTGATAGGTTCAAGGCAGAATATTTCTATTGCGGCTCCGCTTTCCTTTGTGAATTGAAGACGAGCTCTGACAACCTTTGTCTCATTAAATATTAATAAGGAGTCTTTTGGTAAGAAATCATTGATGTTTTTGAAATGGGACGATGTTATTTCACCGTTTTTTAAAACCAATAACTTGGAAGCGTCGCGCTCTGATAATGGATATTTTGCAATCCGTTCGTCAGGAAGTGGATAGTTGTAGCCTTCAATGGAAATATTTTGAACCTCTTTAATCATCGCTAGGTTAATTTCTGTTTAATATTACTAAAGCAGCGATGACGCCAGGTATCCATCCGCATAATGTTAATAAAAATACGATTAATATAGATCCGCAACCCATATCGATGACTGATAATGGAGGGAAGATGATTGCTAGTAAAACTCTGAGTAATGACATAATGCTTGATTTTTTGCTTGCAAAGATAACTTTTTTATTGTTTAAACATATATAATATTTGTTGAAAAAAACGATGATTTGTATTGAATTATTCAATGGAATTTATTAAATTTGTCCCCATTAAATAAAGATAGAATTATTAAATTTATAAAACTATGAAAAAATTATTTACACTCGCATTTTTATGCTTATTTGCAGCTAGCACTTATGCTCAAGAGTTAGGTGAATTCAATCCTAACTTCGGTACAGATGGTACAGTCATGTTAGAACCATCTATAGCACACGATTTTTTAGAGGAAATCTTAGTTCAGAAAGATGGTAAAATCATAACTGTTGGTAGAGCTCGTGTCGGTGGCGTTAACTATTCTGTTTACGTTTCTCGTCATAATGCTGACGGAACATTGGATGAAACATACGGCGACGGCGGTATCGTATACTTGAAAGCAGATGATGATATTTATCTGAATTGTGCATTTGACGCTGATTTGAATGAAGAAGGTTATCTTTTTGTTACTGGTCATACATTTGATTATGTTGATAATACAGCATTCGTTATTAGCTTGGATGAGAATGGTTTTGAAAATGTTGATTATGGCGATAATGGCTATGTCGTTACAGAATACGGAGGCGGTATTGTTTATGAAACTATAGATGTCGACTCTAAAGGCCGCGCTGTCGTTGCTGGTTATATCAATGACCAAATTCTTGTAAGACGCTATAACGTTAAAGGTGAATTGGATCAGACTTTCGGTGATCAAGGAACTGTAATCATCAATTATGCTGAAAAATATTATGGAAATGCATTCGATGTTGTAGTTGAAGAAAACGGTAAAATTGTAGTCGTTGGTACTTTGTATCAAGAAACAGAAGAAGGTACATACCTGTATTCATGTATCTTGAGACTTAAGTCAAACGGTGACCTCGATAATACATTCGGAGATAAAGGCTTTTTGCTTATCTATGCCGGTGAATACGCAGAACATGCTTTGTCAGTCAGCATTCAACCAGATGGCAAATATTTAGTCGGCGGACATGCTGAGTTGTGGTCAGAAACACCACAGTTGCCAAGATATGAGTCATATATCACGCGTGTTAATAAAAACGGTGTTATTGATGAAACATTCGGTACAGATGGTTTTGTGAAATTCGAACCATTAGAAGGTGAAGGTTGTACAAATAGCTGTGACGTTATTTTAGCAGCACCAGATGGACAGATTTTTGGAGCTATATATTCATATGACTTCGTTACATTCGCAAGCCGTGCTTACGTTTATAACTTGGATTCAAATGGTCAACTTAAAGAAGATTTCGCAGGATCAGGTATTGTTGCTTTGCCTAGATATGCTGATGATGAAACTGAAAGCTATGCAACAGCTTTGGTATTGAAAGATAATAAAAATCTTTTGGTTGGCGGACGAGTCGCTGTTGATGATGGTTATAACACGAAATTGTTCATCTCAGATATTAATGTTGATATTAAAGAAAATGAAGAAGATGATGATACAGAAAGCGTAGAAGAAATGACAGCTAATTTCAATATCTATCCAAATCCTGCAACTTCAACAATCTTCGTTGAATCAGCATTGGACACAAACGCTCAAGTAAGCATCCTTGACTTGACAGGCCGCTGTGTTAAGGAAGTGGAAATTACAAAGACTGTTACTGCAATAAATGTTGAAGATGTAGAAAAAGGTGTCTACTTCATCTCTGTTGAGCAAAATGACAATCGTAAAGTTGAAAAGTTAGTTATAAAATAATACTACAAGACAACAAGTAAAAGAGAGTTCCTATAATCTAGGAACTCTCTTTTTTATTGCAGTTCTTAGCTCTTAGTTCTTAGCTCTTAGTTCTTAGCTTATAGTTTATAGTTTATAGTTCCCATTGAACCTTTCATAATCTCCGTTGTTTATGCCTTACTAAAAACAATAAAGATTATGAAAAAATTATTAATCATCGTATGTCTGTTCTTCGCCTGGCAGTTTAAGGCGGAGGCTTGTACCGGCATCTCTATGTTCGCCGCTGACGGAGCATATTTCCAAGCTCGAACGATAGAATGGGCTGGCACTAATCTTAATAGTATGTATGTCGTGGTACCACGTAACTTTAGTCAGACATCATTCACTCCGAAAGGTCAGAATGGAATGACGTTCAAAGCTAAATATGGTTACGTAGGACTCGCTGTTCATGAAAAGGAATTCATCGCAGAAGGTCTCAACGAAGCAGGCTTGTCTGCCGGACTGTTCTATTTCCCTAACTACGGCAGCTATCAACTGTATGACGAACAATACAATTCGACGACGATTGCCGACTTGCAATTAGTGTCGTGGATTTTGTCGCAGTTTGCTACTGTAGATGAAGTGAAGGCTAATATTAATAAGGTGCGTGTCGTCTCACTTATGGGCGGCGACGGAGCAGAAGAAGCTATCCACTGGAGAATAGGCGATAAGTCCGGCAAACAAATCGTATTGGAAATTGAAAATGGCGTGTATCATATTTACGATAACCCTATCGGTGTGTTGACAAACGCTCCTAACTTTCCTTGGCATCTCAGTAATTTGAGCAACTACATCAACCTCACTCCGATAAATCCTCCTGCACATGAAATGGCTGGATTTATGGTGAAGCCAATAGGTCACGGCAATGGATTCTTAGGTTTGCCTGGCGACTTCACACCTCCTTCACGTTTCGTGAGAGCTGCATTCTTCAAAGCGACAGCTCCTATGTTGGCAACAGCTCGTCAGACAATGCTTCAGTGCTTCTATATCTTGAATAACTTTGACATCCCAATCGGAATGAACTTCCCTAAAAACGAAATCCCTGACTTGCCAAGTGCAACACAATGGACTTCCGCCATTGATTTGACAAATAGAGTGATTTATTACAAGACTTTCGATAATAATAGTATTAGAATGATTGACTTGAAAGAGATTGATTTTGCTAAGGTTAAATATCAATATCAAAGATTGGATCAACCTAATTCGCAGCCAGTTGAGGTGGTGACGATTAGTTGAACGGAGAACTAAGAACGCTGAACTCAGAACTTTGGGTTTCTAGTTCTTAGTCTTTTATTTTTTTGGGGCGTTCCGCTACGCGTCGGGCTTTCCGCTATATCTTTGCTCGTAGCCTCGCAAAGGATGCCGCTCCAATCCCTAACGCAACCCTGTAAAAAAAGAGCTCCCAGATTATAGGAGCTCTTTTAACTTTAGACGTTTGTCTTTCGTCTTTAGCCTTTATCAAAGACCTTTAACGATATCGTATGTATCTTTAGCAATCATGTATTCTTCGTCTGTTGGGAATACAACGACTGTAACTTTAGAATCTGGTGTTGAGATGATGCGTGCTTCGCCCATTGTAGCGTCGTTAGCTTCCATGTCGATCTTAACTCCGAGATATTCCATATCTTGTAAGATTGGGCCTCTCATGAACCAAGCGTTTTCGCCGATACCGCCAGTCATGACGATGATGTCAACGCCGTTCATGACAGCTGCGTAAGCGCCGATATATTTCTTGACGCGGTGTTTGAACATATTGAAAGCGTATGTTGCGCGTTCGTCGCCAGCTTCTTTACCAGCTCTCACGTCACGCATGTCTTGTTTGTCGCCAGTGATACCGATGAGACCAGATTTCTTGTTGACGAGAGTGTTCATTTGTTTGAGGTCGTAACCTTCTTTTTCAGCGATGTACATGAAAACGCCGAGGTCGAGGTCGCCAGTACGGCTGCCCATCATGAGACCTTCAACAGGAGTGAATCCCATTGATGTGTCGACTGATTTGCCGTTTTCTACTGCTGCGATAGAAGCGCCGCTGCCCAAGTGGCAAGTGATGATTTTTTGATTGTTCCAGTCTTTGCCTACGAATTTAGCTGCGTTTTCAGCAACGTATTTGTGACTTGTTCCGTGGAAACCGTAACGACGTACGCGATATTTGTCGTAATATTCGTAAGGGATAGGGTAGAGGTAAGCCTCTGGTTTCATTGTTGAGTGGAATGCTGTGTCGAAGCAACCGCCTTGTTTTACGTTAGGAAGCAATTCTGTAACAGCTTTCACGCCTGCCATACATGCTGGGTTGTGGAGAGGAGCGAGGTCGATGAGTTCTTCCATGAGTTCCATGACGCTGTCGTCGATGAGGACGCTCTTGGTGAATTTTTCACCGCCGTGAACCAAACGATGACCTACAGCACCGATTTCGTCTAATGACTTGATGACGCCGTGGTTTTCGTCGAGCAATGCGTTAAGAACGATGCTGATACCTACAGTGTGGTTTGGAATAGGAAGTTGTTCGTAATGTTTCTCGCCATTCCATTTATGTGTAAATTCTCCCATTTCAAGACCGATACGCTCGAGGAGACCTTTTGCCAAAACGTTGTGACCATTATCATCGATATCAAAAAGTTGATATTTGATTGAAGAACTGCCGCAGTTTAAAACTAAAACTTTCATTTGATAATATTGTGTTAAAAATTGATTTATGTGATTGTTGTGAGCAGTGAGCTATGGGCATTGAGTTTTTTGCTCATAGCTCATGGCTCAAGGCTTATTGTTGCTTTTGAGCGATAGCTTGGTTACATGTGATAGCTACGAGTTTGTAGATATCGTCGATTGAACAGCCGCGGCTCAAGTCGTTGCAAGGTTTAGCGAAGCCTTGGAGAACTGGACCTACAGCTTCTGCGCCAGCGAGACGTTGTACGAGTTTGTAAGCGATGTTACCGACTTCCAATCTTGGGAATACCAATGTGTTAGCTTTACCAGCTACTTCGCTGTTAGGAGCTTTGCTTGCGCCAACTGATGGAACGATAGCAGCGTCAGCTTGTAATTCGCCGTCAATGCAGATGTCAGGACGCATTTGTTTTGCTAATTCTGTAGCCTTGATGACTTTGTCGACGTCTTCGTGTTTTGCTGAGCCTTTTGTTGAGAAGCTTAACATAGCGACTTTAGGGTCAATCTTAGCGATGTTCTTTGCAGTGTCGGCTGTACAGACAGCGATTTCTGCGAGTTGTTCTGCTGTTGGAACTGGAGTTACAGCGCAGTCAGCGCAAACGATCTTGCCGTCAGTGCCGTATTTGTCGTTAGGCAAGAACATGATGAATGCACCAGAAACGCAAGAAACGCCAGGAGCAGTCTTGATGATTTGCAATGCAGGGCGGAGCATGTCGCCTGTTGTGCTACGAGCACCGCTAACTAAACCGTCAGCATCGCCAGCTTTGAGCATCAAAACGCCGAGATACATGAAGTTTTCAGCGTATTTCTGTGCTTCTTCTATTGTCATGCCTTTGCTCTTGCGAAGTTCGAAAAGCAAGTTTGCATATTTGTCTCTGTCAGGATTGTTTGTTGGGTCAACGATAGTTGCTTTTTCGATGTTCTTTAAACCGAATTCTGCAGCCATATCGTTGATTTTCTGTGCAGGTCCGATGAGTATCACGTCAGCGATGCCGTCAGCGATAAGTTGGTCTGCAGCTTTTATTGTTCTTTCTTCGTCACCTTCAGGAAGCACGATGCGTTGTCTGTTTTCGCGTGCATTTTGTTTTATTTGTTCTATAAGATCCATGATATTTAATGTTTTAAATTTGAATTCTTGAAGACTACAAAGGTAATAATCTATTTCTAAAATTTCAAAAAAAAATATAAATATTTGTCAAGAAAAAAACAAAGATGTAAATTTGCAACGGACAATTTAGAAAAATGAAAGTTTGAATTTGAAAACTGATAATTATCATATTGAAAATGTGGCGGAATTGCCAGGAATAGCTTGTGAAAACGATAGCATCGGCTATAATCCGTATGAAAATTTCAAGTTCATCGCCGAGACATCTAGACAATATGAAGGTCCGGTGGAACGGGAAGTCACATATATCAGTGCGGCTTGGAATTTCGTGGTCTTGTTTGTGGTGATGATTCTTATGGTTTTGAATAAGTTTTTGTCGCAACAAAGACTGTCGTCGGTGATTTCAATGACGTTTCAGAATGGAAGTGACAGGGCAGGACGTGATGGCCAGTCACTTTTCAGTACGGTATCGGTTTCTACGGTCATTTCTTTTATCTTGATGCTTTCATTGTTTGTCCAAAAGATATTCGTCGTCTATGGAGAAAATCGCACATTGCACGACAACTTTGATTTCTTTATTGATGTAGCGACATGCGTGACAGCATTGTTTGTTTTCAATTATCTCATCACTTCTTTTTACGGATGGCTTTTTAGGGCAGACACATTCGTGCACTTTCATTTTACATCTTATGTGTCGGCAATGGCGACTTGTAATCTTTTGCTGATGCCTGTAATTTTGCTGCTGTTTTTCCATCCTTATAAGATTTTCCTGATATTTACATTGATTGTTTTATGTCTATTTTTCATCATGACATTCGCAAAATTATTAATAGAGGTGCGAATGTTATCAAAATTAAATTTTGTAAATATTTTTTTGTATCTTTGCACCATCGAAATTTTACCCATCTTAGTAATATTTAAGGTGATTATAAATGTTCTATAACATATTGTTAATCATTGTGTTGGTAAGATATGTTTCGTAATTTGTAAAAGATTAAAAAAATTGTAGATGAAGATTAAATCAATCCTTTTGTCGCAACCTAAACCTGCAGATGTTGCAAAAACTCCGTACGAGGCTATAATTAAGAAGTATAATGTGAACATCGAATTTGAGAAATTCATCAGATTGGAAGATGTTTCGGCAAGTGAGTTAAGACAAGAGAAAGTAAAGCTCAGTGATTTTACCGCAATTATTTTAACAAGTCGTAATACAATAGATCATTTTTTCCGTATCGCAAAAGAAATGCGTTACACTATACCAGAAGATTTGAAATATTTTTGTGTATCTGAAACAACAGCACAGTATCTTCAGCATTACGTCCAATATAGAAAAAGAAAGATCTTCTACGGCAAGCAAACTTTTGCTGATCTCGTTGAAGTGATGAAGAAACATAAGGAAGAGAAATTCTTCTTGCCAAGTTCTAATTTGGTTACAGAAGATCACGAGGGAATGCTCGACGCAGCTGGTTTGGATTATACAAAAGCTGTTATCTTCCGCACAGTGTCATCCGACTTGTCACATATAGACATTTCAAAATATGATATGTTGGTATTCTTCAGCCCTGCTGGAATAGAGTCTCTTAAGAAAAACTTCCCTGATTTTGTCCAAGATGAGAATGTTGCTATAGGCGGTTTCGGACATTCGACATGTGAAGCTATCACAGAAGCAGGATTCACATTGAATTTCAGCGCACCAACTCCATCATGTCCATCAATGAATATGGCGATAGAAGAGTTTATCAGCAACGAGATTAAGAAAGCTAAGAAAAAATAATTTCGATGAACGAAGGACTTCCGAAAGAACAGCGTTTATACAAGAAGAAAGCTATACAACTATTATTCGAGAAGGGTAAAGGATTTAACTTTTACCCTTTTCGTGTTGTTGTTCATGCTCATACTTCGGAAGATGATGAGCCATCAATACCTCGTTTCCTCGTTTCAGTATCAAAGAAAAGATTCCATCACGCAGTCAAACGAAATAGAGTGAAAAGACTCGTCCGTGAGGCATGGCGCAGAAATAAATCTGAAATAATTGTTAAATGTGAAGAACAGAAAATCACATTCGACATCGCACTTGTTTATACGGCAACGGTAATTTTACCATATGAAGATATTGAAAAGAAAATAAAACAACTATCTTTGCGTTTGAATAATAATTATTTTCTGCATGATGAAAAAAATAACACAACTGCCAGCTAAATTCTTGATATTGCTGATACGCATTTATCAAGTCACCTTGTCACCTTTCATCGGAAGAAACTGTAGATATTATCCTACCTGCTCCAATTATGGCATTGAAGCCATTAAAAAATATGGCGCAATAAAAGGCGGCTGGCTCACCATTAAAAGAATTTTGTCATGCAACCCTTGGGGCGGAAGCGGATATGATCCAGTCCCTTGAGTTAGTTAGGAATTAAGAATTAATTTTTTTGGTTATGAATAGATTAAGGATTTTATTTTTTGCATTGTTGTTTTTCCCAATGATGTCTTTTGCTCAGGAAAAACAGAATAACTTTGAAATTTCAAAAAGCATCGACATATACAATAATGTATTAAGATATCTTAATATGAATTATGTTGATGAGATAAATCCAGCCGAACTGAATGAGACCGCGATTCATGCAATGCTCAGAGAATTAGATCCTTATACGGTATTCATTCCAGAATCTGAAATAGAAGACGTACGACTTCTCACTATGGGTGAATATGGCGGAATAGGTTCTATAATAAGTTATTACGATGATAACGTGCATATTTCAGAACCTTACGAAAACTTCCCTGCACATAAGGAAGGCTTGCTTCCTGGCGACGCCATTATAGAAGTCAATGGTGTCAATACAGAAAAGAAAACAGTCAGTGAAGTCAGTGAACTCCTTAAAGGTCAGCCTGGTTCAAAACTGACTCTTAAACTCAGACGCGAAGGTGAAAAAGATATCATTACCAAGACTCTTACTCGCGAGAAAATCAAGATTGACAATATTCCTTATTACACAGTTTTAGAAGGCGGCGTCGCATATATTATTCTTAATCAATTTACTAAAGACGCTGCTAAGGAACTCAAGGAGGCTTTTCTTGAGATGAAATCACAAAACGAACTCAAAGGTCTCATCATCGACCTCAGAGGCAATGGTGGCGGCCTTCTCAACGAAGCCGTTGATATAGTGAACCTCTTCGTACCTAAAAACAAACTCGTGGTTTATACAAAAGGAAAGACTCCTGAACAAAATAGAAATTATTATACAAAACACGAAGCTGAAGATACAGAAATTCCTCTCGTAATCCTTGTCAATGAAGGTAGCGCATCGGCAAGCGAAATCGTTTCAGGTTCTATACAAGACTTCGATAGAGGCGTTATCGTTGGACAAAGAACTTTCGGTAAAGGGTTGGTGCAGAATATCTTGCCTATGTCTTATAATACTCAGATGAAAGTGACGGTATCTAAATATTATATCCCAAGTAAACGCTGTATTCAGGAAATCGATTATTCTAAGAAGGCAAAGAACGACACCGTGGCGAAAAACGATACTCTCGGTCCTCAATTCAAGACTGCTAATGGCAGAATCGTTTACGAAGGTCATGGTATTCAGCCAGATGTGAAGGTTGAACCAGAGATGGTTTCTACAATAACTGCACATCTTTATGCTCAGAATATAATTTTCAAATACGCAAACAAATTCTATAGAAAGCATAAGTCAATAGCTTCTCCATCAGAATTTGAAATTACAGATGAGATTTATAATGACTTCGTTAAATTCGTTGAGTCTCAAAAATTTGAATATACTTCAGAAAGTGAAAAAGATTTTGAGGTTTTGGTGAAGACTGCTAAGATGGAAGGTTATTACGATAATATTAAAGATCAGCTCGATATCTTGGAGAGTGAATTGAAGAGTCATAAGGACAACGATTTGATTAACAATAAAAAGGAAATATCTGAAATACTCAAGACCGAAATAGTCTCTCGTTATTATTTCCAAAAAGGCAGAATCATTTCTACTTTGAAAGATGACGTTGAGTTGAATCGTGCGGTTGAGATTCTTCTTAACTCTAATGGTGAAAACGAATACGAAAATATTCTTAAAGGTATAAATTGATTTGTGTTTGTAAATGCTAAACGCTGATAGCTGACACTGGTAAAATTATGAAGGTAGAATACGGTAAAACTGGAACATATTTCTATTTGGTCGGTTTGATCATGATAGGAGTCTTTTTGCCGACTTCAAGATTTGGCTTGAGCGTTTCGCAGTTTTACCTTTTGATACTTTGGTGTTTGCTCGGACTTGATATGCGAGCTGTTAACGGAATGTATCTGGAAAAACCATTCGTATCTAGAATTTTATCTCGTATCGCATTTTCTTTCAAAGGAATATGGAGTAATGTAAAGACGCGTTTCTCCGATTTCTTGCATAATAAAGTCGCTGTTGTGATGGTGTCGGTGTATGTCATGCATTTCTTGGCATTGATATATACGTCAGATTTCCAGTATGCTTTTAAAGATTTGAGGATTAAGTTGCCGCTATTAGTATTCCCGTTGATAATGTCGTCGATGAAGCCCTTGATCCGCAAGCAGTTTGATGCTGTTTTGTGGTTTTTCATAGGATCTGTTTTCTTTGTTACGATATTGGGAACGATAAAGTTCATTCGTCGTGATTTTGTCGATGTGAGGGAATTGTCGGTTTTTGTAAGCCATATCAGAGTGTCTTTATGTATGGTGTTCTCAATATTTGTTTTGGGATATTATTTTGTCAAGAGAAATTATAGTTGGATGATAAAGTCGATTATAGTCTTTCTGATGATATGGTTTTTGTGGCAGATCACGGTTTTGGAGTCGTTCATTAGCCTTTTGGTTATAGCAGCCTTGTGTTTTGTTATGATGATGTATTTTGTCTTTAGAAGTATGAAGACAAATGTTAAAATTTGTATGGTAGTAGCGATTGTAGTAGTAGCATCGGTGGCGATATATCTTCCATATAAGGTTGTAAAGGATTATATGAGTCCTGCTAAAGTTGATGTTGCACAATTAGATACGCATACAAAATTGGGTAATTCATATATTTTTGACACGATAAATTTTGACGTAGAAGATGCGAGGTATGTGGGCTTGTATATCTCAAAAGATGAGATGCTAGATGCTTGGAATAAGCGAAGTGTTAAAAAAATTAACAGTGAATGGGATGACGGTTATCATACATTGGTGCGTTATCTTACATCGAAAGATTTAAGAAAAGATGCAGAAGGTATTGGATGTCTTTCTGATAATGATATAAGAAATATTGAGAATGGTATCGCGAATTATAATTACATAGAAAATCCAGGTTTTCAGACTAGGATTATGAAAGTGATGATAGCATATCGTAATTATGAAAGGAATGGCGATGCTAACGGAAGCTCTGTATTTCAACGTATTGAGTATATAAAAGCGTCATTGGGAATCATAAAGGACAATGCTGTTTTTGGTGTTGGAACCGGCGATATCGTTAATGCTTTCGCTGAATATTACGAAGAGACGAATTCAAAATTAAGACCAGAATATAGATTTAGAAGCCATAATCAATATCTTGCAATAACGGTGGCTTTTGGTGCTGTTGGCTTACTATGGTTCTTGTTCTCAATGTTTTATCCTGTCTTTGCGGATAAGAAAAATCGCAATTATTTTTATTTGGTATTTCTGTTTATAATGTTGCTTTCTATGTTTACAGAAGACACATTGGAAACACAAATCGGCGTTACGCTATTCGCTTATTTTAATTCGTTCTTGGTTTTTGCACTTCCTGATTCAGAATCAAGAAATACGTCTACGCAAAAGTAAATAATAGATTAGCGAAGAAATTCCATATAGTAGTGATTGCTATGGCGATGAGTTTGCTGAAATAGAAATTCCACTTCACTTTTTCATTTAAAATATATAAGACTAATGAATTGATAGCTAGTCCTATGGCTGATACAATCATGAATTGGACGTATTGTATTCCGATTTCTTCGGTATGACTCTCAAATGTCCAGTTCCTGTTTAGGAAGTAGTTTGATGTGGCGGCAAGGATAAAGCCGATGCCGTTGCTTATAAATTTGTTGATTCTAAATATTTCTTTACATAGATATGTCATTCCGAAATCTATTATCATTCCAGAGCATCCAACGATGCCGAATTTTAATAGTTTGGATAATAATAACTTATCTATGACAAACAATGATTTCATATTGTTATAAAAATCAATTGTCTATAAATGTTCGTTCTTTGTTTGAATATTTTATTGAGAGCATGAATAAGACAATCATAACGAAAATACTGATTATTAAAACAGGAATGCTTGTTTGACCGAAAGTATCTACATTGATATTTGTAATGCCTTTATTGTTAAGGAAATAAATCAAGACGACTGTGCCGTTATTAAGGAAATGCATCAGCATTGGAATCCAGATGCTGCCTGAGAAATAGAACATATAACCAAGTAACATTCCTAAGATAAGTCGAGGAATGAAGCCATAGAATTCTAAGTGGATGAATGAAAATATTGCCGAAGCTATTAGGATTCCTATGTGGGCATTTTTACAAATTTTTATTAAGGAAGTTTGTATTATTGATCTGAAGAGCAGTTCTTCACCTATAGCGGCTAATCCGGCAATCATAAATAGGTTGAGGATGAGACCGCCTATCGTATCGACGCTTACGAATTTCTCAATCATTTCAGTTGCAGCGTCTTGCATTTGTTTCATCATTTGTTCTATTCTGCTCATGGAGTCAGGAAGTGTCCATCCGTCGTTCCATTCAGCGAGGATGCTGTTAAAAGGCATAATGACGAAAATCATCGCAGTGCCGAGAAGGAACCATAATATTTTGGATTTCTTTAATCCTAATACGTTGACAGGTTTGTCTTTAACTAAGAGAGCATATATTATAGGTGGAAGTACGAAGGTGAATACCTGACTGCAGATCTGCATAAATCTAAGAGAGTCTAAGTCTTTTGGGTTGCTTTTAGTGATGAAGACATAAGCAAAACCGATTACGCTTCCTAAGATCATCCCGATGATGATTAGTGCCATTAGTAAGAATATTCTTTCGAATTTTGTAGTTTTCTTAATGATAGGATGTTGCATATAAGATTGGATTTATTTGCAAATTTAATATTTTTGATAATATGAAATGCTTATTTTTGCATAATAATATTTAATGCTTTTTGTTAATTATGATTAAGATTGCAGGTATAGAATTTGACCATGTTCCTTTGCTTTTAGCCCCGATGGAAGGCGTCACAGACCCTCCGTTTCGTCATGCTTGTAAGGAACAAGGTGCAGATATAGTTTATTCTGAATTCATTTCTTCTGACGGTTTGATTCGTGATGCGGTGAAGAGTGTGAGGAAGTTGGGTTTTGTTGAAGGCGAGCGACCTTTCGGTGTTCAGATTTTTGGCAATAGCATTGATCCTATGGTTGAAGCAGCACGTTATGCCGAGCGTTATAATCCTGATATTATTGACATTAACTTCGGATGTCCTGTGAAGAAAGTCGCTTCTAAGGGAGCAGGTTCCGGTATTTTGAATGATATCCCAAAGATGGTTGCGATAACTGAAGCCGTCGTAAAGGCTGTGAAGAAGCCTGTTACAGTGAAGACGCGTCTTGGTTATGACAGCGAACATAAAGAGATAGTTGATATCGCAGAACGCTTGCAAGACGTTGGAATTCAGGCTTTGACGATACATGGTCGTCTGAGAACGACAAAATGGGGAGAGCCAGCAGACTGGACTTTGATAGGGGAGGTGAAGAACAATCCGCGAATGACGATACCTATCATCGGAAATGGCGATGTCGTCGACGGACCTTCAGCGAAATATTTCTTAGATAACTTTGGCGTTGACGGACTTATGATAGGACGTGCGACATATGGTAATCCATGGATCTTCAGGGAAATAAAACATTATTTAACAACTGGAGAGAAATTGCCAGCACCTACTGTTGAGGAGAGAGTGCGTGTTGCCAAGGCGCATCTGTCGGATTCTTTGAATTATAAGAAGGACGAGTTTTATGCTGTGATGGAAATGCGTAAACACTGGGGATTGTATTTTAAAGGTTTTGTGAATTTCAAACAATTTAAATTGCGATTGATGGAAGTAAGGACCATTGAAGAAGTGTTTGCTATCTTAGATGAGGTTGTAAATTATTATAATTCAGTTGGTTAAAATCGTTTGCGTACTGGCTTGTATTGACGGGAAAATTTTTTCAATTTTTTTTGAAATTTTGTTATGATATTAGCAACAATTTTGTAAATTTGCACTCACAAAACAAAGGATATAATTAAACTATCCTGCTCCTATAGCTCAGTCGGTTAGAGTAGCTGACTCATAATCAGTTGGTCCCTGGTTCAAGTCCAGGTGGGAGCACAAAAAAACCTCACGATTCTCGTGAGGTTTTTTGTTTGTATAATGTCTATTCTATCTTACAAAGACCTTGCAAGATGCCTCATTGTCTATATTCACGATATATACACCAAGATTAGCAGGGATTAAGATGTTTGAGTCGACAGCTTGTGCCTTGTAAACGACTTTGCCATCAATAGTGTAGACATTGACCATTCGGCCAGCTACATTTTCAATCTTGATATAATTGTTTTGTCCGTAAATATTGATACCTAAACTGTTAATGTCATCAATACCAACGTTGTCAGTTGTTATTGTTACAGTATTAGAGAATGTTGATACACCTTCGCTATAAACAACTGTTACATTGAATGAAAGAGTAGTCTGGTCTGCATCGAATTCGTAATTGTAAGTTGTTTCTGTAACAATATCATTGTTGACTTTTTGACCATTGCAGTATACGTTGTATCCTAAAATTGTGAGGTTAGATATTTCAGCTGATGAATCAACGTATGCTAAGTCGTCAATGAGCAATGCGAATATGTCGGTGCTGATGTAACGGATAGCAAAGTATTTCGCATCTTCAGGAAGCGTATATTTGTATTGTTCCCAACCTTCAGTGGCCTTTGCTTCTTGAGAGATAAGTGTGAATGATTCTATTTCTGTATCTGTTGAAGAATAGAGAACTTCAAATTTTTCAGCACCATATTGTTTAGTAGGTATAGAAGCCCAGAATGACAATTCTGTTCCACCCATAACCTCAGGAGAAATCAGCCAATCGTTGGCAGCGCCAGTAGCTGTTGAGAATGCTATCAGACATTTGTCACCTTCGTAAGGAGCCCATGCTTCTGCGGTGATGTCAAATTCTGCAGGTGCCCACACTTGCCAAGCTTTTGGCTCATAAAGGAATGGGTATTCATAAGTTCCTTCTATTCCGTATGTTTCTGCGTTGTCGCCGTCGACAACAGTGTATTCGCCAATATTGTCTATAATAAAGCTTTCGTATGATTCCATATCATCAACGGTAGGATTTGGTACCGTCGTAATTTCGCTCCATGTTAATGTTACGATATTTTCATTCACTGTACCTTCTAAATCGGTAACCACGCGTAAGTAGGGTTGTGTTATTGTAATATTTGTTGTTGCTTCATTGTTATTTTCGACTTCATCAGTTGTACCAGTCATGGCGACTGCTACCTTGATAATAGACTTGCCGAGGTCTTCTGTCACAGGAGTAAACGTAGCAGTATATGACATGTTTCCATTAGATTCAAGCTCTGTTTCTGTCATAGTTTTTATTTCTTTATCATCAATAAAGAAAGTTATATCATATGAAGCAGGTTTGCTACCTTTGTTAAGTACGTTTGCAATTATTTCAACTTTTTCCCCGATTGTTGCACTTGAAGGCGCTTCAATAGACTCTATCATGATGTCGTTTTCTAATGTATTTTCTACGCTTAAATAATCCAAGAATACGAATCCGTTAGCAGAGATGCGTGCGTTTAACATCAGACCTATCCATGAAGCATCTTTGTATTCGTCAAGGTCGACTTGATATTCTACCCATCCATTGGTAGCTGCGTCATTCACTTTTTTGACAAATATCTCTTCGTATGTTGCATCATCGGTTGTGATAGATATTGCTAATTCATTGATATCTGATGCTGTAGTGTAATGATACATCGAGAAATATAATGTTGGAGATTCAGCTCCTATAGGTGAGATTTTTGGCACTTGTAAGCTGCATCCACCATCGCTAAATTCAAAGAAGTCATAACATATTACCATTCCTCCATCTGGTGCCACAACGATTTCTGGGAGATTGTAGTTTTCCATAGTGGCTCCTAATTCCCATGTCGCATATGATGTTTGGGAATCACTAGATGTAAACCATGGTGAAGTAATTAGAGTGGTTCCTTCTATTGCTTCAACAAATGGTATTACGTAAGGTTTGCCCAACACTACGCTTCCGCCATTTAAGTCGCTTTCTCCAATATCATTTTTTGCACTGATATAGAAAGTGTAGCCTTGTAGTGTATTGTTTGTTGCTGTGAATTCATAGGATAGTTCTGTTGTTTCATCAATGGCTTCTACGTCGTAACCGTCAGCGGTAGGAACATATATTGTATATGTAAGGTTTGAAGGATCAATATAACCGCCTTCGACACCTTCTGTAGGAGCATCCCATGATATGACAGTTGTGAAGTTGTCTTCAGCAGTGGTGAACTTGATATTGTTTACTGATGATGGAGTGTCAACGCCGCAACGGCATGTTATTTCATAACTCTCGCCATCACCGGCGCTGTTTGATGTAACCAATACATATTTGTTGAAACCATTTATTGCATTGTTGTCAATAATAGTACCTTCTTCGCCAGGATTACATGTCGTAGTACCTATGATTTCGTTATCGCGGTAGGCAGTAATGGTAATGCTTTCTGTCAAAGCATTGCCGTCGAATGTTTCTGTTGGAGCTTTGAAAGTGATAGTTGTTGACAAAGCACCGTTAGCGCCAGGTGTTGCAATGACATCCTGTACTGCTTTAGGAGTGTTCAGGCTTGGTCCTTCTGATACTTTGATGTCTGTTACTAACAGAAAATACATGTTATATTTAGAAACTGCATGTATTCCAATGTGGTAGTTTCCTGGTTCATCGATTGTGACATAGGTACGTAAGGTCTGAGGTGACTCCCAGTTGAGTTGTGTGGCTGGTATGATAACGGTATGTGTGGCTGGATCAGTGCTTGTGCCAAGTGTTATCTCTAGGGACTCAGGATATTTTAGCATATATGAGTATGCATTTACTTCTACAAGGATAGTCTTTTCATTGGAGATCTGTAATGGCGGTGTGATAGCATAGTCGTCGGCATTTTCTGAACTGCTATAAGGGTAGAGTAATACATCTCTTGAATCATCATATCCCCAGGTGCGATTGTCACCATTGGCGTTAACAATAGTATAGAGATTCAGACATTGTGCGTTGTTGAAAGCATGTTCGTAAGGCAAAGGAAGAGCATCTCCGTATAACATCTTTCCTGTAAGTGTAGCTTGACTAACTTTGTCGTTGAAAACTGCATATACTGCCCATTCATATTGTGCTATTTCGCCAGTAAGTTGGTCAATATAAGAAGTCTCTGTAACACCAGATGCAATGGTTTCTCCTAAACGTTTTATGGTGTAAGTTAGGCTTGAGAAATCTATATAACCATTGTTCTCTCCACCTGTTGGAGCTGTCCAGCTAAGGTTTGCTTGACCTGCATTGTTGATAGTTACTTCTAGATTTGTCACTGGTAGTGGAGTGTCGTTGCCGGCATAAATGCTTTTAGAAGCGAATGCACCTTCTCCAGCATCATTGATGGCATAGCTACGTATTGAATTCTTACCTTCGATAAATGTCACATCATTCAATGACACTTCGTCGCCTGGTGTCACAGAATTGTTATATATCTCTGTGCTGTTAAGTTCTATGACTAAAGTATATTCTGTTGTTTCAAGTTCTTCTCCTGCAACATCTAAGGTAGGCGTTTCTACTGTGATGCTGCCCAAAAGTGAACCAGGAGAGTTTGCTGTATATTGGATTACAGGAGCGGCAGGAGTGCCTTCTGATGCTATTGGGTCTGTCGTATAGAGACTTACCCATTCTTCTGCACCAGTGAAGGTACATAATGTCTCTGTGACTCCAGATGTTATATCAATAGATAAAATGTAGCTTTCTTCATCATTTGATGCAGCCCAGAGGATTTTATTGTCTTTTGGACTCCATACGGCAGACTGCATATATGCTGGCAAGAAACCTGTGTCGCATACCTCTCTGACAGCTTTTCCTGTTGAAGGATTCATCTCATAGATTTTACCGTCGGCACACATTATATATAATATGCCATTATTGTCGAAAGTCATTGCAAAGATCTCTGAACTTACTGTTACATCAGTGATCTTTGTGTAAGTATAACTGCTACGATCGAATGTGCTGAGAGTAAATTGAGTTCCATCTTCGTTATATGTTAAGGCGTATATCATGTCATCTGCATAGTTATAAGCCATATTTGTTGCATAAGAACCGAAATCAGAAGGGTCGTGTTCTACAGCTTCTAAAATTACACCTTCTTCTATGTCATATACTATAGTATACAATTCTAAGATTATCATCCCCATGAATGTTTCGGCATAAGACACATAGGCGATGCCATCTACTACTGTGCCAGCACCTGCGAGTTGTTCGTTTATTCCAACAGGAGAATATTCACCAGTGTTGGGATTGATAGAATAATATCCTACTGTTGAAAAATCTGTCATGGAACTCTCGTAAATCAAATTGCCGAATAATGTAGCTCCACTTTCTGTTACTGCTAAAGGTGTTCTTGTAGCGTTTTTGTGAGGTAAATGTTTCGTGAGGTTTGTCGCAGATGGAATGTCCTGTGATGTTTGTACAGATCTTTTCATCTGTAACATTTTAGGACTCATTTTCTTACCTTGAATGGTTTCTTTGTAATCTGTCTTCTTGGACCTTGTTGGAAATTCTGTGCTCTGTGCAGTGGCTAAATTCTGAACCATAAGCATAATTCCCAACAATATAGAAGCGATTCTTTTGGTAAAAGTACTTGTTTTCATAATGTGATAGTATTAGTTAAATAATAGGGTGTAAGAACGCATTAAAATTAGGAAATGAGAAACAGAAAAACAAGAGTTTTTTTGTAAAAAAATAACAAAGTAAAATACGTGTTTGTTCAAGTGGGGAAGGATGATGCGATAAAACTAAATGTTTCTGAAATAATTGTAAACAATTCCAGCTTTTGCTTTTCCAACGATTTTCTCCAATGTCTCCAGACTTGCTTCCTTGATGTTCTTGACGGATTTCAATTCTAGCATCAGCTTCTCGGCTGTCTGTTTGCCGATGCCTTTGATGTCGTTCAATTCTGAATGGATGAATCCTTTCTCGAATTTCTTTCTGTGATGTGTGATGCCGAATCTGTGCGCTTCGTCGCGAATGTGTTGTATTACCTTTAAAGTCTCGGACCTTTTGTCTATATATAAAGGTATGCTGTCTCCAGGGAAATATATCTCTTCCAGTTTCTCTGCGATGCCGATGATGCTGATCTTTCCGAATAATCCTAACTGCTGCAAAATCTTAACAGCTGACGACAACTGACCTTTGCCGCCGTCAACGACAATCAAATCAGGAAGTCGTTGCCCTTCATCTAACAGACGTTTGTATCTTCTGTAGATGATTTCTTCCATAGAGGCGAAGTCGTTAGGACCTTCAACGGTCTTGATATTGAAATGTCGGTAGCCGCTCTTGTTGGGTTTCGCATTGACAAACTGCGTCATCGCGGCTACAGCGTAATCGCCTTGGAAATTGGAGTTGTCAAAACACTCTATCACTTCAGGTAATACAGGCAGATTCAAGTCGTCTTTCATCTGATTCAAGATTCTCTTCGTATGTCGTTCTGGGTCGACTAAAGTGCGAAGTTTCTCGGTGTCAAGGCGATATTGTTTTGCGTTACGCTGTGATAACTCTAGAATGTCTAACTTTTCTCCTCGCTGCGGAGCGGTGAATTTCACACCTTCAAGATTGATGTCTAAATCTATTGGAACGATGATCTCCTTGATGTTGTGACTTTCCATCATCTGACGGACTTCGATGATTGCCATCGATAGCAGTTCTTCTGCGGTTTCGTCAAGTTTTCTCTTTATCTCAAAGGAGTGTGATTGTATTATCGCACCTTCTACGATTTTCATATAGTTGACATAGAATGAATTGTCGGCATCTTCGTAAGAAAATACTTCTATATCAAAAATAGTATTGCTGCACACGACGGATTTCGCATGATAGTTTGCAAGTATGTCGTATTTGTCTTTTATGACTTGCGCTTGCTCGAATTCTAATCGCGAGGCATGGTCCATCATCTGCGTCTTCATCTCTTTCAGGACTTCATGAATATTACCTTTGATGACTTTCTTTACGTTATGAATCATCTCACGATATTCTTCCTCACTCATACTTCCGTCGCAAGGTGCTTTACAGTTGCCTATATGATATTCAAGACAAGGACGATAATGTCCGTTGTAGATATGTTCTTCTTTTAAAATGAGTTTGCAGTTGCGGATAGGGTAGAGCTTTCTCAACATTTCAAGGAATGTCTTGGCGACTGTCACCGAGGGATAAGGACCGAAATATATTGAGCCGTCGTTGACTTTCTTTCTTGTGAGGAAGACGCGAGGGAAACGTTCGTTCTTGACGCATATCCAAGGATATGTCTTGTCGTCTTTCAACATGATGTTGTAACGTGGCTTGTATTGTTTAATCATGTTGTTTTCGAGAAGAAGTGCTTCCATCTCGTTGTCGACCACGATGAATTTGATGTCGGCGATGCGACTGACAAGCACCTTGACCTTGCCGCTTTGCTGTTTGTTGAAATAACTTGATACCCTGCGTTTCAGGTTTTTGGCCTTACCGACATAAATAATCTCACCTTTATCGTCATAATAACGATACACTCCCGGATCGGTGGGGATGGTTTTGAGGATGGAGGTTATTCTGTCGGTGTTGTTCATAATATTATTGTAGTAGGGACGCGATTAATCGCGTCCCTACTTTTTATTTAAAAATGTTTAAATCCTTGTGCTTCGATTGGGATTACGTGTTCATCTGTTGTGATGAGTTCAGCGACTTTGACGTCTGGTGTCATGAAGCCGATGATTCTCACGTCTTCCATATCTTTTACTTTATCGTAATCTTCTTGTTTCACGGTGAAGAGAAGTTCGTAGTCTTCGCCGCCGTTGAGAGCTGCCACGCATGGAACGATGTCGAATTCCTTAGCGACGTCGATGGTCTTCTGATGCATTGGAATACGGTCTTCAAATATACGGCAACCGACATTAGAGTCTTTGCAAAGATGTAATATCTCTGATGCCAAGCCATCTGATATGTCAATCATCGCTGTTGGCTTTATCTCTAACTCTTTGAGTCTTGCTACGATGTCTTTACGAGCCTCTGGCTTTAACTGGCGTTCGAGGATATAGTCGTAGCCGTAGAGTTCTGGCTGTACGTTAGGGTCAGCCATGAAAGCTGCTTTCTCTCTTTCCAATATTAAAAGTCCGGTGTAGGCTGCGCCGAGGGTTCCGCTGACGCATAACAAGTCGTTGGCTTTAGCGCCGTTGCGATAAACGATGTCGTCTTTCTTTGCCTTGCCGATGACTGTTATGGAGATGAAGAGTCCTGACTTACTTGCTGTGGTGTCGCCACCAACCAAGTCGACTTTATATGTGTCGCAAGCTAATTTGATACCGGAGAATATCTCTTCAACGGCTTCTACAGAGAACTTGCTTGATATTCCCATACCGACTACGATCTGAGTAGGAGTGCCGTTCATGGCGTAGATATCGGAGAAGTTCACGACGGCTGCCTTGTAACCTAAGTGTTTCAAAGGCATATATGTCATGTCGAAATGAACGCCTTCAATCAAGACGTCGGTAGAAATCAATGTCTGCTCGCTTTTATGGTCGATGACAGCAGCATCGTCGCCGATGCCTGTTATAGTCGATTTGTTATATGTCTTGATGTCTTTTGTCAATCTGTCGATGAGACCGAATTCACCGAGTTCTGATAATTCTGTCAATTCTATTTTTTTGTTTTCCATTTGTGTTCGGCTTTAAGCCATGAGCTTTGAGCTTTGAGTCATGAGCTTTTTATTTTTGCTCACAACTCATAACCCATAGCTCAATGCTATTAAAATTACATCAATTTCTTATATTTAAACTTCTTAGGTGCTGCGTTACCAAGACGTTTGATCTTGTTTTCTTCATATTCTGAATAGCTTCCTTCGAAGAAATAAACCTGTGAGTCGCCTTCGAAAGCGAGGATGTGAGTAGCGATTCTGTCGAGGAACCATCTGTCGTGTGAGATGACGACGGCGCATCCTGCAAAGTTTTCCAAACCTTCTTCCAAAGCACGTAATGTGTTAACGTCTATGTCGTTGGTAGGTTCGTCGAGGAGAAGTACGTTGGCTTCTTGTTTTAATGTCAACGCCAAGTGCATTCTGTTACGTTCACCGCCTGACAAGACGCCGGCTTTCTTTTGTTGGTCGTTGCCGCCGAAGTTGAATCTTGAGACGTATGCTCTTGAGTTCATGGTGCGTTTGCCAAGTTGAATTAATTCGTTACCGCCAGAGATTACTTCCCATACTGTCTGTTCTGGGTCGATGTCGGCGTGTTGTTGGTCGACGTAACCAGTCTTCACTGTTTCGCCTACTTCGAATTCGCCTGAGTCTGGTTTTTCCAATCCCATGATGAGACGGAACAATGTTGTCTTACCAGCGCCGTTAGGACCGATGACGCCGACGATACCTGCTGGTGGGAGGCTGAAGCTGAGGTTTTCGAATAACAACTTATCGCCGTATGCTTTGGTGATGTTCTTTGCTTCGATGACCTTGTTGCCGAGGCGGTCGCCGTTAGGGATATAGATTTCGAGTTTTTCTTCTTTTTCTTTTACGTCTTCGTTAAGGAGTTTTTCGTAAGAAGCGAGTCGAGCTTTTCCTTTAGCATGACGTGCCTTAGGTGCCATTCTGACCCATTCGAGCTCGCGTTCCAAAGTCTTGCGACGTTTGCTTTCTGTCTTTTCTTCCATCGCCATGCGTGCTGTCTTCTGGTCAAGCCATGATGAATAGTTGCCTTTCCATGGAATGCCTTCGCCGCGGTCAAGTTCGAGGATCCAGCCTGCTACGTGGTCAAGGAAGTAACGGTCGTGGGTGACAGCGATGACGGTGCCTTTATATTGTTGTAAGTGTTGTTCCAACCAGTTGATGGCTTCAGCATCGAGGTGGTTGGTAGGCTCATCCAATAATAAGATGTCTGGTTCTTGGAGGAGTAATCTTACCAATGCCACACGGCGGCGTTCACCACCGGAGAGGTTCTTGACAGGTGTGTCACCGTCAGGACAGTTGAGAGCATCCATAGCTCTTTCCAATTTGCTGTCCAAGTCCCAAGCGTCGTGTTGTTCGATGAGGTCGGTGAGTTGTCCTTGTTCTTCAACGAGGGCGTTCATCTCGTCGTCGGTGAGCTCTTCCATGAAACGAGCGTTGACTTCTTCATATCTCTTCAAGATGTCAACTACTTCCTGGATACCTTCTTGAACGACTTCCTTAACAGTCTTGTTGTTATCCAATTCTGGTTCCTGGTCTAACATACCGACAGAATATCCTGGAGAGAAAACGACTTCTCCGTTATATGCTTTGTCTTTGCCAGCAATGATTTTCAATAATGTAGATTTACCTGAACCATTCAAACCGATGATGCCGATCTTTGCGCCATAGTAGAATGATAGATAAATATCTTTCAAAATCTGTCTCGAAGGTGGGATGATTTTGCTTACGCCAACCATCGAGAAAATAATCTTTTTGTCGTCAGCCATAATTTATTTTAGTTTGAAGTTTAAGGTTTAAAGTTTAAAGTAGTTTTGAAGTTTAGAGTTGAAAGTTTATCTTGATTCAACCTTAAACCTTAAGCATTAAACCTTAAACCAAATTATTTATTTAATTTTTAATTTCATTTCTGTTTCCATAATCCTTGTCGCTTCTCCCCAGTCGTAGACGCGATGAACAAAGTCGTGTCCGTTTTGAGCCAGAGTGTCGGCTTTGTCTTTATCTGTTAAAAGCATGATAATATGTTGTGCGAGTTCTTGTTCGTTGTTTCCTACGAGTATTTCGTTTTTCTCTTCTGAAGCGAGTAAGGAGTTGTTTGCCAATGTCGTTGTGATACAAGGCAGTCGCATTGACATAGCTTCGAGGAGTTTGTTTTGAAGTCCGGTTCCAATCCTCATTGGCGCGATGAATATTCTGCTTTGTGCGTAAGCGTCTCTCATGTCATCGAGCCAGCCGCTGATGATGATCTTGTCGGATGCCACTTTCTTGACACGAGGGTCTGGCGTTGCTCCGGCGATATACATCTTTACGTCAGGAAGTTTTTTCCATACCAGAGGAAGTATATGATTCGCAAGGTATTCCACGGCGTTTACGTTAGGAGCATAAGACATATTGCCAGTGAAGACGATATCGTATTTCTTTTCACATTCGCGAGGTGTATAGTATTCTATGTCAACGCCATTAGGCACTATGAGTATCTCGTCTTTCTTAGGATGGTCGATGTGGTCGCGGTCGGGGATACTGATGATTGTCTTTAAGTCAAAATCATCAAAGATGTCGTGTTCATAGCGTTTCAGACGACGATATTCCATATTGAAGAAAGGCTTCATATAGAATGGTGCGATTTCGCTTCTGCGTTTCATGCCCATAGAAAAGACATCTTGATAATCGATGGTCTTAGGTGTTTCTTCGTAACGGATATATTCCGCCACTCTCAGAAGCTGGCCGAAGAGCATATCTGGTTTATGTTTCTTTATGATATTACGAATCTTCTTATGCGCCTTGGTGTTATAGAAATATCCGCATTGAAGTGGCAGCCCTTTAAAGAAGGCCTTGATTATGTTAATTAATATTGATAATTTGCTTATGTCTATGAATGTCACCGAGATACAATAAGGCTGCAATGCTTTGAAAGCTTCTTCCTTGTTGATTTTCTTATCTGTATTCAATGCACAAAGAACCACCTCGTTGTTTTTGGCGAGCTGCTTAATCTGATTGAAAGCTCTTAGCTTGTCTCCTTTAACAAGTGGCCAAGGTATTCTCGGTAATAATACAAATATCTTCATATCAGTGGTTTATATATGTTATGTCTTTTTTTGTCTTGCTTATCTCATCGTAGAATATCAGCAGTCTGTCGATGATTTTCTTATTGTCATAAATGTCTTCGATGAGTTTTCTTGCGTTTCTGCCAATACGTTGAATCTCATCAGGGTCTTTCGTTATTCTGCATATTGTCTCAACGATTTTCGTTGGAGTGTCGGCGATGATGATATTATTATATTCCGAATATTGAATGCCTTCAGCACCTATCATAGTCGTGATGACTGTCTTGCCCATTGCCATCGACTCGATGATTTTGATTCTTATTCCGCTACCTGAAAGAAGTGGCACTATCGCGATGTCGTTGTTGCGTATGAATTCTTGTGCGCTAGGCACTTCTCCCCAGACCTTGACATTTTGTTTCTTAAGATTCGTTAGCCATTTAGGCATATGACGACCGGCGAGATGTAGTTTTATTTCTGGTTTTCTTTCCTGTAACTTGTCCCATACGTTTTTCAGGAACCATCGTATTCCTTCTTCGTTTGGCATCCAGTTCATTGATCCGATGTGATATAATGTCGGGCTTTCATTCACTTCGTAACTTGGGGTGAAGTCTTCCGGGTTTACGCCGAAAGGTATGTCAATGACGGGCACTGCTGTCTCGCCACGGAAGAAGGCAGCGTCGCGGTAGGTGATGGCGGCAATGCCATCGACTTTGTTTATGGCGTTCAACTCGTATTCTCTTAAGGTGCGAACCAGGTGATTCAGATACCATTTCTTTGGTAAGAAATTAGTCTTCTTCGCAATCCTATCCCAGATGAGATGTTCTACATTATGAGCGCGCAACACGATCAAAGCGTCAGAATTAGCTCTGATAGTCTCGATATACGGAGCCATATAAATCATCTCCAGCTGGACGATATCGTATCGGTCTTTCTTTAAAATCTCTATGAGTTTGTTTCTGAAGTTTTCAGAGATAAACCTTTCCACATGATAAGAGTTGTCGGTGAATAGGTTCTTGAACGCCTCGATAGGCTTCAGCCTTAAATCGACATCAACCAATTCTATCCCGGTTTTTTCTTTATACGCATGCGGAATATCCTTGTCTTTGATATGATATTTCTCGCTATTGACAGCAAGTATCTTGACTTTATGTCCGGCTTCGATTAAGCCATTGACAATACTGTTCATTGCCATCGGGCCGCCTTCACTTGGCGGATAAGGTGACTTGTTGCAAAGCATTAAGATATTCATAGCAAATGTTTTTATTTATCTTTTCTGAAAAATTTTCTGAAGGCTTTTTTCCAGCTTTCTCCGTCTAACAATGCAGAATCTGTTGTGGCTTTGATAGTTAGAAAAATTCCTATAGGTAATATTATTAAAGACGAAAACCATACTCCGAGGAATATAGGCATATCGCCAGCTATCGCAATACGTTGGCTTGTAATGGTTATGATATAATAAATGACGAAAAACACCACGCTGATGACTATTGGAAGCCCAAGCCCGCCCTTGCGTATGATGGCTCCCAATGGCGCACCGATGAAGAAAAACAGCAGACATGCAATGCTGAGAGAGAATTTCTCGTGCATGACTTGTTGGTGTTTCCTGATGTTAATGTCTTGTCTTTCAAAATCCCTGATGTTCAACTCGGTGTTGTCTATCTGGTTTCGTGTGGCTGTGATAGCCATATTGATGATTGACGCTTGTTCTTTTTCACTGAAATTGTCTAAAAAAGGCCATTTGAATACTGTAATGGTATCAATGTCAACTCTTTTGTTTTTGGTGTTGTTGATGATGTCTTTCGACGACAAATGCTGCAGCCTGTTATTGAAAGAGTTCTTGTATGAAATACGCCTGTCTTTTGAACTTTGTTCTAATGAGTCGATGGCAACAATCAACTGACTGATATTGAGCATCGACTGATGTCCTTTGAGAGCGCTTCCATCGCTTTGTGTCATATTGAAGTCGGAGATGTCGAAGCTGACGTATTGCTTGTCGAACTTCATCGTCTCAAAAGGTCGTTTGGTCTTATATTCTTTGTCGTCAATGACTTCGTTGTAATTATGCCCGTGGTATAGCGTGAAAACGATTTCTTTCTGGCTTGGTGCTAATGCTATCGTCGCGGAGTCGGCGATTGTGACCTTGGTGTTGCCTTTGTAGTCGGTGTGGTCGTAAATCATCATGTCGTAGAGTGTGGAACCGTCATCGCCTTTCTTTCCGGCTCTGATAGTGTAGCCGTCAATGCCTTTATAGAATCTTCCCTCAGGAATGTCAAACGACATCTTCTGTTTCCTCACGTCACGCAGCAAGGTCTTCGACTTCAAGGTCGCGACTGGCAATACGTTGTTCGAAAATATAAATGCAGTGATGCTCATCGCTATGGAGAAGATGAGCAAAGGTCGCATGATTCTCCATACCGAGATGCCGGATGCTTTCATCGCTACGAGCTCATAGAACTCTCCTAAGTTGCCGAAACACATCAAAGATGATAATAATATCGCAAGCGGCATCGCCATCGGAACGAATGTGATGGCTGTGTAAAACATCAGCTTGCCTAAAACATCGAAGCCTAAGCCTTTGCCGACGAGGTCGTCGAGGTATGTCCATAGAAACTGCATAAGCAAAATAAACACGGCAACGAAAAAGGTGAAAATGAAAGTGCCGATGAATGAGCGCAATATGTATTTATACAGTTTCTTCAAGCTTCGTATTATTTAGATTGCAAATATAACATTTTACCTCGTTGCTTTGTTACTTTTATTTTTTTTTAAAATAATGTATTTATTTGCTAAATATTTCTTTTTTTTGCATTAAAATTCAAAATCATGGAAAATAATATTTTTGATTTCTTTAAGGAAATAAATGTAAGTATAACTATCTCTGACACAGAGGGTAATGTTTTATATATGAACGATAAGGCTAAGTCGGTATTCACTGATATGGTCGGTAAAAATATGATGTCGTGTCATAAACAGTCATCGCAAGATACCATCAAGCGTCTGATTGATGAAAAAGCGACTAACGTCTACACCATCCAGAAGGGCGATGTGAAGAAAATGATCTACCAGACTCCTTGGTTCGTCGACGGCGAAATAAAAGGCCTCATCGAATACTCTATCATTTTGCCTGAAGACATGCCTCATTATATTAGATAATTAACAATTAACAATTACGATGATAAAACATATTCCTAATGCAATAACATGTTGCAACCTTTTATCTGGTTGTATTTCAATAGTCTTGATGTGTAACGGCTATGCCGTAGCGGCTGGAGCGATGATATTCCTGGCTGCCGTCTTCGATTTCTTCGATGGCTTCGCAGCTCGTCTCCTCAAGGCGTATTCTCCTCTCGGTGCTCAGCTCGACTCGCTATCTGATGTCGTGTCCTTCGGCGTGGCTCCTTCATTTATCATCTATTATTATCTTAATCAAACCGTTGGGTTTGAAATCGCTGGTTTCAACATCGTACCGTTTGTGGCTTTCTTCCTCGCAGTGTTCGCGGAATTACGCCTCGCTAAATTCAACATCGACGACCGTCAGACAACATCTTTTATCGGTCTCCCGACTCCAGCGATGGGTCTCTTCGTGGCATCATTGCCTTTCACCTTGCAAAACGAAAATCTCGCCTTCATGGCAAACAATATGTCAAATACTTATTTCCTCGTTGCGATAGTCGGTATATTCAGCTATCTGATGGTAAGCGAGATTCCATTCTTCTCGTTGAAGGTTAAAAACTTGAAATTCAAGGAAAACATTCACATTTACATATTGGCGGTATTCGCTGTCGCAGCCTTCATCTTCTTAGGATTCGCCGCGATACCGTTCGTGATGCTGTTCTATATAGTGCTGTCTTTTTTTAACGACATAAAGTCACAAAGACACAAAAACGCAGAGTAAATTGAAAATTATACACTAACTTAATCGTCAATTGTCAATTGATTTGGGCGTTCCGGCTAAAGCTTTAGTATAAATCAAAACTCCTTCTTTCTCAATTCGAAATTCGTTCCGAGATAATGACTTCTTACGACTTCGTCGTTGGCGAGTTCTTCTGGAGTTCCGGCTTTAAGCACTTGTCCTTCAAATACCAAATATGCTCTGTCGGTGATTGACAATGTCTCGTTGGCGTTATGGTCGGTGATGAGCACGCCGATGTTCTTGTTCTTCAGTCTGGCGACGATACGTTGGATGTCTTCCACTGCGATAGGGTCGACGCCTGCGAAAGGCTCGTCGAGGAGTATGAACTTAGGGTCGACGGCCAGGGCTCTTGCGATCTCGGTTCTGCGTCGCTCGCCACCGGATAGTTGTATGCCCTTGCTTTTTCTGATATGTTGCAGACTGAATTCGTTGAGTAGTTCCTCAAGCTTCTCTTTCTGAGCTTCTTTGCTCATGCCTTTCTTGAACTGCATCACAGAGGCGATGTTGTCTTCAACGCTGAGCTGACGGAATACAGAAGCCTCCTGTGCCAGATAACCGATGCCGAGTTGAGCTCTCTTGTACATCGGGAACTGCGTGATGTCTTCATTGTCAAGATAGACGTGACCCGAGAAAGGTTTGATAAGACCGACAGTCATGTAAAAGGTGGTGGTCTTTCCAGCGCCGTTAGGTCCTAATAATCCTACGATTTCGCCTTGCTTCACTTCCACACTGACGCCTTTAACAACAGTGCGATTATTATATTTTTTAACTAAATTGTCGGTCCTTAATATCATTGTTTTAAAGTTTAGAGTTAATGGTGTATGGTTTAGAGTAGTTGGAGAGTGTAAAGTTTGTAGTGTATAGTTTATAGTCTGTGTATAAGTTCTAAGTTCTAAGTTCTGGGTTCTTAGTTCTTAGTTCAAATAATCCCTTCTTTAATAATGTCGTGTATATGAATCATCCCAACGTAATTGCCGTTGTCCATCACAGGTAGTTGTGTTATGGATTTCTTGCGCATCAGTTCAAGGGCGTTGACGACGAGGTCGTTTTTGTCTATCGTCTTAGGGTTTCTTGTCATGATGTCTTTGGCTTTCACCTCTTCTATATTGGGATGTTTCATGAGCATTCTTCTGAGGTCGCCGTCGGTGATGATGCCTACGAGTTGGTCTTTGTCCATCACTGCTGTAGCGCCGAGAATTTTTTCTGTTATCTCAATGATGACTTTTGCCATTATGTCGTTTTCTGTCACCATTGGTTTTGCGTTTTTGACACATAGGTCGCCGACGCGGAGGTAGAGTCGTTTGCCGAGTGCGCCGCCTGGATGAAACTTGGCGAAGTCCTGTGCGCTGAAGCCGCGGCATTTCAGCAAAGCCATTGCGAGGGCGTCGCCCATGACGAGCTGTGCTGTGGTGCTGGCGGTAGGAGCGAGGTTGTTAGGACAAGCCTCGTGTGGCACCGTGGTATCGATGACGTAGTCTGCTTCTTTAGCAAGGAAAGACTCAGTGTTGCCTACGATGGCGACGAGTTTGTTCTTTCTGATTTTTATTAATGGAGTGAGCACTTTTATCTCAGGAGTCTCGCCGCTCTTTGAAATAATTATCACTATATCCTCGTCTCTGATGATGCCTAAATCGCCGTGAATTGCGTCGGCGGCATGCATGAAAACCGCTGTAGTTCCTGTGGAATTTAAGGTCGCGACTATCTTTTGTGCGATATTTGCACTCTTTCCAATGCCTGAAACAATAACATTGCCTTTGGAATTCAATATTAATTCTACGACTTTAGTGAAATTGTCAGTCAAAAGTTCCTTAAGTCCTAGTATTGAACAAGCTTCTGTATCAATGACTTGAATTGCGATATCCTTAATGCTTTCCATAATTTAAAAAAAATATCATTTTTTTCTTGCTTCTTTAAAATTAAAAATCATAACTTTGTCAATGAGACGAAATAATAAAATTTACTTTAAGCAAGACTTTGCAAATATAAATAAAATTTCATTGAATAGAATATGGCAAAAATTGATGAAAAAGGTTTGCACGAATTATTAAAGAATGTTTTTGGTTTCGAGCAATTCAAAGGCAATCAAAAAGCTATTATAAAAAGTATATTGGCGGGCAACAATACGTTTGTCCTTATGCCAACAGGCGGCGGCAAGTCGCTGTGTTATCAGTTGCCAGCATTGATAAGTGAAGGCACAACAATCGTCGTTTCTCCTTTAATCGCTTTGATGAAGAATCAGGTTGATATGATTCGTAATTTCGGCGCCGACTCCGGCATCGCTCACGTTATGAATTCTTCATTGTCGAAGACAGAACTCAACCAGGTTAAGGAAGACCTCTCAAGCGGCAAGACAAAATTGTTATATGTCGCTCCAGAATCTCTCACTAAAGACGAGACTGTCGAGTTCCTCCGCGGATTGAAGATATCGTTCTTCGCCATCGACGAGGCTCACTGTATCTCCGAATGGGGACATGACTTCCGTCCTGAATACAGACGTCTCAGACCAATCATCAATGCCATAGGACCTGAATTGCCGGTAATAGCTCTCACTGCTACAGCAACAGTGAAGGTGCAAAAAGATATAATGAAAAACCTTGAAATCCTTGACGCTAAAGTGTTCAAGTCGTCATTCGACAGATCTAATCTTTACTATGAAGTGCGTCCTAAGACAAAAGACGTAGTCAAGGATATCATAAAATACATTAAGAGTAATCCTGGAAAATCTGGTATTGTCTACTGCTTGAGCCGTAAGAAAGTAGAGGAACTCGCTGAAGTCCTCGTCGCTAACGGCATACGCGCTCTCCCTTATCACGCAGGCCTCGACACTCAGACTCGTCGCGACAATCAAGATAGATTCTTGATGGAAGAAGCTGACATCATCGTCGCAACAATCGCCTTCGGTATGGGAATCGATAAGCCAGACATCCGCTTCGTTATCCACCATGACATTCCAAAGAGCCTCGAAGGCTATTACCAAGAGACTGGTCGCGCTGGTCGTGACGGCGGTGAAGGTAAATGTATCGCCTTCTACGATTACGAAGACATTCATAAATTAGAAAAATTCAATAAAGGTAAAGACGTCGCTGAACAAGAGATAGCTCGTGAATTGCTTAACGAGACTGTGACTTACGCCGAGTCATCGGTATGTCGTCATAAACTCTTGCTTCATTACTTCGGCGAGTCTTATGAAACAGAAAACTGCGGCGCTTGCGACAATTGTATCAACCCTAAAGTCAAGTTCGACGGCAAGGAAGACATCAAACTCGCTATCGATGCTATCATCGCAACGAAACAGCTTTTCAAGACAAAACATATAGCAGAACTCCTCGCAGGTAAGGCAACCGGCGATATCAAGACTGCAAAGCACGACACTAACGAGTTCTTCGGCGCTGGCGACGATAACGATGAAAAATACTGGACATCAATAATACGTCAAGCAATCGTCAATAAACTCTTGTCAAAAGATATTGAAGAATATGGCGTGCTGAAAGTCACAAAAGAAGGCAAGGACTTCGTGAAGGCTCCTTATACCATCATGGTGGCTAAAGATCACGACTACGATAATCCTGAAGATGAAGAAATGGATGAAGAAAGAGTCGCTTTCGGCAAAGACAGCGGAACAGACAAGACTTTGTTCGCTATGCTGAAAGACCTCCGCAAGACAATGGCGAAGAAGATGAATCTTCCTCCTTTCGTGATATTCCAAGATCCATCACTCGAGGATATGACAATTCAATATCCTATCACAATGGACGAACTCACTCAGATCGTCGGCGTCGGTCAAGGAAAAGCACAGAAATTCGGTCAGCCTTTCTTGGAACTTATCAAGGAATATGTCGAAGAAAACGAAATCACTCGTCCTAATGATATGGTGATCAAGTCGTCTGTCAACAGATCGGCATTGAAGATAAGCATCATCCAGAATATCGACAGAAAGATTCCTTTGGAAGATATAGCTCATTCAAAGAATATGGGCTTCGACGAACTCCTCACTGAGATAGAAAGCATCGTCGCTAGTGGAACACGCCTCGATATCAATTATTATATCGAAGATAACATCGACGAATATCACCAAGAAGATATCTTGGAATATTTCCGCGAAGCTGACTCTGATACTATAGAAGATGCAATGGAAGCTCTCGGAGAAAATGAATATGTGGAGGAAGAAGTACGTTTGATGAGAATTAAATTCTTCTCTGAAGTTGGTAACTAAAAGTTTGAAAATATTAACGCTTTCGGTGTTGTTACTCTTGCTGTCTTGCGGTGATAAGCAGACCAAGGTGACAGCACCGAATGTCTTATTATCCGAACCTCAGATGGTGGAGATAATGACGGATGTCTATGTCTTGGAAAATGCCATCAATTACAGAAGAGGAAAGAGTATAAGTACAAATAACCTGAAAACCAAAGGATACGAAGCTCTCTTTAATCATTACGGCATCACAGATTCTATATTTTTTGAAAATATGGATTATTATAACGACAATCCTGTTATAATGAAAAGAGTGATGGATTCAGTTAATGCGAATTTTCAAAGGATGAAATGATATAATTTAGGGATTAGTAATCCGATTCCTAATCCCTATTCATAATTTCTAATTGATGAAGTTCATCACGACATTAATCTTGCATTCGCTGCTTAATGTCTTCTTGACTGGACATGTGTCGGCAGCGCGTTGTAATAATGTCTTTTCTTTTTCTGAATATTGTTGCGTGAAGTTTACTGTTATGTTGAATTCTCCGATTCTGCGTGGAGCGTCGGCCATCACTTTGTCGACTTCAATGCTCATTCCTTCAAGACTGATGTCTCTGCTTTCTGCTGTATAAGCCATCATCGCCATCATACATGCTCCCAATGAAGCAGCTGTTAAATCGACAGGAGAGAATCCGTTGCCGTGACCATCAACATTAATTTTTACGCCAGATGGATTATGAGTTAATTCACTGCATAAATTTCCTAAGTATTTTCCTGAAATTGTTGCCATAGTTTTTTTAGATTTAGTTAGTATATTTTAAAACGAATAAAAATTGATTTTGTTTTATTGTTCTTTAATTTTTTTTAACATCTCAAAGAACATAAACCGGTAAGGCAAATATACGATTTTTTTTTGAAAAATTAATGAAATAATTCCTAAATTTACACTCTGAAATTATATCTTTATTTATTATGAAATTATCAAAACTTAACATCTTGTTATTAGGCTTTATTGCTTTGCTTTTCTCTTCTTGTGAACCTGATTATCCAGATGACGGATTTTTTACAGTTGGCGAAAAGACATATTACGTCAATGGCGCTGCTTTACAAGATCTTGGACAAGAGAATGGCTATTATCAGCTGAGACTTACTATGGATAACAGCAACAGCAATGATCCTCATTCAATCAACTTTCTTTTCTATTCTGAAGTCAATGAATATCTCCCAAGCGGATTGTATATTCCATACGCATATGATGATAAATATAATCACAGATTCAAGCGCGGCGCATGGCTGAAAGGTGACACCGAAGCAGGCGTCATGCTGTTAGGAAAAGTGAAAGTGTCGAAGAGTAACGATATTTATACAATCCATATTATTGACTGCAAGGACAATAATAACAATGTTATTAATGGAGAATATAAAGGAAGATTGAAAATTAAAAATTAAAAGTTGAAAGCTTGGGTTTATCTGCCTGAGCTTTTTATCATTTTAGAAATCATATCATTGAAGTCTTGTCTCTCGTTAAGGGATTCAAGACTTTGATGCATTTTATAGCACCAGTGATGATGTGGATTTGCAGGTATGTTGATCTGTTCTCTTTGTGTTGCGTTCCATCTGAATTCGCCGTCCATCGCGATGTAATCCTGAATAGGAATGATGACCAACATAGAAGATGATTCCAGATGTTGTTTGATGATTTCCTTGCAGACCCAAGGCTCTGCGAAATAAGGAGCGCCTTCGTGATGTCCGAGCATCTCTCTGTAGAAACGGTTTGTCACTTTGCCGTTTTCTTCCCACCAGCCTCTTATGGTAGACATATCGTGCGTTGATGTGGTGTCGACGCTTAAATAAGGATTGTTGGCAGGATTGACGAATGTCTCGCAAGGATTTTTCGGCATTCTCTGTACTTCAAGGCTAAGGATATTGAGCTGCTGCATTACATCCTTGACGCATGCCGGAACCATGCCGAGGTCTTCACCACATACTAGCATATCACTCGCCTCAATGATTTTTGGCAGTTTCTTCAAGGCTTCTTTCTCCCAGAGTTCCTCGTTTCTGTGATAGAAATATTCGTCGTATAATCTGTTGATATTATCTTTTTGATAATCGTTTAATTCGTTATATGAATGCGTGAACTGTAGCGCGATACGTGGATGTAATGTGTCGTTTTTATCTTTTACGAACAATACTTCAGCGCATAATGCGATAAGTCCATTTTTTATTATATCGTATTTATGACTGTTGTCTGTTGACTGTTGACTACTGTCAAAATAATCAGTTATCTTTCTCTGCGTGTTGAATTCTTCTTTCAATTCAAAATAGCTGAAAGAAGTCTCGTTGAGATATTTCTCTCTGACTTCTTCGGTATATTCTCCGAAAAATTCATGTAGGAAATGTCCTCTGATATAAGGCTTCGTCAGTCTTTCATGGCTTGCTGACAACTGACAGCAGACATCCGATGGCAGATAGCCTAAAGCAGGACTGAAATATCCTAGCAGACCTTGTGTCGATTCGTAAGGTATCTCCCAGATGCGGAAGAATCCTAATATATGGTCGATGCGGTATGCGTCAAAGTAGCGGCTCATCTGAGTGAGTCGTCCGCGCCACCATTTGTAGTTGTCGTTTGCCATCGCGTCCCAGTTATATGTCGGGAATCCCCAGTTCTGGCCTTCTGTTGCGAAGGCATCAGGCGGCGCACCTGCCTGGCATCCGAGATTGAAAAGCTCTGGATTTGTCCATGCTTCTACGCTACGACGACCGATGCCGATAGGGATGTCACCTTTCAAGGCAATGCCTCTCTCGTGGAGATAATCAACGGCTTCAGTGAGTTGCTTGTCGAGATGATATTGTAAGAAGTAATAGAACTCAGAACTCAGAACATTGAACTCAGAACATTGAACTGTGTCGGTTGACTGTAAACAGAATTCAGCATAAGGTACGAGCCATTCTTCGTTTTCCTTGAAGAATGTTTTATAGTCGTCTTTTTCTTTTACTTCGTTCCAGGTCTGTGCGAAGATTTTTTTGAAGTAAATGACTTTGACTCTCATCACCTCAGGATAGTCGACGTAGTCTTTTGAGTTTAAGATGTCTTTCTGATTTTGGAAATATGCGATGTCGTTATCATCGTTTAATGTTCCTAGTTTGTCAAGATTGAGATAGATGGGATGTAATGCCTTTGTTGATATGGCTTTATAAGGATATGAGTTGTCCCAAGAATCGTCGGTGCGGGTGTCGTTGATGGGAAGGATTTGTATCATCTTCATCCCGACTTTCTTGCACCAGTCAGCGAGTGGTTTCAGGTCGTTGAATTCGCCTATGCCGAAGCTGCTGTTGCTTTTAAGAGAAAACACCGGCACAGCCACGCCCGCATATTTCGGACTGCTGCCGGTGTTTTTATCGTTGAACACCTTGAATACTTTGGTGTTTGAGAAATCTTGAGAATTCATAATGCATAATTCATAATTCATAATTGATTATGCATTGAGCATTATGAATTATGAATTGAGTCTATTGTTTCACAGATGTTGTCAAAAATTTCTTCTACTGTTCCGACGCCGTTGATAGGATGGAGGCAGTTTTTGTGTTGGTAGAAGTCGAGGACAGGTTTTGTCTTATTGTCGTATTCTACGAAACGGTAATGTATTGACTCAATGTTGTCGTCGGCGCGGCCGCTTGTCTTTCCGCGTTCGAGCATACGTTCGATGAGTATGTCTTCTGGCACTTCAAGGCTGACGACGCCGTCAAGTTTGAGGTTATATTTTTTGAATAACTCTTCTAATATCTCAGCTTGTTTCACAGTACGAGGGAAGCCGTCGAAGAGGAATCCGTTGCTGTCGGAGTGGTTGACGATGAATTTCTCTATTATCTCAGTGACTATTTCATCTGATGCGAGACCGCCATGAGAGATGATGTCTTTTACTTTAAGGCCTATTTCAGTGCCGGCAGCCATTTCAGCGCGAAGCACTTGTCCTGTAGATATATATGTGAGATTATATTTTTCTCTAATGTGTTCAGATTGAGTTCCTTTGCCTGCGCCTGGAGGGCCGAAAATTATAATGTTTAACATATCTGTATTGTTTTATCTGTTTAATCTTCTTCAACGATTTTATATATCGAAGGATAGTTTCTTCCGTATTCGTTGTAGTCAAGTCCATAACCAACGATGAATTCATTTCCAATGTTCATTCCGATATAGTCGATTTTATAGTCGAACTTGAATGCTTCAGGCTTGAAAAGCATAGTGGCTATTCTTATGCTGGCAACGCCTAATGAATTGAGTTTCTCAATTAAGCATCTCATGGTGAAGCCAGAGTCGATGATGTCTTCCACGACAACGACATTACGACCTTGAATAGAGTTGTTGAGACCGATGAGTTCCTTTGCTTTACCGTTGCTCTTCGTTCCAGAATAAGTGGAGAATTTCACGAAAGAAGTCTCACAGTCCATATCTAGTTTCTTCAACAACTCAGAAGCGAACATAAAAGCGCCGTTGAGCATCACTAAGAACAAAGGGTCTTTATCGCGCATATCCTCGTTGAGCTGACTACAGATTCTGTCTATGGCAGATTCTATTTCAGCCTGTGAAATGTATGGCGAGAACTCTTTGTCTAGTACTTTTATGTTACTCATAAATGAATATCAATATAATTTTGAAAAAATGTCTCGCAAATATAATAAAAAGTCTATAGACTACGGACAACGTATGACAGATTTTTTTAAAAAAAATAGGGGTTTATTGGATTGGAAATGTGATTTTTTAGGATATAAAAGTTCAAGAGCCAAAAGTTCTACTTCAAGTTTTTTGAACATTTTGATTATGCTATTGTTTGTGTGATAAAATTTAAAGCTTATGGATGCAAATAAAACAAAAACTATCGCTAAGCTTAGTGTATTCACTATAGCTATCATGAATGTCACGGCGGTTGTTTCCTTGCGTGGACTTCCTGCCGAAGCCGAATATGGTTTGAGTTCGGCCTTTTATTATTTGTTTGCCGCTCTTGTCTTCCTTATCCCGACCTCGTTGGTGGCGGCGGAACTGGCGTCTATGTTTGCCAATAAGGAAGGCGGTGTGTTCCGCTGGGTCGGCGAGGCTTTCGGCAAGCGACTTGGTTTCCTCGCCATCTGGCTTCAATGGTTCCAAAACACCATCTGGTATCCGACAGTCCTTACTTTCGGTGCTGTCTCTCTTGCATTTATCGGCATGAACCCAACAAACGACATGGCGCTCGCTGATAATAAAGTCTACACTCTTATCGTGGTGCTCGCTATTTATTGGCTTGCTACATTGATTGCATTTAAAGGTTTGGATTGGGTAGGTAAGGTATCTAAAATAGGTGGTCTTATCGGTACTATCATCCCATCTATCATATTGATAATATTAGGAATCTATTATGTAGCTACCGGCGGTCCTATACAGATGGATCTTAGCGGCAGTTTCTGGCCTGACTTGGCTAAACTTGACAACCTTGTTCTTGCATCAAGTATTTTCTTGTTCTATGCTGGTATGGAAATGACGGGTGTCCACGTCACCGATATGGATAATCCTAGCAAGAGTTACCCTCGCGCTGTCTTCATGGGCGCACTCGCAACAGTGTTGATATTCGTATTAGGTACTTACGCTCTCGGTTTCATCATCCCTAAAGATAACATCAACTTGACACAAAGTTTGTTGATAGGTTTTGACAATTATTTCAAATATATCCATGCTTCATGGTTGTTCCCTGTCATTGCTGTCGCTCTTGCATTCGGCGTGCTCGCTGGCGTATTGGCTTGGGTGTCTGGTCCTTCAAAAGGTTTGCTTGTCGTTGGTAAGGCTGGTTATCTTCCTCCTTTCTTCCAAAAGACAAACAAACTTGGTGTTCAAAGTAACATCTTGATAATCCAGGGCGTGATAGTAACAATCTTGAGTTTGCTCTTCGTCGTTATGCCTTCAGTACAGAGCTTCTATCAAATATTGTCACAGATGACAGTCTTGCTTTATTTGATAATGTATCTCTTGATGTTTGCAGCAGCGATTTATCTTCGTTATATCATGAAAGACGCTCCTCGTACATTCAGAATCGGTAAGAAAGGTAATTTCTTGATGTGGTTCATCAGTGGCGTTGGTTTCTTAGGTTCGTTACTTGCTTTCGTCTTGAGCTTCATTCCTCCAAGCCAGATTTCTACAGGTAGCAATGCTGTTTGGTATGGAGTTATGTTCGGAGGATGTATAGTTTTCGTGGCAGTGCCTTTTATAATATATGCTTTGCGAAAACCATCATGGCAAGATAAAGATTCACAAATCCAGCCATTCCATTGGGAGAAATAAAGACTAAGGGCTAAAGGCTAAGGGCAAAGGTAATGTCTAATGGAAAAAACTTTAGTCATTAGCCATTTGCCTTTAGTCTTAAAAAACGATCTGGTATGTGCTTCTGCTTCTTTGTTCGACATATATCTTTCTGTCTTTGACATAGTCTTTTTCTAGACCGTCTTGATAATGTCGGATAGTAAAGAGCTGAAGCCCGTCGTTGTATTTTATCTTAAAAGCTTGAGAGAGCGCCTCTGTTAGCTGGAGGCGTTTCTTTTCATTTTCATCGAAGCATATCGAAAGGACGAGTGCCGACACTTGCGTCATGTTGGCGTGTATGTTGAGTTCGTCCATAATGTTGAAAATGAGAGCTCTGTTATGTTCGTTCATGAAAGAATAGTCGCGAGGCGTGATACTCATCAGCGTCTGTTTTTCTTTGACGATGAACGATGGTACGTATTCTATGTATTCTTCTGTTCCATCGATGACGGAAGGCTCGAGGCTTGTATCTAGGAAAGAACGTACTTTAAGAGGTATGTTCTTGTTTTGTAAAGGCTTTAGAGTGTTTGGATGTATGATGGAAGCTCCGTAGAAAGTGAGTTCTATCGCTTCGAAGTAGGAGAGATGTGTTATTTTCTTTGTGTCAGGGAAACGTTTAGGGTCGGCGTTGCGGAGACCGTCGACGTCTTTCCATATAGTGAGTTCTTTAGCATCAAGGCCGTTGGCGAAGATGGCAGCGGTGAAGTCGGAGCCTTCTCTTCCAAGTGTGGTTGTGGTCTTTGGCGATGTTGAAGAAGCGATGAAACCTTGTGTTATATACATCGTTCCTTTGTGTTCGTCGTTGAGTTTCTGTATTCTTAGTCGGCAGTCGTCCCATTCAGGGTTGGCGGCGCGGAAGTTATGGTCGGTGATGATGTATTCGCGGGCGTCTAACAATTCATTATTGATGCCACATTCGTTGAGATAAGCAGAGATGAGCGTCGTTGAGAGAATCTCTCCGAAACTGACGGTGTTGTCGTATTGATAGTCGTAATCGAAGCCTGTCTCTTGAAGGTTGAGATATAAATCCAGGAAGAGATTTGTCATCGTCTCGAAGATAGGATGCTCAGTATTGCCTTCGAAGAGGTCTGTCATGATATTCTCATGATATTCGATGATCTCGCTGAGCGCGCTTATCTCGAGGTGACCGTTGTTTGCACGGAAGTCGGCTAATGCCTTTTCTATGGCGTTTGTTGTCTTCCCCATGGCTGAGATAACGAGTAACAAATCGCTTCTGTCTTCTTTTTCAAGAATGTTCTTTAAGTTTCTTACTGCATTGGCGTCCTTCACTGACGCGCCACCGAATTTATATACTTTGTTTATCATTTTTTTGTTTAAAAGTTGTGAGCTATGGGCTGTGAGCGATGAGCTTAAAGTTCAAAAGCTAAAAGCCTTAGTTCTTAGTTTTTACGAAGCAAATGTAAGAAAAAATAAGTAACATTCTCTCGCAGAGACATAGATAATGTAAAGATTTTTATATAAAAAAAGATGCGCATCAAAATTTTGACGCGCCTCTTCATTGCTAATTGTCAACTGTTAATTGTCAATTCTTCTTTCCACCATGGTTGAAGCTGTGTTTAGGATGAATGTTCTTGTTGACTTCAACTCTTGACTGTGTTGGATAACTGAGTTTTTCCAAGTCAGCGACGGCCATCCTGATGTCGGTCAGGAGCATGTCGGCCATATCGCGGCTGAAGCCTTGACGACAGACAATTCTCATCACAACGCATTGCTCTAAATCCTTCGGCAATGTATACGCTGGAACCATCCATCCGTTTTGTTGTAATTTGTATTGCAAGTCGTACAAGGTCCAGTTGGCGACTTTGTCATATTTAGGATTCAACGACCAGATGAACAATGGGTTGACTAGTTCAGGGCTGTAGTTTTTGAACTGCGGCATCTTGCCGATTTCTTCGTGGAGATATTCCGCGATTTCCATTGAGTTTTGTTGGATTGCCTTGTAGCCTTGATATCCTAATCTGATGAATTGATAATATTGTCCCAGGACTTGAGCTGCTGGTCGTGAGAAATTAAGACCGACTTGTGTTATGTCGGCGCCAAGGTAGTTGACGCTGAATGCCATTTCAGAAGGCAGATACTTCTTGTCTTTCCAGATGACCCAGCCCAAGCCTGGATATACTAATCCGTATTTATGTCCTGAGGTGCTTATTGACAAAACGTTATCCAATCGGAAGTCCCATTTGACATGAGGCTTGAGGAATGGCAGGATGAAACCGCCTGATGCTGCGTCGACGTGGATGCAGAGCTGGTTGCCTGTCTTCTTGTTGAATTCAGTGACAGCTTTGTCGATGGCTTCGAAGTCGTCGTTCATGCCAGTCCAGGTGCAGCCTGCGATAGGGACGATACAGATGGTGTTTTCATCACACATCTCGATAGCTTTCTTAGGATCTAGTGTAGGGTTTTCTGTGGTGAGAGGCACAGTACGCATCTCGATTTGCCAGAGTTGTGCGAATTTCTCCCATACTACCTGATAGCCTGTAGAGATGACGAAGTTAGGCTTGTCATAAGGCTTGCCTTGTTCCATCCTTCTCTTACGCCAGCGCATCCATGCTGCCACGCCACCGAGCATACAGGCTTCCGAAGAACCAATGCCGAGGGCGCCGGTCTTCCATTTGTTTGTCTCGGGACTGTTCCATAAATTAGCGAGGATATTGATACATTTCTGGCCCATCACAGCTACACGAGGATATTCAGTCTCGTCAATATAGTTGATGCTGATAGCTTCATTCATTAATTTTGTTGCGTATTCATCCATATATGTGGTGACGAATGTGGCGAGGTTGAGTCGAGGCTGTGTCTGTGGGAATGTCTCGTCTTTAACCATTTGATATGCTACTTGTGGTGTTGTTGGAGCATCAGGAATTCTGTCTACTGGTGATGGATTTACCATTGCATCTGTTCCGAAGACATCACTCTTGGCGTCTCCATGTCTGAAATTCAAATCTTTCATAATGTTGTTTTTTAAGTTTAAATTAGTTTGACTTAAAAACATTATGATGATATGAAAGTTTGTTGAGAAGATGTTAATTTTTTAATTGAAAGTTGGGTGTCAGCTATCAGCGGCCTGTGTTGAAGTAAAAGTTCTTAGTTCTTGGTTCTTAGTAAAAAAAAAGGTCCCGTGTGGGACCTTTTTTTTATCAGTGTGCGATATTTATTTCTACTCTTCGGTTCTTTGCTCTGCCTGCAGCTGTTTTGTTGTCTGCTATTGGTTGGCTTGAGCCGTGACCTTTCGCGATGATTCTGTCAGCACTGATGCCTTTTTCTATGAGGTAGTTCTTGATAGCATCAACACGGTCTTGTGAAAGCTTTTGGTTGATCTTATCGCTACCTGTGTTGTCGGTGTGACCGTCAAGTTTAACCCAGCATCTTGTGTCTTCATTCATCAAGTCTACCAATTGATCTAAGTAAGGATATGATTCTTTTGTGAGTGTTGCCTTACCAGATTCGAAACCGATGTTAGTTGCGAATTCTACTGGTACGTAGATTGGGCATCCTTCATTTTCTATTGCGCCTGGTTCTTCAGGGCATTTGTCGTATTTATCCATTACGCCGTCGCCGTCTGTGTCAGGGCAGCCGTTGAATGCAGCGAGACCTTTTATCATAGGACATTCGTCGAGGTGGTCAGGTATGCTGTCGTTATCTGTGTCAGGGCAACCGTTGAATACGGCGAGACCTTTAATCATAGGACATTCATCGATGTGGTCAGGTATGCTGTCGTTATCTGTGTCAGGGCAACCTTCGAATTCTATTGGTCCAGCGATGTTAGGACATTTGTCTTCGTGATCAGGCAAGCCGTCTTCGTCGCTGTCTGGGCATCCGTTGAATTCTGCAGGACCAGCCATATTAGGACATTTGTCGTCAGCGTCTTTCAAGCCGTCGCCGTCAGAGTCTATGTCTGGACATCCGTTCATTTCTACTGAACCAGCTACGTTAGGGCAGTTGTCTTCTGAGTCTTGTAATCCGTCGCCGTCTGTATCAGGGCAGCCTTCGAATATTTCCAAACCTGCTATTGAAGGACATTTGTCGAGAGGGTCAGGGATGCTGTCGCCGTCAGAGTCAGGACAGCCGCTGTATAATGCGAGACCTGGCATTTCTGGACATTGGTCTTCTGCGTCAGTGATGCCGTCGTTGTCTGTATCAGGACATCCTTCAAATTCTGCTTTGCCATATACTGTAGGACATTTGTCTACGTCATTTGGAATGCCGTCTTCGTCGTCATCGTCATAAGGACAACCGAAGTTTTCCCAAACTCCTGGTTCTTTCTTACATTGGTCTTTTCTGTTAGAGACCTTGTCGCCGTCTTTGTCTTTGACTTTAGCGTGAGGAATTGGAACTTTGACAAGCATTTGAACATTGATTTTGTCAATCTCAGGCTTTGCCAATGTGCTAAAGATATTGTTAGAACCAATCCAGATAGGACCTAATCTTAAACCAACACCAGCGGTGAATCCATATAATTTGCTATATTGAATAGGTACGGAAGCACCGAACATAGCTGTTTCATATCGTGGAGTCAAACTGTAGTTGCTGTAAGTGTGAATCTTGGCATAATTGGTTTCAGTGTCGCTGTTTTGTCGCAATGCGATGTTTGGTGTGAAGTTGATATAGAAGTCTTTGTAAATATTGTAATCAATTTGCATTGAAAATGTTGTAGGCAATGACATTTTGTAGAATTCTTCTCCTTCAATAGGAGTGATGCGTCCAGAAGTGTTGATGAAATTGCTGATGTCTTCCAATGATTCGAAGTCTTCAAACATATGTCCGTTGAAATATCCATTTGCTACAAAGTCTTGACTATATTGACTTCTCTTAAATTTAACGGCGCCGAGGTCTCTAACAGACAAACCTACTTTCAATAAATATTTGTCTTGGTCTCTTCTTTCAAGATTTGTCTTGCCGTCCATGTCATAGAGATGGTTTTCATAATTAGGTCTCCATTCCCATACGATACCGAAGTCGAAACCTACGCTGCGACGATGTGTTATGTTTAAGTTTTCTGGATCTAATGAACCGTCTGCGAGTTTGCCTAATCCGTCGGAAAATCCGTAATATACAGAAGAGTTGTCGATGTAAACAGAGTCGTTGTTGTATAATAAGTAGTCTACTTCGTTGACATTGAGATATGCTGATGCTAATCCTTCAAGAATCTTGACGTTCATACCAGCTTTGATGACATGGTGATTTGATTTGAAAACAACGCCTGCTATTGAAAGGCCATATTCTGCCCAAGAGTTCATGTTGACTCTCATGTCTTCTTCATGCAACATCTGGTGCCATGGTAAGATGACGCCATCGTTTCGTCCTTCTTCCATAATCTGGATGTATGCGTCAGGGAAATTGTCGACATTGAATACTTCTCTGATGCCTGCTGTGAAACCAATGGACAAGCGAGGGTTAATTGTGAACATGAAATTCATGATGTCTAATCTAACATCCTGATAGATAAATTTGTCCAGACCGTTATGTTCTCTGAAACCATACAATTTGCTTATATCCATATCAGGATTTTTCCACAACTCTGGAATATAACTCTTGTTGAGATATGCGTAGTTGTTGCTTAAATTTAATGATAAACCTGCTAAGGTGAGGTCGAATTTCAAACGTGAATCCGCAATAGATGCAGGTTGGAAATGTACGCCGGTGATACCAGCGTAGTTGTCGTTAACAAAAGGAAGATAATCTTGCGCCTTGAGTGAAATATTACAAGTCGTAAGGATTGTTAACAATAATAAAAACCTAGTAATGTGTCTCTTCATATCAAAATAGTTTTGATTATAATTCAGGACACAAAGGTATATTTTAATATTGGTAATGTCAAGAATATTGATGATTTTTTTAAGAATTAGCGTGTATACCAATTCTTAAACTCGGAAACACGCGCCTTGCTGACGATGATTTTCTCTTCTGTCGGCATCACAAGATTCAATGAAATTTTATTTCCAAACCAAATAGAAATGTCTTTTATTGCATCGTGAGAAACGATGTATTGTCTGTTGGCCCTGAAAAACATCTTGGTATTCAACTGGTTCATCATCTCATCTAAGTTTTGGTTGAGATAATAAATCTTGCCAGAGAAAGTGACTGCTTTGATGAGCTTCAAATCTATATAAACGTAAGCGATGTCTTTCGCTGCAAGCGGAATCAGTTTGTCGCGTTCAGGAACCAAAAAGTATTCTTTATAATTATCGACGTTTTTTGCTCCCGACAAAAAACGATTCACGAAATCTTTATAATCAATATCGTGACTTCTGAGATTCTTGTATTTGTTCAATGCTCTTTGTAAGTCGACTTTGTTAATAGGTTTTAACAGATAGTCGATGCTGTTGACTTCAAAAGCTTTCAATGAGTATTCGTCGTAAGCCGTAGTGAAGACTATCGGACATTTGACTTCCGTCTTTTCAAATATTGAAAATGAAGAACCGTCGGCGAGGTGAATGTCAATGAATAAGATATCTGGATGTTGGTTGTTTTCAAGCCATTCAATGCTGTCTTCCACTGTCTGAAGCACTATCACGACTTCAATATCTTCATCCAACTGGCAGATAAGATTTTAACAAATCGGCTGCTATCTTTTCATCTTCTATAATGACGGCTTTCATTTCTTAATAAAAATTTAGTTAATATTTTTCTTCATATAAAATGCTTTTGCTGATAATTATTTCACATGTTATGTTTTTGTAAGTAATATACTACTGTTTTATATTTTTGTTACAAGTAAAAAAGGGATAATTCCGAAAAACTTTAGTCTTTAGACTTTAGACTTTAGACTTTTTATGGCGTTCCGCTACGCGTCGGGCTTTCCGCTATATCTTTGCTCGCCATTGTTTTCTCCTCGCTCAAAAAAAACGTAGTCCGTGGTCCGAAGTCTGAAGTCCGAGTCTCGCAAAGGATGCCGCTTCAATCCCTAACGCGGAGAGATGGAAGTGGCGTTTCTTTAACACTTGGATTTTCGTGATTCCCATAAGGCGATGCCTTACGTTATATATGTTTCGCCCTTTCAGGGCTCACAACCCAAAAGCCTTAGTTCAACGGCCTTGGTCATTAAAACTCCTTGATTCTATCAATCTCTCTTCGGTCTTTTTTCGTCGGGCGTCCTGCGCCTCTGTCGCGGTATTCGACCTTGAATGCGTGTAGGAATTCTAGTCTCTCGTATTCTTCCTTAGGCGTCCTGTCGATATAGACTTCTTCGACTTGTTTTGGAGAAACACGACTCTTAGGAATGCTTTTCACTTCAACGACTTTATGTAACTGTCCGAGCTGTACTTGTATCAGTTCTCCGACTTTCACATCGCGTGAAGGTTTGATGGAAGAATCGTCAATCTTTACCTTGCCGCCCTTGCATGCGTCAGCAGCGAGAGTACGCGTCTTGAAAAGACGAGCACACCAAAGCCATTTATCTATTCTGAGTTCTTCCATATAAATAGATGTATAAGTAGAGACGCGTCAATGTTGTCTTTTATATATGTATTTAATAGTGATGATATATGAATTTACAACATTGACACGTCTCTACAATAATTCCTAACTGAAATTATTTTTCTCTAAAGAACAATTGAATTGGCACTCCGTTGAAGTCCCAGTTTTGTCTGATTTTATTTTCCAAGAAACGGCAGTATGATTCTTTGACGTCTTTTGGCAAGTTGCAGAAGAAGATGAACTGTGGAGTTGGACTCTTCAACTGTGTGATATATTTTATCTTGAGATAACGATTTCTTGATGCTGTTTGTGGTGGTTGTGCAGCGATGATTTCCAACATGGTGTCGTTGAGTTCGCGTACTGAAATTCTGCGTTCACGATTTTCATATACTTGGTGTAATGCTTCGAGTACGCGGAATGTTCTTTGACGGTTTATCGCTGATGTGAATATGATTGGATAATCTGTGAAAGGAGCTGTCTTTTCTCTGATCATCTTCTCGAATTGAAGGTGTGTGTTAGAGTCTTTTTCAATTAAGTCCCATTTGTTGACTATGACTACGAGGCCTTTCTTGTTTTTCTCGATAAGACGTAAGATGTTCATGTCTTGAGCCTCGAAACCTTGTGTCGCGTCGATGATGAGAGCTGCGACGTCGCATTCTTCGATAGCGCGGATAGAACGCATCACTGAGTAGAACTCTATATTTTCTGAAACCTTGCTTTTCTTGCGGAGACCTGCTGTGTCAACGAGGACGAAGTCCATATTGAAAGCGTTGAAGCGGGTGTTGTTGCTGTCGCGTGTTGTTCCAGCGATGTCTGTAACGATATGTCTGTCGTGACCGAGGAAAGCGTTAATCATAGAAGACTTACCAACATTAGGGCGACCAACGAGAGCGAAACGTGGAAGTCCGTCGTATGTGTCGGTTGTCTCGTTTGGAAGGTGTTTGACGACTTCGTCGAGAAGTTCGCCAGTGCCTGTTCCTGTCATCGCTGAGAAAGCGAAGATGTCGCCGAGACCTAAAGTGTAGAAGTCAGCGACGTTGCTTTCCTTGTTAGGGATATCAGTCTTATTGACAGCGAGAATCACTTTTTTCTTGCTACGACGTAATATTAAAGCGACTTCTTCGTCAAGGACGTGAAGTCCGTCTTTGCCGTCAACGACGAATATGATGACATCAGCCTCGTCGATGGCAAGGTCAACCTGTTTTCTAATCTCTCCTTCAAAAATGTCGTCAGAACCAACGACATAACCACCTGTATCTATCACGGTAAATGACTTGCCATTCCAATCGCTGTGTCCATAATGACGGTCACGAGTCACACCGCTAGTCTCCTCGACGATAGCTTGACGAGTCTGAACTAAACGATTAAAAAATGTCGATTTACCTACGTTAGGTCTTCCTACAATTGCAACAATATTACTCATATCAATTAAATTTCTGTGATTTGCAAAGATAATAAAAAGACAAAAGACGAAAGACGAAAGACAAAAGATTTTTTAGATGTTCAACTTTAGCCTTTAGTCATTAGTCTTTTGCCATTAAAATTACGCTTCGTAATTGAAGTTCTTTAACTCGGCTTCGTTGTCGCGCCAGTCTTTGCTGACTTTGACATTGAGGTCGAGGAATATCTTCTTGCCTGTGAATTCTTCGATGTCGCCTCTCGACATAATGCCGAGTTTCTTGATTGCAGAACCTGCCTTACCTATTAATATAGCTTTTTGTGAGTCGCGAGATGCATAGATGGTAGCTCTGATGTTGATCATCTTGTTGCTTTCTTCATAAGCGTCGACAACAACTTCCACAGAATAAGGAATTTCTTGTTTGTAGATGAGCAATATCTTTTCTCTGATGATTTCGGAGATGAAGAAACGCATCGATCTGTCGGTGAATTCATCTTTTGGGAAATAAGGAGGACATTCTGGAAGTTTTTCCAAGATGCAGTCGAAGATGTGTGTTATGTTGGCGTGATGAAGTGCCGAGATAGGGAATATAGTTGCTGCTGGAAGTGCGTTCTGCCAGAAGTTGACGGCATTTGTCACGCTTTCCTGATCTGACAAGTCTATTTTGTTTAACAAAACGAAGATAGGAATGTCGGTGATTTTTTGTAGACGTTCCACTGTCTTTTCATCGATTTTTTTGTCTGTAATGTCGACGACATAAAGTATCAAATCGGCGTCGATGAAAGCGACATTTACGAACTGATTCATCACTTCGTGCATCTTATAAGCGGGATTTTTGATGATTCCAGGGGTGTCTGAGAACACAATTTGGAACTCATCACCGTTCACAATGCCCAAAATACGGTGTCTTGTGGTCTGCGCTTTTGATGTTACGATAGAAATTTTTTCGCCTACAAATTCGTTCATAAGCGTTGATTTTCCGACATTTGGCTTTCCAATAATATTTACATAACCTGCTTTGTGACTCATGATGAAAAATTTTTTTAAAAAAATACTTGACTTGCAAAGAAACAAAATATATCTTTGCACTCGCAAATAAAAACAAAAAAAAGTTGTTTTTTTGAATTTCATGATGCGGGGTAGAGCAGTCTGGTAGCTCGTCGGGCTCATAACCCGGAGGTCGCAGGTTCAAATCCTGTCCCCGCTACTACTAAGAGGATACTGAAAAGTGTCCTCTTTTTTTGTTTCTATATTTTCTCCACGAAAAGTCACTAATCTTTCACTAAATCTTTTTCGTGATGGTTCGTGTGTTTTGGTGCATAAAAAAAGACGCCACAGGAGTGACGTCTTTACTGAATCGATTGTAACAATCGTTGTCTTTTTAAGAATTGTGGACAAAGTCTGTTGTCTGTTGACGGTTGTCCGTTGTCTTTATTGTTTATCGTACTGCTGTACTTCTTCGTAAATATATTCCAACTGGATTCCTGCAGTCTTGAACATCGCTTCTGACTCGGCGCTGTCGTGGTATTTCCTTTGGCAGACGACTCTCACGATGCCGCAGTTGATAATCAACATAGCGCATGTTCTGCAAGGCGTCATTCTGCAATATAATGTGCTGCCTTCTAAGGCAATGCCTCTTCTTGCTGCCTGAGCGATGGCGTTTTGCTCAGCATGTACTGTTCTTACGCAGTGTTGTGTGATACGTCCGTCTTCGTGAATCATTTTCTTGAAAAGGTGGCCTACTTCGTCGCAATGTGGCAATCCTGTAGGCGCGCCGACGTAGCCTGTCACTAATATCTGACGGTCTTTAACGATGACGCAGCCGCTCCTTCCGCGGTTACATGTGGCGCGTTCTGCCACGGTGTCGGCGAGGTTCATGAAATACTCGTCCCATGAAGGACGCTTGTATTCTTGCTCGCCAATCTTATTCAATACTTCTTCAACTTTTTTGTGTAAGTCGGCGATAGTGTCGTTGTTCAAGAATAAGAAATTAGCTTCTTTGATGCAAGCGGCGAGGTTTTGTTTGTTAGGGTCGTCGGAGTTCATCTCGCGTGCTTCGTTTGCGACGAAAGTCTCGAAGCTGACAGAGTCGGTCTCTGACTTTCTCTCGCGGATACGTTGATAGCGTACTTCCTGGTCAGCGTCGACGGCGAAGAGGTAGAAGTTGCCTTTCGAACGTAGTGCGTTCACTTCGCCTAAAGCACGGATGCTTTCGATGACGGCGTTTTTGCCTGTCGCAAATGCTCTCTCATAAAGCTGTGTCGCGATATAACTTGGAGAGTGCTTAGCTCTTAAGTCGTTGCCGACTTCTGTGAGAGTGTCGCGGTTGACTTCAAGGCCTCTTTTCTTCACTTCTTCTGCAAGGAATTCACGCACTGAATAATGTACGTAGCCTTTTTCTTTTACGAGATAATCGACGATAGTGCCTTTGCCTGCACCTATTGTTCCTGTGATTCCGATTATGTTCATATTTTAAGTTTCTAAGTTTCTAAGTTGTTGTGTTATTGAGTTGAAACCATGAATTTATTCATTTGCTCACTGCTCATGGCTCATAGCTCACTGCTCGTTGCTTTCTTCTTTAATATCTTCTATCCATTGCTTGATGCAGATGGATTTATGTCTGCTTAATTCTTTGAATAAAACCTCTGGATTGTCGCTGACGATGAGGTTGTCGCGGTGTTCTTTACGGATGAATCCCTGACTTACGGCATGGTCGATGAATTGCAGCATGCTGTCGTAATAATTCAATGTGTTGTAAAGAGCGATAGGCTTGTCAGTGATGCGTAATTGGTTCAGCACCACGACTTCAAATATCTCGTCTAATGTTCCGAAACCACCTGGCATCGCGATGAATGCGTCAGATTCGTTGATGAGCATCAGCTTGCGTTCCGACATCGTTTCTGTCTCTATCATCTTTGTCACTCCTTCGTGAGCTATCTCCATGTCGGTGATGAGTTTAGGAATGATGCCGACGACATCCTTGCCTTTCTCCAACATCTTGTCGGCGATGATTTTCATTAGGCCGACGCTTGCTCCGCCGTAATATAATGAGCAGTCGTGTTGAGCAAGGACCTCGCCCAGTTGTGCAGCGGCTTCTTTATATCTCGGGTCGTTGCCCATGCTGCTTCCGCAAAAAACGCAAACTTTCATCTAGAGTAATTTTATTTCGCAAATATAATAAAAAGGCTAAAGACCAAAGGCTAAAGGCTAAAGTTTTTTTGAACTAAGAACTATAAACTATAAACTATAAACTTTACACTTTATCTGGGCGTTCCGGCTCCGCTTCGCTCTGCCGTCGGGCTTTCCGCTATATCTTTGCTCGCCATATTTCCGTCTCGCTCCCTCAAATCCCGTTCCCAATTCCCGTCTCCGTCCCCAAAACTCGTTCCCGACTCGCTCGCAAAGGATGCCGCTCCAATCCCTAACGCATTGGCGGCGATTTATAGTAAATTGCCAGCATTAATCTTCATGTACGGACGCGATTTATCGCGTCCTACAAATACAAATACTAAATTAGGATGCGATAAATCGCGTCCCTACAACTCCTAACTGATAAAACACATCAATTCCCGTATTGATGATTTCGTCTTCAAAATCATAAACCGGACTATGAAGCGGTTCGTGTTCGAAGCCGCTGCCAAGACCAAAGAGGCAGATAGGGCAGAGGTTTCCGAAGCGTCCGAAATCCTCCGACCACGGGAACGGTTCTTTTATAACGTTTACTGATAACTTCAAATCTTTAGCCGCTTGTTCAACGATGTCGGTTTCTTTGTTAGAATTCATCGTCGCAGCAAAAGCTTCGTGTATGCTGTGAGAGAATCTCAGCTTGAATTCTTTGGCGACATATTCCGAAAGGGCGATGGTGCTGTTTGTAAGATTCTGCAGCGATTCGTCATCCTGGCTTCTCAAGGTGAGCCAAATTTCAGCATGTCCTGGAGTGACGCCGAAAGTCTCTTCGCCGATAGCGACATGTGTCACAGTGAGTGTTGTATGAAATTTATCTCTTTTAAGGTTTTCGTATTTCTTCTGGAAGGCATCGAGCAGAGTCGTGATCACGCGCTGAGGGTTGTTGCCTTTCTCTGGTTGCGAGGCGTGCGAAGTCGCTCCGTCAAAGATGAGTTTCAATCCTAAAGAAGCAGAGGCAAAACAACCTTTCTTCAAGATAATCTGATGTTTGGCATAACCGGGAAGATTGTGCAAGGCAAACGCCATATCGATTTTTATTTCCTTGAATAATGGGTCGTTGATGACGGCTAATGCGCCTTCACCTGTCTCTTCGGCTGGCTGGAAAAGAAGAATCACATTGCCTTTTTTGGGGCGTTTTTTACCATAACGCATCGCAAGTCCACACAAAATGGTGGCATGCCCGTCATGCCCGCAACGATGGGAATACTGGCAGTTGGCTATTGGCTTTTGGCCATTGACTTTTGACTCAGACACTGACTGCTGATAGCTGACCGCTGACTGCTGAATCATTGGAATATTCAGTCCGTCGATGTCGGCACGGAACAAAATATTCTTTCCTTCTTCGAGACCTTTGTATATTGCAACGATGCCGTAACCGCCGATATTTTTATAATGAACGTCGGGATTTGTCTTCTCTAAAAACTTATTTATGATCTTATTGGTTTCCATCTCCTGTCCAGATAATTCAGCGTTTTTATTTAATTTATCTCTAAGTTTTTCAAGTGTTTTCATTTTGCTTCTAATTGGTGAAGTTTGTTGACTGTTGTCCGTTGTCTGTTGACTTCAAAAGTAAAAATAATTTTTTAACAATTTTAATATTTCTATAAAAAGGAAAAGTATTATCTTTGTACCTTAAATTAACGTTAATGAGTATTTTATATCCTTTAAAGTTTACTCCTGCATATTTTGAAAAAATATGGGGAGGACAACACATTAAAACTGTTCTGAATCAAGACTTTGGCGATTTGATGAATTGCGGTGAAGCTTGGCTTCTTTCAGGTCTTGAAGGACAAAATAGTATAGTCGCTAATGGTGATTTTGCCGGAGATGAACTCAATGATCTCATCGAGACATTCATGGGTGATTTAGTCGGCGACGAAGTCTTTAACAGATTCGGAGAAAGATTTCCTTTACTGATAAAAATCATTGACCCTCTTGATAATCTTTCTATTCAAGTGCACCCAGACGATGAATTAGCACAGGAAATAGGTTTGCATAATGGCAAGACAGAAATGTGGTACGTCATGAATGCAGACAAAGACGCAGGTCTCGTTTCTGGTTTTAACAGAGAAGTTACTCCTCAAGAATTCGAACAAGCGATAAAAGACAAGACTGTTGGTGATTTACTTAATTATGAGAAAGTTCAGAACGATGACACTTTCTTTATACCAGCAAGAAAAATACACGCTCTCGGCGCAGGTTGTATGGTCGCTGAAATTCAACAGACTAGCGATACTTCTTACCGCGTCTATGACTGGGACAGAATTGACCGTTACGGAATGCAACGTGAACTCCACATCGACGAGTCTTTAGCAACAATCAACTTCAAGAAGGAAGATAGCGGCAAGGTCAAATACGACAAGAACATAAAGAACGCCACAGTCAACTTGGTGAAATGCCCTTATTTCACAACTAATTTGATTAAACTCGATGCCGAGTCTGCTCTTAAGAAAGACTACTCAGAATTAGACTCATTCGTAATCCTGATGAGCGTTTCTGGAAATTTCATTTTATCTTACGAAGGTGGCACAGAACTTGTAAAAACTGGAGAGTGTATATTGGTACCAAATGTCGTTGACAAGGTCGACATTATCTCTACCAACGAAGAATGTAAATTATTAGAAGTATATATTGTATAACCTTAATTAAATTAAACTATGAAAAAGACATTAGTATTATTGTTTTTAAGCGTTCTTTTCTTAGGCGCTAAGGCACAATCAGATTTGCCAAACGTAACACTTAAGAATCTCGATGGCGAAACAATCAACATCACAGAATTACAAAACGATGGCAAACCATTCGTAATGACATTCTGGGCTACATGGTGTGGACCATGCGTTAAAGAACATAATGCATTAAGCGAAATTTACCAAGACTGGCAAGATGAAACAGGCGTTAAAATCTTCGCAGTTTCTATTGACGACTCACGTTCTACTCCACGTATCAAACCTTTCGTAGAAGGTAAGGGCTGGGAATTCGACGTTTTATTAGATGTTAACAAAGACTTAGCAAGAGCTATGAACGTAAGCAATCCTCCTCACACATTCTTGTTCGACGGTAATGGCAAAATGGTCTACCAACACACTGGTTACTTCGAAGGTGCTGAAGAAGAACTTTACGAAGAAATTTTGAAACTTGTTGAATAATAAATAATTCAATTCTCTAGACAATGAGACGTATTTTATTATTGTTGGCATTTGTAACATGTGCTACAGTTTCGTTCGCTCAAATAGGAATCGGCAACTCACAAGTAAACGGCAGTTTCCAAATTGACGGACAATACTATCAAGTCGATGAAGCAATCGGCATCACAACAGAAACTATCAAAGGACAGAAAGTCGGTATTAATGGCTTTGGTAAAATCAACTATTCATTGGGTAACTTCACCGCTGGTATTCGTTATGAAGCTTTCCAAACTCCAATGTCTGGTTTTGATACAAGATTACAAGGCTTTGGCATCGCTAACTACTATGCATCATACGATAATGGAACAATAGCTGTTACACTCGGTGACATCTATGACCAATTCGGTAATGGTTTTATCTTCAGAACATATGAAGAATGGGCTTTAGGTTTCGACAACGCACTCCGTGGTATGAGAGTCATCTATCGTCCAGCAGCAGGCGTTACTTTGAAAGCTTTATATGGTAAACAAAGATTGTATTGGACAGAATACGGCGATGCAGCTAAAAGAGGTGTTGTTCGTGGTATCGATGGCGAATGGGATCTCAACCAAAGCTTCAGCGCAATGAACGATACAAAATTCAGAGCAACAGTGGGCGCTAGCTTCGTAAGCAAATATCAAAAGAATACAAACACAACTTACACAATCCCAGAAAACGTTGGCGCTTTCGACGGTCGCATCAACTTGGGTTATGGCCGTTTTGCTTTCACAACAGAATATGCTTATAAAATCAATGACCCTTCAGCATTTAACAACTATACATTTAATGCAGGTCAAGCAATTCTTGCATCTTTATCATATTCTCAAAAAGGTTTTGGCGTTATCGCACAAGTGAAACGTGTTGACAATATGAGCTTCAAGTCAGATTACAAAGGCGTGAAGAACGATTTGGACATCAACTTCATCCCTCCAATCAACTACACTCATACACACAGCCTTCCTGCAATTTATTCATACGCTACACAACCTCTCGGTGAAATGGCAATGCAATTACAAGTCAACTACACCATTCCAAAGAACACCATCATCGGTGGTAAATATGGTACAAAAATCACAGCTGACTTCAGCATCGTTAACGATATCAAGAGAAATTATATCCTTGCAGAAGGTCAAGAAGCTCCTTCACATATCGCAGGTTATAGCGGAACTCTCGGTTACACATCTCCATTCTTCGCTATCGGTGATCGTAAATTCTTCCACGACTTCAACATCGAAATCGAAAGACGTTTAAGCAAGAAATGGAAACTTATCGCTCAATACATCAACTTGTATTACGATATGGATATCATCGAAAACCACCCAGGTGCTCCAGTTGTCAAAGCTAACATCGCTTTCGTTGACGTTTCTTACAGAATCACCAACAAACAAAGCATCCGCTTTGAATTACAACACTTGTGGGACAATATCAACTGTTTCAATACAACAGAGGAATCAACATTCGGTCATGAAGACGTTTACAAGAAAAGAGGTAACTGGGCAGCTGCTTTAGTTGAATACACTATCGCTCCTAAATGGTTCGTTTCTGTAGCTGACAAATACAACTATGCTAACCCAATCGCTGGTAACCGCGATCATTATTATACAGCATCTGTTGGTTACATCAAAGAATCAACAAGAATCGTTCTCACAGGCGGTCGTCAAAGCGAAGGTATGGTCTGCGTCGGCGGTGTATGTCGCGTAGTTCCTGCTTCAAGCGGTATTTCATTATCTATTACAACATCATTCTAAAAATTAAAAAAATGAAAAGAATATTAAGCATATTAGCAGTTTCATTCTTAATGATGGGAATGGTTGCATGTGATATAATTGACGAACAAGATTACATCAAAGGTGATGGCGGCACAACACCTCCAGAACAACCAGGTGAACCAATCGAACCAGGACAACCAGGTGACTTTACAACATCTAAATGTGTTCTTTTGGAAGACTATACAGGCGTAAGATGCGTCAACTGTCCTGCAGCTGGCGAAATCGCATTAGACATTCAAAAACAATACGGACATAGCGTTGTCGTTCTCGGCGTTCATGCTGGTTTCAATGCCAAACCGATCTTCCCTGGAGATAATACTTATACCTACTTTGACACAGAAGAAGGTGATGCTTGGTATAATTTCTTTGGCTTCATAGATAATCCAGTAGGCACAGTTAACCGTAAACTTAACAGTGGCGTTTATGGAATTTATTCTCCAGATTGGGCTGACATTGTAGCATCAACTCTTCAAGAAGAAGCTACTATTGCAATGGCTTCAAATGTTGAATACGACGAAGCAAGCCGCAACTTGAAAGTTGACATTACTTCTAAAGCATTAGTTGAATTGCCAGACACATACAGCCTCACAGTATGTATCATGGAAGACAGTATCGTTGCTAAACAAAAATTGCAAACAGGAGACGATTTAAACTATGTACATCGTCATGTTTTCCGCAAGACTTTAAACGGTGCATGGGGTGAAGATATCAACACAACAGCACTCGCTCCAGAAGACCAAATCAAAAAGTCTTACTCTGTCACTTTGAACGAAGCTTATAAAGCAGAGCAATGTTATATCATCGCTTACGTTGCTAACACTGATACTAAAGAAGTTCTTCAAGTAATCGAGAAGAAAATCAAATAAACTAAGGCCTTTGGCTTTTAGCTTTTGAACTAAAGTCGTGGAGAAATTCTTCACGACTTTTTTATTAATATAGTTCAGCAGCCTTAGTTCAATAGCCTTAGTAAAAAATCTATAGTCCATTGTCTGTTGTCCGTTGACTTTTATTATCTTTGCAAAAACGCATAACAATATGAATCCAATAGTAAGTATCATCATGGGAAGCACTTCAGATCTTCCTGTTTTAGAAGCTGGCATCAAATTTTTAGACGAAATGGGCATTCCGTTTGAAATGAATGCATTGAGTGCACACCGCACACCTGAGTTAGTAGAAGAATTCGCTCGTGGCGCACAAGCACGCGGCATCAAAGTCATCATCGCTGCTGCAGGTATGGCAGCTCACCTTCCAGGCGTCATCGCTGCTATGACACCAATACCAGTCATCGGTATCCCAGTGAAGACTAACATGGAGATGGACGCTCTCTTCTCAATAGTACAAATGCCTCCAGGAATTCCTGTAGCGACAGTAGGTATCAACGCTTCTCTCAACGCAGCGATACTCGCAGCACAAATCCTTGCAACAGCCGACGCTGAGATAGCTAAGAAAGTTGTCGACTACAAAGAAGGTCTCAAGAAAAAAATCGCTAAGGCAAACGAAGACCTTAAGGAGATAAAATATAAGTTTAAAACTAATTGATGTAAGCTATGAGCCTTGAGCTGTGAGCCACGAGCAGTGCTTGCATCTAAAGCTCTTTGCTCATAGCCCATATCTCATTGCAAAATATGGAAAATCAAGACGACAAACGGCTTCTTATAGCCAGCTCAATCATCCCTTTGATATTAGTAGCGCTGATGTGGCTGGTGAAAATCATTGAGGTCGTTTTTCATCTTGATTTTTCTTTTCTCGGCGTGAAGCCTATCAGCCCTGAAGGTCTGCCGGGAATCATTCTTTTTCATTTCATACACGGCGACTGGGAACATCTCTTCACAAATACTTTCCCGATGCTCGTCTTAGGAACTTCCTTGTATTATTTCTATCGGCCTATAGCAAATAAGATACTCCTTATATTAATATTCTCTGTTGGTTTGCTAACATGGTGTGGAGCTCGCGACGGCGTTCATATAGGTGCGAGCGGCTTGGTATATGGACTCACGTTTTTCTTGATGCTGAGCGGTTTCATAAGAAGAGATAAGAAACTCATCATAATATCTTTAGTCGTTGTATTTCTTTACGGCAGTCTCGTCTGGGGTTTATATCCAAAATACGCCATAGAAAACAATATCTCATGGGAGGGGCATCTCAGCGGCTTCGTCATGGGAATTGTACTCGCATTTTTTTATAAGAATGAATGTGTGCGTTTGGGAAATGAGGATGATAACGTGGATGATATTGATGACGATGATGACATTGACGACATTGATCCTGATACGCAGAGACCGTATTGGGATGTGCCGGAACCAGATAAAGATGAATTGACGGTGAGGTATAGGTTTAGGAGATAATTCCTAAAACCCAATATATTTCTCCAACCTCTCGTCAACATCGTTTCTTCCAACGACTTTTAAATACTGCTCCCAGCTTGTTATCATGCCTTTGCTTTCTCTATAATTGATGATTTTCTTAACGTCATCATATTCGATATATGGATGTCGTAGGATGGTTTTGAAATCATCATAGTTGACATTGACTTTTCTTAGCTCAATAGAGTCAATGATGATTAGGCTTTCAATGTTTGACATTCTGGTGCTGTCGAAAGCATAAACTTCAAGCAATTGTTCTTTTTTGACAAAACCGCCTAGCTTTTCTCTATATTCGACAATGTTTCTGGCAAAGAACGATCCTATTCCAGGAAGCGATTTTAGCTCTGTGGTGTCAGCGGAATTTATCTTTATGAACTTTGAACTCATAACTTTGAACTCAGACTCCTGATCTTTAAATTCTTGATTTTTAACTTTGAACTTAGACTTAGACTTGGTGGCTTGGCGTCTTGGTGTCTCGGTGACTTTATCTCTCGCAGATGAAGTCTGTTGACTGTTGTCCGAAATCTGTTGACTATAATACTCATCAACAGCCTTTTCGTGAAGTGCAATTATGGAATCTAAGTTATGTGAAGGATTTTTAACATTTGAGGGTCTATTTGCGATAAAAAAATTAGCAGCGATGATGAGTAATATCACCGCTGCTAAAACTATAATCGCTACTCGTTCACCCTTAGTGAACGTCAGGAAATTGTTCATAACTTTTTAAATTCTAAAACTCTAGAACTTTAAAACTCTAGAACCTTTACTTCTAAAATTTTAAAATTCTAGAATTCTAAAGTTCTACATTAACTGATTAATAAATATCGCTACAATAACAATAGGTGCAACAAACTTAATAATGAAGTAGATGAATTTCTTTACGCTCATTTTCAATGTGTTCTGATTTGTTATTTCGTCGTAGAAACTGCTTTTCCCCATTTTCCATGCAACGAATATAACTATGAACAATGCGCCTATTGGTAATAAGAAATTGGCTGAGAACTTATCCATGAAGTCGAAGAATGTCATGTCGCCGAATACGAAGATGGAGTCTTGGCGGAGACTTAAAGTGCAGAATACGCCGAAGAATAATGAAACTAATGTTCCAATCCATGTGGCGGTGTTGCGTTTGATGCCGTGTTCTTCTGAAAGGAATGCCACGATTACTTCAAGCAATGATATTGTTGATGTCAAGGCTGCGATGGCGAGTAATACGAAGAATATGATACAGAAGAAATAACCTCCGGTCATCTTGTCGAATATCATTGGTAAAGTGTTGAAAGCCAATCCAGCGCCAGCTTCTGGCTGTACTCCAAAGGTGAAAGCGGCAGGGAAGATGATGATGCCGGCTAATATCGCAACCAAAGTGTCGGCAACAACGACCGACAATGATGTTGTTGCGAGGTTGTCTTTCTTGCTGATGTATGAACCGTATGTTATCAAAGCTCCCATACCGACGCTGAGCGAGAAGAATGCTTGTCCTAAAGCTGCTAACAATACGCTTCCGTTCACTTTAGAGAAGTCTGGCTTGAATAAGAATTTCAATCCGTCGCCAGCGCCGTCTAATGTCAATGACTTGACACATAATATGATGAGGATGACAAATAATGCTGGCATTAAAATTTTGGTGTATTTCTCAACGCCGTCTTTTATGCCTTTAAAGATGATGAAGGCTGTCAATCCCATAAATAAGAATTGCCATAAGAAAGGACGGAAAGGATTGTTGTTGAAGTCGGTAAATCCTTGTTCTATTGTTGCGATGTCTTTGTTGGCGAAGAAGTTAGTCGCAGCTTTGTAGATGTATTCTAATGTCCAGCCTGATACTGTGCTGTAGAATGCCAATACGACGAAAGCTGCCAATATTCCAATGTAACCTATTAAGTTCCAATGTGTTTTTGGTGATAATTCTTTTATTGAACCTACAGGGTTTTTACCGCCGCGACGTCCGATGTAAAATTCTGCCATCATAATAGGAATGCCGAGACATAATACGATAGCTACGTAAATAAGTAAGAATGCTCCGCCGCCGTTTTCGCCTGCGAGGCAAGGGAAACGATAGATGTTACCCAATCCGATTGCTGATCCTGCTGCTGCTGCGATGGCTCCTAATTTAGAACCAAATCCATCTCTTTTTTCATTCATAGTCAATATGTTTTGTTATTCTTTTATTAATTTGTATATGAACTTTAATATTCCTTTAAGATTATTTCGTTTTATCTCAGGGTAGAAGACCTCTGTTCCGCCGAAGCCTTTATAAAATCTTGCAAGACCATCATTGTCAGAGCCTTCAAAATCTAGTGTGTATTGTGTCTCGCAGAATCCTCTGATGACATTGTCAAGTATCATTGTCAATGCATGTTTGTCTTTGTGATTCTCGTCGCTGCCTGAGAAAAGAAATATGATTCTGTCGTGGCTATGCATAAATGCCGCTCCAGCAATAGTGTTGCCGTCTAAATCGTTGATGCCTATGGTGAAGCAGCTTTCGTATTCCATCGCCGTGTTGATCAATTCAAGGAGTCTTGCATACTCTTCATCTTTCCAGTGTTTTACGTTCTTGCCTTTGTTTTCCTTGAAAAGATTGATGATGATTTCCGGGTTTATGTTGTGTATCGTTGAAAGTCCCGCAGATTCAGCCTTGGCTAGATTTCGTTTGGTATTGCTGTTATAGTTGTTGTAAAGATATTGGTAATCATATATTAAGTCGAGTTCAACATTGCGATGTCTTTTGATGATGTCAGAGTAGTAATCGACTTTGTTATATGAGTTGAGTCTGTATTGTATTAAACTATATTGTTGAGGTATCGCGTCAATGAATCTATCTACGTCGTTTTGAGATAGTTGCGATGTGGAAAATACACCGAGTTGTTGTACGAAGAAAGGTTGAAACATATAAGACATTCCGTATTTTCTGCTGGATGTCAAAGGCATTACACGCTCATAGTTATTTTCCACCAATGCGTCCCAGCCTGGATGCACGATGTCGAGATACCATGACAATGCATATACGTTGCCATTGAACGACTTGTTGATGCAGTCGTTCCAAAGCTTTTTGTCTATATTGTTATGTTTCAATAATTTTATCATGACTGACTTAAGGCGTAATCTAGAATTTTTCTATATAGTGTTATCCATCCTTCCCAACGTTTTTCTCCCGATAATGTTTCATTGTGCCATAAAAGAATAAATGTTCCGTTGACATTTTTCACTTCGTCAATCAGTTTTTTAGCTTTGTCGAAAGATTCATGGACGTCAAGGTCGAGGTAGTCGCGCATTGTTCCGTCCATTAAGGCGAAAGGATGTATGTTGAGCTTAGTCTTAGTATCGTTTTCCAAGTCAAAGAAAGCGAATGTGTCGGCATATCCTGCTCTGAAACCAGCCTGCGATGCATATCCCATTGTGTAATCGTCTGTTATATCTAACTCATTGAGAATCTGATAGCTTAAAGGAAGATATAGGCGGAGAAAATGCTGCCTGCTCATAGTTACTTCTCTATTCAAGACTTCAGAAAGACGTTTTATCTCATCTTTGATTACATCTTTTTTCAGATAAGAAGAGAACGAAGGATGTATTCCGACCAATGCATAGTCACCTATGTGTTTTATCAGTTCCTGGAATTCTCTGTTTCTTATGGATATGTTTTTGTCGTTAGTGTTGTAATCACCACAAAGGATAAAGTACAAAGGCTTGATTTTTAATTCTTTTTGTAATTCTATCTGATAGTCAAATGTGTCAAATGGATCTATTCTCTTTTTTGTAAGGACTTCGAATCTTCTTTTGATTTCATCGGTGTTGAAAAGGATGGCATCTCTGAGGAATGCTGCCATTGTTCTAAAAAATCCTTTGTTACGATAAGACCATGCTGCATCGATGTCGTATGTAGGTATGAATTTAAAAGTCTTCTTTTTTAATTGAATATCAGGATATTTTGCTGTTAGGATTTCTCCTAATTCTTTTGCCCAGATATTGATGATAGGTTTTTCGATGACTTCCATTTTGTAGAGTATGGAGTCTTGTGGCTGGAATCTGTTGTAGTGATCGCATACGTGTGGAAGATATTCTTCATAACGTGTTATGATATAGAACGATGCCGCAAAAATATCAAAAGATAATATCGACTTGGCGTTGAAGACTGGAAATATTGCTTTTGTATCGTTGTGTTTACAAATTTTAACATCATGGTCAGCAATGTCTCTTTCGAAAAGCAGGTTTACCGATTGTTGGTATAATCCGTTGTCTTCTTCAAGAGGATGATTTCCGTAATGTAATTTAGGTCCTTCATAAGATAGATATTTCTCCTTATCGGTGGTGAATTTGAAATTCAGGCCGAGTTCCTCTTTGAGAATCAACTCAATGATGTAAAATAATCTATTGGTTATCTTTGATACATATATTAATATTTCCATAATGTCTTATGTTTTGAATAATAAAGTCTACACTGCAAATTTAGTATTAAAAATTGTAGAAAAAAAGTTAAAAAAAGTTAAAAATGACATTGTCGTGAACAATATTTTATGGCTATTGTTTTTCGGAAAATTTTATACTATGAAAACATATGATTTATACGAACGAGCCATGGAGCCTGTCAAACATTGGTGGATGTATTTGGTAATAGGCGTATTGGCCTTTATTTTAGGAGTGTTTATGCTGGTAAATCCTGCGATAACTTATGAGATGATGACATTGCTGTTGGGTTTGGCATTGTTGGTCTTCGGTGTTATTGAGATGATTGTAGGTATTTTCAGCAGGAATTTGTTTGTGTCGCGCGCTGCGGTGATAATAGGTGCGGTGCTTAACATCGTACTGGGTATATTATTGGCCGCCAACCCTGGAATCGCTGCGTTGACAATACCGCTCATCCTTGGAATGTGGATGCTTTATCAAAGTTTTATGATAATCAGTTATGCAGGCGACCTTAAGAACTTCAAGGTTAAAGGCTATGGCTTGACCTTGTTCTGCGGTATCGTTTTGCTTATCTTGGCAATTCTTATATTGTTGCGACCTATGACTTGGGGCGTTGTGACAGTGTCAGTTTATATAGCCTTGTCGTTTATAATCTACGGATTGGCTGAAATAGTTTCTGCCTTCAGGCTGAAGAGAATACATAGTGTTTTTGAAGAATAGAGCTTTAGGAACTCACAAGAAAACTCCCGATATCCGCTTCTAGCTAATTGCGCTTTCTCTCAAAGAATCCTTTCAATACTCTGAGACATTCGTCTTGGAGTATTCCGCTTTGTGTCTTGGTTTTTGGATGTAGCAGCTTACCGTGTTTGCTGAATCCGTTTTTCTTGTCGTCGCAGGCCCATACCACTCTGCTGACGTGGGCGTGTGCCAAGGCTCCAGCGCACATCACGCATGGCTCCAATGTTACGTATAAAGTACATTCGTCCAGATATTTGGCTCCCATCGCGTTGAATGCCGATGTCAATGCAAGCATCTCTGCGTGCGCTGTCACGTCATTCAGTTGTTCCACTTGGTTGTGAGCACGCGCTATTATCTTGTCGTTGCATACAATGACGGCTCCAACAGGCACTTCATCGTTTCCCTCTGCGAGAAGAGCTTCGTTAAGTGCCTGTTGCATATAATATTCGTCAGAAAATACTGATAGCTTCATCGTGAATCTCTATTGACTTCGTTATATAAAGTGCCGTTTTCATCGTAGAACTTCCAGATACCGCACTCCTTGCCGTTGTGGTAAAATCCTTCGTAGTTGACTTTGCCGCTTTCATAATAAACAGTAGCCTTGCCTTCTCTCTTGCCTTCAACGAAATTACCTTCACTCATTAAAGCTCCTGATTTATAGTATGTTTTGAATATTCCGTTACGTTTGCCATCTACAATGTCACCTTCAAGATGTTTGGTTCCTTCATTGTAAAACCAAGTCTCGCCAACCCATATCATCTCTCCGTTTTTCTTTTTTTTGTAATAATGAACGACTTTGTTAGAGCCGTCTTCATATTTCTCAATGACACTTTCTACAATAGCATTTCTTGAACATGAAAATATGAATGCGAATAATAAACTTGCTATGAATATTTTTTTAATCATAATTTATCTGTTGAATGTTAATCTGTTACCTCTATAATCTTCTTTGAAGCTGCCGTTGTGATAAACTAGTTCTCCATTAACGAAAGTGTGTGTTACGCTGCAGCCGAGATTCATTCCTTCGTATGCAGTCCATCCGCATTTGTAATATACGCTTTCGTTGCTGATGACTTGTTCTTTGTTAGGGTCGATTAAGACTAAGTCGGCATAATATCCTTCTCTGATATAACCTCTCTTGTTGATTCTGAATAAGGTAGCAGGATTATGTGATAATAATTCAACCACTTTTTCTCTTGTCATGATGCCTTTGTTAGCGAGTTCCAATGCTCCTAACAGCAAGTGTTGCACTGATGTGCCTCCTGATGGAGCTGTGAAATAAGGCTTGTTTTTTTCTTCAAATGTATGAGGTGCGTGGTCTGTTGCCAATATGTCTATGTGATTGTCAATACATCCTTGAATCAAAGCTAATTTGTCGCTTTCAGTCTTGACAGCAGGATTACATTTTAAGAATGTGTTCTTTGTGGCATAATCTCTATCGTCGAAGAGGAGATAGTGTAAGCATGTTTCTGCTGTTATCTTTTTGTCTTTCAAAGGAATGTTATTGTTGAATAATCCTATTTCCTTTGCTGTTGAGAGATGCAGTATATGTAATTGTGTTCCGAATTTTGAAGCCAATTCTGCGGCATAAGATGATGTCTTGTAACATGCTTCAGCGCTGCGTACGAGCGGATGTATTGAAGCTGGAGCATCATCGCCGTATTTGGCCTTGAAAAGTTCAATGTTGTTGCGTATTATAGCTTCGTCTTCACAGTGTGTTGCGACAAGGCAAGGAGCTTCTCTGAAGAGCCGTTCCAATGTGGATTCATTGTTAACCAACATGTTGCCTGTACTTGAGCCCATGAATGCTTTGATGCCGCAGATGTTTTTAGGATCTGTCTTCAACACTTCATCGATGTTGTCATTAGAAACGCCCATATAGAATGAGTAGTTTGCCATTGACTTCTCGGCTGCGATATCGTATTTGTCTTGTAACAGTTGCTGTGTCAAAGTATTAGGCACTGTGTTAGGCATGTCCATGAATGATGTCACGCCACCAGCCACTGCGGCGCGGCTTTCTGAAGCAATGTCGCCTTTGTGTGTCAAGCCTGGATCTCTGAAATGAACCTGGTCGTCGATGGCTCCAGGAAGTAATAAAAGACCTTCTGCATCAATGACTTCATAGCCTGAAAGGTCTGTGTCAGAGTCGATAGCTTGTGTTATCTTTTCTATTGTGTCTCCTGAAATGACAACACTTGCCAAAAAGGATTTGCCTTCGTTGACAAGTGTTGCGTTTTTAATTATGTAGTTCATATTTTTCTAGGTTTAATTTTTCCGATCATTCCTCTCCATCTTAAATTGATGACGCCGAAGATGGCTTCCTTGAAGATGCCGCCCGACATTTTTGACGTTCCTTCTGCGCGGTCGGTAAAGATGATAGGTACTTCTTTAATATTGAAACCGAGTTTCCATGCTGTATATTTCATCTCGATCTGGAATGCATAACCGATGAATTTGATCTTGTCTAAATCTATGGTTTGCAATACCTTTCTTGTATAACATACGAAACCTGCGGTTGTGTCTCTTGTCTTCATTCTTGTAATGAAACGTACATAAGCAGATGCATAATAAGACATCAGCACGCGTCCCATAGGCCAGTTGACGACGTTGACGCCAGTGATGTATCTTGAACCAATTGATAAATCAGCTCCTTGTGCGCATGCGTCGTGTAACTTAATGAGGTCGTCTGGATTGTGTGAGAAATCAGCATCCATCTCGAAAATATACTGATAATCACGAGCTAAAGCCCATTTGAATCCGTGTATGTATGCTGTGCCAAGACCTAACTTGCCTTTTCTTTCTTCAATGAAAAGACGGTCTGGGAATTCTTGCATAAGTCTTTTGACGATATCTGCTGTTCCGTCAGGGCTGTTGTCTTCAATGATAAGGATGTCAAACGCCATAGGCATTTGGAAAACATATCGTATGATTTTTTCAATGTTTTCTTTTTCGTTATATGTCGGGATTATTACAAGATTTTCTGACATAATTATCTGCTTTTTTTATTTTTAAGTTTAAAATTATAAGAACACAAATTTAGTAAATATTACTGTAGAACTTACATATTTAACAAAATAAAAATGTGTATTATTATTCTTGATAATAAATTCTTTTTACACGTTGGGAAATGCTTGTCAGTATTTCGTAAGGTATTGTTTCACACGCTTCTGCTAATCTTTCCACAGGATAGTCTTCGTTGAATAGTATTGCCGTGTCGTCTTCTTTGCAATCAATGCCTGTAAGATCGATCATACACATATCCATGCAGATGTTTCCGATGATAGGAGCGGCTTCGCCGTTTACGAAGAAACATGCGTTACCGTTGCCTAATTCTCTTTTCAAACCGTCGGCATAACCGATAGGTACGACGCCGATACGTGACTTCTTTTCAATTTTACCTTTTCTGCTGTAGCCTATTGTCTCTCCGGCTTCGTATTCTTTTATCTGCACTATAGTCGTTTTCAAGGAAATAACGGTACGTAGCTTGTCTTTGTCTTCATCACAAGGTGCGATGCCGTAGATGCCAAGTCCTAGTCGTGCCATATCATATTGATAATCAGTGAAACGGCTTATGCCTGCGCTATTTAGGATATGTCTTAAAATCTTGTAAGGCAATGCTGAGACGATTTTAGAACTCATTTCTTCGAACTTGTTTATCTGTTTCATTGTGAAGTCGTTGAATTCTTGACTGTCGCTGCCTGCAAGATGCGAGAATACGCTTTTTACTATAATCTTATTGTTTGATTTCAGACGCTCTAGAAGTTTGTCTATATCTTCCGACAAGAACCCAAGTCGATGCATGCCTGTATCAAGTTTGATATGAATTCCAATAGGATTGCTTGCTTGTGTGCCGAGGTTTTCTATCGCTTCTTCCAGCAAGGCGAGGCTTCTGAAACTGTAAATGTCTGGCTCTAAGTTGTTCTTGATGATGCTTTCGAAGGTGTTTATTTCAGGTGTCATCACAACTATAGGAAGGCTGATGCCCTTGCGTCTCAGCTCAATGCCTTCGTCGGCATATGCTACGGTGAGATAGTCGGCATGATGGAATTCAAGGACTTTCGACACTTCGAAATTGCCACTTCCGTATGCGAATGCCTTGACCATCACCATCAGCTTGGTGTCGTTCTTTAACTTAGAACGATAGTAGTTCATATTTCTGACCAAGTTGTTGAGGTTTATTTCAAGAATCGTTTCATGTGCCTTTTCCTGCAATACCTTGCTTATCTTCTCGAATTCAAAATCACGTGCGCCTTTGATAAGTATGATCTGGTTGTGGAAATTCTCTATATGATGATTTGTTAAAAAATCTTTTACGTCGCGATAGAATATCTTTTCCACCTTGAATTTGTCGCCTTGGCGCATTATCGCTTCTCCAATGCCAATGATGAGGTCAACGCCTTTGTTCTTGATGAGTTGCGCTATCTTTTCATATAGGTCGTCTTCCTTTAATTCACTTTGCAAGATGTCGGATAAGATGACGACGCGTTTTTTTCCATGGTGATGCTGGCTCATGAAATTAAGAGCGATTGTAAGAGCGTTGAAATCGGAGTTGTAACTGTCGTTGATGATGTCGCAGTTGTTGATTCCCGACTTCAGTTCCATACGCATAGCGATAGGGAAGAGGTGCGCCATATTTTCCTTGATGACATCTTCTGGTATGTTGAATTTCAGTGCTGTAAGCCAACAATGAATGGCGTTTTCAATAGAGGCGTCATCCGTGAAAGGGATTTGTATGCTTAAGTCCTGAGATTTGAGAGAAGCTCTTATTTCTGTGTGTTCTTCGCTCTTTTCGATGTAACGAATCAGAAGGTCGGCTTTGTCGTCGTATCTGCTCCATGTGAAGGTGCTGATGCCTGTTTTGCTGATGGCTTCTCTTATTTCTTTATGGTCGAGGCAATATATTAATGTGTCGACATTGCTGAAAAGTTTTAGCTTTTCCTCGACTTTATTATTGATGTTGCTGAAGTTTTTTCCGTGTGCTTCGCCTATATTGGTGAAAATTCCGATTGTAGGCTGTATGATGTCCTTGAGTTTTTGCATTTCATCAGGACGCGACACGCCAGCTTCGAATATTCCAATCTGATGAGTGTCGTTGAGTTGCCATACCGACAATGGTACGCCGATTTGAGAGTTGTAGCTTTTGGGGCTTCTGACGACAGATATCTCTGGACTGAATATCTGGTAAAGCCATTCCTTGATGATTGTTTTGCCGTTGCTACCTGTTATGCCTATGACTGGAATGTTGAAGTTACTGCGATGGTGTGCTGCTATTTTCTGAAGCGCCATCAGTGTGTTGTCGACCAAGATGAATGTAGCATCGTCTTTGAAGTCTTCGATGTCGGATGTTTTTTCCACGACGAAAGCTCTCACGCCTTTGTCGTAAAGGCTTTTGATGTATCGGCTTCCATCATTGCGCTGACTTTTCAAAGCGAAAAACAATGTGTTTTCAGGAATGATAATCAATCTGCTGTCAAAAAGCAAGTCTTTGATAACAAGGGCGTTGTTACAATTGCCAATGATTTTGCCTTCTGTTATTGATGCTATTTTATCTAAGGTGTAATTCATATGGCAAACATACGAAAAAAATAAAAAATCAGAGCCTTAAAATATCAAAAACTCAGAATGTTTTTTTAGGCTGTCGTCTGTCTTTCAATTCTCCTCGGTTCTGTTTTTCAATACGTCGAGTGCGAGGTATATGGCATGTCGGAATGAATTAGGGTCGGCGATGTTTTTATTAGCGATGTCATAGCCGGTTCCGTGGTCTGGCGCGGTTCTTATTACAGGAAGTCCGGCCGTGAAGTTGACTCCGCCGTCAACAGCCAATATCTTGAAGGAAATCATGGCTTGGTCGTGGAACATACATAAAATTCCGTCGTATTTGGTCCATGCTGCCGAGCCGAAGAATCCGTCAGCCGAGAAAGGACCGAATACCAGTTGGTCTTTTTCTTTGGCTTCTTTTATCGCAGGTATGATGATCTCAAGCTCTTCTTTGCCATAGAGTCCGCCATCACTGGTGTGAGGGTTGAGACCCATAACGGCAATGCGTGGATATTTGATGCCGAAGTCTTGCTGTAATGTCTTGATGAATACATCTAGTTTGTCGTTGATGAGTTTCTGTGATATGGCGTCAGGAGTCTCTTTTAAAGAAATGTGATTCGTCACACTGCCGATTCTCAATTTGTTGGAAACCATCAACATCAGTGAGGTGTTGCCCTTATAGAATGTGCTTATGTATTTTTTCTGGCTGGAGAAATGGAATTGTTCTGATTGTATGCTGTTTTTGTTGACAGGTGCTGTCACTAATGCATCAAGGAGTCCTTTGTTTAAGTCATCGACAGCCATCTTCAATGCCTCGAAAGCTGCTTTGCCTGCAGTGTTGGTCGCAATGCCTGGCTCAATCTTAAGTTCTTCGTCGGTATGGTTGATGAAATTGATTCTTCCAGCTTGTGCCTGATGCGCGTCTCTTATCAAGGAGTACGAAAGATCTTCCATGTTGAAGTTCTTCTTGTAATAAGAAAAGACTTTTGATTGCCCATATACGATTGGTATAAATGAGTCAAAAATTCTGCTGTCGCAAAGAGTTTTCAGGATAATCTCATAACCAATGCCGTTGATGTCACCTTGCGTGATTCCTATAACAGGCAAATTTCTAGAGTCTTTCTGTACTAACATGATACAATCATTTTGAATGACTCCAAAGTTATGATAAAAAAAATAAAAAACCAAGCGTTAATTTACATTTGATGGATTTTTTTATAATCCTTTGTAAATCATCATATTGATGTTTTTGTCGTTGAATACTTCATTCGCAACGTCAAGAATGTCATCGGAGTTCAGTTCTCTTATTTTTTTCACTGTTTCCGATAAAGGTTCAATTGCTTCTTGTGAATATGCGGAACGTGTCATAGACAATAATTCTCCCAAGCCTGACTCGCTGCTCAGTGCCAATTGTCCTACCAATTGGTTCTTTGCATTCGACAGCTGTATTGTTCCGAGTCTGTTGTTCTTTAGCTTGTTCAGTTCTTTAAAAACCAAATCGACGGCTTTGTCTAGAGAGTGTGGGTCAACGCCCATATATATCGAGAAGTTGCCGGTGTCGGAATATGCGTTGTATTGCGATTCGATGGTGTAGGCGAAACCGTATTTCTCTCGTATGTTGAGGTTTAATCTTGAATTCATTCCTGGTCCGCCCAAGATATTGTTCAGAAGCACCATCGGCATCTTTTGATGACTGTCGAAATGATATGCTATACCTCCTATGATGCAATGTGACAGGTGGTTGTTTCTTTCTTCTATCTTGGTGAAATTCGGTGTTCCTTCAAATCTGTTTCTGTGATATTCAGATGAGGTCTGTTGGTAGTTGCCGAAATGAGAAATGACTTTGTTTTTGAATTTGGCGAAAGGTATGTCTCCTATTGTGGCAACGACCATCTTACTTGTGGAGTAATTGTTCTTAAGGAAAGATAATAAGTCGTTGCGAGTGTAAGCGCTTACCAGCTCTGTGGTTCCAAGTATGTTGCGTCCCATCTCGTGTCCTTTGTAGAGATTGTTCTCGAACTCGTCGTATATCTCTTCCGCAGGATTGTCGCGATATGAGTTTATTTCGTCGATTATGACTTCTTTTTCTTTTTCTAATTCATTGGCAGGATAAACGCTGTTGAATGCGATGTCGGATATAAGCTCGATGGCCTTGCCGTAATGTTCCTTCAGAAAAGAAGCGTGTATGCATGTTTCTTCTTTGGTGGTGTATGCATTAAGTTCTCCGCCTACATTTTCCAGGCAGCTGAGTACGTGGTAGGCTTTGCGTTTTTTTGTTCCTTTAAATAGCATATGCTCGACAAAATGCGCCAACCCGTTTTCGTTTGCAAGTTCATCGCGCATGCCAGTATTGACCATAAGCGACATATGTGCTATGGCTCCTGGTCTGTGCTTGTGAAGTATCTTGATACCGTTAGGTAAAACGTATTCTGAAATAATGCTTTCTTCTGGCATATCGTAGTTGGAATGTTTTAGTGTTATTTCATCCAGATGTCGAAAGCGTTGCTATTTCTTGCTTTGGCATTTTGACCGCCGCTCTTTCCTGATAACCAGTAGTTGGTCTCGGCTAAACCGTCATAGTCGACCAATATTCTATATGAGTTCTTAGGATACATATAAGGGTGGTCGCTGTTTTCCAGCAATACGACTGCGACGTGGAAGTCTTCAAGGCCTTCTTGTGTTTTCTTGCCGCTGAAGATAAAAGATTGTTGTGCGTAAAATCCGTCTACATAACCTTCAACGATGTAATAGCAAGTGAAGTTGTCGTTGCTACCAGTTATTTTTACCCCATATTGAATTTCTTCTATGAATCGTCCTTCCTCAGAATCGTATTGTTTTCCGTAGAAATTCATTTGTTTGTTTGCGTATAAGAATCCTAGATAACGGTCAGAATAGAATTGTAATGAATCTGGTTTCTCGGCGTATGATTCGTAGATGAGAGCGTGTGGCGCAGAAACATATTCACCTTCCATATCAGGAGGCGTTAAGCCAGAAAATATTGGTATATATTTGGTTACTTCGTCATATATCTCGCTTGGAAGAACATAGTCCGGGAGTTTGTGGACTAAATTGTTTTCGTCTATTTTTCCCAATTCGCCTTTAAAATAACCCTCTATGTTGTTGCTGTATTGGTCTGTACAATTAAACTCTATTGAGTATCCTTCAGAAGATCTTGAGATTATGATTTTTCCTGTGCTGATGACGACCATGTTGTTATAGCTGCCGTTATCACTATATCCAGAAACCCATGTGCCTTCGAAGTTGGTGTATGTGGTGCTTGGTAAATTTTCGGCTTGTGGTGAAACGAGATTAAAACTTACTACATTACCTCCGACAATGTCGCGGAAACGTAATTCTAGATTGAAACCGCCTTCTGTCTCTCCGTTATTGATGATGAGGCCTTCAGTTATCTCGTAAGTCTCTTCTCCAATCTTGAAATAATTCTTGTATTTATTTCTAGGCTTGCAAGAAACGAATAATATTATAACTAAAACTAATGTGCTGATTCTGATTAAGTTTGATATTGTTGATTTCATATTCAAAATATTTTTGCAAAGTTAAGAAAATATTTTTTTGAAACTTTCATTTTAACATTTTTTAACATAAATAAATTATTAAGGTAATAACTGAAATTGCAAAACGTTTACTATATTTGCAATGCGTAATTTTTGAGATATGAGATTGAAATTATTTTCTTTGTTATTATTGGTTATATTCCCTTTTATTGTTGAAGCTCAAAAAGATATAAAGAAAGAATGTGTGTCTACCACAATGTTCAGTGCTACATATTCATATCAATTCCCTGGAGCTGACACAAGGGATCTTTATAAGAATAATTCTACTGTTGGTGCAAGTGTTATTTACAAGACGAACAAGAATTGGCTGTGGTCAGCCAACGCCAACTTTATTTTCGGAGAACAGATAAGAGCATCTCGTGAAGAGATATTGGGAATCATCCTTGATGGTAGCGGAGAACTGATAACGGGCGACGGTATCTGGGGAAGTTATGCGATGTTTGAACGTGGCTTCAATGTCCAAGGCAAATTCGGTAAAATCATCAATGTCTGCGCTCCAAATCCTAACTGTGGATTTTTCTTCAACGTAGGTCTTGGCTATCTCATGAACAGAATCAGAATAGAGTTTTCTTCATATGCATCAACACCTCCAAATCTAGCTGATGATTATCGTTATGGCTATGACAGAATGCGTGGCGGATTCGCTCATTCAGGAGAAATAGGATATATGTATATGAGCAACTCAAGGGTGTTGAATTTCTCCTTGTCATTGGAATTTACAGAAGCTTTCACAAAATCGCTGAGAGAATGGGACTTCAACCTCATGGGACCAGACCTCAAAACTTATGTGGATAGATATTACGGAATACGAATCGCCATATATATTCCAACATATAAGAGAATGCCGTCAGAATATTACTACTATTGATTATGAACTTCTTGTATTCCATAGCAATTAGATTTTACAGTGGCCTTGTCGCAATAGCCTCTTTCTTTGGAAACAAAAAGGCTCAGCTTTGGTGGAAAGGAAGAAAAAATCAATGGAATGACTTGAGGTCTTCTGTCAAAGATGACGAATGGATATGGATTCATGTGTCGTCGTTGGGTGAGTTTGAACAAGGCTTGCCGGTAATAGAAAGCATTAAGAATAATTATCCAAAATATAAATTGCTGTTGACATTCTTCTCTCCTTCGGGATATGAACCTCGGAAGAATTTTCAACTTGCTGATAAAGTGGCATATATGCCTTCCGACACTAAGCATAATGCCAAAAGACTCATAAAGAATTTTAACATAAAGGCAGCTTTCTTCGTTAAATATGACTTCTGGTTTAACTATATGAAAGTCTTGAAGAAAAATGACATACCTTTATATTATATATCAGCTTTGCTTCATCCAGATCACTATTTCTTTAAATTCTATTCTTCATGGTTTAGAAAACAATTGTTTAATGTGTCACATTTCTTTGTGCAAAATGAAGAAACTGCGAACTTGTTGAAATCTATAGGAATAGAGTGTTCTACGGTGACTGGCGACACTCGTTTTGACAGGGTGTTTGAAATAGCAAAACAGTCGAATTCGTTTCCTGAAATAGAGAAATTTATCGGTGGACGACAATGTATAATCGCTGGTAGCTCGTGGCCTGCAGATGAGAAATTTATCATTCCATTCTCAAAGAAAATGCCTGACAATTATTGTCTTATCATCGCTCCGCACGATGTCTCCGATTCTCATATAAAACAAATCACGTCGCAACTAGATGATTATATTTTATATAGCCAACTTCCAGCAGCCAACAGTCAACAGCCGATGGTTTTAGTCATAAACACCATTGGTATTTTAAAACAGATTTATAAATATGCTCGTTTTGCATATGTTGGCGGCGGCTTCATGAGCAGTATTCATAATACACAGGAGGCACTTGTGTTCGGCTGCCCTGTCGTAATAGGTCCAAAGTATCATAAATTTGTTGAAGCTGTTGATTTGGTGAGAGATGGCGGAATGTTCTCCGTAAATAATCAACATGAATTTGACGATATTTTTGATAAGTTGATGAATGATGATGACTTCTACAACAAGGCGTCAGGAATATGTCAGGATTATATACAATTGAGCATTGGTGCGACAGAGAAAATCATGAAGGTCCTGAATTCTAAATTTTGAACTTAGAATTCAGAACCCACCTATTCATTCCTAATTGGCATCAATTGTTCTCAATACCTTCAAGGCTTCCCCGACATTAGTTACGGCATCGATGTAAACTATATTCTTTCCGTTGAGTTCCTTTACCTTACAACGTCTTTGGTTTGCACCTGCAAATCTTATTATCTTCATGAAAGTGTCGGTCTGATAATATTCCGACTCTTGGTTTGAGACGAGATATGCAGTCATGATTTTATGCTTTAAAGTGATTTTTTCAAAGCCTAAATCTCTTGCTAACCAACGTAATCTCATAGTGTTGAGCAAATCTTCCGTTTGAGGAGGGATTTGTCCGAATCGGTCGGTGATATTGTTGGTGAATCGTTGTAAACCTTCTTCGTTTTGTATGTGGTCGAGTTCGGTGTAAAGGCTGATGCGTTCTGCCGATGACTCTACGTATTCGTTAGGAATTAGTATTTCAAGGTCGGATTCGAAGACGCATTCGCTGACGAACTTTTTGTCTTTCAATTCGTTTTCGAAAATGTCTTTGAATTCAGTTTCTTTAAGTTCTAATATCGCCTCATCGAGGATTTTATGATAAGTCTCAAATCCGATGTCGTTGATGAAACCGCTTTGTTCCGCACCTAACAGGTTGCCCGCGCCTCTTATATCAAGGTCGCGGAGTGCGATGTTGAATCCGCTTCCGAGGTCGGAGAAGTCCTCTATGGCACGCAGTCTCTTGTGCGCCTCGTCGGATAATGTCGACAATGGCGGTGCTAAAAGATAGCAGAACGCCTTTTTGTTGGAACGGCCGACGCGGCCTCTGAGTTGGTGTAAGTCGCTCAATCCGAAGTTCTGTGCCTCATTAATAATAATGGTGTTGGCATTAGGAATGTCAAGGCCGGCTTCGATGATGGTCGTTGATAATAATACATCGTATTTCTCGTCGATGAAGTCGAGCATGATTTGTTCTAGCTTGCTGCCTTCCATCTGTCCGTGTGCCACGCCGACTCTCACGCCTGGGACGTAACTGGTAATCATATCGCACACGTTCTGAATGTTTTGCACTCTGTTGTGAACGAAGAACACTTGTCCGTCGCGAGCGAGTTCGTATTGTATCGCATTACGTATTATTTCAGGATTGAAGGTGTGTAGTTCTGTTTCTACAGGCTGTCTGTTTGGCGGAGGCGTCTTGATGATACTCATGTCGCGTGCGCCCATCATGGAGAACTGTAGCGTTCTTGGAATAGGCGTCGCTGTCAATGTCAGTGTGTCGACATTAGTCTGGAATTGTTTCAGCTTCTCTTTTGCAGACACGCCGAATTTCTGTTCTTCATCTATGATGAGTAATCCTAAGTCTTTGAACGTAACGTTCTTGCCTATTATGCTATGAGTGCCGATGATGATATCGACATGGCCGTTTTTCAGGTCTTCGAGTGTTTTCTTCTGTTCTTTTGCAGTCTTGAAACGATTGATGTAATCGATGTTGACAGGGAATCCTTTCAATCGTTTGCAGAATGTCTGGTAGTGTTGAAGTGCGAGCACAGTCGTTGGCACAAGTACTGCCACCTGTTTGGAGTCGCATACAGCCTTGAAGGCGGCGCGTATCGCTATCTCAGTCTTGCCGAAGCCAACGTCGCCGCAGATGAGACGGTCCATCGGTGTCTCTGATTCCATGTCGCGTTTCACGTCGACGGTGGCCTTGAGCTGGTCAGCAGTGTCTTCATACATGAACGAGGCCTCGAGCTCGGTCTGCAGATAAGTGTCGGGCATATATTGGAAACCCTTGCTGTTCTTGCGTTCTGCGTATAACTTTATGAGTTCGCGAGCGATGTCCTTGACGCGGCTCTTGGTTTTTTCCTTTAACTTGTTCCATGAATTGGAGCCTAGCTTGCTCAACGAAGGCTGTGCTCCGTCTTTGCTGGAGTATTTCGAGATGCGATGTAAAGAGTGGATGCTTACATACAAAAGGTCGCCGTTTTGATATATCAGACGAATGGCTTCTTGTTGCTTGCCGTTGTTGTCGATGATTTCCAAACCGTCGAAACGACCGATTCCGTAATTTATATGTGTGACGTAATCGCCTGGTTTTAAGTCATATAATTCTTTTATTGTGAGAGCCTGGCTGCTGGCAAAGCCTTCGCGTAGCCTGAATCTGTGGTAACGCTCAAAGATCTGATGGTCAGTATAACAGCAAATCTTCATGTCTCTGTCGATAAAGCCAGCCTGGATGGAGTGGTTTATAGGCGTGAAATTGCTGTTGTCTTCGTCAAGTTGCTGTAAGTCGTTTAAAATGCTTTGGATACGTTCAAGCTGTTTCTTGCTTTCTGAAAAACAGAATATTTTATAACCTTCGGATTTTAATGTGTTAATGTCTTTTAACAACATATCGAAGTTCTTGTTAAAAGCAGGCTGAGGCGAGACGTTGAAGCTTATTGATGTTCGTTCTTTCTTGTCTATGAAATTACCGAAGGTAATGGTTTTGAAGTTGTTGAGCTGCGATATGATATCGTCGCCTTTGGTAAATATGGCGTCAGGTTCTTCTTCTAGACCTTCTTTTTCGTTGAAAATATTGACAGCTTTGTCGTATTCGTTGTCGATTTTTTCTTTGAGAGAATTCTCTTCTTCAATCCATACGACGGATTTGTTTTTCAAATATTGGAATATTGATTCTCTTTCTTGTTTGACATTATAATCTTGAAGATTAGGAATCAATATGATGTCTTTCAGTTTCTCTATTGAGAGCTGGTCGATAGGGTTGAAGCTTCTTATTGAGTCAATTTCGTCGCCGAAGAATTCTATACGGTAAGGGTAGTCGTTGGAGAAAGAGAATACGTCGACGATGCCGCCTCTTATGGCGAACTGTCCAGGTTCCACGACAAAATCGGAGTGCTCGAAGCTGAAATTTACCAGCAAGTCTGTTAGCTTGTCCATCGATATGTTTTCGCCGACAGATATCTTGAAGGTGTTTTTGTTCATTACTTTACGAGTGATGACTTTCTCGCTGAGGGCTTCAGGATAAGTGACGATGATGGTTCTGCGTTCGCTTGACGAGATGCGTTGCAGCACTTCGGTACGTGATAATATGTATGTGTTGTCTGGTTTCTCCGGTTCGTAAGGTTTTTTATAGGAAGTAGGGTAGAAGAGTACGCGTTTTTTGCTGTAGTCGATGTCCTTCTCACCTAAGATATTTTCTATGTCGTTGTAAAAGTAAGCCGCACGTTCCTTGTCGCTGCATATTACGAAGTTGATACCGCTGATTATATCAGCACTCGCGGCGACTATATACGACTTGGCAGAACCTACAAGTCCCAGACAGGATATATGTTCTTCTGTATCAAGGAAATCGGTCAGATCCTTGACTTTGGAACTGTTGAGATAAAATTGTTTTATCTGTTCTTTCACGTCTCAAATTTAATTTTGCGAAGTTACAGATTTTTTTAATAAAATCGCTTTCAAAAATTTTCTTAACAAAAAAATGTAATAGCCCTATAAGTATTTTTTTAATGTTTATATTTGCAACATAAAATATGCAGTTAATGAGAAAACTAGTAATATTCGATTTAGATGGCACACTCCTTTATACATTGGAGGATTTGATGCAAAGTGTAAACTTTACTTTGGATTTATTCGGTTATGAAACATGTACGTTAGAAGAGATATCTTCTTATGTAGGTAATGGCGTTCAGCATTTGTTGCGACAAACTCTTCCTGAAAATATAAGTGAAGAAGACTTTAACTTATGTTTTGCTTGTTTCAAAGATCATTATTCAAAACATTGCTGTGAAAAGACACGTCCTTATGATGGAATAATGGAGGTTCTTAATATATTGAAAAACAGAGGTTTTAAAGTCGGTATCGTTTCCAATAAATTCCAATCTGCAGCGGAAGAAGTTTGTGAACATTATTTTGAAGGACTTTATGATGCTGTTATGGGCGAAAGCGATGTGTGCAGACGTAAGCCTTCCCCTGATGGACTTAATATGATGTGCGAGAAATTCGGTGTTGAAAAAGACGAGGCTATATTCTTCGGTGACTCTGAAGTCGACATCAAAACTGGAGATAATGCTGGAGTGTATTGCGTGTCGGTGCTTTGGGGCTACAGAGACAGACAGTTCTTGTCAAGAAACGGAGCTAAGTTGTTCGTTAGCAACCCTCTCGATATAGTGGATTTGATTAACTAATTGAGAATTTATGATAAAGAAAAAAGGGCATTTCTGATGCCCTTTTTTTATTGATTTTTTTCTTTTTTGAGCTGTAAAACGACTTGAAAAAATCAGTATATTTGTCCCAAATTTTTAAATTCGAAAAAGAACTATGGAAACATTCCTTCCTATTGTAATTGCTTTTATTTTTGTTTTGGCAGTGTTAGGTATTGTAGCAGGCGTAAGTAATGACGCTACAAACTTCATGTCTGCTGCAGTTGGAACAAAATCAGCATCTTATAGAGCAGTCACCATCATCGCTTCGTTTGGTATCATATTCGGCTCACTCATGAGTAATGGTATGATGGAAATCGCCAGAAACGGAGTCTTCTCACCTCAATACTTTTTTGCAAACGAAATTATCTACATCTATTTGGCGGTAATGATCGCCAACCTCATATTGTTAGACGTGTTTAATTCGTTGGGTTTGCCGACATCAACATCAGTTTCTCTTGTGTTTGAATTGCTCGGTGCCACAGTGGCGATAGCGATGATCAAGATGCGTAGCGGAGGCCTGGATGGCGTCGGACTTTCAGAACTCATCAACACCGACAAGGCCTTGACAATGATAGTCGGTATCTTCCTCTCAGTAGCGATAGCATTTATCTTCGGTATAATAGTTCAATACATCACACGTCTTATCTTTTCCTTCAATTTTGAAAAGAACCTCAAATGGAAGATAGGTGTCTTCAGCGGAATAGCAACGACAGCATTGATTTACTTCATGCTCATTAAAGGTATGAAAGGCGCTGCATTCATCACAGCAGATATGCGTATCTGGATAGACGCTCATACATGGCAGCTCCTTGGAATAAGCTTCGTGTTCTTTACAGTGTTGATGCAGGTTTTATTCTTCCTTAAAGTCAATGTGTTGAAACTCGTCGTTCTTATTGGAACATTTGCACTCGCAATGGCATTCGCTGGCAACGACCTCGTTAACTTCATAGGCGTGCCTCTCGCAGGACTCGATACTTATATCGATGTTAGACATAGCGGCGTGGCAATGGATGCTCTTTCAATGGGCTCACTCAATACAATGTCGGCAGCCAATACAGTTTACATCATACTTGCTGGCTTGGTGATGGTTGTTACATTGCTGACATCTAAAAAAGCAAAAATCGTTCTTCAGACTTCATTGGATTTGTCAAAGCAAAACGGCGGCAACGAATCATTCGGTTCATCAGCGATAGCACGTGCTTTGGTTAGATTCACAAATAATATGGTTAATGCTGTCGACAGCATATTGCCAGCAAAAGTAAAGGTATGGATCGAAAAACGTTTCGATAACAGAGAGATGATACTTGAAGAAAACGCCTCCTTCGACCTTATCAGAGGTTCTGTAAGTATAGTCCTCGCATCTATGCTCATTGCTCTCGGTACATCATTGAAACTTCCTTTGTCAACGACTTATGTTACATTCATGGTTACAATGGGTGCTTCTTTGTCAGACCGCGCATGGTCAAGAGAGAGTGCGGTTTACCGCGTGACAGGTATGTTCTCAGTCATCGGCGGCTGGTTCATCACAGCGATAGTCGCATTCTTAATCTGCTTCGTCATAGCTTTGTTATTCTACTATGGCGGTGTCGTCGCAATGCTCGCTATGATTGCTCTCGCGGTATATATCATCATTAAAAATAGAGTTAAGTCAAATAAAACAGAAGATAATGACGAATTATTTGAAAAGGCTTTGAATGCAACAGAACAAGATGCTATCTACGAATCGTTCATACAACATAACAGAGAAAGTATGAATAAGATGCTTAATATGTCGAAAGATATTTATACGAATATCGTGGATGCTTTCGTGAAGGAAGATATCAAGACATTAAGAAAGGCATCAAACGATTGTAGAGATGCAAAGCAAATAATGAAACAGCTTAAGAGAAAGGAAATCATGATTATGCGTCGCCTGGACGATAAGATGAATAAGAACACATGGTTCCACCTCTCTTATAACTGCATAGAACAGATTCTTTATTCATTGCGAAGAATATGCGATCCATGTAAGGAATATGTCGATAACAGTTTCACTCCATTGGATAAGAAATATCTTCCAGAAGTAGAAAGTCTCAAGGAAAAACTCTTCTGGGCTATGGACGCTGCTAACATAACGATTTATTCTTCAGAATATAAAGACGTTGACGCTGTTATGGAACGTATTAAGATAAGAGAAGACGAAGCTGTCGAGATGAGTCGCGAACAAATGAACAGAATCCAGAATAACAAGGAAAACATCGACTTGGCTTTATTGTACCTTAATATAATACAAGAGTCATCAGCTATCATCACAGAGATGCGTCACATTTTGCGTAGCGAGGCTAAAATGAATGAATAGTAAGTTTTAAATAAGATATGAAAAAAGTATTACGAGTTTTTATTATTGCAGTTGTCGCGACAATGTTTGCAAATGTCGCTAAAGCACAAGATCAAGAACAAAAGAATTTCACAGTCGACAAGTTGTCGGTAGAAGGTCGTGTCGATTATGATTATTTCTTCAATGAAAATAAATCAGGTCTTGATGGAAAGTTCTTCAACTTTGAAATGAAAGGTACATTCCTTCAAGATTTCTCTTATCGCATCCGTCAAAGAATAGATATGACAGCAGGCGGTTCAAAGACAGATTTTATGATTCTTTCTTATCACGCTGGCAAAAACTTCTCTATCACAGCAGGTAGAATGCCTCTCGCTGTCGGTGGTTGGGAATATGACCTTCCTCCAATCGATGTTTATTTCGCTTCCCTCTTCTGGAATAACTTCGCCTGCTACGACATCGGCGGTCAAGTGGAATTCCACACTAGCGATGGAAATCATGACATCATCTTCCAGGTTACAAACTCTACATTTAATAGAGAAGATGCAGAAGGTAAGTTTATCAGACTTCCAAATCGTTACACTTACAACTTGATATGGTACGGTAGAATGGGTGCTTTCACCACATCTTATTCTATCAATATGATGGAACAAAATAAAGGCGAATATATCAACTACATCGCTTTGGGTAATATGTTCGACTTTGGCAAGTTGGATTTCTATGTTGATTTCATGAACAGAGGCTTCTTCAATCAAAAAGATTTCTTGTTAGGCGACTTCACAATTATCGGTGAAGTGAAATACGCTTTTACAGATAAGTTCACAGCTATGGTAAAAGGCGGTTACGACAGAAACAAACATAAATTTGAAATGCTCGATGAGAACGATGTTATTCATTATTTACCATTTGATATGGCAGTCCTTCCAGGCGTTGAATATACTTTCGCTGGCTTAGGTTTTGAAGCATATCCTTATAAAGGCAACAAGAACGTACGCCTTCACGGATTGTTCGCATTCAATTCATTGGGAAATTGTTGGGAAGATATGAATAATCCAGAATCATCACCAGAGTTGACACTTCAAGCACAAGTAGGTGTTACATGGAGAATTAACTTTGTTAAATAATTAGTAAACAAATAGAGAAAATGAAAGGTATGAAATTAGAGAAAATGAAAGGTATGAAATTTTTAACAAAACGCCGTATAGAAGCTGTAGTCTTCTTGCTCATCTTCTTCGGATTTTTCGGTTTCTTAGGAAGCAAAATGGGATTGCCAAACATGATGAACACTATTATGCAGACTGCATATAGTTTGTTGTTGGAAACTGTATTCTACATCATGGCTATCACTGTTGTATCAGGTGCTTTAGGTAATTTGTTAGTTGAATTTGGCGTAGTACGTTTGATTGAAGTCGTGCTTCGTCCTCTTATGAAACCTTTGTATAACCTTCCTGGCGTTGCTGCTCTCGGTGGCGTGATGACATTCTTGTCAGACAACCCAGCTATCATCAGTCTTTCAAAAGACGCTCACTTCGCACGTTATTTCAAAAAATATCAGCTTATTTCATTAACAAACTTCGGTACTGCTTTCGGCATGGGTCTCGTCGTGATTATGTTTATGATGGGCAAAGGTTATTTGTCAGCAGCATTGGTTGGTTTGCTCGGTGCTGTTATCGGAAGTATCGTTTCAACACGTTTGATGCAACGTTTCATTTTGAAATCAAATCCAGAACTTGATGTTGAGATAAGCGAAAAGGAAGGTGACGAAGAAAAGATATCTTTCAAGTCAGAAGGCAGTGTTTTCTTGCGTTTCTTGAATGCTATCCTTGATGGTGGTAAGTCAGGCGTTGAAATCGGTCTCGCTATCATTCCTGGTGTTCTTATCATTTCAACAGTTGTTATGATGCTCACATTCGGCGCACCAGAAGGCGGTTACAACGGCGGCGCTTACGAAGGTATCGCATTGCTGCCATATCTCGCAGGTAAGATTGATTTCTTATTCAAATGGTTATTCGGATTTGAGAGCCCACAATTAGTTGCATTCCCAATCACAGCCCTCGGTGCTGTTGGTGCAGCTCTCGGTCTCATCCCACGTTTCATACAAGAAGGTATCATCAACGGTAATGCTATCGCTGTTTTCACAGCAATGGGTATGTGCTGGAGCGGTTACCTCAGTACTCACACAGCTATGCTCGACTCACTCGGATTCCGTAGCCTCACATCAAAAGCTATCTTAGCTCACACTGTAGGCGGTCTCGTCGCAGGAGTCGCAGCACACTGGTTATATGTATTAATCTCATTGATATTCTAATTGTCAATTGTAAATTATAATATAGGTATGCAGACAGTCACATTAGGTAAGACAGGTTTTGTTGTAAACAAGAATGGTTTCGGTGCTTTGCCGATACAGCGTATTTCCAAAGAAGACGCCGCGTATCTGCTTCGCAAGGCATTTGATAACGGAATAACATATTTCGATACCGCACGATTCTACACCGACAGCGAAGAGAAGATGGGTTATGCCCTTAGCGATATTCGCGACAAAGTCATCATCGCAACAAAGACTGCCGCTACTAATGTGACTGCATTTTGGAAAGACCTTGAGACAAGTTTGGGATTACTCAAGACAGATTACATTGACTTATATCAATTCCATAATCCAGGATTTTGCCCGAAGCCAGGTGACGAGAGCGGCGTTTATGACGCTATGCTTGAAGCTAAAGAAAAAGGTTTGATAAGGCATATCGGATTGACAAACCATCGTCATCATATTGCAAAAGAAGCAATAGAATCAGGTCTTTACGAAACCATACAATTCCCATTCTCATATATCAGCTCTGAAAAAGAACTTGAACTTGTTCAGATGTGTAAAGAAAGAGAAATCGGTTTTGTTTGTATGAAAGCATTGTCTGGAGGTCTCATCAACGATTCGGCTTGCGCATACGCTTTCTTGAATCAATATGAACACGTTCTTCCAATCTGGGGAATACAGAGAGAATCAGAACTTGACGAGTTTATCTCTTATCAGGAAAATCCTCCTGTTATGACAGAAGAACGTTGGGCAAAGGTGAAGAAAGACAGAGAAGAACTCGCTGGAGAATTCTGTAGAGGCTGCGGTTATTGCATGCCGTGTCCTGCAGGAATTCAAATCAACGACTGTGCAAGAATGAGTCTTTTCTTGCGTCGTGCTCCGCATAGCGTTTATCTCGCAGACGAATGGAAAGAAAAAATGAAGAGAATAGAAAACTGTCTGCAATGCAATTTGTGTAAGAGCAGATGTCCTTATGGTTTGGACACACCTAATTTATTGAAGAGAAATTACGAAGATTTCAAGACATTCATATGAAATGTTAATAGAAATTAAGAGAAATCGACATCATTTTCATTTTGGTGTCGATTTTTTTTATGCTAATATCGATTTTAACATTTTTTAACTTTTTTGTTCGGAAAAGACATTATATTTTTGCCACGTAATTTTAATAACAAACCAAAAATAAAATTTATGAAACTAAAAATCACAACATTAGTGTTGTGCATGTTCTATTTTATACATGTCAACGCACAACATCAAACAGACGGATTCTTTAATTATGAATGTTATGCCGAAGGGGAAAGAGCGTCATACATTGCACCTAATGTGGGACTATATCAGCTTTATGGAGTTGATATTGATAATATGGAAATGAATACGGGAACCGTTTCTGTAGGAAATGGATTAGTTGCCTTGATGGTGATGTCTACATCTTATCTTGCATTAAGAAGAAAGGAGGTGAAGCGATGAGAAAGATAATATTTATAATGATGTCGTCGCTTTTGTTGTTTGTTCAATGTAAGAAAGACAACGTGGATTCTGGTGCTGAAGAAATGGTTCCTGTTAGGTTGGAAGTTCCGTTGGATAATTCGAGATCTGATTTTTCAGATTTATTTCCTTTTGGTAAGATTAGTTGGGGTAATGAAATGGGAAAGGAATACGTGTATCTTACTGTACCTTATGCGCTTGAATTTTGTGATGTTAGTATGGGATACTATACACAACATTTAGGTATTATGTTTGAAATGGAGGCGGAGGTAAATGAGAAGATGGATAAGTTGGTGTTTGAAGGTAATGTCTATACTTACGCTTTGTCGGACAAAAGTTCTTGTACTATATATTATTTTGGAAATAATGGTCATGGAGGATCTAACGTTACCACTTATAATAAGAAGGTGATGGATAATAATATTATAGGTAAGAAGATTTCATTTGATAGCCAGACAGGTAGTTTAGATGAATTAGGAAATTATCATTTGGCGAAGGCAGTGGTAAAGGTAAAAAAGAATGTGAATGAAAAAGGTGCTCCTATAAGTTATGACTTGGAGATAGAGTCGTTTAAAACAATGATCTCATTGGCGTTGTTAGACTTGGAGAGAGTAACGAAACTGGAGGGAAGTGCTGCGAGACTGAAGTCGTATACCATAAAATGGACGGAAGACTATGTATTTGAAGAAACATACGAATATGATACTTCGGCTTATATAAATGTGAGAGGTAATGTCGGAAAGAAGTCCTTGATTGCGCTACTGCCGACGAAAGAAAGTGTTACTTTGGAATGTAGAAAAGGTAAATATGAGTTTACAGAAGGGATAAAGAGCAATCAGGTGTATCTTGGTGGTAAAGGAGAGAGCATTGAAGAAGCAGAGCCTTTGAAATGGGGCGCTCCATAATGATTTGTGGAGGATACCGGACTCGAACCGGCCGCCTTCAGATTGCGAACCTGACGCTCTACCTGATGAGCTAAACCCCCATTGTTTGATGTGTGCAAATCTACAAAAAAAATGTTGCATGGAAATGTAATTATTTTACATATTTTTTTACATTTGCACAATTAATAAACTATAAATTAAATAACTAAACAATGGAAATAGAAGCTTATATCGTTAAAAGAGTGAATCTCTTAATGAATGCTACAGATGCTAAAATATTGAAACGCCTCGAAGGTGGTATGAGTAATTATACATACGTAGTAGAATGCCAAGGTATCAAATATACATATCGCGTTCCTGGTAAGTTTGCAGAACGTTTTGTTGACAGAAAAGAGGAATGGGATAACATTCAAAAAGTAGATAAACTTGGTGTCAATAACGTAACTGAATACGTTGAATTGAGAACTGGTGAAAAACTCGCTCTCTATGTTGAAGGTACTATCATGTCAAACACCGACATCGTTTCTTATAATGAGATGTCTGCAAAGGCTTTGAAACAATTGCATGAAAGCGACATTCAATTCAATGAATACAATGCTTTCGACCGCCTCGATACTTATGAAAAATATTGCATCGATTTAGGTTTTACTCACCCACAAGAATATATCGACTTACGCAATCGCTTGAATGAAATGCGTGACACATATAAAGATATCAAACACGTTCCTTGTCATTGCGACTATCAACCAACAAATTTGGTTATCAACGGCGATAAACTTTATATCCTCGACTGGGAATTTGCAGGTATGAATGACCCTTATTATGATATCGCTTGCTACGGCAACGCTGGTTTCGATAAGGCTCTTAGCTTGTTAGAAGCATACCTCGGACATAAACCAACAAGTGAAGAGTTGAAACGCCTCCACTTCCACAGAGCATTCCAATGCTTGCAATGGTACAACGTCGCTATGTTTAAAGAAATGATTGGTTTAAGCAAAGACCTCAACATGGACTTCACAGCAGTCGCTCAGATGTTCTACGGCTTTGCTAAAGACTTGATTGATGCATACGACACTTTGTAAGAAATTTAGAATTCTAGAATTTTAGAATAAAAAATCCCGATTTTTAAATCGGGATTTTTTTGTTCCATAAAACAAAATAGGACGCGGCAAGCCACGTCCTTACGGTTATTTCGTTTAATTCTGAATCAATACATCAAATCTCCTAAACCGAATCCGTCATCGAATCCTAATTCGGCACGTGCTTCTTCTGTCATCATCGATGGATTCCATGCTGGCTCGAATGTCAATTCAACCTTGCATTTCTTGACACCCATCATAGTGCCGACTTTTTCCTTGACATGCATTGGAAGCTGATCTGCTACAGGACAGTTTGGAGCTGTCACCGTCATTAAAATGTTTACGTTGGCTTCGTCGTCAATATTAACTTCGTATATCAATCCTAATTTATATATATCAACAGGAATCTCAGGATCGTAAATAGTTCCTAAAACTGCTATGATTCTTTCTTTTAATAATTCTTTTTCTTCTGCTGTCATTGGTTCTTTCTTTTTAAAAATATCCCACATTTTTTTAGTTTATAGTTGAGAGTTTAGAGTTTATAGTAGTTTAAAGTTTAAAGTGGGAAGATTTGTAGTGTACTTGTTAATGTTTATAAACTTTCCACTTATAACTTTCCACTTACAACTACTCTACACCATACACTCTACACTTTACACTTTATTATTAAAAACTTCTGCGTATAACATCATCTGCTTCACCATGCTCAATAATCCGTTGGAACGGGTAGGTGAGAGGTGTTCTTTCAATCCGATCTCGTCCAAGAAACTCATGTCTGCTTCAACGATATCTTTGGGCGTTTGTCCTGATAAGACTTTGATTAACAAGTTGATGATGCCTTTAGTGATGACGGCGTCGCTGTCTGCACTGAAATATACCTTTCCGTCTTCCATCTTAGCGTGTAACCAAACTCTTGACTGACATCCGTTGATGAGATAGTTATCGTTGCGATATTGAGCATCGATGATAGGACAGTCTTTACCCATTTCAATCAACATGGAATATCTGTCCATCCAATCGTCAAACATTGAAAATTCTTCTACTATAGAATCTTGTATTTCTTTAATTGTCATAGTGTTAAATTTTATCTTAACATATTAGCTGCTTTTTCTACAGCTTTAATGAAAACGTCGATTTCTTCTATTGTGTTATACATTGCAAATGAAGCTCTTACTGTTCCAGGAATCTCGAAGAATGTCATCACTGGTTCTGCGCAATGATGTCCTGTTCTTACAGCTACACCCATTTTGTCGATGATAGTACCTAAGTCGTAAGGGTGGATTCCGTCGATTACGAAAGAAACCAATCCGCTTCTCTTTGGGGCTTGTCCGATGAATCTTATGCCTTCAATCTTTGAAAGATGTTCTACGGCATAATTCAAAAGATGTTCTTCATATTCTTCAACAGCTTTTCTATCAAGACTTTGGATGAATTTCACTGCTGCTTCAAGTCCAAGTGCTGCCCCGACATTTGGTGTGCCTGCTTCAAACTTGAATGGCACTTTATTGAATGTCGTCTTTTCAAAACTTACGGTGTCGACCATCTCACCGCCATATTGATAAGGTGGCATCTTTTCCAGCCATTCCATCTTGCCATAAAGTCCGCCGATGCCCATAGGAGCATACATCTTATGTCCTGAAAATACAAAGAAATCACAGTCAAGGTCTTGAACGTCAATGATATGATGAGCGATGGATTGAGCTCCGTCAATGATGACAGGAATATCGTATTTATGTGCCATCGCAATCATCTCCTTGATAGGGTTGATGGTTGCTAAGGTGTTGGAGATGTGAGCGATGCTGACAATCTTAGGCGATTGCTTCAATAATTCTTCGTAAGCGTTTAAATCTAATATGCCGTTTTTGTCCATCGGAATGACTAAGAGCTCGCCCTGTTTCTCTTGTACCATCTGTTGCCATGGAACCATATTTGAATGGTGCTCCATCGCTGATACTAAAACTTTATCACCTTCATTGACAAGCAGTTTGCCGAGGCTTGTCGCAAGAAGATTCAATGACTCTGTCGTTCCTCTGGTGAATATTATTTCATTAGAGTCTTTTGCGTTTAGGAATGAAGCGATGGTCTTACGAGCGTTTTCGTATGCCTCTGTCGCTTCCTGACTCAAATAATGAACGCCACGATGTATGTTGCAGTTTTCGTTGAGATAATATTCTCGTTCTCTTTTAATTACGCAAAGAGGCTTCTGTGTCGTAGCGGCGTTGTCGAAATATACCAATGGCTTTCCGTAGACGCTTCTGTCTAAGATTGGAAATTGTCGGCGTATCTCGTTTATGTCAAAATTATTTATCATATCTTGCTTAAGTCAATCTTGAAATCGTATTCTTTAGGCGTATTGCATTGGAATACACAGTTTTCGCATGATGATAACTCGCCTTTCAAACGACGTTTTATCATATCGTCGATACGTTCGCGAAGTGCTTCAATGCCAATGTTGTTGCTTATCTCGGCAGCGAAAGCGTACATCAGAAGCATACGTGCGTTTTCCTTGCTGATGCCTCTTTGTTGCATATAAAACATCGCTTCTTGGTCTAACTGTCCGATTGATGAACCATGTGAACATTTCACGTCGTCGGCATAGATTTCAAGGAATGGCAATGTGTTTATCTTAGCTTTGTCTGTTAAAATGATATTGCTGTTGTTTTGATATGCGTTGGTTTTCTGTGCGTTAGATGCAACATAAACGTGACCGTTGAATACGGCAGTCGCTTCGTTGTCGAGTATGCCTTTGAATTTCTCGTTACTGTTGCAATTAGCTACGTTATGATTTACCTTGATTTGATTATCAACGTGTTGTGTCTTGTCAACGAGGTATAATCCGTAAAGATTGCATTCTGAACCTTCTCCGTCAATGTCAACGTGTATGTTGTTGCGAATATTGCCACCGTTGAAACTGATAGTGTGAGCCTGTAATCTGCTGTTCGCTAGTTGCTTAGCTGTATTTGTATTTAACAATGAAGAATTGTCGTTCAGGTTTTGAAGTTTGTAATTTTCAAGTTGAGCGTTTTCTCCAATAAATATTTCAGTGTATGAATTTACAAAACTCGATTGTTCTTTTATAGAATCATCACAATCAATGATTTGCAATTGTGCGTTGTTTTCAACGATGATGAGGTTGCGTGTCTGAATGAATGGATTGTTTTCCTCATCAATGATTTTAATTATCTGTATTGGCTTTTCTCCGATAGTGTTTTTAGGAGCGTAGATGAAAAAACCATCTTGCCAAAGTGCAGTGTTAATGTCGTAAAAACCATTGATATCGTTGATGTTACAAGTGCCAAAATATTTTTCAAATAATTCTGGATATTCTTGCATCGCTTTGCGTGTGCTGCCAATTATGATGCCGTTTCCCAAAACTCTAAGACTTTCATCTTCAGAGAATTGACCGTTTGTCATAGAAATGACCTCAGTATCTAATTCGCGAATTACACAGCAGAAATCGTGTTTTTTACTTTCGATTTTATCAATATTAAAATCTTCATTGACACATTCTATCATATGTGAATTACGCCATTTCTCCATGTTCTTTGTAGGGAAACCATTGTCTGTGAATCTCTTAAGAGCTTCATTACGTAATTGTTTCACTCTAGGAGTGTCGTTGGCAGAAATCATTTCCATCGAATTGTTTGCGTATTCGATGAATTTGCTCTGCATATTTTTTATATTATCTTGATTTTCCATAAGTTACAAAATTAAATATTAAAGAATGGTGTCTTTAATCCATTCGTAACCTTTTTCTTCAAGTTCTAATGCGAGTGATTTGTCGCCAGACTTAACGATGCGTCCGTCGTACATCACATGAACGAAATCTGGAACTATATAGTCAAGAAGTCGTTGATAGTGAGTGATTACGATAAAAGCGTTGTCATCTCTATGAAGTTGGTTTACGCCATTAGCGACGATTCTCAAAGCATCGATGTCGAGGCCAGAGTCTGTTTCGTCAAGGATAGCGAGTTGTGGTTCAAGCATCGCCATTTGGAAAATCTCGTTTTTCTTTTTCTCACCGCCAGAGAATCCAACGTTGACGTAGCGGTTTTGTAACTTTGCAGTGATTTCTACCATCGCTTGTTTTTCCTTCATCATCTTGACGAATTCTGGCATTGGCATGTTTGGAAGTCCTTGATATTCACGCTTTGCGTTGACTGCAGTACGCATGAAGTTTTGGATACTTACGCCTGGGATTTCAACAGGATATTGGAAGCTGAGGAAAATGCCTTCGTTGGCGCGGTCGGCTGGACTCATCTCCATGATATTTTTGCCTTTAAACCAAATCTCGCCTTCAGTTATCTCGTAGCCTTCTCTTCCTGTAATGGCTGCTGCTAATGTACTTTTTCCAGTTCCGTTAGGTCCCATGATGGCGTGAATCTCACCTTCATTGACACTTAAGTTAAAACCTTTTAATATTTCTTTGCCTGCAACTGAGACATGTAAGTTTTTTATTTCGAATAACATAACTATTAATTTTCTTTAAGTTTTTAAACATCAACCGACACTGCCTTCCAATGTGATTGACAATAATTTTTGTGCTTCAACGGCGAATTCCATAGGAAGTTTGTTCAAGACGTCTTTTGCATAACCATTGACAATTAAGCCGATTGCTTTTTCGGTATCGATGCCTCTTTGGTTGCAATAGAACAATTGGTCTTCAGAAATCTTCGATGTAGTTGCCTCGTGTTCGAGTATTGCGGTGTCGTTGTTGCATTGTATGTAAGGCCATGTGTGCGCGCCGCATTTGTCGCCGAGGAGCAAGGAGTCGCATTGTGAGAAGTTGCGGCAGTTGCTTGCGTTAGGAGCGATGCGGACCAAGCCACGGTAGCTGTTTTGACTATGACCAGCGGAAATACCTTTTGAAATGATAGTGCTTCTGCTGTTTTTTCCTAAGTGGATCATCTTGGTTCCGGTGTCGGCTTGTTGGTAGTTGTTTGTAACAGCTACTGAATAGAATTCTGCTGTGGTGTAGTCACCTTTTAAGATACAGCTTGGGTATTTCCAAGTTATTGCGGAACCAGTCTCGACTTGTGTCCAAGATATTTTTGAGCGGTCGCCGCGGCAGATGCCACGTTTTGTGACGAAGTTGTAAATACCGCCTTTGCCGTCTTTGTCGCCTGGATACCAGTTTTGTACTGTTGAATATTTAACTTCGGCGTCTGTCTCTGCGATGATTTCCACGATGGCAGCATGAAGCTGGTTTTCATCGCGTTGTGGAGCAGTGCAGCCTTCCATATAACTGACATATGCGCCTTCTTCTGCAACGATGAGTGTACGTTCAAATTGTCCGGTGTTAGCCGCATTGATACGGAAATATGTTGATAATTCAAGTGGACAACGTACGCCTTTAGGAATGTAGCAGAATGATCCATCGCTGAATACAGCTGAGTTCAATGCTGCGAAGAAGTTGTCGGTATGAGGAACGACGGTTCCTAAATATTTTTTAACTAAATCAGGATATTGTTTGACGGCTTCGCTGAACGACATGAAAATGATTCCATGTTTTGACAAAGTGTCTTGGAAAGTAGTCTTGACGGAAGTGCTGTCCATAACAGCATCGACGGCAACGCCAGAGAGACGTTTTTGCTCGTCCAAAGAGATTCCCAATTTGTTGAAGGTGTCTAACAATTCTGGGTCTACTTCATCTAGACTTTGCAGTTCTTTTTTCTTTTTAGGAGCTGCGTAATAAATAATATCTTGATAGTCAATAGGAGGGATGTTGAGATGTGCCCAAGTAGGCTGTTCCATCGTCAACCAATGTCTATATGCTTTTAAACGAAATTCAAGTAACCATGCCGGCTCTTCTTTCTTTGCTGAAATGAGTCTGATGATGTCTTCATTAAGTCCTTTCGGCGCAAAATCTGTCTCAATATCAGTCACAAAGCCAAACTCATATTCTTTGTTGGTTACTTTTTCTATTATATTTTCATTAGGATTTGAATCCATATTTTTATTTTTAAAGTTTTTACAAAAATACAAAAAAATATGATTCGTTAAAGTCCATTTTTGCTATATATTTGCACCTTTAAAAGTATTTTTTAAAAAACATAAATAACAATTCATTAGTTTGAAAAATATCTGTGAAAAAGTTGATTTTTTTCTTTGTTTTTATAACTGTTTTACAAGATTTGCAAATGGTGAATTATGATAAATTTTATGTTTGTTATAATATTTTGGGTGAAATGTTTGTTATCAAATAAAAAACAAGATCTTAATGAGAATAAAACAGCAAAATATAAATAAATATCTAATTCTTTTATTGAGTGTAAGTGCTTTGATAAGAGCTGTTTTCGCATCGGTTCTTGAATTAGGCAATGATGAGGTTTATTATTGGACTTATGCTCTTTATCCAGACTGGAGTCATTTCGACCATCCGCCGATGGTGGGCTGGTTTATACAATTATTCAGCTGTAATCTGTTGTTTTCTGGTGAGTTATTTTTGCGTCTGCCATCAATAATCTTTACGACGCTCAATACGTATCTGATTTATCTTATCGGCAAACAAGTGAAAGATGAGCAGACTGGTTTTTATGCGGCCTTGCTCTATACAGCATCGACTTATGCTTTCGTGATAACGGGAATCTTTATTTTACCGGATACGCCATTGATTGCATTTACTCTTCTTGCTGTTTTACAATTTGTTAAATATTTCAAGAATGAAAAAAACAAGCATTTGCTTTTGGCTGGCTTATTCGCAGGATTGGCGATGTTATCGAAATATTCTGGGATATTTATTTGGCTTGGAATAGGAGTATATGTGATTTTTTATTCAAGAAAAGAGTTTAAGAATCCATTCTTATATTTATCCGCTTTGATATCAGCGGCTTGTATGTTGCCTGTGTTGATGTGGAATGTAAATAATGAATTTATCAGTTTTACGTTTCATGGCGATAGAGTGGGCTTTTTCGGTGAATTCCATCTGGAGTATTTCTTGACAGAAATGATAGGTGAGCTTTTGTATAATAATCCTATTAATTATGTATTGGTAATCATTGCTTTGATAGCATTGGTTAAGGGAAAAGAATATATTCCAGATATGCCTAAACGACTGCTTTTGTGTTTGACACTTCCATTGATAATATTGTTTTGGATTTTCTCTTTGACAAGGGAAATTCTTCCGCATTGGACGGCTCCTTCTTATGTTTTGTTGCTTGTAGTCGTTGCAGCGTATCTTTCTGATAAATATAAGGTTAAGGATAACTTTTTTGTTATTCCAAAATCAATTGTTGCGGCATTATCGGTTTTAGCCTTTATATTGATATTTGGTGTTGTGGAAATAAAAACTGGTTTTATCCCATTGAATTTTTCTGAACGATCTAAAACAGTTCAGCGTTATGGCGAGGGCGATTTTACTCTTGATATGTATGGTTGGCGTAAGATAAAACCAGAGTTTCAAGAGGTTAGAAAAGAGAAAGTTGAGAACGGAGAGATGGCGGAAGACGATGGTATGATAGCATTGAACTGGTATCCATTGGCTAATTTAGATTATTACGTGGCATATCCTTTAGGAATTGATATGTATGGGTTTAGAGATCCGTCATTTATTCATAAATATGCATGGATAAATAAGGAGAGAGGTGGATTGGAATTGGGAAACGATTATTGGTTCTTGACGGAAAGCTTTGATTATTATGAACCTAATAAATATTTGAAGCCATATTTTAAGGAGATAATTCCGACAGATACGATAACTATAGAACGTGCTGGCGCACCTGCCAAATATGTGTTCATCTATATGTTAAAAGATTTAAAGAAAATGCCTGAAACATGGTTTGAAAATAAGTAAAAAACCTTGATTCTTAATGATTTTTAACATAAAATCTTAATATTTTCCTCTTTTTTGTTAAAAATTGTTAAAAACTAAAAAATACCTTCCTGAATTATTGACAAAGCATATTCTGGTTTTGTAATTTTGAAGTCCAAAGTTTATGAGACGGGATTATGCGAGAAGAATTCTTATATTATTTGTGGGAAAACCGCTTGCTTGATGTTGATTTGAAAACAACAGATGGCGATGAGATATCTGTGATCTCCGTGGGGAATAGAAACTATGATTCTGGTGCTGATTATCTTAATGCTAGAATTAAAATAGCTAATACCTTGTGGGCGGGACAGGTTGAAATTCATGTGCGTGCATCTGACTGGTTTAAGCATAAGCATCAGTATGACGATAATTATAATAATGTGGTTCTTCATGTTGTGTATGAATGTGATACAGATTTATTGAATATTCCGACATTGGAAGTTAAAGGTAAGTTTGATGAGTCTTTGTTTCATAATTACAAGATCTTCGTTAATTCTAAAAGTTGGATTCCTTGTGGTGGATATATTGGTGGTGTTCAAGGTTTTACTATTGTGTCCTGGCTCGACAGAATGCTTGTTGAATGTCTGGAAAAAGAATGTAAGACTCTTGATTTTGAGTTGAGGAAAAATAATTCTGATTGGGAACAGGTCTTCTACCAGCGACTTATGCGTTATTTTGGCTTGAAGGTAAATAATGATTCGTTTGAGTATCTTTCGAAGATATTGCCTTTAAAAGTTCTTTTGAGACATATTGATAATGATCTTTATGTGGAGTCCATGGTATTTGGTTGTTCAGGTTTTTTGGTTTTTGATTTTAATGATGAATACCCATCGCTTCTCAAGCGTGAGTTTCATGTGCTTAAGTCGAAGTTTGGGTTGAAGGTCATGCCTGCCGCTAATTGGAAGTTTCTTCGACTCAGACCGCCAAATTTCCCCACAATAAGATTGGCGCAGATTACCAGAATAATTATGAGGAATGGAAATATGTTTTCTAAAATAAAAGATTCTAATGATTTGAAGGAAATAATGAATCTTTTTGATGTGGAGATAAATGGTTATTGGGATAATCATTTCTTGTTTGATAAGATATCCAAGCGTAGCGTAAAGAAGAAGTTAGGGAAGACGGCAGTTGATTCAATTGTTATAAATGCAGTAGTGCCAATGCTGTTCTATTATGGATATTATCATTCTTTGGAAAGTTATAAGGAAAAGGCGATGTGTTATTTGGAACAAATGGATGCTGAGGATAATGTTGTAATTAGAAATTTTATAAATGCAGGTCTGTCTTTTGATAATGCATTTCAAACACAAGCAGCTTTGTTTATGTATAAATATTATTGCAAACGACGACGATGCTTGGAATGTAGGATTTATTTGCTGCTGTCTAAAAAGATGACTTTTATATAAGATATTTCAAACATCAAAAGAATTTGTAGTCTTGTAGTCTTAAAAACATTTGCATATTTGGAAAAATTATGAGACCTTTGCAAACTCTTGAATTCAATATGATAGAATCTGGTTTTCTATTGTATCGTGTTGATAGTTATAAATTTAATTGGTTTGTGAATAAATCTTAATTATGAAAAAGTTTTTAATTGCTTTGGCTTTTGTGGCAGTATCTTTGGTTTCTAATGCACAGCTTTTCGTAGCAGGTTCTATAAGTGCTTATCATTCGGGGGGATTCTTGAAATATGCTTTTTTAGAAAATGAAGTCGACAAGGTGAAAGAAAATGGTTTTTCAGTTGCTCCTGCAGTTGGTTATATGATTCCTGGAAAAAGTTATGGCTTTGGCCTTAGTGTGGGATATGCATATTCTTCAGTAAAAGATGGTTCGTCCAAAGATTTTACTAATACTTTTGATTTTGGACCATTCTTCCGTTATGCATATGCTAAGTTTGAAAAGATAACATTGTATGTGGATGCTAAGATTCCTATTAGTGTTGCTGATGAAAATGTAAAATATAAAAATGAAGTCGTTGATGCTGGTAAGAGATTCTCTATGGGAGGTCGTTTGATTCCAGGTTTGACATACAAATTTACACCTCATATTTTGTTTACTACGGAAATAGGTTTGTTTAGCCTCAATTATATGCATACAAGAGTGACTGATACTAGTGGAGCAGTTGATGTGACTAATGAATTTAAGCTCGGGGCTAACGCACGCCAAATAGCTTCGTTTGGTTTTGTGTATCTCTTCTAAATCAAATATAGAAAAATAAAAAGCGACTCAATCGAGTCGCTTTTTATTTATTGCTTGGAATATTTATCATTCGCCGCAACCGCCGCCGCAGCTGTCACAGCAGCTTTGATTGTGACAGTGACCGCCGCTGCAACCGCCACCGAAGTCTGATTCGTTAACTTCGCGAACGTCTAAGATTTCGCCTGTGAAATATAATGGAACGCCTGCTAATTCTGGGTTGAAGTCAACTTTAACTGTTGTTTCACCGATTTCCATGATTTTGCCTGGGAATGGTTGTCCGTGGTTGTCTGTGAACCATACTGTTGCACCAACTTGGCAGATTGTTTCATTGAAAACACCGTCTTGTACGAAGATTTCTTTGTTGACGTCAAGGACGTTTTCTGCTTTGTGTTCGCCGTAACCTTCTGCTGGTGTCAATGCGAAACCGAATGTTGCGCCTGGTTCTAAACCATCTAAGTTTTCTTCGAATTTTGGTAATAACATGCCAGCGCCGAAGATAGCTTGGAATGGTTGTTCTTTTGTTGTTTCTTGGATGATTTCACCGTCAGCTGTTTCACGGTGTAAAACGTATGTCATTGTGACAACTGTGTTTTTTGCAACTTTCATTTTTTTAATATTTTATTGTTAATAATAATTCTTTTGTGTGTCTCAACAATTGTAAATTGTAAACTGTCAATTGTTTAATATGTTCCGAACATTTTTCTCAAGAACCATTCGATTGAAACGAGCGATAAAATTACAAAAAATATCAATTTCATATTGATTAAATCTTTATAATTTGTCTCTTCTCTTATTATCGATGTGATTCTATCGTCATTTTCAATAGTTTCTGCAAGTTGGTTTAACTCGTCGACATGAAAATTCTTGCCATTTGTTAACGAAGCTAGAAGTTTCATTCTTTGTGAATTAGCGACCAAATCCTGAGCTTCGGCGCCGATACTTACAATAGAGAAATTTCCTGTTTCAGAATATGTTGTTTTTCCTAGTTTTCCTTCTGCTATAAAATTGTAAATGCCTTCTGGTAGTGAGTTTACATCTAAACGATACGACTTGTCGGTCTTTGAAAAATCGTATTGATATGTCTTCTTTGAATGTTTGTTTGTGATACGTATTCTTAAGTCGGGGTCATTGGTGAGTTCCTGGCTCGGGTTCTTTAATTCAGCAGTGAAAATGATGGCTTCATTATTTAAATATTCGTCTTTGTAGTTGATGGTTAGTTCTTTATCTTTTTCTGTCAAAAGATATTTCACTGATTTTGAAAACAATTCTTCAAAATTATCATATCCATTGTTGTTGTGGTAGTCGTATAGTTTCCATCTCCAAATGCCGGTTCCAAAAAGGAATGCGTTTTTCCTTCCGCTGTTGTCTGTACTGAAAGTCATCAGTGGTGTCTGTGTCAAAACATCTTTGATGTTCATGTTGAGAATGGCTTCGTGATTGGCCTTGTGTGAAAATTCCCAGTGTGGCAAGGATAAAGGAGGGAATGTATTGATTGCATTAACTAACTCATTGTTAATACTGAAGATGCTAAAAGTATTGTTGTGATGCGGCTTTATGTCGAGCGAGCTGTTGACGGCTCCTTTGCTTAATTCGATGGATGTTTGTATCTGATTGAATTTTTCAATGTCGGATGCTTCTCCTATGATATGGAAGATAGGCGTTTCTTTGGTGGCGCTTAATTTTTTATAGAAATCGTCGTAGTTTTCCATGCCTAAATATGGAATCTGATGTAAGAAAATGATGTCGTAATCATTTGGCTCAGGAAAATCTTCGTTGGAAAAAATCATTTCGATTTCAAAGTTGTCACCTAAAATATTTCTGAGGCTTCCTAAATCAGGATGTGGTGACTTAGCGTAAAATAAGGCTTTGTATTGTTTGTCGATTATATCAATGAAAAGACGTTTCTTATTGTTATTCGTCGTAATCTCATTTTTTATATTATCTATTTGTATGTCAATTTGTTTTACACCTTCTTCTCCTGAGTTGATGTTGAAGTCGATTGTACTGGAGAAGCTGTTTGAATTGACGATGATTTCTTTTTCTTCAAAGATTTCATTGTCAACTAAAAGTTTGATGTTCATGATTTCATTGCGACAGTTTTTTGCGTTTGCGGTTACTCTTATAGGAATGACTGTGTTCGAAGGAGATGTCTTGTTGTAATGAATGTCCTTGATGTGGAAGTCGGGGTAATTTGTTGTGTCGCCGAGTGTTACGCTATAAATCGTGAATGGATACGATTCGATGTCTTGCTCTGGGAAATATGATTTGTTGCAGATACCGTCGGATAGGAGTATTGCCGCACCTACGTTTTTCTTGTAATAGTTTTTCTTAAAAGTATTTAATGCGTCGCTGATATCGGTGTAATGGTCTTGATAATCAATGCTGTCAAAATCTCTGGTGCTGTTGCCGAAAAGATATTTGTCGACAGTGTGGCTTTTAGCGATACTATTTATTAATGAGTCAAGTGCAAGTGGGAATACGTTTTTGTAAAAACTCGAGTCTTTCGTGAGAACCAATGATGTGGAGTTGTCTTGTGCGATGATTATGGTTGACGGCTCTATCGTTTTTTTCTTCATTTTAATATAAGGGTTGAAGAAAAGTATGATAAGTGCGCTTGCGACGATGAATCTCAATGTGAATAGTAATGCAGTCAAAGTCTTGCCGTAATGTTGGCTTTTGTTTGAGATGTACAAAAGTCCGGCATAAAGTAGGCCTATCGTTATTGCAATGATAAATATCCACATATCATGATTCGTTTTTAAGTAAGTTGCAAATTTAGTAAAAAACTCAGAAACTTTGCCCTTTTGCCATTTGCCATTTGTCAAAAAAAAATTATTTTTGTTGCAAATAAAAAATGTTGTTTTATGAGTAATTTTGATGCAGAAGTAAATAAATGTTGTGAATTATTGAAAGAGGGTAAAGTTATTATATATCCGACAGATACGATTTGGGGAATTGGTTGTGATGCTACAAATTATGATGCTGTTGAGAAGATTTACAATGTCAAGGAACGCTCTAAAGGAAAGGGTTTGATTGTGCTTGTTGACAGTGTGGAAATGTTAAAGGATTATGTGAATAACTTTCCTCCTATAGCACCAGATATCATCAAGGCTGCCAAAAATCCGCTGAGCATTGTTTATTCGGAATCGAAAGGCTTGGCTAAAAACGTTTCAGCCGATAGTACAATATGTATTCGCGTCGTTGATAACGAATTCTGTAAGGCCTTGATTCATAAGTTGGGACGTCCTATAACATCTACATCGGCAAACCTCGCAGGTGATAAGGCTCCGTCTATATATGTGGAAATAACAGATCAGATTAAGTCATCAGTGGATTATGTGGTACAATTGTATCACGATGTATTGACAAAACCTAAAGCATCGACAATCATTAGGTTGTATGAAGATAATCATTTTGATGTTATTAGACAGTGATGAATGAACAATTGATTTTTAGGGTTGTTGAAAACAGAAAAAGTATGAAATATTTTAAGTTATTGTTGTTGTTTGCTTTTATTGGCGTGCAGTCTTTGTTATGCGCTCAAGATAAAGGACATAATACGAAAATGGATTCAAAGGCGGCTTTGCAGAAGTTGTCTTCAATTTATTATTTAGTTAATAATTTTTATGTCGATACTGCTGATTTCGAGAAGCTTACAGAAGAGGCTATTGTGACGATACTCAAGGAGCTGGATCCTCATTCTGCTTATATATCCAAAAAAGATGTTGAAAAGGCAAACGAGCCTTTGGAAGGTAGTTTCGAAGGTATAGGCGTTACGTTCCAGATATTTCATGACACGATTTTGGTTGTTTCTCCAGTGCCTGGCGGACCTTCTGATAAGGTTGGTATTATGGCTGGCGATAAGATTGTAACGATAGATGGTGAAGATGCTTTCGGCAAAAAGGTTAATAATGAATATGTTTCTAAACATCTGAGAGGAAAGAAAGGTACGAAAGTTACTCTTGGGATAAAACGAGGAAACAACAAGGAATTGATTGATTTTGATGTTGTTAGAGATAAGATACCATTGAATAGCATCGATGCGTCTTTTATGCTTGATAAAAATGTCGGCTATATTAAGTTGGATCGTTTTGCAAAGACGACGATGGATGAGTTCGACGCTGCTCTTGATAAGCTTAAATCACAGAAGATGAAGTCGTTGATTCTTGACTTAAGAGGAAACAACGGAGGCTTTCTCAATGTGGCGACTGCCTTGAGTAATAAGTTTCTCAAAAAAGATCTGACTATTGTTTTTACTGAAGGTGATAAGAGCAAGAAACAAGTTTTCAAAACTGATCATAACGGAGAGTTTTCTGATGGCAAACTTGTGGTTTTGATAGATGAAGGCTCTGCTTCGGCTAGCGAAATCGTTTCCGGTGCTGTCCAGGATTGGGATAGAGGCGTTTTGATCGGACGTCGTTCTTTTGGTAAGGGATTGGTGCAGAGACCTTTCAGCTTGTCTGATGGCTCTGTGGTGCGTCTCACTACAGCTAGATATTATACTCCGACAGGAAGATGTATACAGCGTTCCTATGATAAAGGTTCGGAGGATTATTTTAAGGAGATGACAAAGCGAATGAGTCATGGCGAATTCTATCACGCAGATAGCATCAAATTCCCTGATTCTCTGAAATATTCTACATTGCTGAGTGGTAGGACGGTGTATGGCGGAGGTGGCATTATGCCTGATATCTTTATGCCAGTCGATACATCGTATTCAACGAAATTGTATACCGATTTAGTCAGAAAGGGAATTTTGAATCGCTTTACTTTGGAATATGTCTTGGAACATAGAGATGAAATATTAGATCAATATACTGATTTTGATACATATAACAAAGAGTTTGAAGTCACGGATTCAATGATTGATGACTTTAGGAAGTTTGCTGAAAATGGCGGCGTGACATGGAACGATGAACAGTTTGAGCGTTCGGCTCCTCTCATTAAGCTGCAACTGAAAGCATTGATAGCTCGTAACGAGTGGAATATGGAAAATTATTATCAGGTGGTTTTGCAGGATGATAAGGTGGTGAAAAAAGCAGTGGAAATACTGAATGATAGTAATCAATATAGGAAAATCTTGAAGCGATGATAAAGTCGTTATAATAGATTGATAATTATAAAGTTATAGGTAAAGAAGACGCGCGATGTCTTCTTTATTTTTTTATTCTAAAAAATGTTGGAATACCTTAAAAATATAAGCGAAAAAATCGTAAATTTGTAAGCTTATTATTTGTGAAATAAATTTAAAAATATAACAAAACTTATCTCAAATGAAAAAAATGCAAATCTCTATTTTTCAGAAAGTTATGATTTTGTGTTTGGCTATGTCGCTAAATATGAGCCTTTTCGCACAAGGTCGTATTGAACTGAAATCTGATTTCAGAGGAACAACACAACTGAAAGAATCGTCGTTGAATGGTTTTGAAGCTACATTCTCTTACAATGCAATCGAATCTGAACTTGTTGAAACTGAATTTGGAAATTTCTCAAGAATCATCCTTGCTGATGCTGTTGCGAGCGGTGAAATCGGTGCTCCATCATTGCCAGTTACAAAGAAATTGATAGCTGTTCCTTATGGTGCAACGCCATCTGTTAAGGTTGTAAGCTATACTACATCGGATTATGTACTCAGCGATTATGGAATCGAGAGGGTTTATCCACAACAGCCTTCTTATAGCAAAGACACAAAAATTGAAGATGTCGTTTTGCAGTATAATGAAGATGCATACAAGACAAGATCTTTCAACAACACTCCTGGTGTAGAAGTGGAATTGCTCGGAGCTATGCGTGGCGTACAGATCGCATCTTTGCAAATAGAACCAGTTAGTTATAATCCAGCAAACAACACAATCCGTGTTTATAACGACATTAACATTGAAGTCGGTTTTGAAAATGCTGATGTGGCATTGGCAGAGAAAGTGTTACTTGATTCATACAGCCCTTATTTCAATGTGGTTTACAAACAGTTGTTTAATTCTACAGTAGTCGCTGATGTTTTTGATGAACATCCTGATTTATATAAAGCTCCAGTATATATGACTGTTGTAGCAAACACAATGTTTGAAGAAGCTCTCCAGCCATGGCTTGAATGGAAAACCCAAAAAGGTTTTCATATTGATGTGAAATATGTTGAATCAACAACATCGTCGTCAGTTATCAAGTCTTATGTCAAAGAACAATATGACGCAGTGAGACCATCTTTCCTTGTTATCGTCGGTGATGAGAATAGAGTAGCTCCTAGCTTGGCAAAAGGACAGGTGACCAATTTGGTTACAGACTTGTACTATGCAAGCGTAGACGGTGATTATTTCCCAGATATCTATTATAGCCGTATGAGCTGTGAGACTGTTGAAGAATTAGAGTCTCTTGTCGAAAAGGTTCTTCAATATGAACAATATACAATGCCAGATCCTTCTTACTTAGGTAATGCATTGTTCGTAGCTGGTGTTGACGATTGGAATAACCCTATGTATGGAACACCTGCTGTTAATTACGCAACAAACTATTATTTCAACCAAAGCAACGGAATGAATAATGTGTACAAGTACACAAACACATACAACGGCTGTTACGATAATATGAACACAGGCGTTGGTTTCGTGAACTATACAGCTCATGGTGTTGAGGCAGGTTGGGTTGATCCAGCTTTTGATACAGACGATGTCTTGACTCTTACAAATAAAGATAAATACTTCTGGGCTATCGGAAACTGCTGTCTTACAGGTGACTGGGGTTCGATTAATGGTCCTTGTTTGGCTGAGGCATTTGTTAGAGCAGACGAAAAAGGCGCATGGGGATATATCGGTTCATGCCCTGTGACTTACTGGAATGAAGACTATTATTTCGCAGTAGGTGCAACAACTGTATTTAAAAAAATGCCAAATCCAACACAGACAGAAGAGGGATTCTATGAAATGTTCTGGAAAGACAATGTCTACAATGCTTTGTCATCAGTTCCTTTCGTAGGAAATCTTTCTGTGACAAACGCTCATGCTGGAGCTTATGAAACAACAAATGGAATAGAACTCTTGTATTATTGGGAGGCTTATCATACAATAGGTGATGGCACTGTGATGCCATATCGTACAACTCCAACTCAAAATACAGTCTCTCATTCTGAAGTGCTTAATATGGGATTGGATTTCTATACAGTATTCGCAGATCCTTCATCATATGTGGCAATCACTAAAGACGGCGTATTGTTGGGAACAGCAGTCGTAGGTAAGTCTGGCTCTATAGATGTGCCAATCACTCCTGTTGTGACAGACGGTAATGTGACAATTACAGTCACACATCCACAACGTATTCCATATGTCAAGTCTGTCCTCGCATTGCCAACAGAAGGCCCTTACTTGTCAGTCTATTCTTATACTCCAGAAAATTATCCTGTAAATCAGGAAAACAAAATGACCTTGACAGTAAGAAACGTCGGTAATGACCCTGTTGCCGGTGAAGCTAAAGTTACATTGACAAGCGAATCAGAATATTTGTCATTTATAGATAATGAAGCAGTATTCACAACATTGGAAGGCAGCGCAACACTTGATTTGGTCGATGAGTTTACATTTGTTCTTGACAAGAGCCTCGGAGATTTGGATGTTATTGTTGTAGATGCTAAGATAGAATACGATACATTGGAATGGCTTAATAGAATAGCAATCAATGTCAATGATCCTGTTATTGAATATCAAGGCGTTGATTGGGAAGGCGAATATGTTCCAGGCGGAACATACACACTTCGTGCTAATTTCAAGAATGTCGGTCATTACCAGGCAGTCAATGCTGTAGTTACAGCATCGTCATCAAATGAATATATCACATTCAAAAATACGACAAGTGAAGTCGGAACAATAGCAGTCGACAGTGTCGCATCATTCGAGTTTGAAGTGACAATCGACGAATCTTGTACAATAGAAGAAAGAATACCAGTAGAATTCGCTTTCGTTGCCGATAATGATATCCATTCAGAAGGTTCATATGTATTGAAGAACTTATGTATGCTTGTGTTTACATTGAAAGACAGCTATGGCGATGGCTGGGGTAAATCAGCTATTGAGATTAAATATAGCGATGATACTCCTGCAGATACATTGTCAATATTTGATGGAGCTGAATATATTAAAGAAATCGGTGTAGTTGTAGGTACAACTGTTACTGTGTCATTCATCAAAGAAAAATATAATAGCTACGAATGTTCTTACATCATTGAATATAAAGATGGCGAACAGATTTATGATTCAGGAAAAAATATTAAGGAAGGTGTCAACCATGAGTTTGTCGCAGATTGTTTCAGTGGTGAAAGCGTGAATGAGTTTGCCGACAATATGGAGTTGAAGATATATCCAAATCCTGCAAAAGATGTTATTAACATCGACGTGAATGCTCAGAGATGTGAATATCAATTGATAAACAATTTAGGACAAGTTGTGCTCAAAGGCGTTTTGGCAGGAGATAATTCTATATCTGTTGAAAATATCAACAATGGAATTTATTTCTTGAAGCTTGTAGCTGATGGAGAAATGTCAATCAATAAAGTAATAATTCAATAAAATTGTAAATAAAAAGGGCGAAACGATGTTTTACCCTTTTTCAATTAATGATCATAGATATGAAAAAGACTTTTTTAGCAATAGTATCTTTTTTGTTTGTATTGACTGTCAATGCACAAGAATGGGTTGGAGTTACTAAAAGTTCTTCGACAAAAATACAAGAGACCTTGATTTCTTCATCAGAGAAGAAAATCGTTGTTGACGTTAAGATAGGCGGTTTTTATAAATCAGGTGTAAAGACTCCACAAGGTGAACAATTGGTTATCAGTGGAGAAGGAATGGCATATATGCCAATAAAAGGCGCACCAAACCTTCCTATGTATCCTATCTCAATGATTGTTGGTGACAATGCTGAGATGGAAGTGTCTGTAGTCAAGTCTGAATATGTTGATATAGAAAATATTGAGGTGGCTCCTTCAAAAGGTAACTTCAGCCGTCAGATAAATCCAGCCGATGTCCCTTACACTTATGGTGAAATGTATAAGGAAGATGCTTTCTATCCTGCTCAACAAGCAGTTCTCGGTGATCCTTATATCCTTCGTGACTATCGTGGCCAGAATTTGATGGTTTATCCTTATGCTTATAATCCTGTGACAAAGACATTGCGTGTTTATACATACCTTAGAATAGAATCAAAGAAGGTCAGTGACAATGGCGTAAATCAAAAAGTTAGTCGCAAGAGAAGCAATGTTGTGGATCCAGAAGTCAATGCTTCATACAAACGTCGTTTCATCAATTATCCAACTAATGAGAGATATACATTTGTTGAAGATGAAGGTGAGATGCTGATAGTTTGTGCTGACAAATATTTGGAAGCTGTTGAGCCATTGGTGGAATGGAAAAACATTTCAGGTCGTCCAACAACAATGGTTGCTATGTCAAAGACAGGTATCGATTTGAAGACTTATATTCAAAACTATTATAATGAACATCCAGAATTGGTTTATCTTCTTTTGGTTGGTGAACATATCGATATTCCTCCATTTGCTATTAGTGGCGGTAAGTCTGACAACTATTTCGGTATGTTGGAAGGTGATGATAAATATGAAGAAGTTCTCGTAGGTCGTCTGCCTGTTAATTCAGTAAGCGACGCTGTTAATCAAGTCAATAAGGTCATTTACTATGAACGTGATATTGATGCAAGCGCTACTTGGCTTACGATAGCTTCAGGTGTGGCGGCCAATGAAGGCGAAGGCCATTATGGTGAAATCGATTATCAGCATATGGATTTCATTCGTGATACATTGTTGAATTACACATATACAAAAGTCTCACAATATTATGCAGATGTCAATAATCCTGCAGCTCCAGCTATGATTGTTGATTATAGCAAAGGCTTGGGTCTGATAAACTATTGTAACCATGGAACGCCTACCAGCTGGGCTGTTGCTGACTTCTCAATAAACGAGGTTCACAGATTGACAAATGATTATATGTTGCCAATAATATGGTCTGTTGCTTGTAATAATGGAGAGTTCGACTTTGATGAATGCTTCGGTGAAGCTTGGATGCGTGCTGTTAATCCATCAACAGGCGGATTGACAGGCGGTATCGGCGGTATGTTCTCATGGATTTCACAGCCATGGCAGCCTCCAATGTATGGCCAAGATGAAATGAATGCAATCTTGACAGAATGGCGTGACGGCTACAAGCACACACTCGCTGGCGCATCATGTAACGGCAATATGTTTATGATGGACATGGATCCATTTGATGGTCCAAGAACTCACGACACATGGCTTCTCTTCGGCGATCCATCAATGATGGTTAGAACAGATGTTCCTAAGCCATTGAACGTCACTGTCCCACAACAAGAACTGTTTATAGGAATGACATCGTTGACAGTAGGCGCAGAAGCTGACTATGGTATCGCTACATTATCGTTGAATGGCACTGCGATAGCTTCAGCACCAGTGATAGACGGCGTCGCTGAACTCACTTTCGACCCTTTAATCAAAGAAGAAACAGCAAAGTTGGTAGTGATAGGTTATAATAGAATCACTGAAATAAAAGAACTTGAAGTCGTGCCAGCAGATAATCCTTATATAATATACGCTGGTCATGAATTCCTCGATGATAATCAACGCCTTGATTATGGTGAAACACTTGATGTCACTATGAGCGTTAAAAACATCGGATTACAGCCAACAACAGATGTAAATGTGAAACTTAGCTCTGATTCTAAATACATTAATGTAACAAAAAATAATGTTAAGATAGCAACAATACAATCAGAAGAGACAATACAACTTGATAATGCATTTACTGTAGAAGTGAAACCTGATGTCCCTAATGGAACAAAGATAGAATTCGTCGTTACTTGCTCCGATGGAAATAGTACATGGGAAACAACATTCTATACTTATGCCTATGCTCCATCATTTGAAGTTAGTGGTATTAATGTACTCGCAGGCAAGATCGCTCAACCAGGTGAAACTTCTACATTGGAAATGACATTCGCTAATGTCGGCGGTGCAACAGCATATAATGTAGTTGCAGAAGTATTCAGCAGTTCTGCAGATGTAGAATTTGAGAATGTTTCAATGATAACAGAAGAAGTCGCTGCTGGCGAGACATTTACAGCTACAGCTGACTTTACAATTTCATCTTCTGTTGAAGTAGGTTCTGTCTTTGAAGTAATTTGTTCAGCCACTGCTGATTATACATCATGCAAACAGAGCTATGAACTGAAGGCTGGTTTGTTAGGAGAAAACTTTGAAACAGGCGACTTCACAGCAAACGAATGGAAAATTGAAGGCAACAACAATTCTAGCGCAAAATGGGTTATTGACAGCGTCAATGCTTATGAAGGAAAATACTGCGCGAAGAGCGATATGGTCAATAATAACCAATATGCTAAATTGAAAATTCAATTGGAAGTGTTGGCTGATGGACCATTGACATTCTATGTGAAGACATCTACAGAAGATGGTTACGATTTGCTTGAGTTCTATATCAATTCATTGTTAGAACAAAAATGGTCAGGTGAAATTGATTGGACACAACATACTAAGAATCTTAAGAAAGGCACTTATGCTTTGGAATGGAGATATAGAAAAGATACATCAGGAAGTGAAGGTGAAGACAGAGCTTACATTGATGATATTTGCTTCCCTCCAGTAAGCGTCGTTAAAATGCTTAAAGCCGTGTCGAATTTGAAATATAATATCCAAGATGGAAACCTTACATTGACATGGAAAACTGTTGAAAATGCTGAGGAATATATAGTAAGACGCGATGGCGAAATAGTCGCTACACAAACATCAGCATCATTCAACGAAAGCATGGTCGATGGTATCGTGACATATTCCGTCGTGGCTAAAAATGGTGATAACTATTCAGCACCAGCATTCATAGTTGTCGATTCAAACAAGCAAACGGAAGAAAGTGTTATCAGTGTTGAAGAAAAGACTGTAGCATTATATCCAAATCCAACATCAGGAATAGTTTATATAGAACTCGATAATGCATTCGACGCTGTAGTGTATAACTATCAAGGTCAAGTCGTTATGAGAAAATATAATAATGATGGACAGATAGATTTATCAAACTTATCGACAGGAATCTATTTCGTTGAAATAAGAGAAGGTCATAATGTTATGATAGAAAAAGTCGTGGTTAAATGAGTTAAATAATTGATGATGAGAAAATTTACTCTAATATTAGTACTGTTTTTATTTAATGTTATAGGCCTTGGCGCACAAGAATGGGTTGGCGTTAATGCTGATACTCCGATGAAGATACAAGAACGTCTTGTCTCTTCGTCGGAAGAAGAGATAATCGTTGATGTTAAAGTCGGAGGTTTCTTCAAGGAAATGGTGATGACACCAAGAGGCGAGCAGATGATAGTCAGCGCTGATGATATGGCATCGATGCTTGTCGCTGGCGCTCCAGATCTTCCTTTGTATCCTATATCAATGATAATTGGAGACAAGGCTGAGATGAATGTGTCTGTGCTTAAGTCAGAATATGTCGATTTTGAGAATGTAGAAGTCGCTCCGTCAAAAGGCGATTTCAGCCGTGACATAAATCCTGATGATGTGCCATATACTTATGGTGACGTCTATCAACAAGATGCATTCTTTCCGGCACAACAGGCAAGTTTGGAAAATCCTTATGTGATAAGAGATTTCCGCGGACAAAATATGCTGGTCTATCCTTATGCGTATAATCCAGTGACAAAGACATTACGCGTTTATACATACTTGCGCCTCGCAGTGAATAAGGTAAGCGAAAATGGTATTAATCAAAAGGTTAGTTATAGAAAAAACAATACTATAACATCAGAATTCGATGCTGCATATAAACGTCGTTTCATCAATTATGACAATGACAGCAGAGCGCTTCTGATTGACGAGGGTGAAATGCTTGTTGTTTGTGCAGATAAATATATGCAGGCAATTCAGACTTTTATAGATTGGAAAAACATATCTGGTCGTCCGACAAAGATGGTGGCATCATCATCGACAGGAAGTGATGATAAACTTAAACAGTATCTGGCTGAATATTATAAGAATAATCCAAAATTATCATATGTGCTTTTGGTGGGAGAACATCTAGATATCCCTGCACATCTGATGAATTCTGGTCGTTCAGATAACTATTTCGGTATGTTGGAAGGAGATGACTTTTATGAAGAAGTATTTGTAGGTCGTCTTTCTGTCAAGAATGTTGAAGATCTTGAAAACCAAATCAATAAGATTATATATTACGAACGTGATATTGATGAAACAGCAACATGGCTTTCTAATGGCGCTGGCATAGCTGCGAAGGAAGGCACAGGTCACTTCAACGAATATGACTATGAACATATGGATTTCATTCGTGACACCTTATTAAATTATACTTACACCAACGTTTCTCAACATTATGATAAAGTCAATGCGCCAACAGCAGACGACTTGGTCAACAGATTTAATGAAGGAGTGGGTATCATAAATTATTGTAACCACGGAACAATTACTAGTTGGGTGGTGACAGAATTTTCCAATGACCATGTACATCAGTTGACAAACGACTATAAGTTGCCGTTCATCTGGTCTGTGGCATGCGACAATGGATGTTTTAACATAGACGAATGTTTTGCAGAGGCATGGATGAGCGCGAAAAACCCAGAAACAGGAGCGCCAACAGGTGCTATCGGTGGTATGTTCTCTACAATATTGCAACCATGGCGTCCTCCTATGTATGGACAGGATGAGATGGTGGCTATATTGTCAGAATGGCGTGAAGGCTACAGACATACACTCGGCGGAGCATCATGCAACGGAAATATGTATGTGTTGGATATGTTTAAAGACGAGTTGGGTGAAGAGACACACAACACATGGATTCTCTTCGGCGACCCATCAATGATGCTCAGAACAGAAGCTCCTAAGAGAATGAATGTCAGTGCTGTACCATCAACATTGAATACAGGTATGACATCATTGGCAGTCAATGCTGATACCGACTTCGGCATCGCTACATTGTCGATGGATGATAAAGTGATCGCATCGGCTTATGTGGAAAATGGAACAGCTAATCTCACATTCCCAGAACTAAGCGAAGCAGGCAAGGCCAAGATAGTGGTGGTCGGATATAACAAGGTGACTGAAATAATAGATATAAACATATTGCCAGCAACAGGCGCATATATCATAGTCGATTCTTTCAATATCAACCAAGAAGACGCACAGGTGGATTGCAATGAATACATCGACCTTAGCTTGAACGTTAAAAATATTGGCGTTGAAAAAACTGATAACGTAACATTGACATTATCAACAGCATCTGAATATATTGAAGTGATAGACAGCACAGAGATAATAACAAGCATAGATGTTGAAGAATTGATAAGCCTGGAAAAAGCATTCCGTTTCTATGTGGGAGCCGATGTTCCTAATAATGAGAAGATTAGTTTCATCTTGACTAGCACCGATGAAATAGGTACATATCAAACAAGTTTTAACATAGAAGCTTATGCACCTGAATTTGTCTTGAACGAAATCAGCATACTTCCAAACACTATGGTGAATCCAGGCGAGACGGCTACATTGAAACTTGCATTTGATAATATCGGAAATAGTACAGCTTATGATGTCTTGACAGAACTATTCATAGGTTCTTCTGATATAGAATTCGCAAATACAACAATTCGCACTGATGAAGTGGCAGCGGGTGAGACATTCTTCGTTACGACAGACTTCACCGTGTCATCATCAGCAGAATTATCATCGGTGTATGAAGTGGTTTATTCAGTAAGTTCAAAATATAATGTGTTTAAATCTAAATATGAACTCGTGATAGGTTCAATAGCAGATGATTTTGAAACAGGTGATTTTACTACTTACGATTGGGTATTAGCGAATAACCCTTGGGTTATAGATAACACCAGCCCTTACGAAGGCTTGTATTGTGCGAAGTCGGCGATAATAGGCCATGGCAAATATTCTATGTTAAAGATAGAAATAGATGTGCAGGCTTCTGGAGATTTGAAGTTTTACAGAAAAGTGTCTTCAGAACAAGACGCTGACTATTTGGCTTTTGTCGTTGATAGTAGAGAAAGAGAGAGATGGTCTGGCGAAGTGGATTGGGACGTTTATTCATATAAATTGTCAAAAGGCAAACACACCATAGAATGGAGATATGTTAAAGATGACGAGACATCGGAAGGCAACGACGGGGCTGCTATTGACATGGTCACATTCCCTCCACACGCAGTGATATCGCCATTTGAAGCTGTCGCAGACCTTAAGGCAAAATTGCAGGAAGATGATAGACTCGCATTGACATGGACTGCAAGTGAAAATGCAGAGGAATATATTGTAAGACGCGACGGAGAAATAGTCTCAACACAAATAGAAACAGCATATTATGAAGCAGTGTCGGAAGGCATCTTTACCTACAGTGTTGTTGCGAGGAAAGGTGAGACATATTCGGAACCTTCATTCGTGATCTTTGATCCTAATAAGAAATCAACAGAAAACATCAATGAGTTTGTATCGGAAAACATCTCATTATATCCAAATCCTACTTCAGGAATGATATATGTTGATTGTGACAATTCATTTGATGTTGTAGTATATAACTATCAAGGTCAAGTCGTTATGAAAAAATATAAAAATGCTGGACAGATAGATTTATCAGCTTTGACCTCAGGCGTTTATTTCCTCGAGATAAGAGAAAATAATAATGTGATGATTGAGAAAATTATTTTAACTAAATAAGATTTAAATATTTAAAAGATGAAGAAATTATTTTTATTAGTAACGATGATGTTGTTTGCATCGGGTTTACTTATTGCCCAGGAATGGGTTGGCGTCAATAAAAGCGCTGCTGTAAGAATCCAGGAAAATCTGGTCTCATCATCAGAAGATGAAATCGTGGTTGATGTTAAAGTCGCTGGCTTCTTCCAAAACGCAGTCAAGACACAATTGGGAAATCAAATGGTTATCAGTGGTGAAGATATGGCATCGATGCTTGTAGCAGGTGCACCAGACCTTCCAATGTATCCAATACCTATGATAATAGGCAATACTGCAGAAATGAAGGTTTCTATCGTTAAGTCATCATACGTCGATTTCGGCAATGTAGAAGTAGCTCCATCAAAAGGTATCTTCAGCCGTGAGATCAATCCAGAAGATGTTCCTTATGTCTATGGAGATGTCTATCAACAAGATGACTTCTATCCAACACAGCCAGCCGCATTGGATGCCCCTTATATCTTAAGAGATTTCCGCGGACAAAACTTAATGGTTTATCCTTATGCTTATAATCCTGTAACAAAGACATTACGTGTCTATACAGACCTCCGTCTTTCAGTCAAGAAAGTGAGCGACAACGGATTGAATCAGAAAGTAGCTACACGCCGAAGCAATGTCGTTTCTCCTGAAATGGCAGCTTCATACCAACGTCGTTTCATCAACTATCCTGTTAATGAAAGATATAAATTTATCGAAGACGAAGGCGAGATGCTTGTTGTATGTATTGATGAATATAAGGAAGCAGTAGAGAAATTCGTTGAATGGAAAAATATATCAGGTCGTCCAACAACAATGGCGTTGGTGTCAGAGACAGGTACTCTTGATGATTTGAAGACTTATATATCAAATTATTATAACTCAAATCCAAACCTTACATTCGTACTTTTAATAGGTGAATATGATAATCTTCCTCCATATGAAATCATCGTTACTATTGATGGTATGCAGTATTATACAAGATCTGACAACTATTACGGAAGATTAGAAGGTGAAGATAATTACGAAGAAGTATTGGTCGGACGTCTTTCTGTTAAAGATGTTGAAGACGCACAAAACCAAGTCGATAGAATCATATATTACGAACGTGATATAAAAGAAGACGCAGCCTGGTTGTCAAGAGGTATCGGTATGGGCTCAACAGAAGGTTATGGTCACTTCGGCGAGAAAGACTATCAACATATTGATTTCATCCGTGATACACTTATGAATTATACTTACACAGAGATATCTCAAAGATATAAAGGTGTAAATGACTATGAACCAAAAGCAGAAGACTATGCAGCTGATTTCAACAAAGGCGTTGGTATCGCAAACTATTGTAACCACGGCGAAGTGGAGAAATGGGTTATGGGTGACTTCGATACTAAATGTGTTCATAACTTGACAAACGATTATATGTTGCCATTCATCTGGACATCATCATGTAGAAATGGTCAATTCGATGTTGAAGAATGTTTCGCTGAATCATGGATGCGTGCTATGAACCCATCAACAGGTGCTCCTATCGGTGCTATCGGCGGTATGTTCTCATGGATTTCACAGCCATGGCAACCTCCAATGTATGGCCAAGATGAGATGATTGCTATCTTGACAGAATGGAGTGGTGATTACAGCCATACTCTCGGCGGAGCTTCTTTGAATGGTAATATGTATATCCTCGATATGAGTCCAGAAGACCGTGGCAATACTCATAACACATGGCTTCTCTTCGGTGACCCTTCAATGATGCTCAGAACACAGGCCCCTGAAAAGATGGATGTCTATTGCAGCTCTTCATATCTTATGGTCGGAATGACAAGCTATATTGTTAATGCAGACGTTGATTTCGGTATCGCTACATTGTCAAAAGACGGTGAAGTCGTCGCTTCTTCATACATAAGAAAAGGTCGTGCAAATCTCACTTTCCCAGAAATAACAGAAGAAGGTACAATGAAACTCGTCGTTGTTGCTTATAATAAAGTTACAGAAATTATTGATGTGGAAGTGAAGACACCAACAGATGCTTTCTTGATTTTCAACGACTACGAACTTAATGAAACAGATGGTCAATTGGATTACGGCGAGACAATCAATCTCGATTTAAGCATTAAAAATATCGGTGTCAGCGAAGCTTCTGACATAGAAGTTGAACTTATTTCAAAGAGCGATTATGTCACTGTGACAGAATCAAAGGCAACAGTAGCAGCAATGGCTGTTGAAGAAGTGTCAACGATAGAAGGCGTGTTTAAATTCAATGTCGCAGACAATATTCCAGATCAGGAAGAGTTGGAATTCGATGTGAGATGCGTTTCTGGCGAAGAGTCATGGAGCACTTCATTCACAGTCGTTGCCAATGCTCCAAGTTTTGAAATCGACACTATCTTCATTAAGAATAAGATGATAATGCCAGGTTCAAGCGATGTCTTGTATATTGCAGTGAAAAATGTTGGCCACAGCGATGCTCGTGATGTTATAGCAGAAATGACAAGCAGTTCTTCAGATATCGTATTCCCAGAAGAAATGGAAGGTGCAGAAACATTGCAGCCAGGCGAAGTGTTGGAAATCGTTGCTTTCTTCGACGTGGATGCTAACGCTCCTGCAGGTACAAAATATGAGGTCGCATGCAATGTGGCAGCTGGCGCATATGAAATATCAACAGCTTATTATATCAAGGTGGCTCAGGCTTTGGAAGACTTTGAAACAGGCGATTTCTCTAAAGCTGACTGGCAGTTTGAAGGTGCATCAGATTGGTTTATCTGCGAAAATGCTTACGAAGGCACATATAGCGCAAGATCTGGTAAGATAGCTGACAATCTTGAAAAAGACCAAAAGAACTCTTCAATGTTTATCACTGTTGAATTGGTCGAAGATGAAGAAATCAGTTTCTATCATAAGAGATCATGCGATTATTACGCTAAGTTAGAATTCTACGTCGATGATAAGAAAGTAGAAGAGTGGAGAGGTAATAACTCAACACCAACAGACTGGGAACAATACACTTATCTTTTGGCAAAAGGAACTCACACATTGAAATGGAGATATGACAAACGACTTGCAGATCCAAAAGCTGATGACTGTGTGTTCTTGGATAATATCGTCTTGCCTCCATTCAGCATCATTAGCTTTGTGTCACCAGCAACAAATCTCAGAGCTGAAACAAATGACTTTGAAGTTAAGTTGACATGGGACGCTAGCGAAAATGCAAGAGAATACATCGTGATGCGTAATGACGAACAAATTGCTTTAGTGACTGAAACAGCATTTACAGATACCGTCAATGGAAATGGTTCATATACTTATAGCATCATTGCTAAGAAATATGATTCAAAGGCAGAAGCAGTATCTGTTAAAGTTGAAGTCTTGGGCTTGAATGAAATAAATGTCAACAGAATCAGCATCTATCCAAATCCAGCATCTGATGTCATTTATGTAGATGTTAACGATTCTTTCAATGCAGTTATCTATAATTATCAAGGACAAATGATTAAGAATGTCAATGTTGATAATGGACAGATAAATGTTTCAGACCTTACAAGCGGAATTTATTTCCTTGAAATAAGGACAGGAAATGAGGTGAGCGTAAACAAGGTTTTGGTAAGATAAAAGATACATTGTCAAAACATAAAGCAGAGTGATTTTATCGCTCTGCTTTTTTTATGTAAATATTTTTTGAAAACATCAAGTATCGCTATGAAATTTCATTCTTCTTTTTTATATTTGTGTGTTGATAATAACGTTATTAAATAACTTAAAATATAATGATATGGAAATTAAGTTTATAGGCGCAGCAAGAGAAGTGACAGGAAGCAAGCATCTCATCACGACTCGTCATGGAAAGAAGATTCTTTTGGATTGCGGAATGTTTCAAGGTAAGGGCTTGGAAACAGATAGCCTTAACCGTAACACTATGGTTGACCCTGCTGAGATTGACCATATCATTCTTACGCACGCACATGTCGACCATTCGGGTTTGATACCTTATTTCTATAAGCAAGGATTCCGTGGTTCGGTTATTTGTACTCAAGCGACACGTAACCTTTGTTCTATCATGTTGCCAGACAGCGGTTTCATTCAAGAAAACGATACCCATTGGTTCAATAAGAAAAGAGCACGTCAAGGCTTGAAACCTGTAGATCCTATATATACAGAAAAAGACGCTCATGCTTGTATGGAATTATTTATCAGCGTGCCTCTTAATAGACAGTTTCACATCGATAATAATATAAAGGTGAAGTTCACTAATACAGGTCACCTTCTTGGCAGTGCGGCTGCTACAATAGAAATCGATGAGTTCGGCGAAGTGACGCGCATCGGTTATACAGGCGACATCGGCCGTAATAACAACTATCTCCTTCGTGCTCCAGATGCATTCCCTCAATGTGATTATCTTATCGTGGAAAGTACTTACGGCGATAGATTGCATCAGAATAAACAGCTTTCTGAAGATGAATTGTTAAGAATTATCAAGCATACTTGCGTGGAGAAAAAAGGAAAACTCATCATTCCATCGTTTGCTATTGGACGTACGCAAGAGATTGTTTATATCTTGAATAATTTCTATAATGAGAAAAAACTTCCGTTCATTCCTGTTTATGTCGATAGCCCTTTGGCTGTCAATGCGACGAATATCTTCCGTATGCATCTTGATTTGTTTAATAAAGATGTGGCAGAAGTTCTTGAACATGACGACGATCCATTCGGCTTTGGCACTTTGAAATATATCACTAATGTAAATCATTCAAAGGCTTTGAATAGGAGGGATGAGGCTTGTATCATCATTTCGGCTTCTGGTATGATGGAAGCTGGCAGGGTCAAGCATCATATCGCAAATAATATTGACAATCCAAAGAACTCAATTTTGGCTATCGGATATTGCGCACCTACGACACTCGGCGCTCGTATCTTGAGAGGCGAGAAAGAGATCTCTATCTTCGGCATGCCTCATAGTGTTAAGGCGGAAGTGTTCAGCATCGATGCCTTCAGCGGTCATGCCGACTATAAAGAAATGGAAGAATATCTTCGCTGCCAGAATCCAGATAAGGTGAAGAAAGTGTTCGTCGTTCACGGCGACTACGAAGCACAAGTGCCATATAGCGAGGTGCTGAAGAAAGCTGGCTTCAAAGATGTTGTGATACCAGAACCAGGAGAGGTTTTTACAATAAACAGTTAACAATTGTAGGGACGTGATTTATCGCGTCCAATATCAGTATCGTAGAGACGTCACCCTGTGGCGTCTTTTTTTTAACATCTTTTTCACATTGGGTTTGTCAACAATGTCATTCGATTGATGTTTGTCTGATAAATTAAAAGAGATGAAAAAGTTTGTGTTATTATTAGTGCTGGTTTCGGCATTATGTTGTAGAATGTTGGCTCAAGGAAACGATGCTTTCTTTTTTAAATCAACGACAGAAAACACTGAATATAAATTATATGACAGTTATGCTAAATCGGATCCTGATGCAAAGTTGGAGATAAAGAGCGTTCCTATAGGAAGCGGAGTCGTTTTACTAGCAAGTCTGGCGTTTGCTTATCATCTGTCAAAGGTCAAAGGTCAAAGGTCAAAAGTCAAAAGTCTGAGTCAGAGTTTGAGTCAGAGGTCTGAGTCAAAAAAAAGTCGCCACTAAACAAGTGACGACTTTTTTAATTGTCTTGTAGTCTTAATTATATCGCTGATGAAATCAAGAATGTTGCAGCGACAGCGATGATAGCGTAAAGTTCAGGGAAAGCTGCTAAGATCAAAGTCTTACCGAACACATCGTGACCATTACCGATAGCAGTGATGCCGTTAGCGCAGAGCTGACCTTGACGGATAGCTGATACCAAACCGACAACGCCGAGGAATAAACCGCAGCTGAATACTGCCAATGCTTGGTTCATTGTGATTTCTGGTGATAAAACACCTTGTAACAAGAAGAATCCTAAGAAACCATACAAACCTTGTGTACCAGGCATAGCGCTTAATACCAAATAGTTACCGAAAGCTTCGTCATTCTTTTTCATTGCGCCCACTGTTGCGTTACCACCGTATGTCACGCCGAGGGCACTACCGATACCGCATAAACCAATCATAAGAGCGATACCTACATAAGCTAATACTAATGCTGTTGTCATAATGTTAATTTTTATTTATTATTGTTAATTATTCTTTTGTAATTAATTGTTAATTATACATTGTCACTTGTTAATTTTACTAAAGGGTTTATATTCTTTCGCTCCACCGACGAATCCTGAGTTTTTGTAGAATTCGACGAATGTCAGACGCATAGGGTGAACGAAAGCACTCAATGCAGACAAAGCGATGTTCATAGTGTGACCGAATAATAATATCAACACCATCACAATGGTTCCGAGTACAGGAATGTCAGGCTTCATGTTCATTGCTAAGTCGTTGAATACTAATCCTAAGATTGATCCAGACAATCCGAGGGCGAATAGTCTGATGTAAGAGAGCACGTCGCCGAGGAGACCTGTCGCCATATTATATGTGTCCCACAAACCAGAACCTATGTTTTTGAACGGTGCTGCGAATGAGTTGATAGGTCCGTTTAAGAGATAAACCAATACCGCTCCTACGATAAGACATGCGTAGAAAGGAACGCCAATGCCATCGATTAAGAATGTGACGATACCACCTAAGAGCATAATGACCCATCCTATTGTAGATATAGCAGCTCCGAAACCGAATAATTTGGTCATATTGATGACTTTAAGACACATGCCGAATAGGATTTGGAATACACCTATTATTAATGATACATAGAACGCAGAGTATATGCCTTCTGACTGGAACATGATACCTTTGAGTTTGTCGACGATAGGGATGCCTTCAATGTCTAATAATGGCACTCCGAAGAATGTTCCGCTGATGGTGCCCATGATGACGGTGCCAAGGCCTAAGAAGAAACCGAGCCATAATATGTTGTCCATGTCTTTGAGTTTCTTGCTTAATATCAAGGCTAATGTCACGATACATATCAATGCGCCGTATCCGAGGTCGCCCATGCAGAATCCGAAGAACATCACGAAGAACGGTGCGAAGAATGGTGTCATGTCTAATTCCCAATATGTCGGGATAGAATACATATTGCCGATTATCTCGAATAATCTAGCGAATCTTCTGTTCTTGAGTTTGATAGGAGGGTTGTCGACGCCTTTTTCTGGTTCTGTTGCTTCGAAGTAAACGTCTTCTTCTTTAAGCCATGATATTGTGGCGATTTCTATTTCTGTTGGCACCCAGCCTTCAAGCATCATGATTTTGTCGTCGGCCAATGAAGAAGCAGCTTCACTGACTTTATAGAATTCTGCGTCTTCCTGAACTGCGGTTTTGTACTCGTTGAGTTTCTTGGTGGCGTCTTCAGAAATCTCGCTGAGATATTGCTTGGTCTCGTTAAGTTTGGTTGTAAGTTCTTCAATCTTAGCTTTTATCTCTGACTTCGACAATGAAGGGAAATGATATTTCTCTGCTTCAATGTTTACTTCTTTATCTTTAGATGTGAGAGTCGTGAAGTATTTGAATCCAGATATTTCATTAATTATGAAAGCGTTGAACTCTTGTTCCCAAGTCTCGTCATATTTGTTCTGAGGCACGCTGAAGAATCTCAAGTCCCAGTTGTTGTTCTGGATTTGCTTGATTTTATCTTCAGGAAACTCGCCCCAAACATTATAAACGTTATCTTCTTTCTGCAAAGAAGCGATTTGCTGTTGGATAGAATCTATCTCTGCGAATTTATCATCAATGAAAGCTATCAATTCTTCGTTGCTAAACTTAGTTGTCAAAGTCTGTTGACTGTTGACTGTTGACTGTTGACTTAATAATTTAATTACGTTATTGATATGCTTCACTTCCGCCATCTTGGCTTTCATGACTTCGTCCTGCAGTGTTTCTTTCTTGGCATGGACGTGTACTACGCCGTGTTCGCGGAGGTCGATGAGAAATTGTTTGTAGTCGCGATGATAAATAAGCATCGTCAATTTTGTCATAGGGGTAATCATAATTCAACCTCCTTTTCTTGACGCATTTTAACTATCTTCTGAGCTGCTTTGGAGAGATTCTCTTCGTCTTCCATGACGCGTTTGATCTTTCTGATGGCGTCTTCGAAGCCTGGAATCTGCACCTTTTCATAAAGGTTCACTTTCTGTGTGGTCTTCTTTCTAGCCTTGCTGAGCAACTCCATCTTACGTACCCAGAATTCGCGTTCCAAGGTGATGTCTATCAGTGACTTCATGTATTCTATTCCGTCTAATATCCATGCAGGCATATTGAATACGCTGAATTCCTTTATCTTATACGATGCACCTTCATAGACCGGAGTGTTGACGCCAGCGATTTTCTTCACGCTGAATCTCACGTCATCAATGCTGATGAGGTCGGGTTGGAACTCGCCCCACAGACGCAAGATATCGCCAGACTGCTGTAAGATACTCTCGAGTCTCTGGTCAAACTCCTCGACTTTTTCCTTCGAGCGTTTCACCTCAAGACGTAATGCAGACTCCTTACTCTTGATGGTAGGAAGAGTTCGCACACGTATCTTCAGCTGTTTCTCCAGCTGCTGCATCGATGTTTTGTTATATTGAAATTTTATTGCCATTATTCTTCTTTACCTGTCCAATATTGATCCATGAATTCTTTCTTGATGGATACTTCTGATTTTGTGAAGTATTTGCCGAAGAGATTCCATGCTGTGTCGAGCATCTGTTCGATCTTAAGGTCGACGTCGATGGCGAGCAAGTCGTTGGAATATTCTTTCGCGAATTCAAGAACACGGTTGTCGTAGTCTGTCAAGTCAAAACCGTTTTCCATCTTGGTGCGTGCGTTGGCAGCGTCGGCGTAGAGACGGATACAAGCATTCATCACCTGAGGGTGGTCGGCGCGTGTCTTCTTGCCGATGACGAGCTGCTTCAAACGTGACAAACTTCTGAATGGGTCGACGATGACCTTGCCGATTTCGGAGTCTTTACGCAAGAAAAGCTGACCTTCAGTGATATAGCCAGTGTTGTCTGGAATAGCGTGTGTGATGTCGCCGCCCGATAATGTGGTAACAGCGATGATGGTGATGGAACCGCCGCTTGGGAATTGTACCGCTTTCTCATAAATCTTAGCCAAGTCTGAATAGAGAGAACCAGGCATAGAGTCTTTAGATGGAATTTGATCCATACGGTTGGAGACGATACTCAAAGCGTCGGCGTATAATGTCATGTCGGTCAAGAGAACCAACACTTTTTCATTTTTGTCTACTGCGAAATATTCTGCTGCGGTAAGTGCCATATCAGGAACGAGAAGTCGTTCAACAGGAGGAGCTTCTGTGGTGTTTACGAAAGAAACGATATGGTCTAAGATACCTGCGTTTTCGAATAAGTTTTTGAAATACAAGTAGTCGTCGTTGGTGAGGCCCATGCCGCCGAGGATGATACGGTCGGTCTGAGCCTTCATCGCTACGTTAGCCATAACTTGGTTGAATGGCTGGTCAGGGTCTGCGAAGAAAGGAATCTTCTGTCCTGATACCAAGGTGTTGTTCAAGTCGATGCCAGCGATACCTGTCGCGATGAGTTCTGAAGGCTGCTTACGTTGAACAGGGTTCACTGAAGGACCGCCGATTTCACGTTCCTCGCCTTCAACTTCAGGACCTCCGTCGATAGGTTGTCCGAAAGCGTTGAAGAATCGTCCGCATAACTCGTCGCTGACCTTGAGGGTAGGAGCCTTGCCTAAGAAAATGACTTCGGCATTGGTTGGAATGCCTTCTGTGCCAGAGAAGACCTGCAATGTGATCTCGTCGCCCCATATCTTCACGACCTGTGCCAGACGTCCGTGTATATATGCAAGCTCATCAAAACCGACACCAGTAGCCTTCAAACTACATGTCGCCTTCGTGACCTGGCTTATCTTTGTATAAACTTTTTGAAATGCACTCATATATGTAATTTTTTATTTTCTTATTTTACTAATCTTTCATCAAGGATGATATTGGCTTCTTCTTCTGCCTTGTAGAATTCTTCCGACTTGAAGACTGTATAGTTCAACTGTCTGAAGACATTGATGAGTCTCTTGAAATATGTCGCTACTTCTTCAAATCCTTCAAACATGAATTCAGAACGTGTCACCTTGATGACTTTCTTTAACATATATTCTTGACGTTCCAATGATGTAGTGGCGTCGACTTTGTCAAACGCGTCTTGTTGTAATATGACGAAATCAACGAATTCTGATTTCCATAATGTTACGTGATAATCGATTGGCACGCTGTCGTCGCCGAGGATGTTGATTTGTTCTTCTGTCTCTTTGCCTCTTACTAAGATATTACGAGCTTCGTTGACGAGTTCGACCCAGTTTTCATCTAACTTCTCTTTTGCGAAGCTGATGAATTCTGGATATTCTAGATATTTTGAATATGAATCTAATGTGTCGATGGCAGGATAACGTTTAGAGTCAGCGCGGTTTTGTGAAAGTGCGTAGAAACAACGTGCAGCTTTCTTAGTTGATTCTGTCACAGGTTCTTTCAAGTTGCCACCAGCAGGTGATACCGTTCCGATGAATGTTACAGAGCCAGTCTCTCCGTTGTTGAGATAAACGATGCCGGCACGTGCGTAGAATCCAGCGATGATAGCTGACAAATCCATAGGGAAGGCGTCTTGTCCTGGGAGCTCTTCCAAACGGTTTGACATCTCGCGTAATGCTTGCGCCCAACGTGATGTGGAGTCGGCTAACAAGAATACTTTCAATCCCATCGCACGGTAATATTCAGCGATTGTCATGGCTGTGTATACTGAAGCCTCACGAGCTGCAACAGGCATATTGGATGTGTTAGCGATGATGGTTGTTCTTTCATATAAAGATCTTCCTGTGCGAGGGTCTTCCAACTTAGGGAATTCTGAGAATATCTCCACGACTTCATTGGCACGTTCGCCGCAAGCTGCCATGATGATGATATCTGCGTTGGCGTGTTTTGCCAATGAGTGCTGGATGACGGTCTTGCCTGTTCCGAAAGGCCCTGGGATGAAACCTGTTCCGCCTTCAAGTATAGGATTCATGGTGTCGATGACACGGATACCTGTCTCTAACAAACGGAATGGACGTGGTTTGTTTTGATATGCTCTGACGGCGAGCTTCACTGGCCATTTCTGTACCATAGTGACATTGTGAATGTTGCCTTCAGCGTCTTTCAAGGTAGCAACGACATCGTTGATGGTGTATTCGCCTTCTGCAGCGATAGACTCTACAGTATATTCGCCTTCGAATTTAAATGGCACCATAATCTTATGGTCTAGCCAGTTTTCCTTTACGTTACCGAGCCAGTCGCCGGCAATGACTTTGTCGCCGACATTCGCCAATGGCGAGAATGACCATTTCTTGTCGTCTTCAAGAGCTGGTGTGTAAAGACCTCTCTTCAAGAAAACGCCGTCCATTTTATCTAAATCGTTCTGAAGTCCGTCGAAGTTCTTCGACAATAATCCAGGACCGAGTTCCACTTCAAGCATATGTCCTTCAAACTCAACCTTCGAACCTGGCTTCAGACCACGTGTGCTTTCAAATACCTGAACGTAAGCTATATCACCGATGATCTTGATAACCTCAGCCATCAATTTCTCCTTGCCTAAGAAGATGAAACATATCTCGTTCTGGAAGACGTCACCTTCAATGCGAACCAAGACCAAGTTGGAGATGATACTTACTACTTTACCTAATGTCTTATTCATGTTATATCTTTTTATTATTATATATCAAATTCTTTAGCAAACTGAAATTCCTTCTTGAAACGTTCGAGCAGGTCGCGGAAAATAGCCTTGCCTTGCTCTGTGGTCATCTTGCTCCATCGTTCAAGAATCATCAGCTTGAGTGTAAACGCAATCACATTGTCGAATGTGAAATATTTATGTCCTGTCTCTTCGTCAAGAAACTCCCAATAAAGCATGTCTATTCTGTATTCTCGTTCTGCTGCATTGCCTTTGTCAAAAAGAGTCAAGACAGTGTCGACATATGGATAGTCGTCAGACAACTCGAAATCTTTCGCACGAGATGTCTTTAGTTGCTTGGTGAAATAAGAGTCACCGATGACTTCCTTTTCAATTTCAAGATGATATTTACGACAGTTCAGTGCAGTGATGAGATTTTTCAAATTCAAAGAGAACTCTGCATATTTCTTGACGAGTCTTTCTTTTTGAGAAAGCATGAAGTTCCAATATCTCTCGCTGAGTTCTACTTCTGGAAGTCGTCTTGTGATTTCTCTGTCTTCTTTTTGTAAGTCAAGAAGATATTCCTTAATATAAGAAGGTACGAACATCGGATCTTGAATCTCGTCTTCGAGCTGTGATGCAGTGAACACAGTCTGAAGGTTCAAGTCAGGTTCTTGCTTTTGTAACAGACGAAGAATCTGTGCGTTGTCGTTAGGGTAGAAGAAAAGGTTTATTACATCGATTTCTTTCTTCGTAAGATAATCGTTGAGATATGTGCGCAACTCCTGAACAGAAAGACTCAGTTTCTTGTCATCAGGACTAATCTCTGGCAGTCCTGCTATCAGGCAATAATAATTTCCTCCTGCTATGTTCATGATTATTAACGTAATAATGAAACAATAATTAGTAAAAAAAAGATATACCAAATCTGGTATATCTAATTTTAGTTTGAATTAAGAGAATAACAACTTCTTTGAATAATCTTTGAGATAAGCGTTGAAAAACTCTTCAAAGACTTTCTCGGAAAACATCACTTTGTAACTGCCGTCTTTAGGCTGGATTACGAATCCTTCTTTCTGGCTGCTGTTAGTTATAAGTGTCAAGTTGTTGTCTAATAAATTCTTATGTTTTGCAAGAAGATAATTTTCAAAACCTTCTTTTTCTTTATCGTTCATTATTACGTTAAGGTCGACACCGCCTTCAGTGTTCCATTTCTCTATGATTTTAGCCATCAGTTCTCTGACGAAGTCTTCGTCTTTGAAAGCGGCTGTTGTCATATCAACGGCAATGTTATTAGAAATCAGGTTAGTGATTTGTTGTTTAAGAGCTGCAACGGCTTGCTTTGCGCTCATGCTGAGTTCTGTCTCTGTCTTTTGACGTAATGTAGCAGATTCGTTTTGAGCTTTTTCGATGATAGCTTTAGCTTTGTTTTCAGCTTCTTTAACTATGTCTTCAGCTTCTATCTTAGCTTTGTCGAGTATGTTGTGAGCGTCGTTCTGAGCTTTTTCTATACCTTCTTCGTATATCTTTTTTGTCAGAAGTTCTAATTTGTTGTCGTTGTTTTCCATAGCTTTAGCTTTTTATATTTGTTAAGCGTCGATGTTTGCGTATGTTGCGTTTTGTTCAATAAATTCACGGCGTGGACCGACTTCATCACCCATTAACATTGAGAATACGTAGTCAGCTTCAGCACCGTTTTCTATTGTTATCTGACGTAATGTTCTATGTGCTGGATCCATTGTTGTGCTCCACAATTGTTCTGGGTTCATTTCACCGAGACCTTTGTAGCGTTGGATGTGCAATCCTTTGTCGCTTCCGTCTGATGATAATTCTCTTGTTATCTGAGCGCGTTCTTCTTCTGTCCAGCAGTAACGTTCTGTCTTGCCTTTCTTGATGAGATATAAAGGTGGTGTAGCAATGTAAACGTAACCTTTATTGATAAGTTCAGGCATATAACGGAAGAAGAATGTAAGAATCAATGTTGAGATGTGGCTGCCGTCCACGTCAGCATCGGTCATGATAACAATCTTGTGATATCTTAATTTTTCTATGTTCAATGCTTTGCTGTCTTCTTCTGTTCCTATAGTAACACCCAAAGCTGTGTAAATGTTCTTGATTTCTTCGCTTTCGAATATTCTATGAGGCATTGCTTTTTCCACATTGAGGATTTTACCTCTAAGAGGAAGGATAGCTTGGAATGAACGGTCACGACCTTGTTTTGCTGAACCGCCAGCTGAGTCACCCTCAACGATGTAGAGCTCTGTCTTTTCTGGATTCTTGTCAGAACAGTCGGCCAATTTGCCTGGGAGTCCTGATCCTGACAATGCGCCCTTGCGTTGTACAAGTTCTCTCGCTTTACGTGCGGCGTGACGTGCAGTGGCTGCCAAAACGACTTTGTCAACAATCATCTTAGCTTCTTTTGGATGTTCTTCCAAATAGTTGTTGAGACGGTCGCTGACGATCTTGTCGACGATACCCATGACTTCACTGTTGCCGAGCTTAGTCTTTGTCTGTCCTTCAAACTGTGGTTCTGGAACCTTGACAGAGATGATAGCTGTCAAGCCTTCACGGAAGTCGTCGCCGTTGATTTCGAATTTCAACTTGGCGAACATGCCTTGTTTCTCAGCGTATGACTTCAATGTTCTTGTCAAACCACGACGGAAACCTGAGAGGTGGCTACCGCCTTCGTGTGTGTTGATGTTATTGACGTATGAGTGAAGGTTTTCTGAGAATGATGTGTTATATTCAAGAGCAATCTCAACAGGAACGTTGTCGCTTTCACCAGCGATTGTGATTGGTTCCGGTGTGAGTTTCTCGCGGTTCTTGTCCAAATAGTCGATGAAGTCGGCGAGGCCGTTTTCTGAATGGAATGTCTCGCTCTTCGGTGCTATATTCATATCGGCGTTTTCTTCGCGCTCGTCGCTCAATGTGATGGCGATGCCTCTGTTGAGATATGTCAACTCGCGCATACGTTTTGCCAATGTGTCGTAATCGTATATGTTGGTGAGGAATATAGAGTCGTCTGGAGTGAAGGTGATGATGGTTCCAGTGTCTGATGATTCGCCGATTACTTCAACTGAAGTGATTGGTTTACCATATTCATATTCTTGTTTGAATATTTTGCCTTCACGATGGATTTCTGCTGTGAGGTGTTTTGAAAGAGCGTTGACGCAACTCACACCTACGCCGTGGAGACCGCCGGAGACTTTATATGAGCCTTTGTCGAACTTACCGCCAGCGTGCAATACTGTGAGAACGACTTCCAATGCTGAGCGTTGTTCTTTTTCGTGCCATCCTGTTGGAATACCACGGCCGTTATCGGCTACTCTGATAGAATTGTCTTTTAATATCTTGATATCAATTGTGTTACAATAACCGGCCATCGCTTCGTCGATGGAGTTGTCAACAACTTCATAAACCAAATGGTGCAAACCTCTAACGTTGACATCGCCGATGTACATGGCAGGACGCTTGCGAACAGCTTCGAGCCCTTCTAAAACCTGAATGTTACTAGCATTGTAATTGCTTTCAGCAACTTTTTTTACTTCTTCTGACATTTTTCTTATATGTAAAATGATGTTATTATTATCTTCTAAAAAATGAAAAATTATGCGCAAATATAATAAAAAAAATCGTGTATTTCTAACAAATACACGATAAAAAATATTGAAAAAATATCTTTTCTCTAAAAGTGATTTATTGCTCTGTTTTACTCTGTGTTTTCTCTATAAAAATCTATACTTAAATCCTATAAATCCTTGAATACCATAGCTTGGATAATTGTAGTATATCTGATATTTGTTGTGTATCAAGTTTTTGATTTCTGCATAGAACGCCAAGTTTTTGTTGAGGTGATAGTTGCCTCCTATTTGTATGTCGCAAACTGGCTTCAGCTTTTCTATGTTTTTGTCTTGCGTCAACGCATATCTGTAGCTTTCAACATATGTCGACATATTGACATCCCAGTTTTCATCTATCTTATACATGCCTCTGAAAGAGAATTCGAATTCTGGCTTGTACCACGCTGGTTGATAAATATCATCGTCGCTTAATAAATCATATTTGTTATATGAGAAATAAGCGTTCAACTTGAGGCTTTCTTGTAATTTGAACTGTAAGTCAGTGTTGAAGTTGAAGACGTTGCAATTTCTTAAAATGATGTCGAAAGTCCCTGCTTCATTCATTGAACTTATGTAGAATAAGTGGTTGTCGATTTTTCTGTAGTTGAAACCTACATTGCCGCTTAACTTGTTTAATGCCTTGAACTTGACTCCTCCTTGGAATGCTATCTTTGTCTTTTCGTAATCAAATTCTCCGGCATTGCTTAACTCGCTGATGACAAATGGGTTCTCTGCCAATATGCCTTTCAATGTGTTTATCTTGGTGCCACCGCCCATGCCAGCGTAGAATTCAATGTTTCTTTGGAAGATGTAAAGGCTTCCTTTGATGTCTGGATATATGCCGCCGACACTTGTTGAATTCGTCTTGACATCAACGCAAAGTCCTAGACGGAGATTGTAGAAGTCACCGCTCAAATCAAGGTGCGGATTGAAGGCAAGAAGGAATAGGGTCTGGCTTATGTTGCTGAGCTCAGCATTGATGTCGGCAATTAAAGTCTGTGTGCCTTTGCTGTATTGGAACCATGAATTTGAATGTTCCAGATGGGCGTTGAATTTCAAGAGGTTTTCCTGCATTCCGCCTTGTATGCCAGAATAACTGTAAATCAATGAGAAATCGTCGTAAAGTGATTTGTAACTCGACTTGTTGTTGTTCGCTGTCACACTCGCATTCAAAGAGTGTATCTTTCTCGCAACGCCTCCTAAGTCGATGTCAGCAACACTGTCGGCGTCAATGTCTCTGATATAGTACATGTCGTAATGGTAGTCGACATGTGAGTGTAGCTGAAATTGTGAGAATCTGTTTGTCATCGACAGTCCGAATGCGTTGTTCATATATTTTGAATTGACATAGTCTTTCATGTCGAGCCATGTCGAATTATGTTCAATGCCAACGCCTAAACTTGTTCTTTTTGAAATGTTTGAATAATGGCGGAAGAGGAAGTCTGGTGAGAGTCTTGTACCAAATCCTACTTTGATGAAATTGTTGTTGGCTCTGTCGGTTTTGCTAAGTGTATATGTTACAGGGCTGATCGGTTCTAGATCGGCTTTGTAATTGTATGTGAAGTCTTCGGTGTTGATTTCATAATTAGGAATGTTGAAGTCGCGTTTTGGCATATCTGGGGTTTTGATGAGCCTTTCTGACTTCCTTATCTGTGGTGTATATGAACCTTCTACAGTGACTTCTTCATTGTGAGATTGTGCATTCGACAAAGAGCTGATTAAGACAAAAAACAATGTTATGACAAAATTTATTTTCTTCATGACCGTGCCCTCCCTTTATTTGTTTGATGTTTTGTCGATGATATTTAACTTTTCTTTTGCTTTGCCAACGATTTCGTTGTGGTTGGCTTCATCTTCTGGGTAATTGTCAATGACGCTTTTCAGTGTCTCTTTCGCTTGGAAGATATTGCCTTTCGCTACGTAAACATCGCTTAACACGATGAAAGAACGTGCTGTCCAGTTGATGTAATTGCTAAACTTGTCTGAAACGAAGAATACTTTTTCTTCCGCTTCGTCGTATTGTTTTGTGTTGTATAGACAAATCGTTGAGAGATAAGCACATTCGGCTCCTGTTTCTGTGTTGTCAATATCTGAACATACTTCAAAGTATTTAAGAGCTTCAGTATAGTCTTTCTTGTCGAAATATGATTTGCCTAAAATATAGTTGGCTTGTTTTTTCTGGTTAGCATTGATGTCTTGCATTACAACAAGTTGGTTTGCTTTTTCTATGGCTTTGTCGTATTGCTTGTCGAAGTAATAGCTCTTCATGCTGCCTTCGATGGCTTCTGTTGCGATATGTTGGTTTTCTGTTATGTTAAGCAGTCTTTCGTAATGTTTTGCTGAACCTGAATAGTTCAATTCGTCATAATCCATGCGTGCAATCAACAGAAGCGCATTGTCTGTGTAGTCGTTGTCGCTTTGGTTTATGATATATTCGATATGTGTTCTGATTCCGTCAGTGCTGTTTGTCAACTCCATAGAACTCATGGCATAATAATGGACCTTGAGTAAATATGCACCGTTAGGATGTTTCTCTATGTATTGTTTTGCTCCTTTGATTGCTTGTTGGTATTTCTTGCTGGAGTATAAGTCTTCTATATTCCTGAATGTAAGTGAGTCTTGTTTGTCGATGCTTATTTCGGCAAGTTTGTTTTCTGCGATATAGTCGAAATATGATTGTATGTCGTTGTTGTCGCGATAAATATTGCTGATGATGTTCAACGCTTCTCTTGACTCTTCTGTGTTAGGATATTGTGTGACAAGGGCTTTGAGTTTTTCCAATGCTTTGTCGTTTTCGTCGTTGTTGTAATATATCATGCCTATTTTCATCAACGCCTTGCGAGCATATTGTGAACGTGGCCTTTCTTTTATTATCTTGTCGAATGATGCTATCGCCGAGCGGTGGTCGTTGCTGTTGAGATGTGTCATTCCGATTTCATAAATTGCTCTGTCGTAGAAGATTGACTTTTGATGTCTGTTTACGATGATGTTGAGACTGTTGATCTTTTCATTTGACTTGCCCAAGGCACCGTAGCCCATCGCTTGTTGGAAGTAGGCGTAATCGGCGTTCTTGTTGCTTATCTTTAATGAGTTGTTATATGATGTTATTGCGTTGTTATATTGACGTTGGATGAAATAACAGTCGCCAATGCGGATCCAGGAATCGCTTTGTCTTTCTTTGTCTGACAGCTTGTCATTGTTGACGAATTCCTTGAATTTTATTGCGGCATTGGTGTAGTCGTTGTTGTTTAAATATATATATCCGAGGTTATAATATGCCAAAGCATAGATGTCTAGGTTCTTTGCGCCTTTGGTTTCTATGAATTTAAGATATGTCTTCGATGCTTCGTGGTAGTTCTTTAGTTGGTAATAAGAATCGGCCAGCCAATAGATCGCTTCTTTCTGGCTCTTTGAGTCTACGCCTTTGTTGTTCGCAGCTTTATCTAAATATTTTATCGCTTCGTTGAAGTTTTCTTCATTGTAATACTGAATGCCGACATTATATGTCAATGTCGATTGTATTTCCTTTAATTCAGGGCTTAAGTTGTCATATTTTTCTAATGTCTCAAGCGCGTTGCCATAGTCGTTTGAATTTAAAAGCAGATGGATTACAATGTCTTGGAAATCGCTGGTCTGACTTGACTGAGGATTTTTCTCTATATGTTCATTGAGCACATTGATTGCTTCGTTGAAAGGGTCGATGCCTGGAATGAAACTGAGAACCGCATAGTTGTAAAGCGCGTTTTCTTTCAAGGTGTCGTTGAAATTCATCTTGTAGGCTTTGAGATATGTGTTCCTTGCGAACTTGTCCTGGTCGCTGTTGCTATAACATTGTGCCATATAGTATGAAGCGTATTGCGCCAGTTCGTCGCTTTTTTCAGTCACCTTGGTGAAGTGCTCGATGGCACCTGCATAATCTTCGTTTTTCATTTTGCAGAAACCGATGTTGAACTCGAGTTCTCTTGGCAATTTGCGACGTGTGTTGTGTAATGCTATGTCGTAATATTCAAGGCTTTTGCTATAGTTGCCTTGCTGTTGCCACGACTCTGCTATCATGAGTGCAATGTCTGACTTACGGTTTTTATGCGCTTTTTCCAGAGTCTTGTCGCCTTCTTCAATGACTGTTGCGTAATTGTTCTTGTTGAAGTTGATTTGGAGAATGTAGATGTTGGCTATATTCTTGTATTTGTCGTTGTTTTTTAATGTGTTGAAATGTTCCAGCGACTCGTCTTGCTTGCCGTTGATATACAATATGTGAGCATAGTAGTATCTCGCGTCGTTGCTGTATTTGTTTTCGTTTTTGGTTAATGCTTCAAATATTGGTGTCGCTTTAGCTATCTCTTGTGTCTGATAGTAACAATATGCTTTCTTGAAGTTGCATTCGTCTTTCTCGTCTTTGTTTAAATTGGCGGAGTTGATGTTTTGATATATCTTTAATGCGTCACGGTATTTTCTTTCTTTGAATAAATGGTTGGCGTACAGGAATTTGGCATAGTTGGCTTCTAGACAAGTGGGATTTTCTTTGATGAATGTTGTGATTTTGTGTTCTCCTTTGCTGTCTTCAAGAAGTAGGGTAGAGGCGGCCTCGTAATATTTCGCCATTGTGACATCTTCTCTGTTTTCATCATCGGCAGATGAGAGATATTGCTCGAAACATTCCAGCGCAGATGCGTAATGCTTGTTTTCGAATAACAATACGCCTTTCTCGAATATACTTTCCGGAGTATATTGATTTATTTCTTTTTGTGCTGATACATAAAGTGTTATGAATGATAGTATTATTGCAAAAAGAATTTTTCTCATGTTTTATTATGTGGTTTTAATGTGAAAAAACTATCGATTGAAATCAACGACAAATATAATAAAAAACTTGATAAGTTTTTGTTTTTTTAATAACTAATGGACAGGCTAGCTTATTGTCTCGTATATCAAAAAAAACGGAGCCCTAGACTCCGTTTTTTTAAAAAAAGCATAAGCGGGATTCTGTTCCTTGTTGCCAAGGTGATTGTCATTTCTCTAGGTCTGTCGTTGCCGAAAGACTCAAGCAACCTACCCTCCCGACTTGGACGAGCAGCCCTCAGCGTCGGTATATTTGGTCTTGCAGCCCGTAAGGTTTACCCCGAAACTATGTTACCATAACTTCGCGTGAGCTCTTACCTCACGTTTTCACCCTTACTCCGAAGAGCGGTAATTTTCTGTGGCACTTGCTGTTATCTTGAAGATACCTTCCTGTTAAGAAGTACGGTGCTCTGTGCTGTCCCGACTTTCCTCACGCAGAATTTCTCCTGCCTGCGACAATCGCTTTTCAGGCCGCAAAGATACATAAAAACTCTGAACCGAGAACTCTGAACCAAGAACTTTTTTCTCCCTTAACTCCTAATTGAAAAAATCCTTTCCTTTCCTCTGAAGTCTTCAAATATTTCAATATTATGAAATCCCATCTCGTGGCATAAGTCGGTCATTTCTTTTCCTAAATATTCGTTGGTCTCAAACCAGACTTCACCGTTTTCTTTGAGATGTGTCTTGGCGAATTCCAAAATGTTTCTGTAAAAAACTAAAGGGTCGTTATCGTTGACAAACAATGCGTTGTGTGGTTCCCAGTTTAATACGTTCTCACGCATATCCGCCTTTTCTAGCTCTCTTACGTATGGCGGGTTGCTGACGATAATGTCAAATTTTGTCTCTATGTTATTTCTTAAAGATAATATGTCGTCGTGAATGAAAGTGATATCAGAATTGTTGTTGGTGGCGTTTTCTTTGGCCACTTCTAATGCTTTGTCTGAGATGTCTAAAGCGTAAACTTGACTGTTTGAAAGGTGTTTTGCCAAGCTGATAGCAATGCATCCAGAGCCGGTGCCAATATCTAGAATTGAAAGTTGTCTGCTGTCTGCTGTCTGTTGTCTGTTGACAATCTTCATGACAAGTTCGGAAGTCTCTGGCCGTGGAATTAAGGTGTTTTCGTTGACTTTAAACTTCAAGTCGCAGAACTCAGTTTCCCCTATTATATATTGTATGGGTTTGTTCTTCAGCAAGTCCTTTACCGCAAAATGAAAGGTTAGCATCTCAGATTCGCTGAGACGAAGCTGTGGCTCTAGTGCGATTTTGATTCTGTCTATATTGAAATAATGATCGAGTAGTATGAGAATCATTGCGTTGGCTTCGTCTTTGTCGTAAATGGAACAAAGCTGCTCGCAATAATAATTCCTGATGTCTTTTACTAAATTTGATGGTACTTTCATATCGCAAAAATATTGAAAAATATTTTATCTTTGCAGTAAATTAATGACTAAAGTCTAAAGGCAAAAGACTAATGATATTGGATGTAATGTCGTCCGTTGTCTGATGCCTGATGTCTCAAGGAAATGTTCGAGGATACATATAAAATATTAGTTGAAGAAGGCGATGGCTTGTACAAGGAAAAAGGCAGTAAGTTTATTGCCAAGGCTTTCCCTGTCCATAGCGAAGATGATGTTAAGGCGCGTGTGGCTGAGTTTAAGAAACAGTATTTCGATGCCAGGCATCATTGTTATGCCTTTATCATAAATCCCGACAAGTCGTGCTATCGTTCTGCCGACGATGGTGAGCCGTCAGGAACGGCCGGCAAACCGATATTGAATCAGATATTATCTAAAGATGTTACCAATGTCTGTGTTGTCGTCGTGCGTTATTTCGGCGGCATCAAATTGGGCGTTCCTGGTCTCATCGCTGCTTATAAAGCCGCCGCTAAAGAAGCTCTCGAAAATGCTACCATTATAGAAAAGACCATTGATGAGGTTTATTCCGTAGAATTCGATTATCCTCTGATGAATGAGGTGATGAGGGTGTTGAAAGATGAAAATCTGGAGCAACAAAATCCGAGGTTTGAACTTAGCTGTTATCTTGAAATTTCTGTAAGAAAGAAAGACGCTGATAGAGTGGTAGATAAGTTAAAACGATTGTATGGTGTAAAAGTGGATTATCTCAGAACTGTTTGATAATCTGACGATTGTGAGCTGTGTGGTTTTATCTTTCCTTTGCTCGTAATATAAATCAAAGAAAATTAATATTCAATAGAAAATCAATTTTTTTATTAACTTTTTTGTCCTCATTTTTGTTGAAAATTTCGTGGGTAAAATCCGATTTTGTAATCTTTTGATTTTTAAAACATTGTATTTTTTTGACTGATAGAATGAGCAACATTTGTGTCGAAATATGGAATAATTGTCTCAAAATTATCCAAGAGAACACCCGTCCTCAGAGTTATAAGACTTGGTTTGAGCCTATCAAGCCAGTGGCTTATGTCGAGGATGAGAATGCTTTGACTATACAGGTGCCGAGTCAGTTCTTCTATGAATGGCTCGAGTCTCAATACATCAGTCTTTTGAAACTTGCAATACATAAAGTATTGGGTCCTACCGGCCAGTTGAAATATAGTATAGTAATGGCTGACCATGACTCCGATCATCCTTTGGATGTTAAGGTGCCAACGACAGACAGAACCAATACTGAAAACCCATCGGTACGCGTGCCTATAAACTTCGATGATGAAAAGAACAAGCAGATATTGAATCCGTTTGTTCTGCCAGGAATCAATAAGATTAAGGTGGAGTCTAGACTTAACGAGAATTATTCCTTTGATAATTTCGTTGAAGGCGATTGTAACAGACTCGCTCGCTCTGCAGGCTTGGCTGTGGCAGAAAAGCCTGGCAAGACTGCCTTTAACCCTTTGTTCATCTATAGCCCTACGGGATTGGGAAAGACTCACCTTTGCCATGCCATAGGTCTTGAAACAAAGAAACATCATCCGAATCTCATAGTGCTTTATGTTAATGCTGAACAGTTCATACAACAGTTTGTGAGCACCAGCCAGCACAGCGATACAAGAAGAGATTTTGTTCGCTTCTATCAAATGATCGATGTGCTTATCATTGACGATATACAGTTCCTTTCTGGCAAGAAAGCTACGCAAGAAGCATTCTTCCATATATTCAATCATTTGCAGCAAAATGGAAAACAGCTTATTTTCGCAAGTGATAAGGCTCCTGTTGAAATCAAAGATATGGAGCTTCGCCTGTTGTCTCGTTTCAAATGGGGATTGTCGGCAGATATGCAGGCTCCAGACATTGAAACACGTATCAGAATATTGAAACGTAAGGCTTTTAATGACGGTATAGAACTTCCTGAAGAAGTGATTGATTACGTGGCTTCAAGAGTGAAGACCAACGTTAGAGAGATGGAAGGCCTTTTCATTTCGCTGATAGCACAGTCTTCTCTGAACAAGAAAGCTATCACAGTGGATCTCGCCCGTCAGCTTATCGAAAGATTCGTTCATAACTCCACACAGGAGGTCTCGATAGAGTATATCGTCAATGTGGTATGCAACCATTTGAATATACCAATCGAAGAGTTTTATTCTAAATCGAAAAAACGTGAGATGGTTCAGGCTCGCCAGCTTGCAATGCATTTCGCAAAGAAATATACCAAGTGTTCTTTGGCTACAATAGGTCAACAGTGCGGCGGCAAAGATCACGCTACTGTGATACACGCTTTGAAAACTGTTTCTAACCTCTTGGAAACCGATAAGCAGTTCAGAACATTGGCTACGGAAATTGAGAAAAATATCGGCTGATGAATCGTCAATTTGGAAATCTTTATCTTATCCCAACATTGCTCGGCGCAACGACAGCAGAGCAGGTGATCCCTCAAGGTACTTTGGAAATCGTTAGAAAGATACGCTTCTTCGTGGTGGAAAATGTCCGCACCGCACGTCGTATGCTTTCAAAAATGAATATGCCTTGCCCAATCGATGAACTTACTTTCGTCGAATTGGATAAACATGATAAGTCGAATAATCCAGATTTGATGACGTATCTAGGCGAAGCCTTGAACGGCAACGATGTCGGACTCATGTCGGAAGCGGGAACACCTTGCGTTGCCGACCCGGGTTCTCTTATTGTAGAACTTGCACATCAGGCGGGAATAAAAGTGGTGCCTCTCACTGGTCCTAACGCTATGATACTCGCATTGATGGCTTCGGGATTCAACGGTCAGGCGTTCTGTTTCCATGGATATCTTCCTATAAAATCTCCAGAAAGAAGCAACGCCATAAAAAATCTTGAACGCCGCTCTGCAGCAAACAACGAGACGCAGATGTTCATCGAGACGCCGTTCCGTAACAACGCAATGGTTGAGGAACTTACAAAGACTCTTCATCCAAATACAATGCTCTGTGTTGCTTGTAACATCTCAATGCCAGACGAGGAAATCGTAAGCAAACCGATATCAGAATGGAAACGTATCAAAAAAGACTGGAACAAAAGACCAGCCGTCTTCTTGATCTATAAATCTAAATATTAATTAATGAGTGGACAAAGTCTGTAGTCCGTAGTCTCTAGTCTATGAATAAGGAAGAATATCTGATATATTGTCTATTTTACGCAATAGATGCGGCGAATGTCAAGAAGCAGAATCTTGTGCAGATGGCATTGAAGACGGATTCTGTCTGTTTCGTTAAAATATATAACCTCATCCAACAACAGGATGAAGCGACAAGAAAAAATATCATCACTACAATACAAAACAACTTCGATAAAAACGACTTGATCGAAGAAATAAAAAATACTTTCCTATCAGAGTTAGATTCTTCAATACAAGAAAGCATCATTGAGGTCTTGAACTCAGAATTCAGAACCAAGAATGTTGAATTTTGATACAAATCGTTTCTGAGCCCTGAAAGGGCAAAACATATTTAACATAAGGCATCGCCTTGTGGATTTAGATGATTCGATGTATGAAAAAACGCTATTTCCATCCCAAAAGCGTTAGGGATTGGAGCGGCATCCTTTGCCAGCGGAGTGAAAACGTAGCTGGCAAAGATATAGCGGAAAGCCCGACGCGTAGCGGAACGCCCAAAAGAAAGACAACAGACTACGGACAATGGTCAACAGACATTATACAAATCACCAGGGCATCAGATAATTTTAATGAAAAGTTAAACCATCCTCGTGCTAAAACTTCTTGCTTTTTCTGACATTATCTTTGCAATTCAAACTGTAAAAAATGAATTTGCAAGATAAAAATAGCCCAAAGCTCATAGCTCGATGCTCACAGCTTATATTGTCCTTTGTCCCGATATTATTTCTAATCATCAGTCTCATTTTTGTTGTAAAAGTCTTCGACACTTCTGTGATGGAAGGCGCGAGTCAGATTGCACTGCTCGTCGCTTCTGCGGTCTGCGTCTTTATCGGTATGCTGTTCTTTAAAGTTCCTTGGCAGTCTTTCGAAGACGGCATAAAAGAAAACATCGCTAATGTAGGTTCCGCCATCGTGATGCTGCTTCTCATCGGCGCTATCGGCGGAACCTGGATGCTGAGCGGCGTGGTGCCGACGATGATTTATTACGGAATGCAAATCGTGAATCCGAAGGTTTTTCTCTTGATATGTTGCGTCGTCTCGGCTGTCGTTTCTATCGTGACAGGCAGTTCCTGGACGACAATCGCGACTATCGGCGTCGCACTGATAGGGATAGGGCAGGGCTACGGCATCTCTACGTCGTGGATTGCCGGTGCCGTCATCTCGGGAGCGTATTTCGGCGATAAGGTGTCTCCTCTTTCCGACACTACCGTCATCGCATCGTCGACGGTCGGCGTGCCATTGTTTACTCATATCAGATATATGATGATAACGACCGTGCCTGCAATGCTGATAAGTCTGATAGTATTTCTAATCGCTGGATTTTCGTTTGGAAGTGAAGTGCAACATGGTGCAGGCGACTTCGCCGACGCCTTGAAATCGACTTTTAATATCAGTCCGTGGCTGATGATGATACCGCTGGTGACATTCGTGATGATACTTTTAAAACTGCCGTCGCTTGTGGTTCTGTTCCTCTCTGCGGTGCTGGCTGCGGTGTTCATTCCAGTCGCACAACCGCAGATTGTTCTACACCTTATTAATATAGGTGACGAAACGACCTTTGTCGATATGATCAAAGCGATGATGTTAAGCTGTTATGGAAACACTTCGGTGGAGACGTCAAACGCGATGCTTACGGAATTGGTCGCGACGCGCGGTATGAGTGGAATGATGAATACGATTTGGCTTATAATATGCGCGATGTGTTTCGGCGGCGTGATGATGGCGAGCGGAATGATTGCGAATATCACGAATCTTATCATGAGATTCATAAAACGAACCGTCACTCTTGTCGCCTCGACGGTCTTTACAGGATTATTCAGCAATGTTTGTATCAGCGACCAGTATCTTTCGATAATTCTTACTTGTAATATCTTCAAGGATTATTACGATAAAAACGGATATGAACCGCGACTTCTGAGCAGAAGTGCTGAGGACTCGGCTACAGTGACGAGCCCTCTCATTCCTTGGAACACCTGCGGCATGACGCACGCTATGGTTCTCAATGTAGCGACATTGTCATACCTGCCGTATTGTATCTTCAATGTTCTCAGTCCGCTCATGTCAATAATCATCGCCGCAATAGGATGTAAAATATACAGGAAAAAAGTGTAGACTTTGTATTGACTATTGAACAGAAAACATTTCGTGATATTTTGTCCAATTTAGTGGATGAAAAATATCCGTGAAAAATTCTTTCGTGTTTATTTGTGGATGTATTCCAGTATCTGTTCTGCGTGAATCTTCGTCTTAATTTCCTTTGGCGTAAAAATCTTTTCGATGATTCCGTCTTCATTCACAAGATACGTGGTGCGTAATGTTCCTATTGTACGACGACCGCAAGCCACTTTTTCTCCCCAGCAGCCGAGTTGTTGGAGTAGGGTGGTGTCAACATCCGCGATAAGCGGAAACTCCAATCCTTGTGCATCGGCGAATTTCTTCTGCAGTTCTTTCTTGTCTTTGCTGACGCCGATGATGGAATAACCTGCTGCTTCTAACTCTGCTTTGTGAGCCTGTAAAGAACACGCTTCTGCAGTGCAACCGCTAGTGTTTGCTTTTGGATAACTATAAAGAACGATTTTTCTGCCTTTATAATCGCTGCTTTTTATTTCATTGCCGTCTTGGTCAATGCCTAAGACTTCAGGTATTCTGTCTCCTATATTCATGATAGTTATTTTTAGTGTTTATGCAAATTTACGAAAATATTCAATACTGAAATCTGCTTTTAAGTCCAAACGTTGTTTCTTTCATCTCTATATTAATTAGTAAGGTGTGTCTATATTAATTAATAAGGTGTATCAGTCTTTGCCGCATCCGCTGCCCTTAGTCTTTAGTCTTGATCTGTGCGTTCCGCTTCGCGTCGGGCTTTCCGCTATATCTTTTTCCGCGATGCTCCAAAAGGATGCCGCTTCAATCCCTAACGCCTTGGGTGCAGTTCAGGCCACGGAGCCTCCCTGTATATTAATTAATAAGGTGTATTTGTTTTCCGTTTATTATCTTTGTTTTTCTACTCCAGTGAGTCTTTTGTGTTTTTTTTACGTCTCAGCATCTC
>JAZQYR010000020.1:0-165776 GCA_045633585.1 Bacteroidales bacterium
CGTGAAGAAATTTCATTGCTGAAGCGGTTAAGACAAAAATGCTGTCTGAGCGAAGCGAGTTCATTTTTGTCCAGCGTAAACAATGAAATTTTAGCGGATTTAGACGCAGCGGCGAGCTTTTTCTGTTTCTCTTTTTTGCGGCAAAAAAAGAGAAAGCAACGAAACGAGTTAATTCTTTTTTTACCTTTGCAAAATGAAAGAAATAAACCCAAAAGAAACAAGTCGCGCATCAGCATTTGAATTGTGGATGACATCCCCTATGCCGATGGTGACTCTTACCAAGACATTCGACATCTCTCGTCTTTGCAAAATCAGCAAGAAAAAATCCTTGAAGTTAAATATGCTTCTTTGCTGGTGCATCGGCAAGGCCGCAAGTCAGATAAAAGAATTCTCCATGCTTCCCGTCGACGGAAAAATGTTTGAATACGACAGACTTGCAATTAACGTAATTGTCAACAACAAACAAGGCGGCATCAATTCTTGCGACATCAACTTCAGCTACGATTTGAATAAGTTCAACGAAGATTATATCTCTTTAACACAAAAAGTCGCCGACTCATGCGAAAGCATTTTCGAAGAAGACGCGATGATTGTAGGAACATCAGCCGTCGTGGCAACAGAACTCGATTGTATTGTAAACCAATACACCGACAAATTCCTCAACCCTATGGTAATGTGGGGAAAATATCGTAAGAAATGGTTTAAAACGACACTGCCTATTTCATTTCAGTTTCATCACGTCCAAATGGACGGCGGTCAAGCTGCTCAGTTTTTGGATTTGTTGCAAAAAGAGATTCTTGGTTTAAAGTTTAAGCCTTAGTTCAACAGCCAAAAGCCAACAGCCTTAGTTAAAAACTCTACTTCTTCAAAGAGAACTCAAACCTCAATCCGCCTTCGGCTCGGTTCGTCACACTGACATTTCCACCATGAAACTGAACGGCGTGCTTTACTATGGCGAGTCCTAGACCTGTGCCTCCCATTCTACGAGAACGACCTTTATCGACTCGATAAAATCTCTCGAATAAACGAGGCAACTGATCTTCTTCCACACCCCTACCATCGTCTTCAAATCTTATAACACATTGCTCATCATTATTTTCCATCAATATGATAAAGATATTTTTACCTCCAGAATAAGCGATGGCATTTTCAGTAAGATTTCTAAATATAGAAGCAATCAGAGAGAGATTGCCATTTATCTCAACCTGTTCATCGAAATTCAAATGCAACTGTAATTTTTCATCTTCAGGCATGACATCCAGTTCATCAGAAATCTCATCAATGATATTATTAAGATTAACGCTTTCTTTTCCAATCAGCTGACTGCCGCTTTCCATTCGAGTGATGAGCGAAACATCTTCAAGCAAACGACGCAGACGCTCATTATTAGTATAACATCTCTCTATCAGTTCCTGACGTTTTTTTTCAGTAAGATTTATTCCAGAAAGCAAAGTCTCAAGACACACCTGTATCGATGCCACCGGCGTCTTAAGTTCATGGTTTATGTTATTCGTAAGTTGTTGTTTGATACGTATCTTCTCTTGTTCCTCACGCAGTCTTGCCTCATGCGCGGTGTCTCTGTCTTTGATTGTCTGCTGCAGCTGAGCATAAAGTTTCACGATATGGTTTGATATAGAACCTAACTCGTCGTTAGGGAACGATTCCGCCTCATCGAAAGCCTCGCCTTTTTCTGCCTTTGCCGCGAAACGATTGAGACGTTCAATATTATTACCAAGACGTTTCGTCGCATAATAAGCCAGCACACCCATAATGAAGCTCATTGCAATCATAATACTTAGGAAAGTCCAGTCAGCACGCAATTGTTCTTGCAAACTTGCCGAATAAGGAATCGCGGTACGAACGATGACCGTATCGCCTTTTGTTGCAGAGTAGAAATATTCTCGTCCGTCGCTAGAAGATTGTCGTCCGATAAGATAACCGGAGCCTTTTTTCATGGCAGAAGACACCTCAGGGCGCATACTGTGATTATCAAGAGAGTCGATGGAAATCATATTGTCGAAAATCACAGTACCAGAGTGAGAAATCAAAGTCACGCGCAGGTCATCGAAAGGCTGCTCTTGTATAGCGACATATTCTTCGTAAGACAGGCCTTCTTCTATAGCAGCAAGCATATGCACATTATAAAGTTGCAGCTGTGCGTCGATGGATTCCGACCGGTATTGCTTCTCGCGCAAATACTGGAAACTCACAAAACATAATATTATAGTCCATGAAAAAGCAAGCAACATCAGGAAGAGTCGCTTGTGATACGACAATTTAATCACTGAATCCATAGCCAAAACCTGAACGTGTTACAATATAAGAACCATATTTTCCAATCTTAGAACGCAGACGTGTGATATTCACATCAATTGTCCTATCAAGCACGACGACTTCATCACTCCACACTCTGCTGAGTATCTGTTCGCGGGAACATATCTTGCCACGATGAGAGATGAGATATGCCAAGAGTTCGAATTCTTTTCTTGCTAGTTTAACCTCAACGCCGTCGACGATACATCGTTTGAATTCCAAATCGAGATGTAAACCATCTACCTTTAATATATTAGGTTTATCGGTTTGAACCACATTATTTCCCTTATGCGACGAAGTACGACGAAGGACGCTTTTCACTCTAGCGATCACATTACGAACGGTATAAGGTTTCATGATATAATCATCGGCACCGATATTCAATCCCATAATCATATCGTCTTCCGTATCGCGAGCAGTACAGAATATAATAGGTATGTCGGCAGTCGTGACGTCTGCTTTAAGCATCTTAGCCATCTTGATACCGCTTATCCCACCCATCATAATATCAAGAAGGATAAGTGAATATTTTTTAAGATCAAGTGTCAATGCCTCTTCCGCGCTGAATGCTATATCAACATCATAGCCTTCATTTTCCAAATTGAGTTTCAAGACTTCGCATAAAGTCTCCTCATCATCGACTATCAAAATGCGTTCAGTAGTCATATACCTAATATATATTAATTGAAGGCAAAGTTAAGGATTAAAAATGAGTTTTCATAAGTCAAAATTAATATTTAATAAAAATGTAACATTTATGTAAAATGTAAATTTTCTTTAACGAAACTCTAATTTTTTTGTAACATTTTTGAAACATCTTTGGTGTTATTTTGTAGCATCATAAAAAATAGAAAACAATGAGTATATTACAAGTATTTACATTATTCGGAGCATTGGGAATGTTCCTTTATGGCATGAACATAATGAGTTCAGGATTGCAAAAAGCAGCAGGCGAAAAGTTAAGAGGTTTCCTTACCGCCATGACATCAAATCCTTTCAAAGGCGTCATGACAGGTTTGGGAATCACTTCAATCATACAGTCATCATCAGCGACAACCGTTATGGTCGTCAGTTTCGTCAACGCAGGACTTCTCACACTTACACAAGCTATTGGCGTCATCATGGGAGCTAACATCGGTACTACGGTGACAGCATGGATGGTTTCATGGCTTGGTTTCAAAGCTGACATCTCAATCCTCGCCATCCCTTTGATGATATTCGGATTCCTTTTTTCTAATTCCAAAAAAGACAGACGTAAAAACATCGGTGAGTTAATCGTAGGATTCTGTCTCTTGTTCCTCGGTCTTTCCTTCATGAAAGAATCTGTGCCAGACTTAAGACAGACACCTGAGGTATTAGAATTCGTAACGACATGGTCGGCATACGGTTTCAGTTCAGTATTGTTATTCCTCGCTTTCGGCACAGTATTGACACTCATATTACAATCATCATCAGCCACTATGGCAATCACACTCATCATGTTAAGCATGGGATGGATTCCATTCCCAATGGCGTGTGCTATGGTGCTTGGTGAGAATATCGGCACGACCATCACAGCTAACATAGCAGCGGCAATCGGCAACACTCAAGCGAAACGAGCAGCGATGTCGCATACTATCTTCAACGTATTCGGCGTAATCTGGGCGTTGATACTGTTCAAACCATTCCTCGCTTTGGTCGGCACTGTCACTGAAAATTTATTCGGATTGCCAAATCCTGCAGCAGAAGAATTCGTTGTAACAGAATCTACAACTGCAGAAGGCACTGCGGCATTATACGGATTATCAATGCTTCACACATTATTCAACTTAACAAACACATTGATATTAGTATGGTTCACACCATTGATTGCAAAACTCGTAAGCATCATCATTCCTGCTCCTGAAAATCAAGAAAAAGAGATATTCAGACTCAAATACATCTCTGCAGGGCCTCTCGCAACACCAGAATTATCTGTAGAACAAGCCTTTGAAGAAATAATACATTTCGCTGAAATATCAAAGAACGGTGCGGAGTACTCGAAACAAGCCATCAACGAAACCGACAGCAACAAATTCAACACGCTTAAGGAAAAATTGGTCAAGTATGAAGAGATTTCTGACAGAATAGAATTCGAAATCGCGACATTCCTCAATGCTGTCTCTGCAGAAGAAATCAGCGAAAGCACATCTGTAAAAATCAAGGCCATGTATAAGATTATCGGCGAGTTGGAGTCACTAGGCGACTCTGGAGAAAGCATCAGCAGAATATTATCAAGAAAGAACATCCACAAGAAGAATTTCGATGCTGAAAGCATTAAAAACCTCAACACTATGGCCGACGCAGTCATCAACGCTTACGATGCAATGATCTACAATCTGACATTGGCACACAAAGGCGAACTTGCAGAAATATCAAACGCATACAACGCTGAAGAACGACTCAATAATCTCAGAAATGATTTCAGAGATGCAATGATCGAAGACCTTGAAAACAATAGAAACAATTATCAAGCGAACATCTACTACATAGACATCATCAACGCCTACGAGCAAATGGGAGATTTCATGATCAACATCTCTCAAGATTTGGAGAAGGCATTTGTCAAGAAATGATAAAATTTAGTTAATAATAACAATTGAGGCTGACTAGAAATTTAGTCAGCCTCTTATCTATTTATCTTCTTATAAATTACATCTTTTAGCTCAATCCTTCAATATTGCCATTGACGATGTCAATATTACGCGCTTGCGGATCTTTAGGCAATCCAGGCATACGCATAATATCGCCCATAATAACAACTATCATTTCCGCGCCATTGTTGATGATAATGTCGCGCACGTTAAGGTCGAAGTCCTTTGCAACGCCGTAAGCCTTTGGGTCTGCCGAGAATGAGTATTGTGTCTTTGCTATGCATATAGGATAATGCGAGATGCCCAATGACTCAATCTGCTTGATTTTCTTTAGAGCTATAATTGAATATGCAATATCTTTTGCGCCATAGATCTGCTTAGCCACTTTATCAATCTTAGAGCGTACAGAATCTTCATTCTCATAGATATACTTGAGAGGTTCTGACGGTGTTTTTTCTATTGTCTCGACAACGAGTTTTGCGAGTTCTTCTGCACCTTTACCGCCATCTGCGAAGACGTTGTTCATGCAGAATCCCACTCCCATTTCGCGGCAGTGCTCAGCTACCAATGCAATCTCTTCGTCTGTGTCGCTCGCAAATCTGTTGAATGTAACTATAACCTTCTGACCGAAAAGTTTTAAATTCTCGATATGTTTGTCGAGGTTTGGAAGACCGTTCTTCAATCCTTCAATATTTGGTTCCTTGATTTTATCTTCTGTCACACCGCCGTGCAGTTTCAGACTCTGCGCCGTAGCAACCACTACTGTAAGTTTTGGCGAGAGACCACCCTTACGACATTTGATGTCGAAAAATTTTTCTGCGCCGAGGTCTGCACCGAAACCAGCTTCAGTGATTACATAATCGCCATAGCTGAGAGCCATTTTCGTAGCAATGAGAGAGTTACATCCGTGAGCGATATTAGCGAAAGGACCGCCATGAACGAAAGCAGCTGTGTTTTCTGTTGTCTGTACGAGGTTAGGTTGAATAGCATCTTTCAGAAGCACTGTTATCGCACCAGCTATACCAAGGTCGTTAACAGTGAGAGGTTGGTCATCGAATGTGTATCCTAAAAGGATGTTTCCAACGCGACGTTTCAAATCGTCAAGGTCTTTTGACAGACATAATATTGCCATAATCTCTGATGCTGGAGTGATGTCGAATCCGCTTTCCGTTGGTAATCCGTTGGCAGAACCACCGAGGCCTGTGATAACATTGCGCAAGCTTCTGTCATTGACATCCATCACACGTTTCCATTTAATCTCTTTAAGAGCGAGACCTGTTTTTCTATTATGATAGATATAATTATCTAGCAGCGCCGTAATCATATTATGCGCTGATGTTATTGCGTGGAAGTCGCCTGTAAAGTGCAGGTTGATATTCTCCATAGGCAACACCTGCGAGTATCCGCCACCAGCAGCACCACCTTTCATTCCAAAGCATGGACCGAGAGAAGGTTCGCGCAGTGCGACAATGGCCTTCTTACCTATTCTGTTAAGACCCAATGAGAGACCGATAGAGACAGTAGTCTTACCGATACCTGCCTTTGTCGGAGTAATAGCAGTAACAAGGATAAGGTTACTTTTCTTTATTTTATCTTCATCAATAAGAGATAGCGGAAGTTTAGCGATATATTTGCCATAGTTGTTTATCTCGTCTGTAGGAATGCCAATATTACTTGCAATATCCTCTATTCTTTTAAGAGAAGTTTCTCTTGCGATTTCAATATCAGTTTTCATATTAAAAATGCTTAGTTATAAATTAGTATGATTAGTATATTAACATAACAAAGATACGAAAAAAAATGCACATATTGACAAGGGAAAACAAGTACTCTTTAAAAATTAACTATTACTATAATTTATTTATCACAAACACTAACATTTCCCAAACATATATTAATATTTGTTTCAGGAGACAACTTGAGCACCATGTAAAGAAAAAAACGGCTTAACATATTGAATACAATATATTAAACCGCTCATTGCGGAGGGAGAGGGATTCGAACCCTCGGATCGTGGATACGATCAACGGTTTTCGAGACCGCCCCATTCGACCACTCTGGCATCCCTCCTATTCAAGTCAACAAGACTACGAGACAACAAGTCTATAAGTTTATTGACTAATGGTCTTTAAAGAACAAAAGCGACTTTGAAGTCGCTTCATCTCCGCGGAGAAAGAGGGATTCGAACCCCCGGTACATTGCTGTACAACGGTTTTCAAGACCGCCGCATTCGACCGCTCTGCCATTTCTCCGCTGCAAAGATACAACTTTTTCGTTTCAGGCAAGAGTTTTTGAAAAAAAATTATTTTTTTATCTCATACACCAAATAAAAGCAGTATTTTTGTAATCTAATATGAAGTCTTTTTTCAAAAATATTGTCTTTTTTTCATTGATAATCACTACATTATTTTTCCAATCTTGCGGTGACACATCAAAATCATATTGTGAAGAAATTCTTAACTTTTCTTACACAGAAAATGACTCATTGACAAAAAGCAATATTGATATAGCCAAGAAATGTTCAGAAAAATATCACAAACGTCCTGAATTTCTTCAAAAAATATCACAATTTTACTACTACGATGCCATTGAGGACTACTCTTCCGACTTGACAATACAAGCCTGCAAGAAGTTTTACAACGCATTAGATTATATTAATAAGTATATAGCGAAAAACGAAATCGCCAAATCATACGATTATCAGTTTAGAGGAGAGATTTACGAAAGACTCGGAGATATTTACAAAGACATCAACTCTCTTAAACCTGCAGCCGCTCTTTACGATAAGGCCCTCTCCGATTATGAATCTTCAAACAATGACGAAAAAGCGATAAATATATTATTGAAAGCCGGTAAGTTATACCAATATAATCATATGCCGAATATTGCTATGATTTACTTTGAAATGGCTGAAGAAAAAGATAATATTTCCAATAACACATATAGAAAAATCATCGACAATAAGATTGTAACACTATATGAATTAAATGATTATAAAAAAGCTGACTCAATATTTAAAAATCATTTCAACATAAAAATCCAAGATTACGACTTTCATTCTGCTATAGGAACAAAATACTTTTACGAACGAAATTACAAAAATGCCATCCCCCATCTCAAATATTGTTTTAAAAATGGCAACCAACAGGAAAAGCTAGTATTTTCAGAAAAACTTGCAGAATCGTATTTCAATACTCAGGATCATGAGAACGAGATGTTCTACATTCAATATCAAGCTAAAAGCAATTCTGTTGAGATTAGAAAAACTCCACTGAAATTAGATCTGGAAAAACTGTATGACATAAACGGCAATATCATAAACAACAAAAGTGATATCGTAAAAAATAACAATAACACACCATTAGCGATAATAATATCAATCTCTGCAATAATAATATTGTCAATCCTTATCACATTTAACATAAATAAAAAGAAAGACATAGAAAAGATACGCTCTGCTCAAAAGACAATTGACGGCAATAAGGAAATTATAAAGTCAAAAGACAAAATAATAGATAATATTTCAAAGAAACTCAACGATTTAACTCCTAACGAAAATTTTGAAGAAGCATATAATCGTTTCTGTGAAAGCAATATATATACAAAGATAAAATCTTCATTGGATGGAGTTTCTATCTTAACAAAAAACGTCCAAGATTATAGTAAGCTCCAATTATCCAACAAAGACATCATTTATCTAACAAAGACATTTAACAATTGTTTTCCAAAAGCCATTCATTCTATAAAAGTTGAATTTGAAAGTATCACTACCAACGACATTAAATTCATAATCCTTTATTTCATGAATTTAAACGATACTGAAATAGCTGTTCTTTTAGGCTTAACTTATGGAGCTGTAAATAAAAGGAACAATAAAATCAAAACCATCTTTAACATCAAGGGTGATTTAAGCCAATTTATATTAACATTTGTCAAATTGAATTTCTAAGGAAATCATTTTCATATCTATATAATTTAGAATAGATTATAAAAATTTCGTAGATACTTTTCCATAAAATATAAGTTAAAATTTATTGACATTTCTCAAAGTATAAGTATCTTTGCGTCATAAAATTTTAACCCCAAAATGAAAAGAATATTAACATTAGTTTTATTGTGTGTTTTATCCACACAAATCATAGCTCAAGAGAAGAACATCAACTCTTTTATTTCTTACGGAACATTTAACGTAACAGGTGGATCTCCTTATTTAGAGACTTATATCACTTTTGACTGTAACAGCTTGACATATGTAAAACAATCAAACGGCCAATACCAAGCTGCTATAAATTTAACAGTAATATTTAAACAAGGTGAGTCTATCAAGAATTATGACAAATACACTGTTACAAGTCCTCTAGTAGCTGACACTACAGCGATTGGCGGTTTCTTCATGGACATACAACGTTATTCATTACAAAATGGAGAATACAGAATGGAAGTAACGATTGAAGATGCCAACAACAGAAAAGAAAAACCTTTAAGCGTTAATGAAACCATAATCGTTGATTTCCCAGAAAACATATGTTTCTCAAGCATAATCGCGCTTGAAGATTACAAACCAAGCAGCACAGAATCTGCCAATTCCAAAAACGGCTATGATCTTATCCCTATGATCATGCCTTATTATCCAGAATCAATAAACAAACTTACATTCTATACAGAAATCTACAACTCTAAGAAACAACTTGGAGAAAACGAGAAGTACCTTCTCAACACTTATATCAAAACATTTGAAAGCAACACTGTCGTAAGTAGCATGTTTTTCACAAAAAGAATGAATGTCAAAGACACAGAAGTGATTATCAATACTATGGACATCAGTGCTCTTCCTACAGGCAATTATTATTTGGTACTTGAAGCCCGTAACAGAAACAACGAAACAATTGGATACAATCAATTCTTCTTCCAAAGAAGCAACTCTAACTATCAGATAGACAATTCTGCTCTAGCAACAATATCTCCTGAAAAAGTCTTCTCTGGCAGCATCAATAACATTGACACAATCAGAGAATATATAAGAACTTTAGAAGCTATTTCTTCTCAAATTGAAAAAGAATATGCCTTTAATTTGATCAAAACAGATGACATCGAAACTATGCAAAAGTATTTCTACAGTTTCTGGGCAAGTCGCAATCCTTTGTCACCTAAAGAAGAATGGGAAAAATACTATGTGCAAGTCAAACGTGTAAATGCATCATTCACAGCACAAAGAATGAAAGGTTATCAAACCGACAGAGGTATCGTATTCTTGAAATATGGCGCTCCTGACAGAATCGTCCAAAACCATAACGAGCCAGGCGCTTATCCTTACGAAATCTGGCATTACTACACATTAGACAACCAAAGAAACAAGAAGTTCGTCTTCATGACACAAGATATCGCAACCAACGACTTCCAGCTCATTCACTCTGACGCTGTTGGTGAAATCAACAACAACAGATGGACAACAGAAATCTATTCAAGAACATACAGTCCATATCAACAATATTATAATGCTGATGGCAGCGTAAATCCTGGAGTCAACTACGGAGACGAAGCTAAAGACTACTACGACAACCCTAGATAATGAAAGTAATTTCTTAACACCACATATTTTATTTATACCTAGAGGCTCTCAGAAATGGGAGCCTTTTTTTAGTTGAAAACTGAAAATTGAAAACTGAAAATTACTTTCTATTTTTCAACTTAAAAAAACTGTTATCTGTTGTCTGTTGTCCGTTGTCCGTTGACTTTTTTTATTATCTTTGCGTCTATGAAAAAAGTAGCGGTAGTCATATTGAATTATAACGGAAAGGATTTTTTGGAAAAATTCCTTCCTGTTGTCATTGAAAACAATGCAGAATTCGCCGACATTATCGTTGCTGACAACAAATCCACTGATGGCTCTGTGGATTTCATGAGAGAAAACTTTCCTAATATCGGACTGATTATTAACGACTTCAACGGTGGTTTCGCCACAGGTTACAACGTAGCCTTACGTCAAGTTGAAGCCGATTACTATGTCTTGCTCAATTCTGATATTGAAGTCACGCCAAAATGGATTGAACCCGTGATAGAATTGATGGACAGCGACGAAAACATCGCCGCTTGTCAGCCTAAGATTTTATCATATTACGACAAAACAAAGTTCGAATATGCTGGAGCTGCTGGCGGTTTCATAGACAAATACGGATATCCATTCTGTCGCGGAAGACTATTCCAAGATTTGGAAACAGACAACGGACAATATGATGACGCGAGAGAAATATTCTGGGCAACAGGAGCTTGTATGTTTGTCAGAGCTTCTCTTTATCACCAACTTGGCGGTTTAGACGACGACTTCTTCGCACATATGGAAGAAATAGATTTGTGTTGGAGAATGAAAAATGCAGGATATAAGATAATGTACTGTCCCGACTCAAAGATATATCACATCGGAGGCGGAACATTGCCAAAATCCTCTGCAAGAAAGACTTACCTCAATTTTAGAAACAATCTTTCATTACTGATAAAAAACCTTCCTAAAGGAAAAGTATTCGGAATAATATTCTACAGATTTTTCCTTGACTGGATTGCAGCATTCAAATTCCTTTGCGATGGCAGTTTCGCCGACTTCTTCGCAGTAACACGCGCACATCTCAGTTTCCTAAGACATCTACCAGTCTTAAGAAAAAAAAGAAAACAATATTCTCATAAAAAAGTATCACAAGTATACCAAAAGAATATCGTTTTCAAATATTTCTTAGAGAAAAAGAAATTATTTAACGAACTGGAGAGCAAGGATTTTTCGTAAAAAACATGTATTACTTCCATCCCATTGCGTTAGGGATTGGAGCGGCATCCTTTGCGAGCGATTTCGGGGACGAGATTCGGGAACGGGGAACGGGATTTGGAAACGTTTTTTTGAGCGAGGAGAAATGATGCGAGCAAAGATATAGCGGAAAGCCCGACGCGAAGCGGAACGCCCAAAATAAAGTCATCAAGTCACTAAGACACTGAGACTCCAAGAGTATTGAAAGTTGAAAATTGAAAGTTGAAAACTGAAAGTTAGTTGTCAGTGTCAGAGTTCAGAGTTCCAATCAGATAAAGGACTGCTTCTTCGTAGCCTTTAAGTCCTTTTCCCACAATGCTTTTCACGCTAGCTTCTGCTGTGTAAGAATGATGACGATATTCTTCTCTGGAATAAATATCGCTGATATGAACCTCAACGACTGGTGTTTCTATAGAACGAATCGCATCAGCCAAAGCGATAGATGTGTGACAATATGCGCCAGGATTGAAGACAACGCCGTCATAATTATCCCAAGCCTCGTGTAATTTATCAATCAAAACACCTTCATGATTAGATTGGAAATAGTCAAGCTGATGTTCTGGAAAATTATTTTTCATCTTTTCGACATAATCCACAAGTGATTCTGTACCATATATTTTAGGTTCTCTCCTACCTATCAGATTAAGGTTAGGTCCGTTTAAAATCAATATCTTCATTATTTTTTTTTGCAAACTTAAAAAAAAATACAATATCTTTGCCCCGACTTTCAATAGGGGTGCCTTTTTTACGGAAGTAAAATGAAATACAGGCTGAGATCACACCCTCTGAACCGGATACGGATAATGCCGAGACCGGGAAATGAGACACATCAAAAACTTCCTCTATTGATTTAATTAAATTTATTAACAATTAAATCAATTAGTTATGCTCAAAACATTAAAAACTTTAGTCTTAGTTGCTGTCTTAATGCCACTGCAATTAGTCGCACAATTCACTTTGACAGGCAATGTCATTGACAAAGAAAACCAGGAAGCTTTAATTGGCGCACACATCACAATCAAAGAATTAGAACTCGTGAGCGTGAGTGACGAAAGCGGCTATTTCAGATTTGAAAATATTCAAAAAGGGAATTACACAATAGAAGCCACTTATGTCGGTTTTAAGATTTACGAGACTATATTTAACATCAACAAAGACAGCAAGATAAGAATTGCTATGACGATGGATTCCATGATGGAAGATGAAATCATCGTTTCAGCTTCGCGCATTGGAGAAAAGACGCCTCTCACCTATTCAGAAGTCACTTCTAACGAATTGAAAAAGAGCAACCAAGGAACAGACTTGCCATTTCTTTTGCAAAACACGCCTTCTGTCGTCGTCACTTCCGATGCTGGTGCTGGCGTGGGTTATACAAGCATGCGCGTTCGTGGCAGCGACTTGACAAGAATAAACGTCACTTTGAACGGAGTACCAATCAATGATGCTGAATCTAATCTAGTTTATTTCGTCGACCTTCCAGACCTTGCATCTTCCGTAGATAACATACAGATACAGAGAGGCGTAGGAAATTCAAGTAATGGCGCTGCAGCTTTCGGAGCTTCGATAAACATCAAAACCGACGAACAAACAACAGAACCTTTCGCAAGATTGAGCAGTTCCGTCGGTTCGTTCAACACATTGAAAAACACCTTGAATTTTTCTACAGGAAGAAACAGAAATGGATTCAACGTCAACGGAAGAATCAGCAAGATAAATTCTGAAGGTTATATCGACAGAGCTTATTCCGATTTATTTTCTTATCAACTATCCGCTTCTTGGTCAGATGAAAACGACTTCATTAAATTTATGATTATGAATGGTAAAGAACAGACTTACCAGGCATGGAACGGAACACCGAAAGACAGTCTCGCCACAAATCCTACGTTCAACCCTGCGGGAATGATGTACGACAAAGACGGCAATTTCATAGGTTATTACGAAAATGAAATCGACAAATACAACCAGACTTACTATCAATTACACTACGCTCATAGCTTCAATCAAAATCTAATTCTGACTGCCTCAGCGTTTTTAACAACAGGAAAAGGTTATTACGAAAACTATAAAAACGACAAGAAACTTTCCAGTTACGGATTACAACCTATAATCATTGGTGACACTGTCATTAACAGACTTAACTTAATACAACAGAAATGGTTAGACAATAAATTCTATGGCATCAATATAAACTTAAATCAAAAAGTCGGAAAATTTGACATCAATTATGGCGGCAGCTGGAACAAATACGACGGCGACCATTACGGAATTATCAACTGGGCAGAATACGCTGTGCCTTTGAATTATAAATGGTACGAAAACAAAGGCAGCAAACTATATTACAACGTTTATGTATCAAGCAATTACGAGTTAAATTCGTACCTTAATTTCTTTGCCGAGATACAATATCGACATATAAACTACGACTTAAACGGCATTCATGACGATTTGAATGACATCACGCAAAATCATATCTTCAATTTCTGGAATCCTAAAGGCGGCGTTTTTTATACCATAAATGAAAATAATTCCGCATATTTTTCTGTAGCATATTCCAATAGAGAACCGAACCGTGACATCTACACCGACGCAGATGAGATTCAAAGAGAAAATATCACACACGAAAAACTCATTGATTATGAATTAGGTTATTCTTATAGAAACAGAAAAGTCGCTTTGAACACCAACCTTTTCTATATGGATTATAAAGATCAATTAGTTTTGACTGGCGAGATAAATAATGTTGGTGCAACTATTATGACGAATGTCGATAAGAGTTACAGATTCGGTTTGGAAGGAAGTCTCGCTTATCAAGCAAACAGATATTTTGCTTTAGATTTCAACTTCGCTTTAAGCCAGAATAAGATTTTGAATTATGTTGATTTTGTTGACAATTACGATGCTGACTGGAATTATTTAGGACAAATCGAAAACAATCTTGGCACTACCGACATTTCGTTTTCACCTAACGTAATTTGCGGTTTGAATCTGAAAGTCACACCAGTAAAACATTTAGACATCGTATTTCAAGAGAAATATGTTGGACGACAATATATTGACAATACCTCTACCCTTTCAAGGAGTCTGAATCCATATTTTACAAGTAATGTTAATATAAATTATGAATGGAAGCAATCTTTGTTCAAGATGCTGAATTTCAATCTTGCGATAAATAACATTTTCAACAGTAAATATTGCAGTAACGCCTGGGTATATAAGGCTATGGTCAATGGCAATGAATATATTGAAAACGGATATTTCCCACAGGCAGGTATTAACTTTATGTTTGGAGTGATTGTGGAGATATGATTAGTTAGGAGTTAGGAGTTAGGAGTTAAAAAAAGCGAGCAGAAATTCTGCTCGCTTTTTTAACTTATAAATTTTCAATTTAATTACTGCAATAATTTCTTTATAGCTCTCATTGCCTCTCCTATAACGAATACAGGCAATGTTCCTACGATAATATAAAGCCAATCTTTTGCTGTCATAGCTTGAACATTAAACATTTCACCACCGAAGCTTACGATAAGCAACTGACCTGCAACGATAACGAACAATGCCAATCCGAAGCCTGCGATGACATCTTTTCGGAACAAACCTTTGAATGCTGAGCCATCGCTATGGAATGCTTTAGCATTGAACAAGTTCCAGAATTGCAAGAATACGAATATCGTGAAGATGTATGTTTGTTCAAGATATGTTATTCCGTGAGATTCTATATTGAAATTAAAATAATTTCTGAAATATTCTGCGAATGAGAAATCAGCCAATGATGTCACATCAGCATGTTTGAAATATTGAACGAGACCAAACATAAATAAAACGAAGAAGATACCTACGCCGAATATCTGCCACATCATTGGTTTTGTAATGATATTAGCGTTTCTATCGCGAGGTTTTTCTTTCATCACCATTTCTGATGGTGGCAATGAAGCGAGAGCGAGAGCAGCGAAAGTATCCATAATGAGGTTGACCCAAAGCATCTGTGTCACAGTGAGAACCATTTCTGAGCCGAGCAATGCGCCTAGCATAACGATGAGACATGCTGCCACGTTGATTGTCATTTGGAACACCACGAAACGTTGGATATTGATATACAATGATCTACCCCACATCACAGCGCGAGCGATACTATTGAATGAGTTATCGAGGATTGTGATGTCGGAGGCCTCTTTAGCGACTGTTGTTCCATCGCCCATTGAGAGGCCGACTTGTGCCGCCTTCAAAGCTGGAGCGTCGTTTGTACCGTCACCTGTAACAGCGACCACTTCACCTTCAGATTGTAACAATCTCACGAGACGTTCTTTATCCATAGGACGTGCGCGTGACATGATCTTGATATTATGTACAACAGAAAGAGCCTCTTCATCTGAAAGAGCTTCCCAGTCCTTACCTGTGATATGGTTAACATCTTTAGAATCAGTGCCAAGCCATAATCCAAGTTGACGACCGATTTCTATTGCTGTACCAGGAGTGTCACCTGTAACGATCTTAACATCAATACCAGCTGACATACAATTCTTAACAGCTTCTGCCACATCCCCACGGATTGGGTCAGCGATAGCGACAATACCTAATAATATAAAGTTTTCTGCTACGAGATCGTCTGTATTAGGGTCAAATGACTGTTCGTTAGGATCACCCACTTTATAAGCGAAAGCGAGAGTACGCATTGCTTTACCTTGATATTCAAGAAGTTGACGTTCAACATCCAAACGATAAGGAGTAATATCTACTTCACCTTCTGGAGTTGAGATTTTGTAACAATGTTTCAACAAGATTTCAGGAGCTCCCTTAACATAGAAGATTGGTTTTCCCATTGCTGGAGATTCCACGATAGAAGCCATGAATTTATATTTTGTTGAGAATGGCACTTGTTGGTACATCTTAACGCCTTCTCTTACTTGCATATAATCAACGCCTTGTTTATTCAACCAAAGCAACAAAGCTCCTTCAGTAGGATTACCGATAGCCTTGATTTTCTTTTCATCGCTGAAATCAAGGAATGCAGTAGTGTTAAGAGCGAGACTTTCTTTAATAAGATTGCTGATTTCATTGTCACCAAGTTGTTTTTCAGGGAGAGCAAGGAAACTCATATCGTTGACGCTCATTTGGTTCTGAGTCAAAGTACCAGTTTTATCTGTACAGATAACTGTTGCTGCACCCATTGTCTCGCAAGCATGCATCTTTCTGACGAGGTTGTTTGCAGTAAGCATACGTTTCATACTCAAAGCGAGACTGAGAGTAACACTCATTGGAAGACCTTCTGGAACAGAGACGACTATGATTGTCACAGCCATCATCAATGTATTAAGGAGATATTGAGCGAAGCCAAGCCATTCAAATGTTTCACCTGAAGTGAAGTACATCACGAGACGCATCACGAGGATGACAGCTGCAATACAATAACTTGCTATTGTGATAATCTTTCCTAAACGATCCAACTGATTATCAAGAGGAGTTTTGATATTATTATCTATTTGAGAACCTTGATAAACCTTACCCCATTCTGTTGCATCACCGACTTTTTCCACTATCATCACGCCGTGACCATCAATTACCTTACTTCCACGAAGAACGTAATTTGATGGATAAGTAGCATCGTGTTTAAAGTCTTTAGGATCAATGGTTTTTGTTGCCATTGGCTCACCAGTGAGGTCAGACTCATTGACTTGAAGAGAAAACGCATCGATGAGTTCACCATCAGCAGGGACTTCGTCGCCAGTTTCGATGATAACGACATCACCAACAACTATTTCCTTACGTCCAATAACAGTAATGTTACCATTACGCACTACTTTAACTTCTTCATCATCACTAACTTTATTAAGCACTTCAAATTTTTTGTTAGCACTGACTTCAAAAGCGAAGCCGATGCAAGTAGCGAGCATGATAGCTACGAAAATTCCTATTGGCTCAAATAATACAGCCATACCTTCATCAGTAGTAAAATATTGATAAAGAGATACTGCGACAGACAATGCCAAAGCAATCAATAAAATTCTGATAATAGGATCTGTAAATTTCTGTAAAAACTGATGCCAGAGAGATTCTTTTTCTGGCGGTGTCAAGATGTTCGAGCCGTGTTTCTTACGACTTTCTTCAACCTGTTCGTTTGTTAAACCTTTGTGTACCATAATTTAAAATACTTTTCTATTCTTAACAATTTTCCTAAATTTCTTTTTAGTTTTCTTATCATTTAAAAATAATATATCACTTATATTATCTAGACTTATTTCCTTTGTAACATAAGTAAAATATATTTTACCAACAAGTTCTGTCTCTGACTGACAAGCGGTTTTCATTCCATTAAAAACTCTATACGACGAGACGATAGTTGTGTCAATATATTTATCAAAGTATGTATCAGAAGAGTATCTCATCTGTTCCGACACCATTGTCACCGTTGATTTTACCATTTTTGCCAATTCGTTTTCAGCTATTATGTTGGCTATTTTCCTTGATTCATTGATCGCTTTCGAATGATTTCCGCCAACAACTTCCTGACAACCGACAGCAGTATATCTCAAATACATATCACCAGACATATATCCCTGACACTTATCTGTCTGAGCGCTTAAGACATTTGCGACAAACAACATTAAAAAGCATATATATATTCTCATATTTCAATAATCTCCCATTTTGCGTAAAACATATTATTTTTCAATGTAAGAGATCTAAGAGAACATGATATTTCTGTCTTTATCAATCTTCTTATTATATCCTGCGATTTATCGCCGAAATCTCCATTTGTTTCATGCGTAATTTGTCTCGTAGAATTTTTCAAGACAATATTTTCCGATTCAAAATTTGATATGGCTTGTAAAAATGTATCTACATAACAATCCCAAAGTCCGTATTTGTTTTCAACAAAAAGCATATTTTCATCAACATTGCCAAATTCCTCATACACATTAACACTTTGTCTCAATCTAAACGGCAATTCATTGATGTAAGTTTTTTTAAGGATATTATTGTTATCTATTGTAGATTCCCAAAATATATTTTCAAAACTGTCATCATTTATTAATATTGACAACAATTGTTTTTCTCCATATTCTATCTTTTCATTTATATAATCATAATGATACATAAATGAGCCTTTCACATCCAATTCATTATCAGATGTTTTTTCCTCGCTAATCTTTAATGATACTATTATCTCGTTGTATTTTGTACGAAAAACATTTTCCACTTCATATGAAAAATGTTTGAGTTTGGTTTCAAATTCAGCTATCCAATGTGATTTTTGGTTGTTATAATTATGATTCAGATTATCATTATTATAGTAATATTCATAAACTGAAGATAGTTTCATTTTTTGGTTTATGGCATAAAATGCAAAAGCTCTTTCAACCGCCTGATGGTATGCAATAATGCTATCAATATTAGGATCTGATATTCCTATTGCAGAATTATCACATTGTAGAAACCAAGAAGGCAGCTCACAATGAGAAGATACGGGAGAATTGTCTCCCGTATTCATACCCATTGTATTAAAATTCAATACAAGTAAAAAAACTAGTAATGTTTTCAACTTTACAATTATTGCATTTTAGCCATTTCTTCTTCAAAAACTTTTTTGAATTTTTCGTATTCAAAGTCAGTTCTTAATTTTTCGTCGTTTGATATTTTGCTTGAGATTGCATCCATAACTGATTGACCAGTCAACTCAACGCAAGCAAAACAAATGGTATTACCCTCTGTGCTACCTGGCATTGTACCTTCGCATGTGATTGGTGTACCAACTAACAATTGATTTACAACTGTGCGAGCAATACCTTGTACACGTTGGTTGAAATCGCTATTTTCATTATTGATGTATTGGCTTGAGTAGTCATCAATAACACTTTTAACTGTCGCGCTAACTTGTGCTGCCAATTGTGTACGCGCTGCGTTAGCTGCCATTGAGCGAGCTTGTTGCATTTGGTGGTCGCTTGTAGCAACATGTTGACCTAAATAACGAAATACTTCAGTTGTTGACAAACAATCTGGACATGGAAGGTTTTTTGATGTTGTAACACCTTTTTTTGATCCACAAGAAGCCATGACTAATGTCATCAACGCTACTCCTAAGAATAAATAAATCTTTTTCATTTTGTTTATTTTTTAGATTATGCCTACTCTTTGCTTTTCGGCTTCCGCATATTTTTTTACAAATTTATATTTATCTTCTTAATCAACTTTATTTTTCCAAATGTAAAACGTACTTCCACATAATTGTTATCTTGCACATAGCAATCATATGTATTAAATGTCAACACAATACGATTACCATTATGTTTTTTGGTAAAATCTCTTGCACTAGCACTTCTCAGTTGAGGCAATGACTTTGTCTTCATTATTTTCTCATCATATTTCAACTGAAATACCATGACACCATTGTTATACTCATTGGAATTTTCAAGTACATCGATATATATATTCTTCAATGTTTGCTCATACTGTTTTATTACATCGCTCAAGCGATTACATTTTTCCGTTTCATCAGCCAATTCCTGTTTCATTCTTTCCATTTGAGCTATATTTTCCAACAACACATCAATGTCATCAATTCCATCAAGAGTATCTCTATAAGCATCAATCCTATCATTTACAGCCTTCTCGTGCTCATTATATTCATCTATAAGCTCTTGCAACTCAAATGTTGAAAACGGATATAACATATAATAATCATAATAAGTTTCTTTCGTTTTCTTCTTGATATAACGTTCCCAATAAATACTTGCATTAGTCAGGCTAATACCTTGAAAGGCTGGCATTTTAGCAATTTTTGTCTTCGTTACTATTTCAACATTTTCCTTATACTCGTTTGTATTTCCAGATATTTGTTCATTTCTATGAATAGTAACATTTGTGCTTATTGTGGATGCCACAGACGAGGCTATCTGACTAAGCAAATCCGACTTAACGGTATTTTTAGCGTCCTCCAATGTAGCCACCTTAATTGCCTGAAAAAGATAAGGATCACTGCTTGTCGTCCACTTTGGTTTATCTTTGGAGCTCTTTTCAACCAACTTATACCCTTTCTGTGCGTAACCATAAATGTACACAAACGACAGCAATAACACCAGTACTATTTTCTTCTTCATAACCTGAATCTCTCAAAAACATATCTTAATTACCATTATAGCAAAGCGTACACCATTGAAATCATTGATATTCTTGCCAATAAAATAAAAAAACTGCAATATTTTTTTGCATATTATCTTTATAAGTAAGCATATTATTCTATGGTTTATAACCCTTTGCAAATTTAAACCTATTTTCTAGACAAACAAATTTTTCAAGCAAAAAAAAACGGAAAGAATTCATAAGAATTCTCTCCGTAAAATCTATGGAAATATTATCCAAAGTCTTAAAGAAATAAAGACAAAAAAAGACAAAGATATATGAAAGAAAATTCGTGGCTACATTGTCTCAAGTCCTTTCTGCTTTTAATATAAGAATCAAGATATCATATCGTTATGGTAACGGATATAATGTAGAGGCATTTTCTGGCGACACAATGTCTCCTGTAAAAGTAGCTTGTCCGCCGTCATTGGAATAAAACACTATTCTACCGGTGCCGTTAGCTTGGACATAAACTTTAAAATTAACTGGTATCACGCCTGTCCATGTTCTGAACGAGCCTGTTATCACGAATGCGCCATTAGGGTCTGTCGTGTCAATATTATAAGATGTCAACGTAGCCGGAGTGTTGGGTGTATCCCACGACTGCCAGTTCCAACCTGGCCAGCCCGGACCTCCATATCCTGGCCCCACCCCAGGGACGCCTGGTCCATACCACGACAATGGAGATGCCGCAAATCCTGACATATAACTCGGAGGATTGTTAAAAGAAATACTGATTGCTATCTTGTCCTTGAGAATAGCAAAGTAATTCTGAAACGAAGTAACCGGTGATTCTTGTCCAAAAGGACCTATGAAAGTATTAGCTTCCAAGACAAAAGTTGTGTCTTTCACCAACTTAGTCATTTCGGCACGTGACTGCGCCAATTCCATCGCTTGCTGTTGTTTACGAGCTTCACGACGCTGCATTCTTTCAGTCTTGGCGGCGTTCTGTGCGAAAAGTCCGCCGCTCAAGACCAGAAATAATGTTAATGATAATAATCTAGATTTCATAATACCTGATGTTTTTTTACACTAAAACACCAAATATTATTGATTGTTCTTGATCAGTTAAAATTTAACCAATAACGTATTTTGTAACGTCTGAATTTGGTTCTATTTCAATTGGTTCTTCGCCATATTTGAACACGACCAATTTCTTGCCGCCTTTCAAAACGACCTTGTCTTCTGTAACCCAAAGCGCAGATGCTTCACGAAGACCAACGACTTTCATATTCTGATTTACAGCAAGATATTCATTGATACGATCTTGACGTGTTTCTCCGCCATGCTTGATCATCTTGTCGATTTCTGGATGTGGGTCAAGATAGTGAGGGTTGATTTGGAATGGAACCAAGTTCAATGTCTTGAATGAAGCGGGCTGAACTATAGGCATATCGTTTGTTGTACATAATGTAGGGCAAGCGATATTTGAACCTGCGCTCCAACCGATATAAGCAGTGCCTTTTCTTGCTGCTTCTGCGATAGCATCCATCAAACCATATTTATGAAGCTCTGCTACAAGATGGAATGTATTACCTCCACCTACAACGATACAGTCAGCTTCTTTAACGAGTTGTATCTTGTCTTCCACTTCATGTACAGAAACAAAATTGTTCAGACCTAATTTTTCAGCAAATACATTCTTAACTCTTGTTGTATAAGCATCGTAGCTTTGTGGATATGGATTTCCGTTGATGAAAACGCCTGCAAATGGAACAAAAACGACTTTACTGTCTGATTTAAGATTATTTTTTTCGCAGAAAGACTCTAGTTGACTCATAGGCCAAGCAAGATATGTCTCTCCAAAGTTTGTTGAATTACTAATTAATAAAAGATTCATATTTTTTTATTTTTATTTTGCCAAAGTTAAGCATTTTTTCCGAACCAAATAATATTATTTTTCGTATCTTTGAAACAAAGATTAAAAACAAATAAACTTAACAATTATGAAAGTAAAATCACTGATAATATGCATTTTATCAATTATAAGTTCCAGTATAGCTTATTCTCAAAAAACATATAATTTAGAATCTCCGCAAAAAAACATTAACATTATAATTACTGCCGACGATGATTTTTTAAAATATTCAGTCAGGCACGGCAACACTATAGTCTTAAACGACTCTCCTATCTCTATGGAATTAAGTGACGGAAAGATTTTAGGAGCCGCACCTGTCGTCAGAAGCTTCAAGAACGAAACTATTGATGAAACAATAAGAGCTGAATTTTACAAGAAAGAATATGTCGAAAATCATTATAACGAATTAACCATCAATTTCAAAGGCAACTACAGCGTTCAATTTAGAGCTTATGACGAAGGTATTGCATATCGTTTCTGTACTAAATTCACCAAACCAATAATCATTGTAAATGAAAACATTACATATAACTTTAATGACGACTATACAACATACATTCCTTATGTAAATGCAGGAAACAGCATCTATGGCGACAATGTCAGCAAACAATTCTTCAACTCATTTGAAAACACATATACAATAAATCCAATATCTCAAATAGAAGATGAAAAGCTTGCTTTCCTACCTATATTAATATCATTAAAAGACAATAAAAAAGCTGTTATCACAGAAGCCAATCTGGAAGATTATCCAGGAACATATTTAAGAAAAAACCAGCATAAAGCCAACAGTCTCTGTGGCGTACACGCCAATTATCCCAAAACAGAAGAACAAGGCGGATACAATCTGCTGCAATACATTGTAAAAGAAAGAGAAGACTATATTGCAAAAGTAGAAGGCACTAGAAATTTCCCATGGAGATGTATGATTATTTCTGAAGAAGATCAAGAACTGACCAACAACGACATGGTTTATAAATTAGCAGAGCCATCACGCATAGAAGACAACAGCTGGATTGTACCTGGCAAAGTCGCTTGGGAATGGTGGAATGCATGGAATATCAAAGGCGTTGATTTTGAATCAGGCATAAACAACGACACTTACAAGCATTATATCGACTTTGCTTCGGAATACGGCATCGAATATGTAATTCTCGACGAAGGCTGGGCTGTAAACAAAAGAGCCGATTTATTTGACGTGATACCAGAGATTGACATCATCGACTTGGTTGAATATGCTGACTCAAAAGGCGTTGGCATCGTATTATGGGCTGGATATTTTGCCATTGACCGAGACATGGAAGAAATATGCAAATATTATTCAGAGCTCGGCGTGAAAGGTTTCAAGGTTGACTTCATCGACAGAGATGACCAGAAAGCAGTCAACTTCTATTACAGAATGGCGGATATCGCTGCTAAATATCATTTAATCATAGACTTCCACGGGGCGTACAAGCCAACAGGTCTCAACCGCACCTACCCTAACGTATTGAACTTTGAAGGCGTCTATGGATTGGAAAACGTCAAATGGAATCAAGGCCTCGACTTGGTGACTTACGAAACGACAATTCCATTCATAAGAATGCTTGCCGGACCAATGGACTACACACAAGGCGCTATGCGTAACGCAAACAAAGACAACTACAGAGCTGTATGGAGCGAGCCGATGAGCCAGGGAACACGTTGCCGCCAACTCGCCGAATACATCATTTTCGAGTCGCCTTTCAATATGCTATGCGACAGTCCTAGCAACTACAGAGACGAAGATGAATGCTCACAATATATCGCAAAAATACCGACGGTATGGGATGAGACTATAGCCTTAGATGGTAAAGTAGGCGAATATATCATCATCGCACGTCGTTCAGGTGACAGATGGTATGTAGGCGGTATCACTAACTGGGAAGAACGTGAAATAGAGATTGACCTTTCAAAACTGAATCTAAAACATAGTCAGGCGACAGAATTTCGTGATGGCGTCAATGCTAATAAAATAGCGGAAGATTATGTAAAGAAAACCATCGATATAGATGGTAACACTTACAATGTGAAAATGAGCAAGGGAGGCGGTTTTGTACTAATTTTCTAAACCATTGATTTTTAACATTTTCATTTGAAAAATTATTTAGAAAAATTCGGTTTTTAATTGGAGTTTTTTTTGCAATTTTGCACCTTCAAAAAAGAACATTATGAGTGAACCGAAAGGAGCATTATTATTAGGAACAGAAGACGTTGGCAAGTTATTGAAAAAATACGCCACTCCTGCTATCATCGCGATGACAGCATCGTCATTATACAATATGATCGACAGCATTTTCATCGGACATGGTGTTGGACCGCTGGCGATATCAGGATTAGCCATAACATTCCCATTCATGAACCTAGGAGCTGCCATCGGTGCTATGGTCGGCGTCGGCGCTTCAACAGTCACCGCTATGGAACTTGGCAAGAAAAACTACGCCAAGAGTTGTCGCGCGTTGGCTAATACAGTCATGCTCAACATCTTCTTCGGAATCATATTCACCATCGTCTGTCTCTTATTCTTAAGACCTATATTGTTCTTCTTCGGCGCAAGCGAACAGACATTGCCTTACGCTTACGAATATATGCAGTTCATCCTTATCGGCAACATAATCACCCATTTATATCACGGATTAAATTCAGTCTTAAGAGCTTCTGGACATCCTAACGAGGCGATGTATGCGACGATAATAACAGTGTTGGCAAACATATTCCTTGACTGGCTTTTCATCTATCCTCTCGGAATGGGCATCAAAGGTGCTGCAATAGCGACAGTAGTGGCTCAAACAATACCATTGATTTATCTTTTCAAGATATTTTCAAACCAAAACGAACTTGTACATTTCGACAGACAAGACTTTGTCTTCGACATAAAAATCATCAAAGACATACTCGCAATCGGATTATCGCCATTCCTATTGAACTCAATGCTTTGCGTCATCATCATCTTGATCAACAAAGGTCTTAAAGAATTCGGAGGCGACTTATCAGTAGGTGCTTACGGCATCGTCAATCGTGTGACATTCTTCTTTACCATGATTGTTCTAGGCATTACGCAAGGCATGCAGCCTATCGTAAGTTATAACTACGGCGCACGACAATTCCCGAGAGTGACAGAAGCATTAAAGAAAGCTATATTATTGGCATTCGCCACATTGACAATAGGATTTTTAATCGGCGAGACTGTACCAGGATTGGTATGCCGTCTTTTCACAACAGATGAAGAGCTATTGAAATATTCCATCGACGGCATGAGAATAGTCATGCTCACCTTCCCTATCATCTCCTGTCCTATCGTCATAGGCAACTTCTTCCAAAGTATAGGAAAAGCCAAGAAATCAATATTGTTGTCATTATCGCGACAAGTTCTCTTTCTGACACCTTTATTAATAATATTACCGAAGTTCATCGGCATCAACGGTGTCTGGTGGAGCATCCCAATTTCAGATATTATCGCAACAGTTTTATCTCTTATTATGATTTACAGACACTACCATAAATAGAATTTTAGAATTTTAGAATTTTAGAATTCTAGAAATTTAGAATTTTTAAATAAAAAACCTTTAAGAACCAAAAATTATGTATAAAACCAATTTTGATGCGTTTCCTAATGCAGGAAACAAGTATGACATAAAAATAGAAGACTTAACATTCAACTTTGCAAAGCAGGTTATTATTCTTCACAAATATCTAACCACATCAGTGCTTGATAAAGAATTTATTATTTCCAAACAAATTGTAAGATCTGGAACAAGCATTGCTGCTAATGTTGCAGAAGCAATGTTTCCACAATCAGACGCTGATTTTCTTAGTAAAATGAACATTGCTTTAAAAGAAGCCAACGAAACAAAATTATGGATACGCCTATTAAAAGAGTGTGATTATATATCTGAGGAAAAATACCAAACACTCTTACAAGACTGTGAAAGAATAATAAAAATCTTATTTACTATCGTGAACAAAGTAAAAAAACGAATAAAATAAAACCCTGAAATTCTAGAATTCCAGAATTCCATAGTTCTAGAATTTTAGAATTTTAGAATTTTAGAATTCTACTAATACTCCACTTCTTCTAAAAAGAGAGCGTGTGCAGGCATAGATGTTCCAGCGGAACAGCGGTCTTTGTTTTCTATCACATTGCGGAACTGTTGAAGCGTAAGTTTGCCACGTCCAACCTCAAGCAATGTTCCAACGACGGCACGAACCATATTCCTTAAAAATCTATCAGCTTTGATTTCAAAGACGAGCAAGTCGTTTTCCTCGAAGAAACGAGCACCCATAATCTTGCAATTATTCGTCTTCACTTGCGTATGAAGTTTGGAAAAACTTGTAAAATCGGTATATTCAAACAATATATCCGCAGCTTTCTGCATCATTTCCACGTCAAGGTTTCCGTGATAATAATAAGCGTCGTGATTATGGAAAGGATTCTTTTTCTGAGTTATATAATAACGATATGTCCTTGACTTTGCATCGAAGCGAGCGTGAAGTTCATTATCGACCTCCCAGCATTTATATATCACAATATCGTTTGGCAGAAAGATATTCAATCTACGCACCATCTCCTCACAGTTGTCTATCGGTTTCTCCACATCAAAATGAGCGTAGCAGTTACGTGCATGAACACCTGTATCGGTACGTCCGCAGCCTGTAATACTGACTTTCTCGCCCAGTTTCAGGCTAAGACATTTCTCCAGTTCTTCCTGAACCGATATTTCAGAAGGCTGTATCTGCCATCCATGATAGCGTGTTCCGTTATATGCGAGGTGTAAAAAATATCTTTTCATGCTAAAACCAATATTATAAAGACATAGAAATGTCTCTTTAATTTTTAATAATTTATGCAAAAATATAAAAAATAATATTGCTTTTTAGAAAATAAAAACATAACTTTGTTACGATAACTGACCTTTGACTAAAAAAGGTGCGTCAACATTTTAGCATTGTTGATACGTCTCTAAAATAATTACTAACTTAATATTTAATGCCATGTCGATTTATCTATTAGCGGACGATGTATTTGATTTTCCGTCTGCGCATCTTGCAGATTCCGATGGTCTTCTTGCCATAGGAGGCGATTTATCACCAGAAAGACTCATCATTGCTTATTCATCGGGTATTTTCCCATGGTATTCCGAAGGAGAACCAATCCTATGGTGGTCACTTGACCCTCGTATGGTAATGAAACCGACAGAGTTAAAAGTCACAAAATCTTTAAAGAAAACCATTGATTCCAACAGGTATTCATGTTCCATTGACACCAATTTCGACAAAGTCATAGAGATGTGCGCCAATGTTGAACGCAAAGACCAAGACGGCACTTGGATTTGTCCAGACATGATTGCGGCATACAAAGAACTGCATCGTATCGGTTTCGCGCATTCCGTCGAGACATACCTTGACAACGAATTGGTTGGAGGTTTATATGGAGTTTCCATAGGAAGCATATTCTGCGGAGAGTCGATGTTCCATACCAAGACCGATGCGTCTAAAGTAGCTTTGAATCACTTATGTAATTTCTTAATAAGCAACAATTTCAACATCATCGACGTACAGCAAGACACGCCACATTTCAGGAAGATGGGAGCATACACCATTCCTAGAAAGGATTTCCTTAAGTTATTAAAAGAATATGTCAAGCATCCTTCTTTAGTAGGCAACTGGGGTGATGGCACCGCCAGCTGGAAGGAAGTGGTGATCAGTTAAGCCTTTATCAAACCATAGGATTATTCATCCAGTCTGTATATACCGAACTCTCTAAGTTTCAACAATGCGCTTTCGTCGCCTTGTGCTGCAGCTTTCTTGTACCATTCTATTGCTTTTTTGACATCCTGATCAACGCCTAGACCAGTATGATAGCAATAGCCCAAGAGCGTCTGAGCTTTTGCATCGCCTTGTTCTGCTGATTCAGTATACCAATACACAGCAGCTTCTATGCTTTGTTGCACACCTTGACCAATCTGATAGCAATAGCCCAAGAGACATTGAGCGTCTTTATTACCTTGTTCAGCAGTTTTTCTATACCATTTAACAGCCTGATAATAATCCTGTTGAACACCAGTTCCATAATAATAGCAAGAACCTAATGCAAACTGAGCGTCAGCATTATCTTGATAAGCAGACTTAGTAAACCATTCTACAGCTTGCACATAATCTCTCTGCACGCCGACACCTTGGAAATAATATTTTCCTAAGTTATATTGAGCTCCGGCGTTACCTGCAGCAGCTGCCTTTGAATACCATTCTGCAGCCTTGACAAAGTCTCTCTCAATACCCAATCCTTCATAATAACAATAACCCAACATATTCTGAGCATCGCTGTTTCCTTGTTCAGCTGTTTTTGTATACCATTCTACAGCTGTTGAATAATCCTGCTCTACGCCCTTACCTTCAAAATAACAATTACCGAGTTCATATTGAGCCAAAATATGACCTTGTTCTGCAGCCTTAGTATACAATTCTACTGCAGCGACATAATCCTGATCCACACCCTTGCCTTCATAATAGCAAGTACCTAATTTATATTGAGCTACATCATAATTCTGCTCAGCTGATTTAGTATACCACTCAACAGCAGTTACATAGTCTACATCTACGCCCTTGCCGTCATAATAACAGTTACCTAAATTATATTGAGCATTGAAATTACCTTGCAAAGCTGATTTTGTATACCATTCAACAGCCAACTCATAATGATTCTCAATACTTAAAGCATTGTAATAGTATGTACCGAGTGTATTCTGTGCTTCGGCATTACCTTTTTCAGCGGCTTTAGTAAATAATTTAAACGCTTTAGCATGATCTTTTTCAACGCCATGGCCATAGTAATAGCACAATCCGAGGGCATTCTGTGCATCTGCATATTCCAATTCCGATGCCTTAGCGAACCATTCTACAGCCTTGACATAATCTTGCTCTATTCCTTTACCTTTATAATAATAGTTACCGAGACAATATTGAGATTCTGCATCACCTTGTTCTGCAGACTTCTGATACCATTCCATTGACAAGATATAATCCTGCTCAACACCTTCTCCATATTCATAGCAATGGCCGAGATTTCTTTGTGAGATTGACAAGCCTTGTTCAGCAGATTTACGATACCATTCTGCGGCTTTAGTATAATCCTGTTCCACGCCGTAGCCATTGTAATAACATATTCCGAGATAAGCCTGCGACATCACATGACCCTGTTCCGCGGCCTTGGTGAAATATTCCACCGCCTTGGCATAATCCTGTTCTACGCCATAGCCGTTGTAATAGCAAAGGCCAAGGCCATTCTGGGCGTTAGCGTCATTCTGAGCATCAGCCTTGAGGAACCATTCCATCGCCTGAACATAATCCTGTTCTACGCCCTTGCCGTCGTAATAACAGTTACCGAGGCTGAACTGTGCCTCTGCTATGCCTTGTTCTGCTGACTTTCTATAACACTCAACTGACTGCTCGTAGTTCTGCTTGACGCCTCTGCCGGTGTAGTAGCAGTTGCCTTGATTATATTGTGCATACGCATGATTCTGTGATGCTGACTTCGAGAACCACTCGAATGCCTTGCCGTCATTTGCTTCTGTGCCCAATGCATTGTAATAACACCAACCGAGGGTGTTCTGTGCTTCAGCATGGCCCAATGCCGCCGACTTAGAATACCATTCGACTGCCACGGCATAGTCCTGTTCTACGCCCTTGCCTTCATAGTAGCAGTTGCCGAGATAGTTCTGTGCATCAGCATTGCATTTTTCAGATGCCAACAGCCATAATTCTATCGCCTTGTCATAGCTCTGTTCAACGCCTTCTCCTAGATAATATGAAAGTCCCAATTCCTTGAGGGCATCGCTGTTACCCTGTGCAGCTGCTCTGGCGTTCCATTCTGCAGCCTTGGCATAATCCCGTTCCACGCCGTAGCCGTTGTAATAACATATTCCGAGATATGTCTGTGACATCACATGACCCTGTTCCGCGGCCTTGGTGAAATATTCCACCGCCTTGGCATAATCCTGTTCTACGCCATAGCCGTTGTAATAGCAAAGGCCAAGGCCATTCTGGGCGTTAGCGTCATTCTGAGCATCGGCCTTGATGAACCATTCCATCGCCTGAACATAATCCTGTTCTACGCCCTTGCCGTCGTAATAACAGTTACCGAGGCTGAACTGTGCCTCTGCTACGCCTTGTTCCGAAGCTTTCACATACCATTCTACAGCCTTAACATAATTCACTTTGATACCGACGCCATTATAATAACAGTTTGCCAATATAGTCTGTGCTTCCACAATACCTTGTTCTGCAGCCTTAGTATACCATTTCACTGCTGAAGACTTATCCTCATTCACGCCTATGCCGTTATAGTAACAATCAGCCAATATGTACTGAGCTTCCACGACACCTTGTTCTGCGGCCTTGATATACCATTTTACAGCCATCGACTTATCTTCCTCCACGCCGATGCCGTCATAGTAACATTTAGCCAATACATTTTGACTAGCGGAATGACCCAATGTTGCAGATTTCTTATACCACTCTATTGACTGTTCATAATCCTGTTCCACGCCACGGCCCCAATAATAGCAATCGCCGATATAATACATTGCTTCAATATGTCCGTATTCTGCAGCCACTTGGAAATATTCCATAGCCTTTTCATAATTCTGCATTGACATGCTATCGTTATAATATCCCATTCCAAGTTTAAACTGGCCATTGGCATAATCCGTAACATGTATCAATGTATCAATCAGCGACAAAGTGTCATTACGAGCAATAAAAAAAGCAGTATCCTTGGAGATATAATCTGCTTTTTCTATTCTAACATCATATTTTCCAGTAAATAAATCCTCTATTGTCAAAGGTGTGCTACCTTTATATTCATCATCAATAAAAACATTAGCTTTAACAGGATATGACACTATAGTCACCACATTTCTCAAAGTATCAAGTACGTCTTCATCACTGACGATAGCCATTTCGTAGATACAACGGCTACTAAGTTTTTCAGGGAGCACATATTCCAGGTCGCCATAAAGAGGATGCGAGAGCACGAATGACTCTGTATTTTCATCCAAACTTATTTCAATGGTTTTCTTCTTGACTTCCTTATCGATATCCAGTCTGTCGAAGGTCCTGAATTCAAAATCAGACTTAAGAACGTTTTGTATATTTTCCGTAGATATTTTTATCAAAGCATAATCTTTGTCATGGCTATAAATAAATTCCTTTTTGACTGTTCTTGTCTTTTTAGTTTTACGGAATGTATTTTCTTTTACACGTATTTGTGCGAATGAATCCAATGATATAAATACCAATAATATAAGTAATATTTTTTTCATAAAAGCATATATTAAATCAATATCACAAAAATATACAAAAGGCAATAGAAATCAAATAAAAAGTGATGTTTTTTTTAGTGTTTTAAACAAAAAATCTGAGAATTACAAAAACTCCCAGATTCTTATATTTATATCTCGTCTTCATCATCAAGACTGTCAAGATAATCCTCTTCCCAGTTATCAGGAATTCCTTCAGCCCATTCCTCGTCGTAGTACTCCTCGCCTACGAGTTTTTTGTCCTCTTCAACGTCGATTGCCATTCCATTAAAGAGCTGTTTCATCATTTTTGCAGGCACAGGCAACATCTGTCCACCATCGCCTGTTGATATAGCGATTCCTATCTGATCTTCATGAAGTTCATTCATCCATCCGAGAAATTCCGCTACATTCATATTTGTCACAGAATATTCTTCCCAGTCTTCGCTGATGTTATTGAGAGCATCTTGTTCGCTGCTCCACACAGGGATATATGAATTCTCGTCGCTGTCTTCCACCATGGCAAAAAGTCCAGGTTTTGCTTCAAGAAGCCATAACATATCGTTTTCTCTTACTTCTGAAATAAAGTTTTTTAATAATTCCATATTTATTAATTTATGTTTATAGTTATGGTTAATTCCTAATTGATTTAAATTTCATCAAGTTCGAGCCAGCGGAGCTCTTTCTCGTCGATGAGTTCAGTTATCTCACTCATTCTTTTTCCGAGTCTATCAAGTTCCTGATAATCCAGCTGTTCCTGCATTTTTGCAGTAAGTTCAGCCTTCTCGTTTTCAAGAGTTTCTATATCTTTTGCCAGCTGTTCGTACTCCTGCTGTTCTTTATAAGTTCTTTTCTTCTTACGTTCCGCTGTCGGTTTCTCCGCACGAGTCTCTTGTTTTTGAGCCGCCTGTTCTCTTTTCTCTTCTTTATTTTTCTCTTCTAAATATTCACGATATTGAGAATAGTTGCCCATAAATCCTTTCACCTTACCATCGCCTTCGAACACGAACAACTGATCGACGGTCTGATCAAGGAAGAATCTGTCGTGCGACACAACCAAAAGACAGCCTTTGTAAGTCTGAAGGAAGTCCTCCAGTTTTTGTAATGTCAACAAATCCAAGTCATTAGTAGGCTCATCAAGTATAAGGAAGTTAGGATTTGACACCAACACCGTCAGTAAGTAAAGTCGTCTTTTCTCCCCACCGCTCAGCAAAGATACCGGTTGGCGATGCATAGAATACGGGAACATGAAGTGCGCCAGAAGCTGATCTGCGGTATATGTCTTATCTTTTCCATAATGAATCACTTCTGCGATATCCTTTATCGTTTCGAGCACCGTTTTGCGCTCATCGAATTTCATACCTTTTTGGGTATAATAGCCATAGGCGACAGTCTGTCCCGTGACTATCGTTCCCGTGTCAGGACTTTCATTTCCTGTTATCATATTAAGGAATGTCGACTTGCCGATACCGTTTTTACCTATGATGCCTATACGTTCACCTCTTTTAAATATATAATCGAAGTCTTTAAGTATTGTTGTATTACCATAAGACTTTGACACTCTGTCCATTTCAAGGATCTTACCACCGAGTCGCTGCATGTCGGCACCGAACTGCAGCTCATTATTGTCGCGACGCATCTTAGCCTTTTCCTGAAGGTCATAGAATGCGTCGATGCGAGCCTTTGCCTTGCCGGTGCGAGCCTGCGGCGTACTGCGCATCCACTCGAGTTCATGTTTCAGGAGCTGCCCTGCACGTTCAGCAGCGACGCGTTTATTCTCCTCACGTTCACGGCTTTTTCTAACATAATAATCATAATTGCCATTATGAGTATACATCGTTCCCTGATACAGTTCAAAAATCTTATTACACACTCTGTCAAGGAAATAGCGGTCGTGAGTAACCATAAAAAGCGTCTTTGTAGACTGAGTGAGATATTTCTCGAGCCATTCAATCATACCCATATCAAGATGGTTGGTAGGCTCATCCAAAAACAAAATATCAGGGTCATCGAGGAGCACAAGCGCGAGTGCAAGACGTTTTACCTGACCGCCAGAGAGTGTGCCCACTTTTTGCGACAAATCCGTGATGTCGAAAGTATAAAGGAGTTGTTTGAGACGCTGTTCATACGACCAAGCCTGTAGCGCATCCATCTGAGATATTGCGTCTTCCAGTTCTTTCTTCGTATTTATATTATTATCATCGACATGATTAAGCAAGGCGTTTTCATAACGCTGTATGACAGCCATAATATCAGTATGGCCTGTAGAAATGACCTCTTGTATCGTCAGTTCCGGATCAAACTGAGGAAGCTGTTCCAGATAACCTATTCTTATATTTTCATTATAAGATATCGAGCCTTTGTCGCTTTCCTCTTTACCGACAAGTATTTTCATCATAGTACTCTTGCCCGTTCCATTAGCAGCCACGAGTGCCGTCTTCTCCCCTTTCTCAATTCCGAAACTGATGTTTTCAAATAAAAGCTTATCGCTGAAAGCCTTTGAAATATTGTCGATAGATAAATAATTCATCTTTAAATTTTATTTTGGCAAATATAAGATTTTTTAGTTGAAAAGCTTCATCATTTAATGACAAATAGTTTTTACAATTCGGGATTTTTAATTAAATTTGTGCTCAAAATCTAAACACATAAAATTATGGTTAAAAAACTTACACTCCTATTATTGTCAATAATGCTTATGAACTCCTTCATAGCAGAAGCTCAGACAAAAGTATTTCGCAATAAAACAGAAGAAAATACATGTCGTGCAAAGACTGTTCTTGACAGAGGCGGCGTCATTGAAACTACAATTCTGACAGAAGACTTTTCGAAGTTCACTGCCGGCAGCGATACTGAACCTGATTATATACGTCTTGATGACGCTGACGGCATCATCAGTGACAATTATTTCAGCACTCCAGGATGGATGGGCAACGAGATATACCAAGCAGGAGGCTGCGCTTACATCGGCTTCAGCGAAGAATATCAGGAAACCGGCATCATCATAACTCCTGAAATCAACACAACAGGAGCGATATACATCAACTGCCGCATGCGTACCATCGACCCTGCCGGAGACATTGTTGGATATAACATCGTCGACGAAAACATGGAAGTCATTGACGCAAACGTCGACTTCTTCAGAGCTACAAGCGAATGGACCAATATCTCATGGTTCACTTCTGCAGGAACAGAGAACTCACGCATATACATCTACTCTTACAGCAAAAACGTCTTCATCGACGACATTGAGATCGTTTCCCTCGCATTGCCAACACCAGTATTAAAGGAAGAGACAAATATCGGCAGCGATAATTTCACAGCAAATTGGAATGCTGTCGAAGGCGCAGACTCATACATCTTCAGACTCACAGCACAGCATACAGCTGAAGCAGAAGAGATATTCTATTTCACAAACACCAGTTTCGACAATGTTGTCTCTTCAGGAACCATCGCTGATCCTGTAATCACTGCAGAAATGGAAGCCACAGTAGAAAACTGGCACATCTACATGCCAGCCATGATTAACGAAGCCATCGGCATCACCGGCAAATACGCAAACAGCGAAGTGTTCGGATCGATAACATCTCCTGTGATGGACTTATCTTCAAACAACGGAAATATCAACCTTTCATTCAAAGCCCACGCTAACCTCAACGAAGTTCTTACCATTTATGTCATCACTTCTGAATATGGCTATTACGACGTTGCATACATAACAGAACTCATCATCGACAATGAAGGCTGGAATGAATACTCACTCGAATTGCCAAACGGAACAGATGACACTTATATTGAAATAACAAACTACGGCACTGGTGACGTTTTCTTCGATGACCTTAAATTATATCAAACAATAAACGTTGGCGAATCCAAATCATTAATCATTGACGAACTGATAGTTGAAGACACTCTTTATAAAGCCGTCATCAGCAAAGATTATATAAAGGATGCTTTGTCATATCAAGTGGCAGCACGTAAGAACGTATATGCCAACGACAAGATAATCGGTACAATCGACAGTGAATTCACCGATTCAAAAGACATCACTCTCGCTGAAGAAGAAGCTCCTACTGATGAAGTAATAGGCATTGAAATGGGAGAAATAAACTCATCCTACGCTCCTATATCAAATTACGGCACTTCAGCCAACTTCTCCATCTCACAACAAATCTACACCAAAGACGAGATCAACAAGGAAAGCGGCGTCATCAAAAGCATTTCCTTCCACAACAAAAACGGCGGATCAAACATACGCAATATCACTGTCTTCATGACAAATACATCACAAGATGCTTACAGAGACAACCACGACTGGGTTATTATAGAAGAATCACAAATCGTGTTTAACGGAGAGTTCCAATTCGGAGCACAAGACGAATGGACAACAATAGAATTACAAAAGCCATTCGCATATAACGGTGGTAATATCGCAATAAGCGTTTACGACGCCAGCGACAGCAACTTAGGATACTCTGGCAACCACGACTCTTTCTACTCACACGCAACCGACACATTGAGAGGCATTTATAAAGCATCAGCAAGCAAGATAAACATATACAGCATAACTGAAGAGCTTTATTGCTATGAATTAAAGACAAGTGTATACGTCACACCTGCCAACCAATATTATGTAAACGACATCAGATTCGTAATTGGCGCATTAGAGGTTGTATATCCTAGAGTACCTCAAAACATGTCAGCCAACACTATTGACGAGACTTCCATTTCATTAAGCTGGACTTCAGCTAAAAACGCAACAAGCTATAACGTTTATCACGGAACAGAAAAACTGGCAAATGTCACAGCGACATCATACCTCGTAGAAGGTTTAAATCCTGACACAGAATACTGTTTCACAATAAGCGCTCTCAATGGCGACAACGAATCAGAGAAGTCTGCAGCAGCTTGCGACAAGACATTAACAGAAGCATTGCTAGAGGCACCTGCCAACTTACAAGCATGGGCACCTACTTTTGAAGCTGGAGTGATTTCATTAGAATGGGACATCGTAGCTAATGCTTCAAGCTATAACATTTATCGCGACAACGAATTCTTGGTAAATGTAAAAGAAAACACATATAATGACACAACAACATACGACCTTCACAAACAATATTGCTACACAGTAACATCTGTTTCTGCAAACGGTACTGAATCTGAAAAATCCAATGAATCTTGCGCTCAGCCTTGGGCTTGCGTCGGACTTGAAGAATTATCATCATCACTCAATGTATATCCAAATCCTGTTAACGACAAAATCAACATCGAAACAGAATTGAACGCTGTAGAAATCACTATCTACACCATCTACGGACAACAGGTTTACAATGAACAATTTACGATTAACAATTCACAATTGATGATTGATGTTGCAGATCTTACATCAGGCACATATTTTATTAAAGTAAACGAAATCATCAAGAAATTCATAAAAATGTAATAATTGAGAGACATTACTTTTGTAGTGTCCCTTTCCTTTTTAATTAAAACTTAAATTTCAAGCATATGAAAAAGTATTTACTATTTTTTGCTGTAATGTTTTTGGCAACAGCAGGCTTTGCGCAAAACGCATTTGTTTTAAATCGTATTGACACAAAAGAAGACTTTGAAAAAAGAAGCCGCGGCATCAAAGAAAGATTGCTTCACGAGAGAAGAAGCGAGCTTGAACAAAATCGCGATGGCGAAATAACAACAACATCCATTCTGTCGGAAGACTTCTCTAAATTCACTGCTGGCAGCGAAGATACTCCTGACACCACCCCACTCGACAATATTGAAGACGGCACAATCAGCGACGAGTATTTCAACACTCCAGGATGGCTCGGTTTTGAAGTATATCAAGCAGGCGGATGCGCTTTTCTTGACGTAAACGGCGAGACTGGCATGTTAATCACTCCTATGGTAAATACAGAGGGAAATGTCACTATAAAATGTCGCGCAAAATCAGTTGCAGCTGAAGGCGATTATTTCTGCTATAACCTCCTCAACGAATATTCAGAACCATTAACCATTGAATACACATACATCCCTGGCAACGAATGGGTTGATGTAGAATTCGCAGCAACCGGCTTAGAAAACTCATACGTAATATTATTCGCTATGTACGATGCTGTCTTCATCGATGACATCGAAATTGTCAAACACAACATTCCAGCACCAACTTTATTGCCTGAGACTAATATCACAAGCAATGGATTCACAGCCAACTGGAATGCTGTTGAAGGCGTTGACGAATATTATTTCCTCCTTTTCGCGAACCACACAGCACAATACGACGAGACATTCTTCTTTGTAGACTACGACTTCTCAGACATCGTATCGGAAGGAACAACAGAAGCTCCTGAAACTCCAGTTGATGTTTCTTGCGAATATGGAGCATGGTTTGTTTTCTTGCCTGTTTATATCAACAATGCCATTGGCGTTTCAGGTGAATTCAGCGAAGGAGATTATTATGGATATATGTCATCTCCTGAATACGACTTATCATCCAACAATGGTACTTTCAGCATTTCATTATCTTTAAAAGGCTCTACTGACGATTACATTACAGTAAGTGTCTACGACAAATATGGAGAACTTGCCGACAACCAATCAATATCATTGCCTGATAATGAATGGAATGAGTTTTCATTCCAAATGGAAAACGGCGATGAGAAATCTGTGGTTGAAATTGTATATTACGGAAGCAACTACCTCTTCATTGACGACTTCAAAGTATTCCAAGAACTGCCAACTGGCACAAAGGTAACAACACCTCTCACACAAAAACTTTGTTACGAGACCAGCATAGCAGTCACCATTCAGGAACACTACAAATATGATGACTTATTCTATCAACTCTATAGCATAAAGAACATCTACGCTTACGACAGCGAATACAACGAATATTATGTATCTGGAGCTATGTACAGCGACTTGACAGAACCTCGTTTTGTCACATTAATCCCAGAAAATACAGAAAGCATTGAATCACAATCACCTGCTTTCGCTTATTTCAACGAAGGAGAGCTCAACATATACAATCCTAACAACGAAATGGTTTCAATCTACAACGTCAATGGTGTTTGTATTTATAAATCAATGGCCAACGGCACTATAGACCTTAACATTGCCAAAGGCTTATACATCGTCAAGATTGGCGAGAAAGCAATAAAAGCAGTTAATTAAATCGAAAACTGAAAACTGAAAACTGAAAGTTGGCTATCAGCATTTAGTTGAAAATAAACTTCCAGTTTTCAGTTTTCAATTTATTCAAAAACTGGTCGCACACTATGACCTAAGAAACGTCCGCGATAACTACGACTGTAATCTCCGCTATCGAAGTAAATTTCTTCCGCATATCTATCATCCGACGAATAAGGTGATGACGCCCAATAGAAACCATATTCACCACAATCATGAAGCGCTGTCCCACTATAATAACCCGCAGCTGGAAGAAAGATACTGTTGCCGTTTGTCTTTGACTTCACCTCATAACCATAAGCATATCCCTGATGAATCCATGTCCATGTACAACCGCTTATCAGTTCCGACAATTCTGACCATGTTGGCATTCTCCAATTGCCACCCCAATTGGCTGTAGCAGCGTCATATTCTGCATTACCAGCAAAGTCAGACATATCAACATTCCATGTTTTGCTAGTACTTTCATAATATGACGATTTCTCTTTTATATCTCCCCATGCAAAATAATCACCATAATCATCTGGATTATCTGCTCCAACATTGCATGTAGCCCATTTCACACTCAACCCCAAGTCGACATAAGCATGACCATTATGTTCTGGTTGTGACGGAGTTTCAGGTTCTTCTGGGATTTCAGGCTCTATTGGAGTTTCTTCAAGTTCAGACTTACTTACAACCGCTCTCACATTCTGTCCATAACAGCGTCGACTGACAGTTACACTACTATTTCCAGCATATATGTGCAGATGGTCGGCATATTCATTTGAACTGCCTGGAGACGATGTCCAACTATAAACGCTAGTTGAAGAATAGTATGACGATCCGTAATAATAACCAGAAAGCGGGAAGAAAATACTTTTACCGTTTATTTTAGATGTCAATATATAACCATCTACTCCATTTTGCTTTGTCTCTGTACAATGGCAATTATCCAGCAGTTCCTGCATTTCATCTTTTGTAGACATTCTCCAGCTGCCGCCCCACTTAGCACGAGCCACATCATATTGAGTTTTGCCAGAGATGTCGTTCATTGAAGCGCCATAAGCATCAGTATTACTTTCTGAATAATAATCCTTTGTACTTATCTCACCCCATGAATAATAATAACCTTTAATTTCAGGAGAATTAGCACCTATATTGCATGTCGCCCATAACAATCCTGACGGCAGTCCTAAGTCTATATAAGCGTGACCATTGTGCTTTACTTCTGTTTCACCTGGCTTTTCTTCATTCTTAGAGTTTCTATCAGATACCGCTCTCACGTTTCTTCCATAATAACGACTGGACGAACTAATTTTTAAATCCGTATAACCATCTTCGAAGTATAATTTATATGCGGAATAATCACCGTTAGAAGTTGATGACCAATATTCACCATGAGTTTTAGACGTTACAGAATCACCTTCTTTATAACCTGTCGTTGGCAAGAATATCTGGTTGCCGTTAGGACCTGTAACGAGACATCCATTAACGCCATTCACATAAGTAATTTCATAATTGCAATACGATAGCAATTCTTCAAATTCAGAATAAGTAGGCATTCTCCATGTTGCTCCCCATTTTTTTCTTGCCACGTCGTATTCAAGTTTTCTTGAAATATCACCGCCGACACTCTTTCCATAAGTATCAGAACTTGTACTATTATATTCTGACTTTATACTTGTCTCGCCCCATGCGAAATAGTCGCCGTGATTGTTTGGAGAAGACGCGCCGACATTACATGTAGCCCACAGCAATCCTGAAGGAAGACCGAGATCTACCATAGCATGACCATTGAGAATAAGATCACCTCTATTTAATGACTCATCTTTCTTACATCCCGCAAAAAAGAGAGTTATAGCGAATAATAATATTATTGACTTTTTCATCATTTTTTCCAATTAACACCCATACCTAATTTAACTTCTACCGTCTTGAAATTTGTCGTAACCATATCGACGCTGAATGTCGTATGTTTTAAGTTGAGTTGCAATCCAGCAGTCAAATCAATACCAGCAGTAGAGTTAACTGAATTCTTATACCAGTTGCCGTCTGTAGCTTCCCAGCATTTTGTTCTCATTCCGAATCCAGCTCCTATTTTAAAACCGACGACTTCTCCGAAGATGATACCACCAATTACAGAGAGTCGCGATGAAGCACTCTCGCCAGTCAACTCCACTATATCTTCAGTCTTACCAGCGGAATATCCTCTGAAATCGAGCCCCGACATCAAAGAGGCAAACCATCCGACATAATCAACGGAACCGAATGTTACGCCAAATGAATACTGTTGTGGCAATGATGCACACACACAATTTAATGTAATGAAACCGATGCCGTCATAGAGATAATCATACAACGACTCCCTTTGAGGAACAAAATAGAAACTTGTCTCATGAGTGTCGTGGGCATAAATTCTTTTTTGATCATACAACTTACCTCTTCTGACTTCAACATCATGAGTTTCCAATGAAAGATCAATTTCCAAAGGAGTTTCGCCTACATATTTATCATCCACATAGACCTTATCTCCTTTAGCAGAAGATGTTATGGCAAACAATTTTCCAAATGCTATTTCAACATCAATCTTGCTATTGCCAATACCGACTTCTACGTTCTTAGAAATCGTCCTTCCATCTCTCTGCACCTTAACTGTATGTGTTCCATATGACAGACTTGTTGTCACAGGACTTTTTCCTACATACTTATTATCAATGTAAATATCATCGGTATTGCAAGATGTTCTCACGACAACTTCCCTACCCGTTGTCATGGTTTCATTCAACGACAATGTCTCGCCTTCTTTGATAACGATTTTCTTGTATAAAGGAGCGCATCCTTTTTTCTCAAGTTTAAGTTCGTGATTACCAATAAGCAAATCAGCGATTACGTTTGGCGTAGTTCCATAATGTTTTCCATCGATATAAATGTCGGCATCCATCGGATCGCTGTTGATATCAAGATGTCCGTTGATAGGTTCTGGATTATTCATCACGATGGTTTCGTCTTTACCAAGTACGACATTGATGTTTTTGGAAGATGTCTTGTGATTGAGTTTTTTCGCTTCAACGAAGTGTGTTCCTTTAGAGAGACGACCGCTCCACTTGCCTTTTCCAACAAACTGATCATCAATATAAATATCAGACTGGGAATCTGTTGTTATCGTGATATTGGAAAAGTTAGCAGTCATTTTAACATTTTCCGATGTGGTTTCATTATCTTTTATCACTATGGTTCTCTCGCTCGTCTTATACATTTCCTTGACGACCTTCATGGTATAAGTGCCGCTTTTCAGTTTCTCGATTTTACATGGCGAAGTGCCGTAATATTTGTTATCGACAAAAACAGATGCGCCGCTTTCCGGCGATGTGGTGACATTAAGAGTACCGAAGGCTGGACGTAAAGGTTTGTTTATTACTGTCTTTTCATTTAAAGTAACGCTACCAGACTCTGTATAATACGAGTCACATTCAATTTTCCAAGTATGTTTTGAACCTATCTTAAAAGATTTATTCACTTTTCCCTTTCCAACGAAGACATCATCGATATATATCAAAGCGTCAGGTTGGTCGGAAGAAATCACGAGGTAAGTGGTCTGCGGTTTTACAGGACCATCCTGTTTGTTGAATTCACTTACGATGACCATTTCATAACCGCAAAATCCGCATAAATCCTCTGGCAGCTGATATTCTGTCTTGCCGAAATCGGGATGCATTATCTCTAAGAATGTGGCGACAGAAGATACATAAAGATGAATCTCGCCAGTCATAAAATGCGCATCAAAGAAAGTTATGGAGTTGCCATTAAACTCAAAGCGAGCCCTCTCCTCTGCCGTGATATTCTCCGTCGATATTTTTATCAATGCCATAGGAACCTCATTATCATCGACATGACTTGACTTTTCCAACATCACAAAGCCATCTATCTTATGGAACGAGCCTTCCTTGACATGAATTTGGGAGTATGACGTCATTCCAATCAAGACGAATATTAAAAGTAAAATCTTCTTCATAGAGATAAAATTAATAAAAAGCAAAAGTAGCAAAATAATTACTAATTACTAATTACTAATTACTAATTATTTTTTATCTTTGCCGATAGGTTTTTATTGAGAAATAAGCATTTTTCACCGGAGGTAACATTATGGAAAATAACGAGTTGGATTTTGTAAACATACCAGAGGCAGTAGATTACAACGAGGACAGTATCAAACACTTGGAGTGGGCTGAACATATCAGAACGCGTCCTGGCATGTATATCGGCAAGGCAGGCGACGGCTCTGCACACGACGATGGCATCTACGTCCTTCTCAAGGAAATCATCGACAATAGTATCGACGAATACGTGATGGGCTTCGGCAAGACCATTGAAGTCAGCATCGTTGACGGAACGGTTCGCGTACGCGACTACGGCCGTGGCATTCCGCTCGGAAGTCTCCGCGACTGCGTCGGACAGATGAACACCGGTGGTAAATACGACTCAAAAGTATTCAAGAAATCTGTAGGTCTCAACGGTGTCGGCACCAAAGCCGTAAACGCCATGTCATCACATTTCAAAGCACAAGCATATCGTGACGGCAAGACAAAATACGTTGAATTTTCAAAAGGTAATATAGTCACAGAATCAGAAATCATCGACACCGAAGAAAAGAACGGTACAGAGATGATTTTCACTCCTGACAGAGAACTGTTCGGCAACTACCATTACATCATGGAATATGTCGAGGAGATGATCTGGAACTACGCATTCCTCAACAGCGGACTCGCAGTATTTCTCAACGGACAGAAGTTCCAGGCTAAGAACGGACTCTACGACTTGTTACTCCGTAAGATTGGAAAAGAAGAGACATGCGCCTACCCTGTAGTCCATATCAAAGAAGGTGACTTCGAATGCGCTTTCACACACTCCAACCTTACATCCAACGAGGAATATTTCTCCTTCGCCAACGGTCAGTACAACCCTCTCGGCGGTACACATCTCAACGTATTCCGCGAAGCGATAGCTAAGACCATCAGGGAGTTCTATAACAAAGACTATGAAATTTCCGACATACGTTCTTCTTTGGTCGCTGCTATCAGCATCAAAGTCATGAATCCGGAATACGAAGGACAGACCAAGACCAAGTTCAGTTCCAACCTTATGGAACCAGACGGCATAACGATACGTGCTTATGTCACAGACATCATCAAACGTCATTTCGACAAGTTCTTACATATAAATTCTGAAGTGGCAGAAGCCCTTATGCGCAAGATCATCCAAAACGAGAAAGAACGCAAGGGCATGGCCAACATCAAGAAACTCGCTAAAGAAAGTGCGAAGAAAGTAAGTCTCAACAACAAGAAACTCCGTGAATGCCGTATTCACTATAATACAAACCACGAGAAGAGACTTGAGTCAACATTGTTCATCACCGAGGGTGACTCAGCATCCGGAAGCATCACAAAGAGCCGCGACGCTCAGACACAAGCCGTGTTCAGTCTTAGAGGTAAACCGTTGAACTGCCTTGGATTGACAAAGGAAGTCGTCTATAAAAACGAAGAGTTCAACTTGTTACAGGCTGCTCTTAACATTGACGAGTCAATAGAAAACTTGAGATATAACAATATCATCATCGCTACCGATGCCGATGTCGACGGCATGCACATCAGACTTCTGTTGCTCATCTTCTTCCTTCAGTTCTACCCTGACGTGGTTCGCGACGGACACCTTTATATATTACAGACTCCGTTGTTCCGCGTGAGAAACAAGAAAAAGACTATCTATTGTTATACCGATGAAGAAAGAATAGAGGCCATCAAGAGCTTGGGAACAAATCCTGAAATCACACGATTCAAAGGTCTCGGTGAAATCTCACCTGATGAGTTCAGTCACTTCATCGGTCCTGGCATGAGATTGGAACCTATCATCTTGCGCCACGACTCAAGCATCATGGAATTACTAAAATTCTATATGGGAGGTAAAAACCCACCTGAGAGACAGAAATATATCATCGACAACTTAAGAATGGAAGATGATACCAATATTGACAAATTAGAGTTGATTGGATGACTTTCTTAGAACTTTAGAACTCTAGAACTTTAGAAATTTAAAATTCTATAGTTTTAGAGTTCTAAAATTTTAGAATTCATCAATTTCCTAAATCTCGTTATAAACAAAATCGCGGCTAATAAGATTCCTGCCATGAAACCGCCGACGATGCCTTCGGCGCCGAGACCGAGTTTAAAACCAAGAAGATAACCGACAGGTATCTCAACCAAGATATAACATATCAAGGCGCAATACATAGGGAATTTCACGTCGGTGAGTCCGCGCAAAGCTCCAAGCATCGTGACCTGAGTACCATCAATCACTTCAAAGAAAGCGACTACGACAAACAATCTCGCCGTTATCGCAACGACATCTTCATCCGCGCTGAAAATCCTTGCCAAGTACTCGCCGCCGAAAGCATACAACAAAGCGAAGAACACCATAATGGCGATGCCGAGATGCATTCCCGAATAAGCGTGATTTTTTATTGAAAGTATGTCTTTACGTCCTAAATCGTGAGATACTAAAATCGTGGAAGCAGACGCCACGCCATTGGCAATCATAAAGGAAAATCCTATCATAGTCTGCACTATCTGGTTAGCAGCCAGCGTCTTCTCCCCTAGCCATCCCATCATGATAGTCATGAATGTCAGGGAGAAAAGCTCGAGAGTGAGCTGCGTCGCGATAGGATAACCCACTTTAAGAACCTCGACCTGTTTCTTGAAGGATATGTGTGCCGTCTTAAAATAAGACAGATAACTTCTGTATTCTTTTTTAATCAAAACAATGACGATAAACGCTATCGGCATCATGATTCTCGAGATGAGAGTAGCGACGCCAGCGCCGGTGACACCGAGTTCAGGGAATCCCATATAACCATAGATGAAGCCGAAGTTAAGGAAGATATTCAAGGCGTTACAGCCTATCGTTATCAGCATGGAATAGAACGTATTGCCGAGACCTTCGAGCATCTGCTTGAATGACATGAACAGCATATACGGTATCAAGGAAAATGTCACAGTATAATAATAACCATCCAAGATGCCGAGCACCGACTCCGGCTGACCGAACAGACGCAACATCGGGTTGATAATGAGAAGAAGTCCGCACAAAACAATGCTTATCATAATGTTAAGTAACATTGAGTTTTGGAATAATATTCCCGACTGCTGGCGTTCGTTTCTCGCATGATGAATGCCGACCAAAGGAGTTAGACCCATTGCGATGCCGAGACCTATCATAGTAATGTTGGTGATGATAGCACTTGAGAGCGACACAGCCGACAGCTCCACCGCGCCGAGGCGACCCACCATGATGGTATCCATAACCTGCACTAATTGCTGTCCCGCGAACGACAATATCACCGGAAACGCAATACGAAGATTTTCTATGTAGTATCTTTTTTGAATCATAAAATGCCTTGAGCTTTGAGCCATGAGCACCGAGCTATTCCCAAGGCTCAAAGCCCATAGCCCATTGCTCATAGCAATAAAAAACGTCTTGTCGAACCTTAACTTTTGCATTTACAAAAGGACGTCGGTTCAGCAAGACGTGCGGGTGCAAAGATACGAAAAAAACATTATTTTTGCATAAACTTATTTATAATGGGAACATATCATAAAGTCATCAATAGTTTCTCTTCTTTAGTAATATTTTATATCATTTTAACATTTTTCATAAAATCAAGCGAATTAATTTTCACATTACTATCAGGTGCTCCTATTGAAGATTTCTCTGGATTCATATATGGCAACCTCATATCTGCATTATTTATAAGTCTGTGTATTTTCATAATATATTTTCTCATTTCATTTTTATCAGAGAAAGTCGCGAAATATAGCGCGGCAATACTTTTCTCAACAATGTCACTTTGTGAAATCGCTCTTATAATTTATCATAAAACTACAGGCTTATTATTCGGCACAGACCTATTAAACAGACCTTTATGGGAAATGCTACTCACAATAAAAAGCGTAGCCAACTTCTGGGCGACAATCATAGTCATATTAGCGATAGTATCTTTAACATACACTTTCATCAAGATATCCGATAGGAAAATCCGCGACTTTTACTCAAAAACCACCATATTTCTAATATTCTTATCCATTCCTATGACATTATTATTATCACCAAATCAAGATAAAAATATAGTTAATAAGATATGGTTTTGTCTACATTCAAACATAACAGAAAGTAAAAGCAATATCGTTTCCCCTAACGGCAACTATAAGGTTGAATTCAATCAGTCTTATATTGACAAATACAAAGCTATATATCCGAACAGAACGATTATCAACGACCATTATCCACTAGAGCGTAAAGACAACATTGCCAACGTATTAGGTTCATATTTCAACAAAGTCGACACAAAACCTAATATTGTTTTCGTTATTGTAGAGTCATTAGGAAGTGATTTTTTAAGAAGTGAAAAATATGGCTACAGCATGACACCATTTTTAGATTCACTGTCGAGACATTCATTATTATGGAGCAATTGTCTTTCAACTACGCCACGCAGTGCTGGCGTACTTCCTGCCATTACAGCTTCTGTTCCTCATGGCTCCAAAGGCTTTCAATTCGGCGATATTCCTGCTTGTAACTCATTGTTACCCATACTAAAAGAAAACGGTTACACCAATAATGTCTTTTATGCTTGTCCATTCAGTTTCGATAGGATTTCCGACTATCTATCATCTCAAAATATCGACTATATGTCACCATTCAAAAACGAGTGCAACCAAAACAAAGACAAGGATGATTTCGATTATACATCATGGGGATATCATGACAAGAAAATGTTTGAGAGATGCTCAGAAATCATCGGAGAACGCAACGACAATAATCCTAATCTAGACATATTCATCACCATATCTCAACACGACAACAAACTAGTACTCAGAAACAAAGATTTAGAGAAATATTATTACGACAAAGCAGAGACATTGTTACGATCGATGCCTGAAAACGAATACAAGCGATTGAAAGGAAGAAAAGGCTTCATTACAGCATTCTTATACAGCGATGATGCTTTAAAAGACTTCTTCCACTCATACACCAAACAATACGACAACACTATCTTTATCATTACGGGCGACCACAGTCTAAACATCAATTACACCAATCCTTTAAATGCATATCATGTGCCATTAATTATATGGTCTCCATCTATCAAAAAGCCACAACATTTTCATTCCGTAGTGTCGCACAATGACATAGCACCATCCTTAACAGCATTATTGAGAGATAACTTCAATCTTGACACACCTGAAAACATACATTGGATAAGCGATGGATTAGATACCACACAAAATTTCACAAGTAACTCCATCACTTATTTCATGACACAGACAAACAGTTCTACAAACCTATTATTCAACGACTTATATTATACAGAAGACAATAACGACAAGAAATTATACAAGGTACTCGACAACCTCTATGCGAAAGCGATTGACGATGCAGAATTGGCAAAAGCGATGAAAGAACGCATGGAAATAATACAATACATTGACAATTACACATATACCAATAACTGCATAAGCATCAATCCTATAATTCCTGACAAGAAATACAAGCTAATCAAATCAGTTAATATTGATTCTGTGCTATGTACTTCAGGCAAGGAAAAACCGAGTGTATCTGGAATAAAAAATGTAAATCTACATTCATCAAAGATAAAACCAGGTTATTCTGACATAAAGGTGATTTTCACGGCCGACATGAAATATACGGCTGACATTCATCACCAACATTTCATCAATATGAATATAAAATGTAACAATGCAGACGGGTATCCAGATGTAATATCAAAAAATATTGTAGAAAAGGACTATCATCCTGATGAATGGCTACGACTTGAAATCACTAAAGTTTTTGATTTACAAAACCATAACAAAGAGAGCAAGCTAGACTTTTACTTAACGCCATCAGAGCACGACTCACAATGGAATCCAGATCACACGGTATTATTAAAGAATATTAATATCAGCATTTTAGGAGTTAGCGTTAAGAACTAATAATTTTCCATTTTCAGACGCATAAACAATCTATTTTTTATTTCATAGGTATTGTCAACACGTCCCCACTAATTTTCAATTATGAATTATGCATTATGAATTATGAATTGAATTCTGGGCGTTCCGCTTCGCGTCGGGCTTTCCGCTATATCTTTGCTCGCTCCGCTCGCAAAGGATGCCGCTCCAATCCCTAACGCATTGGAGGCTACTAACACCAAGTCGCGAGCCTTGACCTAAATTTATATTCTCTCGCAAAGACGCAAAGAAACGCAAAGAAATTATAAAAGTATCTATGTTTTTATGGATGAATAATCCGCGTAGATACTTGCGATACGTGGAGGCATCATCAACGCCAGCGACAACGAACGCTTGGAGTTTTTCGCTGTGGTGGCGGAACAGAATTTCTAGAAAAACCACTTAAATTATTTTGAGTTCTCTCATTAATTAATAATGTATTTTTATTAAATTTGCCTAATATTGTTTGATAGCATTAAATATAATTATGGCAAAGAAACAACTCAAAACAAAGAGTATCGAAGAAACCTTATGGGAATCAGCGAACAAATTGCGTGGTTCTGTTGAACCTTCTGAATATAAACACGTTGTACTTAGTCTTATATTCCTGAAATATGCAAACGACCGTTTTGAAGAACGTCGCAATGAACTCATCGCTGACGGCAAAGCAGCGTTCATAGACCAGGCTGTGTTCTACAACGCCAAGAATGTGTTCTACATAGAAGAACAAAGCCGCTGGAGTTTCATTATGGAGAACGCCAAACAAAATGATATTGCCATAAAAATCGACAAAGCATTGTCTGCTATCGAAGACAGCAACCCTACTCTCAAAGGCGCACTTCCTAGTAACTATTATTCCGGATTAGGTCTCGACAGAGCAAAACTTGCCGCATTGCTCGATGAAATAAATAAGATTGACACTCTGAAAGACCCTGAGAACGACCTCATCGGACGTGTCTATGAGTATTTCCTCGCCAAGTTCGCTATTGCTGAAGGCAAAGGCAAAGGTGAATATTACACTCCTAAAAGCATCGTAAATCTCATTGCTGAAATCATAGAACCATATCGTGGTAAAATTTACGACCCTTGCTGCGGTTCGGGTGGCATGTTCGTGCAAAGCATGAAGTTCATCGAAGCTCATCACGGAAACAAACGCGACATCTCCGTCTATGGCCAGGAATATACCAATACCACATACAAGCTGGCGAAGATGAACCTTGCCATTCGTGGCATCGCCAGCAACCTCGGAGAATTGGCAGCCGATACATTCCACAACGACCAGCACAAGGACTTGAAAGCAGACTTCATCATGGCTAATCCGCCATTTAACCAGAAATCATGGCGTGCCGATAATGAGTTAAAAGACGACCCTCGTTGGCATGGTTATGACGTGCCGCCTACAAGCAACGCCAACTACGGATGGATTTTAAATATAGTCTCCAAACTTTCCAGCAATGGCGTAGCAGGTTTCCTCTTGGCAAACGGAGCCTTGAGCGGCGACGGCATAGAGATGAACATACGCCGACAACTGATACAAAACCACCTCGTTGAAGCGATAGTCATACTTCCACGCAATATGTTCTACTCCACCGACATCAGCGTCACGCTGTGGATATTGGCAGGCAACCGCAAGGCTCGCACAGTGGAACAGAACGGCAAGATGGTAAAATATCGTAACCGCGAAAACGAAGTCCTGTTTGTGGATTTACGCCAATGGGGAGAACCTTTCGAGAAGAAATACATACAATTCTCTGCTGAACAAATCACAGAGATTGCCCAAAACATACACAACTGGCAACGCGAAGGTTACGAGACCACATACAAGAACATTCCAGAATATTGCCATTCAGCCTCGTTGGATGAGATTGAGAAAAAATCATGGAGCCTTGTGCCAAGCAAATATATAGAGTTTAAAGACCGTAACGAAGACTTTGACTTCGACGGCAAGATGAAAGAACTGCAATCTGAACTTGGAGAACTTCTCAAACAAGAAGAAGCAAGCAAGAACGAATTGAAAGAATTGTTTGAAAAGTTAGGATATAAAATATAACAAAATCTGCTAATTTTGCACAAATTAGCAGATTTTAGCAGAAATTATATTTGTTTTTTGTTATCTTTGCAAGACATCTACAATTAAAAAACAATGGAAAAACCTCCAAAATTAGATAAAACCGCTCTAATTGATATTTTGACAGGTTCATTACCTGAAGAAATAAATAAAATCATTGACAAAATCAATGAGAAATATGAATATTGGAACAAAGTTAAATACAAACAACTTCCTGAAGGTTATTCTCATGAAAAGCTATGGACATACGTAAAAGCATCAAGAACTTTAGGTTCTCGTAAAGTATGGAACAAATATGGTATAACCTTACATGTTACCAACAGAATGCAACAAATGTGTCATGAGTTTGACATGATATTTGGCAGTTTTTGGGAAAGCGACAACGAACCTCAAAAAAGCGATAAATTACATTATCTTGCAAACTCATTAATGGAAGAAGCTATATATTCCAGCCAAATGGAAGGTGCAGCCACAACAAGAGTCGCTGCTAAGGAAATGTTAAAAAAAGGCATCTCTCCACGCGACAAATCGCAGCAAATGATATACAATAATTATCAGACCATTTTATATATAACCGAACACAAGGATGAACCGCTCACACCAGAAAGCATTCTGCTAATTCATAGTTCTATGACAGAAAAGACACTGAAAGACAATAATGACATAGGACGATTTAGAAATGAAAACGACGACGTGGTAGTAGAAAATAAAATTACTGGAGAAGTTGTACACACCCCACCTCACGCTTCTGAGATTCCTGAGTTCATAAATGAACTATGCTTATTTTTCAACAATTCTAAAAATGAAAATAGCGGATTTATCCACCCTATCATACGCGGAATCATAATTCATTTCATGGTTGCATACATGCACCCTTTTGTTGATGGAAATGGACGCACCGCTCGTGCATTATTTTATTGGTATATGCTCAAAGAAAAATATTGGCTAACCGAATATATGTCTATTTCCAGAGTCATTATGAAGTCAAAACGCCAATATGAAGACGCTTATCTATATACCGAATCTGACGGACACGATATCGGATATTTTGTCGCATACAATTTACATGTATTAGAACTTTCATTCAAACAGCTCAAGAACTATATTGAAAAGAAGCAAAAAGAAAAACGAGCCGCCAATGCATTCATAATGACAGGCAATATAAACGAACGCCAAGCACAAATAATACAATACTTTATAGATAAACCCGACAGTGTTGTAACAGTAAAAGAAATGCAAATTCGTTTTTCTATCACGCCGATGACAGCACGGCACGACCTGTCTGATCTGGTTAGCAAAAAATATTTGTCAGAAATTGCAATAAACAATATAAAGAAAGGCTATATAAGAAACGAAAACTTTGATGAATTAATATCAGCTAAGAAAAAACAAAACTAACAAAATCTGCTAATTTTGCACAAATTAGCAGATTTTAGCAATATTATAAAATCTTTAAAGCCAAAAGAAATGACCACAAACAAACGCTTAGGCGACTACATACAAGAAATCGACGTCCGTAACAGAGACTTGTCTGTTACAACACTGCTTGGTGTTAGCATATCAAAAGAATTTATCCCTTCGATTGCGAACACCATCGGTACGGATATGTCTACGTATAAAATTATAAAAAATAGACAATTTGTTTACATTGCAGACACTTCACGTCGTGGTGATAAAATTGCTATTGCATTGTTAGAAAAGCATGATATTGCTATCATCTCTCAGGCATATACAGTCTTTGAAATTAAGGACACGAATAAGCTGTTGCCTGAATATTTGATGATGTGGTTCCGTCGTCCTGAGTTTGACCGTTATGCACGTTTCCATTCACATGGCAGCGCCCGTGAGATTTTCGATTGGGATGAGATGTGCGATGTCTCCCTCCCTATTCCACCGATTGAACGGCAAAGAGAAATTGTTGCGGAATATGAGACATTGAGCAAGCGAATTCGTTTGAACGAGCAGATGATTAGCAAGTTAGAAGAAACCGCCCAGACGCTCTACCGCAAGATGTTTGTAGATGGTATTGACAAAGAAAATCTGCCAGAAGGCTGGAGAATGGGAAAATTGGGGGACTTGGCAGAAGTTAATAGTGGTAAAACTTGCAATGATAAGTCTGACCAAAAAGACGACCAATATAAATATCCAGTTGCTGGAGCGTCTGGTATAATAGGTTTTTCCTCTACATACAATTACGACGAAAAACTAATGACAACAGGTAGAGTTGGAACTCTTGGGGTTGTGAATAGATATCACGCAAAAATGTATATGGCAGATAATATTCTCATAATAAGAAGTAACTATTATGAGTATTGTTATCAGTTATTAAACTCATTGGATTATAATAACATAACAAAAGGTGGAGTGCAAAGTCTAATAACCCAAACAGACATAAAAGAGTGTTCTGTTATAATACCTGCAAAAGAACATCTCGAGTTATTCGAGAGTGAAAGTACTTCTTTATACTCATTTGTAGAGACAAAGAAACAAGAAAACGAGAAACTAACCGAATTACAGTCTTTGCTATTAGCGAGGATGGGGAGAATATGACATAGTGTCACTCTGACAGATATATTGCATACACTATGTCATAATAACAATATAAAACTTACATTATTTAGACTTAAATTCAAGTTTTTACATTTTTTAAGCAAAAAACCAAAATAAATCACACCATAGGCACAAAATTTGTCATAACACCAACGTCCTTAATTTGGACCAAAATTTATTATTAACCAAAATCTTTAAGCCTATGGCAAATTTAGACTATTTATTTAAAGTATTTGATTCTGAACTGACCATCACCAACTCAAAGAAAGATAAAATGATGGCTTCCAAAGACTATTTAAGAGATAAGATTAGAAAACATTTCAAACAAAACCATGAAGGCTACAATCCTAAATTTTTCATTCAGGGTTCGTACAAATTAAAAACATTAATTCGCACAAAAGATGACACTTGCGATTTGGACGATGGCGTGTATTTTTACAACAATCCCAATAATGTCACAGGTACAACTTTGCAAAAATGGGTAAAAGAAGCCGTTGATGGAACCACTGACGCCACACCAACTCACAAAAGAAAGTGTATCAGAGTTGACTACAAGGCAGGATACAACATTGACTTGCCTGTTATGGTATTTAATAATGATAAAGATGCACACCCTAATCTTGCCGTAAAAAACAGTGATTTTCAATCCGATGATCCTAAAGAATTTGTAGACTATTTTAAAAATAAGAAAACAGATCAGATGGTCAGAATCATCAAATACCTCAAGGCTTGGTGCGATCACAAGAGAGAGAATATGCCAAGCGGATTGTCCATGACCATATTAACACTAAAACACTTTCAAAAGAATCAAAGAGACGACATCTCATTGAAATATACTCTGATAGAAATCGAAAAAGATTTGAAAAAAAACTTTAGATGTATAATGCCAACAACGCCAAAAGACGATTTATTTAACGATTATTCGGATACAAGAAAGAATAATTTCATGAACAATCTTGCCGATTTTATTGATGATGCAAAAAAGGCTATCGAAGAACCCAATCATCACAAAGCAAGCATTCTTTGGAGAAAGCATTTAGGCAACAGATTCCCTATTGGAGATGATAAAAATGACAGCAACTCAAATATTTTCAACAACACCATAGGAAAATCAAAACCATATCATAATGGATTTAAACAATGAGTTTTTCAACAAGCAAATAGACTCCTTTATCAAGGAATATCCGAACTTTCAAAAGAGAACATATTTAGATCATTCATATTTGAAAGGCATTCTGGATATTCCTGATGATGATGGTAATATTGCAGGATGTTTTTCAATTGAAATACATCCTTCGGGAAATTTTCCTTACTCTTTTCCAAAATTATATGAAGTCGGAGGTGAAATCCCATGTGAAGCAGATTGGCATAAATATTCTGACAGTACTTGTTGCCTAACCGTTCCTGCGAACGAAAAATTGATTTGCAAAGATGGAATAACACTCGTTGGGTTTATTAAAAACATAGTCATTCCTTATTTTGCGCATCAGTTACACAAGAAGCAAACAGGAGAATATATGCAAGAATACTCTCATGGAAACAAAGGAATAAGAGAGTTTTACGAAGATTTATTTCGTTCTGACAATCTGAATGTTTGGATGCATTGCCTAAAAAATGTTTTTGGAGATTGGAAATTCGAAAGAAATGAAAAATGTTATTGTAACAGTGGTAAAAAATACAAAAAATGTCATCTCCAGATTGAAGAAAAAGTTAGAATAATAGGCAAAGAACAAATAATAATGGATTTTAAAATAATGAAACTTATATGAAAGCACGAATATTTATAGGCTCATCTACAGAAGGATTGAGTATTGCCCAGAAAGTCAAAGATTTTTTGGCAACTGATTTTGAATGTTCTATATGGACTGATGACATATTTAAATATAACGAGAATTATTTGGAAACACTTTTAAAAGAAGCAAACCTGTTTGATTATGGGATTCTGGTCTTTACGAAAGATGACTTCACAAAATCAAGAGACAAACATTTCGATTCACCACGTGACAATGTTGTATTTGAATTTGGTTTGTTCCTAGGCAGGTTAGGACGGGATAACGCCTTCATTTTACAAGAAGAAAACGTAAAACTACCATCGGACCTTTGGGGCATTACTCATGCCACATTTAAATATAAAAAGTCCAAGATATTGCGCTTCACTAAAAATGTCTCACTTGATGAAGATTCCTTAAATGAAAGTCTAAGCAAAATAAAAAGACAAATACATGAAAAAAACCATTTGGGCATTTTAGGAATGCTACCTTCCACCGTACTAGCAATTGGTTATTTTGAAAACTTTGTGAAACCAGTCTGTGAATCTTTATCTACTAACAATGAAATTCTCGAAAAATACAATTGTTCTTCCTATAGTTTCAGAATAATTTTGCCAAAAGATTTAGATTCTGACATTAAAAAGAAGGCAAATTTGTTTTACAAAGAAAAAAAATACGACCCTATAAAAATCAATTCCATTTCAAGACCGTATCCATTATATGTTGCAATTGACAAAACATCAAACAAAGCAATTCTTAGCGATATGCCAACGACTTTAAACGGTTTAGACAAAGCTATTGAGATATATTTAAGAAAAGGCCATATAGGTAAATCCAACGAACAAAAATTACTGGAAGATCGAGAACTTCGTAATTTTGAAAAAGTACTGCGTTTCTTAATCAGTGAAGATGCTGATTGCCGACAATATGTCAATGTAGATACAGAAAGATAATATAAACGTAGACATATATACACCGCTACCAAAACAAATTCTATTTTCATTTTTTACACAATATCGTCCATTTTTCAAAACAAAACAGACGGTATTGTTTTTTTTGTATATTTGCAACCTTAAATAATGGAAAGATATGATACAAGAAATAAAAGTAAAGAATTTCTTATCGTTCAAAAAAGAAATAACTTTTAGTTTTGAAGCAACAAAAGACACTTTCGCAGAAGATTACCAAGTTGTAGAAGTTGCTCCCGGCGTAAGACTTTTACGCTTTGCCATGGTCTATGGCGCAAATGCATCAGGAAAGTCAAATCTATTATCTGTCATAAGATTCTTAGGTTCATTTTGGAGAAATATACCTCAATCTGTAGACGAAGGAACCAATATTATACCATTCCTTTTAGATTTTGAAACACCAAACAATCCTTCTGAATTTGAAATTATATTTTATGTAGAAAACAAAAAATACTGGTATCAACTCACAATTGACAAACAAGCTGTTGTATCAGAAAAATTGTTTGTTTACAACAGTGTTCAACCAACTCTGCTTTTTGACAGAAAATTAGAGAACGACCAATCTGTCATTCACTATGGAGCCCCTATAAAGATCAGTTCTGTTGAAAAAGAGAAAATAACTGTTGAGTGTTTGAAAAATATGTCTTTTTTTGCAGCACGCAACAAAGTAAACATTTCACTTCCAGAAATAGATGAAGCTAAACAATGGGTATTAAAACATATTATGCCTATAGTAGCTCCCGAAACATCATTGTTTGAATACGCTGAAAATCACATTACAAAAGATGCTCTTTTAAAAACGCATTTACTTAATTTCTTAAAGCAAGCTGATTTCAACATTTCAGACATAAAAACCGATATCATAAAAGAAACAATACCAGAACAATATTTAAACCTATTTCTAAATGATGAAAACATTCCTGCCCTTGAAAAAGACAGACTAAGAAAAGAAAAAACGATTTCTCGTTATGAAACATCATTTGAACACACAGTGAATCTGCAAAATCAATTATCAAAGTTTTATCTATCAAAAGATTTAGAATCATTAGGCACACTTCGTACATTTGGTATTGAAACCGCCATTTATTACGCACAACAAAATAACTCTGTTCTTGCAATTGATGAAGTAGAAAATTCACTTCACCCACAATTATTACGATTAATTCTTTTAGATTTTCTAAGGAACAAATCACGTTCACAACTTATAGTTACCACACATTACGATCCTCTGCTTAATGATATTTCCAAATTGGACGATCAACGTATATTCAGGAAAGATAGTGTTTGGTTTACAGAAAAAATGGATTCTGGGCATACTGATGTTTATTCACTGGCAGAATTCAGAGGATTAAATCGTTTGTCTTCCGTTCAAAAAGCATATAATCAAGGTAATTTTGGAGCTATACCTCAAATTAATTTTTAGTTATGCCAAGACGTGTTGAAAACAGAATACAAAAAAAGCATGCGGTTACCATTTTAGGCGAGGGTATAACCGAACAGCACTATTTCACTCATATTCGCACTTTATTCGGATATAACTATACAATAAAACCATATTATTTTTCCGTTACATCTCTTACAGAAATGGACAAAAAAATTGCAGAAGCCATTACTGATGGTGGTTATGCTATTGCTGTTTTTGATGCTGATGTTGCAAATAGAAACGATATAGAAAAAAGAAAATTAGAATCTATTAGAAAAAAATATGCTAACAAACGCAACGTTATTATTTGTGATAGTTATACATCTATAGAATATTGGTTTTTGCTACATTTTGAAAACACAAACAAATTCTTCAAAGATTCTGATGCAACCGAAAAGGAGCTACGAAAACACATTCCAGACTATGAAAAGAAATCAAAATTCTTACATAATTTCAAATGGGTTTCTGATTTATGTTCAGAAGGAAAATTAGATTTGGCTAGAGAACGTGCAGAATATTTTGGACAAAATGGGGAATCTTATTCAAATATATATACAGCTTTTGAATTATTAGATAAGTTGAAACAAGTGCAATCACCCGACAAGCTCCCGACAAGCTCCCGACAAGTACCCGACAAGTACCCGACAAGTACCCGACAAGTACCCGACAAGTACCCGAACAAGCATCCGAACAAGCACCCGAACAAGTAATGAATTAACAAAACAAAAATAAAGCCCTATGCCCCACTTCAACGAACATACTCTCGAAATGGCTATAATGGAACTTTTTGAAAACGAGGGTTACATTTACACCAACGGCGAACTTATTCATAAAGAGCTGTGCGATGTGCTGCTTCGCGATGACTTACGCATGTATTTGCAAAGTCGCTATGCAGAACATGGGATAAGTCCGTTGGAGATTGAGAGCGTCTTAGCTCGTCTGACAGCAAATGCTGGCGGCTCGCTTTACGAGAATAACGTTCATACTTATCGCCTGATAACAGAGGGTTTTGCCATAAAACGTGAGGATAGTTCAAAGGCAGATCTTTTCATAGAACCAATAGATTTCACAAAAGAAAGTAATAACATATTCCGCATCGTAAATCAACTCGAGATAAAAGGCACTGAGAAACGTATTCCTGACGGTATCGTCTATATCAACGGCCTGCCAATGGTGGTATTAGAATTCAAGAGTGCCGTCAAAGAAGAGACAACAATAAAAGACGCCTTCACCCAGCTGACAGTGCGTTATCGCAGAGATATTCCTGAACTTTTCAAATATAATGCTTTTGTGGTGATAAGCGATGGCGTAAACAGCAAATACGGTTCTTTATTCACTCCATACGATTATTTCTACGCATGGCGTAAGGTGGAATCGGAAGACAAAGCTACTGACGGCATCAGCTCTCTGCTGACAATGATACAAGGTCTGTTCCGTAAAGAACGACTGCTGAGCGTGATAAAAGATTTCGTCTTCCTCCCCGACTCTTCCAAGAAAGAACAGAAAATAGTATGCCGTTATCCTCAGTTCTTCGCGACGCATAAACTGTTCAACAACATACGTCAGCACTGCAGGTTAAACGCAGACGGCGACGGCAAAGGCGGAACTTATTTCGGCGCTACAGGATGCGGAAAGAGTTTCACCATGCTCTTTCTCACACGAATGCTGATGCGCAGCCGTGAGTTCGCAAGTCCTACAATAGTTCTCATCACCGACCGCACCGACCTCGACACTCAGCTGTCGGAACAATTCGGCAAAGCCAAGACATTCATCGGCGACGATTGTGTCGTTGAAGTTGAAAGCAGAGCCAAACTGAGAGAACATCTGCAAGGTCGCACGAGTGGCGGCGTGTTCCTGACCACAATTCATAAATTCACAGAAGACACGAAGTTATTATCAGAACGAGCCAATATAATCTGTATCTCAGACGAAGCTCATCGTTCACAGACGAATCTACTGCAGAAGGTACAACATACAGACAATGGAATTCGACGCAGTTATGGCTTCGCGAAATATCTGCACGATTCATTGCCTAACGCCACCTACGTCGGATTCACAGGCACTCCTATCGACGCTACAATCGATGTCTTCGGCGATGTCGTCGATTCTTATACCATGACAGAATCTGTCGCCGACGATATTACACGTCGCATCGTTTATGAAGGTCGTGCTGCAAAAGTGCTGCTTGACAACACTAAACTTCAAGATATTGAAAAGTATTATGAAGAATGCGCCGAAGAAGGTACCAATGAATATCAGATAGAAGAAAGCAAAAGAGCAGTTACGCAAATGGAACGTATCCTCGGCGACCCAGACCGTCTGCAAACTGTGGCAGAAGATTTCGTAGAGCATTATGAATCTCGCATTGAAGAAGGAAGCACAGTGGAAGGCAAAGCGATGTTCGTTTGTTCTAATCGTACGATAGCATATAATCTTTATAAGAAGATAATAAAACTTCGTCCTGAATGGGCGCAGAAGCCTTCTGGCAAAATCATAGAACTGCCTCAGTACGGAATGGCGGCAGAGGATTCGGAGCAATATAATAGCGAGGCGATGCCAATAGAACGCATCAAATTAGTGATGACTCGTAACAAAGACGACGAAAAAGAACTCTGGGATTTGCTTGGCACTGATGAAGACAGAAAGAAACTTGATGTTCAGTTCAAGAATCCTCATTCCAACTTCAAGATTGCTATCGTGGTTGACATGTGGATTACTGGATTCGATGTTCCTTGCCTCGACACTATGTATATCGACAAACCATTGCAGCAACATACTTTGGTACAGACGATATCACGCGTCAACAGAGTATATCCTGGCAAAGACAAAGGTCTTGTCGTTGATTACATCGGCATCAAAAACAATATGAACAAGGCGTTGAAACGCTATGCCACAGGCGAAATCGACTCTGGCACAGTGGAAACCATCGAACAGTCAATAGCAATGGTGAAAGACGAACTAGATATATTGCGTCGTATGTTTGCAAAATTCGATTATAGCAAATTCACATCAGGCTCACCATTGGAACAATTGGACTGTCTCAATAAAGGTGCCGAGTTTATACAAGTCACAAAAGAAACCGAAAACCTTTTCATGGGACACACCAAGAAACTGAAGTCTGCTTTCAATATGTGTTGCAACAGCGAACAGATAACATTTGAAGAAAGAGAAGACATACATTATTTCTGCGGCATTCGTTCTATCATTTACAAACTCACAAAAGGTGAAACGCCTGATGCAGCGCAGATGAACGCAAGAGTATGCACGATGATTGAAGAAGCGATTCTTTCTGAAAGCGTTGAAGAGATAATTCAAATCGGTAACGACAAAGATAATCTCGACGTGCTCAGCGAAGATTATATGGAGCGACTCGCAAAACTCAAAATGCCTAATACTAAAGTTAAGCTGATGGAACGTCTGCTCAAGACCGTCATCACTGAGTTTAAGAAAGTAAACAAGATAAAAGGAACCGACTTCACACAACGTCTCAACGAACTTGTAAACAGATATAACGACAGAAGCGACAGTGCAATATTCGCCGACGAAGTGCTTACCGAAGTAGCAAGTCAGATGGCGGATTTGCTCAAAGAGATAAACAAAGAAAAGCAATCGTTCAAAGACTTAGGAATAACATACGAAGAAAAGGCTTTTTATGACATTTTAATTGCAGTCGCAAAACAATTCGGTTTTGATTATCCGACAGATAAAGCCAAGACTTTAGCGGAAGAAATCAAGAAGATTGTCGATGACAAATCCAAATACACCGATTGGTCAAAGCGTGATGACATCAAGGCAGAGTTAAAAATGGACTTGATTCTCATTTTGGCAGAATATGGTTATCCACCTGTCACCAATGACGAGGTTTTCAAAGAAATCTTCGAACAAGCAGAGAATTTCAAGAAGTATAATTAAAATAAATTTCCTGTAACAAAAAAGCGCCACATCTCAATGCAGCGCTCTTGTCAATAGTCTGTGTCAACAGTCTGTGTCAATTAAACATCATCGCTCCGGGAACGATTCCTGCTTCAAATTTTGTCACGAAATTGCCGTTGGAGTCATAGCGTAAGACATCGCCGTTTTGAATGTAGTTCTTCACATCTGTAAGATAAATGTCACCATCTTCTGAAACAGTCACTGTCGAGAACACCATACTTTGGCTGTTGGCTGTTGGCTGTTGGCTATCGACAAACGGAGTTGCTGGAAGTTCACTTGCATCAACCGACATCTTATATAAATCCAAAGTACCGAAGCCGCCGTTTAAAATATAGAGGTTCTCCCCCGCTTTGTCAATAGCCATTGATGATGGATAATCGCCTTTCGCAAAGTCGAAGCGTTTCACCACTTCTCTTGTCTTTGGATTGATGCAGAACAAGGCTGGCTCGCATGGTGGCATGTAACCGCCACTACATAAAACCCAGATATTATTATTTTTATCTAAAACGATGCTATGTGGTTCTGCTGTAACATCCATCTCATCAACGAGTTTGTCTGTCGCAATATCTACAAATTGAATCGTCGAATTCGATGTTCCTGGCTGATAATAATTCGACCAGTTTGTCACGATAACTTCATTGCCGACACGCACCATCTTCTCGGTTGTATTTCCTGTCTCAACAAAACCTGTCTTCTGCATCGTCTCTGGATTGAAAATCCAAAGTCCTGTTGATTCTTGGTCTGAGAGATATGCCTTGTTTTTATCAACAAGCATGATATGGCGTGGAGAAGTAAGACCGTCCATCTTAGCCTCGTATTTCAAAGTCTTCTCATCGACTTTATAGACGTACTTGCTGTTATTCACCACGATATACATTCCGTTTTCGTCAATCGCCATGGAGTTTGCCACGTCGCCGAGCGGAGCGAGATTGACTTTATAAAACAGATTATTTTCCACTGTGTCAGTCTCTGGGTCATAGAATGTTAATGATGAATTAGCGTAAGTGAATGTTCCTTCATTCAAGATAAACAATCCCTTAGCGATATTTTTGTCTTGTGGGTCTTTGTCATCTGGATTACAAGAAACGAATGCCAATAATATTCCTAATAATAAAATGTTAAAGAGTGTTTTTTTCATATTCTTAAGCTTTGGGCTATGGGCTATGAGCTACGAGCTACGAGCCAAGACGATTTGCACAAGGCTCATTGCTCACAGCGATTTATAATTTAAATTCTAAATAAACCTCATAACTGCGTCCTGGCATCGCGCGCCAGAGTACAGTCTGATAATCGTTGTTTGTCAAGTTGTTAATTCTAAATTCTAATCTAAACTTTTTCAATTGTTTTCCTAATGAAAGGTGATGTAATGTGTAATAAGGCAGATCGTAAGCGAAGAAGTCGTCGTCGTTCATACTCGTCGTTCTCTTGCCTGTAAATTCAAAGGTATAATTCAGATTCCATGTCTTCCATCGTACTTCTGCGAAGGCATTAGCGTGATGTTTTGGAATGTAAATCAACTGTTTGCCATCTGAATCGTATTGTTGTGCGTATTCGCTTTCGTCTGTCGTATGACTATAGACGTAATTTCCAGAAAGAGTGAAATTCCACAAGGCGTATCTGTAGTTTGCCTTAAGATGAAACTCCGCTCCTCGCGCCATCACTTCCGACACGTTCTTAGGCATCCAGTAACGATAAGTCGTCGGAACCCACTGTATCCAGTCTTTTACCTTAGAATAATAAAGCCCCGTTCTTAAATCTAAATTAAAATTAAGATTTTCATAAAGATAATTGATGTCAAAATCTACGGTCTTTCCGTTCTCGCCTTTGAGGTTTTCATTGCCGCCCGGATTCCAGTACAAGTCATTCAGACTTGGATTTCTGTAGTTATGACTATATCCTAAATTGAAACTCAATCCTTTGACGAAAGGCATTCTGTAAGCGAGCGTCGCTGTCGGGAAGAATCCTTGTGACTTCCAACCGGCATTTGGGGACGCCATGTTATCATTTTTAGACGCCACAGTGGTGACGTCTCTACAGATGAGGTCGTTTCTTAATGTCAATCTTAAATCTAAATCCTTGTAAATCTTGCCATCTACGGCAGCGTAAAAAGAAAGGATGTTTCGTTTTGGGGACGAGGTCGTGGACGAGTCATAATTCGATGATGTCACCTTCTCATTATCCCATTGAATTTTTGCATATAACTTCCAACTCTTATACAAGTCTTGCTGCAAGTCAATGATTTGTCTGAAAACATCCGACTTATTCAACGAGTGATTCTGTGTGACTGGATTTCCATTTGATGTGTACGACTCCAAGACATAATCTTGCACTTCATGGAAATAAGACGACTTCACTTCTACCCTGCCCGAGTTCCAATAATATTTGTACGACAAGAAGTTACGCGAGAAATCATTGTCAGCGTATTCTTTTGTATTATTGAAGACGTTAGGCATTATCTGCGGATAGTTTCTGTGACTGAACTGATTCCACGAGACGAAAGTCAGAAGCGAGTTCTTGAATCGCGCTTGCACTTCTGGCATGAATCCATAATCGACGAAATCGGCGTTTTTCTGTTTCATCTCCTGATGTGGTATCGTAGCGATGTTGGTGTAAGTGAAATCGTTATCACTTGAATTACGATACGCCTTGACCCTGGCGATGAAATTCTTGGCAGAATATCCGACAGTGAGATACGAGCCCCAAGTGTTGAAGCTGCCGTAAGTCTGACGCGCGTCTAATATCAGTCCTTCATTGAATTTCTGATTGTTAGCGATATTGACTACTCCGCCGAGACCGCCGCTGTTGGCAGAAGTCTTGCTTCCCCATTGAAGGGAAACCTCGTCGGTGAAGAAGACAGGTATCATGCTGAAATCCACCTCGCCGAGAGTTGGCGAATTGAGTTGGAAACCGTTCCAGAGGACTAGAGTGTGACTTGATGTCGTGCCGCGAAATGATGCCGATGCCGTGCCGCCCGGACCGTAAGTCTTGATGAAGACAGGCGAATGCTGTATGAGCAGCTGCGAAAGCGAAACCGTCTGCAGACGTTTTATCACCGCAGTGTCAATCTTACGCTCCATGGTCTTCTGCTGCACCTTCTTATTAATATACGACGCGCTTATCTCGATATTCTCGAGCATAACGGTATCGTTTTGCGAAAATGCAGTGAGACTTAACGCAAAGAGAAACGACAATATTACTAACAGACGACGAGTCATATCAGCTTTGGGCTATGAGCAATGAGCTGTGAGCAATGAGCCTTTTTGACATACTTAAATGTGGACAAAGTCTGTTGTCCGTTGTCCGTTGACTGTTGACATTTTTAAACATAATTTTAAGTTTTAGTTAATAAATAAGTTAATTAACGTAAAACTTTCCAGTAAGATTTGTCGATTTCCTTTTGCAGATATTTCGACCGACTCTTATCCCGAAAGTCTTAATTGTCTGATAACTGGCAGGTCTTCTGACTTACTCCTTACGTTCGGCGTCTTCCCATCTTTTTTGGGTAAAAGAAAGTGACATAATGTCGAACGCTGTTAGAGATCACAGCAGCGGGAACTGTCCGGGATTCACACCCGATTCCCTATTGAGTCCGTTAGGACACCATTTATCGTCGGCAAAGATAATAAAAAAAGCCTAAAGTCTAAGGACTAAAGGCTAAAGTTTTTTTTATGAAGAATTATTTTTTGACTAAGGCTGTTGGCTATTAGCTATTGAACTATTAGCTATTAACTATTAACTATTAACTTATAAACTAAGAACCTTAGCAACTCGGTGATTTAGTGACTTAGCAACTTAATTCTTAAACAGTTCATTAAAATCTTCTTGAGCCTTTTGCTCATCATTGTTATCGTTTTCGATATGCTGTTGAATCTTCGCGCTTCCGAATTTCCACATCTTGAAACAGAAGTAAATGAACAATGCCACAAAAGCGAATCCTACGATGCCAGCCAAGCCTTCACTGATTTCTGCCAACGTTTCCACAAGTGCTCCTTCTGCGAAAAGAATCGAGTCGTAGATGCCGTGCACTATGACAGGCGCGACTATCGTCAGCACTTTGTTTTTAAGTTTATTTTTCTTATCGAAGGCAGCGAGCGAGTAATAGTAGCCCATCACCACTCCGAAGCTGAAGTGACCTGGTATCGCAGTGAATGCTCTTGACATGCCGACTTCCATAAAAGAATCCATATTGTCAACGAGATACAAAATATTTTCCAATGCCGCAAAACCCATTGAGACGCATACCGCATATACAATGCCGTCCATCTTCTCATCGAAGAATTTGTTGTTTCTCACCACTATCCACAAGATGAAAAGCTTGGCGAGCTCCTCTGGAATCGCCGCACCGAAGAACGACACCCTGATGGCGTCCATTACGGTATATACTTCTTCCGAATACAGACCTATCATCTCCGACGGCACCGACACCGCAAACGACAATGGCGCCGACAACAGACCGAGCAGAAACGCTCTGACAATCTGACCTATAGGTTCTGGCTGTTTCTTATCTTTACGATAGATGTATATTATAAGAATCAATACCGGCAATAATGCTGTTAATAAAAGATAATTCATAAATTTTATAATTAATGGATTTTACAACATTAGATGCGATAAAGGACGTGATAATCACGTCCCTACAAACATTCCTAACTCCCAACTCCTAACTCCTAATTAATATTCCTTCACCTTGCCTTTCACCTCGCCGTTCTTGTATGTGCATTCACTCTTGACGCTGCCGTCTTCATAATATTCTGTTGCCAGTCCGTTGGCGACATTATTGGCAAACATCTTTGATGTCTTCACTCTTCCATCTTCATAATATGTCTCTTGAACGCCTTCAAACATACCGTCTTTATATGTGTACATCACATACTTAGGACCTTGCATTTTTTCATTATACAAATACCATGTCGTTACGCCATCTCTCTTGCCTGCTTTATATTCTGACTCTTCTTGGATATAGCCTTTGTCTGTGTAAAGCACCGACTTGCCATCAAGCTGACCTTCTTTATATTCTTGTTTCGATAGAGTTCTTCCATTCTTGTCAAACGAACTGCTGAGTCCGTCAAGCATATCGTTTTTATAATCGACTTTCTTTATAAGATTAGCTTGCTTGTCGAATTCCAAATAAACTCCGTCTTTCTTGTCTTCCGTATAACTTATTATATAATGTGGAACTTCTGAGTTAGGATGATTCTCCACCCATGCTCCATCTTTCTTTCCGTTCAACACGCCGCCATAAACCTTGACCGCGCCATACATCTGTTCAAAAGTGCCGTCAGACATAGAACTGACTCTGACGTTATAAATCTGTTGAGAAAACGCCGTCACTACAAACAGCATCATCACTAATGTTAAAAATATCTTTTTCATGTTATCTTAATTTTTATTAACAAAATTATTTTTTAAAGTAAAGGACGCGATGAATCGCGTCCCTACTTGTTGTCTTATAGTCTTATTGTCTTGTTGACTTAATATATTCATCAATGCCTTTAGCAGCTTTCTTACCTGCTCCCATAGCGAGGATTACTGTTGCTGCTCCGCTCACTGCGTCACCGCCGGCGAATACGCCCTTGCGTGTTGTCTGCATTGTGACTTCGTCGGCGATTAAGCACTTATGTCTATTAGCTTCCAAACCAGCTGTTGTACTTAAAATCAATGGGTTTGGTGAAGTACCGAGTGACATGATAACCATATCGACATCGAGGATGAAGTCTGAACCTGCTTTTTCAACTGGACTTCTTCTTCCTGAAGCATCTGGTTCGCCGAGTTCCATTTCAACGCATCTCATGCCGTTGACCCAGCCGTTTTCGTCACCTAAGATTTCTTTAGGATTTGTCAAAAGACGGAAGATAACGCCTTCTTCTTTAGCATGATGCACTTCTTCAGCACGTGCTGGAAGTTCTTGTTCTGAACGACGATAAACGACGTAAACTTCTGCTCCGAGACGCAATGCTGTACGAGCAGCGTCCATAGCAACGTTACCGCCACCAACGACTGCTACCTTCTTACCTACGAAGTTAGGTGTTTCAAAACCTTCTTTATATGCAAATAATAAATTGTTTCTTGTCAAGAATTCGTTAGCTGAAACAACGCCGCAAAGGTTTTCACCTGGGATGTTCATGAATTTAGGAAGACCTGCGCCTGAGCCGATGAATACTGCTTCGAAGTTTTCTTTTTCCATCAACTCGTCGATTGTTACTGTACGACCGATGATGACGTCTTTTTCAAACTTAGCGCCGATTTTCTTGAGATTCTCTATCTCATGACGAACGACTGTTTCTTTTGGAAGACGGAATGAAGGAATGCCGTAAGATAAAACACCGCCTAATTCGTGCAATGCTTCAAAGACTGTTACGTCGTAACCCATCATGATAAGGTCTTTTGTACATGTCAAACCTGCAGGACCGCTACCAACGACAGCTACCTTATGACCGTTCTTTGCGCTTGGCTTTTCAAATTCGACTTTGTTTTCACGTGCCCAGTCGCCGACGAAACGTTCGAGTTTGCCGATAGCGATTGGCTCGAATTTCTTACCCATGACGCATGAACCTTCACATTGTGACTCTTGTGGACATACACGGCCGCATACTGATGGAAGTGCTGAGTTTCTGTTGATGACGCGTGCTGCTTCTTCAAAGTTGCCTTCAGCGACGAAATGTACGAATTGTGGGATTTCAATATTGACAGGACATGCCTTGACACATTGAGGGTTCTTGCAGTTCAAGCAGCGTTGTGCTTCGATGATAGCCTCTTCTGCGTCGTAGCCGTAACATACTTCTTCAAAGTTTGTTGCTCTTACCTTTGGATCTTGTTCGCGGACTGGAACGCGTTTCTTGTTGTCGCGCATTTCTTCAACGATGCCGCCGATGTTACATACGTGGCCTTCTTCTTTTTCTTCTCTCTCGAGAATCTTATGTCCTTCTACATTATTATACATAGCCTGACGTTTCATCACGTTTTCGAAATCGACTTGTGCGCCGTCGAATTCTGGACCATCAACGCAGGTGAATTTTGTCTCGCCACCAACAGTGACACGGCAAGCGCCGCACATACCTGTACCGTCAACCATGATTGAGTTCAAACTTACAGTACATTTGATGCCGAGTTTTGTTGAGAGTTGTGAAACGAACTTCATCATGATGAGCGGACCAATAGCGATGACTTCGTCATATTGTTTGCCTTCATCAACGAGACGTTGCAACATCTCTGTAACTAAGCCTTTATATGGTGATGAGCCGTCGTCTGTTGTGACGTATAAGTTAGAAATAGATTCGAGTTCTTTTTCATAAACGAGGAGGCTTCTTGTTCTAGCGCCGATGATAACGTCAGCTTTAACGCCGTGTTCGTATAACCACTTGACTTGTGGATAGATTGGAGCGATACCTACGCCGCCGCCAACGAAAACGAATCTCTTGCTCTTACGTTCTTCGTCTGTGAGATGAACGAATTCTGATGGCTTTCCTAATGGACCAACAACATCAGCGAATTTGTCGCCTACATTATATTCCGCCATCAATCTTGTTGACTTACCGATGGCTTTGAAAACTATGATGATTGTTCCTTTTTCAACATCGTAATCACTGATTGTTAACGGAATACGTTCTGACTTTTCAGTCATCTTAACGATTAAGAACTGACCTGGCAATGCTGATTTTGCCAAACGAGGAGCTTCAATCTCAAACAAATATGTTTCTTGAGCTAACTCTTCTTTTCTAACTATAGTAAACATTACTGTTATTTTTTAGATAAATTAATGCTAATGAAATAAAGTGGCAAAGATAAGAAAAAGACTAAAGGCTAATGACTAAAGGCTAAAGTTTTTTTTTAACTAAGGCTTTTGGCTATTGGCTTTTGAACTTTTTTAAAAACAACAGATTTTTTTTGAGAAATTAGGAATTAGGAATTATTTTTTGAACTATTAACTATTAAACCCCAATTATGCATTATGAATTGTTTTAGGGCGTTCCGCTACGCGTCGGGCTTTCCGCTATATCTTTTTCCGCTGCGCTTCGAAAGGATGCCGCTTCAATCCCTAACGCTTTGGGAGAACTCTAGAACTCTAGAACTTTAAAATTCTAGAATTCTAGAGTTTTAGAGTTCTAAAAGAAAGTCACGTAGTGACGACAGAATATAGGCAGGCGTGGAGTGCGAAGCACGAAACCCCATTGTCTGCGCCGGACAAAAAAATTGTACAGACGCGTCAATGATGTATTCCTTAAACACAATTGGTATTTTTATATTAATGACATCATTGACACGTCTCTACCATCGTGATTTTAACATTTTTTAACTTTTTTATTTAGGAGTGATGACTTAATTTTGCAGTAATAATGCCTAACCATGTACATTTAATAATTTTTGTCAGCGAGGATTCCAAACACAAAAACAATCAAATAATTGAGACAAAAAGAATCGATAACGAAGATATGAGAGATATCGCGAAACGATGCGGGAGACTATCATATATCGTATCAGAATACAAAAGATATATCACGAATTACGCCAACAAATACAACATAACATTTGCCTGGCAAGATAGATTTCACGATAGAATAATAAGAAACCAAGAAGAATACATCTCAAAAATAAATTATATCGAACAAAACGTCTCAAATTGGAAAGACGATGATTTATTTTAACCATCCCCAATGTAGAGACGTATCAATGATTCCAACAAAATTAAACAAACATTGATGCGTCTCAAAAAACATCGTTTGTCATTTCCCAAATGAAAAGACGCATCAACATTACTTTATTTTCAAAGGTATTGTTGACACGTCTCTACATATTTTCCGTGCGGAAATAAATTAAATGAATCAAATAAATTGAATGCGCTTCGCTTTTATTCTAAGACTGAACGCACTGAATGACCGACGTAACGGTTGCTGCCGTAGTACATGCTTCTATTGAAAGAAGCGAAGCTTAGGAAGAGCGGGTAGACTCCGTAAGGCGTAGAACTCCAATAGATACCGCCGCTTCCAGCTTTGTTGAGCGATGACCCGTCGCGATAACCAGCAGCAGGAAGGAAGATGCTAGCACCGCTTGGTCCTGTAACTTTATAACCGTTAACGCCCTCCTGTGTTGTCCATGTCCAGGTACAGTTTTTTAACAATTCATTATATTCCGCTTCCGTAGGCATTCTCCAGTTGCCGCCCCAGATAGCTGTGGCTGCATCGTATTGGGCTGTTAATTTGTCTTCGCTATCTATATAGCCTTGTGATTGTAACTCTGATTTACTAAGTCCGCAGGTTGCGCAGTTATCTGAATTATATTCCGCTTTCGTGCTTGTCTCGCCCCATGTAAAATAATCGCCGTATTCTTCTGGTGTTGTGGCGCCAACATTGCATGTCGCCCATTTTACGCTTAAGCCTAAATCTATATATTTATGTCCGTTATGTTCATTAAACTTCAACTCAACCTTACTTTCACCACCTTGCACAACATTTATGTTCTTAGAAACTGTTTTTCCATTACGTTCTACCTTTATCTCATGGTTTCCGTATGATAAAGTAGATGTAATAGGACTTATACCTAAATAATTGCCATCAACATAAATTTTGTCTCCATATTGGTCTGTTGTTATCGTAATTTCTTTTCCCGTCTGCAATTTTTCATTCAAGACCAAAGTCTCGCCTTCTGTAATGGCAATATTTTTCTTCAACTCGGCACATCCTTGTTTGGTAAGTTTTAATTCATGTTCGCCAACCAGCAAATCATAAATGACTTTCGGCGTTTGTCCACTATGTTTACCATCAATGTAAATATCCGCCAAGATAGGATCGCTGCTTATTTCCAGATATCCATAAATAGGCTTTGGAGATTCTACATTTATAACTTCCGTCATTCCTGCTGTAAGATTAACTTCCTTAAAGGTAGACGTATGCGACATTTTTCTTGCTTCAACAAGATGCGCACCTTCCGACAATCGTCCGCTCCACTTTCCTTTTCCTTTCAACTCCTCATCGACGTAAATATCTGACTGCGAATCGGTATTTATCGTTACATTAACAAAGTTGGCAATCATATTCAAAACAGCATTGGTGGTCTTTCCGTCGTTAACGACAAAGGTCTGCTCGCTGGTCTTATACATTTCCTTCACAACTCTGACCTTATAACTTCCACTTGCCAAACGCTCGGACGTATATGGCGTCTCTCCCACTCTTTTGTTGTTAACATACACTATCGCGCCGTTTTCTGGCGTGCTTTTAACATTTAAAAAACCGAACGCAGGACGTAATGTCTTGTCAATGACAAGTTGTCCTTCCGTTATAGTAACGCTGCCGCTTTCTGCATGATAAAGGTCACACTCTATTCTCCATGTATGCGTACTTCCAATCGGCAAAGATTTGAAACCATCTTTATCGCCAACGTATTCATCATCAATATAAACCGCCGCATTATCCTGGTCGCATGTTATTGTGAGAAAGTTATTCTGTGGTTTCACAGACTCATTGTCAGATGCCACCAACGGCACATACTGCACCACCATCTCGTAACCGCAGAAGTCGCATAAATCGAAAAGGAAATGACATTCCGTCTTGCCATATTCCGGATGTATTATCTCCATAAATGGCGCAACGGCAGATATATAAAGGTAAAGCTGTCCGTCTTCCTGCAACTGCTTGTCAAAAAAGGTCTCAAGATTACCATTGAAATAAAACTTCGCTCTTTGCTCCGCACTGATATTTTCAGTAGTTATTTTTATCAATGCCATCGGATTGTCATTATCATCAAGATGCTCTTTTTTGTCAAGCATCACATAACCGTCAATCTTACGGAACGAACCTTCCTTGACATTAATCTGCGAGAATAAATTTATTGATATTAAAGTAAATACGATAAGTAAAACTTTCTTCATCTGGTAAAAATTTGTGAAAGACAAAGGTAAGAAAAAGAGTAAAGACAAATGGCAAAAGGCGAAAGTTTTTTTTGCGATGAGCAATGGGCTGTGAGCCGTGAGCAAACCCAGTAGAGACGTATCTATGTTACCTATAAAATTAAACAAGCATTGATGCGTCTCAAAAAACAAATTCCCCCAAAAATAAAGACGCATCAACATTACTTTATTTTCATAGGTATTGTTGATACGTCTCTTCAATATTGGACGCGATGAATCGCATCCCTACAAAACTGACATCAGTTACCGAATAGTTCTGAGTTCTGAGTTCAAAAAATATTTTAACATCAAAAGTTAATTTTTCGTTAATATTTATTCACATCTCACTTTTCACTGAATTTTTATAATGAAATGTATTGACATCTCATCTTTTTGAACTAACTTTGCATTAGACACAAAACTCTCAACTTTGAGTCTTTGCGTCTCTGGGACTTTTAAAAATGGAACTGACACGAAACATATTACAACAATATTGGGGCTACCCTTCTTTCCGTCCGATGCAGGAAGACATCGTCGATGCTGTCGTCAACGGCAACGACACCCTTGCTCTTCTTCCCACTGGCGGCGGCAAGTCGATATGTTTTCAGGTTCCAGCAATGGCAATGGACGGCGTCTGCATCGTCATCACGCCGCTCATCTCTCTCATGAAAGACCAGGTGATGCATCTGAAGAAAATAGGCATAGCTGCAGCAGCCATATTCTCGGGCATGCATCATAATGAAATAGAAATTGCTTATAATCAAGCGGCATTCGGCATGCTGAAATTCCTTTATGTCTCGCCAGAACGTCTCATGACGGATTCTTTCATCGAGGCACTGAAAAAGATGAATGTATGCCTCCTCGCCGTCGATGAGTCACACTGTATCTCTCAATGGGGCTACGACTTCCGCCCTCCTTATTTAAAGATAGCCGAGATACGTCAATACATTCCGCACACGCCTGTGCTGGCACTCACAGCGACTGCAACACCGCAGGTCGTTGAAGACATCCAATATCGTCTGGCTTTTAAAAAGAATAATGTCTTTCAGACCAGTTACGAACGTAAGAACATGACATACAACGTCATCCACGAAGCTGACAAATTCGGTCTTATGTATCGTCTGCTGCAAAAGATGACATCAGGCAGTGGCATCGTCTATGTGAGAAGCCGCAAGCGCACTAAAATAATCGCGGATTGGCTGCAGTCGGTGGGCATCAGCGCGTCGTTCTATCACGCCGGCCTAGACGCCAAGACTCGTGATTACAGGCAACAACTCTGGATGGACGGTAAGATAAAAGTCATCGTCGCGACAAACGCTTTCGGCATGGGCATCGACAAGCCCGATGTGCGTCTCGTCATTCACCTTGACTTGCCTGACAGCCTCGAAGCTTACTTCCAAGAAGCTGGTCGTGCAGGCCGCGACCTTCAACCGTCAGAGGCATTCTTACTCGTTGCCGACACCGACATAAACAAACTTAAAGAAAACCTAACAAGTTCCTACCCTGCCCTCGACAGGATAAGAACCATATATAACGCCATTGGGAATTATCTGCAAATACCAATAGGCGCTGGCGAAAACCAGACATACGACTTTAACATCGATGAGTTCATAAAATATTATAACTTCTCTTTGCTAGAGGTCTATAACGCCATACGACTCATTGAAAGAGAAGGCTGCTTCGTCACTTCTGAAGCGCTTAATACTCCTTCAAAAATACATATCAGAGCCGGCAGAGAGGATCTGTATCGTTTCCAAATAGAATATCGTGAATACGACACATTGATTAAATACATGCTAAGAAGCCTCCCTGGTGTACTGAGCGACTTCGTCAATATCAGAGAAGAAATGATATCTCAGAAAACAGGAATGCCTATCGATACAATCTGCAAACAACTCAACAATTTAGACCGTCTCAACTTCCTAAGTTATATACCTCGTAACGACAAACCACAGATACAGTTTCTTACACCAAGAACTGACACCAAATATTTCTCTTTGTCAGACGACATTTACAGAGACAGAAAAGAAGATGCCAACAAACGTGTTCAGGCGGTCATTGATTTCGTCAACAACAATGAAGACTGCAGAAGCGTGCAACTCTTGAGATATTTCGGCGAGGACATCAAAAAGACATGCGGCAAATGCGACGTCTGCTCTTCTAAAAACAAGATGACTCTAAACGAACAAGAATATCACGAAATAAGCGAAGCTATCGTCAGCGAATTAAGAGAAAACGAAGCCGATGTCTACGAGATATTGAAAACTAACCAAGGATATCACGAAGAGAAAGTCATGTCGACCATCAAATGGATGATTGACAATAAAGTCATCAAACAAGACGAAAACGGAATGTTAAAGCTCTAAGAACTAAGGATTTTGAACTCACATTTCCTAACTAAAAAAGCGCCACATTCACTGCAGCGCTTTTGTTATTCTTTACGACTTTACGTCTTTATTTATAACTCTTTATATACTCCAATGCAGCGTCAAGCTGACCTTGAACTCCGACATTTTTGGTAAGGACTTCTTTATCTGGAGAGAATCCTACACCTTCTGGCACAAAGCCTTCATGAGTCTTGATTTCATATGTTGAAGTATATACATAATGACTTTCTGTTTCTATATCACCGAACGGACCGCCATAAGTAAAGTCAACAGCATCTGTCAAAAGAGGACCCGTTGCACCATAAGTGCGTTCTCCAATCACATAACCTGTTGGCATCTGTGAAATGTTATAAGTTGTGATTTCACCCATACTTATTGAATAAATATTAGCTAACACAACATATGGGATATTCTCTGAAGCCAAATCACGGTTTGCTGTTGAAGGTTGGATAGCAACAGGCGACCATACTGAATGTTCAAGTCTGCCTGGACCTTCTTTATAACGTGTTGATATCACTGCCAAGTCTTTCTTTATGAATGGAGATATGACATAATTCAAGTCTGACAAATAACCACCGTTGTTGCAACGGTTGTCGAGGATAACGCCAGCGAGCTTGTTCTTAGGTGTCTTCAATGCCGCATTTTTCCATTTGTCAATCAACTGTGCAGCCTTGTAATAAGGTGATGATGTGTTATTTAATCCTGTCATTACAAGGCTCATCTTATATCCTGTCTGCCATAGATAAGGCACCAAACGTCCATCAGGAAGTTCAAACAAGATATAACATACTGTTACTTGAGCATCATTTGTGCTGACTTTTTCGAAACCGCTATAAGAGACCTTATAACCAGAAACAGAATTTGAGGCTAATTTCTTATTGAACTTACTCAATTCATCGGCAAGGTTATAGCTTGATTTATAATAATAATCTCTTGTCTTGATTTCTTTGTTTGATGGGTCAACACTGATTATATTATCATATCCGTGTGCATACAAATTCTTTACCTGAATTGACATATGATGGTCTATCAATCCGCCCATTATCTCATCATACAAAGCTTGTAACTCTTTAGTCGCAACGACACCATCACCCGACTGAACACGTAAATCCAAAGCTTCGAATTGAGGCATATATTTTTCATAAACCTCATCCCAGTTTGTCTGGTCAACATCCCAGAACACATAACCTGTATTGATGTTATTCCACAAGATGTCAAATTGTTCAGCACATGTGCTATAAGCCAACTTTGTATTGGCACCTATATATGGAGTATAAGCAGGTTCTTTTCTGCAAGAGCTGAATGCAAAAGCTATTACAGCTAATATTATCAATGATATTTTGCGCATAGTTATTACAGTTTATATATTACACCTAATGTTAATGACACTGTGTTATTATAGCGAGGATCTGGGGTGATCTTGCTGACTTTCATATAACTCATCAAGTCATAATAAAGCAAAGCGTCCAATTCCAAAGAAATATTGTCTGTCAATCCAAAGCTCAATCCAGGACCTGCGACGAGACCTGCGACAAAACGATTATGATATTCATTAAATTCCATTTTCTCATCGAAAGGAATCATTTCATCATAAATGCTAACTGTCGTACCGCTGACATTAGCAGCCATCCAATAGCTCACATAGCCACCCATCATAAAGTGTCCGCGAAGTTTTGTGCCGCCGAAGGTAAAGTCTGCCATGACCGGAACGGTGAGATACTGATTATTATAATCTGTATAGATTCCTTTGACAACATTCAAGTTGCGTTTCATTGTATGAGAACGCGACAACATTTCCACATTGGCTCTTAAAGCGAACCATTCGTTAATCTGATAACTTAACACAAGACCATAATCAGCACCCTTTTTAGCATGATATGTCTCATCAATGCGTCCCGAATTTGATCTGGTCACAGAATTAAAGTCAAGGCCACCCTTAACTCCAATTCCAAATTGCGCATTGACATTCGTTGCAAGCGCAATGAAAAACAGTAAAATAAATAATTTGATTTTGTTCATAATTTCTCTTTTTATGCGTTGCAAAATTAAGAAATTAACAGATAAAAAAAAAGACCGCCGAAGCGATCTTTTCATTTTTTATGGATAAATTATTAAAGACCTTTTACAAGTTCTGCACCTGCTTTAAATTTAACCACTGTTTTTTCTGCAATCATGATTTCTTTACCATTTTGTGGGTTGCGACCTTTTCTTGCTGGATGTTTTACAGTTGAAAATGTTCCAAAACCTACTAATGATATACGATCTCCTTTTTGTAATGCTTCTGCTGATGCGTCCATGAATGCTTCAAGTGCTTTTTTTGCATCTACCTTTGTCAAACCTGCTTTTTCAGCGATGACATTTACTAATTCTGCTTTGTTCATTTTGATTCAAATTTAGGTTAATATAAAATTGTTAAATAACAACGACTTAATCATTTCGTCTACAAATCTAAATTATTAATTATTAAAAAACAAACTTTTTCAAGGAAAAATTAATTATTTTTTTCAAAATCACAGCGAATATTTTATCCATTTTTCCAAAACACTTGTATTTACTAAAAATCACAGCAATTATATAATTTTCAACTTCTTAGAAGCAAATACATTTTTTTATTATTTTTTTAAGAAAAAAAGATATTTTTTTCTCATTCTTTCACATAAACTCATATATGATTTTCCATTTTTCAGATACAAAAAAGCACATTTCATATAAAAAAAGAATCTAACCTCATAAATTAACAAGATTAGATTCTTTATTATACCACCAAAAATCATTCGTCATTTAACTTTCCAATCTCCTTCAAGACGAGTTCCTCTCAAGAAATCGGCTATCGGCATGGCTTTCTTTCCTGCCTGTTGAATGACTTTTATCGAAATGTTGTTTTTTCCCAAGACGATATCCAAATATGACTTTCCGTCGGTCTTTATTTTATATAGGTCGTTATCTTCAGATTCATTTTCCTTTAATGCAACCTCAAAGACCTTAATATCAATTGTTTCTCCGTTTTCCGAAACGAACTGAGTGTGTGCTGCTGGATATGGTGACAGACCTCTGATGAAGTCATATATCGACTTGGCGTCTTTTGTCCAGTCCACCTTACAGTCTTCTTTGAAGATCTTAGGTGCAGGTTTCAATTGCAAGCCATCTCTTTCTATGATAGAATCCTGCGATTCTGAATGCACTTTCCCCTCCTCTATCATCTTTATCGTCTCGACAACGACTTTATTTCCAAGCAGCATCAGCTTATCATGGAGAGTTCCTGCCGTTTCATCATCTTCAACAACTACTTTTTCCTGCATGATTATTTCTCCGGTATCAATTTCCTTGTCAAGGAGGAATGTCGTGAGACCTGTTTCTTTTTCACCATTTATGATAGCGTGATTGATAGGAGCCGCACCTCTATATTGAGGCAACAACGAGGCGTGAAGGTTGAACGTTCCCATCGGAGGCATGCTCCACACAATTTCAGGCAACATTCTGAAAGCCACCACCACGAACAAATCAGCCTTATATGAAGACAACTCCTCCATGAATTCAGGAGCTCTAAGACTTACAGGCTGCAATATCGGCAAATCATATTTCAAAGCTGTCAGCTTAACATCCGAACTTTGTATTTTCTTGCCTCTTCCTGCAGGCTTATCTGGAACTGTCACAACAGCAGCGACTTCATAGCCTGCTGATATTATCGCTTCCAACTGCGATGACGCGAACTCTGGAGTGCCAAAATATACTATCTTCATAATTTTTCTTATTTTCTGCAAAAATAATAAAAAAGGTAACAGGACTACATGACAACGAGACTACAAGTTTTTTAATTCTTAATCATTCTAAGATATGCTTTCTTTGCATAAGACAAGAAGAAAGCCACAGATATCAAAGAGACCGCTGCCGACAACAGAAACGCCGAGTTATAACCACCGAGATGTTCCGCCACATAACCTCCGCCAATAATACCGAGTCCTACACCCAAATCCCAGCTAGTCAATATCGTCGCATTCGCTGTTCCCCTTTTGTCGTTGGTAGTCATATTCAAGAACATAGTCTGTACCGCAGGATACATGCTCGCCTGCCCGAAACCGATTATCACTGCTGAAATATAATATCCGTACAAATTCTGCCATAACGCAAATATCAAATAACCCACAGCGACTACTATTACGCCATATGTCGCATTTCTGACGGCAAAGCCTCTGCTCAAGGCGCGCACGCCGACAAATCGCGAAAGTATCAGGCCAAACGCAAAAAGCATAAAGAACGTCCCTGTTCCAGTAGTGATGTTCAATACATCCTTACTATAAATTGCGATGTATGTTGAAAGTATTCCATACGACATGGCAATCAGCGCGATACAAATGCCTTGACTCCATCCTTGCAGCAAGAGAAACCTATCCAAAGATATCTTCTTCTTTTCCATGACTGGAGAACGATATCTACACTCTACGGTAGTATTTATCATAAGTCCTAAAAATGCAAAAAACAATGACACCGTAAACAACAGATTATAATCATTGAAATGACTATACAAAAGAAGACTTAAAGAAGGACCTATCGCCATTGCGAAATTATTGCTAAGGCCCCAATATCCAATACCTTCTCCTCTTTTATGCGAAGGCAGGACATCAATGGCGACAGTATTGCTCGACACTGATGTCAGTCCAAAAGGCGCTCCGTGCAATGTTCTTATCAAAGCGAAAAGCACGATTGAACCGGTGATGTAATAACCCAGAAAAAAAAGCACGAAAGCTGCATAACTTATCAGAAGTATTTTCTTTCTTGAAAAACGATCAACGATATAGCCGCTGAAGAATCGTATCACGAGAGCCGCAATGCTATATCCGCTCAACACAAGCCCTATCATTGCCTTGTCTGCATGAAACACATCACGAAGATATAAAGGCAACAACGGCGTCACAAAATAAAACGAAAAATACATCATAAAGTTAGCTATCCAGACTTTCAAGTAATTGCCAGAAAACAACCTTATATTCTCTTTATTATTCATTGCCGAGTAGTATTTGCATTTAAAAAAAAAACACCCGATATCAATCGGGTGTTTTATTCTTAGTTATGTTTTATTTATTTCATTTCAGCTTGTGCTCTTGCGATATTCTTTTCAATGCTGAAGCCTTCGTTGCTGTTAGGATAGTCTGCCTTGATTCTGTTGTAAGCAGCGATAGCTTTTGCATAATCGCCAGCCATTTCGTATGCCATACCAGCTCTGAGCAAGTACATTGGTGATGTGAAGCTGTTAGCAGATTTCAATGCTGCGCTTTCATAGCATTTTGCAGCTTCTGCTACATTGTTCAATTCCATATAAGCATCTGCCAAAGCGCCTAATGCCAATGATGAAACTAAAACATCTTTACCTTTGTATGATTTAAGATACTCAACAGCTTTGTTGAAATCGCCTGTGTTAAGACAAGATACACCTGCGTAATATTTTGCCAAGTTAGCTGTTTTTGTTCCACCGAATTCGTTGATAACGTCTACAAAACCGAGATAGTTGCCGTCACCATTCAATGCTGTTGCGAAATCGTCTTTTTCAAAATACTGTTCTGCATGGAAAATTGCAACTTGAGCATCTTTTTCACGTGGTTCTAAATAATACTTCTTAACGCCAAAGAAAGCAAGAACTGCTACAACCATTATTGCTAATACTATAGAGATAGTTTTTTGATTATCAACAACAAATTGTTCTGCTTTTGTCAAAGTTGTTTCAATTGATTCGAGGCGTTCATCACCTTCATTCTTAACATTTTGTTTTGCCATATCAAATTTAGTTTTTCAAACTGCAAATTTAGTTTTTTTATCTGAAAAAACAACAAAAAAAATAAATATATTTGCTCAATAATTTTTAGCAAGAAAAACTAAAAAACTATTGCATATACACATTATTATATTAATGTAAAAATCAAGAATTTAAACAATTAAAAAAAACACCAGCAATGTCACCAAAAGATCAGGAATTATATAAGTTTTTACAGCAGTTCACCACTGAAGAGAGAAAAAAACGCTTTGAAGAAGTTCTTAACTACAGAACACGCCACGTGACTATCGTCCTTGAAGACATATATCAGTCGCATAATGCGAGCGCTGTTTTGAGAAGCTGCGACATCAACGGCATACAAGACATACACGTCATCGAGAACCGCTGGGTCTATAATGTAAATCCTGACATCGTGGTCGGCAGCGTCAAATGGTTAGACCTTAAGAAATATAACGAAAACGATTTCAACACACCTGAAGCATTCAACAATCTTCACAAAAAAGGTTATAAAATCGTTGCGACATGTCCTCATCAAGACGACTTCACCCCTGACGAACTTCCTTTAGACCAACCTGTCGCCGTCGTTTTCGGAACAGAGAAAACAGGTCTCAGCGACTACGCTCTGGAACATGCTGATATGTACGTCAAGATTCCTATGTTCGGATTTACAGAAAGTTACAACATCAGCGTATCTGCTGCTTTGATGATGTACACCTTGATGCAACGTTTGCATAATAGCGACATCGACTGGCATCTCACCGAAGAAGAAAAAGACGAGCTGAGATTAGACTGGAGCAAGAAAAGCATCAGACGATTCTGGGACTTCGAACAGAAATTCAGAGATATGCACCCTGAGTTTTATTAGAATTTTAGAATTTTGAATTCTAGAGTTTTAGAATTCTAGAGTTTTAGAATTCTATAAATAAGTTCCTCCCCTGGTCTGGCGAGTTGCATTCTTTCGCGTTGTGTTTCTGTGAGTTCAAAATAAAGTCTGTCGGCATCAACGACAAATCCGGCTTTGCGCAGAATATCTGCATAGTCGCGACCGAATTGTCGCACATGGTCATATTGACCAAAGAGACGCTCGCGTTCCTTCGGATCGGTTATACTCGGGTCTTCGAAAGTATCAACGTTAGGATTTATAGGAACCATCAATATAGCCCAGCCCTGTGGCTTTAAGATTCGCTTGATTTCAGAAAACGCTTTGTCAACATTATCGACATGTTCCAAAACGTGATTACAGATAACAACATCATAAGTATTGTCTGGCAAATCTATATTTGTGACGTCAATATGCAAGTCAGCAATCGGAGAATCCAAGTCGGCAGTTGTATAATCAAGGTTCTTTAAGCTCTTGAATTTCTTTAAGAATGGCTGCTCAGGAGCAAAGTGCAACACTTTCAACTCATCGGTAAAGAATCCAGTCTTCTCTTTCAAATACAGCCAAAGAAGACGATGGCGCTCCAATGACAAACAGCTAGGACACAAACGATTATCCATAGCGTCGCCATAACCATAAGGCAAAAACTTACGGAAATGCTTTCCGCAGACCGGACACTCGACCTTATTTCCCCAATAAAACGGCCTTATCAAGATACTGAACAAATAACTGAATTTTATCAATATCTGACGAGGGAATATCTTTGTCAAAAGCGAAATTATCTTCTTCATTATCAATGATTATTTTTGAATATCTGTATACAATTTCTTTATCGTTTCCGTCATCTTCGACCACTCATACTTCTTCTTCTCTTCTATGATATTATCTTCAAAGAATTCTTTTCTGTCATTATCATAAAAGTCACAGATAGCGTCAGCGATTTTAACAGGCTGCGGCTCAACAACATAACCGACTTTTCCATCTGGCACTATTTCTCTCAAGCCTCCGACATCAGTCACAAGCATCGGTTTCTCAAAATGATAAGCCACTTGAGTGACGCCACTTTGTGTCGCCGATCTATAAGGCTGAACGACCATATCTGCAAGGTTAAAGAAATTCTTCACCTCTTCGTCTGGGATATATTTGTCACAAAGTATGATCTTATCATTAATCTTATAATTATCAATCATTTGAAGATAAGGCTCTTTCTTTTCATAGAATTCACCAGCCACGATAAGTTTCACTGGATAATTGTCGATACGCTCATCCGCCATCGCTTTCAAAAGAAGATCCAAGCCTTTATATTCTCGTATAAGACCAAAGAAAAGTAAATAATTATATCTATCATCTAAATACAAGCTATTGATTGCCAATGCCCTATCTTCTCTATCGCCATAATGGTCGTAAAGAGGATGCGGTGAGAATTGTTTCGGTTTAGATTTCTTATCCAATTTTGAAATATCTTCCAAAACAGATTTTGAAAGTGCAACAAAAGCATCCATTTTTTTCACGAAACAAGGTGAGAAAAATCTGTCAAGTAAAGACTTCTCATGAGGCATCATATTGTGAACCAATCCGATACAGCGTGTATGCTTATTTCTAGAAATTATTTTGGCCATCTTGGCATAACAAAGTGCGAAGAACGACATCCAATATGCGAATATCACAACATCAGGATTTTTAGCTCTGATTTCTTTCGCAGCCTTAACCCATGAGAATGGATTTATCGAATTGATTCTTCTGAATATCTTAATATCTTTTGGCGCAGGTGCATCCGAATACTGTGTCTTTCCCGGAAACAGAATCGACGGATATTGTAACGTAAACGTAAACAGCTCAACATCATCGTTTTCCGACAAAAACTCAAATGCCAAACGATCTGTAAAAGCCGCTATTCCACCTCTATAAGGATGCGATGGTCCTACTATTATAACTTTCATATTGTTTCTATATTAACTTAAAAAATGATAAGAATTTGTTAATTATATCATTTATCTGTTTTGAAATATCTGATTTATAAATAATTAAAACTCCAAGCAAAGACATTATCAATGTTCTGACTACAGAATCCAATATTTGTCCTATAATCGTAACATCAAACATAGAAATAAATTGTCCTGAGATATATGTTTGCAACAGCCAATCCATTAGGAATAATGCAAGCACTATCAGCAAGACATAAAATTCTTTAACAGAAAGAGGAGAAATCTTAAGTTTCCAATTCACAAATGTCAGCAACATAAGGTAATACACCATATAAGAAATCAATGATGCCAACGCAGCGCCTTCCATTCCTAATATAGGAATTAGTTTGATATTCATCACGATAGCCGTAATTGTAAGTATTATTGTAAACAAAAGTGAATAGTAATAGTATTTAGAATAGCTCAACACAGTCTGTCCGACATTGAAAGATGTGTTAAATATTTTTACGATTGCAAGGATAAGAACGACGAATTTTGCTTCATCATAAATATTACCATTCGGTATCAAGCTGTAAATCAAGTCTATATTTATCCAAATAAGGAAAAATATAAAACTTGAAGCTATGAATTGGTGCAGCGACACACTTTTTATCAAGGCATCAACACCGTGATAATCATTATCTTTCATCCCTTGTGATATATTAGGGCGTGATATTGCCGACAAAGATCGATATGGGATTTCCACAAGATTTGCGATATATACAGCGATAGTATTGATACCAGCCACAGCCAAACCTAGTTTTCCTGAAACGAAAAACGTATTCAACACTGGTATAATATTTCCAGCCAAAGATGTCGCTATTAAAAATAACGTATAGAAAATAAAGTCTTTACGCAACCATTCCGACACATATGAAGGCTGTATCCTAAAAGACACTTTCTTTAACGTAAAAAGATAAATGACATTAAATACAGTAGCTATTCCGTATGTGAGACAAAGCGCAATCACCATTCCGTCAAGATTTATGACATCAAAGGCATAAAGCAGATATACCACTAAAGTCATGAGACGTATTCCTACTTCCCTTATGAATTTAGGGACAACAATTCTCATCAAGAGATTTGAATTAGTCTCAAAGACAATAAGATACACCATAAAAAACGCCATTGGAATGACGAAGTAGATGTAGTTGACGAACAGTTCAGAATTTTGGGAGAAATAATTTTCTATCGGTTGTTTGAAGATGAAAAACAACACTGTAAAAATGATAAAACCGAAGAATGGTATTATCAGCGTCCAACCGAAGAAGCCATGGTCTTTTTCTTTTTCATCTTTGAAATAAGGGTAATAACGCATCGCCGAGGTGCTGGTTCCAAGCTGAGCCAAACCCGAAAGCAGGATTGCCGCATCAACAAGGATACGAGTCAAGCCTACCTCTTCTGTCGTAAGGTACTTGGTGACAATAAAAAAGGTGGTGATGAATCCCACCAACACCCCTATGTAATTCATTATTGCACCTTTTATGCTCTGTCGAACAACGATACCCATTTCAAAGTTTAGAGTTTATAGTTTAGTGTTTAATTCTCTTACTTTATTTTGTTTAAAATATTTTTAACAAACTTCTTTGTTGGGTAATCTGCGTCGTTGAAGACGTGATATAATTCAGACATGATTGGGAACGCATTGATATCAATGCTGCTATCTTGTACTTTTTGATAGAAGACATCAACTGCGATACGACCTTCTAGCACAACTTTTTCTGATATTCCGCTGTTGAAGAAGCCCTTGCCTATCAAAAGACCCAATGTTCTGTTACGGCTCATGTCGTTGAGTGAAGTAAGAGCGAAGTCACCGAAACCGCAATAATTGAACATTGTTATTTCCTGACCTCCGAAATTAATCATAAGACTACGCATCTCATTGATAGACTTTGTAATAAACAAAGATCTCATATTGGCGGAGTCATAGTTTGCGTCGAGCATACCGATGATGATGGCGTAGATGTTTTTCAAGATACTTGCCAATTCAACGCCTGTTATGTCATTAGAAAAATCAAAACGTATATTTGTGTTTTCGAATAATTCTGAGATTTCACTGAAATATTGGTTGTCGGAACAAGCCAGTGTAAATCCTGTATCCTGACGGTTTATTATCTCTCTAGCGAAAGATGGTCCTTTCATCATCATGAATGGATTAGGGAAATTACCTTGCAGACAGTCTGGTATCAAACTATCTCCCTTTCCAAAACCTTTTGCCAAGTTGACTATGATTGATTTAGGATTCAGATATTCCTTATTATCGAAAAGATAGCCAACGACAGCTACTGAAGGGATTGCCATAAAGACGACGTCTGCATCTTTCAAGACGCTTCTGTCTGTTGTCGCCTTTAAATTTCTTGACAATTTAACGTTAGGGAAATATGTTAAGTTATATCTTAATTCGTTAATAGATTCTACTACTTCTTCTTCGATAGAAAGCAATGTAATGTCATCAACGCCTTTTCTTGCCAAGACATTTCCGATTGCTGTTCCGATAGCACCGCTACCTACAAAAACTACTTTTTTCATAAAAAAAATTTTACGCAAAGTTAAGGCATTTCTTCCTAATTAACAAAGAAAAAAAACACCTTAATTTTAAATCCCATAAATTCAAAATCTCAAAAACTCAAACTCTATTCCTGAGATTCTGAATTTCTGAGATTTTGAACTTTAAACCATTGAGCATCTGACAATTCTACTGTCATCTGTATCGCCCAATGTTATCTCTACTTTTATAAAATGTTCAGGCATAATCGGGTCAATCAATTCTGGCCATTCCAAGAGGCAAAGACTGCCACCGTAAAAATAATCCTCATAGCCGATATCGAAGACTTCTTCCAGACTCTTGATTCTATAAAAGTCGAAATGGAAAACGGAATCAAACGTCTCAGTCTGATATTCATTCACCAAAGCGAAAGTCGGGCTGTTGACTTCATCCTGCACGCCCATCTTTGCGCAAAGATTCTTGACGAGAGTCGTCTTGCCTGCTCCCATATTTCCATAAAAAGCGATGATATTAGATTTATCACGCCAGCTGATCAACAAATCTGATACTTTTGAAAGTTCTTCTATACTATTGATTTTAAATGTTATATCTTGCATCGTTAAAATTTATTTACTTGTAAGGAAAGCTACAGGGATAAGCATCTCATTCATAGAAATGCCACCGTGTTGGAATGTGTTTTTGTAATAATTGACGTAATAGTTATAATTATTCGGATAAGCGAAGAAATCGTTAGCACGTGTGAAGACATAACTTGTACTTACATTTATTTTGGGCAAGAATATCTTTTCAGGGTCACGCACTTCAAACACTTCTTTCGCATTATATTTCAAATTCTTACCATATTTGTAACGCAAGTTGGTATTAACATCTCTATCACCCAATATCTTAACCGGATTCTTTACCCAAACAGAACCATGGTCGGTGGTTACGATAACATTACACTTTTTATGTGAGATATATTTCATGATATCAAACAAGGATGAATGCTCAAACCATGAAAGCATCAATGAACGATAAGCCTCTTCGTCTGACGCCAACTCTCTGATTATCTCCATTTCAGTACGAGCATGTGACAACATATCAACGAAGTTGTAAACGATGACATTGAGTTTATTCTGCATAAGATTTGCCATCTGTTCAGCGAGTTTCTTGCCTGCAGCCAAATTCAAGACCTTATTGTAAGAACATTTTATATTCTTTCCGAAACGACGCAACTGTTCTGCCAACAACTCCTCTTCGTATTGGTTCTTAGTACCTTCATCTTCCTCATCGACCCAATATTTAGGATAGCGACGGCGAATCTCAAGAGGCATCATGCCTGCGAAGATTGAATTACGTGCATACTGCGTACTCGTTGGCAAAATACTATAATAGATATCGTCGTTTTCAGTGCGGAAATAAGGTTCTAGCAAAGTCTGAATCGATTTCCATTGGTCGTAACGAAGATTATCTATAAGAATGAAAAACAATGGCTTGTCGTTGTCATCAAGATGTGGAATCACTTTATCGCGGATGAGAGTATGAGACAATGTCGGTTTGTCATCATTGTTAGGTTGCACCCAATCGACGTAGTTACGCTCCACATAACGAGAGAAAAGCGTGTCTGCTTCCAGTTTCTGCATTGCAAGGATTTCCTTGATACCTTCGTCGTTCGACTTCTGAAGTTCAAGTTCCCAGCGTGTCAGGTTTTTATAAACATCAACCCATTCGTCATAATTGAGATTGTTATTTATCTCCATTCCAATCTTACGGAATTCCTGCTGATATTTTGATGTCGACTTCTCATCGACGAGCTGTTTCTGTTCGAGGTTTCTTTTCAAAGAAAGAAGAATCTGGTTTGGATTAACAGGCTTGATCAGATAATCGGCAATCTTATTTCCGATAGCATCTTCCATAACGCCTTCCTCTTCACTCTTGGTAATCATCACTATAGGAAGATTCGGAAACTCGACCTTTATCCTTTCCAAAGTCTCAACGCCAGAAATACCAGGCATCTGCTCATCCAAGAACACTATATCGAAATGACGTTCACGAACCAAGTCAATGGCTTCACTGCCGTTGTTTGTCGTAACGACTTCATAACCTTTCTTTTCAAGAAACATAATATGCGGCCTGAGAAGTTCTATCTCATCGTCGGCCCAAAGAATACTTGTCTTAATCATATCATTATTATTGTCAATAGACAACGGACAACGGACGACAGTCGCCATCCAATCCTTTGCCAACATTTTATATACTCAACGGCTATATTTTAAAATTGTTTTACAAAAATAAAAAATATTTCGCCAATTTTCAATTTTCAATTCGACAGACGCCACAGGGGTGACGTCTCTACATCGTAAATTGTAAATTCCCAATAATGTCTCTCGCAATCATCGATTCCATTCCCAATTTTTCCGCTGCGACATCGCCAGCTTTTCCATGAAGATAAACACCGAGCAACGCAGCTTCCTGTGGCGTATATCGTTGAGCGAGAAGCGACAATATCATTCCTGTCAAGACATCGCCACTGCCAGCCGTCGCCATTCCCGGATTACCTGTCGAGTTGAAGAAGCATGTTCCGTTCGGGAATGTGATGGCTGTATGTGCTCCTTTCTGCACAATAATTATATTATGTACAACCGACATTTTTCTTTGAAGTTCAAGACGTTCAAAAGAATTATTTGTCATTCCGAACATACGGTCAAATTCTTTAGGATGCGGAGTAAGTATAGTATTATCAGGCAAGAACGAAAGCCATGTAGGATTATCAGCGATTATATTCAAGGCGTCGGCATCCAACACCAAAGGCTGCGTCGCTTCTTGTATTATCTTCTTCAAAAGCGTCACCGTCTCTTCGTTTTTACCCAGTCCCGGTCCCACTCCTATCGCCGTATATGGAAGAATGTCATTTATTTTAGTACAATGTGTATCTGATTCGTCGATATCCGTCATCGCTTCAGGGAGATAGACCTGCATTGGAAGCAGCGCGTCTTTTGGAAGATGCGCCGTCAGCAGTCCGACACCAGTTCTCAAGCACGCCTCGGCCGCGAGAAGAGCAGCGCCTGTCTTACCCAACGAACCCGCCACCAGCAAAGCATGTCCGTATGTGCCTTTATGCGAGAACTTCGTGCGCTTACGAATTATTGGCTTCACAACATCTTCTGTCGTATAGAAATTCAAAGTCTCGACATTGTCAATAAAAGCCTTATGAAGTTTTATGTCAAGGACTTCCCACTTTCCGACGAAAGCATCATATTCTGGGAACATAAAAGCGAGTTTTGGGAATTGGAATGTCAGGGTGTAATCTGCTTTTAGAATGCTATGAGCTGTGAGCTGTGAGCCGCGAGCTATCGGAGAATGCTGTTGACTGTTGACTGTTGACTGTTGACCGCCGCAGGCGAATAATCCCGACGGAATATCAATTGCGATTTTTATTGCGTTGGATTTGTTGATATATTTTATCAATTCCGCTGTGAATCCTTCTATTGGTCTATTCAAGCCCGAACCGAAAATAGCGTCAATGATTATGTCGTTGTCATAAATCTGAGGGAAGTCGTCTTCAGAGAAAATATCGTACATCGGGACTAATGACTCAGACGCCACAGGTGTGACGTCTCTACTTTCTTTCAATCTGTCGAAATTTATCTCGCAGTCGCGGCTCATCTTGTCAGAATAACGGACAATGAAAACCTGCGGAATTATGCCGCTGAAATAAAGCATGCGAGCGAGAGCGAGACCATCTCCCCCATTATTGCCGATTCCACAAAAAATTTTAACAGAAACTTCCTTGGTCTTGCAGCGTTTCATAAACCATTCATAAACCTTCGACGCCGCGCGCTCCATCAAATCGACGGAATCAACAGGTTCATTTTCAATTGTAAAAGCATCAGCTTCTCTTATCTTTTCAACAGGAAGTATCTTCATTTTTGTCAGATTTTCGTTTTTACAAAGATACATTTTAATTAGGAATTAGGAGTTAGGAGTTAGGAATTATTTTTTGAGCTAAGAACACTGACACTGACACTGAACACTGATTGCTAATCACTGGCCGCTGATTGCAACTTTCAACTTTCAATTTTCAATTTAACAAGTCTTACTCCCAATCCATCAGCGCAGCAAGCGTCGCTCATCCTAGCGCCCCAACGGTCGAACTCCAGACAACTAACGACAGCATTATCATCTGGAGTAGAACTCCAATATCTTCCTTGCTTTCCTTCGTCAAAAGACGCTGGAAGAAATATGCTGTTGCCATTAGGGCCTACGACGAGGTCACCCTTGACGCCATTCTGCACAGTAAACCTCCATGTGCATTCCCTTATAAGTTCCAAAAATTCTTCACGCGACGGAACCCTACCTTCAGAATCCATATCCCAATTCTCACATTCCAACTGAGAAAAGTTTGTTCCAAGATCTTCTGGAGACGCCGCCCCAACATTACAACTCGCCCATTTTACGCTCAAACCCAAATCAACGAATTCCATTTTTGCTTCTGAAAATTTAGCCATAATTCATCAAGTTTATAACATCACAAATGTAATAAAAAGTTAGGAATGAGGTATTAGGAGTTAGGAATTATTTTTTGAGCTAAGAACTAAGAACTTTGACTCCTCAATTCCTTAATTCCTTGAGCAAAAAATGCTCATAACTCACAGCTCAATGCCCACTGCCTAAAAAAATCCGTTGTCCGTTGTCCGTTGTCCGTTGACTTTTATTATCTTTGCCGTCATGAAAAAGAAGATAAGACAACCTGAATTTTTAGAAGACGTCAGCATCATCGACGCTGGCGCAGAAGGCATGAGCGTTGCTAAGCCAGATGACAAAGTAGTTTTCATTCCATTCGGAGCTCCTGGCGACATCGTTGACATACAAGTATTCAAGAAAAAGAAAAAATGCTTCGAAGGCAAGATTCTCAACTTCAAGCAGATGTCAGATAAGCGCGTCGAGCCAGTGTGCCAACACTTCGGTCTCTGCGGCGGTTGCAAATGGCAGCACATCGACTATCAATGGCAGCTTCATTACAAACAAAAGCAAGTCAAAGACAACCTCGACAGAATCGCTAAAGTGGAATACCCAGAGATACTTCCAATCCTAGGTTCTGAAAAACAATATTTCTATCGTAACAAATTGGAATACAGCTTCTCAAACCGCAAATGGTTAGTCGACGGCGCACCTGCTGGCACTCACGACGAAGAAGCAGTAAAAGGTTTCGGTTATCACCTTCCTGGTCTCTTCGACAGAGTCATTGATATTGAAAAATGCTGGTTACAACAAGAGCCTTCTAATGCAATCAGATTGTTTATCAAAGATTTCACTTTAGAACATAAATTATCATATTATAACGTCCGTTCTCACGAAGGTCTGATGCGTAACGTCGTCATACGTTGCAACGGCAAAGGCGAATTCATGGTTATCGTCGTCATCAACGAAGAAAACGAGCTCGTCAGAAACGTCATGATTCCTGAGTTACAAAAACGTTTCCCAGAAATCATTTCAATCATGTTGGTCATCAACAATAAGTTCAACGACATCATCACCGACCTTCCATTTGAAAACGTCTACGGAGAAGAATGTCTCATCGAGACAATGAAAGCTCCACGCGAAGGTCACGACGACCTCAAATTCAGAGTCGGTCCAGTCTCTTTCTTCCAAACAAATGTCTATCAAGGCGAAAGATTATACAAAGCAGCTTTCGACTTAGCTGATGTCAAAGGCGACGAACTCATGTACGACCTTTACACAGGAACAGGAACAATCGCTTTATATTTCGCCCGTTTCGTTAAAGAAGTCGTTGGCGTTGAATATGTTGAAGAAGCCATCGCTGACGCTAAGATTAACAGCGAATTCAATAATATCAACAATGTGAAATTCTATGCTGGCGACATGGCGAAAGTCTTCACCGATGAATTCATCGAAGCCAACGGCCGTCCTGACTTCGTCGTCACCGACCCACCACGCGCCGGTATGCACGAAAAAGTAGTGGAACAACTTCTTAAGATTCAACCTAAGAAAATCGTCTATATCAGCTGCAACCCAGCGACACAAGCTCGCGACCTTCAACTCCTCGATTCATTGTATGAAGTGAAGGCAGTTCAGCCAGTCGATATGTTCCCTCATACACATCATGTCGAGAACATCGTTCTCTTGAAGTTGAAAACTGAAAATTGAAAATTGAAAGTTTAAATATGTAGAGACGTCACTCCTGTGGCGTCTTTTCTTTAAAATAAAACATCATGAATGCCAACAGTCAACAGTCAACAGCCAACAGCCAAAGAATATACCTTATCGGATACATGGGATCCGGCAAGACGTCGGCGCTGAAGCATCTTGCCAACAAGATGTCGTGGCAAGGCATTGACTTAGACAAGCTTTTCGAAGAGAAATACAAGATCTCCGTTCAGGATTTCTTCCACAAATATGACGAAGCAGCATTTCGCAAGTTAGAGTCGCAACTTCTTAAAGATACAGCCAATTTAGAAAATGTCATCATCGCCACTGGCGGCGGAACTCCTTGTTTTTACGACAATATGGAATGGATGAATGCCAACGGCACGACGGTTTTCCTCAAAGTCACTCCTATGACCGCAGTGCATCGTCTTATGCAGTCGAAGAAGAAACGACCGCTCATCGAAGGAAAAAGCGAACAAGAAGTCATTGAATTCGTCAACCAACACTACGGCGAAAGAATGAAATTTTACGAACAAGCACACATCACGGTTAAAGGAGAAAGTCTGGATGTGGAGGAGATTATAGAGAGACTCCAAGACACCGAGTCACCAAGTCACCAAGTAAGTCTGTGATATTTCAGAATTTCTTAATCAATTCAACGAATTTCTCGATATCGTCTTCAGTGGTGTCGAAGGAACATACCCAACGAACTACGTCATTATCTAAATCCCAGTCGTAGAAGAAATAATGTTTCTGTAATTCCGTCCACTTCTCGCGTGGCATCTGCACGAAAACGCCATTCGACTGAACAGGATACATCACCTTGACAAATGGAATATCTTTGACTTTTTCATAAAGCAATTGCGCCATTTTATTTGAATGCTCAGCATTTCTTCTCCACAAATCGTCTTGGAAATATGCTTCAAACTGCGTTGCTATAAATCTCATCTTGCTGCAAAGCTGCAACGCTTGTTTTCTTCTGTATTTAAAACTTTCCGCAAGACGAGGATTTAAGAATACCACAGCCTCCCCTATCATCAGACCGTTTTTCGTTCCTCCGAAAGAAATTATGTCAACGCCTAAGTCGGTCGTCATTTCTTTGAAAGTACAGCCAAGAGCGACAGCGGCATTGGCGATGCGAGCGCCATCGATATGAAGATACATATTATGTTCATGAGCCAAATCAACAAGCGCTTTTATCTCATCGAGAGTGTATAAAGTTCCTAATTCCGTCGACTGAGTTATCGTTATTGCCTTAGGCTGGGAATGATGCTCAACGCCGAAACCATGCAGCTGCGTCTTGACGAGTTCTGGAGTCAGTTTGCCATCTGGAGTCGGGACAGTAAGAAGACGACATCCAACGACTCTTTGTACAGAACCGCATTCATCAACATTGACGTGAGCAGATTCCGCACAAATCACAGCTTCGTGTGAGCGACACATCGCATCAATGCATAATGTGTTTGCACCTGTTCCGTTAAAGACAAAGAAAACTGAAGATTGCTCGCCAAAATGCTGCTTAAAAATCTCTTCCACCTTAGCAGAATATTCATCGTCGCCATACGCGAGAGCGTGGTCAATGTTTGCATCATATATCGCTTTCAGCACCTCTGGAGAAATGCCAGAATGATTATCGCTTCCAAAACCTCTTTTCATAATTCATTTGATTTGAGGACAAAGATAGCAAATGGCTAAAGACAAAAGACTAAAGGCTAAAGTTTTTTTTAGTTAGGATCTTTTTGAATTGAAAATTGAAAACTGAAAACTGAAAGTTAATTTTCAACTGACCGATGATAGCTGATAGCTGACTTTCAGTTTTCAATTGAAAGATATCCTTCGAGAGACTCTATCAGCGTGCAATATTTACTTCTACTCTTCGGTTCTTAGCTCTACCTTCAGCAGTTTTGTTATCTGCTATTGGTTTATTAGATCCGTGACCTCTTGCTATGATTCTATCAGGACCAATACCATTTTCTACGAGATAGTCTTCAATAGCAACAGCTCGGTCTAGAGATAGTTGCTGGTTAATATTATCACCATAAGTATTATCTGTATGACCATCCAGTTTTACCCAACAGTTTTCATCAGCTCTCATTATTTGCACCAATTGATCCAAATATTGATAAGAATCCCGTGTTAGTGTTGCCTTACCTGATTCAAAAGCGATGTTTGTTGCGAATTCTACTGTACCTGCTATATTAGAATATTGATCTTTGCAATTTGACTCATACTGCACCACCATCTCGTATCCGCAGAAATCACACAATTCAAAAGGAAATGCATATTCTGTCTTTCCATAATCTGGGTGGATAATTTCAATAAAGGTTGCAGGTTCTGCAGAGAGGTAAAGATAAGTCTGTCCGTCTTCCTGCTGTTTAACATCAAAATACGTTCCCGCATTGCCTTTATATGTAAACCTCGCTCTTTCTTCCGCGCTGATATTTTCTGTCGTAATCATTATCAAAGCCATCGGATTGTCGTTATCATCACGATGCTTATCCTTCTCCACATCGACATAACCGTCAATCCTACGGAAAGAACCTTCTTTAACACACAGACCAATAGGAGTGTTTTGATAAGTCTGCAGTTTCTCATTTACACTTAAGGTCTCGCCTTCTTTAACAACAATGGTCTTCTTCAATTCTGAGCAGCCTTGTTTCGTAAGTTTAAGTTCGTGTTTTCCAATCAAGATGTCGGAAATATAATTAGGTGTTTCACCATAATTTTTCCCGTCAATATAAATCGTTGCGCCCATTGGTGTGGTGTTAATGTCAATATCGCCGTTTATTGGCGTTGGCGCATCTAAAGCTATGGTTTCATTCTTTCCCAAAACCAAATTTACAGTTTTAACACTCGTTTTATGGTTTTCTTTTCTTGCTTCAAAAATATGAGCTCCATCTGACAATCTGCCAGTCCACTTTCCTTTACCTTTATACTCTTCATCAACATAAATATCTGCGCCTGAGTCAACTGTCAAAGTTATAGTCACAAAATTAGCGTCCATATTAAGAGTTGCATTGGTCGTCTGTCCATCCGTAACGTTATAAGATCGCTCTTTCATCTTATACATATCCTTCATAACCATAACAGTATGAGAACCACTTTTTATCTTGTCTGTCTTTATTGGAGTAAGACCAACATAATCGCCATCAACAAAAGCCTTCGCTCCTTGTTCTGGACTTGTAGATATGTTTATATAACCAAAAGCAGGACGCAACTTCTTGTTTATCTCGGTTCTGTCGTTAACAGTCACGCTGCCGCTTTCCGTATGATAAAGATTACATTCAATTTTATAAGTATGTGTGCTTCCAACACCTACAGCTTTAGAAGCTTCATGAGTGTTTACAAGTTCATCGTCAATATAGATACGGGCATCTGTCTGGTCTGATTTCACAATGAGATAGGTTTTCTTTGGCTTTGAAGATTCTTGTGTCACGACTGGAACAAGCGGCACATACTGCACCACCATCTCATAGCCGCAATAGTCGCACAAATCAAAAGGAAATGTGTATTCTGTCTTGCCATAATCAGGATGAATAATTTCGATAAAGGTCGCAGGTTTTGCTGAGATATAAAGATAAGTCTGCCCGTCCTCATGCTGTTGAACATCAAAATACGTTTCTATATTGCCATTATAACGAAACCTAGCCCTCTCCTCTGCGCTTATATTTTCTGTCGTAATCTTTATCAACGCCATCGGATTGTCGTTATCATCAAGATGTTTGTTTTTGTCAAGCATCACATAACCTTCAATCTTACGAAACGAACCTTCCTTAACGTTGATTTGTGAAAATACATTTAATGATATTAAAGCAAATATAACAAGTAAAACCTTCTTCATTTTTTTAAATCATTGGAAAGGACAAAGATATAAAAAGGCTAAAGACAAAAGACTAAAGGCTAAAGATTTTTTTAGTTAGGAGTTAGGAATTTTTTGAATTGAAAGTGGAAAGTTGAAAATGGAAAGTTAGCGGTCAGTGTCAGAGTTCAGAGTTCTTAGCTCCCAAGAGGCAGCAAAGCAAACTCACTCCCAATCCGACGAAGATTCCGTCGACAGGAAGTTTGAGAATTTGCGTCAATATCAAAGATGCTGTGCCTGCAATTATTGACACGACAATCCATTTGTATTTGAATCTTTTCGGGAAGAACAATGCTAGTGTCAAAGGAACGAAGACAGCTGTGGAACGAAGTCCCATCGACAAGAATCCGAGGTCATTGATGAACGAGCCTGAGAATGTGGCTGCTACGAACACCGACATCAACAATATTCCTACGATTGTGAGGCGTGAGACTTTAAGGTTTTTTGCCGATTCGCTCAACGAAGGATTTATCTTCATAAAGACGTCTCGGACAAGAATTGTAGAAGAACCGAGTGTAAGTCCCGATCCTCCGATTATGACGGTTATCAATAATGTTCCGAGCACGATGCCGCCGAGGAATTCGGACATGCAGTGGGTGATGAAAAGCGGGAACGCCTGAGCTGTCGTTTCCATCACACCGATGTTTTCTGGCAAAGACTTTCCTGCTTCAGCAAATAAATTCATCTCTTCCGCTGTGACGTAATGACCTCTCATATAAAGACCGATGAGCACACATGCCGCACCGATAGGAATCGTCAGCAATGCCGACCACATCGCGCCTTTACGAGCAGCGCTGTCGGTCTTGGCAGCCCATATTCCCTGCGCGTAACTCTGCGTCGCGAGAACACCTAATATCACCGAAAGTCCAGAGCCGATGTCTTTTGCAGCGCCGCGAGCAAGAAGATTATTGTAACGTTCCCCCACTGTAGGGATGCGATTCATCGCGTCCAAATGAACATTTGCCATCATTTCCTCAATCGCCGTCATGATTCCGTGGTAGCCGTCTGTCAAAGAAAGGACTATGATTCCGCCAGCGAGCGAGGATATACATAACAATATCAGTTTCACGATGCCGCCCAGTCCCGCGCTCCATAAGCCGCCGAAGACGACATATATCATCATTACGAGGCATGAGATTGCGGCGGCGAGATAAAATTTAATCGGGAATAATGTCATCAATAACGCAGAAGCTGAAAGTATCTGTGCCACAACGCTGACGAACATACCGAGTGAACATAAGACAGAACCTAAGATTTCCGCTTTCTTGCCATATTCTTTAGAGACGACTTCCAGCAAGGTGGTGCAGCCGCTTCGTCTCAAAGGAACGACATAACCTATCGCCAGCACCACGCATCCTAGAGCCGCGCCAAGCGTAAACCACCAGGCCGAAAGGCCGTAGGTAAACGCCAGCTGCGCGGTTCCAACCGTCGACTGTCCTCCTACCAGCGTTCCCATGATAGTTCCGCACACCACCCAGGTACCGGCTTTACCGCCAGCTCGCGAGAAGTCATCGGCAGTCTTGACCTTCCTGGAAGACATAACACCAACGACCTCTATCAAAACGATAGAAAGCACGATTCCTAATATGTGGTAAAACGATATCGTCATTTAACAACTATAAGAATTTCAGTTCTTTTTTCCAATTTTTCCAGTCAGGCATCTCAGCCGTCATCAATGCATAGAACTCTTTAGAATGATTGAAATGCACGAGATGACATAACTCATGCAAAATTACTTCTTTTATGCATTGCTCCGGCAGTTTGATCAGATGCAAATTCAAACTTATATTACCCGATCTAGAGCAGCTGCCCCATCGCGTCTTCATCTTCTTGATCGTAAATCGTTTAGGAGCTACATTATATTTCTCCATCTGCCTTACCAAAGGCGTTGCTATTTCCTGATATACACGCTTGGCTTGTTCGAGATACCAGCAATCAAGGATGTCGGATATCTTAGATATACCCGATACGTCTCTATATGAAATACGAATCTCGTCATCTTGAAAGACAACAGAATTCTTTGAGGCTGCAATGACTTTTATCGGATATTGTTTTCCAAGGAAATAATGAAGTTCACCATCAACGAAACGTTTCGGGATTATATTATTGTTATTTTTAGAATCTAAACGATTGAACAGCCATCGCGAGTGTTTTACCAGGAAAGGCTCAACATCATTTACATTATATAATAAAGGGATTCTTATTTCAACACGAGCATCAGGAAAAACATAAAGTGCCACTGTCTTCCTGCGCGAGCGTTTTATCTCGCAATCTATTGTTCTTCCGTTTATGATAAAGGTTTTCATTATTTCAAGACAACGGTCAACCGACAACAGACCTTGTGTTAAATATTATATTCATGTATTTTCGTGGACAACATATTCTTCGTTTAAAAACGAAAAAAGGGCTTCGAAACCGAAACCCTTTATCTTGGTGACCCGCCTGAGGCTCGAACTCAGGACCCCCACATTAAAAGTGTGATGCTCTACCTACTGAGCTAGCGAGTCATCCTCTTGTTTGCGAGTGCAAAGGTACAACATTTTTTAATATCTCCAAACATTTTTTAAAAAAAATTTAAAAAAAAATTTCTATTCCAAAACGCCCTTTCCTTCTCGCAATATAACTATATCATTATCAGTGCAATCAACAATTGTACTCTCTTCTTTATTACCATAGCCACCATTGATAATTATGTCAACTTTATCGCTATAGGCGTCATTTATCTCTTCCGGATCGGTCATAAAACCTGAAATTTCATCCTCATCAAGGATAGAAGTCGTGATAATCGGACATCCGAGCTCACGTACTATGTTAGTAATTATAGGCTGGTCTGGAATACGAATTCCTATAGTCTTTTTATTATTCTTGAAAAGTTTTGGAACATTATTGTTTGCCTCGACGATAAAAGTGAACGGACCAGGCAGATTACGTTTCATCAATTTGAACACGTCATTATTAATAGGACGAGTGAATTCTGACAACATGCTTAGGTCGTGGAATATGAAAGAGAAATTCGCCTTTTCTTTCTTTATACCTTTTATACGCGCGATGCGGTCGAGAGCCTTGCTGCTGTTCACACTGCAGCCTATTGCATATATGGTGTCAGTAGGAAATATGATAACGCCGTCATTTTCAAGGCAATCTATTATCATTTTGACATTTCTAGGATTCGGATTTTCGGTGTGTAATTTCAGAAACATGATATTAATATTTTATGATTTGCAAAGATAATATTTTTTTTGCTTTGAGCTATGAGCTATGAGCTATGAGCATTGGGCTTTGAGCCTCAATTTAAATAGTTGCTCACTGCTCACCACTCATAGCCCACTGCACAATTTAAAAAAGGTCTTGTTTTATTAAAATAAATTCACTACTTTTGCACTCGTTTTTAAGTTCATTCCGAAGTTGATTTATTAACTTATATATCAACAACTTAAAATAGCAATAAGTTTAACAATCCTTGATAATTTATCGGAATGGTTATTAAGTACAATTTAATATCATTATTATAATGAGTGAAAATCAAAACATCATCAACGAAAACGTTGTTGAAAAAGCAGAAAAACAAGTAAGAGTAAAACCAACTCCAGACGCTAACTTCGATTGGAATTGCGATCCTAAAAAAGACGACAACTACAAGTCAGAGGAACGCATGAAATTAGAGGCTATGTACGAAAAGACAATGAGCCAAATCGGTGACCACGAAGTTATTGAAGGTACAGTTGTTGCTAAAACTTCACGCGAAGTTGTTGTCAACATCGGATTCAAATCAGATGGTGTTATCCCAGTATCAGAATTCCGTCACAATCCTAACTTAAAAGTTGGTGACAAGATCGAAGTTTACGTAGAAAACCAAGAAGGCATCAACGGCCAATTAGTTTTATCACACAAGAAAGCTCGCATCTTGAAATCATGGGATCGCGTTAACGAAGCATTCGACAAACAAGAAATCGTTCAAGGTTTCGTTAAAAGCCGTACAAAAGGTGGCTTGATCGTTGACGTATTTGGCATCGAAGCATTCTTGCCAGGTTCACAAATCGACGTTAAACCTATCCGTGACTATGACGTATTCGTAAACAGCATCATGGAATTCAAAGTTGTTAAGATCAACCAAGAATACAAAAACGTTGTTGTTTCTCACAAAGCTCTTATCGAAGATGAAATCGAACAACAAAAGATGGAAATCATCGGTAAACTTGAAAAAGGTCAAGTTCTCGAAGGCGTTGTTAAGAACATCACATCATACGGTGTATTCATCGACTTAGGCGGTGTTGACGGTTTAATCCACATCACAGACCTTTCATGGGGCCGTATCAACCACCCAGAAGAAATCGTTAAACTCGACGAACAAATCAAAGTTGTTATCCTCGACTTCGACGACAATAAAAAACGTATCGCTCTCGGCTTGAAACAACTCACAGCACATCCTTGGGACGCTTTAGATCCTAACATCAATGTTGGTGACGTTGTTAAAGGTAAAGTTGTTGTTATTGCTGACTACGGCGCATTCATCGAAATCGCTCCTGGCGTAGAAGGTTTAATCCACGTTTCAGAAATGTCATGGTCACAACACTTACGCACAGCTCAAGACTTCTTGAAGATCGGTGACGAAGTAGAAGCTAAAGTTTTGACATTAGACCGCGAAGAACGCAAGATGTCATTGGGTATCAAACAACTCATCCCAGATCCATGGGCAAACATCAAAGAACGTTACGCTATCGGTTCAAAACAAACTGCTACAGTTCGCAACTTCACTAACTTCGGTATCTTCGTAGAATTAGAAGAAGGCGTTGACGGTTTGATCCACATCTCTGACCTCAGCTGGTCAAAGAAAATCAAACACCCAGCAGAATTCACAAAGATTGGTGACACAATGGACGTTGTTGTTCTCGACATCGATGAAGAAAACCGCCGTCTCAGCTTAGGTCACAAACAACTTGAAGAAAACCCATGGGATGTATTCGAAAGCATCTTCACAATCGGTTCAATCCAACAAGGTACAATCATCAGCGCTGGCGATAAAGGCGTTGTAGTTTCATTGCCTTACGGTGTTGAAGGTTTCTGTCCAAATCGTCACCTCAAGAAAGAAGACGGTGGCAACGCTAAGATGGACGAAACAATCGACTTCAAAGTTATCGAATTCTCAAAAGAAAACAAGAAGATCATCCTTTCTCACTCACGTATTTGGGAAGACAAAGTAGCAGCTGAACGCGAAGTTGAAGTTGAAGCAAAAGAAAAAGCAGCTAAATCAACAAAACGCGCTGTTAAACAAATCAACGACAATGTTGAACGCACTACTTTAGGTGACTTAGACGTTTTCGCAGAATTGAAAGAGAAAATGGAAGCTCAAGCTAAAGGTGAATAATCAAGGTTAAACATCTTTATATGAAAAATCCTCCGAGAAATCGGGGGATTTTTTTTATACCAAGGCTTTTGAACTAAAGCTTTTGAACTTTTTTAAGTCAACGGACAACGGACAACAGACTTTGGAAATTGAAAATTGAAAATTGAAAACTGAAAACTGAAATTTTCAACTGATTGCTAACCGCTGACTGCTGACCGCTGTCAGCCAATTTTCAATTTTCAACTTTCCGTTTTCAATTAAAAAAAGGTGTCACCCTTAGCAGAGCAACACCCCAATTATGAATTATGAATTATGAATTATGCATTATGAATTATTTCTTAACAATTCTCTTCACAGCTTCTCCTTCGCTTGAAACGACCTTCACGAAGTAAACGCCGCTATTCAAGTTTGTCACGTCAATGACCGTTGACTGTTGACCGTTGACCATTGACTGTTGTCTACCATATATATCATAAATCTCAACTGTCAGTGTCTGAGTCTGTGTCTCAATATAAAGTTTATCGTTGACAGGATTTGGATAGATGTTGAATGAAGATGTTAGTTCTTCTACGCCTTCGCCAGGCTCTTCTGGTTGTTCAGGGTCTTCTGGATTCTCAGGGTCTTCTGGTTGTTCAGGGTCTTCTGGTTCTTCTATTTTCTCGAAGTTGGCGACTAAGTTTCTGTCTTTTGTTATTTCAAATAAATATTCTGCATCAATTGACACAATTATATCATTTTCTGTCCAATTGAGGAATTCGTAACCTTCATTTGCTGTTGCTGTTAATGTAACTTCTTCTCCGTGATGATAATTTCCAGCACCTGTTACTGAACCAGCAGCTTCATTATTAACAGAAAGTATTACATCATAATCTAATAATGAGAAGTTTGCAACCAAATTTCTGTTACCTGTGATTGTAAATGTATATTCTACTTCTTCTGAAACCACTTCACCATTTTCTGTCCAATTGACAAATTTATATGTTTCATTAGGAACAGCTATTAACTTTACTTCATCTCCATGGCTGTAAGTACCAGCACCAGTGACTGTACCAAAGTTTTCATTATTAGCTGAAACTACAACTTCATATGTCAATAACTCAAAGTTTGCAACCAAATTTCTGTCACCTGTAATGGTGAATGCATATACAGCATCTGTTGAAACAACTTCGCCGTTTTCTGTCCAGTTAACGAATTTACATCCTTCATTTTCTGTAGCTGTTAAAGTAACTTCATCTCCATGGCTGTAAGTACCAGCACCAGTGAGTGTACCAAAGTTTTCATTATTAGCTGAAACTACAACTTCATATGTCAATAACTCAAAGTTTGCAACCAAATTTCTGTCACTTGTAATTGTGAATGAATATTCTGCATCTGTTGAAACGACCTCGCCATCTTCTGTCCAGTTGACGAATTTATAATATTCATTTGGTGTAGCTATTAACGCGATTTCTTCTCCGTGATTGTAATTACCAGCACCTGTAACAAAACCTGCAGCTTCATTATTAACAGAAAGTATTACATCATAATCTAATAATGTGAAGTTAGCGACAAATTCTTTATCACAAGTTAGTTTAAACATATACTCTGCATCTATTGAAATAACTTCACCATTTTCTGTCCAATTGACAAATTTGTAACCTTCATTTGGTATAGCTACAAGTTTCACTATTCCATTTTGGGGATTCTTACCTGCACCTACGACAATTCCTGCATTTTCCTGATTAACAACAACTGTAACATTACACGATGGTAGCGGTAATATTATAAAATCTTTCCAACGTTTTGATGATTTATACAATTCAACAGAATTTTCAGGAACATATATTACCATATCAGAAGGCGAATTGCCAAAAGCAAGGGATGCCCCAGGTACACTTTCTGAATAACAATAAATATTTGCCAAACTTGATGGAAACGCATAACCACCAATACTAGTAACACTACTTGGTATTTCTATACTTGTTAAACTTGAACATCCATAAAAAGCCCAATCACCTATAGATGTTACACTATTAGGTATCTCTATATTTGTCAAGTTATAACAGCCATTAAACATACCATATCCCACATATTCACCCTCGTCAATTTTAATATTTTTTGCCGGCAAAGAGATTACACCATACGGTATTTTTAAATTTTTCAAACTAGAACATCTATAAAAACAGCCACCACCTATTGATACAAGTTTAGTATTTTCCTCAAACATAACTTCCATTAACCTAAAGCATTCTCTAAAAGCGCACTCTCCAATTGAAATTACACTATTGGGAATTTCTATACTTTTTAAATTTTGACAATTATCAAAAGCATAACTTTCAATCGAAGTAACAGTATATTCATTCCCTGAAATTATCACTTTAGACGGAATAACAATAGAGATATTTTTAGCAGATGATACTTTATTGCATCTAACATTACATTCTGCAGACTCTACATTCGTTACATTAAAAATAAGCGAATATCCTTCGTATTCATTTATAGTGTATAAATCATTTTCATCAGAAATACCTACAATATTATAATTATTCCAAGGGGATGTTGTTCGATATTCACTTAAAGAAACAGATGGTACCAATATCTTTGTATAAGATGAACACTTTATTGCATTTTCATCTGTATCAGGAACATTTTCCGCACAACATTTAATAAATGTCAGTTTAGGGCAGTTATTAAAAGCATATATACCAAGATCTGTAATGCTATTGGGTATTTCTACACCTATTAGATTTGAACAATCGTTAAAAGCATAATTATCAATTGTTGTAACAATCATTTCTTTACCTGAAATTTTTACTTCCGATGGAATTGTTATTGTAAAATTATCAGATGATTCTTTATAACATCCAACTTTTGTAAAGTAAGTATAGTGAAAAATTAGCGAATAGCCATCTTGTTCAACGATTGTACAATCAGACGAACTTATCAATTTATATTTATCGCAATAGGCAAAAGAATTATAGCCCACTGAAGGACAATTCCCAGAATATACAACATAACGCAAACTTACACATCCTGAAAAACAATATTTACCTATTGAAGTAACATTGGAAACATCCACACTTCTCAAACTTATACATTTTTCAAATACACCAGGATGATTTAGGGCTCCATAAGCATCCACCAAAGAAACAACACCATTAGGTACTTTAAAATATTTTAAATCTAAACATCTATAAAAACAGCCACCACCTATTGTTGTTAGTTTAGCATCCTCTCCAAACAGAACTTCTCTTAAATTCGCACAGCGTGCAAAAGCAAGATTCCCAATAGAAGTGACACCGCTTGGAATTTCTATGCTTGTCAATGAGGAACAATAATAAAAAGCATAATCTCCAATAGAAGTAACACCGCTTGGAATCTCTATGCTTGTTAATGAGGAACATTCATAAAAAGCATAATCTCCAATAGAAGTAAGTTGAGAGTTTTCTCCAAAGTCTATGCTTGTTAATGAGGAACAACCATAAAAAGCATAATCTCCAATAGATGTTACTCCGCTTGGTATCTCTATATTTGTTAAACTTGAACATCCGTAAAAAGCATTATTTCCAATATAAGTAAGATGAGAATTTTCACCCAATGTTGCTGATGACAAGTTTGAGCATCCATTAAAAGCAGATTCTCCAATAGATGTTACACTACTCGGTATTTCTATACTTGTTAAACTTGAACATCCATAAAAGGCAGATTCACCAATAGATGTTACACTAAATTCTATTCCCAATATTGTTACTTTAGACGGAAGTGATACCAACATTCCCTCTATTGGTTTTGTACTACAAAAAACTGCGCATTCTTTTTGATTTACACTTTCCGCTTTAAACTCTAATGAATATCCATCATAATCAATAATAGTTGTATATAAACTAACATTACTTTTTATTGTATATTTATTCCAACACTCTGCTAATTCATACAACTCAACAGAATTTTCCGGAACATATATTATCATATCAGATGGACACTCAAAAAAAACATCGTAATTACTTTCTATAATAGGAACATTATCTGCAAAACATTTTATTATCCCTAATTTTAAACAATACCAGAAAACATCACTTCCAATAAATGTTACACTATTTGGTATTTCTATGTTTGTTAAACTTGAGCATCCATAAAAAGTAGCAGATTCAATAGAAGTTACTCCACTTGGTATTTCTATACTTGTTAAACTTGAACATCCATAAAAGGCAAATTCACCAATAGACGTTACTCCACTTGGTATCTCTATGTTTGTCAAGTTTGAACATCCGTAAAAAACATAATCTCCAATAGAAGTTACTCCACTTGGTATCTCTATGTTTGTTAAGTTTGAACATCCATAAAAAACATAATCTCCAATATACGTTACACCACTTGGTATCTCTATGTTTGTCAAACTTGAACATCCATAAAAAGTACTACTTCCAATAGAAGTCACTCCGCTTGGTATCTCTATGTTTGTCAAACTTGAACATCCATAAAAAGCAACCTCACCAATAGAAGTCACTCCGCTTGGCATCTCTATGTTTGTTAAACTTGAACATCCAAAAAAAGCCCTCTTACCTATAGATGTTACTCCGCTTGGTATCTCTATGTTTGTCAAACTTGAACATCCATAAAAAACATAATCTCCAATATACGTTACACCACTTGGTATTTCTATACTTGTTAAACTTGAACATCCGTAAAAAACATAATCTCCAATAGTTGTTACTCCGCTTGGCATCTCTATGTTTGTTAAGTTTGAACATCCGTAAAAAATATGATCTCCAATAGTTGTTACTCCATTTGGTATCTCTATACTTGTTAAACTTGAACATCCGTCAAAAGCATTATCTCCAATAACAGTTACTTCACTTGGCACCTCTATGCTTGTTAAACTTGAACATCCATAAAAGGCTGATTCACCAATAGAAGTTACTCCACTTGGTATTTCTATATTTGTTAAACTTGAACATCCATAAAAGGCTGATTCACCAATAGAAGTTACTCCACTTGGTATTTCTATATTTGTTAAACTTGAACATCCTCCAAAAGCATTACTTCCAATAGAAGTCACTCCGCTTGGTATCTCTATATTTGTTAAACTTGAGCATCCATTAAAAGCAAATTTACCAATAGAAGTTACTCCACTTGGTATTTCTATACTTGTTAAACTTGAACATCCTCTAAAAGCAGATTCACCAATAGAAGTTACTCCACTTGGTATTTCTATACTTGTTAAACTTGAACATCCTCTAAAAGTAGATTTTTCAATAGAAGTTACTCCACTTGGTATTTCTATACTTGTTAAACTTGAACATCCATAAAAGGCAGATTCACCAATAGAAGTTACTCCACTTGGTATTTCTATACTTGTTAATGAATATCTATAAAAAGCATTTGGTGCTATTGCAGTCACAGCACATTCCAACCCATCTATTGTCACAATAGAAGGTATTGATATTGTTGTGTTTGTTGTTTCAGTACACCAAACTCTACATTCAGCGGGACTTAGGTTCGTTATAGTGAATACTAAAGTATAATTACCATAATTTATAGTCGTTACACTTCCCACACTCTGTGCATTCAATCCTAATCCCGAAATTAGTAATGCAATAAAAAGTAAAAGTCTTTTCATAATGATTTAGTTTTACATATATCAATCAACATTAATGTGTTTATTATATTCACTTGGTTTAGAAAAATCACTTAACGGTCTATCATTATTTTTCTCACGCACAATCCTACGCACTTCTCTTTTCAAACTTTCTTTATTATGCCCATAATCTTGAAGTTTGTTCAACAATTCTTCTTCAATTTCGTGCAACTGCTTTATATCAAGAAACAAGCGTTTCTTGACGTTTTTAAGTTTAGATATTTTTTCTCTTCTTATAGTTGGTATAAAACCAACAAACACAGAAGATATAATATTAGTAGCACCAAGTATTAATGATATTATAATTCCGCTATCCATAATTATTAATTTTTACTATATCTCATTAATTATATATTTGAATTCATATTTATAAATATTGTTATAGCTATTCCATTGCATTTGATATGTATTCTTTAATGCAAATGGTCCTCTGCCTTTCGTAGCTTGAAATGGCGTTTGTTTGTTGGTAAGTCCCCAGTTCATGGTTACGTTTGCTTGTTTTGTCAAACCATCGCAAATTTTGAACATATTGTATGCAGAAGCGGTTGTATTTGTTCCATAATACATTGGTTCATTGGTAAGCATTACCGCAAAGCCTCTTTTAAAACCAGGAAGCTGAGATAAATTTTCAATGCGATGTATATCTTTCAAGTAGTCATAACTTCCCAATGGTGATTTTTCAATGTAATTGACTGTCTATTGATAACAACATCATCTTCTTTGGTTTTGTATTTCAGTTCTATTGGGAAAAATTCACCGTTTTCTTCAATCCAAATATCAACATGATAATTGAATGTTGGCTCATATCTTTCTAAATAGATATTGGCATCAGGCAATAATGTCTTTAATTCCCATGCTAATGAAAATTGAAAGTCAGCTTCAGAATAGAATGCTGGTCTTTTTGTAGCCAAATTGTTAATGGCTGTCGTTAATTGATTTTTATTCATCATATATTGTATTGATTTATTATTAAATAGAATTTTCAATTTTTGTTAATTACACAATACACCCACGCAAAGCATGAAACCACACTTTGTACAATTTCGTTAAATAAGATTTTTGTGAATTAAATTCAGAATACAACTTTTTCAACGACAATCTCCATATCCGAAGACTGTTGTCCGTTGTCTGTTGTCCGTTGTCAACCGAAGGTTTTAGCCAACGGGGGGGGTAATTGTAATGTATATCAATGCGTTACATAAGCAACATTTACTTAAGTTCTCTTCTACTCTATTTAAAACTACGCTTGACATTACATTTCGTTTGATGTCGCTAATATAGAACTTTTTTTTAAAAACTAAGAACCTTGAACTAAAAACTAAGAACTTTTTTAAAAGTCACCAAGACACCGAGTCACCAAGTTGCTGAGTCTATGAGTCTATAAGTCTGTGTCAGAGTTCAGAGTTCAGAGAACTAAGTGAGCAATCTCGTCCCCGAAACACGTCCCAAAATAAAAAGGGACAGAACTTCTATTTAATTATTATGATTTTATGCATCTTTCTATCTCTTCAATAGTAGGAAGACTGTCTTTTAATTCCTCAGGTAACTGTCTATTAGAAAGTTCAAACTCTGTAATTCCTATAGGTGAATTTATCCTTGAAAGAGCATAATGCGCAAGCTCATTGTTTCTTTCCTTACATATCAAAAGTCCAATCGCAGGATTATCTAGTTTGGTATTCAACAAATCATCAACCATTGCCGTATAACCAGCAAGCTGTCCTATATCTTGAAAATCAAATTCTGTGACTTTAATTTCAACAACACAATATCGATGAAGCGGTATTATATAAAACAACAAATCGAATTCATCGGCAAGTTGCCGACAATTTTCAAACAAAGGAGAATACAGACAATAGAAATATTTCGTATATCTTAGACTAGTTGGTGCCAAACCTTTTTTATTGTTCAAAACTTTTGAAAGGTCTTGGCTCAATTTTTCATAAAAATGAGATCCGTATTTATTATCATATCTACGTTCTTCTATGTCTTTACCTAATTCCCAGTAAAAGGATAGTATACCTTTATTTACTTGTAAAGAAGCCTTAATCTGGCTTTGTCTGTAACGATTACATAAATCTTGAATCCATAGCAAATAATCGTTATCTAAAATATTAGTTTCATTATTAATGATTGGTTTCATTTAACATTATATTTTGGTTTATCTCTTGCAAAGTTATAACTAATAAAATAAAACGTCAAGGTTTCAGATGAAGAATTTTATCTCATCTTTTCATTTTTAACTATTTTATGAAATTTATTAAGAATTTGTGTTAATGTTTTTTTTAAAGTCACCAAGACTCCAAGACACCGAGTCACCAAGTTGATGAGTTGCTGAGTTGCTGAGTCTATAAGTCAGAGTTCAGTGTCAGGGTTCTGAGTTCCGCGGTGCCTGAGCTTGTCGAAGGCAAAGCGCGGCGCTTCGACAAGCTCAGCGACCGAAGAATTCAACAGCCAACAGCCTTAGTTCCTTCTTTTTCTCAAAAAAAAATTAAACTTTAATGTTGCCTATTTAAAACTTTGTCTGTACCTTTGTAACATGAATAAGGTTTTATTAAATGTAATAGGAATAACGTACAGCCAGTCGCAAAGCGGCGCATACGCTTTGATATTGGAAGTCAATGGCGACAAATTGCGTCTGCCTATTATCATTGGCGAGGCCGAAGCTCAATCTATCGCAATCGCCATCGAAGGTCACGAAACACGAAGACCTCTCACCCACGACCTATTCAAGACTTTCGCAAAATCTTTCGATATCAATATCACCGAAGTCGTAATCAACAGATTCAAAGACGGTTTGTTCTACACAGAACTTCACTGCCTTAAAGACGGTGAAGAAACCATCATCGACGCTCGCACTTCAGATGCCGTCGCTTTAGCACTGCGTTTCAACGCTCCTATCTACGCCAACAGTCAAGTAGTGGAAGAAGCCGGTCTCATCATGGACGACATCGACTTGGACGATGACGACACTGAATTTGACGCTGACACCGACTTTGACACTGACACTGACTTTGACACTGACACTGACGCTGACGCTGACACTGACTTTGACACTGACTTTGAAAGATACGATATAAAAGAATTGGAACATCTTTTAAGAGAAGCGATTGAAGTTGAAGACTACGCAAAGGCTTCTGTTTTGAGAGATATTATTAACGACAAAAAGCAGACTAGATAATGAAACAGTATTTGGATTTATTACAGCATATCCTCGACAACGGATTTCAAAAAGGTGACAGAACTGGTACCGGAACAAAAAGCGTCTTCGGTTATCAGATGCGTTTCAACCTTGAAGAAGGCTTTCCTCTTCTAACAACAAAGAAAGTCCACCTTCGTTCTATAATCCATGAGTTGTTGTGGCTCATCAATGGCGACACCAACATCAAATATCTGCACGACAACAAAGTCAGCATCTGGGACGAATGGGCAGATGAAAACGGAGACCTCGGTCCTATCTACGGCGCACAATGGCGCAACTGGAACAACGAAGGCATCGACCAAATCGCTGAATTGATAGAGTCTATCAAGAATAATCCTAACAGCCGTCGTCACATCGTGACAGCATGGAATCCAAGCGTGCTGCCAGATGAGAAATCCAAAGACTTCGCAAAGAATGTCGCTGACGGAAAAGCAGCGCTCCCTCCTTGCCACGCTTTCTTCCAGTTCTATGTTGCCGACAATAAATTATCTTGTCAGTTATATCAAAGAAGCGCTGACGTTTTCCTCGGAGTGCCTTTCAACATCGCATCATATTCATTATTGACAATGATGATAGCTCAGGTCTGCGGCCTCGGTCTCGGCGACTTCGTACACACTTTCGGCGACGTTCACATCTATAACAATCATATTGACCAAGTGAAACTACAGCTCAGCCGTGAGCCTCGTCATCTTCCAACGATGAAGCTCAACCCTGAAGTAAAAAGCATATTCGACTTCAAATACGAAGATTTCAAATTAGAAGATTATAACCCACACGATGCCATCAAGGCTGATGTGTCTATTTAAGGAATTATTAAAATATTAAGCATATGAAACCAAAGATTTCAATCGTGGTAGCAATGGCAAAGAACAGAGCTATCGGCAAAAACGGCCAGTTATTATGGCATATCTCAAACGACCTCAAGCACTTCAAGAAAGTGACATCAGGCAAATGCGTCGTTATGGGACATAACACTTACGTCTCATTACCAGGACAAAAAGCATTGCCAAACAGACGTAACGTCATCATTTCCGACAGACTTGACTCTGCTCCAGAAGGCTTTGAATTGGCAACATCAATTCCAAAGGCAATGGAACTCGTTCAAAACGAAGCTGAGATATTCATCATGGGCGGCGGCATGATTTACGAACAATTCTTGAGCAAGGCCGACACTTTATATCTCACAAGAGTTGACAAGGATTTTGAAGCTGACACCTACTTCCCTATCATCAACTTTGAAGAATGGGAATTGACAGAATTGGAAGTCATCGACGATGACCCACAAGTGGATTATTCTTACAGATTCGAAACTTGGGAAAGAAAGTAAAACAGTCAGGAATTAGGAGTTAGGAGTTAACTTCTAAATAAAAATAAAAAAACGACCATTTTTCAATGGTCGTTTTTTGTTTGTACTGGTTTTTATCAGTGAACTATCGAAATGCGTTTTGTTGTTTCATATTCATCTGTAACAACATTTATCATATATAATCCTGCTGGGAAGTTATTGACATCGATAACCATATTGTCATCACCGACTGATGTTTCATAAACTTTTTGACCCATTACATTTGTGATAGAAACTCTTTCTATATTTTGTGCATTGACAGTAATCTTTTCGTTAGCTGGATTTGGATAGATACCGATGTTTTCTTCTGCATTGTCTTCTACACCTGTTTCTGAATAGAAGAATTTAAGCATATATTCATTTTTATTTGCTTTTGTTGCAGCAGGAGATGACATACAGTCTATACCTTGATAATAAGCCTGGACTTTATAGAAGTACCATGTATCTAATTGGTTAATGCTATTATCTGTATATTCAGTCTTGTTTGATGCCAAAACTTTAATTCTTATCCATTCTCCATCTTCACCAGCTTTTCTTAAGATATAATAACCTGTAAGACCTGTTGCGTTGCTTGGTTTTGTCCAAGACATTTTTGGTTTGAACACTGGTGTGAGTTCATATTTCAAATCTGTTGGAGGAGCGCAGTTTTCTGTCAATACAGCGCATGCTTCATTTGATTCTTTAGTATTACCGCCATCGAACAAAGCTGTTACTGTGTAGCAGTGTCCTCCGTGAGGAACGTCTCTATCTGTATATGTTGGTGTTGGAGCAAGAGCTATGAGAACGCCATCACGGAACACATTGTAGCCGTAATAGTTTCCGCCAATGCCACCCCAATTCAAGACAACAGTATTATCTTTCACTTCACAAACCAAGTTATATGGATTTTCATTAGGCACTTGGTAACCGCAATTGTTTGTTGTATCAACGAATACACCTTGAGGCATTTTTTCTGAAGGACCTGTATAATTAAATACCGTGTTACCTTCGTAATCTTTAAGAACAAGTGTAAGTGTGTATGTTGGTTGATTTTCATCAGCTGGATTCCAAACGAACTTGATGTCACCATAAGGAAGATCCAAGTCAAATGTTGTTAATGTTGAGTTTTCTGTTGTCTTTCTAGCTACCAAAGCACCAGCTTGATCAAAGACTGTTACGTTAGCACCTCTCATACCTTGGAATGCTGATGATTGAAGCAACAATTGCCATTTACATGTTGGGCCGAAACCGACGCTTTCAACTTTAGCGATCTTACCATGTGCGCCATTAACGACTGCATAAACCGCATATTCAAAATAGCTATAGCAAGGAACAGACTTGTCAACATATGTTACTGTTTCGCCAGGAACCATATCTGTCATTTCATGGATTACCTTACCGTTTCTTTCGATAACTATTTTATCGATATTCTTGATTGATGTTGATCCGTTCAACGCATATGTAGGGTTTTTCCAAGCAAGTGTTGCTGACAATTTGTTGTTATCAGCAGGTTTTACTGACAAGCCTTTAGGAGCTTCCATTGTGCTTTGGTAAACGCTCTTTGGCATGATATCGAAGATAGCGCCCACTTCATTTGGATAATCTGTAGCTGTTGATGCGAAGAAACCATCACCTGAGCCAGACCAGCCATAATTATAGTGGAACAAACCGTTTTCATCCATACCATCACATACGAAAGCGTGTCCGCCGCCATCTTTTGAAGTACCAGCATAGAAAATTGGACGACCCATTCTGATAGCATCAGCGATATATGAATCCCATATTTGAGCAGAAACTGTTCTTGCCTTGAAGCTGCTTTGTGCATAATCGAAATATTTTGACAAAGCGGAAGGAACATCAGCAGAATAAGCACCGCTACCTGTACCATCATCGTCATACATCATGTCGACAGATACGCCGCAGTGATAGCCTAACAAAGCAACAGCTTCTATTTGTTCTTGTGGAGAGTTTTTGTCGATTTGATATGGCATGTTTTCCCAATCATATGTTGTTTCACCAAAGTTAGCTGATTGTTCTGGATAGCCATATTGGTCCATTTCTGGTTTGTATGAATGTGAGCCTGTACCTTTTGTAGGATGAGACCAATATCTCATGATTTGAGACATTGCTGTTGCAACACAGCCGACAACAGACTTACCATTTGAAGCGAATGGTCTGTTCAAGTCTGGACAGTAATAGTTATAAGGCCATGATTGGTCCCATGATGTTGGGCATAAAGGTCCGATTTTAGCGCCTCTTTCTTGTGGTCTCAACTTACCTGTTTCTGAAAGAGCATTCCATTCAGCCTTAACATCTGCTGGAGCCTCAACAATTGCATTGATAGCATAAGTAATCGCTTCTTGATAGTCTTCCATCATAAAGCCTAATCCTGGAGCGATGTTATCTGTTTCGAAAATACCATCTTCAGAGTATCCAAGAATTGGTCTTACAACATCTGTTGCAGAAACCATTACAAAACCATAATCAGAAACATTAAATACATAGAAACAAGGTTCACCTGCTTCTGTCTTCATGGTATAAACCAAATCAAGTTCATTGTTTTCTTTTTGTTCAAAATTAGCCTTAACGAATTTATGTCCGAATTCCTTAGCTCTATTAACATCAAGAGATTCAGCAAAAATCGTATTAAAAGCCAATAAAATAACGACTAATAAGAATGATTTTTTCATCTGTTTTCTGTTTATTAATATTCGATTTTAATTAGCCCGCAAATTTAGTATTTTTTTCAATAGGTTTTTAATAAAAAATTCAAACTTTTCACACTACTTGCTAATGCTTATTTTTCTTGTAAACGCACCATTTCTTGAATAAATTTTAAGCATATAAATACCATTATTCAAAGCACTTACATCAAGGCTGCATTCATCTGCGTCAACATTCATATCCACAACTTTTTGTCCCATAACGTCAAACACAGAAACATTCGTCAAGCCTTCTACTGATATGTTCAAGTTTTCAGAAGCAGGATTAGGATAAACTATCGCGCCAGACACATTCTCATCTATAGAAAGTACTTCTATCATTATATAATCTGAATCATAATCAGCCGTAACGGCAGGCATAGACTCGCAATCTGCATTATAAGCTGTCACTTTATAATAATAAACACCATTGATTTCTTCTGCATCGAAATATTGATTTTCAGACGCCTCGACGGTGGCTATATTTTCGTACTCTTTATTATCAATGCTTTTATATATTTTATAAGATTCTGGCGAACCTACTTTCTCCCATGAAACCATAACGCCTTCTTTGCCATCATCAAGGATGAATTCCGCCGAAAGTTTTTCTGGAGCCTTGCAATTGTCGCAGTTGTTATTTCCTGAATATATCACACCTTCCTGCAAGTCAGCTGACGAACCAGAATGTTCGAACAACACTTCACCATATGAATTCTTGATATTTAGCGACATTGAAGAAAGCTTCATCTTTGGAGCCGTCCATACACAAGACACCTCTCCTTCTGGAACCTGCACTAATAAACTAATAGGTGTGGCATTGTCAACAGTGATTTCTTCAAACACATAACCGTCGCACAACAACTTTAACGAAGCTCCGTTCCAACCTTGATAACTTGTTGTCGAAGCTGTAATATTCCAAGAACATGTCGGGCCATAAAACAATGGAGCTTCAGCCCAACGACCGATGATTCCATTACTTACAGCATATGCCGTATAGTTATACAATCCATACTCTTCCACTTCATCTTCAAAAACGACCACAGAACCGGGAGTCACATTTTCTTCAAAGAACACTTCCTTATTATCTCTCAAGACAACGACTTTATCTATCGTTTCTAATACAATATCTAAATCTGACAATTCAGGAGCATAAACTTTAACTGTACCTTTTTTTGAATATACCGAGTTTACCTCTGTCTCAATCACAGGTGATTTAGGCATACATTCATGTGCGAAATCTGGAAGTACATCAAATATAGCTCTTTGATTTACATTATAGTCAGCTCCTGTTGGATTAAGAGCATCTATTGCAAAGTTTCCGTTCAACGCTCCCGACCATCCCCAATTAAAATGGAAATAACCATCTTCTGTATAACCATCACACAAGAACGCATGTCCGCCGCTAATTTGGCTTGTTCCTGCATAAAACACAGGGAATCCCTGGTCCAAATTACTAATCAGCAAGTTTTCCCATTCGCCAAGTTCATGCTGGTCGCGATACAAGTGACGCATATTTGCAGTATAGCTAAAATACTTCTTCATTGCTGAAGGAACCATTTCAGAATAGCCGGAACTTGCTGTCGGACCATATTTCATATCTATACTTACGCCGCAATGATACATCAGTTCAGCGATGGCCTCTATCTCTTTTTTAGGTGATGTGCTGAATATTTCCTTCGGCATATTTTCCCAGTCGTATGTCGACTCAGAGAAATTGACAGTTTGAATCTGATAACCTTCTGGTATGTAAGAATGTGAGCCTGTGCCTTTTTCAGGATAATTCCAATATTTCATAATCATCGCCATGACATCAGCGGCACAGCCGACATAAGCGTGGCCTCCAGGACCACCTTTTTCTGTAGGACAGAAATAATTATAAGGATAGACCTGATTCCACATAAGATCTACCAAAGGCTCCACCGATTTGCCGAGACTTCTATTTGCAGCGCCTCTAGCTCTAACGGAGTTCCACTCCTCCTCTATTTCCCTTTCTGCTTTTAAGTCATTAACTATAGCATAAGAAATAGCATTCCTGTAATGCTCAAGATAATAAGCCATCGCTGGCAAAATATTATCCACATCGATACAACCTTCATCTGAATATGCCAAAACAGGCTTTGCCCTATCATCTGCAGAGACGATGTAATAACCTTTGTCTTCAACATTAAAAATGTAAAGGCACGCATTACCATTGTCATCACTGATTGTTAAAACATGTTTAGAACTTTGAAAACCTCTTAAAGACGAAATATTATTTCTGACATAATTCTCGCCTATTGTTTTCGCCGAATTAACATCAACATGCTTTGCAAACATTTGTCCTACAGACAATAAAAGCACTAAAGTAACAAGTACAACTTTCTTCATTGGGGATATTTTAAATTATTTTTCTATTTATTCAATTATGCATTATGAATTATGAATTGCATCAAGTTTTCTGTTTCTTTTTCTTTGCAGCAGGAAACAACACATTATTTAATATGAGTCTATATCCAGGTGAGTTAGGATACATATCAAGTTCCGTTGGAGGATCTCCGACCAGATGCTGGTAATCTTCAGGGTCATGACCACCGTAGAATGTGAAGAAGCCATTACCGAAGTTACCGTGAATATATCTATCCTCACCCAATGCCGCATTGTCGCCGAGCACCACAATGCTTGGTTTTACGTAACGTTTGTCGAAAGCCGTTGTCTGGCCCATAAATCCTTTTATCAATTTCTCATGCGACTGAGTCAGCATCGTCGGGACAGGATCCCATTTTGCGGAAAAGTCAAAGAGCAGGAAATAATCGTTGTTTTCCTTCACCGACTTCGAACGATTCGTTGTCACGTCGATATCAGAAATTTCATATTCCTGCGGATTTGTAGATATAGAAAAATCGGTAAAAGCAAAACAATTATCGTAGTTAAGGCGTTTAGCGGCGTTAGCCGTCATGCCGTCGCCGTCGAACATCACATCACAGATATCAATGCCGTCAGCAGCGAGAGCCACATCAAAGCTGTCAGGAGCAGAACACATTGAGAAGAGATAGCCGCCTCCAGCGACGAAGTCGCGTATTTTCTTCACCACTGCAAGTTTCAGCTGCGACACCTTATCATATCCATGACGACGCGCCGTCTCCTCCTGTTTTCTCACATCCTCCTTATACCAATCGTAGTTACGATATCTGGCCCAGAACTTACCAAACTGGCCTGTAAAATCCTCGTGATGCATATGCAGCCAATCATAAGTCGGCAACACGCCTTCCATAACCTCGTCGTCATAAATGATATCATAAGGAATCTCGGCATAAGTGAGAGCCATCGTCACAGCATCATCCCATGGCAATATTGTCTTTGGCGCATACACTGCAAGACGAGGCACTTTCTGCAGCTTCATCTCATCCATATTGACGTCTGGAACCGCTATTTCCGCGAGGATGCCTTCTGCCTGAACATCAGCGATGACCTGAAAAGACACATTACGAACCTTGCACTCACGTTCAAACATATCATGATACGGAATAAGATAGCTGCCGCCCTTGTAATTTAAGAGCCAACTTATCTCCACCTCACGTTCCAGCACCCAATACGCCACGCCGTAAGCTTTCAGATGATTCGTCTGCGTCTCATCCATAGGAATAAGGATATAAGCTGCATTGAGATTTGTTATTGAAAACAACAGCAATACTATAATTAAAATGTATTTCTTCATCAATGAAAATTTCGTTTTGCAAAGATAAAAAAAATTACACACGGAGTACTGTTCATATCTGGTCGCCCTATGCTCAAAACAAAAAAAATAAATCTTATCTGATAGTATTTTTGAATATTATTTTATTATTTTTGCGCTCAAGAAAAATTAACTCAATAAATATAACTATGGAAAATACAGAAAATTTAAAGAAGACCGTTTTTAACGAAATGCACCGTGAAATGGGTGCTAAGATGGTTCCTTTCGCAGGTTTTGACATGCCAGTTCAATTTGAAGGCGTTAACATCGAACACGAAACAGTTCGTAAAGGTGTTGGTGTTTTCGACGTATCACACATGGGTGAATTCCGCGCTAAAGGTCCTAAAGCTTTCGCTTTCGTACAACGTTGCACAACAAACGACGTAGCAGCTTTGACAGACGGTAAAGTTCAATATACATGTTTACCAAACGGCAAAGGCGGTATCGTTGACGACATGTTAGTCTACCGCGTTGCTGAAGACGAATACTTCATGGTTCCTAACGCAGCCAACATCGACAAAGACTGGGCATGGATGGCAGCAGTAGCAGAAGAAATGGGCATGGAACTCGGCGTTGAATTCATCAACGAAAGCGACCAATGGTCACAACTCGCAGTTCAAGGTCCTTTAGCACTCAAAGCTATGCAAAAACTCACTGCAACAACTGTTGAAGATATGGAATACTACACATTCAAGATTTTAGAATTCGCTGGTGTAAAAGACGTTATCTTCTCAACAACAGGTTATACAGGTTCAGGCGGTTGCGAAATCTACATGCCAAACGATGCAGCTATTGAAATCTACAAGAAAGTTCTCGAAGCTGGCGCTGAATTCGGCATCAAACCTGCAGGTTTAGGTTCACGCGACACATTACGTCTTGAAATGGGATTCTGCTTATATGGCAATGACATCTGCGACACAACATCTCCAATTGAAGCAGGTTTAGCATGGATCACAAAATTCGTTGACGGCAACGACTTCATCGACAGAGAATACAACGAAAAACAAAAGGCAGAAGGCGTTACACGTCAATTACGCGCTTTCGAAGTAACAGGTAAAGGTATCGCTCGTCACGGCTACGAAATCTGCGACGCAGAAGGCAACGTAATCGGCGAAGTTACTTCAGGTACAATGGGACCATCTGTAAAGAAAGCTATCGGTATGGGTTATGTAGCAAAATCACACTGCAAATTCGGCAACGAGATTTTCATCAAAGTAAGAGAAAAACTCATCCCTGCTACAATCGTAAAACTTCCTTTCTACAAAGGTGAATAATTTAAAAATTAAATAAAAAGAGAGGGTTCATTTTGAATCCTCTTTTTTTTATATTTGCAAAAAAATTGCAATGGATCAGGCATTGTTCATTTTAATATTAGGAACATTAGTATTTGCGGCACACTGGTTCGCTGAAATTTTCAGCAAGAAAAGAATACCAGATGTGCTGTTGCTTATGTTTATCGGCATAATCATCGGACCATTGCTCAAGCTTGTCGACGCCGACAAGTTAAGCACTATAGGAAACATATTCGGACAGCTAACGCTTGTAATCTTGTTGTTTGAAAGCGGCACAGAGTTGTCATTCAAAACCTTAGCCGATTCTATAAAAAACACTGTCACGTTAACAATTGTAAACTTCACATTCACATTCGCAGCTGTAGGACTTTTAGGATGGCTAGTGCTAGACATGAATCCTGGCATCAGCTTCATGCTTGGCGCAGCATTAGGAGGCTCATCATCGGCGGTTGCCATTCCTTTGGTAAAACAAATCAGCATAGGTGAAAAAAGCAAGACGATATTGATTTTAGAATCCGCTTTCAGCGCAATTTTATGCATCGTCGTGACTCTCGCCATTTTTGAATCTTACAAATATGGAGAAATCAGAATCGGCATCATATTCGGACAAGTGTTTTCTTCATTCTTATTAGCATCGTTCATCGGCGTCATCGGATCCATATTCTGGTCAATGGTTTTAGATAAGGTAAGAACCATCAACAACTCCATTTTCACCACACCTGCATTCGTATTTATAATATACGGAATAAACGAATTATTAGGATATAGCGGAATCATTTCTGCTCTTGCATTCGGAATCGGATTAGCCAATATGGACACAATACACGACAGATGGCTGAAGAAGTTTTCAACCAGAAGGCCTACCCTGCTCAACCCTATGGAAAAGACCTTATTCAGCGAGCTAGTATTCTTGATGAAGACATTCTTCTTCGTCTATGTCGGCATCTCAATAAAATTCGATAGTTTCATCTCATTATTAATAGGACTAGGAATCTCATTCCTTATGATCATATTAAGAATATGGGTTGTAAGAGTTTCATTACCATCAGACATAAAAGGCATCAATTCAAAAGACAGAGCGTTTTTATCCATGATGATACCAAGAGGTTTGGCTGCAGCTGTTCTTGCGACTATGATTTCACAATCGCAGCTTGCCGGTTCGGAGCGAGTAAGCAACATAGTCTTCTCCGTGATATTCTTCACAATCATATTCACGTCTGTATTAGTGCCATTACTTGAAAAATCAGAGAGATTCAGAAAATTCTACACTGCCATCATCACTTTCCCAAGATTCAAGAAAGACATTTATCTTGAAGATATTATCGAAGAAGAGAACACATACATCAAAGAAGAAGAATCACAAGATGTCGCCGAAGAACGAACAGAACAACAAACGACAGTCAACGACGACGAAGACGTGCCAAATATCTTTTTGTAAAAGTTGAAAGCTGAAAATTAAAAACTTAAAGTTGTCATTTGGCTATTAGCTATCAGTTATCAGCTATCAACATCATAGTTTACTACTCATCGCTCATAGACAAAGACTCTGCATCTGTAATATTATTTCAGTATAAATCAACAAGTTAAAGCCAAAGAATATTATTTTTAAAAAATTATTAAAAAAAGTTTTTTCAAACAAAAAAAATAGTATCTTTGCAGTCCGAAAAGAAAGAAGTAAAAAGAAAAGATATGTATTTAACTGCAGAAAAGAAATCAGAATTTTTCAGTGCATACGGTAAAAATGCACAAGACACAGGTTCAGCAGAAGGACAAATTGCTTTGTTCACTTTCAGAATCAAACACTTAACAGAACACATGAAGCAAAACAAGAAAGACGTTGCTACAATGCGTTCATTAGTTCGTCTCGTAGGTAAAAGAAGAAGACTTCTTGATTACTTAAAGAAGAATGACATCGAAAGATATCGTACTATCATCAAAGAATTAGGTATTAGAAAATAATAGCGTATCGTACGTGATAGCAAAAAAAAGGCAATGTAAGATTGCCTTTTTTTTGCGTATATTTTATTTTCATACCGACAACTTATTAATTAATAACTAAAAAGACGAATACAATGGGTCCTGAAGGAATTAAACAAACAATCCAACTCGGCAACGAAACAATCACAATAGAGACAGGTCGTTTAGCAAAACAAGCAGACGGTTCAGCAGTCGTGACATGCGGCAAGACAGTGTTGTTAGCAACAGTTGTCACAGCAAAAGACGCAAAAGACGATGTTGACTTCTTACCTCTCTCAGTCGATTATAAAGAAAAATACGCAGCTACAGGTAAATTCCCTGGCGGCTTCTTCAAACGTGAAGGCAAACCATCTGACTATGAAATCTTGATCGCTCGTTTAGTTGACAGAGCTTTAAGACCATTATTCCCAGATGACTATCACGCAGAAACACAAGTTCAAATCACACTTCTCTCAGGTGAAATCGGTGTATTACCAGACGCATACGCAGCTCTCGCAGCATCAGCAGCTATAGCAGTATCAGACATCCCATTCCATGGCCCAATCTCTGAAGTACGCGTAGCTTACATCAACGGCGAATACGTCATCAATCCTAAAGAAGAACTTTTGAAAGACGCTGACCTTGAACTTATGGTTGCAGCATCAATGAAAGATATCTGCATGGTTGAAGGCGAATCAAAAGAAGTTTCTGAAGAAGTAATGCTCAACGCATTGAAAGCTGCTCACGAAGCTATCAAAATCCAATGTCAAGCTCAGATTGACCTCGCAGCTAAGGTAGAAAAAGCACAGACAAAACGTGAATACTGCCACGAAAACAACGACGAGGCTTTAAGAGCAGACATGATGGAAAAATTATACAAGCCATGTTACGACTTCGCACTCACAGGCAATGCCAACAAACATGAACGCGAAGCTAACTTCAACGCTATCCTCGACTCATACCTCGCTAACTTCAGCGAAGAAGAACTCGCAGAAAAAGCATCATTGGCAAAACGTTATTTCCACGATATCCAACGCAAAGCTGTCCGCGATGCTATCTTGATCGAAAGAAAGAGATTAGACGGCCGTAGATTAGATCAAATCCGTCCTATCTGGACAGAAGTTGATGTACTTCCTTCAACACACGGTTCAGCTATCTTCACTCGTGGTGAAACACAAGCTCTCGTAACAGTTACATTAGGAACAAAATTAGATGAACAAACTATCGACGGCGCTGTCGTTGAAGGTACATCTAATTTCATGTTACACTACAACTTCCCTAGCTTCGCAACAGGCGAATGCAAACCAAATCGTGGTGTTAGCCGTCGTGAAATCGGTCACGGTAACCTCGCTGAAAGAGCTCTCAAATCAATGATCCCAGGCGAAGATGAAAATCCATATACAATCCGCGTCGTTTCTGACATCTTAGAATCAAACGGTTCATCATCAATGGCATCAGTATGTGGCGGTACACTTGCACTCCTCGACTCTGGCGTCAAGATGAAGAAACCTGTAGCAGGTATCGCAATGGGTCTCATCACAGATAATGAAACAGGCAAATATGCTGTTTTATCAGATATCTTAGGCGACGAAGACCACCTCGGCGATATGGATTTCAAAGTCACTGGTACAAAAGACGGTATCACAGCATGTCAAATGGACATCAAGGTTGACGGTCTTTCATACGAAGTTCTCACAGAAGCTCTTGAACAAGCAAAAGCTGGCCGTATGCACATCCTCGGCGAAATGGCTAAAACAATCACAGAGCCAAGAGAAGACTATAAAGAAAGTGTACCTCGCATCGAAAAGATCTGCATCCCTAAAGATTGCATCGGTGCTGTCATAGGACCTGGCGGCAAAGTCGTTCAAGAAATCCAAAAGGTTACTAACACAGTCGTCGTCATCACAGAACAAGAAAACTGCGGCATCGTTGAAATCGCTTCTCCAAACAAGGAAAATCTCGAAGCTGCTAAAGCTAGAGTTCGCGCTATCGTAGCTGTTCCTGAAGTCGGTGAAGTATACCACGGCGTTGTCAAGTCAATCATGGCATTTGGCGCTTTCGTTGAGATTTTGCCAGGCAAAGACGGTTTATTACACATCTCCGAAGTAGAATGGAGACGCCTCGACAACTTAGACGGCATCCTCAAGGAAGGTGACGAAGTTGACGTAAAACTCATCGAAATAGAACAAAAGACAGGCAAGTTACGTCTTTCAAGAAAAGCATTGTTGCCAAAACCAGAAGGTTACGTAGAAAAACCAGAACGTCCACGTAACGAAAACAAAGGCGACAAAAAAGGCGGCAAACCTGAACACAAAAGCAAGAAAAATTAATTAGCTTCGAGCAGTGAGCAATGAGCTGTGGATTTAACACCATGGCTCATAGCTCATAACTCATGGCTCTAAAATCACAAATATGAGGCAGTTAAAAATTACCAAACAGGTTACAAACAGAGAGACAGCATCTCTTGACAAGTATTTGCAAGAAATAGGTAAGGTTGAACTTATCACAGCTGACGAAGAAGTAGAATTGGCTCAGAGAATCAGACAAGGCGACAAGATTGCTCTTGAAAAGCTCACCAAGGCTAACCTCCGTTTCGTTGTTTCTGTTTCCAAGCAATACCAGAATCAAGGTTTGAGTCTTCCTGACCTTATCAACGAAGGTAATTTAGGTTTGATCAAGGCAGCACAACGTTTTGATGAAACCAGAGGCTTCAAATTTATCTCTTACGCCGTATGGTGGATCCGTCAATCTATCCTCCAAGCTTTGGCAGAACAATCACGTATAGTCCGTTTACCACTTAACAAAATCGGTTCTATCAACAAAATCAACAAGACATACGCCAAGTTGGAACAGGAATTTGAACGCGAGCCTAACGCAGAAGAAATCGCTGAGGCATTAGACATCACTGAAGCTGAAGTGAAAGAATCAATGAAGAACGCTGGCCGTCACGTATCAATGGACGCTCCTCTCGTTCAAGATGAAGACAACAACATGTACGACGTCTTGAAAAGCGATGAAGTAATCACTCCTGAGACTGAGCTCCTTTATGAATCATTAAGAAAAGAAATCGACCGTGCTATCTCAACATTGACTCCTCGCGAAGCTGACGTAGTCCGCCTCTACTTCGGTCTCAACGGCAGCCATCCAATGACACTCGAAGAAATCGGCGAGAAATTCGACCTCACACGCGAACGCGTAAGACAGATAAAGGAAAAAGCCATCAGACGCTTGAAACATACAAGCAGAAGTAAAATACTTAAGAGCTACCTTGGATAATTGAGAATTAGCTCTTAGACTCATAGACTTTAAAATACGACTCAAGACCTCAAATGAAAGTTTGGGGTCTTGTTTTTTTATCCACTAGAAAGCACTTATCTGACAAGAAAAAAATTACGTAAAGGCTCCAGAAATACATGAATATTTTTCATATATTTGTGAGTTCTAGTATTAAAAATCAAATCATATGAAAAAACTTTTTACAATTGTTTTTGTATGCTTATTCGCTTTAAGCTCTTACGCTCAGGATTTAGGCGAACTCAACCCTAATTTCGGCACAGACGGCTCGTTTGTGTTCGACCCATCGATATCTCACGATAAAATGGAAAAAATTCTAGTCCAAGAAGACGGCAAAATCATTACTATAGGTAGAGCTCGTGTTGATGGAACCAATTATTCAATATACGTTTCTCGTCACAATACTGACGGCACATTAGACGAAACATACGGAGAAAACGGCATTGCTTATTTCAAGGCAAACCCTATGATTTATATGAACAGTGCATTCGATGCAGCCTTGAACGACGACGGTTATCTTTTTGTAACAGGCTATACCTTCGATTATGTTAACAACACTGGATTCATTCTCAGCCTTGACGAAAACGGAATTGAAAATAATGATTTCGGAGAAAATGGTTTTGTTATCAGTGATTATGGAAACGGCATTGTTTACGAAGCCATTGCCATCGACAATAACGGACGTCCTATTGTTGCAGGATATCTTAACGACAATATCCTTGTAAGACGCTATAACGTCAAAGGCAATCTTGACAAGACATTCGGAGAAGACGGAACTGCGATAATAAAATTAGACCCATCTCCTTATGCATGGTCATATGCTTACGACATTGAAATCTTGTCAAATGGAAAAATGCTCCTCACAGGACATAAAGTCTCTGAAGATGGATTTGTTGTTTCTTATTTATTGAGACTAAAATCCAATGGCGACTTAGACGTCACCTTTGCAAATAATGGCGTGCTTGAACTACATGCCGGTGAATACGCCGAATATGCCACTTCCATAAGCGTACAACCTGACGGAAAATATTTAGTTGGCGGCCACACCGACCTGTTTACAACAGAACCTTTGCCAAAATCAGGATCTCACATCGTTCGTGTCAACTCTAATGGAACCATCGACGAATCATTCGGAACAAACGGTTTTGTAAGAGTCGTGCCATTTGAAGGCGACGGATGTATCAACGAAACTTATTCTGTCTTGGCTACATCTGACGGACAGATATTCGGAACAACATTCTCATACAATTACACAACAGGTGCCAGCCGATCATATGTCTACAATTTAGACTCCAAGGGCGAGTTCAATGAAGATTTCGCAGGATCTGGCATCATAGCCCTACCAAAATACATAGAAAACGAAATGAATGTAAGATCTTTATCATTGGCATTACAAGATAGCACAAGACTTTTAGTCGGTGGATATGTAGCCGATGATGATCCTAGCGACCAACAACTGTTCCTCTCTTGCATAAATGTCGACATCAGAAAGCATATGCCAGAAGAAAACATTGAAGAATTAAGCTCATCACTCCTACTCTATCCAAATCCAGTCAACGACAAACTCAATATCGTTACTGAAGCTGAAATCGAGGAAGTTGTCGTTTATGATGTCTTTGGAAGAAGTCAACAGACAACAGTCAACGGACAACAGACATTGTACATAGATGTTTCTGGTTTGAATAGCGGAATTTATTTCGTTATGATAAAGACGAATGAAGGTGTCGCAACGAAACGATTTGTTAAAAATTAACAATTAACAATTATATATAGGGACGTGGCTTGCTACGTCCTTTGCTGTCTAAGATTAAATTCTATTTGAAATGAAGAAATATATTCTATCAGTAATATTCCTCCTTGGATTGTTCTTCAGCATTAATGCACAAGAGTTGACAGTTACTATTGACGGCACCGTAGGCGAATTGCGAAAGACAACGAGCAAGAACGTCCCTGCTTTCTGCGCGAACAACTGGGCTATCACACAACAGTTTTACACTGCCGAAGAAATATGCAAATCACACGGCACAATTGAAAGCATCGCATTCAAGACTGCTGAAGTGGAAGAAGAAACTGAAAAATATCCATTCACGCGCAATCTTATCGTTTATATAGTAAACACTGAGGAATATGCGATAGATGGAAACATTATGAAGAGAATGTCAGGAACAGACCAAGTATTCTCAGGCAATGTGGAATTCTCTTATAACTCTTGGGTTACAATAGACATCGATGATTTTGAATACACTGGCAAAAACATCTTAATATGCGTCAATGACGTAAGCGGAACAAATGTAGCAGGCGGCATAACATTCGATGCGTTCGTAGGACCTGCCATGATAGGAGAAAACAATGCTTACAGAGCATTATACAAGAGAAGCATCAGTGGTGCATTTGACGCAACGACAGCTATATCGGGCGCGTCGACTATATTGGACACTCCAGTACCTTTCGTCCAGCTTACATTTAAAGAAGGAACAACAGGAGAATATCTGGATCCAGCGCAGCCAACGAATTTTACTGCTACTGCGTTAAGCGAATCTGAAATCTTATTGACATGGAACAGCGACGCTAACACATCAAGTTATGATGTATGTAAAAACGCAGAAGTCCTTGCGAACATAAGCGACACATCATATATTGTAAAAGGCCTTCCACTCGGATGGCATTGCTTCAAAATCGTCGGTGTTAATGGGGTGAAAAGATCTGAAGCATCAGAAATACAATGCGTCGAATTAGTAGAAATTCCAGAAGAGCCAGAGGAACCAGGTGAGGAGCCTGAAGAACCAGAATCACCAGAGATTCCAGAAGACGGCATCGAAGAACTCACTTCTTCTCTCCTGCTCTATCCGAATCCGGCAAACGACAAACTTAATATCGTTACTGAAGTTGAAGTCGAGGAAGTTGTCGTTTATGATGTTTACGGAAGACAACAAAACAACAAGGCAACAAGGCAACAAGGTATGATGACGGTTGAAGTTTCTAAGTTGAATGATGGTGTTTATTTTATTATGATAAAGACAAATGAAGGCATTATAACGAAACGTTTTGTTAAAAATTAACAATTATAGATCCGAGGAATTCCTCGGATTTTTTTGTTTGGTGTTGATGCGTCTTAGTTCTTGGTTCAGTTTTGCGTTAGGGATTGGAGCGGCATCCTTTGTGAGCGGAGTGATAACGGAGCGAGCAAAGATATAGCGGAAAGCCCGGCGGCGTAGCCGAACGCCCAAAATAAATTGAAAGTTGAAAATTAGCATTCGGCTATCAGCTGTCAGCAGTCAGTGTCAGAGTTCAAGGTTCTTAGTTCAAAAAAAATTCCTAACTCCTAACTCCTAATTCCTAACTCCTAACTAAAAGACTTGATGTCTTGGTGTCTTAAAAAAATCTTTAGCCATTAGCCATTAGCCATTAGTCTTTTTATTATATTTGCAGAAACGTAAAAAAATCATGTCATGCAAAAAATAATATCTCCTTCTTTGTTGTCAGCAGATTTTCTTCATCTAGCCGACGACATCAAGATGTTGAATGAAAGTCAAGCAGATTGGTATCATCTTGACATTATGGACGGCGTGTTCGTACCTAACATCTCTTACGGCATTCCTGTCGTTCAAGCCATCAACAAAATGGCGACAAAACCTCTCGACGTTCACCTCATGATCGTCGACCCAGACAGATATTTCGAAGCATTTAAAGAAGCAGGCGCAAGCATAATAACATTTCATTATGAAGCATCTACTCACGTTCATCGTTCTATACAGAAGATAAAGTCACTCGGCATCAAGGCTGGCGTGGTTCTCAACCCACACACTCCAGTGTCAGTATTGGAAGACGTTTTGGGCGATTTAGACCTCGTATTGCTCATGTCGGTGAACCCAGGCTTCGGTGGACAAAAATTCATTGAACGCACATATTCTAAAGTAGAAAAACTACGCGACATGATAGACAGAAACGGATACAACACGCTTATCGAAGTGGACGGCGGCGTCAACACAGAAAACGCCTCTAAGCTGTTCGCTGCAGGCGCCAATGCACTCGTAGCCGGCAATGCCGTTTTCAAGTCAGAAGACCCTAAAAAGACTATTGAACTTTTAAAATTATAAACAGAAATAAAATCAAAAAGATATGAACGAATGTGTTTTAAATCTCACACCTGAATGCGTATGGAAAGAATTCCATGCTATTTTGGCTGTGCCACGTCCTTCAAAGAAAGAAGGCAAAATGGTTGAATATCTCATCAACTGGGCAAAAGAACATAAGGTAGAATATATAGTTGAAGAATGCGGCAACGTCATCATGAAGGCTCCTGCAACACCAGGATTCGAAGACCGCAAGACTATCATCTTACAAGCTCACACCGACATGGTTTGTGAGAAAAACAGCGACAAGGTCCACGATTTTGAAAACGACCCTATCGAAGCTGTCATCAAAGGCGACTGGCTCCACGCTAACGGCACTACACTCGGTGCTGACGACGGCATCGGCGTAGCAGCAGCACTCGCTGTCATCGCTGACCCAACAGTACAACACGGCCCTATCGAGTGCATCTTCACCGTTGACGAAGAGACAGGTCTCACAGGCGCAGAGAAACTCGATCCTAAAGACTTCAGCGGCCGTATCTTATTGAACCTCGACTCAGAAGACGAAGGCGAAATCTTCATCGGATGCGCAGGCGGCATGGACACCATCATCAAGGTTTACTACAGAATGGAACCAGCTCCAAGAAGAAACGTAGCTTACAGAATCATGGTCAGCGGCCTTAAAGGCGGTCACTCAGGCGACGACATCAACAAGAACCTCGCTAACGCCAACAAGTTGTTAACCCGAATCTTATGGCAAGCAACAAACGAATTCGACCTCCGCGTTTACGACATCCAAGGCGGTAACTTACGCAACGCCATCGCTCGTGAAGCCATGGCAGTAGCTTTCGTCCCAGAAGAATTCCAAGCTGAATTCGAAGAATTCGTAAAAGTAATGGAAGAAAACTTCCGCAGAGAATATCAAGTGACAGAACCTGGTCTCAGCGTCAAGGCTGTCATCGAAGAGACACAACCAGAACTCGTCATCGACGAAATGACACAGTTCGACTTGTTGAACGCACTCTACGCTTGTCCTCACGGCGTCATCGCTATGTCACAGACAATACCTAACTTCGTAGAGACATCAACAAACCTAGCATCTGTCAAGAAAAAAGAAGGCTTCTTCTTCATCCAGACTTCACAACGCAGTTCCATCGAATCTTCAAAAGAAGACGTCGCTAATATGGTAGAAGCAGTCTTCAACCTCGCCAACGCAGAAGTATTACACACTGACGGTTATCCAGGCTGGACACCGAACCCAGACTCAGAAATCCGCAAGGTCGCTGAAGAATGCTACAAGAACCGTTTCGGTGTAGAACCTAAGGTAAAAGCTATCCACGCAGGTTTGGAATGCGGATTGGTTGGCGACAAGATCGCTGGCATGGACATGATTTCATTCGGCCCTACCCTCCGCGGCGTACACTCACCTGACGAAAGAATAGAAATCCCTACAGTACAAAAATTCTGGGACTTCTTGAAAGATATTTTAGTTAATGCACCAAGAAATTAATTAGTTATGAGCAACGAGCCTTGAGCTATGAGCAAAAACAACTCGTAGCTCAAAGCTCACAACTCAAAGCAAAAGTCAAATAATAAATAAATTAAAATGAGCATAAGAAATTTAGAACCAAAAGGATTGTGGGAAAGCTTCTATGAATTGACACAGATTCCACGTCCTTCAAAAAAAGAAGAGAAAGTAGTTGCTTTCTTAAAAGAATTCGGAGAAAAATTAGGTCTTGAAACTATAGTAGATAAAGTCGGCAATGTCATCATCCGCAAGCCAGCAACACCAGGTTACGAAGACCGCATGGGCGTAGTTTTACAAGCACACGTCGACATGGTTCCACAGAAGAACTCAGACAAAGTACACGACTTTGAAAAAGACCCTATTGAAACACGCATCGTTGATGGTTGGGTAAAGGCTAACGGCACAACATTAGGCGCTGACAACGGCGTTGGTGCAGCAGCAGCAATGGCAGTATTGAAAGACAACACTTTGGTTCACGGACCTATCGAAGTCCTCTTCACTGTTGACGAAGAAACAGGTATGACAGGCGCTAACGCATTAGAACCAGGCGTTTTAAAAGGCGACATCCTCATCAACACCGACTCAGAAACAGAAGGCGAACTTTATGTCGGCTGCGCTGGTGGTATCGACACATGCGGTTACTTCACACCTAAATTTGAAGAAGTACCAGCTGGTTCAAAAGCTTTCCAATTAATCGTCAAAGGATTAAAAGGCGGTCACTCTGGCATGGACATCATCTTAGGCCGTGCTAACGCTAACAAAGTGATGAACGCTTTATTATTGAAAGCTACAGAAAAATTCAATGCAAGAGTAGCTGACATCCAAGGCGGCAGCTTGCGCAATGCAATCCCACGCGAATCATTCGTTACAGTTACTGTTCCAGAAGGCAAAGCAGAAGAATTAGCAGCATTCGTTGCTGAATTCGAAGCAGTTGTTAAAGAACAATTTGCTGCTGTTGAACCTGAAATGAGCATCACTATCGTTCCTGCTGAAATGCCAACAAGAGTCATCGACAAGCAAACTATCGCTAACTTGATTGAAGCAGTCGCTAAATATCCTAACGGCGTAATCGCTATGTCAAAAGACTTTGAAGGAACAGTCGAGACATCTTCAAACTTGGCTATCGTTAAGTTAGAAGGCGACCATATCATGACAGCTTCATTACAACGTAGCTTGGTAGACGCAAGCAAAGACGAACTCGCAGCAGAAATGCGCAAGGTATTAGAAAGCTGTGGTGCAAGAGCAGAATCAACAGGTTCATATCCAGGATGGAAACCAAACATCAACTCTATCATATACAACACAATGAAGAAAGTATATGAAGAAAAATACGGCAAGACTCCAAAGACAATGGTTATCCACGCAGGTTTGGAATGCGGTATCTTAGGTTCAAAATATCCTAACTGGGATATGGTTTCATTCGGACCAACATTGGTATTCCCTCACTCACCTGACGAAGCACTCAAAATTGACACAGTGCCATTGTTCTGGGAATTCTTGACAGAGACATTGAAGAATGTTCCTGTGAAATAAGACAACGGGCAACAGATTTGTCCATATATAGTAGAGACGTATCAATGCATTGATGCGTCTCTCTTTTTAATACCGCTTTTTTCGTAAAAAATATTGACAAATATGTTGACATAAAAGATTTAGCAAAGTAATGATTTATCTAAATCATTGAATTATAAGAAAATAAATATTATTATTTTTTTTCATAAAATATTTTTTCTTTAAGATTTTTTTACTACTTTTGCAACTCAAAATAAAAGAAAAATTAAGAAGAAAAAATACATAAGACAATGAAACGCACATTTCAACCATCAAACAGAAAACGTAGAAACAAACACGGCTTCAGATCAAGAATGTCAACAGCCAATGGTCGTAAAGTTTTAAAAGCACGTCGTGCTAAAGGCAGAAAGAAACTTACAGTTTCTGACGAGTATTAATTCTGTTAGGCCGTACCTAATAAGATTATTTAAGGTTAAAAAATCCGATCAGCAAAATGGTCGGATTTTTTATTTTGGCTCGGACACTGACCAACACCAAACATGAAATAACAATAAAAAAGCGAGCAGAATCTTGCTCGCTTTTTTATTATACGTTTGGAGTCTCGGAGTCTTGGCGACTTGGCGACTCAATATCTTTAATCTGCAACGGCATATCAGGGAATTTAAAAGTTGAGGCTTTCGTAATACTCTTATTAAGCTCATACCCTATCAATATCAAAATACAATTGAAATAAATCCAGATAACGAATATTATCAAACCTCCGATAGAACCATAGAGAAGGTTATATGTCGAGATGTTGGAGATATAGAAATTAAACAATACCGTTCCAACGATAAATAATCCTGTGAACAAAATAGAACCTGGAGTGAACAGTTTAAATCTCCTGCTACGCGGATTACCAAAATGATACAACAAAGACATTGCAACTATCAAAGCAAAAATAACGATCAGCCAACGAAGCATATTTATCAAAAACACAGCGAAACCGCTATACAAATGAATCTTGACAAACAATATTGGCAGCAGTCTCTGACCCACCGTAATCAGCACTATTGAGAGCATCAGCAAGCCAACGAACAAAAGCATAACCAAGATGGAAAACAGCTGTATCTTAACGAATGATATCTGTCCGAATTCCTTGTCACCCATATTAAAACCTCTGAAGAAAGAACTCACCGCACTAGTGCTGAAGTAAAACGCGAGCAAAAGACCTATCGACATAAGTCCTCCGTGTTCTATCGACATGATTTCATTTATCGTGGATGAGACGCTTTCATAAGTTCCTGGAGGTAATATTGTCTGCAAAGCCTCAAGCACATTGGTTGTAACGCCTTGTAATGGCAGATATGGTATCAATGTAAACAAGAACAAGATTGATGGGAAGAGTGCGAGGAACACATAAAATGCCACCGCAGCAGCACGGTCGATGAGGTTGACCTGTGTAAATCCTCTGATAAAATAAACCATCACATCATAAAAAGGCACACCTTCAAAACCAGGAATGACAATCATTCTCAAAACAGGCTTCACACGGCCTATTATATTTTCAATAAAATCTTTTATTTTGACTAACATCAATTTCATAACTATCTTAATAATTGAGCAACAATGATTCCCAAGTAATTACCCACGGCATAGCCGATAACACCCACCGTTATTCCAGTTATGATAACCTTTTTGTTCTTCATGCTTTCAGCTATCATAGGGACAAACAATGGAGAGTTAACCAACGCCACTGATGTAATCACCATAGTGTCAGAATCTACTTTAAATATCTTTGACAATATTATTGACAATATCAAAGAGCAGAATATCACGAAGGCGATATATGCGATAATATTTGCGCCAGCACGATAATCTATCGCTGTGACATCGACCATAGAGGCAACAACGAGACTGAATATCAGAACTAGATACATTCCAGCGTCGTAGCTTTTTTCCATCTTCCTTACAAAAGGTATAAATGAAGCCGCAATAGACAATGTGGTCATTGTCAAAATAAGAACCAGCATATTATCGACCTTGCCAGAGATAAGAAGGCTCACGCCCATTCCTATACCTATTATTAATATAGCAAGGCCTAATGCACCTAATGTCTTATGAAAATGTTTTTTGGTGAAAATGCCACTATAACTTTGCTCTGAGCTTTGAGCAATGAGTTCCAATCCATTTTCTTGTTGGCTTGTTGTCTTGTTGTCCTGTTGTCTTAAAAAAAGTCTAAAGACTTTTATTCCGAACGACATCAGGAATACGAGATAAAAGAAACTGATAATCATGTCGAAAGTATGGACAAAGATATAAGTCTCGGCATCGACATTCAAGGCTATTTTAAGACTTGCGAGGTTCGGAGTTCCACCAGTATAGACACCGACCAGAAGTCCAGCGATCTTTTCAAAACCCGTTTGATTATCATTGAAAATATAGAAGCCAATAATATCAACGACAACGACAGAAACGAGTCCGATGCAAAGAGCGACAATAGCCTTTTTAAGCTTCCAGTTTTTAAAGTCGCATCCGAAAAGAATCATCGGGAATGCTAGAAGTATCGTCACACTCGTAAGAGCGTCTTGTATTCCTTTTAATGAATCACCTAATCCGAGAGGGAAAACTACAAGATTTGATATTAAAATACCAACGATATAAAGCAACAAAATCTCCCCTATCTTATTCATTATAGATGATTTCCTACAAAGATAAATTATCAAACAAGGAAATGTGAAATAAAATAAAAGCGATAAAATCTGAATCATAAAAAATATTTTTGCGAAGATAATAAAAAATCAAGACAAGTTACTACAGACTACCGCCAACAGACATTTTTTATTTTAAACATTACTTATTTTTCTTTGTTCATATTCTAATAAACTTATTGACCAATCCCTATTGGCGCATAGACTTTTTATTATCTTTGTAGCAGAAAAAAACTTAAATATGAACGAAAGAGTTTCACATGATGGAATAATCACCAACATCAATGGTGATGAAGTTGAAGTCAAGATTTTATCGAAAAGCGCATGCGCATCGTGCAACATCAAAGGCGCGTGCAATATGTCGGAGATGAAGGAGAAGATTATCAGCGTTCCTCGTCCAAAAGACAAAGATTTATCAATAGGACAAGAAGTGAGAGTTAGTATGGGATTAGGTCAGGCAAACAAAGCCGTCATCTTCGCATATGTCATTCCTTCCATAATATTGATTTCTATGATATTCATTCTCAATATTTTTAAAATAGATGAAGGAATAAACGCATTGATTTCCATTTGTTCATTAGTACCTTATTACCTTATTTTATTCCTTTTTAAAGGTAAAATCAAGCGTAATTTCGAATATGAAATTCATTAAAAAATATTTAGTTTTAGAAAAATATTATTATTATTTTTGTACGATATTATTCATAATCTAAAAAGTATTATTGTGAACGACATTTTATTCTATTCTCTCATTGTACTTGGAGTCTTGGGAGGCATTTTAGCAGTTATTTTATATATAGTTGCTCAGAAGTTCAAGGTAGAAGAAAACCCATTGATCGACGAAGTTGAATCCAATCTTTCCGGTGCCAACTGTGGAGGATGCGGTTTTGCAGGATGCCGTGCTTTTGCGGAAGCATGTGTAAAATCAGCGCACGACAAAAACAACCTGAGCGGATTAAACTGTACCAGTTCTGACATGACAAAAGTGGCAGCGGTATTAGGTCTCACCTTTGAGGCATCAGAACCGACCATCGCCGTTGTACGTTGTAACGGCACATGTGAAAATGCTCCTAAGAAGACACATTATGAAGGAGCCGATATCTGTGCTTTCGCTCATACCTTGTATGCAGGCGGCAGCGGATGTCCTAATGCATGTCTCGGTCTTGGTGACTGTGTGAAGAAATGTGCTTTCGACGCAATACATATTGACAAGGAAAAAGGCATCGCCGTCGTTGACGAAGACAAATGCGTAGGTTGCGGAACATGTACGAAAGCATGTCCTCGTGGCATCATCGAGATTCGTCCTAAAGGCAAGAACAACCGTCGTGTTTATGTCGACTGTGTCAATACAGAAAAAGGCGCGATAACAATGAAGAATTGTAAAGTCGGTTGCATAGGCTGTCAGAAATGTCTCAAGGAATGTCCTTTTGAGGCAATTGAAATGCGCGGCACATTAGCATACATCAATGCTGACAAGTGTAAATTATGTCGCAAGTGCGTCGATGTATGTCCAAGAGGAAGCATATTGGCAGTCAACTTCCCTCCTCGCAAACCAAAAGTAGAAGTAACAGAATCAGTTAATAACGAAAGTAAAGAATAATCGTATGAATCCAAAGAAAACATTCAATAAAGGTGGCGTTCATCCTGAAGAGAACAAACTTTCGTCAGACAAACCCATAATAACCCTACCTACTCCAAAACAAGTCATTATTCCCCTAGGACAATGTCTTGGCGCACCGGCAGATGCCATCGTAAAAAAAGGCGATGAAGTGAAAGTCGGACAACTCATAGGAACAGCAAAAGGTTTCATTTCAGCCAACGTTCACTCATCAGTAAGTGGCAAAGTCACTAAAGTTGACGAGATAATGGACCACACTGGTTACCGTAAGCCTGCCATCTTCATCGATGTTGAAGGCGACGAATGGCTTGAAGGCATCGACACCAGCGACAAATTAGTCGGTGAGATAACATTATCCCGTGAAGAAATCATAAACAGAGTCAAAGATCATGGCATCGTCGGTATGGGTGGTGCGACATTCCCAACAAATGTAAAGCTCTCGATACCAAAAGACAAGAAAGCCGAATTCGTCATCATAAATGCTGCAGAATGTGAGCCTTATCTCACATGCGACAATCGTCTTCTCCTCGAGAAACCTAACGAATTCCTTGTCGGCGTAAAGATTTTGATGAAAGCTGTTGACGCTCCAAAAGCAATCATAGGCATTGAAGTAAACAAAATCGAAGCAGCAAAATTATTAGACAATATAATAAAGGGAGACGAATATTTCACAGGCATTGAAGTACAGCCTTTGAAGACCAAATATCCACAAGGCGGCGAGAAACAACTCATCAAAGCTTGTACAGGAAGAGAAGTCCCATCAGGAAAACTTCCTATCGAGACAGGTTGCGTCGTTGTCAACGTAGCTTCCACATATGCCATTTATGAAGCCGTCCAGAAGAACAAGCCGCTCATCTCCAGAGTCGTCACTGTAACAGGCAAGTCTGTCAAGAATCCATGTAACTTATTGGTAAGAATAGGCACCTCATCGACAGAACTCATCGAGGCTGCTGGCGGACTCCCAGAAAACATAACAAACATCATCAACGGCGGTCCTATGATGGGCAAGTCTGTTTCTGTCAGCGAGTTTCCTGTCATTAAAGGAACATCTGGCATCTTGATGATGACCGATAAAGAAGCACAGCCACGACAAGTGGGCAATTGCTTGCGTTGCGGCAAATGCGTCAGTGCATGCCCTATGGGCTTGGAGCCATACCTCCTCTGCCGTCAGTCGAAAAACAATATGTTTGAAGACACTGAAGCTAGCAATATTATGGATTGCATCGAGTGCGGCTCTTGCGAGTTCACATGTCCTGCAAACATTCCATTGTTAGACTACATCCGTTATGGCAAGAACAAGACAGGTCAAATAATTCGTTCACGTAATCAGAAATAAGTTAAGAGATGAATAATTACCTAATATCAGGCTCACCTCACATTCACGGAGGTGAAAGCACCAAGAAAATAATGTACAGCGTCATCATCGCTTTGATGCCAGCTTTCTTATTTTCAATTTATTACTTCGGCTTCGATGCAGTACGCGTGACTTTGATATCAGTATCAGCCTGCGTCTTGGTTGAATGGCTCATCCAGAAATTCCTCATCAAAGGCCCTTGCACAATAGCTGACGGTTCAGCGATAATAACAGGTATATTGTTGGCATTCAACTTGCCATCCAACATACCAGCATGGATGATAATAATAGGTTCTATCGTATCCATCGGCATCGGAAAAATGTCGTTCGGCGGATTGGGCAACAACCCATTCAACCCAGCATTGGTAGGACGTGTCTTCATGCTCATCTCCTTCCCTGTCGCGATGACTTCATGGCCAACACCACAGCCTATTTTCAGCAATACAATAACAGACGCCATCACTGGTCCAACATTGTTAGGCCACATCAAAGAAGGCCTCGCTCAAGGAATTGCAGCTGACGATTTAATCATCTACGAAAACATCAAAGAATTCATCTATAGCGGTTCTCTAGGTGAAATCGGCTCTATCGCCATCATCATCGGAGGTCTCTTCTTGATATTCAGAAAAGTCATCGACTGGCAGACACCTGTCATCATCATTGCTACAGTAGCGCTCATCTCCACAACATGCTGGCTCATCGACCCTGTACAATTCGTTCATCCGATGGTACATGTCTTCGGCGGCGGTTTGATGCTCGGCGCATTCTTCATGGCAACAGATATGGCAACATCACCAATGACAATAAAAGGCAAGGTCATCTTCGCCATCGGCATCGGAGCCTTGACAATCATAATCCGTTTGTGGGGCGCATATCCAGAAGGAATGTCATTCGCCATCTTGATTATGAATGCTTTTGTTCCTTTAATCAATAAAGCTTGTAAACCAACACGTTTCGGTAAAACTGTAAAAAAATAAGACTATGGCAGCAAAGAAAGATACATTATTAAATATGTTCATCGCCTTGTTCGTGATATGCGTAGTAGCAGGCGGTGTGTTAGGCATAGTATACAATGCCACAAAAGAACCTATCGCTGCAGCTGACACTGCAAAAAAGACAGCGGCTATCGAAAACGTACTCCCTGAGTTTAATGAACTTAAAGAGACAAAGGTCAAATCAGCAATGGAAGACATTGAAATTCCATTCTACCTCGCCTACGACACCGACAGCACATTCATCGGTGCAGCAGTAGAGACATTCACCAATAAAGGATTCAGCGGCAACATCTCATTGATGGTCGGTATTTTAGCTGATGGAACAGTAAACAACATCTCTGTATTGCAACATGCTGAGACTCCTGGTTTAGGCTCAAAGATGTCAGAACCAAGTTTCAAAGACCAATTCAACAACAAAAACGCAGCATCATTCAACTTCAACGTGAAGAAAGACGGAGGCGACGTCGACGCCATCACAGCAGCAACTATCAGTTCAAGAGCTTTCTGCGATGCTGTAAATCGCGCATTATCAACATTTGAAAACAATAAAGGAGGATTTTAATCATGGCTAACTGGAATAACTTAACAAAAGGATTCTTCAAGGAAAATCCGGTATTCGTCCTTCTTCTCGGATGCTGTCCTACTCTAGCGACAACAACCAGCGCCATCAACGGTTTATCCATGGGTCTGGCAACAACATTCGTTTTGATTTTGTCTAATATGTGTATTTCATTGTTAAAGAACTTCATCCCTAACAAAGTACACATCCCTTGCTATATCGTCGTCATCGCTTCATTCGTGACAGTGGTACAACTTCTTATGCAAGCATATCTCCCAAGCATTTACGAGACTCTCGGTCTCTTCATCCCACTCATCGTCGTTAACTGTATCGTCCTCGGTCGTGCCGAAGCATTCGCTTCAAAGAACGGCATCGGCGCATCAGCCATCGACGGCATCAGCATGGGATTGGGATATTCAATGGCACTTACCATCTTAGGTTCAATCCGTGAGATATTAGGCAGCGGCTCTATCTTCGGATGGAAATTCATCGAAGGCGACGCCATCCTGGTATTCGTCCTCGCTCCTGGTGCATTCATCGCAATGGGTTATCTCATCGCCATCATGAACAGAATGTTAAAGAAAACAAAATAAGTTATTGACAATTAAAGATATTTAGATATGGAATTCTTGATAATTTTTATCTCCGCAATATTCGTCAACAATATCGTATTGACGCAGTTCCTCGGAATATGTCCTTTCCTCGGCGTTTCCAAGAAGATATCAACATCATTAGGTATGGGCGCTGCAGTTATCTTCGTCATAACTTTAGCAACTATCGTGACATGGCTCATCCAACACTATCTGTTAAATCCTTTTAATTTAGGATTCTTGCAAACCATAGCATTCATCTTGGTTATCGCAGCATTGGTACAGATGGTTGAAATCATATTGAAAAAAATCAGTCCTTCATTATATGCAGCATTAGGCGTATTCTTGCCTCTTATCACAACAAACTGTTGCGTACTCGGTGTCGCTATCCTTGTGATACAAAAAGACTTCGGCTTGTTAGAAGGAACTATGTACGCATTGTCAAACGGCGTCGGTTTCACATTGGCGTTAGTAATCTTCGCTGGCTTGCGCGAACAACTCGCATTATCCGATGTTCCTAACGGAATGAAAGGCGTGCCTATCGCACTCGTCACTGCTGGTATCTTAGCACTCGCCTTTATGGGATTCGCTGGACTTGTTTAATGAAATTGACAGTTACAATTAACAATTATAAAAGAGTCGCACAATGTGCGGCTTTTTTTTTAAAGTCACCAAGACACCGAGTCTATGAGTCAGTTAATAGTTAATAGTTAATAGTTAATAGTTCAGGGTTCTTAGCTCTTAGCTCTTAGTTCAAAAAAACACTATCTTTGCATTATGAAAAAATCGCTGCTCATAATACTGTTTTCACTCATGACTTTATTTTCATATTGTCAAGACAACGAAGGTTGCGAATATCTCATCGTCACTCCAAACAACAGCGGCATCGCTCAATGGGCCGACACTCTGGCTCGTTTCAGAAACGAACAAGGCATATTGACAAAAGTCGTCAGTCTTGATGAAATAGGCGACAATTACCCAGTCAATATCAAAAATTATTTTAACAACATCTATAAAAACTGGAATCTCGTACCTTCGGCGATACTACTTTTCGGCGACTATAATCTCGACGATACAAAAGGTATAAGTTCATTCTATCTCAACGATCATCCTGACGGATTATCTTATCTCACCGATAACAAACTCGTCGACTTCAACAACGACAATCTTCCGGAAATAGTCATCGCTCGCATGCCTGCAGCTAATGCACAACAAGCAGAACTGATGGTAAAGAAAACAATGCGTTACGAATGTAATCCATCTACTAATCCCGATTATTACGACAATCCTCTCATGGTCATGAGTTTTGATGAATCGCGCTGGTTCCACCTCAGCTCTGAAGTCATCGCCGGTTACTTCGAAAAAATAAACAAACATCCTAATCGTCAGAATACCATCTATTCTGGTTCACCCGATTCGATTTGGTCGTCAGCAAAAAACACTGATTTAATCATCGACTACTTCGGTCCTGATGGATTGAATTACATTCCTTCCTACCTACGTCATTTAAATAATTGGAACGGAAACAATAAAGATATTTGCGACTTAATTAATAAAGGCACATTCCTGGTTCAATACCGAGGTCACGGGCAATATCAAGCTTGGACAAAGCCTTATTTCTCAAATAAAGAAATAAACAATTTAAATAATGACGACCTTACTTTCGTAATGTCAACGAATTGCAGGACTGGCAATTTCCGCTACGGAGAAGGCGATGACGACTGTTTTGCCGAACATTTCATGCGTGCAGAAAACGGATGCGTCGCAATAATCGCGGCTTCTGAAACCTCATTCTCGTTTGTCAATGACGCTTACGTCTGGGGTGTCTACGATTATCTTTGGAATGACTTCATGCCTGATTATGGCAAAAACAATACGATCTTCAAATATCCGGCTTTCGCCAATACATACGGGAAATATTTCCTAAAACAATCTTCTTGGCCAGAATTTGAATTCAACAAAAATGTGACGTATAACCTCTTTCATTACTTCGGTGATGCATTCTTGCAATTAAACACCGAAATGCCTCAAAACATAAGCATAGATTATCCAAAAGAAATCACAAGTGAACAGACTTACATCACAATAAAAAAAGACAAAGACACCAAGTTGGCTTTATCTGTGAATGGAAATATCATTGCCGTTTCAACTGACAACGACAGCATTATAAACATAAAGCCTCAGAAAAGCGGAAGCAGAATCAAAGTCGTAGCGACAAAACAAGACCATTATCGTCATGAAGGTTTCATTGATGTGAAGAGCTTATTGAACAACGATGACTTAAACATATATCCTAATCCAACGAAAGATATTTTATTTGTTGAAAGCAAAGGAATAAACAAGATTGAGGTTTATAACAGTTTAGGTCAGATGTTAATAGAAATTAACAATAATGCTTCTGACGAAAAGATAAGCATTGATTGCGGCACATTAAAAAAAGGTGTCTTCCATCTTCATATCATCTATGAAGACAAAAGAGTCAGCAAGTCTATTGTTAGACTTTGAACATTGATTTTGAACCATAAAAAAAGACTCCGAGCATCATTGATGTCCGGAGTCTTTTTTTTCTTATCAGTCAGAATCAATTAACTGATTCTAATTGTGTATTCTTACCCCATTTGTCAAGGTTGAATGTCAAGCTGAAACGAAGTGTACCTTCCAATGGGTTTGTACCAGATGTTGCGCTGTTATTAACAGGAACCAAGTAAGAAACGTCGATATTGAACACATTGTAGTGCAAGCCAGCACCGAATGTTAAGTAACGACGGTTACCTTTCATCTTAGCTTCGTGGAAGAAACCAGTACGTACTGTGAATATGTTATTGTACCAATATTCTGCGCCGATGCCCAATGTGAATTCTTTAAGTTCTTCTTTGATTCCGCCTGGAGCGTCATAGAATGATTGGATCATACCTTGAACTGGACCTACGTTATCATCCTTACCTGCTGCGATGACTGGTTCACCGTTTTCATAAATAACAGCACCTGTGATTGAATCTGTGAGATAGACAGGAGGTGTTGGAACCAAAAGCTTGTTAATGTCAAATGAGAATGCCAATGAATGATAATCGTCGATATTGAGTTTCAATGTTGGACCTAAGCGTAAGTTTGTTGGAATGAAATCCTTATCCAAATTAGCTTCGTTATAATTCATTTTTGAACCAATATTGTTGATTGACACACCCCATGAGAAGTCAGCGTCAATAGTTTTGAACCAATATACTGGTCTTGTGTAAAAAACAGCGATGTCAGCTGCAACAGAAATAGCTGGTTTCGAATAATCAGAGATGCCTTGTGTCAAGTTTGAATAGATGAAACGACCTGCGACAGCACCTGAGATATATTTACCTAATTTACGAGAATAAGCGACGTCGACTGCCCATTCGTTTGGTGAATATGTACCTAAATTGATATTGTCATCATCTGTGAATATAATGTCGCCGAGGCTGAAATAGCGCAATGTAGCTGCTATTGTTGATTTAGGGCTGAGACGTTTTGAAATGCCCAAGTAAGCGATATTCATATCTGGGACCAACTCTCTGAGCCAAGGGCTATATGCCAAACCCACTGAAAAATCGTCTTGGATAAAAGCGTATTTTGCAGGGTTCCAGTGCATTGAGTAAACGTCTGGAGATGTAGAAACGCCGACATCACCCATAGCTGAAGATCTGGCATCTGGAGCAATCATCATAAATGGAACAGCAGTAGATATTACATTATAATCCAAATTCTGTCCTAAGACTTTGTCCACACTACCCTGAGCTTTAACACCATAAGTTGCGAAAAGCATCACAAACAATAAAGTAAAAATTTTAATTCTTTTCATATTCTTAATAAATGATTGTTCTATTAACGTGATGGAAAAATTATTATTGTATTTTTTTAAATTTCACGAAAAAAAATCTTTGCAAAGATAATAATTATTTAATTATCAATTTAGAATATCCTGATGATTCTTCACTTTGAGAATTTTTAATTGTCACATTATATATATACACGCCTGCATCCAGATAAGATCCGCCATCCGATCTACCATCCCATTTGATAGGCTCTATCCTTGCTGTAGTGCCGTAACGTTGTTCTGTTATGGTCTTAACTAATTGTCCCATAATATCATAAATTCTTATCACGACATCAATTTGATTATCTTTTTGGTTATGTTCAAATATAAAATTAGTGACATCATCCATAGGATTAGGATAGTTGCCCACATTATCTATAATGATGATTTCACCTTTCACCACATTAAAACGAATTGTCGCTGTGCTTGAATTGTTATAAATATCCCAGACCTTGAATGTCAATGCATGCTCTCCTTCGTTCAGATTATAAAACTTGTAAGAAAGATTACCATATTCATCCTTCGACAAAGGAGCATTATAAAACTGATTGAGAGTATACACCTTATTCGTTGCACCTGAAAGAGTTGCCGTTATGTCATGACCGATTCCTGCGCCTGAAGTATTGACTCCATTTTCATCTTTGATATACGCCAAGAGGATCGGATTTTCGTTTGTAACTGAGCCATCAGCGAATTTCTCGTCATCAATATACAACTTTATTTCAGGGCCAGCCTCATCTGTTTCAGCTTTTTCATTCATGCCACCGACTATGATATTGGAGAATGAACCATGAGCATCAGTTTTATCGCTATGTGCATACAAACTTATCAAACCTTTTCCATAGCTGTAATTGATATCTTTTGGCAATGTGAACTCCGTATTGAACACACCGTCTTTAACTTCAGCCTTACCTGTATATATCACACTGTTTTTCAACTTGAAAGACATCACATCTGTCTCATTTCCATTTGTATTATATGTCACGTCCTTATCATATACATTAATATGTAATACGCCATTAAAGTCTGACATATGCGTTCCGTACACATCATTGATAACACCTGTCATACTGATTTTCTGCAAAGCCTTCAAAGTATCAGTTTGACTTATTTCATGATTATTTATAGATGTTATTTCGATAGTGTTTTCTGGATAATTCAGACGGATGGCAGGGTCACCGAAATACACATAAACCCTTGAACTTGTATTGACTGCCTGTTTTGCATGTAAATACACATCACCCATTGTTATATATTTTCCTCCATCCATATCGAAGAGATGTTCATAGAGCAATTTCATCAGATCAAAATTTCCTGGAGCATAAGTCACTCTTGCAGTAGTCATCATAGCTATTGCGCCGCCGTGATGGTTAAGGAACACATATTCTCCTGCGGATGTTCTTGTATGATCGTCGAATCTGCTGAATTCGCATGAAGCAGTTATCATAAGGTGCAGTTTTGGAGAATTCTGCCATGAAAAGATATCTTCGTTTGTCAATATCCTTTCAGAAGCCCAGCCCACTTCTCCGGCGTGACCTATATAATTAATGATAGCAGCACCTAGTTCAACGCGGTTTGTAATGGCAGCATTACATTCTGGGGCACGCTGTCCGCTTGAAGTAGCGATTTGAGGATATGCATCAAGATAAATCTTATCAATATCAACATCTTCGCCACCATTATTTCTTATCACTCTCTCCAGTTGCTCAGCATGCGACATATAATAAGTATCGTCATCGTCGGCTATGAATGTTATATTCTTACGCCATTGTCCTGCGCTTTCATCATTGATACTTATATACTGTTCAATCTTGTCGAGCATAGCCGAAGCATCTTCTTGTGTTGCCACAGGCATTCTTCCTATAGCTACATCCATGCTAGATGTATTGTCCATCATTCCTTCATAATCATCGAGACAGACAAAATAATCGTCGGTCACGACACATGAGCTAGAGCATGAAGTCTTAGATTCAAAAGAAGGAATAAAGCAAACCTGTCCGCTTTTATTCTTATAATCGTAAGAAGCGTCTCCAAAAAGCAAGACATATCTGAGCCTCTTGTCAGATTTTTCATAAAGCATTTTAATATAGTCACGTATTGCCGTAATGTCTTGCGCTCCACATGAGAACTCATTATATATCTGCTGCGGCGTCACAATCTCTATTTTCAGATCATCGATGCTAGAATGTATCGCTTTAAGACGTTCCGATTGTAAATAAAATTCAGGATGCGTGATAATCAAATAATCGAAATCATATTTTGAATGAAGATTCTGATTAGCGACAGTCGAGACATAGCTTACTGTTTTATAATAACTTCCGTCGAAAGCGATAAATTCATTCAAGTCTGAGCCTTTTGTCACGAAAGAAGCCACATTAGAAAAATATTGAAGGTTGACTTTCTTTGGAGATGTCGGTTCTGTCACATCCCACACTTGCATCCTACTGTTGGCGTTAGCTATTTCGTAGCTATATATTTTCTCTGCATCAAAACATTCTGGATTTCTAAAAAGCATCATGCCATTCACAAATTTCAGTTTTCTCCACGCATTGACGCTGATATAATCAAGCCAAGCCGATGATGTTGAAGTAGTTCTTGAATAAGACAATTCTATGGTCACATTATCTTTATCGGAGGTGAATTTCACATTGCCAGTATTTAACATATTGGCATAAAGGTTATCAGCGGCATTCTTGCTTGACACTAACTTATATATAGGTGTAGAGTTCGCCTTGTAAGTAAACTCTGCCCTGGAATAATTTCTAGAAGCCACTTCTGAATATAAATTACATTTCTTATCCTTTATAATATTAGGGAAGTTAAAAGAGTAAGAACGAGACAGTACCGCGTCAAATTTATCGCCATACCATGTTGCTCCCATATTGTTAAGGTTATAAGAATCTTCTTCAACTATCTGGTAATCAAGGAATGAATCAACGAATACATCTGGTTCAGCCGCAACTTGCTCTGCATTCTCTATTCGTTTGCCTTCGCCCAAATCTGCAGTCATGAAGACATAAGAATAATCAGAATACGGATTGGTTTCTTTCTCATAAATTCCATTAACGTTTTTCCATGTGACAGGGCCTCTTCCGTAGAATACGATGTAGTCATCTGAATCAAACGAGCCGTCATTTTCTCCGCTGATATAGATAGGAATCTCGACTAAGTCATCATGACGTTTATCCTTATTAATTACAGGCAATATTCCGCCTCCGTTATGATACAATCTAATATTTTTGGGATTTATCGACTTCACTGGCACACCCATAGAAGCGAGTTCCGCATAGCTTATCTTATACATTCCCGTTGATGTCAACGACATCATATACCATTTTCCTGAAGCCAACACCGAGTTTTCAGCCGATTGATATCTTGCTCGTCTTTCTGCATCTCTCAAAGAATAATGCACGTCACAAGAAACAAGGCGCATAGCGACATTTCCATCTTTAAAGAACGGATTTATTTCAAAGCATAAAGAATGGCTATCGCGAGACGACTTGACGTAATAATTATAAACAGGTATAGTGTCAAGGATTTCATTCAACAAAAGGAGTTCGTTTTCTGGAATTTTCTCGTAAGCCAAATTATCGACATAAAGATCTATCTCAACATTATTAGAATATATAGGGAAAGTATATCTATACACTGGATTTTCTTCACCGAAATAATCGTCATAAGCGACATTCTCAAATGATACATATTTTATTGTATCTGAATTTACAAATATTTTTTCGATACCTTTCCATTCGATATCCACAGAAAATGATTCAAAATTCTGAGCCTTTAAACCTGAAATATTCAGACAAAGAAACGACAATAATATATATAGCTTTGTCTTACAAGTATTTATATTCATTTTTATCATTTAAAAAGTATTTTGCAAATATACCAAAAGGGAAACGAAAATACTAATTTTTTATTGTTAAAAAGATTATTAAAAAAAATATGTTTCGACTAGTATAATTAAAAAAAAATCCGTATAATTGCAGAGTGAAATTTTTCTGACAAAAACAATATTGTAGTTTATTTTCAGTTTAGATAATAATTAAATTTTAAAATAATGCGTAAAGAAAGTTTTAAATCATTACTAACATTATTATTTGTAGGTTTTTTGTTAGTATCATGTAAGAGCAATCAATCATCACGTACAACTGGTTGGGATTACAACAATCCTGATAATGGTGGATTTTACATTTCAGATTCACAAGATCAACTGACTGGTCCTGGTCTTGTTGCCATCGAAGGTGGTACTTTCACAATGGGTGCAACACTTGAAAACGTTTATTATGAATGGAATAACAGTCCAAGACAAGTCACTGTTTCATCATTCTACATGGATCAAACTGAAGTAAGCAACTTAGATTATCGTGAATATATCAATTGGTTAGAAAGAGTATATAGCGACTATCCAGAAATGATAACCAAAGCTCTTCCTGACACATTAGTATGGCGTAGTGCATTGTCATACAATGAACCAATGGTAGAAATTTATTTCCGTCACCCTGCTTATAGAGATTACCCAGTTGTTGGTGTAAGTTGGAAACAAGCAAACGACTACGCTTTATGGCGTTCTGACAGAGTAAATGAAAAATTATTAATTGACGCTGGCGTATTATCATACAACAACGAACAAACCAAAGACTATCACTTCACCACTGAAGCTTATTTAGCTGGCAAATATACAGGTGTTGTCAACAGCACAGAAAGCCAAAACACAGAAGAAACTGTTGAAGCTACAGACACTCCTGTTATCGAAGGTGAAGTAGTTGAAAATGCTGAAAACACAGTCCAAGACGATAAAGCATCAAAGAAATCAAAAGAACCACAAAAAATCACAATGGAAGACGGTCTTCTTCTTCCAAAATACAGACTTCCAACAGAAGCTGAATGGGAATATGCCGCTTTAGGTCTTATCGGTAATACAGAAAACGAAAACATCGTAGAACGCAAAGTATATCCTTGGAGCACAAACGGTTTAAGATCAAACGATCCTGAATATATGGGAACTTTCGTTGCTAACTTCAAAAGAGGCAATGGTGACTATATGGGTGTTGCAGGTAGCTTGAACGACGGTGCTACATTCCCAGCTCCAGTTATTTCTTACTGGCCAAACGACTTCGGCTTGTACAATATGGCAGGCAACGTATCAGAATGGGTACTTGACATTTATCGTCCTCTTTCATATGAAGACTTCGACGACCACAACCCATTCCGTGGTAACGTCTACAACAGCGACCTCTTCGCAGATAACGTAGAAATCAGCGATTCAATCAAAATGCTCCGTGAAGATGCTTACAACTTGAACTTCAAAGATGGTGACTATATGTCAACAATCCAAGAAAGCAACGACTGGACAAATGCAGCTGATTCTCCAGAAAGATATACAAACCACATGTATGACTATGGTAAGACAACCTTAATTTCTGACCAATCACGTGTTTACAAAGGTGGTTCATGGAATGATGGTCCTTACTACTTGAGTCCTTCAGTACGTAGATTCATGAATGAAGACGAGTCATCATCAACAGTTGGTTTCAGATGCGCCATGAATAAAATTGGCAGTGCATTAGCAAAATAAAACACTCATTTTATATAATGTAAGCCGTCAAGAAAAGACGGCTTTTTTTTGGTCTAATAATGAAGACAATAGAAAAAATATATCAGCTTTATTCCAAGAAATATCTCGTCACCACCGATAGCAGGAAAGTCGAGCCGGGATGCGTGTTCGTAGCACTGAAAGGCGAACATTTCGACGGCAATGACTTCGCATATCAAGTCGCGAGCGACAATGTTGCTGCTTGCGTCATTGCCGACCGCAAAGACCTTCCCCATCACGAACGATTATTCATCGTTGATGACAGTCTGACAGCACTTCAGGAATTAGCGAAACTACATAGAGAAAAATGCGGCACTCCGATAATCGGAATTACGGGAACCAATGGCAAAACGACCACAAAGGAACTTGTAGCAGCCGTATTATCTGAAAAATATAACATCATTTACACCCAAGGCAACTTCAACAACCATCTCGGCGTACCTTTGACATTGCTTCAAATAAAACCTGACACCGAAATAGCTGTAGTGGAAATGGGCGCAAACCATCCTAAAGAAATCGAATTGTTATGCTCGTTAGCTCAACCTAACTTCGGCATAATAACAAATATAGGCAAAGCTCATATAGAAGGTTTTGGCAGTTTTGAAGGCGTCATAAAAACCAAAAACGAACTATATGATTATCTGAGAAATACAAACGGAATGGTATTTTTCAATAACGATAATAAATTATTGAAAGATCTCGCACAAGATTTAACAAGTATAAAATATGGCAAAGACGATACAGCTGATTATCATGCATCAATAATATCGTCAAATCCATATCTTTCAATAAATTGGAACAATAAAGAAATAAAGACTAAACTTGTAGGAGATTATAACTTTGAAAACGTGATGGCTGCTATAACCGTGGGTTGTCACTTTAACATCGAATCAAATATAATAATCAAAGCTTTAGAAAACTACTCCCCTACTAACAACCGTTCTCAGTTTATCAAGACCGACAAAAACGAAATCGTCATGGATGCCTATAACGCAAATCCGGTAAGCATGACAAATTCGGTTAGAAACTTCAGAAACATCAGCGAGGAAAACCACCTATTAATATTAGGTGATATGAAAGAACTCGGTAACGAATCTTTGAACGAACATCAGGAAATCATAAACCTCATCAAAGAACTTGGTTTCAACAACGTCATTCTTGTCGGCAGCGAATTCAACAAAGTCAACCGCGACTTCATCTCATTCTTGAATGTAGACGAACTCATCGCTCATATAAATAAGAATGAAATTTCTGGAATGAAAATATTAATCAAAGGCTCTCACGGCATTCATTTGGAAAAAATCATAAATCTTCTATAATTATGAAAGACTTCAAGGTAATAGGTTTAATGTCAGGAAGTTCGCTTGATGGCGTTGACATTGCATATGTCAATTTCAGCCATGACAAGAAAAAATGGTTCTTCCAGATTATGGAAGCCGGCAACATTCCTTACACTGAAGAATGGAAAAAGAAATTGTCTGAAGCCTTTAATAAAAACGAGGAAGAGTTAAAAGAATTAGATATAGAATACGGAAAATATCTCGGTGATGTCACGAAAAAATTCATCAAAAAATACGAGTTGGATCCAAAACTGATTGCATCTCACGGACACACCATTTTCCATGCCCCAGAGAAATCATATACATTACAAATAGGTAATGGTCAAGAGATTGCGAACAAGACAGGCATTGTGACCATCAACGATTTCAGGACAGAAGACGTCATTAAAGGCGGACAAGGAGCACCATTGGTGCCAATCGGCGACAAATATCTATTTGCTGAATTTCCAATATGCCTTAATATAGGTGGTATTGCCAATGTCTCTTACGACTCAGACAATCAACGTATTGCTTACGACATATGTATGGCAAATCAAATGTTGAATTATTTAGCAAATAAATTAGGCTACGATTACGACAACAATGGCAACTTCGCTCGTCAAGGCACAGTAAATCAAGAATTGTTAAATATCTTTAACGATAACTCTTATTACGACAAAGAGGCTCCTAAATCTTTAGGAAGAGAATTTTTCGAAAGATATCAGCATGAGATTATTGACAATTCAAGCTTACCAATAAAAGACTTACTTGCGACAGCAACAGAACACATTGCCTATCAAATTGTTAAAGCAACTGATAGTTTAAACAAGTCAAAGATGCTCATCACTGGCGGCGGTGCTAAAAACAATTTCCTCATTGAACGCATAAGGAAAATGAGCAAACACGAGATTGTTATTCCAGATACAATGATCATTGATTATAAGGAAGCTTTGATATTTGCTTTCTTAGGAACATTAAAACTAGAAGGAAAAATCAATGTGTTATCGTCTGTAACAGGTGCATCATCAGACAGTTCATCAGGAAATGTCTGTATGCCTCAGTCATAATATTTTTCAAAATATTAAGTTAATAATAAAAAGTTAAAAAATAAAAAGACATGAATTTATTAAGCATTCTCATTCAAGCTACAAACGTAGCAGTCGCAGCTCCAGAAGCAGAAGAAATAAAATTATCGTTGTGGGAGTTAGCTAAAGAAGGCGGCTGGATTATGGTCGTACTCGCTATTTTCTCAATAATAGCAGTTTACATCTTCAGTGAAAGATTCATCACCATTAACAAAGCCTCAAAAAGAGATGACAACTTTATGAATTTAATTCGTAACTTCATGATTGAAGGCAAATTAAACGAAGCTAAAGATTTATGCAAACAAGCCGACACTCCAATTTCAAGAATGATTGAGAAAGGTATCTCTCGTATCGGCAAACCACTCAACGACATTCAAACAGCTATTGAAAACGTCGGTAACTTAGAAGTCAGCAAATTGGAAAAAGGCGTTGCGTTGATAGGTATGATTTCAGGTGCTGCACCAATGCTCGGTTTCCTTGGTACAGTAACAGGTATGATTCGTGCTTTCTACGATATGTCAATGGCTGGCAACAACATTGATATTGAATTGCTTTCAGCAGGTATTTACGAGGCTATGGTCACGACAGTAGGAGGTTTGTTCGTTGGTATCCTTGCTTATATTTTCTACAATGTCATTGTTTCAAAAATCGACAAGGTCGTCAATTTACTTGAAAGCAAGAGCATTGAATTTATGGACGTATTAAATGAACCAGCTTAAATAATTGACAATTAAATTATTGGAAGAAAAATATAATTGTTAACTGTACATTGTCAATTGTAAATTCTAAAAACTATGGCAATAAAATCAAGAAATAAAAGAAAGATAGACTTCAATTCGTCATCAATGTCGGATTTGGTTTTTCTCTTGTTGATTTTCTTTATGTTGACATCAACATTGGTTGCGCCTAACGCAATAAAGCTTTTGCTTCCTTCAAGCAGCAGCAAGACTATGTCGAAACAGACCATAACAGTTTATGTTGACGACAAAAACCAATATTATGTAGGTGAGAAACGTGTTAGAGAATCAGAATTAAAGGATGAGATTTTTGCAGGACTAGCAAATCAGATTGAAGGCACGGTTGTCATTCGTTCCGATAAAAGCGTTGCAGTTCAATACATTGTGAACATCATTGACGCTGTCAATGAAATCAACAAAGACACTGATAATAAACACAAGGTTTTGTTAGCTACATCAAATAAGAAATGACGAATAAAAACAAACATAAGTTATTTGGTATTGTTATGACTATTGCATTTCATGCGATAGCTCTCGTTCTGCTTTTTACTTTATGTTTCAGGACGCCACTTCCATTGCCAGGCGAAGCTGGCGTTGAAGTCAATTTAGGCATGTATGCTCAGGCTATGAGACAAGAAGCCAATGAGTCTACAAGTCAACAAGTTGAAGAAACCACACAACAAGAAGTCAAAGAAACGATAAGTGAAGAAATTGAAGAAGAGATTGTTAGTGAAGATGAGGAAACACCTTCAATAGAAGAAGTAGTTGAAAAGCCTAAAGAACCAGAAAAAGTAAAGGAAGAAGTCGTTGAAGAGAAGCCTGTTGTAAATCAAAGAGCCATGTTCCAAGCTCCAAAAAACACACAGAACCTACAATCAGAAGGCAACAAGAGTGAAGGCGTTGGCGAGCAAGGCTCTCCTAATGGATTGAAAGATATCGCCAGATATGAAGGCAATGGCGGCAGCGGCGGCGGTCCTGCTTATGACTTAGGCGGTCGTGGTGCAAAGAGCATCTCCTCTCCTAGCAAAGACTTCAGCGAAGAAGGCAAAATCGTCGTTGATATCTGGGTCGACAAAGACGGATACGTGCAAAGGACTGAAATAGGAAAAGGAACCACAATAACAAATTCAGCGATGCGTACCTCAGCCTTACAAGCCGCCAAGAATTCCGTCTTCAACAAAGACGACAAAGCCGCTGATCTACAGAAAGGCACTATAACATACACTTTCATTATCAGACAATAAAAAGAAAATATGATGAATTATAATGAAACTTTAAATTGGATGTTCAACAAACTGCCAATGTATCAACGCATTGGCGCATCTGCTTATAAAGCCGACCTCAATACAACTATAGAAATCATCAACTATCTCGACAATCCACAAGACAGTTTCAAGTCGATACATATCGCCGGCACCAATGGCAAAGGCAGCACCTCACACTCATTGGCGTCAGTATTTCAAGAAGCAGGCTATAAGACTGGGCTCTACACCTCTCCTCATCTCCGCGACTTCAGAGAACGCATCCGCATCAACGGAGAGATGATACCTGAAAACGATGTCGTTGATTTCATTGAACGACATAAAGATAAACTTGAAGAACTAGAACTTTCATTCTTCGAGATGACTGTTGCAATGGCATTCGACTATTTCAGAAAAGAGAAAGTCGACATCGCAATCATCGAAGTCGGAATGGGAGGACGCCTTGACTCCACCAATGTCATCAATCCTGAGTTATGCGTGATAACAAACATCTCTTTGGATCACGTGAAATTCTTAGGCGAAGACGAAGCTCATATCGCAGTCGAAAAAGCTGGCATCATCAAAAATGAAATACCTGTCGTCATTGGCGAGACACAGGAGAATTGCAAAGACGTTTTCATCAATACAGCAAAAGAAAAAAATAGTCCTATCTTCTTCGCTGACAAGATAATGGACTGCAGAAAAGACAACACCTACTCTATCGAATATCAAAAATTCGACATATACAAAAACGGAGAACAATATCTTAAAGACCTTAAATATCCATTATTAGGCAATTACCAAAAGAAAAACCTCGCTACGGTAATTTGTGCTTTAGACATTTTAAAAGAATCATTCAACATTGACGATACTCACATTATCAATGGATTATACAACGTCGTGACAAACACAGGCCTTATGGGCAGATGGCAGGTGATAAACCGAAATCCATTGGCGATAGCCGACACCGGACATAATGTGGCTGGTATCAACGAAGTGAACCGTCAATTAGCAGAGACAAAATACAATAAATTACATTTCGTATTGAGTGTTGTCAACGACAAAGACATCGACGGCATTTTACAATTGTTGCCAAAAGAAGCTGAATATTATTTCTGCAAAGCCGATATACCTAGAGGATTAAGTGTCAATATCTTAACAGAAAAAGCGCATAATTGCGGACTCAAGGGCAATGCATACGACTCCGTACGTCTTGCATATTCAACAGCACTGAAAAACGCACAAGAAGGAGACTTGGTTTTTGTTGGAGGCAGCAACTTTACTGTAGCTGAAGTTGTTTAAGAATTATATGATTTCGCTTCCCCAAAATTTGGAAAAAAATCATATTTTTGTAAAAAATTGTAGAGTGTGCGCAGAGTTTTTGTAAATATCATTTTGTTATGCCTTATGATTACGACATTCGTATCATGTTCCATCAGGAAACACATACCTGAAGGCGAAATGATATTGAAAAACAATGTAGTAGAGATACATTCCAAAAACGTCGAATTTACTAAATCAGACATATCCTCATGTATAGCACAATCATCGAATCCTAAGTTTTTAGGACTCATGCCTCTTACATGGGTTTATTATAAGACAGAAAAAAACAAAGACAGCAAATTCGTTAAATGGATAAACAAAACCTTAGGAGAAAAGCCTGTTTATTTCAATAACGACATGAAAGAACTTTCTGTCACTCAAATCAGCAAGTATCTGAATGACGTTGGCTATTTCAATTCCGGAATATCAACGGAGATAAAAAACAAAAAAGGAATCTCCAAGGTGTATTACGGCATATATCCAGCGAAACCATATATCGTCGACAGTATTTCATACAAAATCACAGATAGTATCATATATCAATACGTCAAAGAGATAGAAGCGACATTACCTGTCAAGAAAGGCGAGATATACAACGCTTTCAATCTGGATGACGAACGTGATATGATAACGGAACATCTGAAAAACAACGGCTACTTCTATTTCACTAAAGACTATATCTTTATGGAAATAGACACTAATTTCAATGACAGAAAAGCCAATATAAACATAAGAATAGACAATGTCATCGATCCTGCAACACAAAAAAGCATAAAACATAAGCAATACAAAATCAACAATATATACATATATCCTAAAGGTGCTTTACTGAATAATGTTAAAGCCGACACTTCCTTATATACCTTTGAACTGAACAAACATCTTGGAAAAGAAAGTTATTATTTCATTTATAATGACGACCCAAAAATCAGGTTCAAGACATTTGACAACATCATACAAATACAAACAGGAAACCTTTATAACTTCCATCAGGTCACACAGACATACAAGGCGCTCAACAACTTAAAGATTTACAACCACAACAACATTGACTTCGAACCTGCGGAAAGCAACAACGACAGCATCAATCTTCTGAATTGTAATATTATATTAAACAGAACTAAAGTAAATTATTACAGCCTGCAGTTAGAAGGCACCAATTCCAGCGGTGACTTGGGAATACTCGGCAGTTTCACATATCGTAACAAAAACATTTTCAGAGGCTCTGAAATTTTCAATATCAATCTTAGAGCTGGAACACAGGCACAGTCTGTGCTTGACGACGACGGTAATACCAGTCTTTTCAACACAAAAGAATTCGGTATTGACGTAAGTATCTTCTTCCCTAAATTCTTAAGCCCAATAAAACTCAGGAACTTTGCCAAAGAATACCAACCAAGAACGACATTGACCGTAGGTTATAACTTACAGGCAAGACCTATTTATACCAGACAGATTACATTGCTCACTTTCGGTTACAACTGGATGAAAAACAAATATGAGCAACACATCTTCACTCCTCTGACACTTAACAGTGTTAAGGTCGATCCTACTCCTTCATTCAAAGAAATCTTGGAACAAGAGACAAACCAACGTATTAAAGACCAATATACGAGCCACTTGATTTTCGGTCTCGACTATACTTATATCTTTAACAACCAGAATGTCAGGTTTATAAAAGACTTCTTCTATTTTAAAGCTAACATTCAATCTAGTGGTAATTTATTATCTGCTTTCAACAACACTTCTGCCATCAAGACTGTCGACAACTATCACGAGATATTCGGCATCAGGTATGCACAATACGTTCGTTTAGCCTTCGACTTCAGATATTTTAAATATGTAAAAGGTGAGAATCAGATCGCTACACGCTTGATGTTAGGCGCCGGCATTCCTTACGGCAACTCCAACGATATGCCTTTTGAAAAGAGTTTCTACGCCGGAGGCTCTAATGGTATGAGAGGCTGGCAGTTCCGCGAATTAGGACCAGGTACATTCAGCAACCCTGACAATCTTAACATCGAACGTATCGGCGACATTCAATTAGAATTCAATTTAGAATATCGTTTCCCTATCTATAGCTTTATCAAAGGCGCAGTATTTACCGACATCGGCAATATATGGACTATGAGAGAAAACGAGACATTCGCCGGCGGACAGTTCAAGTTCAACACTTTCTACAAACAACTCGCTGCTGACGCTGGTATCGGACTACGTTTCGACTTCTCATTCTTCCTCTTCCGTCTCGACGCCGCCGCACCTATGGTAAATCCTGCTTATCCAGAAGGCGAACGCTGGAGAATCACAAAGTTACGCTTCAGCGACTTCGTACTTAACTTCGGTATCGGTTATCCATTCTAATCAATTTATTATGGATAGAAATACGTTATTTAATATTCTGTTAAATAATTTTGGCTTCACTCCTACCGAAGGACAAGCTAAAGTATTATATCATCTATCCGCTTTTATCTTAACGGAAAAAGAACGTCCTTTATATCTTTTGCGCGGTTATGCAGGTACAGGAAAAACCACTTTGGTTTCGACTTTAGTGAAGACTTTGCCGCAAATAGGCATGCGATACCAACTGCTCGCACCTACGGGAAGAGCCGCCAAGGTGATGAGTTCATACACAGGAAAACCAGCATCCACATTACACAGAAAACTATATCGTTTTCAAGCCGTTGCCAACGGAGAACTGCGTATGGCACGAGCCGAAAACAAACATAAGAACACCGTTTTCATCGTCGACGAATGCTCTATGATATCAGACCAAGGCGACGGATTCTCGTGGTCACGGTCGCTCTTAGACGATTTAATAGAATACGTCTTCAGCGGCAGCTGCTGTAAACTGCTGCTGATAGGAGACTCTGCTCAGCTGCCGCCCGTCGGACTCGACATCTCCCCTGCCATGGACTTCGACATCTTACGCAACAGCTTCAACCTCACACTCGCTACCTACGAGATGAAAGAAGTGATGCGTCAGGCTTTGGAGTCGGGGATTCTTCATAATGCTACTGAAATTAGGAATAAAATCGCTATGAGCAATGAGCTATGGGCAATGAGCGATTCTGATATGTATCAATTACCGTTATTAGACATAAATAACTTTGACGATATCATTAAGATTGATCCTATGTCGTTTGAGGAACTTTTGTGGGAAAGCTTCGGGGATAAGAGAAGCAATAATGACGCTGTGGTGATATGCCGTTCCAACAAGAGAGCGAATATGTTCAACCAAGCTATCCGAAGCAGAGTGCTACAAGAAGAAGGCGAACTATCCGCCGGCGACAAACTCATGATTGTGAAGAATAATTATTTCTGGAGCGGTCAGCAGCCAACAGCCAACAGCCAACAGCCAACAGCCAACAACCAACAGCCAACAGCCAACAGCCAGATAACCTTCCTCGCCAACGGCGATATGATAGAAATCACGAGAATCAACAAGTTTGAGGAAATGTATGGTTTCCACTTCGCTGATGTCGACATACAGCTAATGGATTATGATGACGCGCCTACTCTTTCTGTGAAGATAATACTAGAGACCTTACACAGCGACTCCCCTGCCCTGACAAATGACGAGGCAAAGCGACTCTATCAAGCCGTTGAAGAAGACTATATGGATATCCCAAGAGCATCTGACCGACGCAAGGCGATGAAAGAGAATCCATATTTCAATGCCTTGCAGGTGAAATACGGATACGCCCTGACATGCCACAAGACACAAGGCGGACAGTGGAACAACGTATTTGTAGAAGCTCCATATCTCCCCGATGAGACCACCTTAGAATTATCAGACCTCCGCTGGCTTTACACCGCCATCACCCGTGCCAAAGAAAAGGTATATCTGGTTAATTTCAAGGAAGAGTGGTTTATGTGATTGATTGTACGGACGCGATTAATCGCGTCCCCTACACATATGGACACGATGAATCGTGTCCGTACAATAATAATGTTAATTTTTTTTATATATTTTTTCCTTGAAATATTGTGATTATCACAATATCTTTGCCCAAACTAAAATTAAAATTTATGGAAAATATTTATCATGAACGCAAATCTCCGCGTGCAAATTGGCATGAATACGATGGTGGAGATTATTTTGTAACGATCAGTACAAAAAACCAATTACATTATTTCGGTGAGATAAAAAATGACGAGATAATATTGACAGACATCGGCATTTATCTAAAATCACAAATTGACAATATTAAAAATCATTATCCATTTGCAGAAGTATTGTTATATACCATTATGCCGAATCATATTCATTTAATAATATCTATTCACGATTGCATATGTACGGACGCGATTCATCGCGTCCATAATAATGATAATAATGATAGTAATGATAATGATAATGATAATGATAATGATAATGATAATGATAATGATAATGATAATGATAATGATAATGATAATGATAATGATGATAGTTATAATGATAATAATGATACAATGGACGCGATGAATCGCGTCCGTACATTGGCGCGCAATGTGATGAAGAAGCAGATGCTAGGCACTGTAATACGTGGATTAAAAGCTCGTGTCACAAAACATGCCAATGACAACAAAATACAATTCGCATGGTTGGGACGTTATAACGACAGGATCATTCGTAATAAAAATGAAATGAACAGAATAGCTGAATATATCATCAACAATCCAATAAAATGGAAATCTAATTGATTCCCTATCGTACGGACGCGATTTATCGCGTCCATACACACGTGGACACGATGAATCGTGTCCGTACACACAACATCCCACAAAAAAAATTCCGCCGAAGATCCCCCCGACGGAAATAAATTAAATGAATCAAATAAAGTAAGGACGCGATTAATCGCGTCTCTACACGCTTTTATTCTAAGACTGGGCGAACTGAGTAACCGTTGTAACGGCTGCTGTTGCTCATGTAGTGAACGCCGCTATCGAAGAAGATGCTGTACGCGCCATTAGTACCGCTCTCGCTAGGAGTAGAACTCCAATAGTGCCCGAGGCTTCCAGCGTTGCTGAGCGATGACCCGTTGCGAGAACCAGCAGCAGGGAGGAAGATGTAATTACTGTTATGCTTTGATGTAACCTTATAACCTTTAACACCATTCTGTGTCGTCCATTCCCATGTACAGTTGTCTATCAGTTCTTGCATCTCTGCTTTTGTAGGCAGTCTCCAATTTCCGCCCCAGTTGGCACGTGCCGCATCGTATTGAGGGTTAAGATTACCTTCGCCGTCTATATAGCCTTGTGCATGCAACTGTGATGTAGTAAGTCCGTAAGTTGGTGGAAGGTTGGATGAACTGTATTCTGTTTTTGTCACTACCTCTCCCCAAACGTAATAGTTGCCATATTCTTCTGGAGTATTTGCTCCAACATTACATGTAGCCCATTTCAATCCTGATGGCAGACCTAAATCTACATAATCATATTCTTTAGGATTTTCCAATGTCGTAAATGATACCACCTCGCTATATGAAGTGCCTTCGCTGTTTGTTGCGTATGCTTTCACATAATATGTAGTATTAGGCGTTAAATTTACCAAGATGTTCGTAATATTTCCTACTGTATTTTCCAGAACCACCTTATTGTCTGTTTCTGATGGGTTAGGATTAGTACCCCAGTAGAAACCACGTTCTGTCATTTCTGCGCCGCCATCTGTAGCGTATGTCTTTATTATTGCTGTAATATCTGTAAACTCTACAACAGATGCCGTAACAATTGGTGCTTCTATGCCGACTCTGCTTCTGACTGGGCGCACTGAGTGGCCGTTGTAACGAGCGTTGTAGTTCGTGGACTGACTACCACTATCAAATCTGAGGTAGTACGCGTAGCTGGTAATACTGTTCGGCGTAGAACTCCAATAGTAACTGTAACCACAACTTCCGCTATAAAACGTAGTACCAGTAAAAGACCCTACCGCAGGAAGGAAGATGCTATTTCCATTTGGTCCTGTCACCTTATAACCTTTAACACCATTCTGCTTTGTCCACTCCCACGTACATTTGTTATTTAATTCAGTCATTTCGGTATATGTCGGCATTCTCCATTCACCGCCCCAGTTGGCAGTGGCAGCATCATATTGTGCGTTGCCAGAAATATCTTCTATTTCTTTACCGGATGTCAGACTATTTATATATTCATCTTTTGGTTTTGTCTCTCCCCATGCGTAATAGTTTCCGCATTGTTCCGGTGTCTTGGCTCCAACATTACATGTAGCCCATTTCAATCCAGAAGGCAATCCAAGGTCAACCCATTCGTGACCATTCTCAGTACCAGTGCTCTGAGCACTCAAAGACATGTTTAATCCGAGTAAACAGCCGAGTGTTATTAATAATATTGATATTTTTTTCATGATTTTTCTTTTTTTTAAAAGGTCAACAGACAACGGTCAACGGTCAACAGTCCTTGGGTATGCTCTACTTGGGTATATGTTACTGCGGTCAACAGTCAACAGTCCTTGGGTATGCTCTACTTGAGTATGCTCTACTTGAGTATATGTTACCTGCGGTCAACAGTCCTTGAGTATGCTCTAATGTGGACAAAGTCTGTTGTCCGTTGTCTGTTGTCCGTTGTCTTTACTTCATATAAACTACCTTATTTCTTTGCATCATATTGCCATTTACGTACATATTGATGATGTAGATTCCGGATGGCATGTCTGATTTTGGTTGCCATTCGTAATTGTATTCGCCTCTGCTTTGTGTGCCGAGGTCGATGTTTGCTACTTGTTGTCCCATGATGTTGTTTATTGTCAGCATCACATTTGCATTGTCTGCGCCAATGACGTATGGGATGTTAAGCATTCCGTTGAATGGGTTAGGATAAGCTTCGCTGAGGATGAACATTTCGTTTGCTCCTATGCTCATCGTCTCTTCCACTGCAATCACTTCATTGCCTCTTGCATCAGCCAGTATCATCTCTTCCACATCGGCCACGCCTATTCTCAAGATGGCGTGTTTGCCCGGAGCGAGTTTCTCGCCGCTAAGACTGTATGCCATGAAGAGATATCTTCCGTCTTCGACGAACTGTCCTATCTGTTCAAACTTATCCATAGCAGCCAATGTTTCAATATTGTCGCTACTGCTATTAAGGTACACCTGTACGCCGCCAAGTTCCACAGGAGTGTCAACATAGAGTATTCCGTCTTCAACGAAATACTTCGCTGTTGCTTCAGAGACAGTCTCTGCGCCTGACTTCCCTGACACAATTATATTGACGATTCTGACGATGTCCATGACGTCAATCTCGCCGTCGGCATTAACGTCGGCAGCACCGAATATAAATGGCTGAGGGTTGTCGCCAGTGATGTAACTCACCACAGTGACGATGTCGATGACGTCAACTTTAAGGCTTCCGTTAGCGTCGCCAGGCTGTGCGGTGAGAGGCACTGTGGAGACATTATTCGAAGCGTCGCTTTCTGTGAGGTTGGTACGTAATGTCTTGTAATAATAGTAATAACGTTCACCCGGAACAACGTCGAAATCGGTGTATACTGTATCTGTTATCATTTCCTTGTTGATGAGTATGGTGTCTGAACTGATACCGTTTTCATCTCTTTGGTAACGATACATATTCCATCCGAGGTGGTCGTTGAAATAAGTTGAGTCGTTTTCCCAAACTAAATCAACCTTGCCGATGCCTGGTGTTGCTTCAAATCCAGCACTCATTGAGCCAGCGGCAGAGACCTGTACGTTGAAACGCAAGTTTTCAAAAGGAATTTCAAAGAACTCATTATCCTGTGCGTTAGCCACATAGATACGGTTGAGACCGTCTGTAACAGAAGAAGCGTCTAAGTCTAAGTAGACAGTGTATATTGTACTGTCGGCACTCCAGCTTCCATCTGTTGCGATAGCATTCTGAGTATAAGGAGGACGCACGCCCATTGCCACCATTGGAGGTTTAGAAATATCCATAGCACGGTTGAAATAAACCTCAAACTTATGACGACCCACGCCGAGAGGGACAACTTCTTCGAACTCGTCTTGAGCGTCCTTGCCGTTGACGAGAACCTTCCAAACGATGCCATGAGCCTTTGAAGAAGGACGTCTTGCAGCAGTGCTTTCAAGAATATCATTAAGAGAAGAAGAACCCGGAGTGTCAATATCATAAATATGAGTGCTTATTATCTCATCGTTAGAAGAACCAAGATATGTATCATTCATAATTATCGTTGTCATATCTGAACCTGTATTACCCAAGTCATAATAAGATAATATTTTATTACCTGAACCTACTTGATAGTTGTTAAACACATTACCAATCATTACAAAACCACTTGTAAAGTAGTAACTAGATTGATAATTACCAATATAATTATTTGTACCTTCAAAAGTACCACCCGGTTTAAATATTAAATTATGATAATACGAAGGTGTTGAAACATATTTTTTATTATAAAATACATTTGTATTCTGCAAAGTTCCGCCCAAGTAGTCCGAAGAACTACCTGATGTATTATATCTTAAAATAGAATTATCTATCAAACAATATTTTGTTGCAGTTCTACCATAATAATCCGGTGTTGTATTAAGCATATTGTGTAAATAATCATACTCCTCATCATCAGGATAATAGCAATATTGGTAACTATATGAATCTGCAGTTTTTATATATTTAGCATATTCTATTATACAATAAGACAATGTATCACAAGCTCTTAAATCCAAGCTATAAGACCCATAACCTAAGTCTGTCTTAGTAAAAGTAATCATATTACCTGGTTCGCCTTTGGCAATAATCTTACCTTTGTTAACAAGTTTTATATTATCCTTAAACTTCACCACTGTACCAGGCAAGATGGTAAGAGTTGTGCCTGCAGTAATACCAAATGTCTCTGTTACTATATAATGTACATCAGGATGCAGAGTCATATCTTCTGTGAGGAGACCTTTGAGTTCAACGCCGTTTTCCACTCTTATCTCAAACTCATATTCCATAACTTCTTCTGCATTAGGGCATGTAGCTTTCAGAACCAAACAGATATAACGTCCGTCAACCACATTGTCGGCAATCTTCATCTTAATAGGGTTAACAGCCTTGCTCTTTGCGTAAGCAGAAAGATTATGTCCGAATTCTATATTGTCGTTTTCAATAAATTCAATAGTTCTGTCGTCTTCATATTCTGCAAATTCAAGCCAGTATGTAATGCTGTCCGCCGCGCCCCATGTTGTGCGTAATGTAGGGTAGAAATACAATACTTCGCCAGCATCTGGGCGTCCGTCGCCGTCGCCTTCATCATCAGTAATCTGGTATGTCACCATCTGCAACTGAGCAGGTGCTGGTCCAGCTTCATAACATGCTAAGAAATCAACATGTGTTCCGGAGTAGTTGATAAGGTCGCCCCAGAGCATTTCCTGTGAAGGATAATCTTTGGCAGACAAGAGAGCAGAGACGCCGCCAGCCACCAAAGGACAAGCCATTGAAGTACCTTGTAAATTCTTATATTTTCCATTAGGGATAGTGCTCATAATACTGGTACCAGGAGCTTTTAATTCGTAATTGTACAACTGTTCCTCGCTATATCCAGAATAAGAAGGACCATCGCAGTCGTAGTTTGAGAAGTCGGCCAAACCTCCATTTCCTGTTGCCTGTACGCCAAGAACAAAAGTAAATGCGGCAGGATAACAAGGCATATCAAGAATAAAAGGATCTGCACACAAAGCTTCTTCATCAATATTCAAACCATCATTACCAGCAGCTGCAACGAGAACGCATTTCTGGTAAGCCTGAGCGAGTGCCTGTTCAAGAGCAATGGAATAGGCGTAAGTACCGATAGACATGCTAATGATGTCGGCGCCATTGTTTTTTGCGTAACCTATACCTTCAATAATAGTTGAGATAGCACCAGTGCCGTTGCTTTGCATAACAGTAACTGGCATGATATAAGCGTTAGGGTTAGCACCTGTCACGCCTTTGCCGTTGTCGCCCACTGCTGCTGCAATACCGGCGCAGTGTGTTCCGTGGCTGTTATAGTCGCGCACGTCGCCGGTCTTGTTAACGAAGTCCCATCCGTGCAAGTCGTCTTTAAAACCGTTCTTGTCGTCATCGCTGCCATTGGCAATTTCGTTAGGGTTAGTCCAGATGTTAGCCTCAAGGTCAGGGTGAGTGATGTCAACGCCAGTATCAAGAATAGCAATGACAGGACGTTTCTTAGGAGTCTCGCCATTGGCATTGTTCTCTGCTGCAGCCCAGAACTCATCAAGCTTAGTCGCCTTTATACCCCACTGCTGCTCATAATAAGGTTCTTTCTCATACGCCTCATAATTAAACCATTGACTGCTATCATCTGCCCGCTGACCGCTAACTGCTGACTGCTGACCGCTAACCGCTGACTGCTGACCAAGGTCTGTTGACTCTATTCCTAAAGCATACATAATGTAGTTAGGTTCTGCGAACTCAACTTCTTCCATCTCGTTGAAGGTCTCAATAAGTTCTTGTGTAAGAGCCTGTATGTTATAGTCGGCGTCTTGCGCTCTGTTAGCATCAGGTTCTATTCTCACGAGGCAGAGACGGCTAAGGTCACGTTCCACGACATCGCCGCCGTTGTAACTCTTTGAAGAAGAGAAAGAACGTTTCTTCTCATCGTTTGGGCAGAGCTGTTTCACTTCCACGACATTAAACTTGTCGAAAGTCTTGTCAACAGCAGACATGCCTGTGCCTTGCAGTTTGTTGTGTCTGTCATACTTCAGCTGGAACGCGCTGTTGTCGGCAAACTTGACAATCACTTCACCTTCCACTGCATTGAAACGACTGAAATGGTCGAGTTTCACGACCTCATCGTCGTTGTTCCTGTCCTGCGCAAATGCACACACAGATGCGAAAAGGACAAGCATCAAAGTAAAGATTCTTCTTTTCATGACTTGATTTTTTTGTCAATTATTAAATTTATTTATTTGTTTTATTTATTATTATTTTTTCATTTTTCATTTGTACGGACGCGATTAATCGCG
>JAZQYR010000021.1:0-23333 GCA_045633585.1 Bacteroidales bacterium
AAAAAGCTCGCCGCTGCGTCTAAATCCGCTAAAATTTCATTGTTTACGCTGGACAAAAATGAACTCGCTTCGCTCAGACAGCATTTTTGTCTTAACCGCTTCAGCAATGAAATTTCTTCACGCTATTTAGCCGAGGCGGCAAGATGACGGCTTTAACCTTAAACGATGGGAATGAATTTTGACTAAAGCTTTTGAACTTTTTGCTCAAAACTCGCAACTTATTTCAAATATTTTCAATGGTTCAAAAGTCAACAGCCTTAGTTCAGAAGCCTCCAAAGCGTTAGGGATTGGAGCGGCATCCTTTTGGAGACGAAGCGCAAGCGGAGGCGACAAAAGATATAGCGGAAAGCCCGACGGCAGAGCTGTAAGCGGAGCCGGAACGCCCAGATAAAAAAACTCAGAACCTCAGAACTTCAATTTTTTTGAGTTTTTGGGATTTTGAGATTCTGAATTTTTATAATAGAAGGTTGCGTTAGGGATTGGAGAATCCTAAAATTCTGGAATTCTAGAATTTTAAAGTTTTAGAGTTCTAAAAACGATGCCTTATGCTAAATCTGTTTCGCCCTTTCAGGGCTAAAAGCCAATAGCCTTAGTTCAAAACTCTACTCCGAAAGTCCATACCTCCTCAACAGCTTGCTCCATTCTTCTGATTCCAAGAAACTGAGCAAATATGGGTTTATCCTATTGACAAGATATGGCTGCGATGACATAAAGCAATAATATTCTTTATTATTAGGCAGTTCTATCAGTGTTATCTTCTTGGTCAAGCTCTTTTCTTTCTTCTTGAAATAATAGCTTAAGGTCGCGCCATCATCAACCAAGGCGTTTATATCTCCTTTCTCCAATGCCTCGAAGGCTTCTTCAAAAGTGTTGTATTTCTTATATGCTATATGTTTATAATCTAAATAAATTGCGGTGTTTCTTCCTTCCAGACATCCGACTTTCATCTTGTGCAAGTCATGAATATTACTTACATTATTCTGTAATCTCTTTGTTGTTAATTCCGAAGAAATAGTCGCAGTGAAGCCGCTTATTATCAGTATCGCTACGAGCATCCATATCGTCGCGAGTATCTTGCCGTTCTTGCTTTGCGGTGATTTGTCACCGTAGCCTACTGTAGTCATCGTCACCCACGACCACCAGAATCCGTCAATGATGCCGTTTATCTTATCCGAAAAAGCAGGATTCTCATTTCTTTCTGCAAGCCATATCAATGTTCCGATACAGAAGTTGATGAACAGCAATAGTCCGATAGTCTTTAAAAAAGCTATAGAAAACAAATTCTTCACTATCGTCACGAATCCTGATTCGTAATGATTCTCAACGGCAACGCACATCGAGGTGATATAAAACGGCTGCGAGAAAAAAGTGCTGCTCACCTGCCCCGAACTCACCGCCATAGGCGCAATGGAAATATTTATCTCTCCTTCGGAAATGTTTGTGACGACTTTCTCATAATCAGTCCTCACAAAACGATAATCTATATCTAAAGAATCTGAAATCACATTCCACAAGTCGATGGTAAGACCGCTAATTTCATCATCTTCAATAATAATAAACGGCGGACTGTCAGTCACTCCAACCGACAACTCCTCGCCTTCAGCTCGAAGCGAAAAAGTTGAAGTAATTATTATTATCAATAAAATAAAACGTTTTAACATAAGAATCATTTTCAAATGCTAAAACGTTTAAGAAATGATTTGGTTTTAATAAAGTCTCAAAGTCTCAGAGCTGCAAAGTCTCAAAGTTTTAGATTTTTTTCAATACTTTAAGACTCTGCGTCTCTGCATCTTTGCGACTTTGTGTCTTTATTTATCGTCTCATTTGTTGTTGCTGTTGTCTCTGCATCTCTTCCAATCTCTTTTGGAAATTAGATTTCTTGACAGGTTTTTTCTTAGCTTTTTCTATTTGTGCACGTAATTTATCTTCGTTGATACAAACTTTGAAGATGTACATTTGTACGAATGTAAACAAGTTAACTAAGAGGTAGTAATAACTCAAACCTGCTGAGTAGCTGTTGAAGATACCGAGGAACATGATTGGCATGAGATACATCATCAACTTCATGCCTGGCATTGCTTGATTGCCTTGTGCTTGTTGCATTTGCTTGTTGTTGATATAGGTATAAAGCAATGTTGAAATAGTCATCAATAATGTGAACAAGCTAACGTGGTCTCCATAGAATGGAATATTGAAAGGTAAATCCAAAATGCTGTCGTATGTTGACAAGTCGTCTGCCCATAAGAATGACTGTTGACGCAATTCGATACTTGATGGGAAGAAACGGAATATCGCGATCAATATTGGGAATTGCAATAACATTGGAAGACATCCTGACATTGGACTTGCGCCTGCTTTCTTGTAAAGGTCCATGACAGCTTGTTGTTTCTTCATGGCGTCTTCTTGCTTAGGATATTTCTCATTGATAGCGTCGATTTCTGGTTTCAAGACGCGCATCTTAGCTGTTGACATATATGATTTGAATGCGATTGGCATCAAACATATTTTGATGATAAGTGTCAATACCAAGATAACAATACCATAGTTCCAGCCATAATGTCCTAACCAATCAAATACATTGATAACAATGAGTTTGTTGATCCAAGAGATGAGTTTGCCACCGAGAGGAATTTGATCTTCAAGATGTAAGTCGTATTGTTTCATGACCTTAAAGCTGTTAGGTCCGAAATAATATGACATTTCTATTTTATTGTCTTCGTTCAAGCCATCGAAAGGAACATCGATAGCTGCACTCATTGATTTCTGGTAACGTGAGTTTGATGGTCTTGATTTAGTATGCAATTCAACGAAAGCGTCATTGAAGCTATCTTTTGAGATAAGAGCATAGCTGAAGAATTTTTGTTTGAAAGAAATCCATTTAACATCTGAATTCAATTCTTTTTCTTCATTAGCAACCTCTGACCTAGAAAGAGCTTCTACGTCATTGTTAGCATACATATAATATATTGTCTCGAAGTTTATACGGTCGCTAGCTTTTTCTTGTTTGAGAACATCAACTGCCCAGTCCATTGACATGAAACGTGTGTTTGCAGGGATGATGCCTTTGAGGTTATTTGTAACAATGTCGAAACCAAGCATATATTGGTCTTTGTACATTGTATAACGGAATTCCATGTATTTATCCAAACTCTTATTACCTTCTGAGTCAGCGGCATAAGCGCGGAGTGACATCACTAAAGAGTCTCTTCCGTCGAGAGTTATAGTTTCATTTCCTTCGTATGGGTAACCGTTGATATATGGTTCAAAATAAAGGTCATAAGAATTGACGCCCTTACCATCGGCAACGAATTCAAGGTTGAATCGTGAAGTCTCTTCATCAAAACCGATCAATGGAAGTGAGTCGTATGTCTTGTAATCTTTAAGTTCGACAGTCTTTACATAAGCGCCTCTTGATGAGAGGTCTACTTTGAGCAATTCGTTTTCTAAAGTCCATGTCTTGTTTTCGCCTGTTGAAGCGTTTGCGAATGAACCGAATTGATTGTAACGTGCTGCATAAGATTCGTCTTTAACAGAAGCATCTTCTGTTTCTGCCATGATAGCATTTGCTTCAGCCATTGTGATAGAGTCCTTGACGAAGCGTTCTCTGTTGACTCTGTTGATAGAGTCCTGAATGTGACGTTGTTGTGCTAGTTCTTCTTTAGATGGTGTCATCCATACAGACCAACCGATTAAGATTCCTAAAATGAGGACGATACCAATAAGAGAATTTTTATCCATATACTTCTATTTAATTTTTAAAGGTGCAAAAATAACATAAACACATTGTTTTACATTATTTTGCACCTATTTTTCAATGATAAAATTTGATATTTTATTGATTATTTTCCGCTATATTCAAGCATAGCTTTCACAAAACCGACGAACATAGGATGTGGTTTTGCAACTGTGCTCTTATATTCTGGGTGATATTGTGAAGCCACATACCATGGATGGTCTTCTATCTCAACTACTTCAACCAAATTTGTATCTGGGTTGACGCCAGTTATCTTCATGCCGTGTTTCTTGAATTCTTCGATATATTCATTGTTGAATTCATAACGGTGACGGTGACGTTCTGAGATAAGTGTCTCGCCATATGCTCTGTAAAGATTTGAGTTTTCGTCAACTTTACAAGGATAAGCTCCGAGACGCATTGTGCCGCCCATATTGGTGATATTCTTTTGTTCAGCCATGATATCGATGACTGGATGTTTTGTGTCAGGGCTCATTTCGCGTGAGTGAGCGTCTTCATAGCCGAGGACGTTTCTTGCGAATTCAACGACAGCGCATTGCATACCGAGGCAGATGCCCATGAAAGGAACCTTGTTAACGCGAGCATATTCAACAGCGTTAATCTTGCCTTCGATACCTCTGCTACCGAAACCTGGAGCTACCAAGATACCGTCAACGCCAGCTAAGATATCCTTAGCATTTTCTCTTGTAATCTCTTCGCTGTGGATGCTCTTGATATGAACCTTTGTCTCGTTTGCCACACCGCCATGAATCAAAGCTTCACGAATTGATTTGTAAGCGTCTTTCAATTCAACATACTTACCGACTAAAGCTACTGTAAGATCATGTTTTGGATTATGAAGACGTTCCAAGAATTTCTTCCAGTTTTCAATATCAATTTTTTCTGGTATTTCTGTGTTTGTCTTTCTCAAGACTTCTCTGTCGAGACCTTCTTCCATCATCAAGACTGGCACGTCGTAGATAGAATCAGCATCAATACATTCTATGACAGATGTCTTTTCAACATTACAGAACAAAGCAATCTTTGACTTGATTGATTGTGAGAGATGTTTTTCGCAACGGCATACGATGATGTCTGGCTGAACACCTTGTTCTTGTAATGATTTTACTGAATGTTGAGTTGGTTTTGTCTTGAGTTCTTGTGCTGCAGAGAGATAAGGAACCAATGTAAGGTGGATCACAACTGAATCCTGGCCCATTTCCCAGCGCATCTGACGGATAGCTTCAACGAATGGCAATGACTCGATGTCGCCAACTGTACCGCCGATTTCTGTGATGACGAAATCATATTTTCCAGTATGACCGAGAAGCTTGACACATCTTTTAATCTCGTCTGTGATATGAGGAACGACTTGGACTGTTGATCCAAGATATTCGCCTTTTCTTTCTTTGTTGATAACGCTTTGATAGATACGACCTGTTGTTACGTTGTTAGCCTTTGATGTTGCTGTATTTGAGAAACGTTCGTAGTGACCTAAGTCGAGGTCTGTTTCAGCGCCGTCTTCTGTCACGAAACATTCGCCGTGTTCGTATGGGTTCAATGTACCTGGATCTATATTGATATATGGATCAAGTTTTTGGATTGTTACAGAAAATCCTCTTCCTTGCAATAACTTTGCTAAAGATGAAGAAATAATACCTTTACCCAAAGATGATGTAACACCACCGGTTACAAAAATGTATTTTGTCTTTTTCATAAAAAAAGGATTTTATACGATAAAACAACTATTTAGACGGGTTGCAAAATTAGTAAACTTTATTGACAAAAAAAAGATAATTTATTTTTATTTTTTCAAGTGATTTTGCAGTAAGAAATGAGCAGCATTCCTTAGACTTCAACACCACACATCATTATCAATTGTTAATTGTCAATTATAAAAAAGAAATCCCGCCTCTGAAGCGGGATTCTTTTTCATTGTTCGAGATACATTCTCAAGAGACTTCTGTTTGGATGTTGTTTTAACTTTTTAAGTGCCTTATCCTTAATCTGCCGCACTCTTTCCCTTGTCAAATCAAGGCGATAGGCGATTTCTTCCAAAGTGTAGTTATGCGTTACATCTATGCCGAAGTAGAGATTTATTATCTCTCGTTCCTTATCTGTCAGTATCGACATTGAACGTCTAATCTCAGAAACGTCCAATTTACGAGTTATACTGTCATCGGTTGACGTAGAACTTTCTGGAATTATTGTGTCAATCAACGACATATCGTCATCATCGTTTATCGGAGCATCCATTGATATTTCCTTCGCATTCATACGAAGTGCCGCCATGACTTTATGTTCAGGCAGATCCAGTTCTTCTGCTATCTCCTTGACTGTAGGCTGCCTGTGATAAAGCTGCTCCAATCGTGTCGAGGTCTTCTTTATCTTTGACAAAGCTCCGACCTGATTCAACGGCAAACGCACCATCCTTGACTGTTCTGCAACGGCTTGCAATATAGATTGTCTGATCCACCAAACTGCATACGAAATGAACTTGAATCCTTTTGTCTCATCAAATCTTTGCGCTGCCTTAATAAGACCTACATTGCCTTCATTGATCAAATCAGGCAAACTCAACCCTTGATTTTGATATTGTTTTGCGACCGACACCACAAATCTAAGATTAGCTCTAACCAATCTCTCAAGTGCAATGCTGTCTCCTTCCTTTATCTTTTGTGCAAGTAACACTTCTTCTTCAGGTGTTACCATGTCTTCTCTTGCGATATCAGCAAGATATTTGTCAAGAGAACCTAATTCTCTGTTCGTTATCGATTTTGAAATTTTTAATTGTCTCATGTATTATCTAACAAAATTGTTTCTAAATTGTTTTATCGTTTTTACCTCTTCCACGAAATTTATTTTCACCCACGAAACTGCACGAATCTTCACTAAATATTTTTCATGTTCATTAGTGTTATTTCGTGGACGAAACATCAACGATAAAATTCAAATGTTATACTATAGGTTCCAGTAGAATTAGTACCTTCTATTCTGACCTTGCCATTTCTATCATTGTTCAATGCCTTGTTAAGATCATTTTCTGAGCTTACTTTCTGATAATTGACTGATAATATTATAAAATCATTTGTAATGCCCTTTTGTTTGAAAATACCATCTTTTACCTCAACAACTTTCAATCCATGGTTGATTCCAAGTTCGCTCTTTAATGATGCGGTCAATGGCTGAGCCTTGATTCCTAAGATGTCATTATAGAAACTGTCACCATCCTTGTGCAATTCCTCTGTTCCTTCAAGGTTTTTAAGTGTTACTTCTTTAACCAATATCTCTCCATCGCGTTGTATTTTCACTGTAACCTTATCGCCAGGACGATATTGTCCTATAACGCCTACCAATTGTGAATTTGAATTGACTGAAATATTATTGACACTCAACAATATGTCATCCTCTTTAATACCTGCAGCCTTTGCGCCACCACGATCGTTAACATCCATAATGTAAACGCCTGACATTTCCTGAATACCTTTTGCTTCAGCAAGTTCTTCTGTTATTTCAACAATAGTCACACCCAGATAACCTCTTTGTAATGAACCATATTGCAAGAAGTCTTCAACGACTTTCTTTACGATATTTGAAGGAATTGCGAAAGAATAACCTTCATAACTACCTGTACGTGATGCAATAGCAGCGTTTATTCCGATGAGATCTCCATCCATATCAACCAAAGCGCCACCACTGTTACCTGGATTTATAGCGGCATCTGTCTGAATGAACGACTCAATAGTACTGCCGTCTCCTAATATATTGATGTTACGCGCCTTAGCACTCACAATGCCAGCAGTAACTGTTGATGTAAGATTGAAAGGATTTCCGACAGCAAGCACCCACTCTCCCACTTTCACCTCATCAGAATCGGCAAAAGTAAGATATTCCAAATCTCTAGCATCAACCTTAATCAAGGCTAAATCAGTACTAGGATCATTGCCGATTATTGTTGCGGTTCTCTTATGTTTGTCGTTGAATGTAACTTCAATTTTACTAGCACCTTCAACAACATGGTTATTGGTGACTATATAACCATCAGGAGAAATCACTACACCAGAACCATATGCAACAGACACATTATTAGGAATCTGCATCTGGCCTCCGTACAACTGTTCTATCAAAGAACCAAAGAAATCATAATAGCTATTACCTCTTGATATGACTTCTGTCTTAATATGAACTACAGTATTTACTGTCTTTTCAGCAGCATCAACGAAATCGTTTTCATCACTGTAAGAGATATAGTTTGCTTTGACAGCAGGAATATAATTATCGTTTGAACATACTCTCGTCTCCGCATTTGCGAGTGATTGTTTCATATCACGATGAGACATATAAAGATTTACTGTAAGAACACATAATGCTATCACGATAGCGCTTAAAGTCACGAATAATACTTTTGTTTTACTCTTCATATTTTTAAAATTAGCTAGTTAATAATACGATGCCTGTCATTGCTTAAGAAATCTTATCAGTAGACATCAGACCTGATATGTTGACGAGTAAAGATTCTTTTTTCGATATGGTTTATTTCTAAAAAAATGCTATTTTTACAACATCAAAATTCCTGCCAAAACAAAATGTTTTAAAACAGAATATTTTTTTATGAACGACTCTATGAATCAAAGCATTAAATTCAGCAAATTCCATGGTGCCGGCAATGACTTCATCATGATAAACGCCATAGAAAACGAAATATTATTAGGTGAAGAATTAATATATAAAATGTGCGACCGTCGCGTTGGCATCGGTGCTGATGGTTTGATAATATTACTGCCTTCTGAAAATTATGATTTTAGAATGAAATATTACAATTGCGACGGCAAGGAAAGTACATTTTGCGGCAATGGAGGTCGTTGCATAGCAGCTTTCGCCTATCAGCAAGGCATAATAAAAGATAAAGCGACCTATGAAGCTGTCGATGGCATACATAATGTCAGTATTTTGCAAAAATCTTTTAACGAATTTCACGTCGAACTGTCAATGTGCGACATTTTGTCTTATAAATTGGATGAAAACAGTCTTTTAATCAACACTGGATCACCACATTATGTTAAAAAAATTAACAATCTATCAGATTTAGATGTCAATTTGGAAGGTGCAAAAATACGTTACGACAAAAATATATCAGATGATGGCGTCAATGTAGATTTCTTGTTAAACGACAATGGCAACATTCACATCAGAACATACGAAAGAGGCGTCGAGAACGAAACCCTCGCCTGCGGTACTGGCGTAACAGCTTCAGCAATAGCAGCTTCTCTTTGGTACGGAGGAAATGACATCAACGTTTACACCCAGATTGCCAAACTGAACGTACGCTTCGACAAAGAAAACGAACAATTCAAAAACGTAATTTTATCAGGTCCGGCAACACATGTTTTTGACGGATTATTTATATTTGCAATCTAATATCTTACAATGTTTGCACAGAACGAAAATATAATCATAAGAGCCGCTGAACCAAAAGACGCTTCCTTAATATATAAATGGGAAAATGACCAAGAAATATGGAGAGTCAGTGAGACTTATATGCCGTATTCTTTATATCAAATCGAAGAATTCCTGCTGAATAACAGGGACTTATTCTCCATGAGACAAATTCGTTTCATCATAGAAAGGAAAAGCGACAACAAAAAAATAGGATGCATCGACATCTATGATTTCGATCCTATTCATATGAGAGCCGGCGTTGGAATACTGTTGCAAAAAGAATACAGGAAACAAGGATACGCAAAAGAATCGCTACAACTCCTCCTCGACTACTGCTTTAACACATTGATGCTCAAACAAGTTTATTGCCTCATCGACGCTCTTAACACCGACAGCATCAACTTATTCACAAAAACAGGCTTCGTTCAATGTGGATTACGCAAAGAATGGATCAGAACACCAAACGGATTTATAGACGAAATTGAACTTCAATATATCAACAAGAACTTTTAATGAAGACATTGAAATCATATCATAAAGAACATCTTGACAAGATGAAAAAGATAAAACGCACCGTATTCGGAATCTTAAGCATCCTTGTGATATTGTCTGTTTTTATCTTTATAAAAATGTATAAATCAATAATTTATCCCAATACAACAACAAAAGAAAATTATTCTTTATACATTTATTCCTATGATAATTTTGAAACAATAAAAAATCAGCTTTATGCTGACAGCCTTATCATAAACAAGAAGTCTTTTGAGTGGCTTGCAAAGAAACTTGATTATCCTAAATACATAAAATCGGGACATTATGTTATTAAAAACGGGATGAATAACAACCAATTACTCAATATGCTTCGTTCAGGAAGTCAGATTCCCGTGAAATTTACCTTTAACAATATAAGAACCATTGAACAACTCGCTTCACGCATCGACGAACAACTCGAGACCGACTCTTTGTCAATCTTAAAAGCTATAAATGAGAATGCCACTCTCAAGGAAATGGGTTTCAATAATAATAATTACGCATCATTATTTATCCCAAATACTTACGAATTATATTGGAACATCGGCGCTGACGATTTCGTGGAAAAGATGATTATTGAATATAACAAATTCTGGAACGACGAACGCAAAAACAAAGCCAAGTCATTGAATATGACCCCTATAAAGGTAAGCATTCTAGCCTCCATAGTCGACAAAGAAACCACCAAAACATCAGAAATGCCTCGTATCGCCGGAGTTTATATCAACAGATTGAAAAAGAATTGGTTACTACAAGCAGACCCTACTTTGGTATTCGCAATCGGTGACTTTGAAATAAAAAGAGTCCTTGACGTCCACAAGAAAATCGACTCTCCTTATAACACATATAAATATATAGGACTTCCTCCTGGACCGATTTGTATCCCTTCTATCGCAGCAATCGATGCTGTCTTAAATGCAGAGCAACATAAGTATTTCTACTTCTGTGCAAAATCAGACATGTCTGGATATCACGTATTTGCAAGAAATATGAAAGAACATAACATCAATGCGGAAAAATATAGAAAAGCATTGAATAAGAAGAAGATTTGGAAGTAATCTTTTAATAGTTTGGAATTAGGAATTGAATAAAATAAAAATAAACATGAAAAGGTTTAATAACATATGTAAATCGCTCAAAGCTCGTAGCTCAAAGCTCATTGCTTTATCATTATTATTTGCTTTTTCATTTACTGCATTTTCACAAGAGAGCACCACTCCTGACGATTCCTTAAAAAATATCAAGAGAAACATCGGCATAGTATTAGGCACAGAAGCCGTTCTTTATGCTGGTTCAATGACGGGATTGTATTATTTATGGTATGCCGGTTATCCACAATCGTCATTTCATTTTTATAATGACAATGCTGAATGGCTGCAGATGGATAAGTGCGGTCATGCTACCACTGCCTATCATGTAGGACTTATTGGTTATGAAGCACTTCGACTTGTAGGATGGGATGAAAAACATTCATTGATATATGGTGGACCTTTAGGTTTCTTATACCTGACTACTGTTGAGATATTTGACGGTTTGTCATCAGAATGGGGATTTTCATGGGGCGATGTCGCTGCGAATGCTTTGGGAACAGGATTGTTTATGGGACAACAAGCACTTTGGCACGAACAAAGAATATCAATGAAATATTCTTATCACAAGACACAGTTCATTCAATATCGTCCTGATTTATATGGAACTACGCTTCCTGAAAATATGCTTAAAGATTATAATGGTCAGACGATATGGCTGTCATTCAACATTAAATCATTTCTCAAAGAAGAAAGCAAATTCCCACAATGGATAAATATCGCATTGGGATACAGTGCAGAAGGAATGACAGGCGGACACGCCAACTTTACAGAATACAAAGGAAATCCAATTCCAGAATTCACAAGAACAAGACAATTCGTGCTTTCCCCTGACATTGACTTGACAAGAATACCAGTAAAAAATAAAATCTTGAAAACAACGTTAAAAGTGTTAAGTTTCATTAAGATTCCAATGCCAGCCGTAATGCTTGATTCAAACGGAGCTTTCACTTGGCACTGGCTTTATTTTTAATCATAAACTAAAAAAACATTGACTGTTTTCATTAACCGTTGACTTTTTATTATTTTTGTAGAAAATTTATTTATTATGAAAACATTATTCAAGACAATAGCATTTGCATCTTTATTATTCTTAATCGCTTGCGGCAACAATCCTGAAAAATCAAGAATTTATTTTGACAAAGGCATGGATTATCTCTATCACTCTCAATTTGAAGAAGCCATAGAGTCATTTGACAAAGCGATACAATATCATCCGGAGAACCATGAGGCTTACTTCTATCGCGGTTGCGCAAGATATAATATCTTCCAAAGAGAAGACGCTTTAGCAGATTATAACAAAACCATTGAACTGAATCCAAATTACCTTCAAGCTTATTTCAACATCGGATTATATTACAGAAGCATAAACGATTACGACATGGCCTGCTATTATTTCAAAATCGCAGAAGCCAAAGGCAGACCAAATATGGAAGATTATACAAAACACTGCAGATAAGACTAAGGCTGTTGAACTAAGAACTAAGAATTAAGAACTAAGAACTATGATAAAGACCATCATTTGGGACTGGAACGGAACTTTATTGAATGACCTTGACTTGTCGTTACACTCTGTGAACGTTTTGCTTGAAGAAAGAAATCTTCCAAAACTGAGCGTTGAGAGATACAAAGACATCTTTGGTTTTCCTGTCGTGGATTATTATGTAAAAGCCGGCTTCGACTTTGAGAAAGAACCTTTTGAAATTCCTGCAAAACAATACGTTAAGTTATATGCTGCAGGCTCTTCTGAATTGGAATTATTCCATGATGTACTTGAAACTCTCACATTCTTCAAAGAAAACAATTATAGACAGATTGTATTGTCAGCCATGAAAGATGACAATTTGAAATTGATGATCAACAACATCAAAATCTCACATTTCTTCGATGGCATTTTCGGAATCAAAGATAATTATGCTAGAGAGAAAGTCTCTTTAGGAAAGCAGGTCGTAGAAAAATTGAATCTTAAACCTTCTGAATGTCTTATGATTGGCGACACTTTACACGACGCCGAAGTCGCGGAACAATGCGGATTCAACTGCATTTTATTCAGTGGCGGACATGTCTCAAAGCAACGTCTTGAGACAAAGTGCAAGAGAATTGTAGACAGCCTGGGAGAATTGAAGGAAATCAATATTCAATGACTTCCTCCATATAATTGTCTGTAGACACTAAATTACCGGAGATATCGTAAATTTTCCACTCTCCTACTTTAGCACCGTCTTTGAAAAGGCCTTCTTCTTTCACATTTCCATTTGGATAATAATGGACATAAGTGCCACTCAATTTATCGTTTTTATAATAAGCCTCAATCATTGGAACGCCATTATCGTAAAACCTTGAATACAATCCGTTTTTCATTCCGTTAACATATTCTGTCTCTTCTATGACGAATTGCGTTCCTGCTAAATAAGCAAGTGTTTTTCCAACCAAATATCCGTTATTGTAATTTTCCACGAGAATTAGCGAACCGTCTTCTTCGCTGTAATATTCCCATCTGTCTTGTTTTTTCTTGTTGATATAATTACCTTTTGCGACGACTTTTCCTTCTGGTGAATAAATCTCACTTTCTGTAACGCCATTCTTCAAATTCTTGTTTTTAGCGAACAGACTTCCATCTTCCGAATAATACAAGAACTCACCTACCGGCTCATTATTTTTAAATTGACCTTGATAACGAATCTGTCCGTTACTGTGATAATCAATCCATTTGCCTTGACGACGGCCATGTTTGTCTGTTTTGTTATAATTATTTTGAGCGTAGATATTCTCTGAAAACAATAATGTCAAAAGTGTTAATGAAAGTGCGAATATTTGTGTTAATTTTTTCATAATTTGTTTTTTTGCAAAGTTAAAAAGTTTTTAGAATTAACGTATCTTTGCAAAAAAAGTTGTTTGATTTATGGCAGAATATTCTTCTATATTATTAGAAAAAGCAGTTGACGAATTATCAAAGTTACCAGGCATTGGCAAGAAGACGGCCTTGCGACTTGCATTGCATCTTTTGGGCGAGGAAAAAATCATGACCGACCAATTATGCAAGTCATTGAGTGACATGAGGAATAATATCGTTTTATGCAAACGCTGCTATAACATCAGCGATGAGCCTTTGTGCTCGATCTGCTCTAATCCAAAACGCGACGAATCGCTGCTATGCGTAGTCGCTGACATGCGTGACGTACTCGCCATTGAACGTACCTGCTCTTTCAACGGATTGTATCACGTCCTCGGCGGCATCATCAGCCCAATCGAAGGAATATCCCCAAACGACTTAAGAATCAACGAGCTTCTCGGAAGAACCATCAACGAAGACATCAAGGAAATAATACTTGCACTGCCTGCCACTATAGAAGGCGACACAACAAATTATTATCTCTCAAGAGTGTTAAAAGATTTTAAGGGAACCATAAGCACCATCGCAAAAGGAATCTCTGTTGGCGACGCACTAGAATACGCCGACGAAGTAACCCTGGGAAGATCTATTGCTAACAGAATCCCGTACAATAAATAAATTTAAAACTGAAAGTTGAAAATTAGCCTTAGCTCTTAGTCAAAATTCATACTCAGTTGTTCTATCTCGATTTTTAATTTTTCGCTGGCAGACATCGGTGGCACTTCATTGACTGTCATTTGCTCATTCTCCATTTCCTCAAAGAGATTAAGTTGGTTTTCTGTGACATACAATTCAGCAGGCACTTCGTATTCATAACTAGAAATGAAACGGTCTATGCTTTTCTTTATCAGCTTGATAGGCGTAGTTCTTCTGGCCTTGCAATAATTCTTAAGAGATTTATACTGACCTGAGGTCAATTTGAAAGTCACCGCATGATACCTATGTCTGCGACGACTTTTCTTTTTATTGTTATTTGCTGACATACAACTACCTATCAATTTTTCAATTCAATGAGACGCATCAACATTATTTATTTAATTAACATTGATACGTCTCTACAAATTATCAATTTTCAACCACATCAAACATCATTTGTGCAAGTCGTTCAGCCTCAGCTTCTGTCTTGCCTTCAGAATAAACTCTGATGATTGGCTCTGTATTTGACTTACGCAAATGAACCCAGCCTTCTTCAAAGTCAATCTTAACGCCGTCGATGGTTGTAACTTGTTCGTTTTTAAACTTATCTGCAATCTTTTCCAAAATCATATCCACATTTGTCGAAGGATCGAGTTCAATCTTGTTTTTCGACATATAATACAATGGGAATTTAGATTTCAATTCTGAGCAAGTACATTGTGATTCACAGAGATAAGTAAGGAAAAGACCAATACCGACCAAAGCGTCGCGACCGTAATGCAGTTCTGGATATATGATACCACCATTGCCTTCGCCACCGATGACAGCGTTCACTTCTTTCATTTTTTCAACTACATTGACCTCGCCTACTGCAGCTGCAAAATATTCTGCGCCAAATTGTTTTGTCACGTCGCGCAAAGCTCTTGTTGAAGAAAGATTTGAAACCGTATTTCCTTTTTTATGTTGTAATATATAAGAAGCTACTGTAACGAGAGTGTATTCTTCTCCGTACATCTCGCCGTTTTCGTCTATGAAAGCGAGACGGTCTACGTCTGGGTCTACGACGATGCCGAAGTCAGCGCCAACTTCTTTAACTTTGGCGCAAGTCTCGACGAGATTTACAGCAAGAGGTTCTGGATTATGAGCGAAATTGCCTGTTACCTCGCAATTTAACTCTATTATATCATTGACGCCTAGTGCACGGAGTAACATTGGAATAGCGATTCCGCCTGTTGAGTTCACAGCATCGACAACGACTTTAAGATTAGCTTTTGCGATTAAATCTTTATTTACGAGAGGGAGATTGCAAACCATATCGACATGGCGTTCAATCCATTCGTTTTCAAGTGAATAAGTTCCGATTTCGTCTATATTTGAGAATTCATAGTCATCGGCAGCAGCTTTTTCTAATAACCATTCTCCATCTGCCTTTGAAATAAATTCGCCTTTGTTATTCAACAATTTAAGAGCATTCCATTCTCTTGGATTATGACTTGCTGTGAGTATCACGCCTCCATCAGCTTTCATCTCTGTCACAGCCACTTCAACTGTTGGAGTCGTGCTTAATCCTATGTCTATAACATCTGCGCCCATACCTTGTAATGCGCCGCAAACCAACTGGTTAACCATAGTACCAGAGAGACGTCCGTCGCGACCTACGACAATACGAGGACGATTAACGCCGGAACGACGAATCAGACATACAAATGAAGATGTGAGTTTTACAATATCAATTGGAGTGAGTCCATTATCGGCTTTTCCACCTATAGTTCCACGGAAACCAGATATAGATTTTATTAATGTCATAACGTTAGATTTTTTGCAAATATAAGGCAGTTTTTTTTAAATTTGCAAAAAAAAGATATGGCTTTTAACGACGATAATTTTCTGGATGATTATGAGATTCAAGAGTTGATCAATCGCTTTGAAAATCAACTTGAAAGCGGCATGCCATTATTCTTTGACGCTGATGAATTGAACATTATCCTTGAACATTACGTTCAAAAAAACGACATACCAAAAATCAATATCATTGCCGACTTGGCAAACACTTATCACACCACAAACCCACTCACCAATCTTATTTTGGCAAAGAAATATCTTTCCGTACAAGATGCTTCTAACGCTTTGCCTTATCTTTTAGATGCAATAAACAATACAGAAGACCCAGATTATCAATTAAGTCTGGCTTATTGTTACTCTTTATTGGACGAACATAAACAATCTTTATCAGCATATAAAAAAGCTGTCAAACTCCTTGACAAGGAAAATTGCGATGACATATACAACTCAATGGCTGTAGAATATATGATGTTACGTGATTTTGAGCGTGCGCTTTATTATTTCAAGAAAGGCATCAAGGCTAGTCCCGACATTGCGGAACAATATGCAGAAATCACGAACTGTTATTTCTTCCTCGACAAGGCCGACGAAGCCATAGAGTTTTTCAAGGAGGAAGTCGACAAGAATCCTTATAGCATAGTCGCTTGGATGAGTTTTGGCAACTGCTATCTGAGAGCTCATCTTCTGGAAAAAGCTGTCGAACAATACGAATTCGCCATGGCGATAGACCAGCATTTCCCTAGCGCTTACATCAATACCGCCACGATTTACAATGAGTTAGACAGATATCAAGACAGCATCGACATTATTGAAGAGGCTTTTAGAAATGATGTTAAAAAACCTATCTTATATTGTCTCTACGGCGAAGCGATGGCAAAGACAGGCAACAAACTGGAAGCTATAAACAACTTCAACAAAGCCATTGAGTTAGACGAAAATATCGCTGAGGCCTATGCAGGACTCGGGTTCATCTTCTGCGAAGAAAACAATCACCAGTCGGCAATCAAATTCTTGGAAAGAGCACATCAACTCGCTCCATATAACACTGATTATCTTTTCGTTTTAGTAGAAGAACACAACAAAATGGAGAATTTTTCGACTTCATTAAAATATTTGAAGGAAATCGAAGAACTTTTCCCTTATGAAGTGAATTTATATATAGCATATATGGAAGTCTATATTCTGTTAGACGACGTAAAAAATGCGATTAGATATATAGAAAAAGGATTGAAACTGCTTGGCCGTCAAGCATCCCTATTGTATAGGCTGGCTTTTATAAATTTTGTCGATGATGATTACGAATTAGGAATGCTGAATCTGGAAGAAGCCTTGACACTCGATTACGAAGGCGTACAAGAATTCATCGACTTCGATCCTAATTTCATTATGAACAACGAAGATATTGTTGATTTAATAAATAGATATAAAATATAGAACAATATGAATCAATACATTGCAAATTTCCTTAAAGGTATTGGCGTCGGTTCTGCAAATGTGATTCCTGGTGTTTCAGGCGGAACGATAGCACTCATAACAGGTATTTTCGAACGTTTGATCAATGCGTTAAAATCTTGCAACTTAACAGCTATCAAATTGTTTTTTACTGGTAAGTTTAAAGAATTCGCACAACACATAGACTTATGGTTCTTGGCATCTGTAGGCAGCGGTGTAGTGGTCGCCATTCTTTCAATTGCAAGATTATTTGAATTCTTGTTTGCAGAATATCCGATTTACCTCTGGTCATTCTTCTTCGGAATGATATTGGTTTCAATATATTACGTCGGTATAACAATAGAAAAGTTCAACTGGAAAGTCGTTATTTCATTCATCATCGGAACGGCATTCGCTTTATTCATCGCTTTCGGAACACCTGCAAAAGAAAACAGCAATATTTTTTACCTGATGATTTGCGGTGCTGTTGCTACTTGTAGCATGATTCTTCCTGGACTTTCTGGTTCTTTCGTATTGGTTTTAATGGGTAATTATCAGCTCATTATGATTGACGCTGTCAACGACTTGAATCTTGGAATATTGCTTCCTGTAGTCTTTGGAGGCGTCGTGGGATTACTAGCATTCTCTCATCTCTTGTCATGGATTTTCAAAAACTATAGAGACATAACCATCGCTGTATTAACAGGTTTCATCTTAGGTAGCATGCCGATTATATGGCCTTGGAAAAACGACGTCATCACATATTTCGGCAGCGAAGCTAAAGTTACAGGCTACGAATACTACTTCCCTGAATTCAACCTTGATTTCGCAATAGCATTCGTAATCATGCTTATAGGAGCAGCTCTGATAGTGTTGACAGAAAAGATGGCAAAGAAAAGCTAATGATTAGATTAGACAATAAAAAATGAACTACGATAAGATATACGGTTTAGTCGGAAAGAAGCTCGGGCATTCATTTTCAAAGGATTATTTCACAAAGAAGTTTTCCGAATCAAACCTTAATTATTCTTATCAAAACATTGAAATTGAGAATATAAGTGACATTATTCCTTTCATTAAAGAAAATAAAAACCTTAAAGGATTCAATGTCACAGTGCCTTATAAAGAAGAAATCATTCCATATCTTGATGAGTTAGAACCAGTTGCAAAAGAAGTCGGGGCTATCAATACAGTGAAGATTTATGATGACGGAAGATTGAAGGGATTTAATACTGATGTGATTGGGTTTGAGAAATTATTAGATAGTGACGCGATTAATCGCGTACGTACATTGGATAAAGAAGCTTTGATTTTGGGCAGTGGCGGCGCGTCGAAGGCGGTTCAATATGTTTTGAGGAAAGAGAATATTCCTTATAAGATTGTGAGTCGTAGTTTTAAGTTAGGAGTTAGGAGTGTGGAGTTAGGAGTTGGAAATGTAGAGACGTCACCCCTGTGGCGTCTACATAAATTAGGAATCAGTTATGAAGAGATTAACGACACGGGATTTAAACCTTATTCCATTATAATAAACACGACGCCGGTTGGGATGTTTCCAAATGTTAATGAATGTTTAGAACTTCCCTACTCTACTATAGAATCACATCATATCTTCATCGATTTGATTTACAATCCTGAAGAGACATTATTTTTGAAGAAAGCCAAGGCCGCTGGAGCGGCTACATTCAACGGATTGATAATGTTACACGAACAAGCCGAAGCCTCGTGGAGAATTTGGAATAATTCATAATTCATAATGCATAATTAAAATACTATACACTTAACACACTACACTATCCACATTTAAACTACTCTAAACTTTAAACAATTAACTATAAACTTTTAAAACATGGATTTCAGTAAGCAGATAGCAACAGAGTTTTCAGTGACACAGAGTGTTGCGACTAACGTGATAAATCTTTTGAGTGAAGGCTGCACAGTGCCTTTCATAGCTCGTTATCGTAAGGAAATGACTAACACGATGAATGAGGAAGTCGTGGCTGCTATACAAAAGCGCCTCGAACAACTAGATGAACTTGAAAAGAGAAAAGAATCCGTACTGAAATCTATCGCTGAACAAGAAAAACTCACTCCAGAACTGGAGGCAAACATAAAGAATGCCAAAACATTACAAGATGTTGAAGACCTTTATCTTCCTTACAAACCTAAACGTAAGACAAGAGCCGAGATAGCTCGTCAGAAAGGATTGGAACCTCTTGCTAAACTGATTATGTCGCAAAACAGCGATGATGTTGAAGGACTTGCGAAGAAATATATTGACAAAGAAAAAGGCGTTGAAGATACAAAAGATGCTTTGAAAGGTGCCTGCGACATCATGGCGGAATGGGTCTCTGAAAACATCAAAGGTCGTAATCTGATTCGTAAGATATATCATAAAGAAGGTGTTATCACATCGACATTAGTAAAAGGCAAAGACGAAGAAGCCAAGACATACCAACAATATTTCGATTGGAAAGAATCTATTGCCGAGGCACCGAGCCACCGTATTTTGGCGATGTTCCGTGCCGAGGCTGAAGGTCTCCTTAAAGTTAAGCTCAAAATCAATGATGATGAAGCTCTTAAGACATTAGATAATATATTTGTCAAAGCCGACAACTCATCAACAGACTTGGTACAAGATGCCATCGACGATGCTTGGAAACGTCTGTTGGAACCTTCCTTAGAAACCGAAATACGCGCTTTGTACAAAGAGAAAGCTGATGAAGTCGCGATTAAGGTTTTTGCAGAAAACCTACGTCAGCTTCTGTTAGCTGCTCCTATCGGACAGAAACGCACCCTTGCCCTCGACCCTGGATTCAGAACAGGTTGCAAGGTCGTTATCCTTAACGAATACGGAGCATTGTTACATAACGAAACCATCTACCCTCACCCACCACAAAACGAAACACGACAAGCGACAAACAAGATACGTTCGCTCGTAAGCGCATATAAGATTGAAGTCATCGCCATCGGCAACGGCACTGCAGGCCGTGAGACAGAAGACTTCATCCGCGGAATACAATTCGATCGCGACATCATCGCCGTCATGGTTAATGAAAGCGGTGCTTCTGTTTATTCTGCATCAAAGGTCGCTCGTGACGAATTTCCAGAATACGACATCACGGTGAGAGGCGCAGTCAGCATCGGACGTCGTCTCATGGACCCACTCGCCGAGTTGGTTAAAATCGACCCTAAGTCAATAGGCGTAGGACAATATCAGCATGATGTAAATCAGAAATTGCTTAATGAAGAACTCGGTCATGTTGTTGAGAGCTGCGTCAACGCTGTCGGTGTTGAGTTGAATTCTGCAAGCGAGCAGCTGCTTTCATACGTCAGCGGCGTCGGACCTCAGATTGCAAGTAATATAGTGAAATATCGTAACGAAAACGGAGGTTTCAAAAGTCGTAAGCAATTGTTGAAAGTGCCTCGTCTCGGCGAAAAAGCATACGAACAATGTGCAGGATTCTTGAGAATTCACGATGCTGCACAGCCTTTAGACGCGAGTGCCGTACACCCAGAAAGTTATCATATCGTTGAGAAAATGGCGAAGAAACTCAATGTCGAAGTGAGAGAACTCATTGGAAACAAAGAACTTATTTCAAAGATAAATCCTAAAGAATTTATAGAAAACGACTTCGGCATAGAGACGATAAACGACATCATCAACGAACTTGAGAAACCAGGCCGCGACCCAAGAAAGACTTTCGAGGTGTTTGAATTCAACAAAGACATACGCACCATCAACGACTTAAAGGCAGGAATGCAGTTGACAGGCATCGTGACAAACATCACGGCATTCGGTTGTTTTGTTGACTTAGGCGTACATCAAGACGGACTCGTTCACATCAGCCAGATGTCTAATCAGTTCATCAAAGACCCTAACGAGATTGTAAAACTCAATCAGAAAGTTAGAGTCGTCGTGACTGAAGTCGATGTCGACAGAAAGAGAATCAGTCTCAGCATGAAAAATGTGACATTGAAATAATTTAATGAAAAATATATCGTTATAGAAGCATGAAAAGAATCTTTACAACATTAACAATATGTTTTATCCTATTGACAATCAGCACAGATGTCAAGGCTCAGCTTATCAAAGGTGAAGCTTTTTTAGGATTAAACCTCACACAGATAGATGGCGACAAGGCATATGGATACCATCACTTCGGAATACATGGCGGCGTTGGTGGCTTAGTTCCTGTATATAGGAAAGGTAATTTTGAAATAGACTTTTCCATGGAAGTAGCATTCAACCAGAAAGGCTCTCATCAGAGACAACAATATAAGGAAGATGATAACGGTATTACTGGCGAATACGATTTATACTTAAATTATTTAGAAGTGCCGGTGCTGTTCTACTTCTCTGACAAGACGATAGCATCATTAGGCGTTGGAGCGTCATACGGCAGACTAGTCGGTTTGAAAGAATACGAACACGGCAAGCTGACCGATGTCAATTTGAATTATACTGGTGAAGACAAATACAACTTAAACGATTTTTGTGTCATTGCCGATGCAAAGGTCAGATTGTGGGAACGATTGAAGCTTGGTGTACGTTTTCAATATTCTATGTTTAAAATCAGAACCCGCGACTTCTATCTCGTCAATGGCGAATTTGACTGCACACGCGACCAATATAACAATGTGATAACAGCGAGATTGATATATGTCTTTAACGAAAACCGTAGCGAATACATCTACGACGAATATGAATTCCACGGCGACAATCCAAGGATACATCAAAAGACCATTGACAAACAAATCAAGAAATTGAAGAAGAAACAAGAAAAAGCTGAGAAGAAAGCTGCGAAATGATTTATATTGCCAATTAATTTGGGCGTTCCGCTTCGCGTCGGGCTTTCCGCTATATCTTTTTCCGCTTCGCTCCAAAAGGATGCCGCTGCAATCCCTAACGCTTTGGGAGAACTCTAGAATTAAAGAATTCTAAAACTCTAAAACTCTAGAATTTTAGAATTTTAAAGTTCTAGAGTTCTAAAAGAAAGTCACGTAGTGACGACAGAATATAGGCAGGCGGTGGAATGGTAGAGACGTGTCAATGTGTGTTTATTTTATGGCCACATTGACGCGTCTCTACAAATTTCCGACGGAAATAAATCAAATGAATCAAATAAATTGAATGCGCTTCGCTTTTATTCTACTACCGGGCGTACAGACCAACCATAGTAACGGTAGGTGTAGTTGCAATGAACATCTATATCACTACTATCGAAGTTAATGCTGTATGCGTTATTTTCATCGTATTCGTAAGGAGTGGAAGCCCAATAGTGGCCATAGACTCCGGTGGCGAAGATCGACGCACCTTCATGATAGCCAGCAGCAGGGAGGAAAATACTCTTGCCATTAGCACCTGTCACTTTATAGCCATTAATACCACCCTCTTTAATCCATGTCCATGTGCAGTTATCTAACAGTTCCTGTTGTTCCGCCTTTGTAGGCATTCTCCAACCCCCGCCCCAGTTGGCAGTGGCGGCATCGTATTGGACATTACCAGAAATGTCGTTCATATCTTTGCCATATGTAAGGCTGTTTCCAGCAAAATAATCTCCCTTTGTAGTCGTCTCTCCCCATGCGTAATAGTCACCGCATTCTTCTGGTGATGTAGCACCGACATTGCAGGTAGCCCATTTCTTGCCAGATGGAAGTCCTAGGTCAACCCAAGCGTGACCGTTAGTCGTTCCTTCTATTGGCAATGTCGTGAAGATTCTTTCCTCTCCGTAGGCTGTTC
>JAZQYR010000022.1:0-46440 GCA_045633585.1 Bacteroidales bacterium
TCATCAAGATAAATACTAAAGAAGGAAATATTGTAAAACGAATTATTAAGCAATGAGCTATGAGCTTCGGGTCTTGAGTAATTGAAATTCCTCATTCTATATTGCCCAAATCTCAAAGCCCACTGCTCACAGCAAAAAAAGGAATTATGAAAAGAACATTACTTCTCGCATTAGCATTATTGTTATCGGCATCGATATTTGCGCAAGAGAGGTCTTTCCTTGTGAGGGAGACATTCGATTCGACAACATTGCCTAGCGGATGGCTTGTATATGGTCCAGGAACTCCAAACTGGAAAATATCTCTTACCAATAGAGCCGGTTCTGAATGCAACGAGCTTATGTTATATTTTGATCCAGGATTCAACGACATCTCTCGCCTCGTCATGAAGTCGGTAAGCCTCAAGGACACAGAAAGTGTCGCCATTTCTTTCAAACATTACCTCGACAACTTCTCAGGCAGCAGCAAGATAGGCATCGCCACATCATCCGACAATGGAAAGACATGGTACGACGCATGGTCACAGACTTACTCACAGACTGGCAATTATGTCGTCAAAGAAGTGGTCAGCACTCCTGATATGGGAAAATCTAACGTGAAGTTCTGTCTTTATTTTGAAGGTGATTCTTACAATCTTTACAGCTGGCACTTTGATGATCTAGAGATATTCGTACAAAACAATCTTGACCTCAGAATACTCAGCATCGACGTCCCTGAAATAGTAGAAGCTGGTGAGACAGAGGTGAAATTCACTATACAAAACATCGGCAAGGAGACTATCAATTCATTTGAAGTCAATACTACAAACATCGCCGACAATTATTGCGGCACTATGAATCCTATAAGATTCGAGACAGAACTCAAACCTCTTGAAACAAAACAATTCACATTAACATCTTTCAACTTAATCCCTGGCGATTATAACATCCCGGTAGAGATCGTAAGTGTCAACAATAATAGTGATAATGACAACAGCAACAACTACTTGAGCAAAGACTTCTCTGTCACAATGGGTTATACACAACGTATCCCAATGATAGAACATTTCTCAAGTTCAACCTGCGGACCTTGCAAAGACGTCAACATCAGCATGAACAATTTAACAAGCAACAATGCAGGCAAATATACATACGTCAAATATCCTTTGGCATTCCCTTATCCTGGTGATCCGTACAACACAGAAGATGCAAAAGTCAGAACAGTTTATTACGGTGTGACTTCTGCTCCACACTTATTCCTTGACGGAGAAAGCAAAGGTTATGGCGCAATAGACGGCAAAAGTTTCAAGACACAATACAACAAGCCAGCCTACGTCAATATTAAAGGTGCTTTCGACGTTGACTACGACTCCATCAGAATCGTGGCAGACTTCATGTCGTATGTTAACTTAAATAATGTAAGAGCTTATATCTCTGTCAATGAAAAGACTACAACAAAAAATACAGGCACCAACGGCGAGACAGAATTCCACCACATCTCATTGACAATGTCGGGCGATGCCGAAGGCGACATCATCAACATCAAAGCAGGCCAGCACCATCGTATCGAATGTACATTAAATATCACAGAGACATTCATGGAAGACATCGGAGACCTGGAAGTGGCGTTGTGGTTACAAAACTACGAAACAAAAGAAATTTATAACAGCCGTTATGCTTATGAATATACTACACACTGCTATCCTGTACGCAATTTAAGCATCGAGGTCAACGACAACGAAAAAAACATCTATTGGGATGCACCGGAAAAAGGCAGCCCTATCGGATATAACGTTTTTGTCAATAATGAATTAGCATTGGAAAACACAACTGAATTATCATATAAATTCATCTCATCAGACGAACAATTCTTCGTTGAAGTCGTAGCTTTATATGAAAAAGACAGAACATCTGTTGGCATAGCAAAGAAATATGTCAAAGGTGAAAACATAATAGAAAACAAAGAGATAAGTTGCAACATTTATCCAAATCCTACAAACGACATACTTTATATCAACACTGAAGCTGAGATTGAAGATGTTGTCATTTATGACATTTACGGCAGAAGACAGTCAACGATCAAAGGCCAACAATCAACAATCATTGACGTCGCAGGATTGAATACTGGAATTTATTTCATTAAGATAAATACTAAAGAAGGAAATATAGTTAAACGAATTATTAAGCAATGAGCTATGAGCTATGAGCAATTGAAAATTCTTCATTCTTCATTGCTCACGGCTCAATGCTCAATGCTCACAGCAAAAAAGAAAATTATGAAAAAGACTTTACTACTTACATTAGCATTATTGTTATCGGCGATGGCATTCGCACAAAGCCACGCTTTTTTGAACGAAAGTTTCGACGGTGGAAGTTTTCCTGAAGATTGGACTAGACTTACAGTCGGAAAGGACAACTGGACAATATCAAGCACCAACAATGCTGGCGGTGAAGCCAATGAACTCATGTTCTATTTTATGCCACCTATTTACAACAACACATCTCGTATCGTGACACCAGCATTAAATATGAAAGACGTAAATGAAGTTGTTGTAAGTTTCAAGCACTATCTTGACAATCAAATCAATGCCTATACCCTCGGTATCGCAACATCACTCGACACCATCAACTGGAATGTAGCTTGGGAACAACAATACGAAGTCTCCGGACGTTACGAAGTCTTCGAACTAATCAGCACTCCTGACTTCGGCAATGAAAACGTTTATTTCTGTTTATTCTTCAAAGGCTCATCATTCACACTTAACGGATGGTATTTCGATGATTTCGTCATCTCTTCACAAGACGGCCTTGACTTAGGAATGACAAGCATCGACGTCCCTGAAATGAGCAACTACGGCGAACACGGAATCGCATTCACAGTGCAAAACATAGGCTCAACGCCAATCACATCATTCGAAGCAAAATATACTATCGGCGACAAAGTAGCTACAGAGACTTTCACCTCCGACATAGAAACCTTAGCTTTCCAACAATTCACATTCTCTGAAAACATCTATATCGTTCCTGGAACATATAACGTAACAGTAGAAATAGTATCTGTCAACGGCAATAGCGACAGTAACGGAAGTAACAACACATTAGAAAAGCATATCGCTACAGGTATGGGTTATGCTGAAAAGATACCTATGATAGAGCATTTCTCAAGCTCAACATGCGGACCTTGCGTCAGCGCCAACGCTATGATGCTTCAGGTCGAGAATGAAAACCCTGGCAAATACACCTATACAAAATTCCCAGTGAAATGGCCTGGCCTCGGTGACCCTTATGCAACTAATGAATGTAAGACAAGAGTCGATTATTACAATGTTCAAAACGCACCTGAGCTCTACCTCGACGGCGTTTCACAAGGATATTCAGTCGTGACACCAGACGCACTCAACGCTGCATTCGGCACCCCTACATATGCCGACATAAGAGGCGCATTCACAGTCACCGGCAACACAATAACAGTAACAGCCGACTTCATGTCATATATAACAATGGATAGCGTAAGAGCTTATATATCTGTAAATGAAAAGACAACAACTGGAAATGCTATCGCAATAGAAAACGGCGATAACGGCGAGACTGAATTCCATCATATCACAATGAAGATGTTGAACGCCCCTGAAGGCAACATCATCAACATCAAAGCTGGTGAATACAAACGTCTTGAGTTCTCTTACGATATGTCTAAATCATTCATGGAAGACATCAACGACCTTGAAGTAGCTTTATGGTTACAAGAGCACGAATCAAAAGAAATATATAACAGCCACTTCGCTTACGAATATACCGACCACTGCTACCCTGTCCAAAACATGAAAGCTGAAATAATACTCGATTGCACAGGTGCTGTAGAAATCAACTGGGAAGCTCCTGAAAAAGGAAATCCTACAAAATACAATATCTACATCGACGGAGAATTGATTGCAGAAAACAATGCTGACAATTTAATTTATCATTCAGAAGACCCTCAGCTTATTGAAAAATTAAACTCAAGAACACATATCGCTGAAGTCGTTGCTATTTATGAAAACAACAAAACATCAGTAAGCGTTGCAAAAGTTTTCAATGGCATTTGGGAAAATGTTGAAGAAAACTTGGCAACAAACAATATCAGCGTTTATCCTAACCCAGTTAACGACAAGTTGTATATCGTCACTGAAGAGGAAGTCAAGGAAGTTGTCGTTTATGATATTTATGGAAGACACCAACAGCTATCAGCTGTCAGCTGTCAGCCATCAGTTATTGATGTAGAAAATTTGAAGTCGGGAATTTACTTTGTTAAGATAAATACTGACAAGGGAAATATAGTTAAAAGAATTATTAAGCAATGAGCTATGGGCTATGAGCAATTGAAAATTGAAAATTGAAAGTTGAAAATTCTTCATTCTTCATTCTTCATTGCTCACGGCTCAAAGCCCACTGCTCACAGCAAAAAAAGGAATTATGAAAAGAACATTACTTCTCGCATTAGGCCTGTTGTTTGCGATGATTGTATCGGGACAGAACAACATTTACATCATAAATGAAGATTTCAGTGGTAACGGCATTCCTGAATCTTGGGAGAAGTCGGGTGTCGGAACAAACAACTGGTATATCTCAAATAGTTTCAGCGCTGGCGGCAAAGCCAACGAGTTACAATTATCATGGAGTCCGCAGTTTAATGGAATAGCACGTTTCGTTTCTCCTGCCGTCGACTTGACAGGCATAAACAGCGCTATGTTTTCTTTAGACATTTATGTATCTATGTTCAGCGGCAAAGCCAAAATAGGTGTCGCCTCGTCATCAGATAACGGCAGCACATGGAACACGATATGGTCTGAAGAATACACCAAGACCGAACAACACTCCATCGTTGGCAACATCATCGGCAATGATATGGGCAAGAAAGATGTCAAGTTCTGCTTCTATTTTGAAGGAAATTCTTATGCCATATCAGGCATCTATTTCGACAACTTCAATGTATATACCGTTGATAACACAGGTATTGAACTTAGCAGCATCGATGTTCACAACTGCATAAGACAAGGTGAAAATCCAATATCTTTCTCTGTAAAAAACACAGGCGAGTCAACGATAAAGTCTTTCGAAGCCAGATGTCTCATCAATGGCGAAGAAGCATTGTCGGAGTCGTTCTACACAGATATGAATTATCTCGAGACAAAACAATTCACTTTTGAAGACTCTTATGACTTCTCTTTCGGAGAGGATTATGAAGTGAAGATAGAAATATTCAGAATCAATGACGACAACTATGATTCAGACAATAGCAAATTGGCGAAAAACATTGAGATAGCTTTGGGAGACACACAGAGGACTCCAATGATAGAACACTTCTCAAGCTCTACATGCGGTCCTTGCGTTTCCGTAAATTATGCTATGTCGCTTCTTACCGATAGCAACAAAGGCAAATACACCTACACCAAATACGCCATGAACTGGCCTGGTTTAGGTGACCCTTATTTCACTGAAGAATCTGATACAAAGAAATCTTTCTATGGAGTGCAAAGCGCACCTGAGGTATATCTTGACGGAAGACTTCACGGCACGACATATATTGACAACGAGACATTCCAAAACCGTTGCAATGTCCCAGCCGTCGCTAACGTTAGAGGTGCTTTCAATGTTACAGGCAACACTATCAATGTCATCGCTGACTTTATGACTTATTTCAAAGCTGAAAATATAAATGCTTATATCTCTGTCAACGAAAAGACTACGACAGGTAATGTAGGAAGTAACGGCGAGACTGAATTCCATCATATTATGCTTAAGATGTTAAATGATGCTGAAGGAAAAACAATGAGCATTAATGCCGGCGAATACCAACGTCTCGAGTTCTCTTACGATATGTCGACAACATTCATGGAAGACATCAACGACATCGAAGTGTCTTTATGGCTACAAAACAACAATACAAAAGAAATATATAACAGCCATTACGCTTACACTTATACAGAGCACTGCTATCCTGTAAGAAACCTCAATGTCTTGGCTAATAATCAACTGACAGTAAAATGGGACAAACCTGAAACAGGAAGTCCTATCGGATATAATGTTTATGTTGATGGTGAATTGGTGGCAGAAAAAACAGCATCACTCGAATATTCAGCTACATCAAAGAATAACAGATATGTAGAAGTCGTAGCTGTGTATGAAAACGACATGACATCAGTAGGCGTTGCAAAACAAATCGTCGCTGAAGAAAACGTCAATGAAATAGAAACAAACGACATCAACATCTACCCTAACCCTGCTAACGACAGACTTCATATCGAAACAAAAGCAGAAATAGAAGAGGTCGTGATTTATGATGTTTATGGTAGACAACAGTCAACAGTCAACGGACAACAGTTATTGACCATTGATTTGTCTATATTAAATACTGGAATTTATTTCATCAAGATAAATACTAAAGAAGGAAATATTGTAAAACGAATTATTAAGCAATGAGCTATGAGCTTCGGGTCTTGAGTAATTGAAATTCCTCATTCTATATTGCCCAAATCTCAAAGCCTACTGCTCACAGCAAAAAAAGGAATTATGAAAAGAACATTACTTCTCGCATTAGCATTATTGTTATCGGCAACAATATTTGCACAGAACAGAATCTCATACATCAGTGAGCATTTCGATTCTGAAGATTTCCCAACAGAATGGAGCATTGAAGGTGACTGCACTGCTGAAAACTGGTCAATATGGAAGACACACCAAGCTGGCGGCGAGCCTAACGAAATCAAGCTCTACTGGAAACCTTCTTTTGAAGGCGTGGCACGTCTGGTATCGCCAGCCATCAACCTCACGGGTGTTACTAATATGGTAGTGTCTTTCAAGGCATTCTTAGACAACTATAAAGACACACCTCATAAAATGGGTGTCGCCACAACTTCAGACGAAGGTGCGACATGGAATACAGCTTGGGAAGATTATTATGCAAACAACAATCAAGGTCAACATAGCATCGTTAAGGTCGTCTCAACACCAGACATGGGAAAAGAAAATGTCAAGTTCTGTATCTTCTTCGAAGGAACATCTGGCAATATAAACGGATGGTATTTCGATGACATCGACATTTACACCATTGATGAATTAAACCTCGGATTGATGTCGTTAGACATTCCTGAGATATTAGGAACAAAAGACAATGAAATCACCTTCACAGTAAAAAATACAGGAGAAGAAACCGTCACATCATTTACTGCAAGCTTCCAAATAGACGATAACGAAGCCATAACACAAAATTTTGAAAGCAACATCACTTCGTTGAAAGTGGAACAATTTTCTTTCCAAGAAAAAGTCGACATCACTCCAGGATTTCACCGTCTTACAGTTTCTATCGTAAACGTCAACGGAAAAGAAGATATGACAACTGACAATGTGATGGAAACAGAAATAAACGTCGCATTAGGTTCATTACAAAGAAAACCTATGATTGAACATTTCTCAAGTTCAAATTGCACAGCATGTCCTGATGCTGATAACCGTTTGGCTGTTCTTACAAAAAAATATCACGACAAATACACTTATACTAAGTATCCATTCTACACATGGCCTTACGATGACCCTTACAAGACTGTAGAAAGCAAAGCAAAGATGGCTTTCTATTATAACGTAAACGAAGCTCCAACAGTATTCTTCAATGGCAACAAATACAATAGTGAAATGTCTTTTAAGACTTATATCTCTGAAGAAGACTTTGAAAAATGCTACAACGATCCAGCTTACATAGAACTCAAAGGAGCATTCAACGTAAATGAAACAGATAGTACTATCAACGTCAATATTGATGTTATGCCTTATATGGACCTTGACAAAAAAAGAATGTTCGTTTCTGTAAATGAAAAGACAACTACAGGAAATACAGGATATAATGAACAGTTGGAATTCCATCATGTTTTGATGAAGATGTTGCCAGATGCAGAAGGCATCGAATTAGATTTCAAAGCCGGCGAGTTACAACATTTTGAATTCACCTACGCTATGGACACTACTTTCGTGGAAGAACTCAACGACCTCGAAGTCGCTGTTTGGATTCAAGACTACAACACCCATGTAATATATAACAGCAACTACATGTACGAATACACCGAACATCCTTATCCTGTTCGTAACTTACAACTCGCTGATGTAGAAGGCACATTATCTATATCATGGGAAGCTCCAGAACAAGGAACACCTGTCGCTTACAATATCTACATAAACGATAAACTGGCAGTGGAAAACCATAACGAACTATCATATTCTACTAAAGAAGTAAACGGCTTGACCGTCGTTAAAGTCGCTGCCGTCTATGAAAACGGAAAGACATCAGCCGGTATCATCGACAATATCTTCGTTGAGAAAAACACAGAATCTATCAATGAAAATACCTCTTCATTAAACATCTATCCTAATCCAGTCAATGACAGACTTCATATCGAAACTGAAGCTGAGATTGAAGAAGTTATGGTTTATGATGTTTATGGCAGACAACTGTCAACAATCAACGGACAACAGTCATTGACCATTGATATGTCTAAATTAAATACTGGAATTTATTTCATCAAGATAAATACTAAAGAAGGAAATATTGTAAAACGAATTATTAAGCAATGAGCTTCGAGCTATGAGCTATGAGCAATTGAATGTTGAAAATTGCTCACTGCTCAAAGCCCATTGCTCATAGCAAAAAATAAAAATCATGAAAAAGACATTACTATTAACATTAGCATTATTGTTATCGGCAACTATTTTCGCACAGAACGAATCTGTCATTTTGAGAGAGACATTTGATTCGACAACATTGCCAAGTGGTTGGAGTGCATCGGAAAACTCCACAAACAACTGGTCTATTTCCGCCACTAATAGAGCTGGAGGCGAAGCCAACGAATTAAGATTCGCTCCTAATCCTTTGGCAAACGGCATTTCACGTATCATCACAGCCCCTATTGACTTAAGCGGAACATCATCGGTAACAGTATCATTCCGTCATTTCTTCGAGAAGAAAAGCATCGCTGCCAAGATTGGCGTCGCCACATCATCAAACGGTGGACAAATATGGAACAGCGCATGGACTCAGACATATTCAGAAGCAGGACAATATAACATCACCACAACCATCAAGACCAATGACATGGGTAAAGAAAACGTCTTGTTCTGCATATATTTCCAAGGCAACTCTAACAATATCACCAACTGGTTCTTCGATGATTTGGAAATCACCAAGCTAGTGACAATAGACGTCAAGGCACAAAGTCTCGATATGAGAGAGACATTACCTGCAGGAGAAAACGACATTTTCTTCACAATACAAAATAATGGCTCTGACGTCATAACATCTTTCGACGCCAAGTTCAAGATGAACGGCGAGACCATCACAGAATCATTCGAAACAGAATTGGCACAATATGAAATAGCACAATTCTCATTCGGCAAAAAAATAGATCTCATCCCTAATGATTACAGCGCTGAATTAGAGATCACTTCCGTCAACGGACAAAACGACCAAAACACTGTCAACAATATCATTCGCAAAGACATCAGCGTTGCCTTGAACAAAGTTCAGAGATTACCTATGTTTGAGCATTTCTCAAGTTCAACATGCAGTTCATGTGTTCCTTTAGAACGTACAATGCAAGAATTGCGCGACAACAATCCAGGCAAATATGTCTATACAAAATATGTCATGAATTGGCCTGCACCAGGCGACCCATACTACAATGAAGATGGTGGAAAAAGAAAGAATTTCTATAACGTAAGCGGCGTTCCTTTCCTAGCATATAACGGTATCGGACGTAGCAGCAAAGCCGTCTCACAAGAAGAATTAGACGAGGTTTACAACACTCCTGCCTTCATCGACATAAAAGGCTCTTTCAGCACTGATGGCAACACCATCAATGTGGTAGCCGACGTCATGTCTTATATCGACATCGACAATGTGAAAGTACATGTCACAGTAAACGAAAAGACAACATCCAAAAACTTCACTTACGACTACGGACTTGAAGAATTCCACCACGTTATGATGAAGATGTTACCTGACTCACAAGGTAGCACAGTAAACTTCAAAACCGGTGAAAGCCAACGCTTTGAATTCTCTTACAATATGGAACTGACATTCGTTGAAGAAATGAAAGACCTTGAAGTGGCAGTATGGATCCAAGATATTGAAACTAAAGAAATATTGAACAGCAGATATTTATATGACTACTGCGAACATCCTTATCCAGCCCAAAACCTCCAAATCGTAAACAACGACAACATCTCAATCAGCTGGGAAGCTCCTGAAAAAGGCAGTCCTTTAGCATATGACTTATATATCAACAATAAATTAGCATTGGATAACACTACTGAAATGACATATGCAATAGAAAATCCTTACGGATTCTATAGCGTGGAAGTCGTGGCATTATATGAAAACAATGTAGAATCAATCGGTGTGATAGATAAAATAGGCATAGGTTTAGGCATTGAAGAAAACACAACACAAGTAGACATCTACCCTAACCCTGTTAACGACAGACTTTATATCAAAGCAGAAATTGAGATTGAAGAAGTTGTAATTTATGATGTTTATGGTAGACAACAGTCAACAGTCAACGGACAACAATCATTGTCCATTGATTTGTCAAATTTAAGTTCTGGAATTTATTTCGTAAAGATAAATACTGAAAAAGGTAATATTGTAAAAAGAATTATTAAGCAATGAGCTTCGAGCTATGAGCTATGAGCAATTGAATGTTGAAAATTGCTCACTGCTCAAAGCCCATTGCTCATAGCAAAAAATAAAAATCATGAAAAAGACATTACTATTAACATTAGCATTATTGTTCTCAACAACGATATTCGCACAATTGATAGACGAGAAATTCGATTCAGCAGAGATGCCAGAAGGCTGGTGCATCATGGGCGATGCAGAAAAAAACTGGTCTATCAGCAGCACTAACAATGCCGGCGGCGATGCCAACGAAGCCAGACTGTTCTGGAATCCTCAGTTTGAAGGAGTGACACGACTCGTCACAAAAGCCGTCGACCTCACCGACATTGAAGGCGTGACATTAACAATGAACCATTATTTCAACAACTACGACCAGAACTATAAAGCAAAAATAGGTGTCGCCACATCATCAGACAATGGAACAACATGGAATGAAGGCTGGTCACATGAATATAACATACCTGGAAAATATGACATCGAAGAAAGAATAGCGACAACAGATATGGGAAAAGAAAACGTCTTGTTCTGCATCTTCTTCGACGGCTCATCATATAACTTCACAGAATTCTGCTTCGACAATATCAAGATAAAAGCACAGTCTAATTCAGAGATAAGACTTAACACTATCGACATCTACGAAAGAATAGGCTCAGGTCCGTTGGATGTCAAGTTTAGCGTGCAAAACATGGGCAACTACAACATAGAGTCTTTCGAAGCTAGCTATGAATTAGATGGTTACGAAACAGTGACAGAAACATTCACAGCATCAATACCAGCTTTCGGAACTGAGACTTTCACATTCTCAGACAAGAAAAACATACTTCCTGGAACATATAACGTAAAGATTAACATCTTGAGTGTCAACGATGGCGAAGACAATCTCGACGACAACACATTAACAAAAGAATTCAATGCTTCACTCGCTGAAAAACAAAGAATTCCTATGATAGAACACTTCTCAAGTTCTACATGTGCTCCTTGCGTATTGATTAACCAATTAATGGAAAAACTAACAACCAATAATCCTGACAAATTCACCTATACTAAATATGTAGTCAACTGGCCTGGTATAGGCGATCCTTATTTCATCAGCGACAATTACGACAAATGTTTATTCTATAACGTATCAACAGTGCCACAAGTTTTCCTCGACACCGAATTACAGATAAATGGAAATACTGTTCAACCTGTGACACAAACTAAGTTATTACAAAGATATGATGTTCCAGCTTTCGCTGAAATCAGAGGTTCTTTCAACGTAAATCATGAAGACAACACCATCAGTCTCATCGCTGATGTGGCTTCTTACGTAAACCTCAACGATGTGAGAACTTTCATCACCATAAACGAAAAAACAACAACAGAAAACACAGTAGAATATGGTGGTAACGGAGAAAGTGAATTCCATCATGTTATGATGAAAATGATTGGTGGCAGCAACGGCATCGAGACAAGCATCAAGGCTGGAAAATACAAACGTTTCGAATACACTTGCGACATGAGCACTACATTCATGGAAGATATCAATGACCTCGAAGTAGCAGTATGGATTCAAGATACAAAGACAAAAGAAATATTCAACAGTCATTACTTATATGAATACACATCTCATCCTTATCCAGCTGAAAACCTTCAAATTACAGAAGGCAACAGACTTAAGATAACATGGGACAAACCAGAAAACGCTGAGCCTTTAGGATATAACCTTTACATCAACAACGAACTGACATTAAGCAACACCAAAGAAACATCATTCAGCGTCGACAAGTCAGACTTCTGCATCGTAGAAGTTGTCGCTTTATACGAAAACGCTATGACATCAGTCGGTGCTGTAAACATATACTCATCAGAGTTCGGCGTGCCACAAAACCTTAAAGCTACCGACAACACATCAAACATCGTGGTTTCTTGGGACGCTGTTGAAAATGCAACAAGCTACGACGTTTATCGTAACAAAAAATTCCTCGCTAACGTAGAATCAACATCATACACCGATGGTAACTTCTTGAAAGACGAAGAATTATGCTACCAAGTAAGAGCTGTCTTCGGCAACAATAAATCAGCATTTACAAAAGAAGTCTGCGTCACTGCAACAGCAGATATGATTGAAGAAATTGACAGCAAAGTAGAGATATATCCAAATCCGGTTGACGACAGATTGTATATTGAGACTCAGACACTGACTCAGACACTGACTATTGAAATTTATGATGTTTATGGAAGACGTCAGCTATCAGCTGTCAGCCATCAGCCATCAGTTATTGATGTAGAGAATTTGAAGTCAGGAATTTACTTTGTTAAGATAAATACAGAAGAAGGAAATATAGTTAAACGAATTATTAAGCAATGAGCTATGGGCTATGAGCTATGAGCAATAGAAAGTTGAAAATTGCTCACAGCTCAAAGCCCGTTGCTCACAGCAAAAAATAAAAACATGAAAAGAACATTACTTCTTACATTAGCATTATTATTATCTATAGCGGTTTCTTCACAGAACAGAGGCACTTTATTGAAAGAGTCTTTCAACTCTGCAGAGATGCCTGAAGGCTGGAAGATAACAGGTGGCAACACACAAAACTGGTCGCTCTCAGAAACAAGCTTCTGCGGAGGCGACGCCTACGAAATGAAAATGGACTACCAACCTATTTTCTACAACGGATTCACACGTTTGACATTCCCAAAACTCAACCTCACTGGCATTGACAGCATCGTGGTATCATTCAAACACTATGTGGATATCTATACTGATTATCCTTCAACAATAGGCATCGCCACGTCATCAAGTAACGGAATGACATGGAATACCTGCTACGAACAAAGTTTCTATATCGACGGACAGCATAACATCAACCAGGTTATCGCCAATGAAGATATGGGCAAGGATAAAGTAACGATTTGTATCTTCTTCAAAGGTAACTCCGCTAATATCAACGCTGTATATTTCGACGACATTGAAGTCTTGACAATGGAAACCAATAATGCAAAACTCGTTTCCATCGATATGTCTAATAATATCAACAGCGGAAACACCGACATCACTTTCTCTGCACAGAATTTAGGTATAGATAACATCACTTCTTTCGAAGCTGAATATAAAGTTGGTGACAACACATATAGCCAAGTGTTTGAGACAAACATGCTTACCAATGAGATAAAACAATTCACTTTCGACAAAGGTGTCAATCTCATACCAAACAAATATAATGTTGAAATAAACATCACTTCTGTCAATGACAAAGAAGACCAAGACATTTCAAACAACACGATGTCTAAGGAAATCAATGTCGCTTTAGGTACTGCACAGAGACATCCTATGATTGAACACTTCTCAAGTTCATCTTGCGGTCCTTGCGTCAGCGTCAACACTTATATGCATCAGCTGACAAGCAACAACCCTGGGAAATACACCTACGTCAAATACCCAGCGAAATATCCAACCGATATTTATAACACTGAAGAATGCACTGTCAGAAGCGACTATTATTTGGTATCAGGCGTTCCAAATGTAGCATTAGACGGCGTCAATTTAGGAGCAACATCTATATCTCAATATCAGTTCGACAATAGTGCGAATACTCCTGCTTTCGTCAATATCAAAGGTGCTTTCAATATCGAAGGAAATAACATCAACATCATGACAGACATCATGTCGTATGTGGAATTAAACAATGTCAAAGCATTCGTCACTGTCAACGAAAAGACAACTACCAGAAATGTAGGAAGCAACGGCGAGGAAGAATTCCATCATATCTTGATGAAGATGCTCGACAATGCCAACGGCAATGACTTTGAAGTCAAATCAGGTGAACATAAACGTCTTGTATTCACTTACGATATGTCACAAACGAATGTCGAAGAAATGAACGACCTCGAAGTGGCCGTATGGGTTCAAAACCTAGTATCGGGCGAAGTGTTCAACAGCAGCTTCCTCTACGAATACACAGAACATCCTTATCCTGCAAGAAATCTCGTAGTGACAAACGAAAACGGCAGTATGGAAATAACATGGGAAAAACCGGAACAAGGTAATCCTACTGGATATAACATATATGTCAACAACGAATTAGTCGCTGAAAACACAAACGAATTATCATATTCCACAACAAACAACGATGATTATTATGTAGTTGAAGTCGTGGCTTTATATAACGACAAAAAATCTGTCGGCATCATTAAGACATCTTTTGTAATGGAAGACGATGAAGATGACCCTACAAGTTTGGTTTCAAACGATGAAAGCAGATTTACCATCTATCCAAACCCAGCAAATGACAAGCTCTATATAAAAGCAGAAGTAGAGATTGAAGACGTTGTGGTTTATGATGTTTATGCAAGACTACAAGACTACAAGACTACAAGATGATGTAACAGTTGATGTATCCAAGTTAGATACTGGTATTTATTTCGTTAAGATAAATACTAAAGAAGGAAATATAGTAAAAAGAATTATTAAGCGATGAGCTATGGGCTATGAGCTGTGAGCAATTGTAGATTGCCCATGGCTCACTGCTCAAAGCAAAATCATGTATCTTATTTTTTATTTCGCACAACGCAAAACTTATCACTTTTTTTCGTAACTTTGAACCACTAATCTTTTAAAAATTTAACTTATGAAAAAATCATTACTTTTAACATTAGTGCTAATCATTTCTGCAACATTATTTGCACAAGAAGACGTATTCGGAACACCAGACTCAATCAGTGCAAGAGGCGTAAACCACGATGCCATTGAAATAACATGGAAACGAGTTGAAGGCGCAACAGAATACAAGATTTATAGCGGCGATGAATTCCTTACAAGCGTTAAAGGTACAATCTGCACAATCAATGGTTTAGAACCAGAAACAAAATATTGTTTCAATTTATCAGCTGTTAACGAAACCGAAGAATCTGCAAAATCAGAAGACGTATGCGCTGAAACATTCTACGTTTGCGACACTCCACAAAACGTCAAGGTGCAAACCATATTGAACGACCCTAACTATGGAAAGAAATATAAAATAATAGTGACATGGGATGCTGTTGAAGGCGCTGAATTATATGGTGTTTATGTATCTACACAATACACAACATCTCCTATGTGTATGGGTAGCCCACAAACAACAGAATTCGTTTTAGGTTCTGATGTTGAAGGTGAAATGTATATTTCTGTCAAAACAATATGTGATGCTGAATTAGTAATAGTTTCTAATTTCTCTGAGGAAGTCAGTGTAATCCTCAGCGAAGACATCGATGACGCAAGTGCAGTGAAAGCTCCAGCAAACCTCACAGCAACAGCAAAAAGCAATTCTTCAATAGAACTCACATGGGACGCTGTTGAAAACGCAAATAGTTACTTCGTATATTACGGTGACAACGAAATCGCAAACATCACAGAAACAACTTATTTAGTTGAAAACTTGGATGCTAATACAGAATATTGCTACACCGTTACAGCAATGGGTATTGATTCAGAATCAGACCACTCAGAAAAAGCTTGCGCAAAAACAGAAGGCGAATCACTCGCTGAAAACACAAGTTACCTCAACATCTTCCCTAACCCAGCAACAGACAATTTGTCAATCGAAGCAAACGAAGAAATAACAGAAGTTAACATCTATAATATCATTGGCGTAAACGTTTATAATGAACAATGTACAATGAACAATTTACAATTAGATATTAACATTTCTGACTTCAACAGCGGAGTTTATTTCGTTAAGGTTAAAAGTTTAAACGGAGAAACTGTAAAAAGATTTATCAAGCAATGAGCCTTGAGCTATGGGCTATGAGAAATTAACAACAAAACGCTCATAGCTCACTGCCCAAAGCCAACAGCAAAAAAATATGAAAAAACTATTCTTATCTTTAGCATTGACTCTCGGTATCGGTTCAATGCTTTTCGCACAATCAAACGCATATCAATTCACTGACGATGTCGTTGTGCCTCATACTTCAGTAAAGAACCAAGCCAAATCAGGAACATGCTGGTGTTTCGCAGGATTAGCTATGGTTGAAGCAGAGATAATGAGAAAATACAACACCGAACTCGACCTTTCAGAAATGTATCTCGTACGCTGGGCATACGCCAACAAATTCGAGAAATACGTCCGCATGCAAGGAACCTGCAACTTCAGTCCTGGCGGCGAAGTGTTTGACGTTTTATATGCTATCAACGAAAACGGCATGATGCCAAATGAAGTTTACGAAGGACTCGTATTAGGCGACAAGACTCACAATCACGGTGAGTTACACACAGTCCTCGCTGAATACGGCAAGATCGTCAACAAGCAACATAACGGCAAAATCAGCAAGGTTTGGGACGAGATGGTACAAGAAATCTTGAACGTTTATCTCGGAGAAGTTCCTGCTACATTCACTTTCGAAGGAACAGAATACGACGCTAAGTCATTCGCAGAAAAATATCCTCTCAACATCGAAGATTACATTCAGATTGGCGCATTCACAAACCACGACAACTACAAGCCATACATCATGCCAATCCAGGACAACTGGACAAACACTTTGACTTACAATATGACTCTCGATGAGTTGATGAACGAACTCGACAACGCATTGAACAGCGGCTACACTGTAGGTTGGGCACAGGACGTAAGTGACAAAGGTTTCAGTCGTAATGCAGGCGTAGGCGTAGTTCTTGAATCTGACGTTGAAAAAATCAGACAATCAGACGTTAAGAAATATAAAAAGATGAGCGACGATGAAATTATCGCTTCATTATATAAATTCGAAAGCGTGATGCCTGAGGTTGAAGTCACAGAAGAGATGCACCAAGAAGCATACGAAAACGGTCAGACAACCGACGACCACAGCATGCTCATCGTCGGCATAGCCCATGACCAAAACGGCAACAAATATTATAAGGTGAAAAACTCATGGACATCCAACTACGGTTATGAAGGCTACTGGTATTGCTCAGTTCCATTCGTTCGTCTTCACACAATGTTCTTCACTGTCAACAAAGAAGCTTTATCATCAGATATCAAAACAAAATTAGAATTATAAATTATTATTAACTTAAATTAAATTAACACTATGAACTTTAGAAAATTCTTAGCAGCAACAGCATTAGCATTCGTTATGCCATGCTTTGCAAATGCACAAGAAGCAGAAGCTCCAAAAGAAGAAGGTTGGATTTTCTCAGAAGAGGTAAAACTTCCTATCACATCAGTTAAGAATCAATACGCAGCAGGTACATGCTGGTGCTACTCAACATTATCATTCGTTGAAGCCGAATTATTACGTATGGGCAAAGGCGAATACGACTTCTCAGAAATGTTCATCGTATGGAACACATACATGGATCGCGCTAAAGCAGCAGTCCGCACACACGGTGACATCTCTTTCTCACAAGGCGGTTCATTCTATGATGTACTTTATGGTATCAAACATTACGGTTTAGTTCCAGACGCAGAATTGTCAGCTGGTGTAAAACACGGTGAAACACTTTCTAACTTCTCAGAATTCTCAAGCGTTTGCGACCCATTCGTAGAAGGTATCATCACAAACAAAACTTTACAAACAAACCCAGAAGGCACTCCACTTTGGCAAGAAGCTATGGCTGGTATCCTCAATGCTTACATCGGTGAATGTCCAGAAAAATTCGTTTACAACGGTAAAGAATATACTCCAAAATCATTCGCTGAAGCAACAGGTTTCAACCCAGATGACTATGTAAACTTAGCTTCATTCTCACACCAAGATTGGTACAAACCTTTCATCATCGAAGTTCAAGACAACTGGAGATGGGGTACAGCTTACAACCTCCCAATCGACGAATTCATGGAAGTAATGAACTACGCTATCGACAATGGCTACGCAATCGCATGGGGTTCAGACGTAAGTGAAAAAGGCTGGTTAAGAGGTGAAAACGCTGGTATCGCTGTTCTTCCTGACCTCGAAGCAAAAGCAGGCAGCAACGATTCAGGTACTGACATGGCACGTTGGATCGGTATGAGCGCAGCTGACAGAGCAAAAGAAGCTCTCTCACAACCAACACCACAACGCTGGGTATCAGATAAAGACCGTCAAGTTGCTTACGACAACTATGAAACAACAGACGACCATGGTATGATTATCTACGGTAAAGCAAAAGACCAACTCGGCAACAACTACTTCATCGTAAAGAACTCATGGGGCAACTACGGTAAATACGAAGGTTCTTTATACGCTTCAGAAGCTTTCGTACGTTACAAAACTATGAACATCGTTGTTCACAAAGATGCTCTTCCAAAACACATCAAGAAAGCTTTAGGTATTAAATAAAAAAAAGCGGTCGAATGACCGCTTTTTTATGAACTTTAGAATTCTAAAGTTTTATTTCTTCATCATCTCAAAACCTTTTCCATAAACACCCATAACGGTATTGACAGAAACGAATGCCGCTGGGTCTATTTGCTTGACGATTCTGATGACACGCTGCGACTCTATCTTACGCACGACAACCATCACGATTTCAGATTCTTTCTTTGAATACCATCCAGTTCCTTTAATCATTGTCACGCCACGGTGAATCTCCTCTCCAACCATATCAGCAATCTCATGAGGCTTTGACGTAAAGATAAACATCTGCACCGACTGCTTGCTGCCGTTCATAGTCAAGTCGACAGTGTAGCTTGTAACCATAAGACCGACATAACTGTAAATCAAAAGTTCTAAGTCTTTGTAAACAAAATATGAACATGTGATAACCGCCACATTAATAAATAAGGAGAGGCGACCTATTGTCACGTTGCGATATTTGTTTATCATAACAGCGATAACATCAGTTCCGCCAGTGCTGCTACCTTCAAGGAAAATGATGCCGCAAGCAACGCCATTCAATGCTGAACCCAGCAATGCTGCAAGGAACCTATGCTCCACCCCACTCAATGGGATAGATCCGTAATGCTCTTTTATGATGTCAATAAAATACTCTTGCATCACATAGAACACAACAGAAGTGACAACGACAGAATAAATCGTGCTGATTGCGAACCTTCTTCCCAACGACTTAAATGATATTGCAATAAGAATAGCATTGAACACGAAAATCATGACACCTGTAGGAATGCCTGTCAACCAATAGATTATAGTGGAAAGACCAGTGACGCCACCACCAAGCATTTGATTAGGAATGAGAAAAACACACCAGCCTATCGCCGACAAAATAATAGCCAGAGTAATAATAATATGGCTTTTTATCTCATACCAAATATCAATCTTATTTTTCATAAATCGTATATTTTAAATTCATTTTGCAAAGTTATAAAAATGATTTCGTTTAATAATATTTTTCTTGTTTATTTATATGCTTTTCCCTACTTTTGTAGATAATTTAATCAACTTTAATTTTAAACTTATGAAATTAAGATTTTGTTTAATCATCGGTTTGTTATTATTTGCCGGCTCTCTTAAAGCAGATGAGCTGATTAGCATTTACCTGAATAATTCTGACCTTTCTCCTGTCAGAATTGACGTCACAACAATTTCAACAATCAAATTCAAATCAACAAAATTCGTTGTTAACGCCAACGACAACACCTCCAGTGATTTTTATTTCTCAGATGTAACAAAGATCACCTTCAACGAGGAAGGCACTTCAATAGAAAGCGTAAACGCACAGACTGCAAGCATCTATCCTAACCCTGTAAAAGACAAGCTCATCATCAGAAACATTGCAGATTCTGACATCAGCATATACTCAATAACAGGCGTGCTTGTCGCAAGATATTCTCAATTTGACGGAGAATCAATCGACGTTTCAAACCTCACCCCTGGCGTTTATTTCGTTAATACCAATTCAACAACATTAAAATTCGTTAAGCAATGAAAAAGTTTTTACTCGCTATAGCTATAATATTTACTAGCATTAGTTTAAATGCTCAAAGCCAAAAATGTAACAGACTTTTTCTTTATCAAAAAGGAGAAAATGCTGTTATCTATAATATGAATAAAGTAGACAGCATCAGCTTTGGCGGCTTAGGTTATGGCTACAATCTCAATGTACACAACTCTAACGGCATCAAAGACAATTATGTCATCGATAATCTCGACAGCTTAACTTTCAAAAACGTTGAAGGTAGAGTAGCAGCAGACATCAATATCATAGATTACACAACGACATCTGTACAATTCGACATCACTCGTACAGAAGCTTGCGAAGGTTTCAAGTTGATGTGTATGGATTACAATTCCATATTATCACTTTCAAGCGACGATTTAGCAAAATATATCTGCGAAACAGCTGTAGACACTTATTATCAAGACTTTGTTGGTGTTGAAATCACAGGTTTAACACTTATGAATGATACAGAATATGCTGTAGTTACAGTCGGTTTCGACAAATACGGCGTAGCTTGTGATGTGACAAAAGCCAGATTCGTAACAAAGAATTCCAACTTAGTAGGAGACCCTGAAGTTACAATTGAAGTAACTCAAAACGAATTGAATGAAGACAACTACTGTGACTTCACACTTAGCTTCACTCCTAATTTGTCAACTTCAAAATACAGCATCTTTGTTGCAGAAGCAGGAGTCACAGAATATCAGTTCGTGATGTTCAAAGCCATGGAAGGCTGGGAAAACATCGGCGACATGATTGAAGGCTGGGGTCTTGAATTCAATAAAAAAGACTCATACCAATATAAAAACGAAGTCCCTGGCGCATTGTATGAAGTATACATACAAGCACGCGACGTCAATGGCATAAGAGCTCCTTACCAAGTATTCAAATTCAGAACACAAGGCTTAGGCGGCGAAGGCGTTGCCAACGTCGACATCAAACTCGGAGAATACGTCATGGCTGAATGGTTAAATGAAAATTACGAATGGGAATTGAAACCATCACAATTCTTCACATTCACACCTAACGACCAAACCAATGCCTACAGATTCGATGTCATGTTGGAATCAACATACGTAAGCGACATTGACGGCATACAAGAAGAATTATGCAGCGACCCATTCATGCCAACAGACGGCTGGTTCTTATATGAAACCATCACAACAGACTATCAAATCGATCCAGGTCTTAGATGTGTCGCCATCGCTGCCGCTAAAAACAGCCTCGGCGAATGGGGACCTATCACCGAATTATATTTCACAACACCAGACAAAGCACCTGGCGAAGAAGATGAAGAGGCTAACTTAGAATTAAAAGTCGACAAAAACTCAATACTCGCTAACGGAAAAGACGTGGCTACATTCACCGTCAAACTTAACGGAAAGACATTAGAAAGCGGCTACCTCTTGACAAACATCGAATATGAAGCCATGTTGACAGACAATCAATTCCATACTACAGAAGTTGGCACATATACTTTCGTAGCTAAATACAACGGTATCTCTTCAAACGAAGTCCAGATTGAAGCAGTTTCCGACATTCCTGAAACTACCGGAGTACAACTCATCGCAGACAAAACAACTCTTAAAAATAATGGTGTAGATGCCGTTAATTTCACCGTATTGGTAAATGGCGTCGATGCGACATCTGATGCGAAGATATTCAACGTTACAGAAAACGAGGAACTGGAAGGAAGCACTTTCAAATCAACAGAAGTCGGCACTTATGTATTTAATGCAACATATAACGACGTCACATCAGAAAACATCACAATCACCGTCAAGTCAGCCCGCGTATATGCCCCAGGCGATAAGTACGAAGAAGATGGCGTTGAAGGCGTTGTATTCTACGTAACAGACGGCGGAACAAGCGGATATATCATGTCAATGGACGAAACAGCACTTGAATGGTCTACAGAAAACGAATGGGTAAACTGTGTATCCACACGTGGCGACTGGCATACAGAAGACATGCTTAAAAAAGGTGCTGACAAATACCCTGCAGCAAAATGGTGCGCTGACCACGGCGATGGCTGGTTCATGCCTTCATCCAAAGAATTACAATGGATGTGGAATGCAGTAAGCAATGGAACACACAAATTTGATTACGAATTTGTAGAGTTATACAACGACAAATTAGACGACCCTATAGTAGAAGATTATTACTGGTCATCAAACGAAACCACTGAAGATTTGGCCGAAGTCGTCGTATTTATGGAAAACAGCGTCGTCTGTCTCTCTCCTTCAAAACAATCTAAATTCTGTGTTCGCGCAGTATACAAATTCTAATATAAAATCAGAATAACAAAACAATAAGGAGACGCTACATCGTAACGTCTCCTTTATTTATATTAATAGAATTCCTAACTCCTAATTAACAAAAAACATCCTTATCGCTCTGACACTAATTCTTGTTGCCAGTTTAGAACAACGTTTCACATTGCCATTATGAGCCATACGCCATGCTTCTCCATTATTATATTCCGAACTTGTCCAATACCAACCACTGAGTTTCTTTCCGCCTGCAGCTTCAATAGCCTTGTCAATATCACCATAAAGGTTGGCGCTTGTAAACAAATGGAACAATTCACCTGCTGATGGCAGATACCATTCCGAGCCATTATTACGCGAATATTTGCAAGCAGGAGCCTTGTATTCGCCCAACTGCTGAATAGCATAAGCCGTGTTAGCTTTTCCTAATCCAACTTTTAAACTAAGGTCTGCATCCTTTTCGTTAGCAATACTGACGATATCCTGACAATAGACGAAGTTGGTTTCTTCCTCCCATCTTCTTTTTTCCTGATCTAAAGCAACCGCCAAAGCACGACCTTCCTCATCTATATAAAACACCACGCCTTTTGAATCATCCTCAAATGTGTACACATCACCGACCTTGATTTGTTGGGCATTTAACGAAACTGTTGCAAATAATAGTAGAAATGACAATAATTTTAATGTTTTCATAACTTTTCAGGTTTAAAATTTACATTTACAAATGTATGAAATATTTATAAAAAAACAGCTATTCTGTAAATTTTGTGATATTTTTTTATTAAAAAACGTATTCAGACATACATAAAACGATATTTTTTTATTAAAAACTTTAAAAATTCATTTTGTAAATATCAGATTTTCAAATAATAAAAAAAATATTTAAAAAAAAGTCAAAAGCACTTGCACCGAATTATAATTTATGTATCTTTGCACCGTCAATCAACAATGCGGAAATAGCTCAGTTGGTAGAGCACGACCTTGCCAAGGTCGGGGTCGCGAGTTCGAGTCTCGTTTTCCGCTCTAATCCCGATAAAATCGGGGTTTTTTGTAAGGATAGTATTAAGTGCCTGAGTGGCGGAATAGGTAGACGCGCCGGACTTAAAATCCTGTGCCCATTTCGGGCGTGCCGGTTCGATTCCGGCCTCAGGTACAAAAAACTAACTTTGCAACGTTCTTAAAAACAATGCGGAAATAGCTCAGTTGGTAGAGCACGACCTTGCCAAGGTCGGGGTCGCGAGTTCGAGTCTCGTTTTCCGCTCAGAGTCCCGATGAAAATCGGGACTTTTTTTTATTTGTAATTCCTCCACAAAATTTTTTATCCACGAAATTACACTAATCTTACATCTAATCTTTTCGTGACAATTAGCATGCTTTCGTGGATAAAAAAACGTTGTCCGTTGACTAAAATCACACCTTACTCAACAGTTTCTTAATCTCATTCAATTTCATCAGCGCTTCCACTGGTGTAAGAGTGTCGATATTGGTATTTAAGATGTCTTCTTTTATCTGTAACAACAAAGGATCGTCGAGTTGTATGAAACTGAGTTGCATATCGCAGTTCTTCGTTTCTTTCACTGCCGTATTAAGATTCTCATGAGAATGCGATTTCTCCAACATCGCAAGCAAGGAATCTGCTCTATCGATGACCTTACGTGGCATGCCCGCCATCGCCGCGACGTGAATACCGAAGCTGTGTGCACTGCCGCCTTTCTTCAGCTTTCTCAAGAAGATAACCTTGTCGTTCATCTCCTTCACGCTAACGTGATAATTCTTTATCCTCTTGAAAGAATTCTCCATCTCGATGAGTTCGTGATAGTGTGTCGCAAACAAGACCTTCGCCTTGCATTGTGGATGCTCATGAAGATATTCCGTTATCGCCCATGCGATGCTGATGCCGTCGTAAGTACTTGTTCCTCTACCAATCTCATCAAGAAGGACAAGGCTACGATTTGAGATATTATTCAAGATACTTGCAGTCTCGTTCATCTCAACCATGAATGTTGACTCACCAGAAGAGATATTATCGCTCGCTCCTACCCTAGTAAATATTTTATCGACGAGACCTATGCGAGCTGCAGCAGCCGGGACGAAGCAGCCGATCTGTGCGAGAAGCACTATCAAAGCCGTCTGCCTCAACAGCGCCGACTTACCAGACATATTTGGTCCAGTAATGATAATAATCTGCTGTTTTTCTCTGTCAAGATAAACATCATTAGAAATATATTGCTCGCCAACAGGCATCATCTGCTCGATGACAGGATGGCGACCTTCTTTGATATCAATAACATAAGAGTCATCAACGATTGGTTTCACGTAATTATTCTTCAACGCCACAGTAGCGAAGCTCACGAGACAATCAAGTTTCGATACGACAGAAGCATCGAGTTGTATAGGAGCGACAAATTCGCTGCACGCATTCAATAATTCAAAATAAAGACGTTCTTCTATAGCATGTATCTTCTCGTCAGCACCTAAAATCTTCTGTTCGTATTCCTTAAGTTCTTCTGTGATATAACGCTCAGCATTCGCCAAAGTCTGCTTGCGAATCCATTCTGCCGGCACCTTGTCTTTATGAAGATTCGTTACTTCAAGATAATAACCGAACACATTATTATATCCGACTTTCAAAGAAGAAATCCCCGTCGCAGCACTTTCTCTCTTCTGCATATCAGTAAGATATTCCTTGCCCGAACGCGACAGTCTACGCAAGTTGTCTAACTCCTCGTCGACGCCTTCATTGATATAATTGCCTTTCGACAATAATGCAGGCGATTCAGGATTAAGGACTTTCTTTATCCTCTGACGGATAATATCGCAGACATTAAGCTGCTCAGCATATAATTGGAGACAAGGATTTTCACTTTCCTTGCAAAGATTTTTTAACAATTCAATCTGATCGAGAGCACGAGCCACCTGAAGCATTTCCCTCGGATTGATACGCAACAACGACACCTTAGATATGAGACGTTCCAAGTCACCGACTTGTCGTATCGCATCCTGGAATGCATCAACCAAAGCACTATTATTCACGAAGAAATCCACAATATCGTAGCGAGCTGTAATCTGCTCCTTATTTTTCAAAGGAAGAGAAAGCCAGCGACGCATGAGACGGCTGCCCATCGGAGAAGCGGTCTTGTCAATGACATCGATGAGAGTCTTCGCGCCAGCATTAGACGAATGTAACAGTTCAAGATTTCTTATCGTAAACTTATCAAGCCAAACAAACTGTCCCTCGTCGATACGAGAAAGCGAACTTATATAAGATATTTTATCGTGTTGTGTTTCATGAAGATAATGTATAGCCGCACCTGCAGCGATAATTCCTTTTGGAAAATCATCGACACCAAAACCTTTGAGCGAATTGGTATTGAAATGACGTGTCAAGATATCGTTGGCGTAATCGTCGGTAAACACCCAGTCATCAAAGACTGTGAGATAATATTTATCGCTGAAATTCTCGATGAACATCTTACGTTTGTTGCGTTGGCAAAGCACTTCAGAAGGATTGAAACTCTGAAGCAGTTTGTCGATATATTCATTGTTTCCTTGTGTAAGATAAAACTCGCCAGTAGAGACATCGAGGAATGCGACGCCAGATGTTTTTTCTTCTATATGAATTGACGCGAGAAAGTTATTTTCTTTCTGAACAAGAACGTTATCGTCGTAAGTCACGCCTGGAGTCACGAGTTCTGTGATACCGCGTTTCACGATTTTCTTTGTCAGTTTCGGATCTTCAAGTTGTTCGCATACAGCCACTTTCTGGCCTGCCTTGACAAGTTTAGGAAGATAAGTGTCAAGAGCGTGATGCGGAAAACCGGCGAGCTCTGTGGCAGTGGCTGCCGACTTGCCTCGTTTCGTCAAGACGATGCCTAAAATCTCAGAAGTCTTTATAGCATCTTCACCGAAAGTCTCATAAAAGTCACCCACTCTGAACAACAGCAAGGCTTCAGGATATTTCGCCTTAAAGGAATAATACTGTTTCATCAAAGGGGTTTCAAGTTCTTGATTTTCTTTGTCTGTCTTCGCCATAAAACTTCTGTTAATTTTTATTTTCTTGAAGGAACAAAGATAAATATTTTTATTGTCGTTTCCTTTCGATAAAACATTATTTTTGCAACAAAATAAAACACGATGCGTAAATTGACAATGCCAGAGTTAAACAGATTAAGTTTAACTGAATATCAAGAAGTTGAGAAATTAGATGTAATTATTGTATTAGACAATGTCCGCTCATTGAGCAACATCGGTTCATTTTTCCGCACTGCCGACGCCTTCAGGATCGGCGAGATTTTCCTTTGCGGAATAACGGCCTGCCCTCCACATCGTGAAATCCACAAAACCGCATTAGGCGCAGAAGAAAGCGTGAAATGGAGATACTTCGAAAGCACAGAAGACGCTTGTAAATATCTGAAAGACAACGGATATAAAATCAACGCCGTTGAACAGATCGAAGGCAGCGTGATGCTTAACGACTTCGTCCCAGAAAACAAAAGCGCATATATCTTCGGCAATGAAGTCGACGGCGTCGATGATGACGTCTTACAATATTGCGACACAGCCGTCGAGATACCACAAGAAGGAACTAAACATTCCTTAAATGTTTCCGTCAGCGCTGGCATCGTGATGTATCACCTCTTCAATTCACTTTGGGAAAAATAATCTCGAACCAAGAACCAAGGCTTTTGAACTAAGAACTTATAATTATGAATTAAAAAATCTTTAGTCATTAGTCTTTAGACTTTTGTCTTTCTTTGGGCGTTCGGCTACGCCGCCGGGCTTTCCGCTATATCTTTGCTCGCACACTCGCAAAGGATGCCGCTCCAATCCCTAACGCAACGGGTGACACCTCACTAAAAAATCACTTTCCTTTGAACCAAGGTCTTTCATCTTTGTTTTTTTTGAAACAACATAAAAACAACAAAAGATGAAAAAGTTAAATTCACTATTCAAGACGTTACTTGTCGTCATTATCATGATGACACCAATGGTTTTTCATGCCAAGAACCATGACGTAAAAAACATGGCGAAGCACATTGACAAGGTCTACATTTCCGCTTCGCCAGAGATATTAGAAAACAAAGGCAACACCGTGACCGTCACTATCGAAGCCGAGTTTCCGCCTCGATATTTTCACAAGAAAGCGGTAATGAACATCACACCTGTTTTGGTTTATGAAGAAGGCGAGACAGAATTGCCATCAATGAATTTCATCGGTGAGAAAGTCACCGGCGACGGCGTGGTCGTTAATAAAAAACACGGCGGATTTTACTCATACACCGTCACTATACCTTACACCGATGCGATGTACAATTCATTATTGATAGCAGAACCTATAGTTTATAAGTTCAAAGATGTAGTCCACCCAGATCAACAAAGCATCAAAGAGAAAGCCGAATTCACCTTAGCCAATGCATTCTTAATAGCCGAAGGCGTTATCAACACAGCCCAAAGAATTGACAAGAACTCATTGCACACCGCATATGTAGAACCCGTGATAAAACAAAAGACCATCACCGACAATGGAGACATCTTTTTCATGGTCAACTCCGACAACATCAATTGGAGTGTACCTTTAAATAAAGACACACACAACAAATCGGCAGTCAAAGATCTAACTTCACATATATTAAAAGGTTGGAACATAAAAAACATAGAAATTATCGGCTGGGCATCACCTGAAGGAGCGATAAAATACAACACTAATTTATCGCAAAAGAGAGCAAAGACCACTGAAGAATTCTTGAAGAAAAGACTTGCGTCATTGCCTTCACAAAAAGACCTTAAAGTAAGTTACAAAAATGTCAACGACATTAAATTCGTAACAAAAGGCAACGGACCAGACTGGGACGGCCTTATGTCTGCCATTGCAAACTCATCCATCAAAGACAAGGACGTAATTCTTAAAACATTAAAGTCACAGACACCTGAGCAGAGAGTCGCACAGTTAAGCAAGTATATCAAGCAATATCCTGAATTAGAAAAAAGCATTCTGCCTTCATTACGACGCAGCATCGTGAAAGTCAACACTATTGAACCAACGATGAGCGACGAACAGATTACGAAGATGTGCACTGGCAATCCTAAGTCATTGACTTGCGACCAGATGATGTATGCTGCTACATTAGTGAAAGAACTTAATAATAAAGAAAAGATTTACATCACCGCCATCGAGACATATCCTAACTGCGCAGAGCCATATTGTAACGCAGGCGTTGTAGCAATAAAGAAAGGCAACATCAAACACGCTAAACAACTCACCAACCAGGCAATAGAAATTGACGACTTATTGGCGGAAGCATACAACAATTTAGGCATTATAGCAATCTTTGAAAACAACTATAAGACTGCAGAGGACATGTTCGAACAAGCCAAGGAATTAGGCATGAATACCGACTACAACGATGGCGTTATACATATCCACAAGGGACATTACGACAAAGCGGTAAAACTAATGACGAAAGACAATCCTAACTGCGACTACAATGTTGCATTAGCACAGACATTAGACAAGAAATACACCATCGCTGAAGAAACCATTAAATGCTTGGAAGAAAACGGACAGACACTTTATTTACAAGCCATTATAGCTTCCAGAACAAACGATATGGAAAAGAGTTTGAAACACCTCAGCAAGGCTATAAGAAAAGATTCTAAAATCAAGAAAATGGCAAAAGAAGACATGGAATTCGCATACTTACACGACAATCCAGACTTCATTGCTTTGACTGAATAATCTTGCTAAAAACCATCCAGCCGCCCATGTGCGGCTTTTTTTTATTTTTTTATATATTTTTTGTGAAAATTATTAGAATTTTTTATTAACTTTGCGTGTTATTAATATTGTTGTTTTAAACCAAAATACAATCATTATGTCGAACATCAAGAAAATAATCGCTATCATCCTATTAGTCAGCCCTTTAACTTTCTGGGGACAAAATAGAAACGTTTATCAAAGTAAGAATAGCAAAGGGCCTATTATCAGAGATAAAGTATATTCAAGTACTATATTGAGACCTCGCAATTATCTTTATGTCGTTGGAGGTGGAGGAACAAATGTTCTCCATGGCGATAATGGTATATTCTCAATACCTGGATTAGGATGCCAAATCGGCATTGGATACCAAGCTCTTGAGTATATAGGTATAGAAGGAAAATTAGGTTGCGCTATGTTAAGCGCCAACAACTTCGAAGGAGTTGAAAGACAATATACCAGTATTTTGGAAGCGAACATCAATGTTATGATAAATTTAACCAATCTCATTAGCGGTTATAGTGGATCTAGACAGTGTGAATGGATACTTCATGCTGGCTACGGACAAACACAAAGCAGATGTCGTGCAATTTACGAAAACGGCGATTTGAAATCATTCGGTTACCCAGACCATCCTGAATATAATAACACACTCGCAGACGGCGGTAAAGTTGACGGCATGTGGGAACCTGTCGGCGGCGGACTCGGCGGAAGAATCGTAGCAAGAACTTTCCCAGTCGGTATTCTTCTCAGCTACAAACTCACAGATCGTCTCAAATTAAACTTCGATTTGACAACAACATACGTTGACTCAGACCGTTTTGATGCGATTCCTGCAGGTTACACATACGACTTATATTCACAATTTGACGTACGTGTTCAATACAGACTCAGAGCACGCAGCAACAAGACGGACTCACCTTGCGACAATGTATTTGGCATCTATAAAAACAACAGACGTTAGTTAATAAAACAACCAATAAAGAATAAGAAAACGAGTAGAAAATTTTAAAAACAACAAAATAACAATAAGAATTATGAATAAGTGGAATTTCTCAAAAGTCATGTTACTCTTTGCTTTCGTTGCAATTTCATTGACAACATATGCTCAAAGCAGTAACGAAGAAGTTGTTGCCACAGAAACAACCACAGAAACAACCACAGAAACAAAAGCTGATTTTTCAAGGTACATCTACTTAAGCGGTGATTTTGGGTTAGGCATTTTGGATGGAGAAAACACATCTCTAAAATTAGGTTACAACGGACATTTAGGACTTGGCTATCAATTTGATCCATATGTCGGTTTAAAACTTAACCTTGGTTACGGAAGTTTAAACGGCGGATTCAACGACATTATCATAGACAAGTTAAACTACCTTGAAACAAATATCAATTTAACATTTGACTTGGTCGGCATCATCTTCGGATACAAACCAGACAGAAGATTTGCTGCATTGCCACATATCGGTGTAGGTCAAATTCAATACAGACTCAACGCACTTAATGAAGATGGCAGCACATACAGCAAAATAGGTTACGAAAAAGGCGAAAGCCTCACTAGCGGCAATGGTTTACAAAACAGAAAAGTCGTTGCTACATTACCTCTCGGCCTTGAATTAAACTACGCTATAACAGACAGATGGAAAATATCTTTCGATTTTATAGCAACATATTGCGACACTGACCTTGTAGAAGGCACAAATGGTGACTATAATAACGACTGGTTCTATAGTTTCAATTTAGGCGCAAACTATAAGTTTAATTTGAAGAAAGGTCCTCGTTATCAAGGTGACCAACTCATCAAAGTCAGTGCAGACTGCAGCAAATATTGGTATTTAGCAGTTGACGGCGGTGCTTCATTCTTATTCGGAGACAACAAAGCCAACTTCAGCTCTATGAAGAGTAATATTAATATAGGTGTAGGTTACAACTTCGGCGACTACTACAGAATCTACGGAAGAATCGGTAAAGGTAGCATTACAGGTCAAAGAAGAGGTCTTTGGGCCGTTTTGGAAAGCGATTACATCCAAGGTTCTGTTAACTTTGCAGCAGACGTAATCGGACTGATAGCAAAGACAACCGACAAAAGACTTGAATTATATCCTCATGTTGGTGTCGGATATTTACAATACAAAACAACAACAGCTTTCTATAACAGCGAATGGGGTAGCGGAATAAAACAAATCGGATACAACAACGACGAGACATACAATACCAAAGGTGAAGGTTTTAAAAACAGAGAAACCTCTTTGACATTACCTGTCGGTATTGAATTGGCTTATAATGTTACAGATAGAACAGACTTGTATGCAGACGCTACAACATACTTCACACAAACTGAATTGTTAGATTGTATCAAATCAGGCAAGAGAAACGATGCTATATCAACATTCAACATTGGTTTACGTTACAAATTCAACAAGAACTGCCAAGAAGATGAATGCTGCATAACTCCTGAAGAAGTAAAAGAAGCTATCCAAGAAGCTCTTGAACAACAAAAAGCAGAACAAGAAGACAACAAACCTTCTTGCATCACACCAGAAGAGCTCAAACAAGCTATCAAAGACGCTATCGATGAATACGAAGCTAACAGACCTCAAACAGAATGCGACGACTCATTCAAAGATTTGAGCAGAGCTACAGTCATCAACAATAACTATAGCGATATCTCATTCCCTAAGAATGGTGCTGAAAAAGTCAAGACACAAACAAACATCTATGCTATTGACAAGGCTTCATTACAAGTAAACGACGGCTCAGCAGTCAATAGAGTCATCATTGAAGGCTACGCTTCACCAGAAGGCGGCAAAGATCTCAACGAACGTCTTGCTCTTAAACGTGCAGAACAAGCAGCTAAAATCATCCAAAACGAACTCGGTGAAATAGATGAAGAACGTATCGAAATAACAAATAAAGGCGCTGACTGGGAAGGTCTCTACGCTTCTTTAGCAAACTCTGACATCGAAGGAAAAGACAATATCATCGAACAACTTAAGAATTCTGAAAACCCAGAAGCAACATTGCAAGAGATATTGAAATCAAATCCTGAAGTCAAAGACTTATTCCCACAATTACGTCGCGCTAGCATCGTTATCACAACAGTGAAATAAGATACAGACTATCGAATATCAAAAAAAGCTACTCATTGAAGTGAGTAGCTTTTTTTTATTATAAACCATAAACTTTAGAATCGTCTTCGCATTCTTCAAGAAGAAGCTTATTTGTCTTTTTTAACAACGGATGTTCTAAGTCGGGAGAAATATCACATAATGGCAACAAAGTGAAGCGTCGCATATGCAAGCGCGGATGTGGCAGAATCAAATCGTCGTCATTGACAATCAAATCATCATAATACAAAATATCCAAGTCCATCGGACGTGATGCATAACCTTTTTTATTCTCATCCCTTTGTCGTCCTAAAACCGCTTCTATCGACAACAATTCCTTCAATAATTCATGAGGTCCTAGTTCAGTTTTAAGCATAACAACTTGATTTAAAAAGTTGTTTTCAGCGACAAAACCCCAAGGCTCCGTTTCATATATTTTAGAGCACGCCACTATTTCACCGCAACTCTCTCCTATCATCGCAATAGCCTGTTTAATCAATGATTCACGTTCACCCAAATTAGAGCCCAATAGAATAAAAGAATGTCCCGTCATATTCACTTTTGTTTTGCGCAAAATTAAAAAAAATTGTATCTTTGAGGCAAAATAAGTTTAATCTATGAAATCATTTTTCAAGACATTCTTTGCATCATTTTTAGGTTCTGCCTTGTTATTGGTTGTGCTTTTTATAATATTAGTCACAAGTGTCGTATCCTCCATAATAGCATCCTCAGACACAGCTGTAAAAATAAAGCCACAAAGCATTTTGTATATGACTCTCAACTATGAGATACCAGAACGCACTAACAGCAACGACTTAGGATTTACATTCACAGGATCATCTTTCAAAGTAAGTGACAATGCTGGCTTAAACGATATTTTGAATAATATCAAAGCTGCAGCGACAGATCCTAACATCTCTGGTATATTCTTGGAATTATCACAAATAGGAACATCAACAGCTAACATAGAAGAGATTAGAAATGAATTAGATGAATTCAAGAAATCCGGAAAATTCATCGTAAGTTATTCTGAAGCATACTCACAAAGCGCATATCATCTTGCAAGTGTTTCTAACGAAATATACATGTTCCCTGATGGAGTTCTCGACATTCACGGCATGGCATCTCAAAATATGTTCTACAAACATCTTTTTGACAAGCTAGACATTGAGATGCAAATCATCAGACCTGAGAACAACAAATTCAAAAGCGCTGTTGAGCCTTATTTCCTTGACAAGATGAGCGATGCCAATCGTGAGCAGACAACAGTCTTACTCAATTCCGTATGGAAAACTATCTGCAATGACATCAGTGTTTCTCGTGGAATCGATGTAAAAGTCATTAACAAAATGGCGGACGACCTGACTATTATGTTTGAACCAGAAACCGCATTAGAAAACAAGTTCATCGATGGACTTATGTACAGAGATGAAATTATTGACAGATTACATCAACTTCTCAACCTCAGCAACGACAAGAAATTAAATCTTATCAAAAACGCACAATACGCCAAAGTACGTCCTGAGTTATATAATGGAGAGAATAAAATAGGCATCGTATATGCAGAAGGACAAATCATTGACGGTGAAGGCGATGAAACAACTATCGGAGGCGAGAGCCTTTCTAAGGCCATCAGAGCCGCTAGAAACGACAAGAATGTCAAAGCTATCGTTATGAGAGTCTGTTCTCCTGGCGGCAGCGCATTAGCATCAGAAGTAATTCGTCGCGAAGTTGAGTTAGCAGCAAAAGAAAAGCCTTTCATCGTATCAATGGGTAATTACGCTGCATCAGGCGGTTACTGGATCTCATCAAGTTCAGATTACATCTTCGCTGACCCTAGCACATTGACAGGTTCCATCGGCGTATTCGGAACGTTCCCTAACCTCAAAGGTTTTATGAACGATAAACTCGGTTTGACATTCGACGAAGCAAAGACAAACGAAAACTCTGACTTCGGAACGCTCACAAAACCAATGACTCCTTACCAATTAAAAATGATGCAGAAACACGTCACCGATACATACGACGACTTCATCACATTGGTATCTGAAACAAGAAATCTACGTAAGACATTCGTCGACAGCATAGCACAAGGCAGAGTATGGTGCGGTAGCGATGCAATAGAACTAGGCTTGGTTGATGAACTCGGAGGCATAGAACAAGCTATAGCTTACGCTGCTGAAAAAGCAGGATTGGAATCTTATTCAATAAAAGAATTCCCTAAACAAGAAGATATGTTCGAAAGTCTGTTAAATACAGATAAACAAGAATATTACACAAAAACAATTTTAAAGAATAAATTGGGAGATAAAGTAAAGTACCTCGAAGCATTAGAGAGATTAAACCAAACAGAAGGAGTACAAGCTTTGATGCCGTTTTATTTTTACAACTAAAGATTTTTTAAAACAATGATTATGGAAAAATTTGACAGTATAAGGCCTTATAATGAGAGTGAGTTTGATGATGCGATAAAAAGAATCACAAATCACGAATATCTGCCTATCGTCATTAATTCTGTATTCCTCAACACCAACGCTGAAGAATATATCAAAAACATGAAAGAATATAAAACCGTAAAAGACTTCCAATACGGTTTTATGCGCGATGCAGTTGAAAACATTCTCAAAAAGACATCTACAAATTTCACATATAGCGGTATTGAAAACGTCAAAAAAGGCAGCAGCAATATGTTCGTAAGCAATCACAGAGATATCGCTTTAGACGCAGCTATTTTATGTTACGTATTTGCTCTTAATAATTTAGAATGCTTTGAAGTTGCTATCGGCAACAACTTATTGCAAGGCGATTTCGTCATTGACCTCGCTGGCGTCAATAAGATGTTCAAGATCATGCGCAGCAGCAATGCCAAGGATTTATACAGAGACTCTGTCTTGGCATCTGAATACATGCGCTACGTCATCAACGAAAAGAAAGAATCCGTATGGATCGCTCAACGTAACGGAAGAACAAAAGATGGCGACGACAAGACAGAACTCGGCGTATTGAAGATGTTCTCATTAGGCAACGACAAGCCTTTCGTTGAAAACTTTGAAGAAATCAACATCACTCCTGTAGCAATATCTTACGAATACGAGCCTTGCGACTTCTATAAAACACTGGAACTCTATATCTCAAGCTTCCAGAAATACGTCAAGGAACCAGGTGAAGACTTAAGAAGCATCATCTCCGGCATCATGCAGCCAAAAGGTCAGATAAACATCTCTGTGACACCAAGCATCACAAAAGAAGAACTGGAATATTGCGACCAATTTGAGAAAAACACAAAGTTCACTACCCTCACCGAGATAATGGACAAGAGAATATATAAAGCTTATAAATTATATAAAACCAACTATATAGCTCACGACATTCTCAATAATGCTCATACTTACGAAGAATTCTATACTGTAGAAGACAAAGAAAAATTCGTTGGTTACATGAAAACAGGTTTGTGCAAACTGCCTTGCGCAAATGAAGAAAACATGAAAGAGCTGGAAGAAATATTCCTTAAGATTTATGCAAATCCAGTGAATAACAAATTGAAAGTTGAAAATTGAAAATTATAAAAGCGAGTAGAATTGATTTCTGCTCGCTTTCTATTTATGTTTATTAAAGACTCATTGACTTTTCTTCCCACTCTTCCATCAAGGATTGCAGTTTATTTTTCTTCTCGCCGTAACGATTATACCAATCGTTATCGAGGGTTATATTAGGATGTTTATCAGGCGATGACATGATATCATCCATTTCTGCTATTTCAAGTTCAACAGCTTCGATTTGTTCTTCGATTTTCTTTATTTCTCTCTCGATACGTTTTATCTCTCTGTCGTTCTGTTTCTTCAGTTCGTAATCAAGCTTACCTTGCGAGACGACATTTTCTGTCGGTTGTGATTTCTGTTTTTTGTTAAGCTCGTCGAGTTCTTTCATTTTTTTCTCTTCAAGGAAATCATAGATATCGCCGATATATTCCTTTATATTAGGTTTCTTGAACTCATATACTTTATTTGTAAGACCTTGCAAGAAATCACGGTCGTGAGAGACTATTATCAGCGTACCGTCGAACTGTATGAGAGCCGATTTGAGGATGTCTTTCGACAACATATCAAGGTGGTTTGTAGGCTCGTCGAGGATGAGCAGATTCGTTGGGAACAGCAGCATCTTAGCGAGCGACAAGCGAGCTTTCTCGCCACCAGAAAGCACTTTGACTTTCTTTTCTATCGCCTCACCGCTAAAGAGGAATGCGCCGAGCAGCGACTTCACCTTCACGCGCATATCACCTGTTGCCACATCATCGAGGGTTTCAAACACCGTCTTCTCAGGGTCAAGCATGTCTTGCTGGTTTTGCGCATAATAACCTATCTGCACCTCATGTCCGAGTTTCACCTCGCCTTCATAGTCAAGCACGCCGGCGATAATCTTTGACAAGGTTGACTTACCTTCGCCGTTACGTCCCACGAATGCGATTTTCTCTCCACGTGGTATGAGAAGATTTATGTTATTAAGAATGTTTTTCTCGCCGTACGACTTCGAAACATTATTAAGTTCGAGTGTCACCTTGCCGGAATGCGGTGCTGGCGGAAACTTGAAATGCATCGCCGACTTATCCTGGTCGTCGATCTGCACCACGTCCATCTTCTCCAGCTGCTTCACTCGAGACTGCACCTGCTTGGCCTTAGTGGCTTTATATCTGAATCTCTCGATGAACGCTTCGATTTCCTTTATCTCGCGCTGCTGGTTATCGTAAGCCGATTTCTGGATGTCAATACGTTCTTCTCTCCTCTCAATAAATTCAGAGTAAGAACATTTATAATCGTAAATCTTAGCGCAAGAAATCTCTATTGTTCTTATGGTAATATGATCGAGGAACGCTCTATCGTGCGACACCATAAATATAGAACCATAATAATTTTTAAGGAAGCCTTCAAGCCATTGTATTGACTCGATATCGAGGTGGTTGGTAGGTTCGTCGAGGAGAAGCAATTTCGGTTTACGGAGCAAAATCTTAGCGAGTTCCACACGCATCTGCCATCCGTTGCTGAACTCATTCATCTGACGTTGCATATCATTATGGTCAAAGCCGAGACCTATGAGAATCTGTTCAGCTTCCCCTTCAATGGAATGACCGCCCATAATAGCCAAACGTTCGTTAAGATGGCTCATCTTCTCACAAAGACGCTGATACGATGTGCTTTCGTAATCTTCTCTGTTAGATAACTCATCTTGCAATTTTGCCAATTGACGTTCTATCTCGTAATATTCTTCAAATGCCGTCATCGCTTCGTCAAGGACAGTTTTAGTACTATGTACGTTTTTCTCTTGAGGAAGATAGCCGATGGTGACGTCATCAGACATTATCACGTCGCCTTTATATGGCTGTTCAAGGCCGCAAAGGAGTCGGATGAGAGTCGTCTTGCCTGCGCCGTTTTTACCGACAAGGCCTATCCTATCCTTTTCACGAATCATAAAATTAATATCGGTGAAGAGATCCTCACCGGTAAACTGCATGCTAAGATTTTGTATTGATATCATAATGCAAAGATAAAAAAAATGTGGAGATTTTGTCTCCACATTTTTTTAGGATTTGATGGGGATGATGATGAGGATTTGAGGATTACCTCAATTCCTTAATTCCTCAATTCTTATTTAACAACAGACACTCTTTGTGTTGTCATTCCTTTTTCTGTCACTATGCGAACCATATAGATGCCAGCATCGTAGCTTGACATATCAAGCATTTCGTTGTCTGAATTAGCATCTCTGTCATACAACGCCTGACCCAATGTATTTATGACTGTGATGCGTTTCAAGCCTTCAGCTGTTATGTTCAAGTTGCTGTTTGTTGGGTTAGGATAAAGCATAACAGCGCTGACACCGTTTTCTTCTATCGCAGTCACTTCAACCATAATGTAATTGTTTTCTGGTTCAAAGAATGATTGAGCTGGTTCTGATTCACAAATCACATCACCTTCAGCGTAAGTAGCTGTAATTTGATAGTAATAAGTGCCTTTTTCAACTTCGTCGAAGTAATATCCTGCTGTTGGTTTAGCTATGACTTCCACATTATCCAATGATGTTCCGCGATATACATTATAGTGTAACAATTCTGCATCACTGCGTTCTCCGCCCAATGACATTTCGCCTCTAGTGCTGCTTACGAAAGCGCGTACCATGAATGTTCCTGCCAAATCTGGAATAACACCAACGTCAGCCCAGTTCATACCGTCTGGTGACATCCAACGACCGTTTTTATTTCCTGTATCTTTACATATAGGAGCCACCCAGCTACCGTTAAGGTTATGGAATACTACCCATAAATTCACTGATGCGTCGATAGGTATAGGTGATGTCAATTCAAACTCAACGAATTTCTTTGTACCTGTACATTCATAAGGCTGGCTATGAATCATCAATTCAGGAGCTTCGTCGCCACCATAATAGATATAGAATTCACCATCGTGGCTTGCATAGTCAAACAAAGCCACTTTAGTTACCATTGTTCCGTTATAGAATCCCAACTCTTCTGATGGGAACATAACACCCCAGAAGCATGTAGAAGCTGAATAACCTAAAGCAGACTCATTAATACCATTGTCATAATACAACCAATCGCTGCCGTGCAATGTGTAAGGCCATTCCAATTTTGTACCTATTCTACCAGCATCTATAGAAGATGATGCGTGGAAGTTACTTGGAGCAGCACATTTCATAATATGGTTAAGGCTTAAGGTTTGTGGGCATGACATCGCGTAATATGTTTCTTCTTCGCCACCATAAACGACTCTCAATGAGTATTCATATTCGCCGTATTCTGCGAGTATTTCAACAAACTTCTCTTCTGTTATAGGCTGTTCTGTCAGTAATTCACCATCACGGAACAACATCGCGCCGACGACATCCAAATCTGTTGGGTTAGGAACAAGTTCTTCTTCCACGTAAGCGCGGATTTGCCATGTGAGGTTATATCCATAAGATATCAACATATCAACCCAATTGTTACCATCGAGTGAGAACCAACGACCATTAGCATTTGTTGGGCCGACACAGTTAGGAGCCACATATTGGCCTGTATAGTTATTGAATACGACCCATACGTTTTGTTCGCCAGAGATATCGACAGGTGTTGTCAATTCGTATTCAATATATTCTTTAGAAGCTGTACCTTTATAGTCTTGAGTATGTACCAAAGTACCTGGAGCATTATCGCCGCCGAAGTAAATCATGAATCTACCTTCGTGAGCTGCGAAGTCGAACATCGACACTTTTGTCAATGAGCGACCTGCATATTTCTTCATATCTTCTGCAGGGAACATCATACCCCAATAGAATGAAGAGCCGCCTTGCAAGCCCATAGCGTCATAGCTCTTACCATCTTCATAATAGATCCATTCGCCTTCGTGACCTCTTGAATCAGATGTTGTCAATTCAACATTATCTATATTGATCCAGAATTGGTCGCTGCAATTGTAATGACGGAATGCGATATATACTTCCTGTCCTGCATATTCACTCAAGTCAACAGATCTGCTATACCACACGCCATGTGTTGATCCTGATTCTTCTTTTGGCAATGTTTCTTCCAACACCATCTTGAAGTCAGCCATATTGTAATTGCTCTTTGTTGAAACAGCTACGCCATAGTGTTCTTCTGGTACGTTTTTGTTTTCAGCACTTACCATAAAACGAAGTTGTGACTTTTCTGTAACGAGATATTTCTTTACTGTCACGAGATAGTTGTCTGGTGTTAGCGCTGATGTCTGTAAGCTTGAATGTGACATTGCGCTATGATAGCTCTTATATCCGCATTCATCTTGAGTATAAGCAAATGAATTCAACCATGTATGGCCGTCGCCATCAGCGTCTATTGCCATCCAGCCGTTCAAAGTCTCATCTTCAAAGTCAAATCTGAATTCTGAAGCGGAGAAGTCTTTTACTGGAAGTGTCCAATATACAGAGACCTCTTTGCCATCTACATCGATTTCATAATTGTTAGCTTGTACCAAGTCGTCGCAGCCGTTATAAACCCAAGTGTATTCCATTTCTTTTGTGCCAACGACTGTTGTGGTGTATTCTTGACCTTTAACGAGAGTTTCAACATCGTATTGGTAATAATTTGTTGACACATCTGCCACCAATTCACCATCTAACTTAACTTGATAAGACTCAGCTTCATCGTTCCACATCGCCCATCCTGTTGAAGAAACGAAGAGGTCGCCAAGGATGAACATTTCTTCAAATGTATATTCCAATGATGTTTCATCCCATACCTCTAACAATTCATTTTTAGGACCTTGTTTATAGCCATCCAATGACATTGAATATCTGTATGTTCCTCTGCGGAATGAATCCCAGTTGTATGTTCCTGTCTCATCCAATGTGACTTCATATTTGAAAGAAGGTTCGTAAACGTTATAGAACGTTACTTTTGTTCCAGCTGGAGATGCACCGTTTTCTGTATCTACGACAACGCTCAAAGAAGTGAACATATCTTTGCCAACTGTATTTGAATAAGTCACACCTGTTTCATATTCAGTGTCATTGCCTGCGTCATATATTACAGATACGCCCCATTGATAGAGACCCATTGTCATTGTGTTCCAAGCAGCATCAGTGTAAGTAGTGTCTGTAACATTTTCAGCGACGAGTTCTGCTGCTGCATCGTTTAAAGTATTTCTTCTGTAGACATTATATCCCAACACTGTCTTCTGTTCGCTTTCTCTTGTCTTTGACAACTTATTATTGCTGAGTTCTATGCCATTTTCGATGAAGCCGAAGCTCCAAGCGAGTTTGACGTTGTCATCATCGATTTCCTGAGCGAGGACTTCTGTAACAGGGTTGTAGCCGTTTTCTGTAGCAGCATTGATATTTACAGAGAAGCGTTCTGTTGCTGAAACAGCGAGATAATAAGTACCTGCTGGCACTGTGTATCTCTCTGACTTAACGTATCTTTCGCCACGACCTGGAGTCAATTTTACGTCATCAACGAATATAGCGAATGACTTTGTTCCTGTTTCAAAGTGACGGAAACCGATAACAACATCTTTTCCTGCATATTCTGAAAGAGATACTGTCTTATGGTTCCAATCAGCATTCGTAAATGTTTCTTTGCCAATAGTTTCAAAGTTAATACCATCTAAAGAAACTACGACTGCATATTTTTCATTTGTATAGTAATCTTCAGTAGCTTTGATATCAAATTCAAGGACTGAATTTACGTCTATTGTATAAGCACCTTTTGTAACGATGTAGTTGTCTGGTGTAAGACTTGTTGCAGAAGACATATCGTAAGAATAAGAAGCGATACATTTCACGCCCTCGCCTGCTCCACTTGATACATAATGCCAGTTGAAATTATCCTTGTCGGCATCTATTGTTCTCCATTCGTTCAAATTTCCATCATTGAAATTAAATGAGAATGAGTTGCCTTTCACTTCTGGCATTTCCACTTCTGGAAATTCAGGGTCTAATGGTTGGTCTGGGTCTATATCTGCGCCATAGTAGTTGTCAGCGTCAGGACCGCCTTTGCCACCGAAGTTCTGTGAATACAATGCCATCTTTGCATTTTCACCGTTGACACCGACCGACAATGTTGTTGGTTCGTCAAGAGTGAGTTTGTATACAGCGTCAGGGCCGTCTTGTGTTTCACCTGGCAAATAATAGTTGTTGTATATCTTATCGAAATCAGGAGTGTGAGCATAAGGATATGACTTCACTTCTGCTGCTTTTTCCCATACGTCAGGGCTGACTGGATCATATGTAACAGCTTTTATATCAACAACGGTCTCGCCATAGTTTGATGTCACTATAAACTGACCTTTCATCTCACCGATGACATTGCTTTCAGCATTCTTGATTCTAATTGAAGCTGGACTTTCTTTTGTGACATTTATAGGAGTTTCATAGCTTGACAAGATGAAATATTTGTTTGATGATTCCATTGACAAGATGCTAGCTTGCAATGAGTCTGTCGACATATTCACAGTGATAGGGCTTGTCCATGCGCCTGAAGGACGTAATCCCATATCTATAGGATTTGGAGATACCACAATAGGACTTTTCAACTCGCCATAAACAACATCTAACATAATGTTGGCTCTGTAAGTCATTCTGTTACCTTTGTCGTTTGTTGTTGGAGGAACGTCAGCGATATTTGAATTGGCGTCATTTGCATAATAAAGCGTTGAAGTGTATTCATCTTCTGTATAATACCATTTCAACTTAGAATTATAGCCCATAGTCTTTTTAGCTACGACAACTGCGAGATTACCTCTGCCATTGAAATAGAAAGGAACGTCTAAAGTTATCTTTTCCCATGGTGTATCGCCGATGGTAACATTTTTTCCGCTATAAACTTTAATAAGAGAACTTGTTGGAACCCAGTCTATGTCTGAAGTGAATGCATTCTTTTCCGTGACAGCCATATAGACATCCAATTGATCCAATACTATTGGGAATGGCGTGTTCTCCACTACGCTATGGTAAGAAATAGCATTGATAGTACACTCGCCGCCAATCTCATCTCCTTGATAGATAGTCTCATTCCATGAATAGCAATATTTATTGACAAAAGGCGTCTCGTCTACTTTTAATTCAGTACCTATTGTCACTTGCATAGAATTTTCATCGCCGTCGGCATATAAGGCGATGTTGCAAACAAACAATGCTAATGTTAATAATAAATGTAATGATTTTTTCATGATTATTATGTTAAGTTAATATTAATTATTCTTCTATCCATTCGGCATAAGAGCCTTCTGTTTCTTTAAGGAATATCTTGACGAGTTGTATTCCTTCTGGCAATCTTTTCTTGATTTTTGTCGAGAAATCAAGGAGTATCATCTCTGTGGTAGGCTGGAAAGGAACGATGATGACTCTATCATAATGAAGTCTCACTTCTTCAATAAATTCTTCAGACATCTGATGATTTATTACAAAAGCGTGATCGTAATGGTCTATTATTTCTTCATTTACGATTTTTTTCAGGTCACCGAAATCCATCACCATTCCGTTCTTAGGATTATTATCATCCATAATAGGATTTCCCTTTATAGTGACACGCATCTCGTATGAATGACCATGAATATTACGACAACGACCATCATATCCTTTCAAGGCATGAGCCGCTTCGAAATGAAAAATCTTCGTTAAATGAAACATACTTTGCAAACAATATTTAAGCCTACAAAGATAGTAAAAGTCAACAGACTAAAGACTAAAGACTGAAGATTTTTTTTAGTTAAAAGTTAAGAATTATGAGTTAGGAATCCTTGAGTTTTTGAATTTTAAACAAGCTCCAAAAATCCCTTAACCAATATCACAAATGCTAAAATGAGATTCAAAAGGCTATTGAATGTGAGTTTCATTTTGGAGAATGGTATCAGCATCGCGACTATAGACCAGACAAAGCCGGCTGCCATTAAAATATAAGGTGTCAATTTTTGGAACATCGGCAAGAATTCAGACATAAGTCCTGCTATAAAAGCATTGATTCCTAATGCTATTGAGAGAAGCAACAATTGTTTTTTACTCTCTACGAAATATAAGTTGCTACCGTTTTTTATCTTTAAGGTATTTATCAACATCCTGTAAAAAATGGAAAAACATAATGCCAATACTATCCACTGTGAATACTTTGCGACGAGATGCATGAATGTCCCGCCGAGCAAATCGCCAAGCGAATACATCACACCCTGACCCAATGCCAATATAAGAGCGAACATCAATTTACAACCTAACTGTAAATTACTAATTGTCAATTGTTCATTATTAACGCTGAAAGCTGTTGAAGCAATCGCTACTGGCGATGTGAGAGCGATGATGAAAAGGATGTTTAACATATTGAACTAAGGCTATTGAACTAAGGCAGTTGAACCAATGTATCTGAAAAGAACTAAGAACCTTGAAAATTTTCCAAAGTTCTTAGTTCTTAGCTCAAAAGCCTTAGTTAATTATATCTATTATTTAATTGGTTCTAAATGAACTGTGAAGTGACGCATGAGTTCTGTTTCCCATGTGATACGTACGCCGTGTTTGATTTCGTTACGACGGTCGTAAACGTTCTTCAATGCTGCTGCGATAACATCCATGTGGTTGTTTGTATAAACGCGGCGAGCGATGCAGAGACGGAGAAGGTCTAAGCCACCGAAGCGGTTTTCGCGTGTGACAGGGTCACGGTCAGCGAGGATGTAACCGATTTCGCAACCACGAACACCAGCTTCGAGATATAATTCGATAGCGAGCATTTGTGCTGGGAATTCTCCTTTAGGAACGTTTGTGAGAACGCGGGCAGCGTCAACGAAGATAGCGTGACCACCAACAGGACGTTGGTAAGGGATGGCGTATTCGTCTAATTTTGCTGCGAGGTATTGAACTTGTTTGATACGTGTTTCGATGTTGTCGAGTTCTGTATTTTCATCGAGACCGACTGCTAAAGCGTCCATGTCACGACCGTTCATACCACCGTATGTGAGGAAGCCTTCAAATGGGATGCAGAAACGTTTTGCGCCTTCGTACCAGTCTTCGTGACGTGTAGCGATGAAACCACCCATGTTAACGATACCGTCTTTCTTAGCTGACATTGTCATACCGTCTGCATATTGGTACATTTCCTTAACGATTTCTTTGATAGTCTTGTCTGCATAACCAGCTTCACGTGTTTTGATGAAGTAAGCATTTTCAACGAAACGTGCTGAGTCGAAGATAACGCGTTTGCCATATTTGTTAGCAACTTCTCTAACTTCGCGGAGGTTTTGCATTGATACAGGTTGACCACCTGCTGTGTTATTTGTAACAGTAACGATAACGAAAGGAACTTTTTCTGCGTTTTCAGCGAGAACTTTTTCAAGTTTCTTAACGTCGACATTACCTTTGAAAGGAACTTCTAATTGTGTGTCTTTTGCTTCGTCAACTGTACAGTCAACTGCGAAAGCTTTACGGCTTTCAATGTGGCCTTTTGTTGTGTCGAAGTGTGAGTTACCAGGAACGATGTCGCCGTTCTTTACGAGGTGGCTGAAGAGAACGTTTTCAGCTGCACGACCTTGGTGTGTTGGGATAACATATTCGAAGCCTGTGAGGCGTGTGATAACTTCTTTAAGACGGAAGAATGAAGATGAACCAGCGTAGCTTTCATCGCCCATCATCATAGCAGCCCATTGACGGTCGCTCATAGCGCCAGTACCTGAGTCTGTCAAACAGTCGATGTAAACTTGATCAGCTTTTAAGTTGAACAAATTGTAATGTGCTTCTTTCATCCATTGTTCACGTTCTTCACGTGTACTTTTTTTAATAGGTTCGACCATCTTGATCTTCCATGATTCTGCAAATGGTAATTCCATGATATTTATTTTTTTGTGTTAATATTTATTTTTATTGAATTCTATTTTGATTGCTCCGAGCAATGGGCATTGAGCAATGAGCCCACAAATCATAATACGCAGAAGCCATGCTCGGTGCTCACAGCTCTCTGCTCATAGCAAATTAAAATCTGTCTCTTTCTTTGAGATTTAAGAATGTATATTTTTCGTCTGGTTGAAAAGTCATGACATCTTAATTTTGGACCTCAAAGGTAAGATTTTTTTTTAAAACATCAAAATACTTTTTTAACAAAAAAATCGCCACGAAACTCGTGACGATTTTTTTAAACTAAAGCTTCTGGCTATTGAACTAAGAATCAAAGTTCAATGGCCTTAGTTCAATAGCCTTAGTCATCAATTGTTATTTCTTGATGAAACGTTGGAATGATTCACCATTGTCTGTTCTGACCTTCATGACGTAAACGCCATTTGCAAAGTCTGAAACATTGATTGTATTGT
>JAZQYR010000023.1:0-117889 GCA_045633585.1 Bacteroidales bacterium
ACGAGTCATTCTGAGCCTGCAACACTTTATTCTCTGATAAAATTATCATACAGAACACGATTGCACAAAATAAAAACCTTATCATTTTTCTCATAACCAATTGGTTTTTAATTTATTATACACCAATTTTACTTTAAAAAACAGCACCTCTAAAGTAAAAAATATTTTTTTAAAATCAAAACAAAAATTTGTTTTTATTTTGAATGCAGTTCCAAATGCAAAGACGCATCCGTTTTCAAATTTAAACTACTGACAGCTGATCTGGGCGTTCCGGCTACGCCGTCGGGCTCTTTGCGCGAGACGCCACTGGGGATTGAGACGCCACTGGGGTGACGTCTCTACTTGGCGTTTCGGCGTCTCGGTGTCTTGGTGACTAAAAAAAAAGACAGCCCGAAAGCTGTCTTTTTCCACCACATATTTTTTGTTTTTTTATTATTCCATGTTAGTATAGACTGATTGTACGTCTTCGTCGTCTTCTACTTTTTCAAGGAATTTTTCGATTGCTTCAACATCTTCTGCTGAGAATGCTACTGGGCTGTTAGGGAAACGTTGCAAGTTAGCTTTCTTAACGTTGATGCCGAGTTTTTCCAATGCTGTTTGCATTGTACCGAATGCCGTCCATTCTGACAAAGCGATTACGCCTTCTTCTGTTGCTTCGATTTCTTCGAGACCTGCGTCGATGAGTTCGAGTTCGATTTCTTCAACGTCCATGCCTTCTGGCAATTCGAGTTCGAAGACAGCTTTACGGCTGAACATAAATTCTAAAGAACCTGATGGAACTAAAGAACCTCCGCATTTATTAAAGTAAGAACGTACGTTAGCGACAGTACGTGTTGTGTTGTCTGTAGCACATTCTACAACTACGAGAACGCCAGCTGGTCCTTTACCTTCGTAAACGATTTCAACCATGTCGGCAGCGTCTTTCGCTGTAGCTCTTTTTATAGCAGCATCGATGTTATCCTTAGGCATGTTTTCTGCCTTAGCATTGATGATAGCTTGACGCAATCTTGGGTTCATATCTGGATCTGCGCCGCCTTCTTTAGCTGCGATTGTGATCATCTTACTGAGTTTTGGGAACACTCTTGACATGTGACCCCATCTTTTCATCTTAGCCGCTTTGCGGTATTCAAATGCTCTTCCCATAGTATATCTTTCTTAGTATATTTTTTAAAATTTTGCGCAAATTTACAATTTTACTCCAAAAAGTAAAAATGTTTTGGAGATTTTTTTTGACAAATAAGCATGTCAAAAATTCACAACTAATGAGACGTGTCAACGTGTGTTTATTTTTTAAGGAAACATTGACGCGTCTCTACAATTATTATATTTCAACACTCCAAAGCTCCAGTCAAGTCGCTGACGTTCTTGAATCCGTGGCGTTCGCAATATTCAACGATGCCTTGAGCGACCTTAACTGTGATTGTTGGATCGATGAAGTTGGCTGTACCGATTTCTATCGCTGATGCGCCTGCGAGCAAGAACTCGATAGCGTCTGTAGCTGATGAGATGCCGCCTAATCCTATTACTGGAATTTTCACTGCTTTAGCGACTTGCCATACCATTCTCAACGCGATTGGCTTGACGCATGCTCCCGACAAACCGCCTGTCACTGTCGATAACTTTGGTCTTCTCTTTTCAGCGTCGATAGCCATACCGAGAAGCGTGTTAATCAATGAAACAGAGTCTGCGCCTGATGCTTCCGCTGCCAATGCCAAGTCTGCTATGCTTGTCACATTAGGAGAAAGTTTTACGATAAGGTGCTTGTCGTATACTTTTCTCACTGCGCTCACTACTTGTTCGATGCCTGTAGTTGTGACGCCGAATGCCATGCCGCCTTGTTTCACGTTAGGGCATGAAACGTTGAGTTCGATAGCAGGGATATTTTCTAAAGCGTTGACTTTTTCTGCCACTGCGCAATAGTCTTCTATCGTTGAACCCGAGACGTTGACAATCATATTTGTGTCGATGTCTTTTATTCTTGGATAAATTGTCTCAACGAAATAGTCGATGCCTTTGTTTTGAAGTCCGACAGCGTTGAGCATTCCCGAAGGAGTCTCAGCCATACGAGGATATGGGTTGCCTTCGCGATGATTCAATGTTGTTCCTTTGACGAGTATTCCGCCGAGTTTTGACAAATCGATGAAGTCGGCATATTCTTCGCCATAGCCGAAGGTTCCTGATGCTGTCATCACAGGATTCTTCAGTGTGAGACCTTTACCGAGTTGTATTATTTCGTTTACCATAACAATTTATTTATATTGATTACAGGACCTTCTTTACAAACACATACGTGACCTTCTATGGTGTTTTCCACGCAGCATAGACAAGCGCCGAGACCGCATGCCATGAGGTTTTCCAACGACACTTCGCAGTCGATATTATTTTCACGAGCCATCTTGGTCAGAGCCATCATCATTGGCTTAGGACCGCAGGTATAAATCATGTCGAATTTCTTTTCTTTCCAGATTGAGTGCTGTGTCACAAAACCTTCTTCGCCTAATGAGCCGTCGTTTGTTGTGATATAAACCTTACCGACAGATTCAAAATCTTCAAGCATAATGAGGTCGCTCTTTGAACGTCCACCGAGCAAGAACTGAGGTTCGACACCATTCTCCTTCAACATCTTACCGAGATAATACAACGGAGCGATGCCGATACCGCCACCGACGAGGATGACGTTTTTAGTCTTATCTTCTGGCATTGAGAAGCCATTGCCGAGAGGATATATTATATTTAATGTGTCGTTGAGTTCTGTGTCAGCGATTTTGTTTGAGCCCTCGCCTACTCTTTGAACCAATAATGTTATTGTACGATTTTGATAGTCGACGTCGTGAATTGATATCGGACGACGGAGATAAGTGTGCTGTGCATCATCAACGCGAACCTGCACAAACTGACCGGCCTTGATTTCTTCTAGAGGCTCGTCAGACTGAAGCAAAAGATATGTCGACTTTGCCCATCCCTTTTTCTCTATTAAACGGAAGTCTGTGATTTTCTTCATGGCTTATATACAAAAAAGGTCGTCGAATGACGACCTATGTTAATCTTTAGGTTATTTTGTTTCTTCTGTATTTTCTTCAACTGTGAAGTCTAAGAGACCTTTGTCGTTGAGAAGTTGATACCATTGGAAGACTTTTTTCATATCTGATTGATAAACTGCGTCTTCATCATATTCTGGGAGTATCAACATGAATTTTTCTTTAAGTTCTACTGGAGAAGCCTTCTTAGGATCGAAACCAATGTTGTCACCTAATTTTTCGTGAATGCTCATGAAAACTTCTTTGAGAGGTTTGTCATCACCTGTTGTGTAGATGCTGATTTCTTCCAAAGAACTGATTTTATCGTTAGCGAAAGCTGGAGTACGTTTGCCATCGAGCAATGACTCAACAACTAATTTTCCTGTGCCTTGACCTGAAACCAAGAACAAACCTGGTTTACCTGATATAGCTACAACTTTACTTAAATCCATTTCTAATCTTATTAGTTTAAATAGTTTTAACTTTCTTTTTCAAATTATGATTGGCAAAGATAATAAAAAGTCTAAAGACTAAAGACCAAAGACGAAAGTTTTTTTCAACTAGGAATGAGGAATTAGGAGTTAGAAATTATAATAGTATGATTTATAATTACTATCAATCTTTTTTTTATTTTTGCCTTGCATAATATTCAATATATAATACAGCATCTATGAGAAGTAATATATTCAATAAGTTTTCACTTATAATAATATTTTCATTCATCGTTTCATCTTGCAGCAAAGTGCCTCTGACCAACGGCAAACCTACGACAGAAATTCGTGATTTTTCAGAACATATCACATCATTATATGTATATGATGACATTGACCTCACTTTAATTGAGGATGAATCTTTCAGGATTGAGGTCACAACGGGCGAGAATCTGATGGAGAAAATCACAAGCGAAGTCATTGACGGAACTTTATATTTAAAAAATGAAAACATCCGAAATTGGGCGAGATGTTATGATTATCCTTTGGAGATAAAAGTTTATCACAACAGCATAAACAACATAAATTACAAATCATGGGGATTCTTAAAGACTGAAGGACTTTTAAGCAAAGACACAACATCCCATTTCAATCTATATGTAGAACAAGGTTCAGGCGATATTGACCTCCATCTTAACTGCAAGAATCTAAGCATAAACACCAACGATGGAACTGCTAAAGTTACAATAAGCGGCTCATCCGACTACACTTACCTCCGCAACAGAGGCACAAGTCCTATCAATGCCTTGGATTTAAAAAGCAAGGATGCAAAAGCCGAAATACATTACATCGGATCCATCTACGTCAACTGTGAAAACAAGTTAGACGCTAACATATATAACTTCGGCAATATATATTATAAAGGTGAGCCAGAACTCAATATTTACGAACATCCATTATTTAATGGTAAAGTCTTACCTTATTAATTCCCTTAATTATTTAGAATATGAAGAAAATCATAATATTAATATTGATATCGTTTTTGGTCAGGGAAGCTTACGCACACAAGCCATCTTCCATTGATTCCATAATGAAAAACACTGAGATAGACTTCCGCTTAAACTATGGATTTATCATGCACCATCACTTTGAGATGAGCGGATATCGCAAGCATTTCCCGTTATTTGAGCTTTCGTTGCAGAAACAGACATACGGCAGACAGGCCTGGCAGAAGTTCTACAACCATCCAACCATAGGCGTGACGGCATTCTTTTCAACCATTGGCAATCAAGAAGTCATTGGCAATGCATACGCCATTTACCCTTTCATAAGTTTTCCTTTTAACAAGAGTAAAGTCAACACTTTCAGTCTCAGGATGGGAGCAGGTCTCGGATATCTCACCGAAAAATTCCATCACGAAGAGAATCCTTATAATATGTACATAGGCGCTCATTTCAACGCCGCCATCAGTCTTTCAGCAGAATACAAACGACAAATCAGCAATCACCTTAAGATGTCCATTTTCGCTGGCGTCACCCACTTCTCCAACGGATGCACGACACAACCCAACAGAGGCATCAACATCTTTAATGCCGGCTTAAGTGCATCATATCTCATTGACCATCAGACAACATACCAAGAAATTGCAAAGTTAAACACATCTATCAAAGAAGAGAAAAGACAGATAAACCGTCAGATATTCAGAACATTTGACCCCGAGTTTTACATCGGCCTATCTTATGGAGTGAAAAGAGTTGAATACAAACAGAAAGACTATTTTTCAGTTTATAACTTAGAATTATATGCTATGGAGCGTGTCACAAATCTGAGCAAATTCGGCATCGGATTAGATTTGGTCTATGACGCTACCGATGTCATCGTTTTAGGCAAGCATGAAAATAATTTAGACAAATACACTTTCGTACAATTATTGAAGCCTGGTGTCGGATTGGCATACGAACTCATTTTAGGCGAGATGTCATTCCTTTTTAACTTCGGATATCACCCTTGGGGACGTGACATGAGTTATGGACGCATCTATAACAAACTAGCTGTCAAAGGAAACATAGGAAAACATTTCTACGGCAAGTTCACACTCAACACACACTTAGGTGTCGCCGACTTCATAGGTTTCGGTTTTGGAGTGAGATTATAATTGAGACTATTATCTAAACTTTCTCCATATAATATTAACCAAACGCTTGGGCAAAACAGCGAGCAATGGAGGGAGATAGACGTTCATAGCGCCTGGAACCACGAGCATCTTCTTGCGGAACATTCCCTTAAGCGCTTTTTTGACAAGCCATTGCGGTGTTCCGACAAAACCCAACTTAACCAAAACATTCAACAATTTAGGATTTATATTATATAAAGGTGTCGCTATAGCACCTGGACAAACAGTAGTAACGCCAACACCGTAATCCTTCATCTCATAATACAAAGATCTGCCGAAGCTCTTAAGATAAGCCTTTGTTGCAGAATATATTGTAATTCCAGGGAAAGGCAATCTCGCAGTCATAGAAGACACCAAGACAATAAAACCGAAACCTCTTTTCTTCATCTCACCGCCGAAAAGGCTGCACATCCTTGATGGCGTCATCACATGAAGATTCAGCATAAGCTCCATCTTCGCATGATATTCATCATCAAGTTCATGAAAGAAAAACATTCCCGCATTGTTAATCAAAATATCAACAGCGACATTCTGGTTTTTGCAAAAATCAAACAACTGCTGTGCAGCATCGTCCTGCGATAAATCCTGATAACGAGCAATGACTTTTACGCCATAATCATTCTGCAACTTATCGCCGACCTCTTTCAATTCTTTTTCCTGATTACTGACAATCACCAGATTACATCCAGCTTCTGCGAGGCATGTCGCATAAATAAGTCCCATTCCAGAACTTGCGCCAGTTATCAATGCCGTAACCTCATTACCTTCAGGTCTAATTTTATCTATATATTTCTTAAAAGAAAACATAAATCATTTATTTTCCAGTTTTTCTATCTCTTTTCTCAGGCGTTTCGGCATTTCATCTACGCAATGATGACAACGCATATCTTCGCTATACATTCTTCCTATGCAATAATTGGAATGTTTGCAGTTACTTCTTGTCAACTCGCCATTTTTCAATTTGTTAACAAAATCGGTATCATTGATTAGCGCACGTGCCATCTGGAATGCCACGAAACCAGAATTCAGCACCTCTTCCATCTTATCTTTAGACACCATGCCGCCAACATAAATCAATGGCATACTGAGGTTTTCACGGAATTTCATTGCTGTCTCCAAGAAATACGCCTCTTTGAAAGGCACGGCTGGCACCATCATCTTACCAGCGATTCTCAGTCCGAGTTTCAGCCACCAGAACTTCCACATATCCATATAATACGCCATCGTCTTTATCGGCATCGCACCACGCATCACCTCCATCGGTGCCTTGCTGACGAAACCTGCGGAAAGCACTAGAGCGTGTACGCCAAGATTCTCCAACTCCTTGGCAATCAATATCGCTTCATCTACTTGTATCCCAGTTTTTATTCCGTCAAACATATTGACTTTAACCACCACTGCCATATCATCCAATGCTGCATCCATGACTTCTCTGATGACAAGTTTCATGAAACGCATTCTGTTTTCCAGTTTTCCGCCCCAGATGTCATCCCTGTGATTTGTATATGGCGACAAAAACTGGCTTATGAGATAACCATGACCTGCGTGTATCTCGACACAGTCGAATCCAGCCTCACGAGCGAGCTTCACTGCCTTACCGAAATCTCTTACAGTATCAAGTATCTCGCGTTCTGTCATGCCTCGGACGAATGTTGGAGAATAGAGATTGAAGCCAGAAGATGCACCCATAGGCTTACACCCGCATGTACTTCTATGCGTCATGTTTCCACAATGTCCGAGTTGTATCGATGCCTTCGCACCTTCTTCATGTATAGCATCCGTAAGTTTCTTAAGTTCAGGCACTATCTCCTCGCGCATCCAGAGCTGCCCGTCAAAAGAGACGCCGCTACGATTCACTGAGGCGTATGCTATCGTTGTCATGCCAATGCCACCACGTGCCACTGCGGTGTGATAGTCGAACAGTTTCTGCGAAGGACGATTATCCTTGCACATATTCTCAAAGGCAGCAGAGCGTATAGTTCTGTTTCTTAATTCAATAGGACCTATCTTACAAGGTGTGAAAATTATGGAATCTGTCGGTTGCATCGTTCTAATATATAAAAGGTATTATTCTTTTCACTTTTCGGGTATCTAGTTCATCGCCGAATTCTTTCTTGTAGTTATCGTAAATCTTAGCGGCGCGGGGAGCGAGATTCGCGAATGTCCACAATGCGAACACCGCGCCGGAGAGCGACCAGGTAAGTATCGCAAAACCAAGCCATTCCACAAACTCTCCGAAATAATTTGCAGAAGTCACATACTTAAACATTCCTTTTTTAGGAAGATAATGTCGTGTATCTCCTGGCTTGCGCAGATGTCTTATGACATAATCTGAATGAATATTGATAATCATTCCTGCGAAGAAAATCATTGTTCCTATGATAAACTGAGGAGTCGTAAGCCATTGCATCTCATACATATTTTCCGGTGATACATAGAAAATCCAACCGCCTTGCATCAATGCATTCAAGGTATTGAAAACGACGCCCATAAGTATCACCGACAATGGCATCACGCTTTTACCTCTTATTAAAAAAGGAAAGATAAAAGAACGTTGAAAATAATGTATCTCAAATAAAATCAAGAATATAAGACATACGACATTCGTATTTCTTTCAGAAAAGACACAAAGCAGAATCATCACGATAAAAACAGGCGACTCCATCAGTATCCAGCCTAATTTATTAGGTATTGTCGGACCCCATTTCTTATTGTAGAAAACACCGTAACCTGCTGTGACAAAATATAATGCAATAAAGACAACAACTGCTGTTATTGTCATCGCAAGAAGAAATATGTTAAAATATTGTAACATATCAATTAAATGATTGTAAATCTGTCAGTCTCTTATAAACGCCGTTCTTTGCAATAAGCTCATCATGTCTGCCTTGCTCAACGATATGACCTTTCGCTAGAACGACGATGTCATCGGCATCCTGAATTGTCGAGAGACGATGAGCAATAACGACAGAAGTCCTGTTACTCATCACTTTAGCAAGTGCATCTTGCACCAATTTTTCTGATTCTGTATCGAGCGACGATGTGGCTTCGTCTAGAATTAATATAGGTGGGTTTTTAAGGACAGCACGTGCGATACTCAATCGCTGCCTTTGACCTCCAGAGAGATTCATGCCTCTGTCGCCGATATAAGTATCGTAACCGTTTTCTAGATTCATGATAAACTCATGAGCATTAGCGACTTTAGCTGCTTCAACGACATCCTCACGAGTAGCGCTTTGCATGCCGAAAGCGATGTTGTTATGAACAGTGTCGTTAAACAGAATGCTTTCCTGACTGACGATTCCCATCAAAGAACGAAGGTCTTCTATCTTGTAATCACGAATGTCGATGCCATCGACTGTTATCAAGCCGTCGCATACATCATAGAAACGAGATAACAAATCCACCATCGTCGATTTCCCGCCACCGCTCTCACCTACCAAAGCTATCATCTTACCTTTTTCAATGGTTAAGTTAATGTCTTTTAACACATCATCTTTACCATAGCGGAAATACACATCATTATATTTGATGGAATCTTTAAATTCATTTATACTTATTGCGTTTTCTTTTTGAAGTATAACCTCATCAGCATCAAGGATTTCAAAGACGCGCTCTGCCGACGCCATGCCTTTTTGCAAGTTGTAGAAGCCATGGGAGAACGACTTTGCTGGAGGAATTATCTGCGAGAAGACTACGATATAAGCAATGAAATTAGCAGCTGTTATCGTTGCGTCGCCAGACAAAATAAGCGTCGAACCAAACCAAAGCACGATAGAAATGACTATCGCTGAAAGCAATTCGCTCATAGGAGAACTGAGGTCTCTTTTTCTGTGAACAAATCTTAACAATTTGGAATAACCCTCATTTTGTTCTTCAAACTTTTCATTAGTGTAATTTATCGCATTGAAAGCCTTGATGATACGTAAACCAGAAATAGTTTCTTCAATATTAGCGATGATATTGGCGAGACGAGTCTGTCCTTCTTTAGAGTCTTTCTTTAACGATTTTCCTATCTTACCGATTACGATTCCGCCGATTGGAAGAACACACAAAACAAACAAGGTAAGTTCCCAACTGACGCCAAGCATATATGCGAAATATGCGATGATTGTAATCGGCGACTTGATGAAAACGTCCAAATAATTCATGATAGAGACTTCAATTTCTTGAAGGTCGGTGGTGACTCTTGCTATGATATCGCCTTTTTTCTGTCTGCTATAAAACGACAATGGAAGAACGAGAATCTTGTTATATACCGCTGCTCTCATGTCTTTTATCGAATTGACCCTCACCGCTGCCATATAAAAACTCGCCATATATGTCGTGAGGTTTCTCAAGAAGAAAGCGAACACAAGCATGGCGCAGATGAACAGCAACGCCACCTTCTGACCTTTTGCTATGATAATCGAACTGATATAATAATTCATCGTTTCAAGAAGTGCATCCGAACTCAAAGAGAATTCTGGCTTCACCGTAATCAGATTATCAGGATTAAACAAAAGATTCAAGAATGGCACGATCATAGAAAATGAAAACAATGAGAATATAGTAGAAAGTATGACAAACACTATATTCATCGTCACGCTGCCCCAATAAGGTTTCACGTAGCCAAGTACTCTATTGAATTTATTTATTTTCATCTACGTAAATTTAAGGGGAACTTTATAACAAAATTCCCCTATTCTTTTCTTTGGTATTTAAAATTTAAAAACTATAACCTGTATAATTTTCTGGAGTAATCACATGCATTTCTGCTTTGACAGCGTCGCTGACAGGAAGCTCATCGATGAATCTGTCGATTGATTCGCGTGTGACTTTTTCGTTTGTACGTGTCAAGCCTTTGAGCAATTCGTATGCGCCCTCAACTTCTTCACGACGTAAGATTGTCTGGATAGCTTCAGCAACAACAGCGTAGTTGTTCAATAAGTCTTCGCTTAATTTATCTTCGTTAAGGATAAGTTTGTCGAGACCTTTCAACAATGAAGCGATAGCGATCATTGTATGAGCCAATGGCACGCCGACGTTTCTTGTCACTGTTGAGTCAGTGAGGTCGCGTTGCATACGGCTGATAGGAAGTTTTGCGCTGAGGTGTTCGAAGATGGCGTTTGCCAAACCAAGGTTACCTTCTGCGTTTTCAAAGTCGATTGGGTTGACTTTATGAGGCATTGCTGAAGAGCCTACTTCGCCAGCTTTGATTTTTTGTTTGAAATATTCCATTGAGACATATTGCCAAACGTCGCGAGCGAGGTCGATCAAGATTGTGTTGACACGTTTCACTGCATCGAAGTAAGCTGCCATGAAATCGTAGTGTTCAATCTGTGTTGTTGTTTGAAGTCTTGTAAGACCTAAATTATTGTTGATGTAATTGTTAGCGAAGTTTTTCCATTCCATTTGTGGATAAGCCACTTTATGAGCGTTCATATTACCTGTTGCGCCGCCGAACTTAGCACAGAAAGGAATGTTTTTCATATTGTTGATTTGGTTGTCGATACGTTCCACGAAAACGTAGATTTCTTTACCGAGGTGTGTTGGACTTGCTGGTTGTCCGTGAGTGTGAGCCAACATTGGAACGTCTTTCCATTCTTCTGCCATTGCGAAGAGCTTGTCTCTAAGTTCTTGCATAGCAGGCAAGTAAATGTTAGCGTTAGCATCTCTCAAAGTGAGAGGCACAGCAACGTTGTTGATGTCTTGTGAAGTCAAACCGAAGTGGATGAATTCTTTGAATCTCTTGAGGTCGAGTTCATCGAAACGACGTTTGAGGAAATATTCAACAGCTTTAACGTCGTGGTTTGTAACCTTCTCTATTTCTTTGATTTCTTGAGCGTTTTCTACTGTAAAGTTTTCGTAGAAAGAACGCAATGTTGGAAAATATTTATGGTCGAAATCAGCGAGTTGAGGCAATGGGAGTTCGCATAATGCGATGAAATATTCAACCTCTACTTTTACGCGATAACGGATCAATGCGAATTCTGAAAAATATTCATCAAGACCTGCTGCCTTGGAACGGTATCTGCCATCTACTGGAGATATTGCTGTAAGTGAATTTAATGTCATAATACCTTAATATTTTATGTAAAACGCAAAGATAAAAAATAATTAGGAATTAGGAGTTAGGAATTAGGAATTATTTTTTCCATCACCTGTAGAGACGTCACTCCCGTGGCGTCTTATGAATTGAAAATTATACCAATGTATTCAATACGCCATATAATTCTATTCTTTTTCCATTCAGTTCTTCAACACGATTCAAGTAACATTCCATCATTTCATAATTCAATGTCGGTTTCCTTGACAGGATTGAAACATATTTCATTTTTTCATCAGCTAAAATCAAGACTCCATCTTTTTCATCTAAAAGCAAAACTTTCAATGTTTTTCTGAAAATTCCTTTTTTAATAATTACAAAACAAGCATCATTTTTTGTTAAGATTTTTAAAGTTAATTTCTTTAAGATTTTACTTCTATCTTCTTTTATTCCAACATAAAGCAAGTCAAGATAATTCTCACAACTAATTGAAACATAAAGAAATATTTCAAAGAATTTCATTTCAAAACGATTATAGGTACGGGCAATATTATACCATTTCCCCGTCAATTGGGAATTAGCGATTAGTTTCATAGTTAAAGAAATTTTTAGTTAATAAAAATGTATGAATATATAATTCTAACCCGCGGTTATATCAGAATTCAAATAAAAAAATGTTGATTTTAATTCAAGGAGATTTTTCTTATCGTATGTGTTGCAAAAGTACATACAACCCAATTCAAAAGTCAAGTGTTTTTGAAAGATTTTTTGTCGAATTAACAATTTTTAACATTTTCATTTCAAAAATTAAGAAATGATGTTAATTTTTATTTGCAACGAGCAGTGAGCTATGAGCTTTGGGCCTGTCGAAGCCTTCGACAAGCTCAGGCACCTTGTTCTTGGATCGCAGCTCAATGCTCGCAGCCCCAAGCGTTAGGGATTGGAGCGGCATCCTTTTGGAGCGCAGCGGAAAAAGATATAGCGGAAAGCCCGACGCGTAGCGGAACGCCCAAAAAGTTAGGAATTAGGAGTTAGGAGTTAAGGGATTGATTAATGGGAAGCATCTACAAAAATAAATATGTATAGAGCAACATTTTTATCGATATTTTTAGTAATTTCGCAGTTCACGTTTTTTTAAAAATTAATAATTTAAAAACATATTATCATGAATTACGATGTTATAGTAATAGGCAGTGGTCCAGGCGGTTACGTCGCTGCAATCAGAGCTTCACAATTAGGAAAGAAAGTCGCTGTCGTTGAGAAATCAGAAATCGGCGGAACATGTTTGAACTGGGGTTGCATTCCAACAAAAGCCCTTTTGAAGAGCGCACAGGTTTACACATATATGAAACACGCTGAAAATTACGGCATCAACGTTGAAGGCGAAGTCAAAGCCGACATGGAAGCTGTTGTTCGTCGCAGCCGTGGCGTTGCTGACAACATGAGCAAAGGCGTTCAATATCTTTTCAAGAAAAACAATGTAGAACTCATCGCTGGTTTAGGTTCATTGACAGCTGACAAGAAAGTCAAGGTCGTTGATGCAGAAGGCGTTGAAGCAGTATACGAAGCAGAACACATCATCCTCGCAACAGGTTGTAGAGTTCGTCAGTTGCCAGCTCTTCCTATCGACGGAGAAAAAATCATCAGCTACCGTCAGGCTCTCGTTTTAGACAAACTCCCTGAAACAATGGTTGTTGTAGGTTCTGGCGCAATAGGTTCAGAATTCGCATTCTTCTTCACATCAATGGGCGTTAAAGTCACATTAGTTGAATTCATGCCAAACATCCTTCCTGTTGAAGATGAAGAAGTTTCAAAACAAGTAGAACGCTGCTTCAAGAAATTAAAGATGACTGTCATGACAGAATCATCAGTTACAAACGTTGACACAACAGGTGAAAAATGCGTTTGTACAATCGAAACAAAGAAAGGACCTAAAGTCGTTGAAGCCGACATCGTTCTTTCAGCAGTTGGTGTACAGACAAACCTTGAAAACCTCGGTCTCGAAGAACTCGGCATCGCAACAGAAAGAGGCAAAGTCATCGTTGACGATTACTACAAGACAAACGTTGAAGGCGTTTACGCTATCGGCGACATCGTCCACGGTCCAGCATTGGCACACAAGGCATCACACGAAGCTATCATCTGCGTTGAAAAGATTTGCGGCTTAGAACCAGAAAAATTGAATTACAACAACATCCCTGGATGTACATATATTACTCCAGAAGTAGCATCAGTAGGTCTCACAGAAGCAAAAGCTATCGCTGCTGGTTATGAAGTAAAAGTTGGCAAGTTCCCATTCACAGCATCAGGCAAGGCAACAGCATCAGGCAACAGAGACGGTTTCATCAAAGTCGTCTTCAACGCTGCTAACGACGAATGGTTAGGCTGCCACATGGTTGGCGACAACGTAACAGAAATGGTCGCTACAGCAGTCCTCGGACGCGAGTTAGGCGCAAAAGGCCGCGACATCATCAACACAATCTTCCCTCACCCAACAATGTCGGAAGCAATGATGGAAGCAGCTGCTGCAGCACACGACGAAGTGGTACACCTTTGATTCAATTCATAATTCATAATGCATAATTTATAATGAAAATAATGTAGAGACGTGTCAATGTTTCCTATAAAATAAACACACATTGATGCGTCTCAAGACATAAATAATTTTGCGATGAGCTATGAGCTATGGGCAATGAGCAAAAACTCAAAGCCCAAGGCTCAAAGCTCAAAGCTCAAAGCCAAAAATCATGGAGATAATTAAAACTTCAATAGAAGGTCTTTTGATAATAAAACCTGATGTTTTCAAAGACGACAGAGGTTATTTCTTTGAGACTTATAACAAAGAGCGTTTTGCGAAGGCTGGTCTTACTATGGATTTCGTCCAAGACAACGAGTCAAAATCTGCAAAAGGCGTCTTGCGTGGATTGCATTTCCAGAAACCACCTTACGCACAAGGCAAACTCGTAAGAGTCATCAAAGGTGCCGTCATAGATGTCGCCGTAGACTTACGCAAAGACTCTCCTACTTACGGCAAGTGGGAATCTGTGGTTTTAAATGAAGAAAACAAGATTCAGTTCTGGATTCCAGAAGGATTCGCACATGGTTTCGTGACTTTGGAAGATGACACCATATTCGCTTATAAATGTACAAACGTTTATAACAAAGAATCAGAAGGAAGCCTATTATGGAACGACCCAGATATCAATATCAATTGGAATATAGAAAATCCTATTCTTTCTAAAAAAGACAAAATATCTCCATTATTTAAAAATTTTGAAACACCTTTTAAATAAACAGAACACAGAAATTAAAATATGAAAAACACAAAAGTTCTTTTATTAGTAGCAGCGGCATCGCTTGCAGCAATGATTATCATCACATTAACCATGAGCATCATTGCCATAAGAACAGCAAACAAACGTCCTGTTTCATTAGAACAAATCGTGATACAAAGTCACGACATTGAGTTTTGCGATGACGTTTATTTCGCTGACGAGAGAGTGCCGCTTGAAATGTTCAACATCAGAGAACGTTACGAAAGAGAGCTTTTATCAAATACATATTTCCACAGCAACACAATGGTGTTGTTAAAACGCTCAAAACGCTGGTTCCCAGTCATTGAGCCTATCTTACAAAAATACGGCATCCCTGACGACTTCAAATACTTATGCGTAATTGAAAGTTACCTTAGCAATGTCGTATCTCCTGCTGGTGCCGCTGGATTCTGGCAATTTATGAAAACCACGGCGCAAGAATACGGACTGGAGATAAACAAAGAAATAGACATGCGCTATAACGTTGAGTTAGAGACAGAAGCGGCTTGCAGATACTTCCTTAAAGCATACGAAAGATTCGGCAACTGGACATTGGTCGCCGCAGCTTATAACGCAGGTACGTCAAGAGTATCGAAATTCATGAAAGAACAAGGCGTAACGTCTTACTACGACATGCTAATGGCAGAAGAGACAGAACGTTACGTATTCCGCATATTGGCAATAAAAACTATCTTCCAAAACCCTGAAAAATACGGCATCTATGTCAGCAACAGCTTGGCATACCAACCTTATAAATATAAAACAGTGATTGTCAACGAAAGCATAAACAACTTGGCAGAATTTGCCAAGGAACACGACATCACATATAAATTATTAAAAGTATTTAACCCTTGGTTAAGAAGCAATACGTTAACTGTTAAGAAAGGGAAAGTTTACGAAATAAAAATCCCGAAGAAGCCTTTCAATATGACGCACGGACATATCATGAATCTGATTGGCAGCGAAGAATTTCTTGACAATGACTCATTAGTTAACGGCGAAATTTGAAAATGAAAGATATCGAAAGAAATAATATATCAGAGGAAGAATTCTTAGAGATTTACGGAGCTAAAGAAAACAACCTCAAAGACATAAGTCTTAAGATTCCACGCGACAAACTCGTTGTGATCACGGGATTGAGCGGCAGCGGCAAATCGTCGTTGGCGTTTCAAACCATATATGCGGAAGGACAGAGACGCTATATGGAATCGCTGTCGTCTTATGCCCGCCAGTTCATCGGCAACATGGAACGTCCGCAAGTCGATGACATAAAAGGATTGAGCCCTGTCATCTCCATAGAACAGAAATCCGTCAACAAAAATCCACGTTCCACCGTCGGAACGATAACTGAAATATATGATTACCTGAGACTTCTGTACGCAAGAGCTGCTGAACCTTTCTCATATAATACAGGAGAGAAAATGGTCCGCTATTCAGAAGAACAGATTTGCGACATCATAACCAAGATTTATAAAAACAAAAAAATCAATATCTTAGCTCCTGTAGTAAGAGGACGTAAAGGACATTACCGCGAGCTTTTTGAAAACATACGACAACAAGGTTTTTTAAGAGTCCGCATCAACGGCGAGATAAAAGAACTCAACTACGGAATGCAAGTAGACCGTTATAAAGTCCATGACATAGAAATAGTTATCGACAGACTTTTGGTCGGTGACGACAGAAGCAGAATCGCCAAAGCCGTTGAACTAGCATTCAAACATGGAAAAGGATTACTGTTCGTCCTTGAAGAAGGACAGACCGACGTTCGTTACTTCAGTAGATTGCTAATGTGTCCTACGACTGGTCTTTCATACCAAGATCCAGAGCCTAACACATTCTCTTTCAACTCACCATACGGAGCTTGTCCGAAATGTAACGGCCTCGGCGAAGTCACTGTCATAGACATGAACAAGATAATTCCAGATATGGAGAAAAGCATCAAAAAAGGTGGTCTCTCCCCTATCGGAGAATACAAGAACTCTTGGATTTTCAACCAGTTGGAGACATTAGGACTTCATTATGGATTTACCTTAGACACCCCGTTGAAAGAATTATCAGAAGAAGCATTGAACGCCATTCTTTATGGCAGCAGCGACGGCTTCACCGTGACGAAAGAACTCTACGGAACGATGTCGACATTCACAGCCACATTCGATGGCATCATCAACTTCATCATAGAACAAAACGACGAGAATGCATCGCCAGCCATAAAACGTTGGGCGACAAGCTTTATGAACGAGACTGAATGCCCTGAATGTCATGGAGCTCGTCTTAAAAAAGAAGCATTATATTTCAAGATAAACGATAAAAACATCTCAGAATTAGCAGAGATGAATATCGTAAACTTGGCAAAATGGTTTGAGGAATTACCTAAACATCTTAATAAAAAACAAAAAGAAATCGCTACTGACGTCTTAGCGGAAATCAAGAAACGTATTGATTTTCTATTGAATGTAGGTATTGATTATCTGAATTTGAATCGTCCCGCAAAAACACTTTCCGGAGGCGAGGCGCAACGCATACGACTTGCGACACAGATAGGTTCACTACTTACAGGAATATTATATATCTTAGACGAACCTAGCATCGGCTTGCACCAGCGTGACAACCAACGACTTATAGAGTCATTGAAAGAATTACGCGACATCGGAAATTCCATCATCGTAGTAGAACACGACAAAGACACTATGATGGCGGCTGATTATATCGTAGACATAGGACCAGGCGCAGGCAAACATGGCGGAGAAATCACTTTTGAAGGAACGCCAAAAGAAGTCAAGAAAGGCAAAAGTCTAACCTGCGACTATCTCAACGGCAAGAAACAAATCGAAGTACCGAAGACGAGACGTAAAGTCCGTAGCAATGAATACATTATATTAAAAGGAGCAACAGGACACAACCTTAAAAACGTGACTTTGAAGTTACCTTTAGGTGTGATGACATGTGTCACTGGCGTCTCTGGCTCAGGAAAGTCGAGTTTGATTAACGAGACGCTTTACCCTATCCTGAGCAAACACTTCTATCGTTCTGTAAAAGAACCGCTTCCATACGAATCAATAGAAGGTCTGGAATTCATTGACAAGGTCATTGAGATTGACCAGGCTCCTATCGGAAGAACGCCAAGATCAAATCCGGCGACATATACAAAAGTATTTGACGATATCAGAAAACTCTACGGCGAATTGCCTGAGTCGAAGATAAGAGGCTACAAGGCCGGACGTTTCTCTTTCAACGTGAAAGGCGGTAGATGTGAGACTTGCTGCGGCGCAGGATTACGCGTCATCGAAATGAATTTCCTTCCAGACGTTCAAGTACTATGTGAGACATGTCAGGGCAAGCGCTATAACAGAGAGACATTGGAAGTGCGTTATAAAGGTAAATCCATCAACGACGTATTGAATCTCACAATAAGCGAAGCACTCGTATTCTTTGAAAACATACCAAGCATAACACAGAAAATCAAGACTTTGGAAGAAGTCGGTCTAGGATATCTGACATTAGGACAAGCATCAACGACACTTTCAGGAGGCGAGGCCCAACGCGTGAAACTAGCCGCTGAACTCTCCAAGAAAGACACCGGAAAGACACTTTACATCTTGGATGAACCAACGACAGGACTTCATTTTGAAGACATAAAAGTACTGATGGAAGTGCTTAACAAATTAGTCGACAAAGGCAATACCGTTCTTATCATTGAACATAATCTTGATGTAATAAAACTCGCAGACCACATCATCGACGTGGGACCAGACGGCGGCGACAAAGGCGGAACCATCATCGGTGAAGGCACACCAGAAAGCATCGTCAAAAAAGGAAAAGGATTTACGGCGAAATTCTTAAAAGAAGAACTTTGATTAGAATTCTAGAACTTTAGAATTCTAGAATTTTAGAATTTTAAAGTTCTAGAATTTTATCTCAGTCTGATTTCATCACCGATTTTCAGTATTGTATTTTCATCCATATCGTTCATTTTTAATATGGACTCCAGTTTAACAGCATAAAGGCGAGAGACATACGACAAGGTCTCGCCTTTTTCTATTATGTGATATTTATATTTTCTAGAAGCCTTGTTTTTCTTTGGCTCTATATAAATAATTTCATTTTCGTTAAAGTCTCTACGATTACCTAAGTTATTGTATTTCACCAACTGATAATCATATATCTCCATCCCATCAGCAAGATGATAAACATTATCACCCGCTTTTGCATAGATAAACTTGACGCCGTTATTTTCACGAACATAACGACCATCAAAAAGCTTATCAACCACTTCCGAATCAGCAAGTTTATAAGGGACATAAACAGCCTTAACATCTTTTGATTTTGACTTGGTTTTATCCTTGTTTTTTGTCTTTGTCTTGGTTTTTGACTTAGTTCCAGAATCCGTTCCCGTCTCTGGTTTATTCTCTGTTTTTTTCTCAGTATTCTCTTCCTCGACTACTATTTTATGACCTTTTAATGCGAGTTTGTCATACTGCGTCAGGTCATATGTTTCAATTAAGTTAATCAATACGTTAGCATACACAGGCAATGTTGCGTAGCCAGCCTGTTTCAAGCCCCTCGCCCATCCTTTGTAGTCGGTTATTTCAAGATCGAAAAGGAAGGCATAACGCTGTCCGCTAGTCAAAAAAATCGAGTGATCTCTATATGATTGGGCAGGGTCGTCATACACGCGGAAGCACTCACCTTTTTCATCATCATCGTGGTAAGTACGTTTACCCGTCCAGTTTTTATGACATTTTATACCGAAGTGATTATTGGATTTTTTTGCCAGTTCGCTCTTGCCGTTACCAGATTCCAAGATACCTTGCGCCAGAGTGATGGAGGCCGGAATCTTATATTCCTGCATCTCTCTCATTGCGATTTTATGAAACTTCTCGATGTAATCCAATCCATCTTGGGATTTGGTTTGAGAATAAGCCATATTATGCCATAAAAAAATAGCAATGAAGGAAATGAAATATGTAAACGACTTAATTCTCATAATTTTCAGCGAAAATACAAAAATAACGAATTCGCCATAATTTTATTTTATCATTTACGTTTATTAATTACTAATTTCAACAATTATTTTTTAAATAGTTAACCTTTTTTTTCTTATTTTTGCTACTTTAATATAATTATGTATGGATTATACCATTGTAAAGAAATATTTTCCAGAAATAACTGAGAATCAACTGAATCAATTTCAATCTTTACAACCTTTATACGAAGATTGGAACAGTAAGATTAACGTCATTTCACGCAAAGACATGGATAGTTTTTACGAACATCATGTTTTGCATTCATTAGCCATCGCTAAATATTTCCAATTATTACCAGGTATGAAGGTAATGGATGTCGGCACTGGCGGCGGTTTCCCTGGCATTCCATTAGCCATTATGTTTCCTCAGACATCATTCTTGTTAGTTGACAGCATCGGCAAGAAAATCAAAGTAGTTCAAGCCGTTGCAGAATCTTTAGGATTGACAAATGTCGTTGCAGTACAAGAAAGAGTCGAGAATGTAAAAGACAAATTTGACGTCATCACAAGTCGTGGCGTGACACGTCTTCCAGAGATTGCAGGCTGGGTAGGCAACAAACTACGCATTCACAACGACATTGAAGCTGGCGGCATTTTATATTTAAAAGGCGGCGACATCGAACAAGAGTTGCGCGAAGTACCAAAGAACTGGAAACGCAAGTCTACAGCCATCAGCAAATGGTACACAGAGCCTTTCTTTGTAGAAAAATATGTAGTTCATTTATATTAGAAATTTAACATTTAAACAATAAGCTATGAAAAAGTTTTTTTTATCATTATTGATGGTTGTAATATTCAGCCTCAATGGTTTAGCACAGCTTCCAATGGATCCAAACGTAAGATATGGAGTATTGGATAACGGTTTAACTTACTACATTCGTCACAACGAGAAACCAGAAAACAGAGCTGACTTCTACATCGCTCAGAAAGTAGGTTCTGTTCTTGAAGAAGAAAGCCAACGCGGTCTCGCTCACTTCTTGGAACACATGGCATTCAACGGAACAACAAACCTTCCAGGAATGACATTGAGAAACTATCTCCAAAGCAGAGGTGTTAAATTCGGCGAAAATTTAAATGCTTATACAGCAATCGATGAAACTGTTTACATGGTGACAAACGTACAGACAGACCTCCCAGGCTTGGTCGACACATGTCTCCTCATCCTCCACGACTGGTCAAGCTTCATCGCTCTTGAAGAAGAAGAAATCGACAACGAACGTGGTGTTATCTTAGAAGAAGAACGCACAACAGGCGGCGCAAACAGACGCGTATGGGAAACATTACTCCCAAAAATGTATCCTAACAGCCCTTATGGCAACCGTCTTCCTATCGGTACAAAAGAAGTCATCGCTAACTTCTCTTACCAAGAACTTCGCGACTATTACAACAAATGGTATCGTCCTGACCTCCAAGGCATCATCGTTGTTGGTGACATCGACGTCGACGCTATCGAAGCTCGCATCAAAGAAATGTTCGCTGACATCCCAGCTCCAGTAAACCCAGCAGAAAGAACAACCTTCCCTATCGCTGACAACGCAGAACCTATCGTAGCTGTCGCTTCTGACCCAGAATTGACATCAATGAGTTTGCAAATATTCTACAAGCACGATGTAACACCAGATGCATTAAAACAAACACCAGACTACTGGATGTCACAATACGTTCTCTCTTTGATTTCAGAAATGCAAGTCAACAGATTACAAGAACTCACACAAAAACCTAATCCTCCATTCATTGGCGGTTACAGCTACTTCGGCAACTACTATTTAGCTCCAACAAAAGCAGCTTGGACAAGCTATGCAGTGCCAAAAGACGTTAATGGCATCGAAGAAGCTATCACAGCTTTAGTTACAGAAAACAAACGTATGCAACAATACGGTTTCACAGCTTCAGAATATGAAAGAGCAAAAGCAGACTTCATGAAGAGAGTCGAAAGCGCATACAATGAAAGAAACAACACTGAAAACGAAAAACACGTTGATGCTTGTTTACAACACTTCTTACACAATGAACCAATGATGGATATTGAAACAGAATATCAATTATATCAACAAGTTATCCCTAACCTTCCATTAGAAGCTATCAATCAATTTGCTGCTCAACTCATCAGAGAAGACAACCTCGTCATCTCATTGACAGCTCCTCAAAAAGAAGGTGAAACACTTCCAACAGAAGAAGAATTGTTAGCTATGTATAACAAAGCTAACGCTATAGAAGTAGAAGCTTACGTTGAAGAAGTATTCGACGGTCCTATCGTAGCAAAACTTCCAAAAGCTGGTAAAGTAAAGAGCGAAACATACGACGAAACACTCGGAACAACAGAATGGATCCTCAGCAACGGCATGAAAGTCATCTTCAAACAAACTACATTCAAAGAAGACGAAATCAGAATGAGCGCATATAGCGAAGGCGGTTTGTCAGTTCTTCCACAAGATGATCCTTACACACTCCAAAACTTAAACGACATCATCACATTAGGCGGCGTCGGTGAATTCAGTGCCATCGACCTTCCAAAAGTTCTCGCAGGTAAGAAAGCTAGCGTTTATCCAAGCATCTACACATATTCAGAAGGCATGAGCGGATACTGCTCACCTAAAGACTTGGAAACAATGTTACAACTCACATACTTGTACTTCACAGCACCACGCGCTGACGAAGAAGCATTCCAATCAACAATGCAACGTACAAAAGCTATGGTAAAGAACATGGAATTAAATCCAATGATCACTTTATCAGACACATTGACAAAAGTTTTATACAACAACAACCCATTACGTTTAAGAATGAGCGTTGAAGACTACGACAAAGTAGACTATGCTAAAGCAATGGAAATGTACAAAAACCGTTTCGCTGACCCTAACAACTTCGTATTCACTTTCGTTGGTAACATCAACGTTGAAACATTCAAACCTCTCGTTGAACAATATTTAGCTTCATTGAAGAAAAACAAACGTAAAGAAAACTGGAACGACGTCGGTCTCGGCTTAACAAACGAAGACTATACAACACACTACAGAAAAGAGATGCAAGATCCTAAGACTTCTGTCTATATGATCTACAATGGCGATATGGAATACAACCTCTATAACAACATTTACATGGGCATCCTTTCAGACGTTCTCGATATCGTTTATACAAAGTCAATCCGTGAAGAACAAGGCGGCACATACGGCGTCGGCGTCATGGGTCAAATAAACAACAGACCAACAGAACAATTCATGTTCTACATCGTCTTCGATACAAACGACGAAGTTTATGCAACATTGATGGACATTGCAAAGGCTGGTCTTAAAGACATAGCTGAAAACGGTCCAAGCCAAGAAAACCTCAACAAAGTCCTTGAAAACAAACTCAAGAAAAGAGTTGAACAACTCCAAGAAAACAGTTTCTGGACAAGCGTCATTGAATCAGAAAACAGAGACAACATCGATTTCATTACAGAATACGAAAACATCATCAAAGGTGTAACAGTTGAATCAGTAGCTGAATTCGCAAAACAAATCGCTAACGGCAACTTAAAAGAAGTCGTTCAGCTTCCAGTGAAATAAGCAACGAGCCAAGAGCTATGGGCAATGAGCAATTTAAAAAGCTCACTGCTCATAGCTCACTGCTCAAATCACTATAATCAAAATCAATAAAAAAAAAAATAATATCATTATGACAGAAAAACTTCAAACCTTACGCGACTCAGCAGCAATGCGCTGGATTGCTTTGTTGCTTTTAGCATTTGCGATGTTCTGTTCATACGTATTCATGGACATCCTCTCTCCTATCAAGGACCTCATGCAATCAACAAGAGGTTGGGATTCATCAGCATTTGGAACAATGCAAGGTGCTGAAACATTCTTGAATGTATTCGTATTCTTCCTCATCTTCGCTGGTATCATCCTCGACAAGATGGGCGTTCGTTTCACAGCATTATTATCAGGCGCTGTTATGCTCGTCGGCGCTATCATTAAATGGTATGCTGTTGCTGACAGTTTCAAAGGCAGTGGTTTAGAAACATGGTTCACAAACAACCTTAACTACATCCCTGTTTTCGATGAATTAGGCGTTTCTCCATTCTACAGAGGCATGCCTGCTTCAGCAAAGGTTGCAGCAGTTGGTTTCATGATCTTCGGTTGTGGCGTTGAAATGGCTGGTATCACCGTTTCACGCGGTATCGTTAAATGGTTCAAAGGTCGTGAAATGGCTTTGGCAATGGGTTCAGAAATGGCATTGGCACGTCTCGGCGTCGCTACATGTATGATTTTCTCACCTATGTTCGCTAACTTAGGCGGCAAAGTAGACGTTTCTCGCGCTGTTGCTTTCGGCGTTGTATTGTTGATGATTGCTCTTATCATGTTCGTTGTTTATTTCTTCATGGATAAGAAATTAGATTCACAAACAGGCGAAGCAGAAGAAAAAGACGATCCATTCAAAATCAGCGATATCGGCAAGATTTTATCAAGCTGGGGCTTCTGGCTTGTTGCTCTTCTCTGCGTTCTTTATTATTCAGCTATTTTCCCATTCCAAAAATATGCTGTTAACATGTTACAATGTAACCTCACATTCACAGAACCAACAGGATTCTGGGCTTCTGAAGCTGTTACAATCATTCAATACGTAATCATGTTAGCTGTTGCAGCTTGTTCATTTGCAAGCAACTTCTCAAAGAACAAAGGCTTGAAATTAGGTTTGATGGCAGTTGCTATCGTTTGCTTGGTAGTTTATTGCTACATGGGTTACATGCGCGGTTCAGCAGCTTCTGTATTCGCTGTATTCCCATTATTAGCTGTTGCTATCACTCCTATCCTCGGCAACTACGTCGACCATAAAGGCAAGGCAGCTTCAATGTTGATGATCGGTTCATTGTTACTCATCGTTTGCCACCTCACATTCGCTTTCGTATTACCTATGTTCAAAGGTCAAGCTGTTGGCGGCATCATCGTTGCTTACGTAACAATCTTAGTTTTAGGCGCATCATTCTCATTGGTTCCTGCAGCATTATGGCCAAGCGTTCCAAAATTAGTTGATGCTAAAGTTATCGGTTCAGCATACGCTTTGATATTCTGGATCCAAAACATCGGTTTATGGTTATTCCCATTGTTGATTGGTAAGATCTTAGACAAGACAAACCCAGGCGTTACAGACCCAGTCGCTCTCAACTACACATGGGCATTGGTTATGTTAGCATGCTTAGGCATTGCTGCTCTCATCATCGGAGTTATCTTGAAGAGAGTCGACAAGAAAAAAGGCTTAGGTTTGGAATTACCAAACATTACAGAATGATTTTAAAATACTAGAATTCTAGAATTTTAGAACTCTAAAACAAAAAGCGAGTAGAAGTGATTTTTTCTGCTCGCTTTTTTTTATTTCTTGAACTAGAACTATTAAAGAACTCTAGAATTTTAAAGTTTTAGAATACTAAAATTCTACAAAAAAAGACGCCTCAAAATTGAGACGTCTTTTGTGGAAACTGCTGGGGTCGAACCAGCGACCCCCTGCTTGTAAGGCAGGTGCTCTAAACCAACTGAGCTAAGCTTCCATTCTGTGTAAGAACCTTTCGTTTACGGGTGCAAAGATAGGAACTTTTCCATTACACGCAACACTTTTTAAAAAATATTTTTTATTTTTCTTAATTTTATTTATATCAATAAGTTATAGCAATATTTTTATTATTTACATATAATTATTCTTATTATTTTCAATAAAAAACAAAGATTTCACCCATAAAAATATCACGTTTTAGACGAATTGAGGATTAAAGGCTGTCATTCTTTGTCCCAAAGCGTTAGGGATTGAAGCGGCATCCTTTGCGAGCGATTTCGGGGACGGGAAATGGGATTGGGATTTGGGGTCAGTTTTTTTGAGCGAGATGAAAACTTAGCGAGCAAAGATATAGCGGAAAGCCCGACGCGTAGCGGAACGCCCAAATGAAATTGAAAACGGAAAATTGAAAGTTGGCGGTCAGAGTTAAGAATCAGAGTTCTTAGTTCAACGGCCTTAGTTCTTAGTTCTTAGTTCTCAGTTCATCCTAGAAATTCTAGCGAGGTAGTCGTAATGTTCGCCTCTTCTGACTATTTCCATTTTGAATCCGTGAAGTTCGGCATAATTTCTCAAAGTATTTGCATCGATATAAAGCCAAGGGAACGGATCACCATTCACATCGTCGTAACACATGGTATATTCCAGTTCGCCGTAATATTTTCCATCATCAGGCAATTCTATTATTCCGTCTTCATCCTCGTAGAGATAACAAAGATCCGAGGAGTCGCAGAGAAGCTGTCCGTCTTCTGCCAGCACCTTATCTATATGCTTAAAGAAATCAGGAAGCTTGTCCAAAGTACCGACGATGCCGATACCATTCATCAGCATCAATATGGTGTCGTATTTATCTTCCAAAGTAAAGAAATCCTGTTCCTTCACATTAGCCACTCCCCTTTCTTTCATCGTCTCGACAGAATACGGAGAGATGTCGATTGCAGTGACATCAACACCTTTCTCCTGAAGCCAAAGCGAATGACATCCGGAACCAGCGCCCACATCAAGCGTCTTGCCTTTTGCCATCTTCAAAGCCTTCTGCTCTATCTTAGGCATATACCTAAAAGCACGGAATAATGTTGTCACAGGAATCTCATCTTCTTCAAACATAGGAGACAAGACCCTCAGTTTGCCATCACGGCGACCTTTATAAAAATCGGCAATCGCCTTACCCATTGAATCTTTTTCTTTTTTCATGACGTATTTTCATGCTACCAGCTATGAGCCAAGAGTTATGAGCATTACCAATCTTAATTACTCAAAGCCCATTGCTCAACGCTCAATGCTCATAGCAAAAATAAATATTTTCTTTCTTCATAAAAACATAAAAAAATATTATCTTTGATGAATCAAATTTAAAACTAACTATCATGATAGACGAATCAAAAATTAGAGAAGCTTTTGAAGAAAAAACATGGGCAGAAATCAAGTCTCAAGACTCATGGTCTGTCTTCAAGATAATGTCAGAATTTGTCACAGGTTACGAAACACTTTCAAAGATTGGGCCTTGCGTTGCGATATTCGGTTCTGCACGTACAAAACCTGACAACAAATATTACAAGATGGCTGAAGAGACCGCATATCTTTTGGTAAAGAAAGGTTTCGGCATCATCACTGGCGGCGGTCCTGGCATCATGGAAGCAGGCAATAAAGGAGCGCACTTCGGCGGCGGCAAGAGCGTGGGCCTTAACATCGTACTTCCTCACGAACAAAAGCCAAATCCTTTCATTGACCAAGACAAGAACATTAATTTCGATTACTTCTACGTAAGAAAGACCATGTTCATGCGCTATGCACAAGGTTATATCGCATTCCCTGGCGGTTTCGGCACACTCGATGAACTCTCAGAAGCTATCACATTGATACAGACCAACAAGCTCATATCCTTCCCTATCATCATGGTAGGCAAAGAATTCTGGGAGCCTCTCAACGACTGGTTCTTGAACTCTTTACTTAAAGAAGGCATGGTAAGCGAAAGCGACTTCAAGATTTTCCACATCGTCGACACCGTTGAAGAAGCAGTTGCGATAATTGAAGAATTCTATCATAAATACTCTTTGAAACCGAACTTTTAATTAGCAATGAGCTTTGGGTTATGAGTAGTGAGCATTTCACAAACCCATTGCTCAAAGCCCAAGGCTCAAAGCAATAAACAATGCAGCGTTACATAGAAATTCCTATTAATATTATAAGTATTGAAGGTGATGGATTTCACCTCATAGCGGAGGGTCGTATCAACGACAAAGTCGCTCATTTTGTCGTTGATACCGGCGCTTCGAGGACTGTCTTCGACAAAGACAGAATCTTAAATTATATTAACAATCCTGAGTTCGCCGAGAAAGAAGGAATCTCTGCTGGCATTGGAGGCACTGACATTTCAAGTTTTATTTTCAATATCGAAGAATTATGTTTCGGCGATTTGAAGATAAACGACTATCAGGCCGTCGCGATGGATTTGTCAAATGTAAACAACTCTTACGCCATGATAGGCATTCCTCCTATCGACGGCGTTCTAGGCGGTGATTTGTTAAGAAAACACAATGCTGTAATAAGCTATAAATTAAAGAAAATACGTCTTTTTCCAACGAAATAATCATGGCAAAGATATTAGTCATTGACGACGAAGCTGCTATTCGTCGCATCTTACGCGAGATTTTAGAACACGAACAATATCAAGTCGATGACGCCGCTTCGGCTGTCGACGCACTTCCTTTGGTCAAGGAAAACGAATACGACGCCATTTTGTGCGACATCAAGATGCCACAGATGGACGGCATTGAATTCCTTGAAGAAGCGAAGAAAATCAGCGATGCTCCTATCATTATGATTTCCGGTCACGGCACCATTGACACCGCTGTTGAAGCAATTAAAAAAGGAGCCTTCGATTATATCGCCAAACCGCCAGAGTTGAATCGTCTGCTCATCACCTTGCGTAACGCTTTGGACAAGTCCAAACTGATGACAGAGACGAAAGCCCTTAAGAAAGCCGTAAGCCGCAAGCATCAGATGATAGGCCGATCCAAGCCGATGATGGAGATTCACGATATGATTGAGAAGGTCGCTCCTACCACAGCGCGTGTTCTCATTGAAGGAGAAAACGGCACAGGAAAGGAATTAGTGGCAAGACAACTCCATGAGTTAAGCAACCGTTCCTTCGCACCTTTCATTGAAGTCAACTGCGCCGCAATACCTTCAGAACTGATAGAAAGCCAGCTCTTCGGTCACGAGAAAGGCTCGTTCACATCAGCGATAAAGATGAAAAAAGGCGACTTCGAACTCGCCAACAACGGCACATTATTCCTTGACGAAATCGGCGACATGAGTCTGTCAGCACAAGCCAAGGTGCTGAGAGCATTGCAGGAAAACAAGATAACACGTGTCGGAGGCGAAAGCGAGATCAATGTCAACGTAAGAATCATTGCCGCGACAAATAAGAACCTCAAGGAAGAGATACAGAAAGGCAACTTCAGAGAAGATTTATATCACAGACTTAGCGTCATCATCATCAATGTTCCACCGTTACGAGAAAGACTTGACGACATTCCAGAGTTGGTTAATTATTTCGTTGAAAACATTTCAAACGAAATGGGAAAAGCAACGCCCACATTCACGCAAGATGCTATAGAAGAACTGCAAAAATATCGTTGGACAGGAAACATCCGCGAGCTTCACAACGTCATAGAACGACTGGTGATTTTATGCGGAAATGAAGTTGACGGAGACGATGTGAGGAAATATGTTCAGCCTTTGGTTAGTTAGGAGTTGGGGGTTGGGGACGAGATTTGGGGAATTGGAGAATAAAAAAAACACTAATATATTCGATATATTAGTGTTTTTTTTGTGGATGAAAATTGTGGAGTTGGAGGGAGTCGAACCCTCGTCCAAACAAGGAACACCCATGCTTTCTACATGCTTATTTTGTTGTTGGTTTTCGAATCATGCAAGGGAACAAACACCCTAAACATGACCTTATCTCCTAAAGTTTCGCTATGCGGCCGGAGCTTCCGCAAAACTATCCTGAAATTGATGAGCACCTCGTACCCGGACCGGAATCAGGAACATCCATCCGCGAGATGTCTCGTTCATCCACCTTGTGGACGAATGAAGCTTCGATCTACTGTTCTTCGATCAAGCAGCGAGAGCGTAAGTATTTTCGCCAATTAATTTTTTGCAGTCAAGATTTATGAGCGTCACTGCGAGGCTCAGCATGCTTACATGACCATTCTACAAGCTGTCAAAACCGGTCAACCCCAAATTTCAATGAACTTATTTCAATCAACAGACAACGATCAACTGTTTTTGTCCTTTTTTGAGTCACATACCCATGACTCAAAAGAGTCTGCAAAGTTACACTTTTTCTTTCATATATAAAAGAACAATGTTTAAGAAGTTTTGTTTCAGACCTTAAGAAGCAGGAATAATTCAATTCATAATGCATAATGCATAATTGAAAATTAGAGGTCTTTGGTAAAAGTCAACAATTGTTAATTGTAAATTGTTAACTGTAAATTTAAAAGTAACCCTGCTGGGAATCGAACCCAGATCTAAGGAACCGGAATCCTTTATTCTATCCGTTGAACTACAGAGCCTGATAATTGACTATTGACAATGAACAATTGACTGTTTAGGTGTACAAAGATAATATTTTTTCAATTAGATATATGGAATTAGGAATGATGAATTTAAGAATTTCACTCCTAACTCCTAACTATTTACGCTTCTTTTTCTTTTATCATCACATCAATGGCACCGACGCCGAACTTCACTATAGAAGCCATTCTGTTGCTAGTGTTGTCGTAATGTTTCAGCTCTTCGATGATGGCGTTTTTCAAGACTCCGTTGCCGACGCCGTGGATGAATGTCACCTTATCATATTCGTTGGCAATTGCACTTTCGAGCATCTTCTTGAAATAGTTCATCTGTGTACGGAACATATCGTTGCTCGACATACCTAATATATTATCAACGAGTTCGCCAATATGAAGGTCGACGATGGCTTCACCTGGAGCTGTCTGATGACGGTCGATGGCGGCTTTCTCCTTGACGAGTTTTTGAGTAGCGACGGTTTTCTTATCGCCATCCTTCATCATCTTTGCCAAGTCGGTCTCTGTTTCTTTAAGAGCAACCAGACTTGAGAGATTTATCATCACTGCCTTTTCGCCGAGAACACCCGATTCAACATAGCTTCCGTCCTTGAAGAAACGGCTGCTTCTGAATGAGAAAGGCGCATGCAAAGGACGATAGATGAAATCAGCTTCTTCTTGTGAGAGAATGACTTGTATGTAACCTTCGCACCAATATTCAATATCTTCGCGTGAAATAGATTCTATCACGACTTTTGAATGCGGAGCGATGCTGCCGTAATCTACGCTGATATATTTACCTTCTTCCTTAATATTGAAGCTATAAAGCGCATCTGCAGGAGTATTGTTAACGAGGACTACATCCAACAAACCTGTAAGCAGCCACTGCTGGTCCTGAGGCACGAAAGCGAGATACAAGCCTTCTTCTTCCGCGTTACGGCCGAAGCGACGCAAGGCACTCTTACGAGCGTCGTCCATTTCCTTCTCTTCAATAATCTGTTTCTGCTGAATTTCCTTCTGTGCATTATCAACTATCTGTTGTCTTTTATCTGGTTGTGAACGGAAGTCCAAGACCAAGTCGCTCATCAAGACTGGAATATCGAAACCGTCTTCGATAGTCACTTCCACCATTCTAGTGTCAATGATTTTCTTCACTGTTCCACCGCCAGTAGAATTAAGGAAATTCACTTTATCACCTACTTTAAATTTTTCCATTGTGTTATATTTTGTTTTAATTTATTTCACCAAATAGAATTGCAAATTTACCTATTTTATCAAACATAATAAAGATTGCACCAACAAAAAAATTCCCAACTCCCAACTAAAAAATTCCTTTGTCCGTTGTCTTTAGTCTTTTGTCTTTTTTTATTTTTGCAAAAAATAAAAAATGGAACGACGTTTCAACAGTTACAACTCATATTTCACTCGTATCTTTGGCGGTCGCGTGCAGAAAATAAGCATCGACGCTGGATTCAGTTGTCCGAATCGTGACGGAAAAATCAGCACTGGCGGCTGCTCCTTCTGTCGCAACGATGCTTTCAATCCTTCATACTGCCGTCCTGAGAAAAGCATACGCCAGCAGATTGAAGAAGGCATCGAGTTTCATCAAAGACGTTACCGCAGAGCCAAGAACTATCTCGCTTACTTCCAGCCTTATAGCAATACATATAAGAATGTAGATGAATTAGAGAAAATCTATAATCAAGCATTGGAAGTGGAAGGTGTCATCGGCATCGTCGTCGGAACACGTCCCGACTGCATCGACGATGAGAAATTGGCTTTGTTAAAAGAAATTAACAAAACTCATTACGTCATGATCGAATACGGAGTGGAATCTGTCTATGACGAGACATTGAAACGTATCAACAGAGGTCACGACTTTGAAACTGCAAAGAAAGCCATCTGTCTCACACACGAATACGGGCTTCCATGCGGAGGTCACTTCATCTTCGGACTCCCAGGAGAATCACGTGAGATGATGATAAATGCCGCTGACATCATTTCAGAGCTTCCATTGACGACAGTGAAATTCCATCAGCTCCAGATATTCAAAGACACTCTCATGGCTGAGGAATATCTCAACAATCCTGATGCTTTCCATCTTTTCACTTTAGAAGATTATATCGATTTCGTCATCGACTTCACCGAAAGATTAAATCCAGATTTGGTCATTGAACGCTTCGCTGGCGAAGTGCCTCCACGTTACCTCATCTCAAAGCCATGGATGAACCTACGCTACGACGAAGTCTTGAATCTTATAGAAAAAAGAATGGAAGAACGAAACACCTTCCAAGGAAAGAAATTCAAAACCTCAGAATCTCAAAATAATTCCTAATTCATAACTCCTAACTCCTAATTTAAAAAAGATGTACATAAAATCCAACGACTTATTCAAAGCGACTCATCCAGAAAAAATATACGAGAATATTTCAAAACCTATCATCATCGCGGATCATCTTCTGACTCCGGATAATATGGGTTCTATGATTCGTCTTGCCGATAATATCGGCGCATCGGAGATGTGTTTCCTCGGTGTCGCTCCTACTCATAGTCTTTCAAAAGTAAAGAAAGCCGCCGCAAGCAGCAAGGATAATATAAAATGGTATTATACAGAAGACGATGATTTACGCAAGATAGTTGGCAATAAGAAAATCGTCGCTATTGAAACATCAGACGATGCAGTCTGCATCTACGATTGTGAACTTCCTAGCGACATCGCATTCATTGTCGGTAACGAGAGTCGAGGCATCAGAGAAGAAATTCTACAACAATGCGACATGACGGTCTACATTCCAGTTCCAGGACCGACACGTTCTTTAAATGTAAGTCATGCCGCCGCCGTAGCGATGTTCGAATGGCAGAGGCAAATGTTAAACTTTGAACTAAAAACTAAAAACTAAGAACGAAGAACTTTGAACTTTTTTTTGCTATGAGCAATGAGTTTTGAGCTGTGAGCAGTTTGATAATAAACTATTGACTGTTATAAAAAAATAGTCGTTACATTTTTTGTAACGACTATTTTTTATTCACGGCTGAAGCTCATCGCTCACAGCCCAAGGCTCTTGTCCTATTATTTAGCAACAACAACACGTTGTACTGAGTTTTGACCTGCATTGTCAACAACGTTGAAGAAGTAAACGCCGTTTTCGTATGCGCTCATGTCAACAACACTGTTTTGTGTCTTAACAACTTTAACCAATTGACCAACTGAATTGTAAACAGCAACGTAGTTGATGTTTTCACCTTCTACTGTAACCATACCTGTTGTTGGGTTTGGATAGATGTTATATGTGTTATTTAAGATTTCTTCTACATCTTCACCCCAAATTCTGAGTGACAATGGAATTTCGAACAATTCGTCTGTGTTGTTAGCAGCGAAAACAACTTTAGCTTCGTATGTTTTGCCACCTTCGAGACCGAATGTTGAGAAGTTGATATTCACTGTTGCTGTTTCTCCGATTGGAAGAACGCCGTCAACTTTTTCTAATTCAGCCCAGCCACCGAATACAGGTTCACCTGCACATATGATACGGATGTGGATGTTACCACATGGTTGTTGGAACAATTCATTTGCCATATAGAATGGGCCTTCGTTATTAAGACGGATAACATCGCTATAAGGAGCCAAGTTATCTACCATACCATCAAACAACATTGGATAAGCTGGTTTTGCTTGTGTTGAAACTGGTTGTAATAATGATACTGTTGCCCATACATTGAAACCGCTCAATACTACTGGTTCGTCTAATTCTGCGACAGTCCATTCAGCGCTTTTGATTTCGTCATATGCAAGAGTTTTCTCTGCGAGACATTCACCTGGTTGGCCATTATAACCTTGTCTGTAGATACGGAAGACTACATCTGAACCTTCAACGATACCATAGCCTAAGCCTTCTTGTAACTCAACAAATGGATAGCAAACGTGTGTGATTTTTGTACCTGCTACTGAACTTGCATAAGCTGAAGCAGGATACATAGCACCGAGTTCGATGATTGTTGGTTCTGTTATATTAAGACCTAAACCTGTTGATTGTTCATTGATTTCTTCATCATAGTTGATGAATGTAGCATTATCACTGTTTTGACCAACACCGTAGTCAATCCATGCTGTATAGTCAGCAACTGATGTACCTGAGTTTTGGAATGTCATTTCAATTGAAGAAATGTCGTCTGGCATAGCACCTGCTTGAATTGTTTCTTTTTCGAAAGAAATTTCTGGAGCTGTTTCGCCGCTAGTTTTCTTAAGTGTAATGTTGTCGACATAGAATTCTGAAGATTTAAGTGGAGGATAGAAATTCATAGCATCAAGGTTACGATCGATAACTTCGTATTCCAAAACGCCTTCAATCCATTGCCATTCATCAACTTTAACTTCTTCTTCACCTTGTAATGTGATGTAGAATTCTGTTACGTCTCTGTCGATGTCAACAACAAAACGGAAGTGCATCCATGAGTCATAAACGCAAGTGAAATCAACTAAATTTGTTGAAGATACGTTGATAACACCTTTACCAGCAGCTGGAGTATCGCTGTCTGTCATGTGCATATAGCCTTCCATTGCCCATGTTGAAGAGCTACCATTGAAATCATGGAGCAAATTGAAATAACCGTTCTTACCATTAGGAATGTATGCGTCAAATTCAATTTCATAGCAGCCGAGTGCGTAATCACCTAAGCGGAGAACTTGGTCGTTACCATATGTGAAGTATGCACATTTGTTGCTATCTAATGTTGCGACAACACCGTCTGTCTTGTCACCTTCTGCACCTGACCATGTTGTCCAGTGGTCTGCGCCTTTTTCAGCGATTTTATCGCCTACTTCATAGTTTTCAAAATCTTCATTGATTAAGAATGTTTCTGGTTCCTGTGCATTAACAGCACCGAATAAACCGAGAACACATGCCATTGTGAAAAGTAAGTTTTTCTTCATAATGTTAAATTTAAATTAATAATTATAATTTTATTGTTTGAATAATCTAGTTTATCACCTGCAAATTTAATATTTTTTCAAAAAAAATAGATAGAGATTATTTATTATTTTTGCAATACATTTTCAACATCTCAAAATAATTATAAATGGTTAAATATCAACATATTTTCTTCGATTTAGACAATACACTTTGGGATTTCGACAAAAGTTCCATATTGGCTTTTGATAAAATATATGATATTTTTGACCTTATTAATTATGGTATTCCTAGCGCAAGCCATTTTCATCATACTTATTTTGAACATAACAACAGACTTTGGGATCTTTATCGTCAAGGAAAAATCGATAAGGAATTTCTGAAGACAGAACGATTCCGTCTTCCTTTAAAGGACTATGGTATCGTTGATGAAAAACTCGCCATTGATTTAGGCGAAAGCTACACCGACCATGCAGCTCGTCTGGTAGCCTTAGTTCCAAACACATTGGAAGTTCTTAATTATCTTAAAGAAAAGAATTACAATATTCATTTAATAACCAACGGCTTCCTCGAAGTTCAGTCGATAAAGATGCAGGCTTCTGGATTAGACAAACTGATAGACAAGTCTTTCGTATCTGAACTTGTGGGTTTTAAAAAGCCTGACCATAGGATTTTCCATCACGCAATGGAAAGTGTCGGAGCCACTATAGAAAATAGCGTCATGATCGGCGATGACTTATCTGTCGACATCATCCCTGCCAAAGAAATCGGCATGACACATATCTATTTCAACAGAAAAAAAATATCTCATAACGAGAAACTCGATTATGAGATAGAAAACCTTATTAAGATTAAGGAAATCCTTTAAAAATCTCAAAACTTCAAAAAATATTCTGAGTTTTTGAGATTCTGAAGTTCTGAATTTCTACTTAAGGTGCGCAAGCACGCTTATCTTACCTTTTACCTTATCGCCAATCTTGACATTTATTTCTGAGTCTATTGGAAGGAAGAAATCTACTCTTGAGCCGAAGCGTATCAATCCGAACTCCTCTCCCACTTTTGCAGTTGCGTCTTTGTCTACAAAACAGACGATGCGTCGTGCCATCACGCCTGCAATCTGACGGAAAAGAACTTCTCTGCCTTGTTCATCCTTAACGACTAAAGTATTACGTTCGTTAAGTTCTGACGACTTAGGATTTATGGCGAACAATTTCTTTCCTGGATGATATTTGTAATAACTCACCACGCCATTGATTGGGAACCAGTTGACGTGAACGTTATATGCCGACATAAATATCGAAATCTGTATTCTCTTATCGTGGAAATATTCTTTTTCTTCCACTTCTTCAATCACGACGACTTCACCATCAGCTGCTGAAACGACAGCGTTTTCTTCTATCGTAGTGACTCTGTTTGTAGGAACTCTGAAGAAAGTGAAGCTCCAAAAAACGATTACGGAGCAAGCGACCGTCATAAATATCTGCAATAATTTAACTGGAACGAAAAGCCAGAACGCCGCTACTATTATAGCAGCGATTAATATTACTGTAGCGATAACACCGTAACCTTTTTTATGTATGTACATGATTGTCGTTTTAAATTAATAATAGGTAAATAAAGACGAAAGGCATCGCCATGAATGTAGCGTCAAAGCGATCCAATATTCCGCCGTGGCCAGGAATGATATGACCTGAATCTTTTACGCCTGCATGTCTTTTTATCATTGATTCTGTCAAATCGCCGAGTGTTCCAAAGACCACAATTCCTAACGCAAGGAAAAGAACCTGTATGTCGGTCATATAATTATCAAAGAAAAATACATTGAGCACAAAACGGTTGAGGAAATAAGCGAACAACATTGTGAACACAGCTCCGCCTATGCTTCCTTCTATGGTTTTCTTTGGAGAAATCCTTTCGAAAAGCTTATGTCTTCCTATTGAAATACCTGTGAGATAAGCGAAAATATCATTGACCCAAATCAAGAGGAAAGCGAACATAAGAAGAACCCAACCCTTATCTGTTCCCATCAAAGTCTCGTTGTAAAACATTGTCATGATTCCGCAAGGCAAGGCAACGAAAATCATCGAAAGCCATGAAGAACCTACCACATCTACGTAATTATGTTTTTTTGAGAAAAGGGCAATCAATAATGGGATGTTAAAAAATATCGGCAAGACAAAAATACGAGCCTCTATTGAGTCAGGGTTTTGAGAATAGAACGAGAGGAATACATACAACATTATTGACATAGCTGGCACTATGGCTTTCAATGATTTTCCTTTTTCGTGAGGATATAGATTAGCTATTTCTGCCGATCCTGCTCCAACTACTGCTGCAAGCATAAGCACGGTATAAAATCCGCCTAGAAATATACATCCTAAAACAACAACGACAAACAGAAAACCGAATATTGTTCTCTTCCAGAATTCACCCATTTTTATTCAATGATTTACTTGTAAATATATTTTGCAAATTTAATATTATTAATCGAAATAAGCTAGACTTTTTTTCTTAAAAATTAATGACAACTCCTATTCCATAATTCGTTGCTATTGGTTGTATTTCAACGCTGGATATATTTCCTATTTTCTCATTAAATTTAACAACTCCACGACCTATGAAATAACCCAATGCCGCGCCGACAATCACGTCTGAAGCCCAATGTTCTTTACTAACAACACGACCTAAAGATGTCATCGTCGCCAAAGAATATGAAACGATTCCCACCCATTTTTTATCAGGATAAAAACCAGCAACCGTCGCCGCTAAGGCAAACGACCGCATCGCATGCCCCGAAGGGAACGAAGTGCTTTTGAACGACTTGAACGGTCCCAACCAAGTCTGACCATTGACTGTTGACTGTTGACCGTAGACATCCGAAGGTCGAAGACGACATGTGAGTACCTTCAATCCTGCGGAGGCCACTTCCGCATAGACGAAACTTTGCAACGCTGCCAGCGACACATTTCTGAGGCGACAGTTTTTGTTTATCGCACTTATGGCGTAAGTCAAGGCTATAGAAGGAAGTATGAAATATTCCTCACCAAAGACGTCAGTACATTTTGAAGCCGTGTTCCACTTTTCATTTCCGAATGTGCCGTCGACAAAGTCATATATTTCGTCATCATAAACGAACGCCAATGTCGTCACAGCAGCAACGCCGCCAAATACGGTCCAGTCTTTCCAGTCGTAATGCAAAGGTTGCGCGAGCACTGTCAATCCAGAATTCCAGTATGATTTGAGGTATTTTTTGCTTAATAAACTCTCACATTTTATGCCGTGAGCCGTGGGCTGTGAGCTATGTGCTGATTGACACAGACTCAGACTATCGACTACTGATAGTTGACAGCTGGCAGCTGACAGCTGACAGCTGATAACAAACAGTAATATAAGAATTATCTTTTTCATTTTTAACATCCAATTGCTCACGGCTCATAGCCCACTACTCATAGCAAAAAGTTCTTAGTTCAAAAGCCAATAGCTTTAGTTCAAAGTTTCATTTTCGCCTCATCCCAAAGTTCATTCATCTCATCGAGGCTCATGTCAACGAGCGACTTGCCGTTTTCTCTCGCCTTTTCTTCGACGAAGTTGAAGCGGCTTCTGAATTTCTTGTTCGCCACTTCTAGGGCATCCATCGGATTTACTTTTATGAAACGAGAATAGTTGACGAGAGCGAACATAAGGTCGCCGAACTCTTCAGTAATACGCTCTTTGTTTCCATTTCCCGTTTCCATTTCCCGTTCTCTGATTTCTTCTTTCAGCTCTCTTATCTCCTCCTCGACTTTTTCCCAGACCTGTTCCTTGTTCTCCCAGTCAAAGCCCACGCCTGCAGCCTTTTCCTGCATGCGATACGCCTTCACAAGTTCAGGCAATGCGTTAGGCACGCCGCCAAGAACGCTTCTATTCTGTTCTTTTGTAAGTTTTATTTTTTCCCAGTTATCAGCGACTTCCTCGGCACTCTTCACTGATGTATCGCCGAAAACATGAGGATGACGAATTATCAACTTCTCGCAAATGCCATTGATGACATCGTCGATGGTAAATAAATTTCGGTCTTGCGCAATGCGAGAATAAAAAACGATATGCATGATGATATCGCCAAGTTCTTTCTTAACATCTTGATAATCTTCATCAACGATAGCCTGACTTAACTCAAAGACCTCTTCTATAGTAAGATGACGAAGACTTTCAATAGTTTGTTTCTTATCCCAAGGACACTCCACTCTGAGTCTGTCCATTATATCTAATAATCGTTGAAAAGCGTCCATTGAACTTTGGCTTTTGGCCGTTGGCTTTTGGGTATTTGTTTCCATATCTTTATTTATTCATTTATTTTTTTGCAAAAATAAAAAAATAAGTCAACGGTCAACAGCCAACGAACAACAGACTTTTTTAAACCCAGAACTCTGACACAGACAGCTAACTTTCAATTTTCAACTGCTGACCGCTGATAGCTAACAGCTGAAAGCTAATTTGGGCGTTCCGCTACGCGTCGGGCTTTCCGCTATATCTTTGCTCGCTAAACTGGGAACAAGATCTGGGAACGGGGACGGGAAGTGAGGACGGAATCAAAACTCGTTCCCGTTTCCCGTACCCAAATCCCGAAACGCTCGCAAAGGATGCCGCTCCAATCCCTAACGCAAGAATGAACCAAGAACTAAGGCTACTGGCTTTTGAACCTTGAATATTTATAAGCAGCAACCGCATACTCAAAGTCTGTTGTCAGAAGTCCGTTGTCCCTTGACCTAAAAAGTTCAACAGCCTTAGTTCATAAGCTTTAGTATAAAAAAAAATAATCGTTAAAAATGTATTAAAACTCTCATAAATTTTTCCTAATTTTGCAGTATGAAAAAGGACAAATTACTACTAATCGTTTTATGCTTCATTTTTACATTAAATTTTCATAATGAAGCATTTGCCAATGGCAAGAATGAAGGTGAAAAAAAATCACCATTCATGGAGAATTTCATGAAAAACATGGAAGTCGATTTAAGACTCAACTATGGCTTTTACATGCACCACCATTACGAGATGGAAGGCTATAGAGCTCACTTCCCAATGTTCGAGTTGTCGTTACAGAAACAGACTTACGGCACATCTTTCTGGCAGACTTGTTTCAACTATCCTGCAGTCGGTGTGACAGCATTTTACTCTCCTATGGGTAACATTGACGTCTTGGGACAAGCATTCGCCATTTATCCTTACATCTACTTCCCATTCATCAAGGGCAACACCAACTTCGGTATCCGTTTCGGTTTAGGTATCGGTTATCTCACCGAAAGTTATGACCATATAGAGAACCCTTATAATATATGTATCGGTTCACCTTTGAACGCCGCTGCAAGTATCACATTCGACATCTCCCATCGTTTCTCTGATCATTTCAAGATGTCGCTCTTCGGTGGTCTGCAACACTTCTCAAACGGTTGTACTTCAGAACCTAACAAAGGTACCAACGTATTGAAAGGCGGTATCAGTGCTGCATATATGATCAACGATCCTGTCGAATACATCAAAGCTGACCAAATCAACGAAAAGAGATCAATCGACTATCTCAAAGAATTCAGACCAGAACTTTATGTCGGATTGAATTACGGCTACAAAAGAATCGACTATCTACAAAAAGACTACACCACTGTTTTAGACCTTGAAGTCTATGTCATGGAACAACTTGCACGCCTTTTCAAAATCGGTCTCGGCTTCGACTTGGTTTATGATGATACAGAGAGACTTCGTTACATTAAAGATGGTAAAAAAACAGTTGATGAAAAATGGACTTCTGATCATATTTATCAAATCTTGAATCCAGGCGTTCACGTTGCCGGCGAATTGCTCATGGGCAACACTTCTTTCATGTTCGTAGTCGGTAGACACTTCGGCAAATACATGTACACCGAGCCAAGCTACCAAAGATTAGGTCTTAAAATCAATTTTCATAAACACATCTACGGCAAGGTCACCCTTATGGTACATCAATGGCATATCGCCGACTTCCTTGGCTTTGGCGTAGGTTTCAAACTATAATTCAAGATATTATGAGAAAGAGTAAAAGAATTATGAGAAAAGAAAGAAGAATTGCGAGAAGAAACAATAGAAAAAGCAATAGAAAAAACAATAATAAGTTCAACAAAATGTTTGACGCCATCAGCCAATTATCCGCACTCAACCGCACTTTGGTAGCGATTATTATTGCATTATTCGTTTCATCTTGTGAGCCTGCTCCATTGACAAACGGCAAACCTGTAACAGAAACACGTTGGTTTGACGAAGAAATCACAGCCATACATTTTTACAACGACATCAATGTGACTTTGGTGGAAGCCGACACATTCAGAATTGAAATAACAACAGGTGAAAACCTCATGGAGAAAATCACTAGCACTGTTGAAAACGGCATCTTATATTTAAAGAACGAAAACATCCGCTATTGGTTAAGAAGCTACGACTATCCTTTAGAAGTGAAAATTTACCACAACAGCATTAACAAAGTCAACTACGAGTCGTGGGGCGATTTGAAATCAGAAGGATATATCAGTCAAGACACTTTAAACAGATTCGATCTGATCATACACCATGGCTCTGGCAACATCGACCTCAAAGTCAACACCAAGATTATGATTTTGTATTCATATGACGGAACAGCAAAGGCCACAGTAGAAGGCTCTGCTGATTATACAGACATCTATCACAACGCAAGAAACAACATCTACGCAAAAGACTTGGTTTCTAAAAACGCAAGAGCTCGCGTATATTACGAAGGTTCTGTATATGTCAATACTGTAAACAAATTAGAAGCATTAGTAGATGACTTCGGAAGCATCTATTATAATAAGGAGGTAAAAGAAACATGTCCAGTGGAAGGATATAGTAAAATCATAACCGACACCCCTGTTCCAAATTCAAGAGGTGTTTTTGAACCGTATAATTGATGGCTAATGACCAAAGGCTAAAGGCCAAGATATTAGGAGCTGCTTTGAATGAAAGGCAGCTTTTTTAGAATTTTAGAACTTTAGAATTCTAGAATTTTAGAGTTCTAGAGTTCTCCCCAGCGTTAGGGATTGGAGCGGCATCCTTTGCGAGCGTTTCGGGATTTGGGTACGGGAAACGGGAACGAGTTTTGATTCCGTCCTCACTTCCCGTCCCCGTTCCCAGATCTTGTTCCCAGTTTAGCGAGCGAAGATATAGCGGAAAGCCCGACGCGTAGCGGAACGCCCAAAGAAAGTGTAGAGTGTAGAGTGTAGAGTTAATTGTTAATTGTTAATTATTTGTGCCAATTCGTGTTTATTCGTGGACAAGAAAAAGAGACGTGTCAACGTGTGTTTATTTTAAGGTAACGTTGACGCGTCTCTACTTGGTGACTCAATGTCTTGGCGACTTGGAGTCTTAATATCAATAAGCTTTTGCGAATATCACGCGGCGTTTTGAAGGCTGACCTGAATAGACGCAGTTGCCATCTTCGAAGTCGTCGTCCAAAGGAATGCAGCGGATAGTAGCTTTTGTTTCTTCTTTAATCTTTTGTTCTGTCTCTGGAGTACCATCCCAGTGAGCGTAGACGAACATGCTGTTTTCGATTTGAGTCTTGAAGTCTTCCCAAGTATCTACTTTAACAGTTCTTGACTGACGGAAGTCGAGAGCTTTTTGGAAGATATTGTTTTGGATTTCTTCGAGAAGATTTGTGATGTAATCTTCGATGCCGTCGATTGTGACAGAGCTCTTTTCGAGAGTGTCGCGGCGAGCGATTTCAACAGAGTTGTTTTCCACGTCGCGAGGACCTGCAGCGATACGTACTGGCACGCCTTTGAGTTCCCATTCAGCGAATTTGAAGCCAGGTTTTTGAGTGTCGCGGTCGTCGAACTTAACTCGCATTCTTCTGCTTTCGAGGCGTTTTTTCAAGTCAGCGCAGTAGTTGAGAACAGTTTCTTTTTGTTCGTCTGTCTTATAGATAGGAACGATAACGACTTCGATAGGAGCGATTTTTGGAGGAAGTACGAGGCCATTGTCATCAGAGTGAGCCATGATGAGAGCACCGATCAAACGAGTTGATACACCCCATGAAGTAGCCCATACATATTCCAATTTATTTTCTTTATTCAAATATTTAACATCGAAAGCCTTAGCGAAGTTCTGTGCGAGGAAGTGAGAAGTACCAGCTTGGAGAGCCTTGCCGTCTTGCATCATAGCCTCGATACAGAATGTCTCTTCTGCACCAGCGAAACGTTCGTTAGCAGATTTGATACCACGGATAACAGGAAGAGCCATGTATTTTTCAGCGAATTCTGAATAAACGTCAAGCATCTTACGTGCTTCTGCCAAAGCCTCTTCGCGTGTAGCGTGAGCGGTGTGACCTTCTTGCCACAAGAACTCAGCTGTGCGGAGGAAAGAACGGGTACGCATTTCCCAGCGGACTACGTTAGCCCATTGGTTGCATAAGATTGGAAGGTCGCGATAACTCTTGATCCAGTTGCGATAAGTATCCCAAATGATAGTCTCTGAAGTAGGACGAACGATGAGTTCTTCTTCGAGTCTTGCGTCTGGGTCGACGACAACGCCAGCGCCATTAGGATCATTTTTGAGGCGGTAGTGAGTCACAACAGCACATTCCTTAGCGAAACCTTCAACGTGGCTAGCTTCCTTGCTGAAGAAGCTCTTAGGAATGAACAATGGGAAATAAGCATTTACGTGACCTGTGTCTTTAAACATTTTATCGAGAGCATCTTGCATGAACTCCCAGATTGCATATCCGTAAGGTTTGATAACCATACAACCTCTAACAGCAGAATTTTCTGCCAAATCAGCTTTAGAAACAAGATCATTATACCATTGGGAATAATTTTCTTGACGAGATGTTAAATCTTTTGCCATCTTTATTTTGGTATAGTATTTGTATATTTTTAAAGTGCAAAAATAAAAAAAAATTGTACATATTTATAATTTAAACACTATAAAAATGGAACGCTTTAAATTTTTAATCATCGCCTTAGGAATACTGACAACATCTTGCTCTACAAGCAGTAATGTCATAAAAGATGACGCTTATTTTTCACCTTATGACAACGGGGGCAAGACTAGCAACGAATTGGTTGTATCCGAGAACGGAACATTCAACACTTCAAGCATCAGCAGCAACTCCCAATATGATTACCAAGCATATTACAGCGAAAGCGTCAATCAAATGCCAAAAGCCGAACCTACATATGAAAGGACGGAAACCGTGACCGACACCAACGGCGTGGTTTACACAAGCACAGAAACATATTACGACGATAGTTATAAAAACGCTTCCAGCTACGGCTACCTTGAAGACGACTACGACTATTATTACGACGATGAAGATGACGACAACTGGAACACAAGCGTTTACGTAGGATTCGGCTATCCTTACGGGATGTCGGTAGGATTCAGTTACGGCTATCCATATTACTCTCCTTACTACTACCCTTCTTATTATTATAATTGGTACTACGACTGGTGGTGGACTCCTTATTACTCACCTTATTATTATCCATACTACCCTGTCTATCCGATATATCCAGCATATCCACCTCACCACCCAGGTCCTGGCGGTCACAAGCCACATCCTGGCGGAGGCCTCGCTCCTGCACCTAAGCCATCTGGCTCAAGACCTAACGGACAAGGCGGATTACATGTCGCTGGCACAACCAACAGACCTGCATCAGCAGGATTAGCACCTGCTTCAAGAGTCAACGACAGACCATCCAGCAGCGCTCGTCCGTCTAGCACAGTACGTCCTTCAAGTGCCACACGCCCTTCAAGCGCATCAACGGCAAGACCATCTACAACGACAAGACCTTCATCAGCAACAAGACCTTCGTCATCATCAACAGAACGCAAATCATACACACCTGCTAACAGCAACCGTCAAGTACGCTCAAGCTCAGAATATGTAAGACCTAGCTCAAGTTCATCTTCAAGCAGAAGCAACACAAGCGTAAACCGACCTAGCTCAAGCTCTTCTTCAAGCAGAAGCAGCTCAAGCATCAGCAGACCTAGCAGCTCTTCTTCAAGCAGAAGCAGCTCAAGCATCAGCAGACCTAGCAGTTCTTCTTCAAGCAGAAGCGGAGGAAGCATAAGCAGCGGATCAAGAGCAGGCGGAAGACGATAAAAACCAACAATTATGAAAAAGACATTTTTAATATTACTAGCATTAGTGCCGTTCTGCATCTTCGGACAGAACATCTACGATGTATACAATATATCAACATCGTATTATCAAGGCACTGCAAAAAGCATGGCAATGGGCAATGCCATGGGAGCTGTCGGACAAGACTTCTCCTCCATCAGCATCAACCCTGCTGGACTTGGATTGTTCAGGAAACCGACATTCACCTTCACACCATCGATAAATACCTTTTATACAAAATCTGAGTTTAACGGAAGTGTTGGAACCGACTCAAAAGCCAACCTGTCTGTAAACAACATCGGCTTTGTCGGAGTTAACAAAAACAGCAACAATATTGTCACATGGGCTTTCGGAATGAACAGAACCAATAACTTCAACAACAAGATATTCGTTGATGGATATAACGAAAGCACATCCTTGATAGACGCATATTTCGCTGAAATAATAGCCAACGACATATACGACGAAAAAGAATTGGATTATTATTCACCGACATACATCTACCCTTTATGGGAGACTTACCTTATCAACTTCGAATCTGACGGAGAATTAACGACACCTGTTCCTGCAGGCGGTTTACGCCAATTGAAAGGCATCAATTCCAGAGGAGGCACCAACGAATGGACCGCCGCCACAAGCATCAACTTCAGCGATAAGGTATTCTTAGGCATTGCCATCAACTTGCCTTATGTATCAAGCAAAAGAATCAGCGACTATGAAGAAGTGTTCGAACACAACTCTAAAGAATACTTCTGGTTACAAGAAGAAGCATTAGCCACAACGGGATGGGGCTTCAACGGCAAAATCGGCATCATAGCATATCCTTACAGATGGCTGCGTCTCGGCGCTTCCTTCCACACACCAACGATGTATAACCTGACCGACAGCTGGAGAACAGAGACCGTATCTCACCTTGATTTCGGAACATATGAACATATCGTCCCTACTTCATATTTCAGCTACACGCTGAAGACACCTCTGAGAGCAAACGGCAGCGCCGCTTTTATATTCGGCAACTTCGGAATGATAACAGCCGACTACGAATACGTCGACTATGGTTCCATGAAAGTAACAGACTACGAATACGACTACAGCGAATACAACAAATTCATTTCAGAGACTTTCAAGCCAACAATGAACCTCAGATTAGGTACGGAATGGCGTTATCAAAACATGTGTTTCAGAGGCGGCTACTCGTTCTACGGAAGTCCTTACGGAATAACAAGCAAGGATTACAGAAGAAATGCCTTGTCATGTGGCTTCGGTTACACACAGCATTTCTTGACCATTGACTTGGCCTATGCTTACACGCTTCAAAATCATGAATATAACTTATACTCACAATACACCAACTACTACAACGAAGTCGCTCCAGATTTAATGATAAACGAAAACACCAACATACATAGCATCGTCGTTTCATTAAAGCTTAAATTATATTAAAGACCAGGCTTTATGCTAATAAACTTTATGATACATCTTTACTAAAAATAGAAAAGGTTGCCAATTGGCAACCTTTTCTATTATATAAACTTAATATCAAGCTTCTGTTTCGTTGTTATACATATCAACGATATCTTGGTCAATCAAGATACGGCCGCAGTATTCACAAACGATGATTTTCTTGTGCATACGGATATCGAGTTGGTGTTGTGGAGGGATTTTGTTGTAGCAACCACCACAAGCATCACGTTCAATCTTAACGACTGCCAAACCATTACGAGCATTCTTTCTGATGCGTTTGTAAGCTGTGAGAAGACGTTCTTCGATGAGTTGTTCACTTTCTTGTGAGCGAACCATGAGTTCTTGTTCTTCTTTTTCTGTTTCTTCAACGATTGATGACAATTCGTTTTTCTTGAGTTCCAAATCGCTTTTGCGTTCTTCGAGGCGTGCGTTTGTTTCATTCAAAGAAATCTTCAACATTTCTGATTTCTTTGTGCAGTCGTTGATACGTTTTTCGCAAAGTTGAATATCCAATGATTGGTATTCGATTTCCTTTGTCAATGATTCGTATTCACGGTTGTTACGAACGTTATTTTGTTGTTCTTCGTATTTCTTGATAAGAGCTGTAGCTTCTTTGATTTTATTTTTGTAGTCGACAATGTCTTTAGCGAATTTTTCCAACTCTTCATTGAACTTAGCGATACGTGTTTCCATACCTGCTATTTCGTCTTCAAGGTCTTGAACTTCAAGTGGCAATTCACCGCGGATGATACGAATTTTATCGATCTTAGAATCTACTTGTTGTAAAGTATACAATTCGATAAGTTTTCTTTCAACAGTAATTTCTTGTTCTTCTACGTTGTGATTTTTTAAGTTATTGTCTTCCATATATTTATAAGATATTTAATATTAAACAAAGTAATTAACGGAGTTCGTATTCACCCTCGAAATTTGAACTGCAAATTTAGGATTTTTTTTGAGAATAATATCAGCAAATAATTGTTTTGTGAATTGTTCTGTCTCAAAATGTCCTGCATCTACGATAAGTATTTCATTATCAGCGTCAAAGAAATCATGATATTTTAAATCCGCCGTAACATAAACATCTGCATCACAACGTTTTGCATCGTTTATCAAGAATGCTCCGGAGCCTCCGCAAATAGCGATTTTTTTTACAGGCTTGCCAAGCAATTCTGAATGACGAATGGCGCCGACATTCAATTTTCCCTTAATTAATTTTAAGAAATCATTCTCCGACATTTCGTTTTCCAAAGAACCAACCATACCACTTCCGACTGGTGTTTCTAAATACTGACTGCTGACTGCTGACTGCTGAGGGCAAAGTATTTGCAAATCTTTCAAACCAAATTGTTCTGCAAGAACACGATTCACGCCATAAAAACTGTTGTCGACATTGGTGTGCATCGCAGCGATGGAAATGTCGTGTTTAATCGCCTTGGTGATAATTCTTCCTATTGTGTCATCAACAAGTATATTTTTCAATCCTTTAAAAATCAATGGATGATGACTTATCACCAGATGAAATGAATTTTCTATAGCCTCGTCAATGACATCCTCTGTGAGATCTAATGTTAATAACACTTTATCAACCAAAGCGTTAGCATCACCGACAAGAAGTCCAGAATTATCATAACTCTCCTGCCAATGAATCGGAGCGATTTCAGTTATATAAGATAAAATTTCAGAGACTTTATTCATTTTTATTTTTTTGCTAAAATACGATTTTTTTGTCATTTATAATTTGTTTTTCAAGAAAATAATTGTAAATTTGTTCAATTCTTAAAAATTATGAAAAGGTTATTTTTGCCCATATCGTTCCTCTATTCCATCGTCTTGTTTTTAAGACATAAGTTATACGATTGGAATATTTTAAAATCAAAGAGTTACGATATCCCAAGCATATGCGTGGGAAACCTTAATTTTGGAGGAACCGGAAAGACTCCTCACATTGAATATCTTACAAGACTTTTATCTGAAGACCATAAAGTCGCGATCTTAAGCCGTGGTTATGGACGTAATACCAAAGGTTTCATTTTGGCAGACGAAAGCCACACACATCACGATATTGGCGACGAGCCTCTTCAATATTTCAAAAAGTTTGACAACATAAAAGTCGCTGTCGACGAAAACCGCTGCGAAGGAATGGAACGTCTTCTTCAAGATGAAAATCCACCACAGATAGTCCTCCTCGACGACGCTTATCAACATAGAAAGATAAAGCCAGGGCTCAATGTCTTATTGACCGACTATTATAACCTATACAGCGACAGCAGATTGTTCCCTGCAGGAAATTTAAGAGACATAAAAAAAGCTGCAAAAAGAGCGGAAATAATAGTAGTGACAAAATCTCCAAACGTAATAACGCCTTATTACAGAAGAGACGTAGAAAGCAAGCTCAAGCTTCTACCCCGTCAAAAAATATTTTATTCATACATAGAATATCTCGATTTCCAACCATTAAGCAAATTCAGTTACGAAATCGACATCAAGGAAGCCAAGACAGCATTGCTTCTTTGCGGAATCGCGAACACATATTCTCTGGAAGATCATATCAAGAGAAAATATAACACGATATCAAAATTAGAATTCAATGATCATCATAACTTTACAGAAAAAGATATTGATATGATCATCTATAAATACAATAGCTTAATAGGAAAGAACAAGATCATCGTCACTACAGAAAAAGACGCCATGAGACTGATAAACTCATCGTTTTTATCTAAATTCGATAACATTCCTGTTTTTGTCGTGCCTATTAAAATCAAATTCCATAAAGAAGAAGGAACGACTTTCAACGACGAAATCTTAAATTATATTAACAGCAATTTACAGTGATGAATCAATTTTAAGGAGAAATGACAGAGAAGAATATTTATTTCATCACCGACCTTCATTTAGGCATACCTACACTTGAAGAATCACACGACAGAGAATTGAAAATGCTTCGTTTTTTAGATTCAATAAAAGACGACGCAGAGATGATTTTCCTCATGGGCGACCTCTTCGACTTCTGGTTCGAATATAAGACAGTAGTGCCTCGCGGCTACGTACGTCTGTTAGGCAAACTATCACAACTCATTGATTCCGGCATCCCTATTCATATGTTTGCCGGCAACCACGACCTTTGGACTTTCGACTATCTTCAAAAAGAAGTCGGAATACAACTGCATCGTGAACCAATGACGATGTCATTGAAAGACAAGACATTCTTCCTCGTTCACGGCGATGGCAGAGGCCCTGGCGACAAAGGATACAAATTCCTGAAACGTGCCTTCGAATGCAAGATAAACCAGTTCCTTTTCCGATGGATTCATCCCGACTTAGGCATAGGACTCGCACTGAAATGGTCGCACAATCATAGAGTAAAAAAATTCAAAAAAGAAGCCGAAGGAAACTATTACTCCGTCGTTGAAGACACTATGCTATATAAATATGCGCAAGAGTGCGTAAAGGAAAATCCTAATATTGATTACTTCGTATTCGGACATCAGCATAAGCCTATGCAATATAAAGTTGACAACGGAGCAACAGTGACCGTCGTCGGCAATTGGATTAGAGATTTTTCTTACGCTGTGTTTGATGGAAATGATATTAAGTTAGGAGTGTGGAATTAGGAGTTAGGAATTGGGAATAATAAATATAAAGAAATATCGTTAAAAACAAACCGGACAAAAACTGTTGACTGCAGACTGTAGTCCTTAATAAAGAAATAAATTACAATTAAATAAACAATTATGGAAATTACAAATTCTTACATCAAAGAAAACGAAAATCGTTTTTTAGAAGAGTTATTCGGATTGATTCGCATTCCTTCAATCAGCTCACAAAGTGAACATAAAGAAGACATGGTAAAATGCGCTGAATATTGGAGAGACAGCATCTTGGCAGCTGGCGCAGACAAGGCTGAAGTCATGCCAACAGAAGGTCACCCAGTAGTTTACGGCGAAAAGATCATCGACCCGAAACTTCCTACAGTATTGGTTTACGGTCACTATGATGTTATGCCTGTCGACCCAATCGAATTATGGAACACAGACCCATTTGAACCAGTCATCAAAGACGGCAAAATCTGGGCTCGTGGCGCTAACGACGACAAAGGTCAGGCTTTCATGCACGCTAAGGCATTCGAAACAATGATCAAAACAAACACATTGCCATGTAACGTTAAGTTCATGCTTGAAGGCGAAGAAGAAATCGGTTCTGGCAGCCTCTCAAAATGGATCGTAACAAACAAGGATTTAGTCAAGGCTGACATCATCTTGGTTTCTGACACAAGCATGATCGACCACGACACTCCTTCTATCACAACAGGTTTACGTGGCTTAGCATATTGGGAAGTTGAAGTAACAGGTCCTAACGCTGACCTCCACTCAGGCTTGTTCGGCGGCGCAGTAGCAAACCCAATCAACACATTATGCGAAATGGTTGCAAAGGTCATGGACAAAAACAACCACATCACTATCCCTGGATTCTACGATGACGTCATCGAGGCAACAGCAGAAGAACGCGAATTGCTCAACATGGCACCATATAGCGAAGAAGAATACAAAAACGGCGTTGGTGTCACAGCATTACGCGGTGAAGAAGGTTACACCACAATCGAAAGAGTCGGTATCCGTCCAACATTCGACCTCTGCGGTATCTGGGGCGGTTACACTGGCGAAGGTTCAAAGACTGTCCTTCCTTCAAAGGCATACGCTAAGATTTCATGCCGCTTAGTTCCTAACCAAGACCACGAAAAGATTTCTGTATTATTCAAAGAATATTTCGAAAGCGTAGCTCCAGAATACGTTAAAGTCAAGGTTACTCCAATGCACGGCGGACAAGCTTACGGATGTCCTATCGACTTGCCTGCATACAAGGCAGCTGAAGCAGCATATATGGAAACATACGGCAAACGTCCTATCCCTATGAAGAGCGGCGGTAGTATTCCAATCATCTCTGCTTTCGAAAGAGTTTTAGGTCTCAAGTCAATCTTGATGGGCTTCGGTTTAGGTTCTGACGCTATCCACTCACCTAACGAAAACTACAGAGTTGACCATTTCTTCAAAGGAATCGAGACTATCATCGCTTTCTATCAACACTTTGCAAAGATGAAATAATAAGACAATAGTCAACAAATAAAAAGAGGCGCGATTGCGCCTCTTTTTATTTGTTATATTCCCAATTTAATCTGGGTATTGCTGACTAAAACACAAGCGTAATCCGATATCGTAACTCCTCAAGTCCGCACTGCGATTTAAACGACTTGACACACGGCAAGCCAACGAACTAAAATTCCATGCGCCACCACGAAGAACGCGCTCTGTTCCAGATTCAGGACCCGTAGGATCAGTCTGTGAATCTTCAGTATAGTCACCATACCAATCCTGACACCATTCCCATACATTGCCACTCATGTCATACGCTCCTAACTCGTTAGCTTGCTTAACCTTCACCTTTTGTGATCTGTGTCCAGCATTATCATCATACCAAGCCACTTCATTTGCGCCATTACCTCCACTGTATTTATAACCTTGTGACAAGGCTCCACCTCTCGCAGCATACTCCCATTCAGCTTCTGTTGGCAAACGGAAGTTCTTGCCTGTAAGTTCATTCAATCTTGCAATGAATTCATGACAGTCATCCCACGAGACTTTTTCCACTGGCTTTTGAGGATTATCACTTGAATAACTCGGATTACTGCCCATAACAGCTGTCCAAAGTTCCTGCGTAACTTCAGTCTCGCCAATGTAATAATCAGATAATGTAACTGTGTGTACCGGTCTTTCATGAGAAGCAACATTATAACCTTGTTCTGATGTTGCGCCCATTTGGAAAGTACCACCTTTAACGGCTATCATAGTAAAGGAAACGCCATTAACAGTAATGGTTGGGGTGTATGTTATAGTTGTAAAAGACTTTTGTTCTCCATACGCTGTGCCGACCTCATTTGTCGCATAAGCTCTTACATAATATTTGGTATCTGGGACAAGGTCTGTGATATTTGATACAAAACTTCCAAGACCGCTACCGTCTGTTGTCTTGCTGTCGTCTATCGTTGGGTCTTGTGATGTGCTCCAGCAAATACCTCGAGATATAACATCCACATTACCATTAAAAGTCACTTCACCACCAGATACTGCTGAATTTGTAGTTATTTCGCTTACTTCTGAAGTTATAACCACTGGCAATAATTTTTCCAATGTAGTAAAGCTTACTTCTTCGCCATATGCTGTAATACCGTTTGCATTGGTGGCATAAGCTCTGACATAATAGGTCGTGTTATGTGCTAATTGTGTTAGCTCTGTGGTATATGCTCCTATGTTGCTGCCATCCATTGTGTATATATCAGCGACTGTTGGATTTCCAATTGTGTTATAACATATACCGCGAACCAAGATAACAGCATCGCCGCCGCTCACGACTTCTCCGCCACATACTGCTGATGAAACTGTTATTTCGCTTACTTCTGAAGTTGTAACTACTGGTTCCTGGCCATTATCTAATGTAGTAAAGCTCACTTCTTCACCGTATGATGTTCCAGATTTGTTGGTAGCGTAAGCTCTTACATAATATTTGGTTTTTGGAAGAAGATTTTGGATATTAGATGTGAAACTTCCTACGCCAACGCCGTCTATCGTCTTGTAATCTTCTACCGTTGGATTTTCATTTGTGCTCCAGCATACGCCGCGAGATAAAACAACAGCATCGCCGCCACCGACAGCCTTACCGCCACACACTGCTGAGTTTGAGGTTATTTCTCTTACTTCCAATGTTGTAACAACAAGCGGTTCTCCTGGCAAGACTTCTAATGTAGTAAAGCTCACTTCTTCACCGTATGATATTCCTGATTTGTTAATAGCGTAAGCTCTTACATAATATTTGGTATTAGGATTGAGATTTGTGATATCAGATGTAAAATCACCTACGCCAACGCCATCTGTAGTCTTGTTATCTTCTATCGTTGGATTTTGATTTGTGCTCCAGCATACGCCGCGAGATAAAACAACAGCATCGCCGCCACCGACAGCCTTACCGCCACACACTGCTGAGTTTGAGGTTATTTCTCTTACTTCCAATGTAGTAACGACAAGCGGTTCTTCAGGCAAGATTTCTAATGTAGTAAAGCTCATCTCTTCGCCGTATGATGTTCCAGATTTGTTGGTAGCGTAAGCTCTTACATAATATTTGGTATTAGGATTGAGATTTGTAATCTCTGACTCATAAATTCCGACACCTGTGCCGTCTTTTGTACGAAAATCCATGATTTCCGGTGCGCCTTCTGTATTCCAGCACACGCCGCGTTCTGTGACTTCTGCGCCGCCGTCTGATGTCACTTGACCCACCACTTTCGCCGTAGTCTCTGTGACTTCTTCAACAGATTTCGTAACCGCCGTTGGTTTTTCAATTTCCGGTTTACATGACACCAACAACATTGCAAGCGCTACCAATAATAAGGATAATTTTTTCATGATATATTTAATTTTATAGTTGATTCAAAGTTTAAGGTTTAAGGTTTAAGGCTTAAAGTTCTTAGTTCAATAGCCATCAGCCTTAGTTCTAATTTCAGATTGCTAATGTAATACTTTTTTAAATAACTAAAGCCATTGAGCTAAGGCTTTTGAACTTTTTTTTGCTGTGAGCTTTGAGCAAGGTAGCTGAGTCTTGCCCTTTCAGGGCTGTGATGTAATTCTAAAATTCTAGTTCTGAATTTTAGAGTTCTCCAATGCGTTAGGGATTGGAGCGGCATCCTTTTGGAGCGCAGCGGAAAAAGATATAGCGGAAAGCCCGACGCGTAGCGGAACGCCCAAAAGGAAATTGAAAGTTGAAAACGGAAAATGGAAAATTAGCTATCAGCAATAGTGTTCTTAGTTCAAAAAAAACTGAGAACCCGATTTCTCAGATTCTCAGTCTTAATTATGCATTATGAATTATGCATTATGAATTATTCATAGATGTTTCTGATTGAAACGCCGTTGTTGAAGTTTTCGATACCTTGTTTCAAGAAGTTAACGAAAGCATCTTTATCCAAATCGTAAGCGCGTGGGTCAACTAAGAGCTCGCCATTGTGTCCCATGAGGCAGTAGTATGGTTGAGCGTTTGTGTTGAACTTAGAGATTTGGAAGTCAGCGTTAACGCGGCCGATAGATTTCTTTTCTTTACCGTCAGCGCCGATGATCCATTCTTCTTGTGGAAGTTTTGTCTTGTCGTCTACATAGAGAGCTACGATGACATAGTCGTTGCGCAACATCTCGAGAACGCGTGGATCGCTCCATACGTTAGCTTCCATTTCGCGGCAGTTAACACAGCCGTGGCCTGTGAAGTCGATGTAGATAGGTTTGTTTTGTGCCTTTGCGCAAGCTAATGCTTGGTCGTAGTCGTAGTAACCGTTAAGGCCGTGAGGCAAGTGGAAGATTTCAGCATATTTAGGTTCTTCGCATAAAACTGCTGATTCAACAGTTTCTAATGATTCTTCCAATTGACCAACTCTTACAGCAGCATTTGCCATCTTAGCGTCAACGTAGTTGATAACCTTTGTAGCGTTTTCTTGGTTGATTCTGTTAAGGTCGAAGTCCATAGTTTGCTGTGGTGGCAAGTAACCTGATAAAGCTTTAAGAGGAGCACCCCACATACCAGGAATCATATAAACTACGAATGTGAAGACGATGATACAGAGGACGAGACGGAATACTGACAAGTGGTGTACGTCTGAGTCGTGTGAGAACTTGATTTTTCCTAAGAGGTAGAGACCTAACAATGAGAAGCATACGATCCAGATAGCGAGGTAAACTTCGCGGTCCAAGAGACCCCAGTGGTATGTTTGGTCAGCAACGCTTAAGAATTTGAAACCGAGAGCGATTTCAACGAAACCGAGAACGACTTTAACTGAATTGAGCCAGCCACCGCTCTTAGGCATGTTTTGTAATAATGATGGGAACAATGCGCATAATGCGAATGGAAGACCGAATGCCATTGCGAATACCATCATAGTGATGATAGGAGTCCAGACTTCACCTGATGTTGATTTGATGAGAACTGTACCAACGATAGGACCTGTACATGCGAAAGAAACGAGAACGAGTGTCAATGCCATGAAGAACACGCCGCCGAGACCTTTGCTTGTGCTTGTCTTGCTGTCAGTTTTGTTAACCCATGAGTTAGGCAATGTGAGCTCGAATGCTCCGAAGAATGAAGCAGCGAATACCATGAATACCACGAAGAACAAGATGTTTGTTACCCATGATGTTGAGATCCAGTTGAAGATGTCAGCTGTAACGCTGTCGCCACCGAACAACCAAGTAATCATGATGATAGCTGCGATTGGTAATGTGTATAAACCTACGATGAATACGTAGTACATGATAGCTTTGAAACGACCTACAGCCTTGCTTTCGTCACCGTGTAAGAAGAAAGACACTGTCATAGGAATCATTGGGAATACGCAAGGTGTCATAAGAGCTGCAAAACCCCAGATGATAGCTTCAATGATTAAAGCGAGGAGACTTTCGCCGCCTTCTGCTTTTTCTTCAGCGTCTTTAATGACTGCTGGTTCACCGAGTTGTACCTCGAATTCATATTCAAGTTGAATACAGCTTTCTTTGCAAGTTTGACCAGTGATAACACCTGATACTGTTGCTACGTCTTCTAATAATTTAACTCTTTGTGTGAAAATAGCTTCTTTTTCAAAGAAATGTTCATCGATTTCAAAAATGTCACTATAGTGAACGATTGCTTTTGGTTCAACAACACCGCCTTGACGTTCAATGCCGAGAGTGTCGATGAATTCAAAATAGAGAGGCATTGGTCCGCCGAATGGAGTGTTTTGTGAATAAAGATGCCAACCATCTTCAATTTCAGCTTTGAATACGATGTTGTATTCATTCTTGTTTAATTTCTCTGTTTCTACAGTCCATTGTACTGGTTCAAGGATTTGTGCCTTAGCAGCAAAAGGAACCAACACGACTAAGAAAGTAAGGAGTCTTAAAAACTTTTTCATGATTAGTTTGTTGATTTATTATAATTTAATTGTTTTTCTTATTTTCAAAAATAGGGTGCAAATTTAAGAAAAAAATATTTATTGCTTTAAATCACATTGAAAAATTACTTTCGTAGAGTCAAGAATTTTAACCTTATCGTTGATTCTACAGCCCACTACCCACAATATCAATCCGTTAGCATCTTCCATAATCCAGACATTCTGTTTCTGATAAGCAGTAAAGCCCAGGTCGTTGAAGAAGTCGCTCAGCAATTTAGAACCTTTCATTCCTAAAGGCTTGAACTTATCTCCCTTTCTCCAATGACGCAGCTTCAACGGAAACTGTATCTTGTCCATGTCGAACTGAGCCGCGACAGAAGGGTCTTTTATCAGTTTGAAACCAGCGTCTTTTACATAAGACTTAATCTTTATAGTCACAGAGTCGCAAAGTTGCAGAGTTGCAGAGTCATTCTTTGCGTCTTTAAGACTTTGAGACTTTATAACTATAATTTCCTCATCTCCTTCCCTTTCTTCAAAGATTTCGATTTTATCCGATTGTACGGACGCGATTAATCGCGTCCCTACGGATTGCCACACGTTCCCCGATTTTCCATTCCTCATCGCTTCAAACATCGACTCGGACTGTTCGAAATTGAATCCGAATCTCCTCACCCATTCGAAAAGCAGCTGTCGTCCGTTTTCGTTTTCTAAAAAATATTTAACATCGATGCTTCTGTAATCACCATCGACGAATTCTATTGCTGACAGCTTCTCTTCAATGAGACTTCTATACAAGTCATTTTCCGAAGAGAGGCAGTTGATGGAGAAATTCAGGCTCTGGCGAGCGTTGTTTTTCATCTCGTCAAAAACCGGAATAATATTATGACGTATCTTATTTCTGAGATAAACGGTTTCTTGGTTGGTATAATCCTCTACCCATTGAATGCCATTCTCCTTTGCGAAAGTCTCGATTTCATTTCTGTTAGACCAAAGCAAAGGACGGATGTAGAAGTCGTTTTGCGGTTTCATGCCTTTGAGGCCTTTGATACCAGAGCCGCGCAGGAAGTTGATGAAGAATGTCTCAATCTGGTCGTCGCCATGATGAGCGAGAGCCACCTTATTAAAATTATGAGTCTCTTTCAACTCCTTGAACCATGCGTAACGCAGCTCACGCGCCGCCATCTCGATAGAGAGAGAATTCTCCTTGGCATATTTCTCCGTATCGAAATGCTTTATAAAAATAGGTATATCGTTTTCTTTTGCGAACTCAGTCACAAATTTCTCATCGCGATTAGAATCATCGCCACGCAGATGGAAGTTACAATGAGCGAAAGATAGTTGGCTATTGGCTATTGGCTGTTGGCTGTTGGCTATTGGCTCATCTTGTTGTCTTGTTGTCTTGTTGTCTTGTTGACTTATTAAAAGAAGTTTCGCGAGCACCATAGAGTCAACACCTCCGCTGAGTGCCAGCAGTACTCTGTCATCTCTCTCTATGAGATTATGCTTCTCGACAAAACTCTTAAATTCTTTTAACATAATATCTTATTTACTCATAAAATAAACGATGAGAAAACCGATACCCAAACCGATAGCTCCGCAAAGCAAATATGTCAACATCTTCTTTGGAGTGAGGCCTTCGTCTTCTAAAATCTCGTCGATTTTCTTCTTCACCACATCACCTACTCTGACGCTTTCATATTCTTCAGGAAGAGAAAACTCAGGTTCTTCAAAAACCAAATCGCAATCCTTTACTGGCTGCGCTCTCTTTTCAAAATTATAATCTAAAACGTAATTATCTTCAAGGAGAAAACGAACTGCTGTTAGCTGTTGGCTATTAGCTGTTGGCACTTCGACTGGCTCAGTGACCGAACCTTGGTGTCTCGGCGTCTCGGTGTCTCGGTGACTACAAAACACCATCGCACGTTTTCCCTCATTTTGTTTCAACAGAACTTCTGTATCGTCAATGGTGATATAGGCTGTTGACTGTTGACTGTTGACTGTTGTCTCAAAATAAAGAACAAGCAACGCCACTGCCATCGAGCTTAAATCTTCGTGAAGCTCAACGATGACATCGCCATCAGCAAGCTGATAAATCTTGAACTCCACATCAGGAGCGAAAGAGTTAGGATATAATTTTATCCAGTCTTTTAATAACTCTTTGACTTCTTTAGCCGTGAGCTGTGAGCTGTGAGCTGTGAGCACTTCGACAGGCTCAGCGACCAAACCCTGACCGCTGACTGCTGACTGCTGACTGCTAATTCTGATATAATCCATAAATTTATTTTTTGGTTTTGTTTCTTCTCTTATCCACTGAGAATCCGAAGCCGCCGATTTTCTCTCCTATTGAATAATATTTTCCGTGCGAGTAAGTGATGAGGTCGGCTTGGTTAAGCTGGAACTGACCAGTGCTTGGATCGTAGAATTTGGTATCGCCATTGACAGCCACCACATTAGCGATGAACATATCATGAGAACCGAGTTCCTTCACCTCCACCACCTGACATTCTATATTGAGTGGCGACTCAGCGATGAGAGGAGCCTTTACCACTTGACCTTGTTCCGGTGTGAGATGCATCTCCTTGAACTTGTTATAGTCACGGCCAGAACGCACGCCGCACCAGTCGGTAGCGCGAGCCAGCTCTTCCGTCGTCACGTTGATGACGAACTCTTTAGTACGTGATATTATCTCATGAGAGTGACGTTCCTTGCGGATTGACACATAACACATCGGAGGGTTGGTGCAGATGGTACCAGTCCATGCTGCAGTCATGATATTATAGTTTTCGGGACTATCGCCGCAGCTCACCATGACAGCAGGCAGCGGATAAATCATAGTACCCGGCTTGAATGACATTTTCATCGTTGGATTTTTTTATCTTTTGCAAAAATAAAAAAAGTCAACAGACTACAGACAATAAGACAACAAGTTTTTTAAACACTAAACTATAAACTCTGAACTCAGACACTGACCTATAACTTTTAACTTTTAATTATGCATTATGAATTAAATTATGGCGTTCGGCAAAGCCGCCGGGCTTTCCGCTATATCTTTGCTCGCTTTTGTTTTCTCCTCGCTCAAAAAATCTATCCCCAAATCCCAAATCCCCGTTCCCGAATCCCATTTCCCGCTTCGCTCGCAAAGGATGCCGCTTCAATCCCTAACGCATTGGAGGCTCCTGAACTAAAGTTCACTGCCTAAAAAACTCAATCATCACTTCCAAGTCTGTGCCCCAATATTTTCCATCTGCCTGAGCGTAGCGTAATATTCCGGAGCATCCCATTTCCATAAGAAGATAATCGAAGCTCGCTACGGTGTATGTCTTTTCTAACTGCACCGCCTCATATTCTCCATTCTTGGGATTCAATATTTTAAGATTAGAGATGCGGCGTTTGCCATCGCCGACGCATGAGAAAAGATATTCTTCATCGAGCACGACAGGCGTCGGCATCGAAGCATCGACATCATAACATATTCCGCTCACCTGCAGGAAAGCGCCCGACTCCTCTGGCTGCAATGCCGCCGAGAACTCCATCGCATCGAGCAGCTGCTGTCCCGTCATTGTTGCGGTGCAAGCGAGATTGCCGAACGGCATGACAGCGAGTATATCGTTGATTGTCACCTCGCCCCTCTTTATGCCGGCGCGAATACCGCCTCCGTTGATAAGAGCGACGTCGGCGCCGGTAAACACACGGAAAGCATCAGCAATAAATCCACCTATCTCCGTCTGCTGCACCCTGACGAGCCTGTTGCCGTCTTCATCACAGACATCCATATCCTTGTCCAGATAACCGACGACCTTCTGTCCCGACAGCTCCACCTTCTCCTTGATGCCATCCACGAAACGTTGCGTCTCGGCATCGACGAGACTCGTGTCAGATTCAATATTTATCAGCCGAGACGACAGGCTGCCATCGGCATTGATGCACAGCACACCCACGTTTTCAAAGGCATAACCCGATGAGGTAAGTAACACAGAATCATTATCTTTATTTTTCACCCAACGCTCCGCTATGACATGATGATCGTGACCGTCGATGACAGCATCGAGGCCGTTTGTATTAGCGATGAGACATGTTGAGTTAGGGATGTCACCGATCTGTTTAGCATCGCCGAGATGAGCGAGCGCAACGACATATTCAGCCCCGTTGTCGCGAGCCTCGTCGATGAATTTCTGTGCATTGTCGTAGAACTCCTCGCGCATGAAGCTATACAAAGGATTAGCGTCTTCATCGCTGAGGGAAATCACAGTGCCGCTCGATGTTGTGGTGAAGCCCAGATACGCCACGTCGATGTCGCCATAGTTGACGATGTGATATGCAGGGAAAGGATATCTGTTGGTTTGAACGTTCTTCAGGTTAGCGCAGACCACCTCAGCGTCGAGAGCCTCGGCGAAGGCAAAGAGCTGCTCCATTCCATAGTCGAGTTCATGGTTGCCGAGCGTCACCACGTCATACCCTACCTTATTCATTATATCAATCACCGACATACCCTCCGTTGCAGCAGCGATTACTCCGCCGCTCGCGAAGTCGCCGCAAGAGACAGTGGTGACGAAACCAGCGGTATCAGAAATGATGTCACGCAGAGCCACGAGTTTAGCGTAGCCATCCACGGCACAATGCACGTCGTTATCGTAGAGGATGGATATTGGCTTTTGGCTTTTGGCTGTTAGCTTTTGGCTTTGGGCAGTTGAACTTTGAGAATTAGACTTTAGCCTTTTGTCATTAGTCTTCACATGCGAGTCGCAGGATGTAAGCAGCGACATTAGTATTATCAGTGGCAATAGTTTAAGCATAAGATGATGTTTTATGCAAAGATAAGAAAATGGCGAAAGGCTAATGGCGAAAGACCAAAGTTTTTTGGTATGGGCAGTGGGAAACTCAAAATTCCTCATACCCTCAGTTCCTCATACCCTTAATTCCTCCGAAACCTCTCGCAAAGACGCAGAGAACGCAAAGGAATTATTCATTGCTCTGGGCTCGTGGCTAAAAAACACCTAACTTCTCACTCCTAACTCCTAACTAAAACTTGTGGTCTTGTAGTCTTGTTGACTTACTCCTTTATTCCTTTTTGTTGTTTTGCTTCAATCGTTTTAATACTTTCTGCTGTTGGCAAGTCTTCTGGCATGGTACCTCCGAGATCTTCAATGGTCTGCCGGACTTTCTTTCCCACATCGTAATGTGTTTGATTTGCTTTTGCCTTACCTTTTATATTCTCTCTCCTTAATTTTTCTTCCGTCTGAGTAGTACGAAATAGATTCGCCGCCAATTCTGTGCTTCCCATGTGGTCTAGTATCTTTTGGTTTTTCTTCAAGCCTTTACGAAAGTGTATTTCCTTTACGCCGAGGCCGCCGTATAATCCTTTATATCCATAATTCTGAAATACGGCATAATCGTATGGTTTTATTACACCTGCGACTTTTGCAGCATCAGCAAGCAATAAATTATGTTTCGTCACTTCATTTTGCAGAAATAGTCGTTTCTCATCTTCTGATGTAAGACGATTGTATTCTTCCATCTGTTTGACTTCTGCAATTCTTGTCTGGATAGCAAAATACGTCTGAGCCTGAGCTACAATAGTCTTACTTGGATCTGCATTTTGTACAGTAAGGTAACAGGCATAACGTGATAGACGAATTGTTTCTATTGTTCTTGTAGCTCCTGAGCCAATTGAAACCATATCGGTGACGTCAACAAAATGGTCTATTAGCATGATATTGCTATTGCTACAAGATTCTTTAGCTTTATTGATGACTGTCAAGAAATTACGATAGTCTTTATATTCTAAAATCTTTGCTAAATCTCTTGATGACCAATATCCTCTACCCTCTTCATCGATTTTCTTAATATTTTCAAATAAGGTGACTGCCTTCTTAGTTAATTTTGCTTTCATAACTTTTAATTTTAAGTTCTCTTTTTATGCTAGTTTAAAATAGTTTAGAATTCTATTTATAGGTTTCACACTGCAAAACTAATATCTTAAATATTGGTTTCCAAATATTTTTAGTTAATAATCGTTAACATTATCAATATTTTACAATTTAAGACAATTTATTAATATCTTTTCTTAAAATGCTTTAACAAGTATGTAGGATTGAGTAGTTAGAGTTATGATGAAGTGATGGAGTGATGAAAAAGCTCATGGCTCATGGCTCACAGCTCAAGTCTAAAAACTTGTTGTCTTTCACAAAAAATCATATCGTCACCAAACATTTTAGCGATTTTTTTATTAAATTTGCGGATAGTTATTTAATAAACTTAAACAATAAAAATTATACCAATGACCAAGATTTCTATTAGATTTTACAATGACCACGAGGTCAGAGCCCTTTGGGACGAAGATAATTCAAAATGGTGGTTTTCAGTACTCGACATTATAGGTGCAATCAATAATCAAGATGATTATCAAAAGAACCGTAACTATTGGAAATATCTGAAAACTAAATTAAAAAAAGAAAGTAACAAACTGGTTAGTCTCACTAACCAGTTGAAGTTAGTCGCACCTGACGGCAAAAAACGTTTAACGGATGTAATGGACAGTGATGGTGTAATCCTGTTAGCGAAGAACATACCCAATAACAAAGTTAACGATTTTCTCGATTGGTTTTTATACAGCGATAACACCATCGACGGACAAAGCAGAAAGAAAGCTTATACTTTGTTTGAAAGCGGTTTACTCGGCACATTGGAACCTGGCAGCATCAAGTGTCTGCAGCAGATACACGCATATCTATTCGGAGGACTTTATGAGTTTGCGGGGCAGATACGCAGCAAAAACATCAGCAAGGGAGGCTTCACCTTTGCTAACGCCTTACACTTCCCTACCATATTGCGTAGCATAGAGAATATGCCAGAAACAACATTCGATGAGATTGTTGACAAATACGTAGAGATGAATGTTGCGCATCCTTTTATGGAAGGCAACGGCCGCAGCACACGGATATGGCTCGACCTGATGTTCAGACGCTCAATGAAGAAATGCGTTGACTGGAGTAAAATTGACAAGAACGATTATCTCAACGCCATGCAGAAAAGCGTTGTTGACCCAACCGAAATCAAACGACTTCTACAATCAGCATTAACAGACAAGATTCACGACCGCGAGACCTTCATGAAAGGAATAGATTATTCATATTACTACGAACAAGAAGGTTGAACTAAGGCTGTTGGCTGTTAGCTGTTTGCTATTGGCTATTGGCTGTTGAATTAAGAACTAAGAACTCAGTTTGTATCTTGGTGACTTAAAAAATCTCTCAGTTCCTCAGTTCCTCATACCCTTAATTCCTAATTCCTAACTCCTAATTATATTCGAACTTGGTACGACTGTGGTACGAACTTGATAGGAAGATGGTTGGGAAGAAAATCGTTGAAGAAATTATATTTTTACAAATTATTTGTGAGAGGATTTTTATTAAATTTGCAAGACTGTCACGTTTTCAACTATCATAAAATATTATTTCTTTTTATTTGCTTTTGATATTAAAGACACTAAACTTGTCGTATATGTCAATGGTCCTCCTAGATTATTCCAGCAATATTCTTGCAACTCTTTTTCCGCACTATTTGTTTTAAACAATTCAAATACTAGATAAATCTTATTAGCATCATTTCGCTCTCTTTCTACATCCACCAAATTTGTACCTACAATCTTATATTGCGGATAACCTTTTTGTATTAGCTGAGATCTTGTATATATTTTAGGTCCTCTCTTTACAATCTTTATCAAATTCTGCGACTCATTTCCATTATGCAACAAAAGATAACGAGCATTTATCAATTTGTCATCCAATGATATAGATCCTTTACTATCTCCTGCCCGCATATTATACATATGATTCTGCAAAATCCAATCTAAATGTTCCTGACTTTTATAATATGCAACTATGACATTTGTCTCATCTGGCAAAAAATCTCGATTCTCATAAACTGGTTCTGGCATATTTTCCATAACCACATTTACATTCTCCTCTTTATATAGAGAATGATAATAATAGGACATCTTTTCTCTTTGCGATGTTCTATCAAGCATGTGTGCTTTTACTTCTGCAACAAATTGCTTCAGAGAAATGCTGTCCTCTTCCCAATGTCCAGGTCTTATACTGAAAGCTCCAAGTCCTGGGACGACTTCGTGAAAACCTTTGATTGATTTATTTTCAGTACCAGGGTATAAAATATATGCTCCGCTTGTTCTGCGAATTGCATCCTTGTAAGCGTGCATTTTCAACAAATCAGCTCTTTTGTATATACCACATTCCTGTTCTTCCTTTTCTATCAACAAATCTTCAGCTTCGCAGTTCGTATTTTCAAGAGTAATCTTGTTCAGTCTATATTTTGCATCAAAGTGTATATGTGTAATAAGGTCTTGCCTCTCAGCTTCGTTTTCATCAATTTCTCCTGGCCAAAGCGACAATGTATAATCTGGTCGCATTGCCATAGTCCAACTTCCTGCTTTGTGTATTGGATCTTTATCATCTGCAACCTTACTAAAAGTACGGTTATAATAAAAAGCAACATTAATCTTTCTTGATAAAGTTTCCTGTTGACCATATACCATACGCGTCTTTCCTTGTATGAGATTCAGATTTATTTTATCTGAGTCAAAACTCACAAGTTGCAATTTATCTTTTGCTTGTATGTCAAAAAATTGGCTAATCAATTCTAACAACTTGAAGAATAACCAATATTCATAGAGTGTTGCTACATTCTTTTTACCTGCGCTGTACACGTCATCGCCACCATCCCAGTTTAGTTTTGCAGCAAGGTCAAACAACAACCATGATTGCAGTATCTCCCTGTAACCTTCTTTTCTTTGAAGTACAGGACTGTTCATATTCAGGTGTGTAGGCATTGAAATCTGCCTAAAAAATTGATTCTCCAAGTATATATTCAATAACTCAATTGTAGTTTCTGCTTCTGCTTTTAAACGGCTAGAAGCATTCTTCATCTCTTTGAGATCCCAACAAAACATTGACAAAGAACGGAGAACTAATTTTATAAATTGATTTTCTTGATTGTCTATTGTATCTTTCTTATACTCAACTTCAATTGTGCGTGGTACGCTTGTCAAACATGAAGGTATGCCTCTTCTGTAACTTTCGGATAGGTTTATCCTGTCATTGCTAGAAACAATTTCTCGTATATTTTTTCGTGTAAACCTTTTAACACCATCTATCTTGCGCTGAATATTTGAATCTGTCCACTTCCTTATTGGGTTGGATATTATTTTATGAATTGCTTCGGAAAAAGCATCAGTTTCAATCAATGACTTCACAAAAGCGAAGCGCTGATAAAGAGTCTCAGCAGAAGTGTTTGTATCAATCTCAAGTCTTTGTGTTACTGGAGCACCTTGTTGCAGTACAAGATCGGTATAATATTCAGCAATATCCCCAAGCATTTGCCTATAATCAGTCTCGTAGTCTGATTTTGTGCTTCTTATTTCAATATCAGTATTTCCAAAAGCCTCATGGGTTACATTGTTGAATACATTTATTGTCAGTGTGCCAACATATATACCAGTGGTTATTCTCCCCTCATTTTTGTGTCTCTCCGATCTATGATGAGTGATTATTTCATTAATGGCTTCAAGCTGATAAGTGCTACCGTCATCACTTGTACACTCATATGTGTATGAACATCCTTCAACCAAATAGAATTTAGGGGCATTTATAGATAACGAATCTTCCTCATACAATTTTGCCGTTGAGGATTCTGGATAAATGTAGAGTTTTACTTCACCACATTTTCCATTTACTAATATCTCAAGATATGTCTTCTCTTGCAACATTGTTGATTATGCTTCGGCGAAACTTGTAAAACCGTTGGCGTAGGCTGATTCGTACATTCTAAAGATCTTATCGGCACTTTCTTTGTATATTGCCTTGTCAATGTTTTCATATGCAATCTGCATTGTGTCTTTAATGCTTGGATCAAAGCATAATCCCCAAAGAGCTTTCAACGCAGGTTCCAGTTTCTTGCGTGAACCGTGTAATTTAGGCAATAACTTTTGAATAATAGCAGCATCTAGAATTTCTTCTTCACTCATTTTTTTATCTGTGTCATCATTCTTATGTGCTTGGCTAATGAAACGGAATATTTCAGTAGCAGAACGATAACCAAATTCTGCATTTACATTCTTGAGCTCTGTAAAGAAAGCTTTCAGAGTATCTGTTGTTGATTTTTCGTTATCAAACTCTTTGCAGTTTGCCAATTTAACAAAGTCTGCTCCCATTCCAGCCGCTTTGCTGCAAATGGATAAACAATCAATCTGTTTGACACTGTCAAGAAATGCAGACATTTCGTCTACTGATATTTTAAACTCAATTACATTTGCACGGTCAAGCACCTTTGGCGAGAACATATATGTCGTTTCATCAACGTTTATAGTTCCAATAATAAATAGGTTATCAGGCAACCCGATTCTTTCAGGAACATTACTTTCACAACTTTCACTTTCGTCATTGCACTCCTTCCATAGAGCAATTGCTTCGCGACTTTCCATTGCTGAAAGGAAATCAGCAAAGTAACGCTCCACATAACTCAAGTTCATTTCATCCAATATGAGGAAGAACGGTTTACTTGCATTCTCTGGCTTGTTAGCTTCTATCAATAAATCTAACACACCGTTTTCTGGTTTTATATATTCTCCAGATTTTAATGCGTTAGGATATCCAAGTAACGGTTCTCGGTTTGTCCAATCTGCGCCCACGCTAACCTCACATAGTTGCTTTTCCATGTCTTCAACCAATGCCCTAGCAAAAGCCAATGCAAGCTGTGTTTTACCAGAACCTGCTAATCCGCTGAGGATAAGGAAACGCTTTGCCATTAACGAAAATGCAAACCTCTTAATCAGGGAAGGTGAATAAAGTAGTCCTGTTTGGTTGATAAATTCTATGATAGAGTTAATAGAAAATGGAATACTTTCTGTAAAATGTGACATTTCTGATTTTATATGCGGATCTTTTTTAGATATTGTTTTATCACTAATTTCTTCCATTTGCGTTATATTTTGGTCTTTAGTTGCAATATATTCTTCATATGCCTCTTTGAATTTATCTATCATGACCAAGCATTTTTCGTTATCGTTTATAGGCCATTCATTTGAGTATATTGCAGAATTTTGGTATTGTTGATTGCTTATTTCAAGTTTATTAGACTCTTTTAAAAGCTCATTGTCAACCTTAATTTTTTTTCTGATTTGATCTCTTTTTGCACTAATCAATTCTGGAGATGTTTTCGTTACTCCCTGTGCCAATGTGATGTAAACAGTCTTTAAATCTTCAGAAAATAAAAACACAATATAAACGCCTTCCTGTGTACTTTGCGTCTCGTCAGTATGCATTATGGCAATCCATGGACATTGGGTAACTCTACCTTGTCCTACTGAGCTCTTGATTTTATATATGTTTTTTTCAAAAAAACATTCAAGTATTGTCGGAATATCTGTCTTAAAATTAGATGTAAAACTATTGGCAATATTTGATACACCTTTCCCAATTAGTCGTTTATATGTATCTCCGTACCCTTGACAACTTTTCAAAAGATTGTTGAGTTTTCCAATTAGATCAAGATCTTTTGATGTGAGATTGCCAATGGATGATATATTATCTTTGTTCATAATATTTAGAGTATCTATATAATTTGAAATAAGCATAGTGCGTAGTCTTGCTCTTGCGTTAGAATCTTTCAGTAATTGTTGTAATTCTGTGTCAATACGTGCGTAAGCAATATTTTTTCTGAGGTTACTTGTTGAATAATTACTTATGTCCGAAACGGGATTTACCGTTGTAGACACCAACTCCCAAAATGGTTCTGTACGCATGTGATAATATGGGTAATTTATCTTCGGGTCATATATTGAGTTATTTCCCAGATGCAAAGCTACGTTATACTTGAATTGCTTTTCTAAAACATCAGAAAGTTGAACGCATGAATCCGTAATGACACCTTGCTCAACAAGGTCTATAACAGACAATAGTAACAACGCTTTATGTGGCGCTGGCTTATCCTGCATCTTCATTGTATGAAGAGAAGAAAAGCAATTAATATAATAGTTTAAGTCTTTCATCGGAATCTTATAACCCTCATTTCTATTTGTTAATAAAGTCAACTGATTATTTATACAAACTTATCATTTATATAACCTTAGCCATTCGGATTCATTTAATCCAACTCGAGATAATTGTGCACAATAATTATTTACAATTCTCTGGGCATGCATGCTCTTTATATCAACAATCCATCTATATTTTTCATTGTGAGATGATATAAATACAAATGATCCATTTTCTTCTTTATAAGCTCGAACTGGACCATCATTTTCGGCAGGTTTAAATTTTATCGTCTTTAATTCATATGATTTTTTATCAGGAAATAATTTATTTCCATTCTCTACAATAATCGGATACTCTCCAGATTGTGATAGTGGAAGAAACAAAAACCTCCGTTCATCCTTAATCCGCTGAGAGTCACATCGTTGTTGAATGCAAATATAATATTGTTCTGATTTAGAGCATATCACTGTTCCTAAAGTTAATATAGGAGATTCCGAAAGTGGTTTAAATATATTTTTATGATGCGTAAGTATTGCAAATTGGTCATTTGCTTTATCTATATCGTATTCATTGCAAATGAAAATTTCAGGTATATGTTGTTGTATTTTTTTTAGTTTCTTTTCACTAATATTCCAGCCTACACTATTTAATTTTTCCAATAATTGATGTTTGTCTGATGCTATCAAATTTTTCAACATGTCAGGTGTTATATTTATCGAAAAACCATCATGCTCAAACTTACTAGCAACAATATTGCTGTCGATCCATTTATTAACCCAATCAGAAGTTGTTATGTTACATGATTCCATAAGCTCTGTAATAGCATCACCCAAGATTTGAATTAACAAATTTTTTGATTCTATTGCATTAGGAATCATTACTTTGTGTCCAAGATATGCGGGGTCTAATGATGGAGAAAATGCTCCTAAAATCCTAGAAGTATTATCTCTAATAATTGTTATTGCTTCTAATGCAAAGTTGGAAACTAATCCAGAAGACATTTCAGCAAATGCAGATGTAATTAAATTAGGTAATTCATTATAATGAATAAGAAACTTTTTCAACTCTTCATTATGGTCATACTGTGTTTCTCCGTATTCACCTTTTCCTCTTACAAGCAACTTTAGGTTATTAAATTGCATTGAAAAATTTGTTTCATCAAAAGAATAATCGGGAAACTGCTCTCTAAGAACATCTTTGATTGCCGTAATTGTATCCCCAGTATAGATAATTATTAATTTGAGTTTTCTATTACCATTGTCTTTAAGTTGCTCATTTATAATCTTAAGTGTATATTCTCCTCGTGTATCTTCAACATCTGCATCAGCTTCTGGATTTAGTTCATCTTTAGCATCTGTTTCTAAATCAAGACGCCAATCCAGAATGATAACATCTGCTTTATCAAGAATAGAATAATATTTATCTATATCCAATTCTTTTTTCGGAGCGTAGATAGCACATATCTTATCTGATTTGGCAAACTCATTTGAAACAACTTGGGCATCAAAAGCATTTCTTTCAACATCCCCTTTATATGCGTTATCATCAATAAATACAACGTTTTGTATAAATCTATTAGCCACATCTTTTGACAACTTGAAAAAATCACTCTCCATATTATTAATTTTGTGGTTTCTGAATCTTAAAAGTAACTGTCGAACCTTCTCTTGGAGGGATAACAGATATTTCATAACCTTCTGCATTTAATACTTCTTTACTTATATTTAGTCCCAAACCTCTTCCGTTAGGCTTCCTTGTAAATTGTAATTCAAACACGCGTTCCCAATCTTGAAGTTTAATCTCTGGACCATTATTCGATATATATATAGCATTCTCGTCTGCGTGCAAACGAATTGTCTTTTGCTGAACATCGCTTTGCTTTAACCAATATATTGCATTGTCAATAATATTAACAAACACAGGATAAAAAGTCGATCTAAATCCATATAACTTACTGCTAGCAAATCCATTGGTATGCTTAAATGCTATTTCATGTCGCTCTAGTCTTGATTTGAAAAGGTCGATCAAGAAGGCTTTGATATCAAGTAAAGAAATATCCTCTCTCCTTCGATTCAAACGCCTGTTTAATGGCGTAAATAGATTGAGATATCCGTCTAGATGTTCAAAATTAATCTTGATATTTTTGTATATTCCCTCCAACTTTTGATCCACATCTGACCATGCTTTTAAGTCTTTTAAACTGTGTCTAATAGAAGTAACTGTACTATGAAATTCATGGTGCAGTATACCAACTGCTAATCCCAACTGACTTAACTCAATATCTGTTTGCAAGCGTTCTCTTAATTCTTCCAGTTCTTCAGATGCAGCATCTGCTATTTGATCATTTGTAATAATTTGACCATCCTCGCTCTTTTCTATATAAAAACTCTCAAACTGACGTATAATGCGCTCCATCACATCAGTATTGCGCATACTGATTGACTCAATTTGATTTTCCATATGCTGGCGTTCCTGAACCAAATCAAAATCTTCTGTTTCGTGAGTAGCCAGATATTTGAATTGGTCCTTGACACTCCTTATCTGCGTATCAAGATCTATAATCAAATCATTTGTTAATTCCTTAATTTTTTGAGATACCCCTGTAATAATGTCTAATGTTTCATTCTTTTTCTTCTTGTTAATAGACATTGCTTCAGTAGATATAAGTTCTACGGCATGCTCCAATCTTTTTCTTTTGCTAATTTCAATGTTTAAACGCTGAGTATACTCTTCAATCAAAGAATCAACTTCAGCAATTGCATCTTTAAACAAGCCTTGCTCAAGCAGCTTAAATTCATTGAGATATGTATCGAAATCAAGCCTTAATGATTTTGAAAGTGCAAAACCTTTAGGACTAGATATTGTTATTGATTTTTTATATTCAACTATTTTTTGTCTAACCTCGTATTCGACATCTATAATTCGCTGACTTGCGTCATCTGGATTTACCATATGTATGACGCTATTGAGTTTATTTCGGAAGTTTGATATAATGTCATTTATGTCATTGTCGAACTTATGCTCAGTAAGTTTCGTAAAAAAAGAATCTAAAGCCTTTGCTAATTTTTCTTTACGTCCTTTAGCCAATTTATCCCTACGTTCCAGTGCTTTATGATATGTATTAAGTTCGTCTTTTTTCTGAATATAAAATTCAGATTGAGGTGTTCCTTTTTTATCATCAAAAAAGTCTGCCGCTAATTGTATGAAGAAATTCTTGAGAATTGCTTGCAGCTGACGATACGCCTTATTTTCAATAAAGCCTTCTCTACCTGCTTTTTCCACTAGCCCAGCATTCTTAATGTTGGTTATATCGATTGCCCCAAACATTCTTCTATAGGAGAAGAAATATGTTGAAGCCCTTTTGGAACGATTTTTCTCTATGTCTAGAAAATCATAATCCGAATCTCCATATGGAAGGACTCGAATATTATCTTTATATATGTACAGACCTCCGAACTTATCCCCTTTTGCTCTGATCATAGCATAATTTTCAACATCTACACGAGAGCTCTTCAATTCTCCTTGAAGATATGCAAGATTGATTTTGAAAGGACCACACTCTGTTTCTCTATAATTATTATCTCTCCAATTTATAATATGGTCATACGATTTCTCTCCGTATATTCGAATAGTACCTTTAAATTGTCCATACTGGTCAAACTCGCCTTGTATATGATGATCCGCCAACTCAAATTCATCTGGTGTAAAGAAATGTTCCTTATCAATAATACTTACAAAAGTACCATCACTAGAACGATAGTCTCTAAATGCAATATCAACTACTGGTTTAGGGTGATTGGGAGTCATTGTATTATGAAATCCCATTAGCATTTTCTCCATCTTTGTTGCCTCTTCCGAACTTCCATCACCTTCAATATCTGAAATTAGAGTTTCATATACTGGGGAAATGTAAAAGTGCGTACCTCCATTGTTTGAAGACATTGGATAACTACCATACAGTTGATTAGATAGCTCGTATGGATTTACATCAAATGATTTTATCTCAGTTCTAATTCTGGTGTAGTCACTATGGCTAATAAGGTTTTTGTCATATAGGGATGTTAGTGATGATATGACCTCATTTGTAATAGTCTTTATATCTTCACTAGATGGTAATTCGTTAAACTCCACTACTGGAATAATAATATCTTCCAAGTTGATTCCAGGTAACTCAAAGATACCCCAGTTGATAAATGCTACAACAACTTTAGCATTATATCCTGTCATTTTAGATTTTGTAACAATCAGGACTTGGCTACCAATAGAAGCAATCGCTAATCGGCCAATACCTTTTTCTCCCATTATTGCTCGCTTAGGCTTATCTGGATCAACTGGTGGCATAGACAATATACTACCCGATAATTTGCTTTCTGTTCCTAGAGTTAACCAACGTGTTTCAAACTCATCTTTAGTCATTCCAAGACCATTATCTCTTAGAACTAAAAGGTTGTCATATCTAAGGAAATCTATGTCAAAATTGTCAGCATAAGCATCATGAGCATTTTTGATAAGCTCATTGATGGCAGTTGGTATACCAGCAATCTGCTGACGACCCAAAAGGTCTAACGCTCTAGCTCTGGTCCTAAATTGTGCCATATTACTTGTTTATTATCGTCTCACCTAACCTTCTTGCATACTCACAAGGCACAGCATTACCTATAATACGTGCAGCACCTGCGATACTATTTGTTTTAAAAACATAATCTTTAGGGAAAGATTGCAATGTTGCCCCTTCTCTAATTGAAATTGCCCTATCTTCATCAGGATGAGCAAAACGTCCGTTAGAAATACTAAAAAACTTTGTAGTTATTGTCGGAGATGGTCTATTCCACCACATACGTCCATAATTATCTTTAAACATATCATCTTTTCCCTTATAACAAGGCAACTGCAAGGCGGATTTATTTGCCCAACTTAATCTACCACCTCCATCATGAGGCGTCAAAGCCATACGTCGCAAACATACTTCATTCAATCCTGCTGTAGTATGTTGAAAATCCGACGTATCTTTATGCCCTGCTGCAATCTTAAAAAAGCCATTCTTTTCACCCAAAACATCTGCAACCGTATAAACCCTTTCAGACTTCTCTGGCAAAGATATTTCTACATTTTCTAACCTTGTTGCAATAAGAGAAAAACGTCGACGGCTCTGAGGAACACCATATTGACTCATATCCACAACCTTTTCCACATGTCTATAACCAAGTTTTTCTATTTTCTTAAGAAATTTAGGCAAAATAGTTTCCTTATTCGTCAGTATTCCTGGCACATTTTCAACCAAAATATATCCAGGATTATAATATTCTATAAACCTTGCAAAATTCATCAACAAATCTTTTGACAATTCTGCTTTAGAATGATCCGTATTGATGATACTATAATACTGACATGGACTACACCCAACCATTATCAATTTATCATCATTCTTTTCTACTCCTAGGTTCTTTTCAAAATAATTACTTCTAAGTTTCTTTATATCCTTGTGAACGAACACACTTCCTGGATTATTATATTCGTAAGTTTCCTTAGCATTATCATCGAAATCAACTCCAGCAACAACGTCAATTCCCGCTTGACGTAATCCACACGTCATTCCTCCTCCACCACAAAAAAAGTCTATAGCTTTATATTTTGTTTTGCTTTCCATTTCAAACACTTACTAATAAATCTTAGTTATATTTCTTCTTTGCCATATATAAAAAAATAACGCTTTACAAAGTTAAACATTTTTATTAATTACCAACAGGTTTATAAACAATTTTATAAACAAAATTACAAACAAACCAAGCAAACAACATCTTACCAATTAACCAATAATTAACAAAAAAAAATTTAATTTGGCATTGAACATACACTCATTCATTTTTGTTTTTACATAAAACAACTAAAACTAATATTATGGAACATTCACCACTTTATCCAAAACTAGACCTAACAGAAATAGGGTTATTAGCTGCTAAGATTTCTCATTCAAACAACGATGCCGAAAAACTTAGAGTCGATAGTTTTTCATTATTATATCATGCATTCCAACTAGACAAGTTATACGGTTTAAAAAGCATGTACGCTCAAGCACTAAATCGCGTCAATAATGAAATGGGAATGTACGGACGAACCCAACAACTTTGTGAATTGGAAAAGCAATATTGTTCAGCGATATTATCTTGCCAAGATGAGATAAACAAATATGAATCAACTATATCTCATGAAGTATCATCTATCCTTTCTAAATTATTTTATTAAAATATAAGGAATAAACGATACAAAGCTAACACTTTTCATATAACAACGTATTCACAATGCGTCCTTATAAGGCTTCATAATATTATTTTCACCTCTTCACCTCCACCAAGTTTTCTCCAAAAAATGTGGAAAGCATAGCTAATGTACGAAGCGTGAAGTTGTGCTGCCCGCTCAACCATTTGGTAACTTCACTGGGACGCTTGCCAATGGCTTCTGCAAACTCTTTCTTCGATAAACCTTTTTCCTTTATCAGACTTTCAAGGCGTTCTGCAATAGCAAATGACAAATCCACTTCCGCTTTTATCTCAGCAGAAACATCTGAAAGCATTTCCTTAAAAGCACTATTTATCGTTTTCATATATTAAAAATTTTGTCTGTCTCTATAGTATTTTCCGTTATTACCACAGATCCATCTTTTTCACCATCCTTAAGAAGTTTTTCAAAATTTTGAAGCGTAATCACATATCCTTTTAACACATCATCTTCATTGTATGTTCGAGTTGTCTTAGCACCACCATTACCCAAAATAAGTATCTTATCCGACAATCTCAAACAATAAAGACGAAGTTTTGACTGTATAACAGGCAATGCACAAACCCCATCACTATATTTACCCTCAGGTCGGAACAAACGTTCTAATGCTCCTTTATCTGCTATCTTATCTATCAATGCTACAATACGCATCAAATCATTATCGTATTCTACATCATTTTTAAACTTAGCATAGAAACGTTCAAACTCACTCTTATCTTCGGACATAAACTGAATTGTATATAATGTACAATTCTCCCCTTCATTTACCAACAACAATTCCATCTCACTCATAACTTCAAACTTTTTCTCTACAAAGATAATAATAATATTTCACTTATAAGTAAAATTTATATTTTTTTTGAAATATTTTTACGCTTAAAATCTTCCAACCTAACAAGTCTAAAACAAAAAAATCCGCTACCTCTCAGTAACGGATTCTTTTATTATATCGGACACGATAAATCGCATCCCTACAGTTTTCAACTTTCTATATATGCTTTTCTTTTAACAATCATACTTTTCGAATTAATGTCACATGTGACAGTTTTCAGAAGACAAAATTACATATTTTCAATTAAAATCAATCACATAACTAATACTTTTTTTTACAAATATTATTATCAAAATTTCAAACATGTCTAGCCTATAAATTTATTCAATAATTATGAATTATTTTAAAAAAATCATACTCATCACCTTTTAACATTCAAAAAAAATCCGCTACCTCTCAGTAACGGATTCTTTTATTTATTGGACTAAGTCTGTTGACTGTTGTCCGTTGTCTGTTGTCAATATTTATTCAATATCCCATGTGCTGCCGCTGTTCAATAAGTCGTCAACACATTTGATGCTTGATTTTGCTGTTTCGTTTTCGATAACGCCGTCCAAACATTGGTTGTATGTTGGAGCTTCAACGTTACGGATAACACCGATTGCTACTGGAAATTCAGGTGGTGCCATGTGAGCCAACATCATGTGGATACCAGTTGTCTTTTCTGTTTCGTCGTGTACCAAGATGTCTGCTTCTGTAACACCGTTTTCACCGATTGTAACAACTTCAAGGCGGTTGCCGTTGAGGACGATACCTTTGTCGCGGTTCTTACCGAAAATCAATGGTTTGCCGTGGATACATTTGACTTGCATATCGTCACGTACTTCCTTAGCTGTGATGTTTTCGTGGATACCGTTTGAGAAAATCATACAGTTTTGAAGAACTTCAACAACTGAGAGACCATCGTGGTTCTTAGCTTGGTGGCAGATGTCTGTAAGTTCTGCTGTGTTGACGTCAACGCCACGAGCGAAGAATTTACCACCAGCACCGATTACGAGTTCACCAACGTTGAATGGATCTTCGTATGTTCCTTGTGGAGATGTCTTTGTGACAGTGCCACGGAATGTACATGGTGAGAACTGACCTTTTGTCAAGCCGTAGATACGGTTGTTGAAAAGAAGGAGGTTCATGTCGATGTTACGACGTACGGCGTGGATGAAGTGGTTACCGCCGATAGCTGTACAGTCGCCGTCACCTGTGATGACCCATACGGAGAGGTTAGGATTAGCGAGTTTCACGCCTGTAGCGATAGCTGCTGCACGGCCGTGGATGCTATGGAATCCGTATGTGTTCATATAATATGGGAAGCGTGAAGAACAACCGATACCTGAAACAACGACGATATCTTCTTTTTTCTTTCCTAATTTTGGGAATACGTCTTCAACAGCTTTCAAGATTGCATGGTCGCCACAACCTGGGCACCATTTAACTATTTGATCGCTTACGAAATCTTCTTTTGTAAGATTAACAACCTGATTGTTATTTATATTTTCCATAGTATTTTCTTATTTTAAAAGGTCATTAAACTTATTTTCTAATTCGGCTGTCAAGAATGGCAAGCCTTGTACCTTATTATATTGTTCGTAGATATGTCCAGGGTGTTTCATGCGTAAGTAGTTAGCGAATTGACCTCTGTTCATTTCACAAACGACGATCTTCTTATGACCGCTCAACACTTGTTCTGTGTTCTTTGGAAGTGGAGAGATGTGACGGAAGTGAGCGTGTGCTACTGACTTGCCTTCAGCAATCATCTTTTCAACAACTGAAAGAACAACGCCATAAGTGCCGCCCCAGCTTACTACGAGAAGGTCAGCGTTAGGGTCGCCGATGATTTCTTGTTCTGGGATGTAGTTTGCTACGCGGTTTACTTTTTCTTCACGGAGCTCTGTCATGAGTTCGTGGTTTCTTGGGTCGTGAGAAACGTTACCCTTGCCGTTTTCTTTTTCAAGACCACCGATGCGGTGACGTAAGCCTTCTGTTCCAGGGATAGCCCATTCGCGGCGTAATTTTTCTTCGTCACGGCGATATGGTTGATATTCTGGGTCGTTAGCTTTAGCGATTGGAGGCACGATTGCTGGAAGGTCAGCAACTCTTGGGATACGGAAGATTTCTGTACCGTTGCCGAGAGCACCGTCTGTCAATAAGATAACAGGAGTCATGTGTTCCAATGCGAGTTTACAAGCTTCGTATGCTGAGTAGAAACAGTCGACTGAGCTCTTAGCTGCCAATACGATGAGAGGAGCGTCGCCGTTACGGCCGTATAAAGCTTGCATCAAGTCGCTTTGTTCTGTCTTTGTAGGAAGACCTGTTGAAGGACCGCCACGTTGTACGTCGATGACGACGAGTGGAAGTTCTGTCATGACTGCGAGGCCAAGGGCTTCTGATTTAAGAGAGAGACCAGGACCTGAAGTTGTTGTCACTGATAAGCAGCCAGCGAATGAAGCGCCGATTGATGATGTGATACCAGCGATTTCGTCTTCAGCTTGATAAGCCTTAACTTTTAAGTCTTTATGTTTTGTAAGTTCAACCAAGATGTCTGTAGCAGGAGTGATAGGATAAGAACCTATGAACAACTGGCGACCTGAGCGTTCGCTTGCTGCCATGAGACCCCATGCTGTTGCGACGTTACCAGAGATGTCGCGATATTTTCCCTTAGGAAGTTCAGCTGGTTGAATGCGATATGTGTTAGCAAAGATTTCGAGAGTGTCAGCATAACTGTAACCAGCAGCGACAACAGTCTTGTTTGCTTCAATAACCTGAGGTTTGTTTTTGAATTTTGTTTCGAAATAATGGTTAAGCTGAGTAATGTCGCGGTTGAAGAGGTACATCACGATACCGAGAGCGAACATGTTCTTTGACTTAAGCATTGATTTTCTATCCATTCCGAAGTCTTTCAAAGCTTCCAATGTGAGTGATGAGATAGGAGCCTTGATGACTTTGTATTGGCTGAGAGTATCATCTGTTGTTGGGTCTGATGTGTAACCAGCTTTCTCGAGAGATTTGTCAGTCAATGAATCGACGTCGAAAATGATTGTTGTACCTGGTTTCAACCAGCGCATGTTAGCTTTGATAGAAGCTGGATTCATAGCGACCAACACATCACAGAGGTCACCTGTTGTGTGGACTGGTTTATGACCGAAGTGTACTTGGAATCCTGATACGCCAGAAACAGTACCTTGTGGAGGACGAATTTCAGCTGGATAATCTGGGAATGTAGCGAAATCGTTACCGGCAAATGCTGTTGAGTCTGAGAACAAATTACCAGTCAACTGCATACCGTCTCCAGAGTCACCCGCAAAGCGGATAACTACTTGTTCGAGTTCTACAACTTTTGATATTTTTGACATAGCAAAGTATATTAATTTTAATTGTGCAAATTTTCTGCAAATGTAGTTATTTATTGTTATAGAAAAGCAAAAAAAATGAATAAAAATATAAAGAAAAGTTTTTTTTATTTTTTTTGTTTTTATACCGATTATCTTTATATCTTTGCACCAAATTCAAAATTAAAAAATTATTATGGCTTACAAAATTTTAGACAATTGTGTAGCATGCGGTACTTGCATCGACGAGTGCCCAGTTGGTGCTATTTCTGAAGGCGACATCTATGTAATTGACGCTGATTCATGTGTTGGTTGTGGTTCATGCGCTGGCGCATGTCCAAACGATGCTATCGTCGAAGATTAAGAATTAAATTTATTCGTTAAAAGGGAAAAAAGCTCGGCAGAATCTGTCGAGCTTTTTTAAATTCATAATGCATAATGCATAATTGTATCGAAAATAATTATGAATTGGAACTAAGATCTATATTTTCCTTAATCTGATTCATCACTTTATCCAATGCCATCAGGTCTTCTTCCTTTATATTATTCAAGACGTTTCTCATCATTCCGATGGCGACCTCTGTGGTTCTTGCCTTCAGTTTCATCCCTTCTTCTGAAACGACAATGTTGTTCACGCGACGGTCTGTCTTATTGACCTGACGATAAACCAAACCTTTCTTTTCTAATGAGTCAATGAATTTTGTTACCGAATTCTTGTCTTTCTGAATGATGTCGGCAATGGCTTGCTGCGACATGACCTCCGCATCCCATAAGATGTCCATCACGAGATACTGTTCTGGAGTGAGATTGATATTGTTACGACTGAGTTCTTTAGCAAAATATTTTATCAAAGAACAATTGACGATGTTAATGTAAACTGCAATCTTTTTAATTAATAGCATATCATTTTATTTTTTAAGCGGACTGTTCGGCTCGTTAGCCATCATCCTATATTCAACTTTATCGGTAACTCGTGGCAGTTTTCTGCTCACAAAAAGAGTCGCTTTTCCTAGTGGTGTCAGCACCATTTCAGATTTTCTTCTCATTATTCCTCGCGACAAAATCCGTGCCACTCTTTCTGCCGACATCATTCTTTCTTCATTACGCGGTGTCTCCCCTTGCGGACTGCCATCTGCTGTCAGGGCGACATTACGAATATTGGATGTTGTAAAGCCCGGAGCGAATATCATAACATGCAGACCGTCATAGAGATGCTCGATACGTAATGTCTCTAAAAAGCCTCTTACTGCGAATTTAGAAGCGGAATATGCGGTGCGTGCCGGAAGTCCGACATAACCCGCAGTGGAAATAACGCCAACGACAGTTCCCTTGCTTTCAAGAAGATACGGCAAGGCGTATTTGGTGCAATAGACAGTTCCCCAGAAATTGGTATCCATCAGCGAGTGCATCACTTTTAAATCTAAATCCTTGAAGACAGCACGCATAGAGATGCCCGCATTATTAACAAGAACATCAATCTTTCCAAATTTCTCGACTGTCTTTTCAATAAGATTCCTGCAGTCCTCTTCTTTAGTGACATCAGTTTTTATGCAATGAGCTATGGGTTGTGAGCTATGGGCAGCATACTTTTGGTTTAAATCGGATGCTATTTTTTCAAGTTTGTCAATTGAACGAGCGGCTAGTACCACATTGGCACCTAACTCCATAAAACGATTGACAGAAGCCAACCCGATTCCCGAGCTAGCTCCTGTCACAATAATAACCTTACTTCTAAAATAATTTCTCATATTAATAATGTGTTACCAAATAGCCATATCTGGTATCACATCAGAGTCGTATTTTCCTTCTGATAATTTCTTCTTCACATCAGCAAATGCATTCAAAGTGTAGTTGACATCTTCCAATGTGTGTGCTGCAGTCGGGATGATTCTGAAGATAATCATACCTCTTGGGATAACAGGATATGTAACGATAGAACAGAAAATCTTGTAATTTGTTCTAAGGTCTTTCGCAATTTGTGCAGCCTGTTGCTCGTTGCCTGGGAGGAAGATTGGAGTTACACATGCCTCGGCTGGTCCGATTTCGAAACCTAAGTTGCGGAAACCGTCTTGCAAAGCGCGTGTTACAGTCCATAATTTCTTACGCAACTCATCGCCTTCCGCGCTTCTGATGATTTCAAGACGCTTCAAACAACCTTCAACGATTGGCATTGGCAATGACTTGGCATACATCTGTGAACGCATGTTGTAACGTAAGTAATCGATAACGTATTTAGGACCTGCTACGAAACCGCCGATTGTTGCCATTGACTTAGCATAAGCACCTATGTAAAGGTCTATCTCGTCCATGACGCCGAAGTGTTCTGAAGTACCGCGACCTGTTGGTCCCATCACGCCGAAACCGTGAGCGTCGTCGATGAGGATGCGGAATTTATATTTGCTCTTCAATGCTGCTATCTGGTCTAAGATACCGAGTGCGCCAGTCATACCGAAGACACCTTCTGTAATAAGCAAGATACCTCCGCCAGTCTTGTTGACGATTTCTGTTGCACGTTTAAGTGCGTTTTCGCAACTTACTATATCATTATGTTTGAAGTGGAATGATTGTCCGAGGTGGAGACGTTTACCGTCGATGAGACATGCGTGTGACTCAGAGTCAAAGACGATAACATCGTGGCGTGTTGTCAAAGCGTCGATTGTAGAGACGATGCCTTGATAGCCGAAGTTGAATTCGTAGGCTGCTTCTTTTCTTTCGAAGTCAGCGAGTTCTTGTTCTAATCTTTCATGGAGGCGAGTGTTGCCGCTCATCATACGAGCACCCATTGGATATGCCATGCCCCATTTTGCAGCAGCTTCTGCGTCAGTCTTTCTGATTTCTGGGTGGTTAGCCAAACCGAGGTAGTTGTTCAAACTCCAGTTCAAGACGTCAACGCCATTGAAACGCATGTGAGGTCCCAACTCACCTTCTAATCTTGGGAAAACGAAATAACCGTGTGCACGGTCTCTGTATTGACCAATAGGACCACCTGAGTCCTTCGCTATTCTTTCAAAAATTTCCATTTTATTCTTAGTTAAATTAGGTTTTATTTTTTAGCACTGCAAAAATAGTAAATATATTTACTTTACCAAATTGATTTAATAAAATATTTTATCATTTTTTTTGATATGGTTTTAAAAATTGTTATATTTTTGCGACTTAAACTGACATCGGTAAATAAATAATGGACATATTCTGTTGTCCGATGTCTTAAAAAATTAGCTATGATAAACTTCAAAGACAAATACGCGCTTGTCACCGGAGCGAGTTCCGGCATCGGCGCTGCTATCGCTAAACAACTTTCAAAGGAAGGTTGCAACTTATTCCTGACAGGACTCGACAAAGAGCAGTTGGAAGAAACAAAGAAATCATGCGAGACATTAGGCGTTAAAGTCTTCGCAAAAGAAAGCAACTTCGGAGAATATTCAAGCATAGACGATTTTGTTCAATTCGTAAAATCGTATAACATCAATATCGACCTTTTTGTTTTAAACGCCGGCATTTCCCAAAGAGCCAAGGCTTTTGAAACCGATTTTGAGACCGATCAAAAGATAATGCAGATAAATTACTGGAGTGCTGTTTATCTCATCAAGCAATTCAGAGATGAAATCGCAAACTCAAAACATACAAGCATTTCGGTCACGACATCGCTCGCAGGTTTGTTCGGTTTCCCATTAAGGACATCGTATTGCTCTTCGAAACACGCCTTGTTCGGATTCTTCGAGTCGATGGATTTGGAATACGACAACGTCAGCGTAACATTCTTGATTCCAGGTAGAATCAACACAAACATCAGCAAGAGCGCACTTCTTGGCGACGGACAACGTTACGACAAAATGGACCCTGGTCAGGCAAATGGTCTCGACGTTGACAAGGCAGCGAAACGCGCCGTCAAGGCAATCAAGAAAAAGAAACACAGAAAACTCATTGGAAAATACGAATTGTTAATGGCACATATTAATAGGTATCTTCCAAGACTTTATTACATACTTTCCAAACATATTTCACCAACTTAAAAAATGAAAGCAATGAAAGAAAAAATAATATGCGGAATTCAACAGGTCGGCATCGGCGTTGAAGAATTATTAGAACCATGGAAATGGTATAACAAAGTGATGGGCTTCGAGATGAAAATCTTCGACGACGAAGGCGTTGCCGAACGTATGCTTCCATACACAGGAGGCAAACCACAACCTCGACGTGCTGTCTTGGCGTTCAACCCTCGCGGTGGCGGCGGCTTCGAAGTGTGGCAGCCTAAAGGAAGAAAAGTGAAATTCCCTGAACGCCCTCTCCTACTCGGCGACTACGGCATCAATATCTGCAAACTTAAAGCTAAAGACGTTGAAAAGTCATTCGCCCATCTTAAAAACAACGGAGCGACAATGTTAAGCGAAGTCTGCTCCTCTCCTTTCGGTTTCAAGCATTTCTATTTCAAAGACCCTTGGAACAACATCTTTGAAGTGGAACAAAACGACTACGCTTTCATCGATGACAAGAACAAGACAAACGGCGGTGTCAACGGAGTCTGCATCGGTGTAAAAGATATGGAAAAATCTATCGAGTTCTACGGCAAATTATTGGACTACGATACAATCGTCGGCGATGTCACAGGCACTTTCGATGATATAAAAAACATCAATGGCGGCAATGACGAATTCCGTCGCGTGATGCTGAAACGCTCCAAACCGATTCAAGGCCCGCTCTCAGATATGATGGGTGATTCTCATATTGAATTAATCCAATGTACGGACGCGGCTTGTATGGACGCGATTAATCGCGTCCGTACCGGAACGTTAGAAAACAGATATTGGGGCGATCCTGGCTACATCCATCTCTGTTTTGATGTTCGTAATATGGATTGCATCAAGGAAGCCGCCGAGGCATTGGGACATCCTTTCGTATGCGATGGCGGCCGCGACTTCGACATGGGTGACGCCAACGGTCACTTCACTTACGTGGAAGATCCTAACGGCACTTTAATCGAATTCGTCGAGACTTTCAAGGTTCCAGTCATGAAAAAATTCGGCATCTACCTCAATCTCGGCAACAGAGACGACTACAAACCTCTTCCTAAATTCATGACGAAAGCCATGAGATTTAGTAAAATTAAACCAGAAAAGATTAAATAAGAATTCTAGAACTTTAGAATTTTAGAATTCTAGAATTTTAAAAGGTGCCTTAGACAAGCTCAGGCACCTTTTTTATTTCCACGAATCCGTAGAGGTTCCACGGATCTCAAGTATCTCGCGGATTTTTTCTGAAGTTCTGAGGTTCAAAAGCCAATGGCCAATAGCCTTAGTTTTAAAAACAATAAAACCACCCCCTTAAACGTTTCTACCAAAAAACTTAGATTCTCAGTAACCCAGCATCTTAGTGAGTTAAAAAATGAAACATCTCGTCATAATCGGAATCATCTTTTTCTGCTGTGTTTCATTAACGGCTCAAAACAAATATCACCCATTAAAAGGAAGCATCGTTTCTGCCGACAGTCTCACTCCTATTCCACAAGCTCATATTTTAAGCGAATTGTCTCACTTCGGTACAACATCCGACTTTGATGGAAGTTTTTCAATACAGACAAGAGAAATCGATACTTTAAGAATCAGTTGCATCGGTTTCGTCACAAAATATATTAACATAAATCACGATAGCATCGACGCTAATAACTTTAGAATTACATTACAAAGAGACACTATCATCTTAGACGAAATCGACGTTACACCTTATTATAATTTCAGCACCGTCAAAGAAATCGTCCGAACATCTCCCATAGAAAAGCCTTTTATCGTCGAAGGTGTCAATGATAATATTGAAGATTTTTTATATCAAAAGCCAAAGAAAATACCAGACGACAAAGGAATTCTCAGTCCCATTCAGACTTTGTACAACCGTTTCAATAAAAAGGAAAGACTTAAACGCAAACTGGAAAGAAACAGGAAAAAGTATTTGAATGACTCCCCTACCATTAACTTTTAACTAAAAAAACTTTGGTCATTAGTCTTTAGACTTTTGTCTTTTTGGGGCGTTCCGGCAAAGCCGTCGGGCTTTCCGCTATATCTTTGCTCGCTTCATTTCCGTCTCGCTCACTCAAAGTATGGACTCGTCACTTCGACAGGCTCAGTGACCTCGTCCACGTCCCCGAATCTCATTCCCGAAATGCTCGCAAAGGATGCCGCTCCAATCCCTAACGCATTGGCGGCGATTAAAAACTTAGTGTCTCGGCGACTCAGTGTCTTAGTATCTTAAAAAAAAGAGCCGCTTAATATAAGCAGCTCTTCCTTTTGTCTTTTGTCCTTAGACTTTAGTCTTATCAAAGTCCTAATTTTGTCTTAACATCAGCTGTGATATCTATTGCATTGTCGCCGATGAAAACTACAGCGCCGACTGATTTGTCGAGGATGTATGTGAAACCTTGTTCTTTACCTACTGCGTCAACAGCGTTTTGTACTTTTTCAATAAGTGGAGTGATTAATTCCATTTGTTTATTTTGCAAAGCAGCGTCTGCGCTTGCTTCAAATTCTCTGATTCTTGTTTCAAGGTCAAGGATTTCTTTTTGTTTTGATTGACGAACCAAGTTTGACATTGTAGCTTCATTTGCTTGGTAGTCTTGAGCCTTGCTTTGGTATTCAGCATACATTGCTTGAATTTCTGATTGCAATTCTGCTGCGTATGCTTGAAGTTCTTGTTCAAGTTGTGTTCTTTCTGGCATGATTTCCATAATAACAGATGAATCAACGTGACCAACTTTTAAAGATTGTGCATTAACACCAAAACTTACGCCCATTGTCAATACGACTGCGAATAATAACTTAGCTAATTTTCTCATTTTTTTATTTATTTTATTGTTCTTTTTTCCTTTGCAAATATAATAATTTTTAATCAACAGACAACGTACAACATCATTCTACATTGTTAACTGTTAATTCTTCTTTCTGTCTTCACGACGTACAGTCTGCATCACGTTTCCTATTTCATCAAGGATTTCATCGCTGATGTCGTTTTTGTCATTGCAATAAAGCATTGATGTTCCGGCTGCCTTATCGAATACGAAAGCGTAATTCTTTGTCAAAGCGACTTGGTTGATTGCATTATAGACCTTTTCTTGAATTGGCTGTATGAGTTCTGCTCTTTTTGCGAACAACTCACCTTCTGGTCCGTAATATTTCATTCTTAAGTCTTCTGCTTCTTGACGTTTAGCTGTGATGGCTTCTTTTTTCTTTCTTTTTTGATCTTCTGAAAGAAGCACTGATTCAGCTTGATATTCACGATCCAATTCCTGTGCTGCTTGGAAAAGCGTTGTTATTTCCTTTTCCCATTTTTTTGAAAGCTGGTTGATCTCTTCTTGAGCATCACTATATTCAGGAATATTTTCCAAGATATAATCTGAATCTACATAAGCGATTCTTTGATTCTGCTGAGCATTGACAGTCACAATTCCTAAAAGGAACATCACTGCTAATAATAAGATTGATTTTTTTGTTTTCATATTCTTAATTAATTTTAAAATTCACACCAATAACAATACAACTTTAATGCCACACAATTCCTAATTAATCAATAGATCCTCCAATAGAGAAGTGGAACTGACTCTTGTTAGCGTCTTTCATTCCTGGAACGTCATCGAATCCGTAACCCCAGTCGATACCGAGCATACCGAACATTGGGAGATAGATGCGCACGCCGAGACCTGCAGAACGATATACATCGAATGGATTGAAGTTTTCAATGCCTAACCAGTCATTACCTGCTTCAACGAAACCAAGTGCATAGATTGTTGCAGTTGGGTTAAGTGAAAGTGGATAACGTAATTCCATCGTATATTTTGTAAAGATGTTACCACCGATGTTTTCGTTGCTATAATAATAAGGTGTAAGTGTTTCGTTACCGTAACCACGCATACCTATGATTTCACGTCCGTCGAGGTTATAGTTTGAAAGGCCATCACCACCGAGATAGAATCTTTGGAACGGTGTAACGCCGATGTCTTTGTTATAACATCCCAAGAATCCGAATCTGACTCTTGTCATAAGAACGAGTTTATCATAGAGCTCTGTGTACCAAGCGAGTTTAAATTTCCATTTATGGAATTCTACCCAGTGATACATAGCGTCTTCACGTTGAGCCTTAGTATATTCTGGAGATGGATATTTTTCATCATAATCAACGCCACTGATTGATGAATAAGGAGGTGTCAATTCCAATGACAAGACCAATTCAGAACCATAACGTGGATAAATAGGTTGGCTAACAGAATTACGTCCTATGTTGATATTATAACTGATAACATTGAATTTACCATTACCTGTACCGAAGTCAAATATAGTGTTATAGTTATGAAGTTTGTATCTCATCAGGTTAATTCCATGATATACTGTAAAATAGTCATCAGGCCATGACAAACGTTTACCGAGTCCGAATGAAAGACCGGTTGTCTTGAAGCTTGCGAAGTTCTCGTTTGACTTAGTATAACCGTTTGTGTATGTTGAGTGATACAATGATGCAGTGAATGAATTAGGTTTCTTGCCTCCGAGCCAAGGTTCAGTAAATGAAGCGCCGTAATAGATATACGAAGTACCGTAGGTCTGTACTCTGAACGACAGTTTCTGTCCGTCACCTCCAGGTAATGGGGTCCAGGCTCCTTTTTTGAACATATTCTTGAATGAGAAGTTATTGAGTGTCAATCCCAAAGTAAGGATAAGTTTATTATAACCCCAACCAGCAGACAACTCAATCTGGTCAGATGATGTCTCTTCAACAATATATTCAATATCAACCGTGCCGTCTGAAGGATTTGGTTGAATGTTTGGAGTCAATGTTTCTGCGTTGAAATATCCCAAGGCTGCGAGTTCTCTTGTTGTTCTGATAACGTCGCTTCTACTGAAGAGCTGTCCTGGTTTAGTATACATTTCACGCATTACGACATGGTCGTTTGTCTTTGTATTACCTTTGACAGACACTCTTCCTATCGTAGCCTGATCGCCTTCGAATATTCTGATTTCCATATCAATGGAATCGTTTTCCACTCTTACCTCCACTGGATCGACGGTGAAGAAAAGATAACCGTCATCCATATAAAGTGCACTGATGTCATATCCGCCTTCGTTATATTCCAAATTGGTTTTAAGAAGCTCTTTATTGTAGACATCGCCCTTATGTATTCCGAGCACTCTGTTTAAAGTCGCAGTGTCATATTTAGTATTACCAACCCAGCTTATATTACGGAAATAATACTTATCGCCTTCTTCAATATTTATAGCGATACCAACATTTTTATCATCGATTTCATATACAGAATCACTTACGATATAAGCGTCACGATAACCAGTCTGATTATATTTTTCTATGATAGCGAGTTTGTCATCTTCATAAGTGCTTTCCAAATATTTGGATGACTTAAAGATACGAGGACGATAATTATCAAAGAAATAATCCACTATTCCAGTGAAAGCTTTTTCAGGCTTCAATGTCACTAAGTCGTAAACTGACTGGCATACTGTTGGTCCGAGAGGGTCGAGAGGGTCGAAATTACCTTTGACCTTAGTTTCTTTCATTGCCTTACGCACCTGATTGTCTGTCAATTCCTCATTGCCGTTGACAATGATTTCGGCTATACGTACCTTTGATCCTTTATCAACATCAAGAAGAATATCAACATAATTATCGCGTGTTGTATCAGCTTTTGCCTCCACATTTACGATCACATTATGGTAACCTTTTTCTGCGTAATAATCTTCAATGATTCTGGTTGTTTTGGTATAAGTGTGTTCCGTTGCCACATCACCGCGGCTGAGGTTTATCTTCTTTCTAAGTTCATCAGCTTCAGACTTCTTCACGCCTTTGAAAGAGAATTTCGATATACGAGGACGTTCTTTCAAGTCGATATTAAGGAATATCTTCCTACCGATTTTAAGAGTACATGTAATATTAATATCTTCAAAAAGTCCTTGGTCCCAAAGTTTTCTTATGGCATTGGTAATCTTATCGCCAGGCACTTCTATCGTCTCTCCCGGCTGTAATCCTGATATCATGACCAGCACTTGCGGATCGACATATTTCACGCCTGTCACTGTAATGCCACCTATTTCGTAGTCACGTGGCAATGAATAATCTATTTCAGATATATCACTTCCCACTTGAATCTGTGCCATGACAGTGGAACCGAATGTCATGACAAAACACAATAGAAATAATAATTTAGAAGTATATTTATACATGTTATTTTTTTTCTGTTATTTGTTCACTCGTCTTGCCGAAACGACGTTCACGGCTTTGATAATCAACAATAGATTCATACAAGTCTTCTTTACCAAAATCAGGCCAGAATTTATCAGTAAAATAGAATTCCGAATAAGCCAGCTGCCACAACAAGAAGTTACTGATTCTTTCCTCACCACTTGTTCTGACCAACAATTCAGGATCCGGCATATCTTTAGTGTTCAAGAAATTAGAAAAACATTTCTCGTCAATTTGTTCAACATCTAATTCACCAGATTTGATTTTTTCTGCCAAAGCCTTAGCAGCCTGAGTAATTTCCCAACGTCCTGAATAGCTCAAACAAAGTGTCAAAGTCATTCTGTCGTTGTTTTTAGTATCATCGATGGCTTTCATCAAAGCATCGTAATTATATTTTGGAAGACGAGTAAGATCGCCTATTGCATTAAGTCTTATATTATTATCATTCAACGTTTTGACTTCTTCAGCTATAGTCTTTGAGAGAAGTTTCATCAAAGCGTCGACTTCAATTTGCGAGCGATTCCAGTTTTCCGTAGAAAAAGCATACAACGTAAGATATTTAACGCCAAGTTCCGCACATGCTTCAGAGACAGCACGCACGGCAGAGACACCATTCTGATGACCGAAAATACGTATCTTACCCTTTTCCTTTGCCCAACGGCCATTGCCATCCATAATGACAGCGATATGCTGAGGCAAACGACTGAAATCTATTTTATCTTTTAAACTACTCATTTCAAGTTCAATAAATTATCTATAATGACAGATAACTTTCTTTGGTAAATTAAATCTGTACGATATCGTCATACCCAAGAAACCATACCAGTCGTTATTATAACCAAACATATGTGAGTTACCATTACCTCTCTGCATCTCAGGATCTTCCAGATAATAACCCTCAATATCATCAATGTAATCGGTAAACGTTTTATGCATTCTCCACTCCAATGTCAAGCCCAATCTTTTGGTCAAGCTATATTTCACGCCCATGCCAAATGGTATTGACCAGCTGTATGTATCATAATCAACGCCTTCATTTTGTTGAGGTTGCAATTCCTCGCCGTATAAATTTGTAGATTTGAAATTAAGGAAAGAAACACCTGCGAAAATATATGGAGTGATGAAATCATTTCTACTTCCGGTCCAATATTCAAAGAAATTAAACTCTGCCATGAATGCGATATCATTAACAGCACTCCTAAATGCCAAATCACGTTCTGGTCTGAAACCCACGACAGCATCCGATGATGTCAAGTTCATTCTTGAATATTGCAATCTAAAAGCCCAGCGTAAATTTTGATAATATCTGACAGACCCGCCATAGCCTATCTTACTCTGTAAGAAATGCTTACTAGGGTTTATATCACCGACATAATACGACAATCCCGCAGTCGCGCCAACTTCCACTATTTGAGATTTAAGATTCTTTGGCATTGCCAATGACAACACCAAAAGCAAAAACACTGTCAGAACTTTATTATTTTTCATCAATTTATTTACTTTTCTCACTGATTTTCAATCATTACGCATAATCTTCGCAGAATTGACAAATTTACAATTAATTGTTAAATAATCTATACTTATTTTAAAATTAATTTCTCAAATCGTTACCCCACGAAAGTTTTTTTCTTATTGTCTCGAAAAAGTTTTTATTTGGCAATTTTATCATATTAAAACAGAAGTCGGTTTTTTCTACTTCTATCTCTAATGACTTATCAACCAACATTATGCGTGAATCCAAGCCTAAGGCGAAGCTATCGCATCTACCTTCAACCTTTATTCTCACCTTACTTTTGTCTGGTATAACGACAGGACGCACACTTAAATTGTGTGCTGCGATAGGTGTAATTAAAAAACTATCTGTATTAGGCGTCATGATCGGTCCGCCCACGCTCATAGAATAAGCCGTCGAGCCTGTCGGAGTTGCAAGAATTATTCCGTCAGCCCAATATGTATTCAACAGCATATCGTCTATAAAGACATTCACAACTAACAGAGAACCATTATCTTTACGGCACACGCTCACTTCATTCAAAGCATAATTTATCCCATTAAAGATATTATTCTTATCGTTAATTTTTATTAACGTACGCTGTTCTATCTCATAATTGCCATCAATAATATTTTTCACTGCTTCTATCGTTTCCATAGGAGAAACGCTTGAAAGGAAGCCCAGATTTCCAGTGTTAATGCCGCATACTGGGATACCGCTGTCGCGAATCACCGGCACAGAATCCAGTATGGTTCCATCGCCGCCGAAAGAAAACAAGACATCAGCCTTACCATTTATATCATCTGTCTTTTTCAGGAAAGAGCAATCGGCCGCCTCATCGAAACAATGCTTTATATCATTCCAAAACGGCTCATAAACAAGTATTTCAGCACCTGACTCTTGCAAAAGGCGCAGCATATTACGCATCATCTCATCGTAATCCCTACCAAAAGCCTTTCCGTATAAAACAACTTTCATCTCTTTGAATTTTAAGTTAAAAAATCATATTGGTGCCACCAAATGTATAAAAAATCCAGTTTCACCCATATCATTCACGCCATATTCCAAACGTAGCACTTTATCGTAATATGTAACGAAATCTATACCTATTCCTGTTCCGAAAATAAATCTATTATCCAAGAAAGACATCTGATTAACAGGCATTTTCCATGAATACGCACAATCGAAGAAGATATTGGCATACAAGGCCAAATGTATTTTGCCAAATCTTTCATTCTTGATAAAAGGAATGTATTTTGTCACAGGATTCAATATCGCGAACTTCAAATTATTCTTCATCAAGGCGAAATTCATAGCATCGACGACATATAATTCATACGTTCTCACGAAATCGTTCTTATACCCCAGTCCTTGACTCAGGAAATACGGGACATCTGTATCTGGCGACATTTTCAACGTAAGGTTGGAAGCCCAATACCAGCGACCTTTGATCGGCTGATACCAGTCTGTCGTAAGCTTCGCATAAAAGACATCCGGACTCGTTTCAAAAGCGCCGAAACCAATCTTCTCCACCATAAGTTCAAAATAATGTCCGTCAAGAGGATAATTCTGCTCGTCACGATAGTCGTTTTTATAAATCGCAGACAAGGCAAGATACTGGAAACGAGTTCCTTTCATATTGCCGAAATCTCCATTCAACGACGGCAAGCTATCATGATAAAGCGTATTGTTATAGCTAAAATTCACGAACAGTTTATTACGATGTCCGAATCGATAATAAGGCGCAACAAAAGCATAAGCCGACTGCTTGGCAAACTCATCTTCGCCGCTGAAATACAAGACCTTATTATTTTCTGTGATGTATGAAACCTCCTTATCTCTCTTATAGCCAACACCGATTTCAAAGCCAAAGCATTGTTTGCCTGTTACATACGGGATATCATACGACAGACCATAATTCTGGTTATAGCCGGATATAATTGTAAGATTGAGATTATGCTTAAGGCCCAAGAAGTTATGATATTTCATCTCGACGCCATAACTGAATCTAGTGATGTCTTTAGCCTCATACCAAGCATTAAGGTTTCTGTCGGAATAAGCGACGTAAGGATAAAGCCAAAGATACCAACGCTCAACAACATCGATAAGGACTGTCACGCCGTTTTTGTCATACTCATCCTCTTGTTGGGCAAAGGTCACGAAGTTAAACAATCTCGTGTTTTGCACATTTTCATTGCTGACACGCAGTTCATCTTTCCATTGCTGCAAAGGAATAGTATCACCCACGCCAAATGTCAATTCCCTAAAAATGACAGCATCTTTTGTAACATTATTTCCACTTATGACAATATCAGACACGACCACATATGATGTCGTATCTTGTTGAGCATAAAGGCCCAATGAAAATATTATCAGGAACAATGACAAAAGCTGTTTCATAAACTATCTTCCATCATATTGCAATAGTCACTGTAACGCCAATCAGCGATAATATTCTGTTCCACAGCCTCCTTAATAGCACAGTGAGGCTCATGCATATGAGTGCAATTCGAGAACTTACATTCATGCATAAGATTACGCATTTCCGGGAAACGCTGTGCAAGAGTCTGCTTTTCCATATCATACAAGCCGAACTCCTTAATTCCTGGAGAGTCAATTATATAACCACCGAATGAAAGCGGGAACATCTGAGAGAAAGTCGTGGTATGCTTTCCTTTTTCATGAACTTCAGAAATATCGCCGACCCTGACATTAAGATTAGAATCAAGGCGGTTCACCAATGCCGATTTGCCGACACCTGAATGACCAGAGAAAAGATTGACTTTATCTTTCATTATCTCTTTCAATTCGTCGCATTGAAATCCAGTCTTTGCTGAAACCATAAAGGCGTGATAACCAATTTTTTCAAAATCAGCAATCAGACCTTTGGCGATTTCCATCTGCTCTTCATCATACAAGTCGCATTTGTTGAACACTATGGTTGTCGGGATATGATAAGCTTCCGCTGTAACTAGGAACCTGTCCATAAAACCCGTCGACGTCCTAGGCTGAGCGATTGTCGCCACCAAGATAGCCTGATCAATATTGGATGCTATGATATGAGAAGCTTTGGAGAGGTTAACCGACTTTCTCACGATCACATTATATCTAGGCAATATCTTGTTAATCACGCAGGTATCTTTATTATTTTCTTTTTCAAAAATAACCTTATCACCCACCGCTACAGGATTTGTCGTCCTGATTCCATCAAGGCGAATTTTACCTCTGAGGCGACAAAGCACCACTTCGCCATTCTCATTTCTCACTTCATACCAACTTCCAGTTGATTTAATAACGATACCTTCTTGCATTATGCTCATTTTGTTGCAAAAGTAAGAATTTTTATTTTATAATACTATTATAATCACAACTTTTGATAACGTTTTCCTGGAAGCGCCGCCAATACCCCATCGAACTCCAACGACAACAAAATCGAGGCTATTTTTGTTGGAGAATATCTCGTTTCTGTGATGATTTTATCAAGATAAACGATATCACTTTCCTCGAACAAAGTCATCACCATTTTCTCCTCCTCGCTGAATTCACGAAACATCCGCATTTGTTTAGGAACGACTTTCTTTTCCTCATCCCAACGCATTATCAAGCGCAAGTCATTGACATCTAGCATTATATTAGCCTTATTCGCTTTTATTATCGTATTACACCCAAGGCTATACGCATCGCCGATGCGACCTGGTACCGCAAAGACTTCCCTATCATAAGCATTAGCTATTTCTACTGTGATGAGTGCTCCTCCTTTAGAAGCACTCTCCACAACTATCAGACAATCAATCATACCGGCAACGATTCTATTTCTTTTGGGGAAATTCTCCCTGTCGGGTTCCACACCACTGATCTGCTCCGTCAAAAGACAGCCTCCACATTCCAAAATCTTTTTCGCAAGCGACCTATTTGCTGGAGGATAAATAGTATGAAAGCCATGTGCCAACACCGCAGCTGTCTTGAGACCGTTCTTCACAGACGCATTATGCGCACAAGTATCAACGCCATAAGCCAAACCACTGACAACCAGAACATCATCGCACACCAACTCCGATATAATTTTATCCGTCATAATCTTGCCATAATCCGTAACATTGCGAGTCCCAACCACACCTATAATCTTGTCCACATTCAAATCCGTATAACCCATACAATATAAAACCATCGGACTGTCATAGCAATGCTGAAGCCGCTTTGGATAATCAGAATTGAGATAATACATAATCCTTATTCCGTTTTTATCCGCAAAAGCCAACTCCTTCTCCGCACGAGCCAAAACATTCTGCGACATAATGCTATCTATCGTCTTCTCCCCTATTCCTGGAATCTTGGAAAGCGCATTCTTCTTCTCACCAAACACCGCCTCCGCACCTCCGCAATAAGCAACCAACTTCTTGCCATTAACATCGCCTATTCCTGGCACCAAAGTCAATGCAACCTCATATAACAGATCTTTTTTCATTTTGCAAATATAAATATTTTATTTTATTGATTTACAGTAATTTAAGTTAATTTTTATTAAGAATATATGTTAATAAACGATGTTATTACGAAGGTATGACATACACGTCATCATCATAATAAATAATGAAAAAACTCCATTGACTATCGACTGTTATCTATTGACTTTTTATATATATTTGCCAAAAATCTTGGAAGTGAAAAAGAATGTATTGATATGTCCGTTGAATTGGGGATTAGGCCACGCCACCCGATGCGTCCCTATAATCAGAGAATTACTTAAGTCTGGCGACAACGTTATCATTGCAGCAGACAAAGCACCTTTAGCTTTCCTTCAAAAAGAATTCCCTGATTTAGACTTCATCACACTACCTGGATTCAAACCGACTTATAGCAAGCATAACTCACAAGTTTTCAAGCTATTAAAATCCATTCCAAACGCCTTAATAAATTTTAAGAAAGAACATAAAGCCTTAGAAAAAATAGTTGACGATTACAAAATAGACCTCGTCATTTCCGATAACAGATTCGGTTGCTGGAGCAAAAAAGTCCACTCCATCTATATAACACATCAACTCAACATTCAGGTCCCTAAGTTTTTCAAATGGACCTCTCCCATCATAAACCATATTCATAAAAGTTACATAAAAAAATACGATGAACTCTGGATTCCCGATGTAGAGAACACGCCTTCTTTATCTGGCGTTTTATCTCACCCTGCAGATGTAAAAATAAAAACGAAATATATCGGTTTTCTGAGTCGTTTTTCCGAAATAAAAGAGGAAGAAAAATCAATCGATTATCTTGTAATATTATCAGGACCAGAACCTCAACGCACTATTTTAGAAGACATTGTCATCAGACAATCAAAAGACACCGATGAAAACATTGTCATTTTAAGAGCAAAACCTAACGAAGAAAATCTTCCTGACAACATTCCAAACAACGTCACGATTTTCAATCATGTCAACGATAATAAATTCGCAGAATTAGTTTCAAAATCAAATAAGATAATCTGCCGCGGAGGATATTCTTCTTTAATGGATTTGATTGCTCTCAACAGTAACGCATATCTAGTCCCAACACCAGGACAAACAGAACAAGAATATCTAGCTGAATATCTTACAGAAAAAGGATTATTCAACTATTGCAAACAAAAAGATTTCAACTTAAAAAACGTTGAAATCCCTAACGTTGATATCAAGAGTTATTTTTCCTTTTAACGAAGCTTCTGACAACAAGCCAGATTCCTGCGACAAAGAATGGAATGCTGAGTATTTGTCCCATATCCAACACCATTGAAGATTCGAATTCCACTTGTGGATTCTTGATAAATTCTATCAGTATTCTTGAGCCGAAAACCACGATGAGGAATATTCCGAACATAAAACCTGGACGTTTCGCCGCCATATTCTGTTTGTGATAAGCGTACATGAGATATACAAAAACCAAGATGCAGAACAAAGCCTCATAAATTTGTGTCGGATGACATGCAGGAATATTTTCTATCGGCATTCCGACAGGATAATCTCTGACGAATTTGAATCCCCAAGGAAGCGTCGTAGGCTCACCGTAAATCTCCGAATTCATAAGGTTTCCCATACGAATAAGCGCACCGCCAATCGCTGTAGGCACAACGATTCTATCCATAATCCAAAGGTATGGTTTCTTGATCTGTCTTGAATAAATGAACAAACCTATCAAAATTCCTATTGCGCCGCCATGACTTGCGAGTCCGCCTTCCCAAACCTTAAAAAGGTCAACAGGATGTGACAGATAATATGAAGGCTCATAAAAAAGACAATGTCCCAGGCGTGCACCCACGACAGAGGAAACCAACATATATATAAATAGTTTATCCAGTTTATCCTCATCGATTTTTTCTTTTTTATAGATACTTCTCATGATGTAATAACCAATGATAAAAACCATTGCCCATAAAAGTCCGTACCAAGCGATAGGACGATCGCCTATATGAAAAATGTAAGGATTGACATCCCAAACGACATAATTTAGTGACATAATTTTTTATTTTTTTTGCAAATGTAATAAAAGACTACGGACTACATACCACAGAGCACGGACTTTTTTAATTAATATTTTTCACGTCTGCGTTCTGTGACAAGATCTGTTTCAATAAAAAAGGCATCCGATTGGATGCCTTTTCTTTATCAACTTATTTTCCTAGATAAGGATAGAATCTCTTATTTTGTTCAGTAAATTCGTTTGTCACCTGAACTTTCAGATCATTGCGTTTATACTTTGTCGCTATATTCTTCATTTTATCCAATATAGCCAAGTTTTCATAGATGCTTTCTGTATAATACAATATGAAGTGAGGTTTCAATTCATAATAGTATCTGAGATTGTCCTTACAATTTGCGAGCATAGTATTCATAAACGCATCGCCTTTTTCCATAGCGCCAGCAGCATAATAGATTTCAGGATAAGACATCATCAAGATATCGTAAGGCACTTTATCATTTGGGAAAAATTCCAGACATTTATCCAATACAGCCACAGCGTCAGCTTTTCTTCTGCTATTCACCAATGTTTGAGCAAGACGCATATATGCTTGTTTTACGAACAATACGCTACGACGGCTTTCAGGATCTACAGAGACACCCGGTTCATTGAGGTTACCCCATCTGATATCATCAGACATAAGCAATTCGTAAGAGCCATCAACGAATACGCCACCAGCATCTTTATAATAAGATACAGCTTCTACTGGCATGAAACGATGAGCAAGACCTTCTTGATGCAAATATTTGTCGATGCCTAAAATATTCTTGATATCGCTTAAGCTTGTAAAATAAACAGAACGAGTCCAATCGTTTGTAGCGAAAAAGTCAAGGAGCATCAAATCGTTTTTATAGAGATAATTAACGTTTGCAGGAATTTCCCAAACTATCTCATCAACGATTTTATCTTTCATATTTTCAGGAACTATGCCATTACGCACCACCGCATCTTTATCTACAGTAAGTTTAAGGCGACGTGTTGGGAGATAGTTCACTTTGTCGCCAGACATCAGGCCAACCTTAGTTCTAGGATTATCACTCTTTATGAACTCTATAGCATCTTTCAATTCTACAGGACCTTCAAAAACTTCATTGATGAATATAGGTTCATTAACGCCATTGTCATATTGTTCTGGAGTCAATGTCAATGGAAGTTTATCTGATTCATATTGCTTGCGTCCCATTTGATGGACATACCAATAACCTGAAGAAAGCATGTAATTACATACACGAACGTCTGTACGATAGCCTTCGACTTCTTGCACATACCAAAGTGGGAATGTATCATTATCGCCACGAGTGAAGATAACAGCATTTTCAGGAAGATTCTTAAGATAATTCTTACCCCAGTCAAGAGCTGCAGTCTTGTTAGAACGGTTGTGACCTTCCCAACCCGAAGCCGCCATGACTGTTGGAACAGAGAGACATAAGACGAATGCCACGACAGCAACAGCCATCTTATTCTTCATTATCTTTTGGAGAAGTTCCATAACACCCATCACGCCGATACCGATCCAGATGCAGAATGCATAGAAAGAACCTGCATAAGCATAGTCACGTTCACGTGGTTGGAATGGAGTCTGGTTCAGATATATAACGATGGCAAGACCTGTCATGAAGAACAACAAGAACACCACCCATGAATCTTTTATATCTTTCTTTATATGGTAGAACAGACCTATCAGACCCAATATCAACGGCAAGAAGAAGAATGTAGTACGTCCAGAATTCTCCATCGACTTAGGAAGATCTGTTTGTTTACCAAGACGAGCTTCGTCAATGAATCTGATACCGCTCAACCAGTTACCGTATTCCAATTCTCCATGTCCCTGGATATCATTCTGACGGCCGACGAAATTCCACATGAAATAACGCCAGTACATATGATTACATTGATATCCGAAGAAGAACTTAAGGTTCTGTGCGAAAGTAGGACGCATAACTGTTTCTGTGGTATAACCACCAGAGCCGTTAGGCTTCTTTATTGTCACAGGAACCATCTTTGACTTATCTATATATTGTTCATAAGTACTTGTATACAAGCGTTTGCTACCATTCCACATTCTAGGGAATATTGTTGTCAAGCTTTCATCATATACAGGTTCTGTTCCTCTTCTTTCGTCAGTGATGACATATTTGCCTTTTTCTTCATCTCTAACATAAATAGGACTTCCGTCATTTGCATCGATAGGCTTTGCCATATAATAAGGACCTGTAAGCAAAGGCCATGTACCATACTGTTCACGTTTCAAGTAAGAAAGCATAGAAACGGCTTCGCTAGGATCATTTTCATTGATTGGAGTATTGGCATTAGCACGGATAACGAGCATAAAGAATGAAGAATAGCCAATCATTATAAACATAAATGAAAGAACTACGACATTCAATATCACCTTTTTATATTTATTTGAGAAATAAATTCCCAATACTATTATCGCGATAAGAAGTACGAAGTAAACGACTGTGCCGACATTAAACGGTGTTCCGAGAGTATTTACGAAGAAGAGCTCGAACTTACCGCAGATAGATACGATTGCAGGGATAAGCACCACTTGTATCAAGCCGACGAGAAGCACTGATATCACGCCTGCCACGATAAAGCCTTTCAAGGTAATCTTGCTATATTTCTTGAAGTAAACAACATAAACAACAGCAGGGATACACAAGAGGTTCAAGAGGTGGACACCGATTGACAAGCCTATCAGATAAGCGATGAAGATTATCCAACGATAGTGATAAGGTTCATCAGACACCTCTTCCCATTTCAATATTGCCCAGAATGTTATGGCTGTGAATAACGATGACATAGCATAAACCTCACCTTCAACGGCTGAGAACCAGAAAGAATCTGAGAATGTGTATGCCAAAGAGCCGATAACGCCTGTTGCCAAGACTGCGATTTTATTTGACAATGGAGCAGCTTCACCGTCCTTCATCCACATTTTTTTCGAGAGAAGCGTTATTGTCCAGAATAGGAATAAAATGGTAAAACTACTGCACAAAGCCGACATTAAGTTTATCATAAGCGCCACTTTTGTCACGTCGCCGAAGGCAAAAAGTGAGAAAAATCGACCTATCATCTGGAAAAGAGGTGCTCCTGGAGGGTGACCCACTTGCAATTTATAAGCTGTGGAAATATACTCACCACAATCCCACCAGCTAACGGTGGTTTCCAGAGTAAGCACATAAACGATGGTCGCGATGAGAAATACGACCCATCCTACAATGTTGTTTAACTTTTTGAAACTCATTAGTATTTATATTTAATTATTTTTCTTCAACAAGAAAATTTGTAATTTGCAAAGATAATTATAATTCATAATTCATGAATGTATATTGCATATTTTTTTTAAATTAACGGGATAAATACAGATTATATTATCTGGAGTTTTTATCTATATTAATAAGGTATAAAAAAAATTAAAAAAAATTATTTTTTTTGTTGCACGTATCAAAAAAAGATGTATTTTTGCACTCACATTCAAGATACGAAATAATGATTGTCGAATGGTGTAATGGTAGCACTGCAGATTTTGGTTCTGCCTGTCAAGGTTCGAATCCTTGTTCGACAACAAATTTATAAATTGAAGACCTGCTACGGAATGTAACAGGTTTTTTTATTGTCAAAAATTCATCATGATAACAAAGGATCAAATAACAGAATTAGCCAACGAAGCATTAGAAAACAGCGATCGTTTCGTAGTTGACATCACAGTTTCAAAGAGCAATGTAATTAATGTATATATCGATGCCGACAGTTCAGTCACAATCGACCATTGCGTTGAGTTGAGCCGTTTCATCGAAGGTCGTCTCGACAGAGAAGTTGAAGATTACGAGCTCAGTGTTTCATCAGCAGGCATCGACTATCCTTTGTTGAAACATCGTCAGCTGAACAAATACGTAGAAAAAGAACTTGAGATTTTAAGCAATGAAGGCATCAAGAAAGTATATAAGCTTATCTCCTTCAACGAAGAACAAATAGAAGCTCAAGAAGCCACAATCAAGATGTTAGGCAAGTTAAGAAAAACCACCTACGGCAAAACAGTTGAATTGTCATTCTCAGATATCAAAGAAATTAAACCATACATTAACTTTTAAGTTTCTAAAACTATATGGAAATATTAAATTTAATCGACACCTTTTCTGAATTCAAAGAATTCAAGAATATTGATCGTGAAGCAATGATGCACATTATTGAAGATGTGTTTAAAGCTATGCTTGCAAAGAAATACGGAAGCGATGAATATTTCAACATCATCGTCAATATCGACAAAGGTGTTCTCGAAATTTACCACAATCGTACAGTTGTTGAAGATGGTAATGTTGAAGATCCATTGAGCGAAATTGAATATTCAGAAGCCATCAAAATCGAGCCTGACTTCGAAGTTGGTGAAGAAGTATCAGAAGTTGTTGATATCAAAGATTTCGGAAGAAGAGAAATTTTGGCTATCCGTCAAAACCTTCAGACAAAAGTCATGGAATTCGAGAAGGAAAACATCTTCTTGAAATATAAGGACAAAGTCGGTGAAATCATCACAGCTGAGGTTTACCAAGTTTGGCGTAAGGAAATATTGATCGTCGACGAAGACGGCATCGAATTGGTCCTTCCTAAAATGGAACAAATCCCATCAGACAATTATAAAAAAGGTGACACTATCAGAGCTATCGTCAAGAGCGTTGAAAACAAGAACGGCTCACCTGTCATCATCTTGTCAAGAACATCTGAAATCTTCTTGCAACGTTTGTTCGAGATGGAAGTTCCAGAAGTTTATGATGGTTTGATTACAATCCGCAAGATCGTCAGAGAACCAGGTCAAAGAGCTAAGATTGCTGTTGAATCATACGATGACCGCATCGACCCAGTTGGCGCATGCGTTGGCATGAAAGGTTCACGTATCCACGGTATCGTAAGAGAACTCCGTAACGAAAACATTGACGTTATCAACTATACAACAAAAGCTGACTTATTCATCACAAGAGCATTAAGCCCAGCCAAGATTTCTTCAATCGTCCTCGACGACGCTAAGAAAGTAGCTGAAGTTTATATGGAAAACGACCAAGTAAGCTTAGCTATTGGTAAAGGCGGCTACAACATCAAGTTAGCTGGCAAATTAACAGGATACGAAATTGACGTATATCGTAACACTGAAGAAGCTGAAATGGAAGACGACGTCGATCTCAAAGAATTCGTAGACGAAATCGATGAATGGATCATCGACAGCTTGAGAAACATGGGTTGCGACACTGCTAAATCAGTTTTGGCTTACACTGCTGAAGAAATTGCAACACGTGCTGACCTTGAAATCGAGACAGTTAACGAAATCCTCGAAATATTCAAGGCTGAATTCGAAGACGACGACCAATAAAATTATTTAAGAATTAACATAAAAAAAATATGTCCGAAGATTTAAAGAATAACATCAGATTATCGAAAGCCGCTAAAGAATTCAATATCAGCCCTACTATGATCGTTGAATTCCTTGGCAAGAAAGGCCATAAAGTAGACTCATCGCCTAACACAAAACTTACCGGGGAAATGTATGCCCTCCTCGTCAAAGAGTATCAAGGCGAAAAAGAAGTAAAGAAAAATGCCGACCAACTCGGCGACTTCAGCTATAAAGGCAAAAGCATCACCATTGAATCTGCTAGAAAAAATGAAGATGCTAACAACGACTTTGAAGATGAAGAAGTTAGAATCCGTTTCAACGGCGTAACTGAAGACAAACAGAAGAAAGTTTCTGCAGAAAAACCAGTTGAAAAGAAAGAAGAAAAACCTCAAGAAGTCAAAGCTAAGGAAGAACCTAAAGTCGAGCCTAAGACTGAAGCCATCGCAACTCCTAAAGTAGAAGTCGCAGAAGTCAAAGCTGAACCTAAAGCTGAGGCTCCTGTTAAAGAAGTTGTCGCAGAACCTAAAAAGGAAACTGAAGTGACAAAACCTGTCGCATCAGAACCTAAAAAGGACATCAATACAAACAATAATTCGGACAAGAAAAACAATAACGGCATACATATTAATGTAGTGGGAAAAATCCCATTAGAAGACAAAAAATCTAAGGACAAAAAAGATAATAAACATAAACAGTCTACAGACAACAGACAACAGGTAAAACCTGCTGTTCAAAGTCAAAGTCAACCACAAGTTCAGACTCAGACTCAGACTCAGACTCAGACTCAAGGTCAAGAGCAAAAACCTGTTAACTTCATCCCTACACAGGTCAAGAAGTTAGAAGGTCCAAAAATCCTTGACAAGATTGAGCTTCCTTCTGAACGCAAGCCTAAAGCTAAACAACCTGTTGCAACATCAGGCGATGACAACAAAGGCTTCAACAAAGACAAGAAGAAAAAGCGTAAACGTATTGGCGCTGAAGGCAGTGTAGCCAATAGCGAAGGCAACAGCAATGCTAACAACAATAACAACGCTAATAACAAAGGTGGCAACAACAATGCCAACAAAAACAACAACAACAAACCAGGCGGCGCAAAACCTAACGACAATCGTAACAACGACAAACGTAACAAGAACGATAAGTTCAAGAAGCCTGTAAAACCTGTTGTTGAAGAAAAAGTTGAGCTTTCAGACGAAGAAATCCAAAAACAAATCAAGGAGACTTTGGCACGTTTGTCACCACTTGGCAAGTCAAAGACCTCAAAACACCGTCGTGAAAAACGTCACAACATAGCAAATGAGATGGAGGAAGAAAGACTCCACGAAATGGAAGAAAAGAAAATCCTCAAAGTCACCGAGTTTGTTACAGCAAACGAGTTGGCTAACATGATGAATATACCTGTTACAAAGGTCATTTCAACATGTATGAGTTTAGGTGTTTTCGTTTCTATCAACCAACGTCTCGACGCAGAAATCTTGACATTAGTTGCAGAAGAATTCGGTTTCAAAGTTGAGTTCATCAGCATCGACGTTCAAGAAGCATTGTCAAGCACTGAAGAAGAAGACAGACCAGAAGACTTGATTCCAAGAGCTCCTATCGTAACTGTCATGGGTCACGTTGACCACGGTAAGACAAAACTTTTGGACAGCATCCGTAATGCTAACGTAGCAGCAGGCGAAGCAGGCGGGATCACACAGCACATCGGTGCTTACGAAGTTACAACAGCATCTGGCAAGAAGATTTCATTCTTGGATACTCCAGGTCACGAAGCGTTTACAGCTATGCGTGCTCGTGGTGCTAGTTTGACTGACGTTGCTATCATCGTTATCGCAGCTGACGACAGCGTTATGCCTCAGACAGTTGAAGCTATCAACCACGCTCAAGCAGCTAACGTTCCTATCGTATTTGCTATCAACAAAATAGATAAACCTACAGCTAACACTCAAAAGATTTACCAAGAGTTAGCTCAAATGAACATCCTCGTTGAAGAATGGGGCGGCAAATATCAGTCACAAGAGATTTCCGCTAAACAAGGTCTCAACGTTGACAAGTTGTTAGACAAAGTTTTATTGGAAGCTGAATTCTTAGACCTCAAAGCAAATCCTAAGAAAGCCGCTAAAGGTACTATCATTGAGTCAGCATTGGACAAAGGTCGTGGTTATGTTGCTAAAATCATGGTTCAAGACGGAACACTTAAAGTCGGTGACATGGTTCTTGCAGGAACAACATACGGTAAGGTCAAGGCTATGTTCAACGAACAAAACAAAGCCGTCAAGGAAGCAGGTCCTTCAACACCAGTATTGATGTTAGGTCTCAACGGCGCACCACAAGCAGGTGACAACTTCAACGTTCTCAACGATGAAAAAGAAGTCAAGTCTATCGTTTCTCGTCGTCAACAATTACAAAGAGAACAAGGTTTGCGTACACAAAAACACATCACTTTGGACGAAATTGGAAGACGTATCGCTATTGGCGACTTCAAAGAACTTAACATCATCGTTAAGGCCGACGTTGACGGTTCATCAGAAGCTTTGGCAGACTCATTGTTGAAACTCTCAACACAGGAAGTACAAGTCAACGTTATCCACAAGTCAGTCGGTGCTATCAGCGAGTCTGATATCTTATTGGCTTCAGCATCAAATGCTATCATCGTTGGTTTCAACGTACGTCCTACACTCCAAGCAAGACGTCTTGCAGAGAAAGAAGAAATCGATATTCGCCTCTACTCTATCATCTATACAGCTATCGAAGAAATCAAGTCAGCTATCGAAGGTATGTTGGCTCCAGAAATCGAAGAAGTTGTTACATGTAACATCGAGATCAGAGAAGTCTTCAACATCAGCAAGGTCGGTCGCATCGCTGGTTGTATGGTCCTCGACGGCAAGGTCAACCGTCAGACTAAGATTCGTATCATCAGAGACGGCATCGTAGTCCACACAGGTTCATTAGGTTCATTGAAACGCTACAAAGACGACGTCAAGGAAGTCAGCGCAGGTTTCGAATGCGGTTTGAACATCGACGGATACAACGACATTAAAGTCGGCGACATCATCGAAGGATACACCATCAAGGAAATCAGTAGAAAATTATAAAATCAAAAAAAAGACAGCTTTTAAGGCTGTCTTTTTTTGAACTAAGAACTAAGAACTTTTTGCTATGAGCTGTGAGCTGTGAGCAGTTTTGCCCAAAGCTCGCGGCTCATTGCTCGTAGCCCGTTGCGTTAGGGATTGGAGCGGCATCCTTTTGGAGCGCAGCGGAAAAAGATATAGCGGAAAGCCCGGCGGCGATAGCCGAACGCCCAAATAAATTGACAATTAACAGTTAACTATTTACAATGAAAAATTATACATCATAAATATTTTCGCTATATTTGTTCCTATATTTCAAACTAAAATTTATCATTATGAAAAAATTCTACACTTTCTTAATGTTGCTTGTCATGACAGCCTCATTGACATTAAACGCTACCGCTGTCAGTGACGGCGAGACATCTCCAGTAACTTATACTAAAAACATTGACCTTGGGAACCGTCCTTCAGGCGCATGGATGGACCCAGCAACAATTGAATTCAGCACAACAGGCGACGAATACACAGTATTATCAATCAAATCATTACATCCTTTCTTTATAGTTTACGACTTGTCAAGACCAGTCGACGTCACAGCAGACCAGCCATTCACGGCAGAAGTCACACATGGCGAATCAGACGTTGAAGGCGAAATCAGCGGCCAGGTCGTCGTTGAACATACATTAGGTTTCGATACTATTGAAGTCAAAGCGACTGCTTATTTTCCAGAAGCAAAAGACGTTTGGGAAACAGCTGAAGAAATAACACTTCCATTCACAGAGACAGCAAAACTTGATGCATATAAAAACTATAATTTTCCAGAGGGCGAATATCCTGATGAACCATATGGCGACATCGTATATAAAGCAGTATTTGAAGAAGATGCCATCATCTTTGCGAATGCTGAAAATGCAACTCTCACTATCTATAAAGAAGGCTTTGACGGCTACGGCGGACCTCGTGAAAACAACTTCTACAAAGCAGAGATAGCAGCAGATGAAAATGCAGAGACACTCTTCTCTTTCGACTTCAACGACGGCAAACCTAACGGATGGAATATTTTTGAAGAAGACGGCGACAAAGACCAATGGGTTCTCACAGATCCAAACAACACATACATCAGCGGAACTGACGAGTCAATCGCGATTTATTCAAACACATATTCAAGTGGCGCATTGTATCCAGACAACTACATCCACACAGCTGAAAAATACGCCATCTCAAAGAAATCAGTATTATCATGGGATGCAAGATCAGCCGACCCTAGCAATATGTATAACAAAGAACATTACGGCGTTGTCGTTTCTACCGACAAGAGCAACTGGGAATTAATATGGGAAACGACTATCAACTATACTGGCTTCAACCACAAAATGATATCACTTGAAAAATATGAAGGTCAGGAAGTTTACATCGGATTCCGTCACTTCAGCTGCAACGGCAACGAAGCTACAGGTCTCATCATTGACAACATCATGTTGGCAAACACATCAATCAACGGCATCGGCATCCAAAACGCTATACTTCCTGCTGGAACATACTATTTCTTAATCGAAGGAAGTATATCTGCAGAATATACAGTTGATATCAGACTCACTTCAGACCTTGAAGACGAAGAAAACATAACAGAATTAGACAATACATTCAACGTCTATCCAAATCCAGCATCATCAGTGATTTACATTGAATCAGAACTTAACGCAAAGGCAAGCATCATTGACATGATCGGTCGCAGCGTCAAGGAAGTTGAATTCTCAGGTAACACAGCAATTGATGTCAAAGACTTGAACAAAGGAATTTACTTCATCAACATTCAAGATGAAAACAAACAACACGTTCAAAAACTTGTTGTTAAATAACTGATAAAACCTTATAATCCATAGAGGGGACCGGTTGAAAAATCGGTCTCTTTTTTTACAAAAACTTAATATTTTGTTATATCTTTGTAAGCTAATAAATTTACGACTGCTTATTATTTTTCATATACATTTTATATGTATTCATAAAGTTTGAAATTAAAATTATTTATTATTAACTAACTTATTATCAGTATGAAAAAAGTTTTAGCTAGTTTATTGTTAATGGTATTTTTAATGCCATTTGCATTACAAGCAGACGAAGTTGAAAGTAGATTTTTCTACGACTTTAACAACACATCTATTGAAGGATGGAAAACCGTCGACAGCGACAACGATGGTTTTTGCTGGCTTATCCATGAAGATGGCTACATCTATTCAGAGTCATCAGAGATACTTAAGCCAAACAACATCTTTGCAACAACAAGCAGATATGCTATTTACCCAACATCAAAAATCACTTTTGACGTCAAGCCTTTAGACGCTGAAAAAGCTGTTGAGAAATACGGTATTGGTGTAGCATATTCTTTAGATGGCGTATCATTCTTGACATTGCAAGACGAAACAGCCTTAGCAACACCAACAGAATGGAACAAAATCGAAATATCACTTGAATATTTAGCAAACAAAGAAGTATATCTCGGTATTCTTCACTACACATACGACGACCAAGGAACCATTTTGGTTGACAACATCAAGTTGACTGACGGTTTACTTACCACTGTTGACAACGTAGCAGCAACAGAAAACGGCAGCAATGTCGACATCACATGGACATGGGAAGATAAAGATTCCGCACAACAACCATGTGGCTACAGAGTTTACAGAACAAGAACCAACTCCAACGAAACAGCTGTCATGATTGCCAACAACGTTAACGGCACAACATACCAAGACGCTGAATGGAGCGAACAAGAATGGGGCATTTACAAATGGGGCGTTGCTGCATTGTACGAACAAACATCACGCGGCGAAGCTGCAACAATACTTGAAGAAGGTTTTGAGACAACAGAATATCCTAACTTACCAGAAGGCTGGACAGCATTCTCAGATCCAACTAATGCCAGCATCTCCGGAAAATGGCAAGCAACAGAAACCGTTTCAAACATCATCAGTCCTGACTCAGGCGACAAGTTAGTCTTCTCTTACGGCGGTTATGCTACTGCTGATTTCTATTTGGTAACACCAGCTATCAACTTGACAAAGGCATTGGATCCAAAACTAGAATTCTGCTATGCATCACCTGGCAAATTGGGAGGCAATGGCGACCCATTATACGTCAAATATGCAGAATCAGCTGAAGGTCCTTGGGAAGAACTCTGGGCAGAGACATCCAACTCAGAATGGAAAAAAGCGACAATAGACCTCTCTGCTTATTCAGGAACAACAATCTACATCGCTTTCGTTCACGAAGACCTTAAAACCGGCAACTACGGCGTTGGTCTCGACAATATCAGCATCAAGTCACAATTGTCAGAAACAGCACTCCCTATTGCTTCTAGAACAGTTTGGTCAAACGCTGTTGAAAAAGACATGAACACAACATTGAGTTTCACTGTCGCTACTGACGACAATGCTTCTGCAGAAGGCGCAGTCATCACTTTAGAAAACGTCGATGAAACTCAATATAAATATGAAGCTACATTAGACGCAACAGGCAATCACCAATTTACAGATGTTCGCAGAGGCACTTATGAATATACTGTTTCATTAAACGGATATTATCCAATGACAGGAAGCATTGCCATCTACGAAGGAACATCAACAGGATGCATCTTGGAAAAAATGCCGGAATTACTTGAAGGTCTTTATGTTTCTCCAACAGCATGGGCTATGTGGGAATATGAAAATGCAAACACTACATTCGACATCCTTATCGACGGTGAAATCGTTGAAGAAAACTACACTGGCAAAAACTATCAATTCGACGTTGACGCTTTGGTTGAAGGTCAAGAATACACAACAACCATCCATCCTAAAGACCGATACGTAATGTTTGAATACACATGGAAATACGCTTCTTGCCGCGATTTCGCAAACGCTGTCAACTTCAAAGTCAACAAAGAAGAAAGCAATGCAGTCCTCACATGGGACATGCCTGTATATGAAGCTCCATTAGAACCAGAATATGAATTCTCTGTCAATTTCGACAACGGCACATTAGAAGGCTGGACAACAATCGACGGTGACGGTGACTTACGTAACTGGCAAAACACAGCTGAGTTCGCAATAGAAGGCTTCGGTGTAAACAACACTTATTGCGCAGCTTCATTATCTTTCGAAACAGAACTTGACAAAGCCCTCGACCCAAACAACTTCTTGGTCACTAGCAGAAAATACAATATCACAGCAAGTTCAAAACTCAAATTCAAGGTCTCAGCTCAGTCAAAAAATGCTCCTAACGAACATTATGGCGTTGCTATCTCAATGAAGAGCAACACTGATGCCAACGATTTCACAGTGATATTCGACGAGACATTGGAGGCTGGCGAAGTGGAAGAATTCATCACACAAGGCCAATGGTTTGAAAAAACAGTCGACCTCAGCGAATATGCAGGTCAAGAGATATACATCGCATTCCGTCACTACGACTCAAGAAACAACTCATGGATTAAAGTTGATGACATCAGTTTGACAAGTTCAATAAGAGGAGACAGAAACGGCGGCGAATGGTTATACTACGACAACGGCGTTTATGAATCAGCATTAGGATTCATGGACTACAGCACAATGACACCTATGCAAATCTATTGGGCAATTATGTTCCCAGCTGATTTGATTGCCGACTATGCAAAAAGACCTATCACCAAGGTAGCTCTCTTTGACTTGGAAGCACATAGCGGCGCATTCTCAATCCACCAAGGCGGTGACGATGCTCCAGGCAATATGGTTCACGTACAGACATATGAAACAAAAGGAACAAAGACTTATGTTGAAATAGAATTAGACGAACCTGTTGTCATCAACGGCAAAGAAAACATCTGGATTCAATTCTCAAACGAATACGGTTCAGGCGGTTATGTAGCAGCTTATTCTGCAGACATGGGCGACCCTAACAGCCGCTGGATGTCACACGACGGATTGTCATGGTACGACAGCGATTACTTCGGAGTTGGAGAATTCGGAGAAAAATGGTACGGCACATGGATGCTCCGCGCTTATGTTGACGAAAAAGACGAATCTATATTAGACGAGCCTGAAGCTACAACATTCGAGCCTCTCGGAACTATCATCTACCGCAACGGTGAACTCATCACTCCAGAACCAATAAAAGAAACAACTTACACAGACCCATTCTCAGAAGATGAAGAATCTGTAGAATACACAATAAGAGTTGTTTACAACGGTATGAATGATATATCATATTACGCAATGTCATGTCCTTTGACAAATACATTCGTCACAAAAGAACCATTGATTTGTACACCTCCACAAAACCTCTATGGTGAAACAACATTCAACCAAGACGGCACATTCGGAACTACATTGATGTGGCCTTATGTAAAAGAATGGTTATACTACGACAACGGCACTCCAGAAAAGACTTTCGGCGGCAACAGCAATCAGGTTTATTGGGGCATCATGTTCCCTGCTAAAGACTTGGCTCAATATGCTGGAACAAACCTCACTAAAGTAGCTTTATACAACAAGAACGCCGGTGATGCAACATTAACAATTTCTTACGGCGGCGATTTCGCTCCTGGATTGGCAATCCACTCTCAAGACTTCACATTCTTGGGCGAGGTAGAAGAAGGCATCTTCGAAGTTAAACTTACTGCTCCAGTACCTGTATCAGGCGAAGAAAACATCTGGATTACAATATATCAAAACGGAACACAATACCCAGCAGTAGCAACAGCTGGCACTGGCGACCCTAACGGAAGATGGATATCATTCGACGGCAACACATGGAACGACTTGTTAGCATTAAATCCAGATTATAACAACACATGGTTCTTAAGAGCTTATGTATCTACAGAAAATGCAAGAGACAACGGTAACTTCGACCATTACAACATCTATCGCAGCACATCAAATGACAACTATCAACTGATTGGCGAGACAAAAGCTAACACATACTTCGACGAAGTTGAAAAAGGCACTTACTACTATCAAGTCACATCAGTATATACACGTGATGATGAAAAATGTGAGTCAGAAGCAGCATCAGCTTACGGCGAATTAGGCAAAGACTATGTAGTCGTTGAAGTGACTAAGATAGACGAAAACGGCGTCAAAGGCATGATGGTTTATCCAAACCCTGCAAAAGACAACTTGAACATCACTGCAGAAAACATGAGACGCATCACCATCAGCAATGTATTGGGACAAATCGTTTATGACAGAGATGTCAATACAGACAATGAAATCATCAATATGTCACAATACGAAGCTGGCATTTATATGGTACGCATCGCAACAGAAAACGGCGTAGCAGTAAAACGCATCAGCGTTGCTAAATAAGCATTGACTATTAGCTTTTGGCTATCAGCTATTAGCTATCAGCAGTCAGCTATCGGTAATCACAGACCGCTACTGAACTTTATAAAAAAAGCAGACTACTAATTAGTGGTCTGCTTTTTTATTTAGACTTAATTAAGGACGTGATGAATCACGTCCCTACATTGTTAATTGTTAATTGTTAATTATAAAAGGTTTCCTTTTATAATCTTCTCTATTTCCGTTTTAGGCAGCGCGCCTTGTGTCATCATCGGTTGTCCGTTCATCGGGACGAACAGCATCGTCGGTATTGAGCGTATTCCGAATGCTTGTGACAACTCCTCCTCCACTTCGGTATCAACCTTATATATATAGACCTTTCCGTCATATTCTTGGGCGAGTTCATCAAGCACTGGCGCCAGCATCTTACATGGTCCGCACCATGAGGCATAGAAGTCGATGATAGCTGGTTTGTCGCCTTTATATTTCCATTCTGTAGGATTACTTTCATAATCCATTACTTTATTTAAGAATTCTTCTTTTGTTATATTTATTGCTTTCATATCATTAGAATTTTAAAACTCTAGAACTTTAAAATTCTAGAGTTTTAGGGTTTTAAATTTTTAGAGTTTTAAAGCTTTTTCAACTTCTTCTTTGCTTAATTTCTTGGTGCAGAAGAACCAGTCGTAGCAGTGCATCTCATCTTCAGAGCTTTGCATTCTTTCTTTAGCCACACCGCATGAACCGGCCGTAGGAACGATTACTTCATCACCCGGACGCCAGTCGGCCGGCATCGCGACGCCGAAGTTATCCGCAGTCTGCAAGGCTACCAAGACTCTCATAATTTCGTCAAAGTTACGACCGAGTGCGAGCGGATAGTACATGATAGTGCGTATTTTGTCCTGTGGGTCGATGAAGAAGACCGCACGCACCGCCGATGTCGAACTTTCTCCCGGTTGAATCATACCGTATTTCTTAGCCACTTCCATAGTGATGTCTTCAATAAGCGGGAACTGGATTTCCATATTCTTCATGCCTTTCCAGTCAATCTTTTCCTTGATGGTGCGCAACCATGCGATGTGACTGTACAAACCGTCGACAGAAAGTCCGACCAATTGTGTGTTGAGTCTCTCGAACTCATCTGCGAGTTTGCCGAATGACATGAATTCTGAAGTACATACCGGTGTGAAGTCGGCTGGATGGCTGAATAAGATTTTCCATCTGCCTTTATAATCTGATGGGAAATTGATTACGCCTTGTGTTGTTTTTGCTGTGAAAGCTGGAGCTGTGTCGCCAATTCTTGGCATTACGTTTATTGTGTTGTTTGTTTCCATTGTTTTACTGTTTTAAATTGTTGTTTATATTTTTATTTTAACCTTAAGTAAACTTTAGCCTTTAGCCATTAACCATCAGCCATCTGGCTTTGTTCATTTACACTGCAAAAATAATATGCGAAACATGTATTTGTCAAACAGATATTTTCTATCTTTGTATCGATTTTATCAATTAAGCTTTGAGCTGTGAGTTATGAGCAGTGAGAAAGTCCATTACAACAAGAGTTTACTTTCTTATTAACAAACAACAATCTGCTCAAAGCCCAAGGCTCATAACCCATAGCAAAATATGACATTACAACAATTAGAATACATCGTCGCGCTTGACAAATATCGTCATTTCGTGAAAGCGGCAGAATCATGCCATGTGACGCAATCCACGCTTAGCATGATGGTACAGAAGTTAGAACAAGAACTCGAAATCAGCATCTTCGACAGGAAGGCGCAGCCTATCGCACCTACGGAAATAGGAACGCGTCTCATCGACCAGGCGAAGGTTATTTTATACAACGCGAAACAGTTTAAAGAACTCGCGCTTACGGAAGTGCAGCAGGAATCAGGCAAGGTGACCTTGGGAATAATTCCTACCGTCGCGCCTTATATTCTGCCGAAATTGTTTAACGTTTTACAAGAGAAAAATCCTAACATAAATCTACATGTAAAGGAAATCACTACAGCAGAAATCATCAATCAGCTGGAGAAAGCGGAGATTGACATGGCATTATTAGCGACGCCATTAAACAATCCCAACTTCTTGGAGATTCCTATTTATTATGAAAGATTTTACGCTTACGTCTCTCCTACCGAACCTTTGTATAATATCATCAAGGAGTACGAGATGAATCACATTCCTACGGAGCATCTCTGGGTTTTGAAGGAAGGACATTGTCTGCGCAATCAGGTTATGCGCTTATGTGAATCCAACTCTGGTTTTTCCACCACATACGAAGCCGGCAGCATCGACACTTTGATAAAAATCGTCGACACTAATGGCGGTTACACCATCATTCCAGAATTACAGATTGACTTACTGACGGAGCAACAAAAGGCGAATGTCAGACCAATTGTAAATCCGGAGCCAAACAGAGAGATTTCGTTGGTTGTGAGAAACGATTATGTCAAGGAAAGACTACTGAATATCATAGCGAAGAACATCGCCGACACCATTCCAGCGAATATGCTTGATGAAAGATTGAAGAAGTTCTCGATAAAGCTTTGAGCTATCAACTGTCAGCTCCGTAGGAGCGACAGACAATAGGCAGGTATGGAGCACAAAGTGCGGAATGCCTGCAAAATGATGTTTACGATAAATCATAGCGCCGTAGGTGCGACAGAAAAATGCCTCTGTCGTACCTACGGCACTTTTTATATCATTCCGGTCATGAATGCAGGGGTTCCGTGCTTCGCACTCCACCGCCTGCCTATTGTCTGTCGTCACTACGTGACTATTGAACTCTGAACACTGACTCAGACTTGGTGACTTGGCGTCTCGGTGACTTGGTGACTAAAAAAAAGACAGTTCCGAGGAACTGTCTTTTTCATTATCATTTCGCTGATCCGTAACCGGAGACTGGGAAGAGTGATATTGCCCAGCATTGTCCGTATGGAGCACCTGAAAGTTTGACTTTACCACTACCAGCATCATAACTTACAGAATATTCACGTAATTTTTGTTCTGTTGGATTTTTAGATTCTCCGCTTTGGTGTATATCATCGGAGTCTGTAATCCACAATTTAGTAATCATACCTGTTGTATTATCTATTTCATAACCCCACAATGTTGTTGCGTGGAGCAGACCGCCATTTGAGTTCAATGAGATACAGAATGAAGTTGGACCTCTGCCTATAAATTCTACTACCAATTCGGAGAATTTCTTTAGACGATCTTCGCCAGAAAGGCCTGATCCTCCACCCCATATATAATAGTTGTTAAATTCTGTTGAGATGAGATCATAATATTCTACGACACCAGAAACAACAATTTTATCATATTTATATATTCTTGGCAAAATCTGATTCCAAACACTTGAGAAATAACCTCCAGATGTACTGCTATTAGGTTGAGCGTGTGATCCAGAACTTGCAGTCTCTTGGATATTACGTCCTTCAAAATACCACACTATACCATGGTCTGGGTCACCACCTTTTTCATTCCACCACAAGTCACGGTAAAGTTCCATAAGAGCGAGGTTGTATTTACCTACGCCATCATATTCCTTAGTACCAGGACCTGTCACTGCTCCTGATGGCAATGAGTTGCCAGCCGCCACATAACGGTCTTGCCACCATTGGATGATGTTAGAAGCAGAAGCAGCCCAGCACATATTAATATCACCGCTGCTTGTACTTAACTTATTGACATCATACCAACCTGATGTAAGTGTAACACCTTCTGCGAAGACAATAGACTTACTATCATTAGCGACTGTAGTGAATGTCTTTTGTTCGCCGTATGAGGTACCAATACTGTTAGTAGCGTATGCTCTTACGTAATATGTGGTATTCTTTGTTAATCCTGTGATTGTTGATGTGAAAGAACCTGTGCTAGTGCCGTCAACAGTCTTGCTGTTGCTTATTGTAGGATTTTGGCTTGTGCTCCAGCAGACGCCACGAGCTGTTACTGTTGCGCCACCATCTGAAGATACATTACCGCCACAAGTAGCTGATGTTGCTTGGATGTCACTTACATCGTTTGTTGTAACGACAGGTGCTGTTGCTGCTGTTGTCTTGAATGTCTTTTCTTCACCATAGCTTGTGCCAATACTATTAGTAGCAAAAGCTTTTACATAATATGTTGTATTTGGTGTCAAATCTGTCAAATTACATGTAAAAGAACCAGTGTTATAGCCAGATGTTTTTTTACTATCGCTAGTTGTTGGATTTCCTGTTGTATTCCAGCAGACGCCACGTGATGTCACTGTTGCGCCGCCATCTGCAGTTACGTTACCAGCGCAAGTAGCTGTTGTTGCAGCGATATTGCTTGTATTATTTGTTACGACAGTAGGAAGTGTTGCGTTTTCATTGCCACTATCAGTAAATCCTGGTCTCATAGGACGTATTGGGCAACCATAATCACGTCTACATCCATCTGGTAAATGTTCATTAGAATTAAACCAAATCATCCATGCATTTGTTAAACCTGGAGTATATGGTGTTGAAGCATAATAGTAGCCATCTGTTCCTACAGCAGTTGTTGTGGTATTCGCACGGATACCAGCTGCTGGGAAGAAGAGTGTTTCTCCATTGTGCTTACTTGTCAAGAGATATCCGACGACACCATTTTTCGTTGTCCATTCCCAATTGCAATTGTTGTGCAGTTCTAGAAAATCGTCATAATTTGGCATTCTCCATTCGCCGCCCCATTTTGCTGCAGCTACGTCATATGCTGGATTAGCCTGGAAGTCGGCGAGTTCATTTCCATACCACAAACTTGTAGCAGTTGTATACTCTTCCTTTGTTTCTATTTCACCCCAAGCGTAATATTCACCATATTCTTCAGGTTTTGTAGCACCTATATTATATATAGCCCACAAATCACCACTTGGCAAGTCAAGGTCAACCCATTCATGCTCTTGTTCTTCAATTTCTGCTTCTTCCCATCTGAGCGGAGCTTTTTCCATATCAGAAATAAATCTGTAATAGAATTTCTCTGCCAAGATGCCTTTCTTGAATTCGTAATAACCTTTATTGCATTCTAATTTTGCGCCTTTTTTATCATTTGGGAAAAATACGATGAAAGATTTTGCCTCACCGTTTGTAACTGTTATCTTAGCATTAGCATCTTCTGTAACGACAAATTCGAAGTCGTTGTCATTATATTGGAAACTATATTCTGTACCTAATATTGCTTCACCTTGCAATGTTACAACGCCATCCAATTCAAGATATGCTATTGCCATTTCATTATTCAAAACACCTTTTAATGGCAAGTCTATTTCTGTGCCGTTATCCTTTGCCTTTACAGTCGTCTTAGCGATATGGCAGTAACCCAAGTCTGTTTGGTAGCCGCTTTGTGTCTTGATGCTGCCGCTTATTCCTCTTATCACGTTGCCATCTTTGGTTTCAGTGATATAAGGAGCACCCAAGTTCTTTGAATTACCGAAGTACCATACTTCATAATCCTTACCATCTTCCAATAAGTTTTTATCCACTTCGCCTTCAAACTCCAACACATTAGCTTGAGGTTCACTGTTGTTAACCGTAAGCTCAACAAGCTGAGGATTTACATCATTAGGAATTGCGAGATATACTCTTTCCATGCCTGTACTCCAGTAAATAGAGTCGTTAGACAACAAATCGCAAAAATCAGATCTTGTGCCGTTGCCAACAGGAATATTGCATCTTACTCTTACTTTTTCCCCATCACCATTATCTGGTTTACATTGAGTAAATGCTAACAGCATCAAGGCAATTAAAACTGTAAATATCTTTTTCATATCTATAATTTTTTATTATTCTTCTTTTCTATTTCTTCCTAAAAACGCATAAAAAACGCCTCCGAAACTTAACAGCAACAGTCCGTTTCCCAAAGGCGCATTATCCGGTGCAAAA
>JAZQYR010000024.1:0-356098 GCA_045633585.1 Bacteroidales bacterium
GACAGTTGAGATTTATGATATATATGGTAGACAACAGTCAATGGTCAACGGTCAACAGTCAACGGTCATTGATGTGACAGACTTGAACAGCGGTGTTTACTTCGTTATGATAAAGACAACTGAAGGCGAAGTCGTAAAACGCTTCGTTAAGAAATAATTGGCTCTGAGCCATGAGCTGTGAGTTGTGAGCAGAGATGCTCAAGGCTCAAGGCTCGATGCCCAAAGCAAAAAAAGTCCTGTAAGGACGACAGAATATAGGCAGGTGATGATCATCGCCTGCCTATATTCGTCGTCACTACGTGACTTTTGACTGTTGACATTTAGGACATATGCGATACGTCCTAAATGTAAATTGTCAGTGTTCTTAGTTCTTAATCTAAAAAAATAATTCCATATTATTAATCCCACATTCCCAATTTTTCATATCTTTGCCCTCTTAATTAATTTGTATTGAAAATCATTATTTTTAAAATTTAAAACAAATGAAAAAGAATTTACTTTTCGCAATTTTATGTGTGTTGGGTTTGTTCGGAACTCTCAACGCACAGGATGTAGTTACTATCGACGGTACAGTTGGAGGATATTCTCCATCTACAAGCAACCAAGTTCCTGTTTATAATAACTACGAGTATGCTATTACTCAGATGTATTATTCAGCAGAAGAAATCGGCAAATCATCTGGTACAATTGAAAGCATAGCATTCAAAACAGCTGGACAAGGAACATTCCCAATGACTCGTAATCTTACTGTTTATATGATAAACGCAGAAGATTTCAGTTTTGGTGTGGGTGGCAAAACAATGGTTGCAATGTCAGAATCAAATGCAGTATTTTCAGGTGAAGTTACATTTGCACAAGCTGAAGCATGGGCTGCAATAGACATTACAGATTTTGAATACGCAGGTAAAAATGTTTTAATCTGTGTTAACGACGCAACTGGAACATACATTTCAAGTTCAAATGGCGATGGCCCTTCTTACTTTACGACATTTGACTGTATCTACAGCCTTCCATTTGAAAACGATTACGGCAATGCATACAGAACATTATATAAAAGAAGTTCAAGCACAGAGTTTGATGCAACAGCAAGTATTACAAATTGTTCTACTGTAAAAACAACTCCTTTCGTTCAATTCACATTCGCAGCTGGTACAACAGAGGAATACGCAGATCCTTCAGATCCAACAAACTTCGTTGCTACAGCAGTAAACGAATCAAAAATTCAATTGACATGGGAAGCAGCTGCTGAAACAGAAAGCTACAATATTTATGAAGGTACAAACCTCGTAGCTAATGTAGAAGGCACATCATACGCAGTTAAAAACTTAGCTCTCGGTCAACACTGCTTCACAATTAAAGGCGCTAACGGTCCTAAAGAATCAACAGGCGTTGAAGCTTGCGCTACTCTCGTAGCTAAAACAGTTGAATCAGTCACTGTTGGCACAACAGGTGATGGCGATTCACAAACAGCTCCTATGGCTTTATTTGTTCAAAACTCATGGGTAGAACAAATTTATACAGCTGCAGAAATCGGCAAGGCTTGTACAATCGAAAGAATTTCATTCGCAACAAAAGCTGCAAACCAATATTCAACTCCATTTGCAACTAAAGAAATCAAGATTTATCTCGCTGAAACAACAAAGGCAGATTACGCTGACAAAGCTTGGACTGCTGAATCAGACCTTAAATTAGTTTATTCAGACACAGACATCATCATCGGTGACCAAGAATGGGAAACATTCGAATTCGATACTACATTCGAATACAGCGGTGAAAAGAACTTGGCTGTTGTTATTGCTAAATCAGCAGAAGAAACATCAGCACAATATTTCTGGCATACAAACTCAGTTGCAAACAGCGTTTTATATGCAGAAACATCATCATATCCTACAACAGAAGGTAATGTAACAGTTACAAGACCAGTTGTAAAATTTGCTTGGGAAGGTGAAGGTGAACCAGAAAACCCAGGTGAAGATCCTGAAACTCCAGTTGACCCTGAAACTCCTGAAACTCCAGAAGAAGGCTACTATCCAACAACATTCTTCTTTGACTTTGAAAACGGCAACCTTAATGGTTGGACAGTTATCGACAAAAACAACGACGGTGTTAAATGGGAACACAGAACAGGTATAGATGGTGGCGGCTTCAATGATAAAGGCGGTGCTTTTTCAGGAACTTTTAGTGGAAACAAAGCAGACGACTACCTCGTTACAGCATCTAAATATTCTATGACAGAAACATCAGAATTCTCATTCGTATTCGTTCCTTACGATTGTTTGACTTATTTCCACGAAAAAATAGCTGTTGTAGTTTCAGAAGATAATGAAACATTTGAAACAGTTTGGTCATACGAATTTGAAGAATCTGTTAGCGCATGGGATACAGCAACAATCGACCTCAAAGCATACGCAGGTAGAGACCTTTATATTGGTTTACACCACTATGGTTCAGAAGACGGTATCCGCGTTGATAATATCAGATTGTATTCACAAGAACCATCAGCTCCAGTTAACTTAGCAGCAACTGCAACAGAAACAACAATCACTTTGACATGGGATGCTGTTGAAGGCGCTGTATCTTACAATGTTTACGCTGTTGAAGGCGAAGACTACACATTAGTTGACAATGTTACAAAAACAACATACACAGCAGAAGGCTTAGAACTTGAAACAGAATACAGTTTCTCTGTAACAGCTGTAAACGAATTCAAAGAATCAAAATACGCTAAAGCTATAACAGTATCAACAGCACTTCCAGAAGGCGTTGAAATCTTATTGAAAGAAACATTCGAAGCTTACACAGCTGGCGATAAAATCGCTGAAAAAGGTGGCGAACATTGGACAACATGGTCAAAGAAACCAGGTGGTGCAGAAGACGGCGTTGTTGGTGAATTAGACGGCAACAAATTTGGTCACTTCACATATGGCAACGACCAAATTCTCAGACTCGGTGGCTATCAAGCTGGCGTATTCGAATTGTCATTTGACGCTTACGTTCCAGATGGTAAAGGCGGTTACTACAACATCCTCCACCAATTTGAAGGCAACACATCATGGGCATTGCAAGCATATTTCCAAATGACAGACGATGGTAGCGGTAACGCAAAAATCTCTGCAGGTCACGGTTCAGTTCATGCTGGCGCATCTAATGTAGCAGATATCCCATGTGTTTACAATGGATGGATGCATATCCGTATTGTTATCAATGCAAACACAGACAAAGCTGAATATTTCTACACATTACCAAACGGCGAAGAAGTAAAAGCATTTGAATGGAAATGGAGCCATGACAGCTTCGGTGAAGGTATCGTAGGTCGCAAACTCGACGCTATGAACTTCTATCCTCCAACCACAACTTCAGAATTCTACATCGACAACTTGATTCTCAAGAGAATCGGTGGCGAAGCTGCAGCTGTTATCACTTTCAACGAAGAAAGCGTAGAAGCAAGCATGGCAGATGACGACATCAGCTCTGTAGAATTAGAAATAGAAAACATCGGTACTTCAATCGCTGAATACGTAGCATGGGTTGACTACGGTGAAGGTGCAATGAGCGATAACTACGACATCCTTTCTTACGCTCTTGAAGATTACAGCACAACAACAACTATCGGCTGGAATCCAATCGAAGAACCTATGACATTCGAAATTGCAGCATTATATCCATCATCAGCTTACGGTAACTCTGTAATGGGTACATATGTTTCAGCAGCTTCTTATTTCTTGGCTGAATTTACAGACCAAACAACTGGTGCTGTTGTTCCAATGCTCGAACCAGGTACAGACATGATCTTCCGTATCTATGGCCAAGGCATCAACGGCAAACCAGGTGAAATATTAGCAGAAAAAGTTCTCAAAGCTGACTCTATCGTCTTAGATTGGAACGTTGTTGAATTTGACGAACCAGTATTGTTAACAGGTTTCGATTTCTACGTAGCTGTTGAAATGACACAATGCGTTGGCGGTTCTGCAATGGTATTGGACGGCAACAAAGACGGTGCATACCAAGGCTATGCTGACTTATGCCGTCAATCAAGCGGTTCCCCATTCAGATCATTGACAGAATTCACACAAGGCGAAAAATTCGGTAACTTCCACCTCATGGCTCTCTGTTTAGGCGATCCTGTTACAGGCGGCTGGGCTGAATTAAGCAAGAAAGCTGGCGAATTGGAAATCGGTGCTAAAGAAACTATCGAAATCAACTTCTCAACATTCGGTCTTGAAGACGGCAAGACTTACACAGCTAAGATCGTCTTCAACACAAATACAGAAGAAGGCGTTATCGAACTTCCACTTTCTCTCTATGTATGGGGTGAAAACGTTGAAGAAATCTTAAGCAACACATATAACATCTATCCTAACCCAACAACAGCTCAAGTAACAGTTGAAGGTGAAAACATCAACTACATCGCTGTTTACAACTCAGTTGGTCAATTGGTTAAAATTGTTAGAACACAAAATAATGTTGTTGACATGAGCGCATACGAAAACGGCGTTTACTTCTTCAACATCGTTGACAACGCTGGCCAAAGCTCAGTACAACGCGTTGTTGTTGCTAAGTAATAGGCTTTGAGCCATGAGCTTTGAGCTTACAGCAAAAAAAAGAGAGATGCGAATGCGTCTCTCTTTTTTTTAAACTCTGAACTCAGGCACCGACAATTGACCATTTTTAGGACGTATGCGATACGTCCCTACTTTCCGGTGTCTTAAAAAATCTTTTTTTCTCTCTTGATTTTTCAAAATATAAAACATATCTTTGTGTGTTTGAATTTTTAAAATCATTTATCAAATTAAAAATTATATTTATTATTAACTAAATCTTAACGTTATGAAAAAATTATTACTTTTTGTAATTGCGTGCACACTCGGTCTTTTCACCGTTAATGCACAAGACAATCGTTTGGAAAGTATAACACAAACCAACGAAGGCAACAACATCACTTATGTTTATGAAGAAGGAACAAATAAGGTTGTTGAAGTTAGAGAAGGTGTTCACAATGATGAAGGGGATTGGCAAATTGTAACATTCTTAACTTATAACGCAAATGGTCAACTCGTAAGTACAGAAAGAGGAACTTATTATGATGAAGGAGGCATTGATAAAGAGTCTTATTATGCTCCTGCATGGAACACGGTGGAATACACATACACAGATGGCAAATTGACATCTTATGTAGAAAAAGAATTTGAAAATTGGACATTATACCAAGAAGCATGTGATATTAAAACTTACACTGTTAATTATGAAGGTGATAATGTTGTGGAGGTGCTTACCACAGGTCAATACTATGGCGAATCATACGACTGGGATGCAAACGCCTGGGTCTGGGGATGGGTAGATTATGCTTCTACAAAACGTATTTATACATACGAAGATGGTAAACTTGTTAAGGAAGAGTCATTTTACTATGACCAATATGTCCCAGGTTTTGTATCAAATAATGACCCAGTAACATACGCATACAACGAAGCTGGTAACTGCGTTTCTGCAACAAAAACACAATATGGTAACGAAACAGTTACATCATACATCTATGACGTAACAAAATTAGCAACAGACGTTTACTGCTTCGCTTATCCACACGAAGTAAAACCTGTTAACACAAACATCATCGCAACAGCTACAACAGGTGAAGATATTGCAACTTACAACTATTCATTCGCAACAGTTGCAAAACCTCTCGCTCCAGCTAACTTAACAGCAGAAGTATTAAGCGATACAGAAGTAAAATTAGCATGGAATGCAGTTGAAGGCGCAACAAGCTACAATGTTTACAATGGTACAGAATTAGTAGCTGAATCATCAGAAGCAGCATATACAGTTACAGGCTTAACAGCAGAAACAGAATACACATTCACAGTTACAGCTGTCAACGATGGTGGTGAATCAGATGCTTCAAATGCAGTTACTGCAACAACATTAAAAGCTGTTGAAATCACTCCAGAAGCTATCGCTTTCGGCGAAGTTACAGTAGGTGGTGAATACTGGTCAAAAGCTGGCGCAACAAGAGAAGTTTCTGTTGCTACATTCGGCAAGACAGTGACATCAATCGTAAGCGACAACGCTTTCTTTACACTTCCAGAAACAATGAACTTGACAGCTGAAACAATCACTTTTGCTGTAGGTTATGATGCTAATGCAACAGCTGGTACATACGAATCAACAATCACAATCACATTGGCAAATGATGCTACATATACAATTCCAGTATCAGCAACAGCTTACGCTCCTGTAACACCAGACGTATTTGAACTCGCACAAGAAATCACATTCACAGATGGCGTTTATACAAACACACCTGACTTTGCAACATTACACGACAACTATTTGTTACCAAATGAAGCTGATACAGTAGGTGCTACAGTAGCTCCAGATGCAGTTTACACATTCACATTAGAAGACAACCAAGCTGTTGAAGTGAAAGTTACAGGCAAAAATGGTAAATATGCAGTTTATGCAGAAGATGATTTCGCAACATCACTCCAAAGAACAGAAAAAATCCTCAGCACAACATTCTCATACGACTTCAACGATGGTGACCTCGATGACTTCATCTTAGAAAATTATGACGGAAATGACTATGAATGGGAATTAGAAGAAGATGATGCTGACGGTTATTATTTAGTTTCTTATTCTTACTTAGCAGATTATGAAGGTGAAGAATATGTAACTTACATTGAATCAGCTGACGAACGTATCTTCACAAAAGAAGCATATCCTATCACAGAACATTCAGTATTAGCAATGGACATCAACATCAATGGTATGTTCGGCGACACTGTAAGAATTGAAGTTACAAAAGACGGTGAAACATTCACTCAAGTTGGCGTTGTTTGTGATGATGAATTTTCATATTCAGAAAATTGGTTGTCAAAGAAAGTTGCTATTGGCGCTAAATTAGCAGAAGCAGGTTTAGAATTCGGCGAATATCAAATTTCATTATATCACAACTCAAAAGGTAACCGTCCATTCTTCATCGACAACCTTTCATTAACAGAAAGAGGTTTAGTATATCCAGCTGGCAAATATTTCTTAGTTGCAGCAGCAGAAGACGCTTTCACAGTTGAAGTTAAGAGCGTTGACTACGACGGTGACGAATATATCGAACCAGTTAAACCAGCTCCAGCAGCTCCAGTAGTAGAAGCTACAGAAGTAGGCAAAACATCAGTCGTATTGACATGGGCAGCTGTTGAAACAGCAACAAGCTACACTGTATATCAAGGTGAAGAAGCTATCGCAAAAGCATTAACAGAAACAACATACACAGTTGAAGGTTTAGCTGAAGATACAGAATACAGCTTCACTGTTACAGCAACTAACGAAAATGGCGAATCACTTCCTTCAAACGTAGTTACAGTAAAAACAGAAAAGACTGTAGTTCCTGTCACAGCATGTCCAGTAGTATATGTTGTTGAAGTAACAGAAACAACAATCGTTTTCGCATGGGCTCCAGTTGAAGGCGCAGTATCATACAACGTATATGGCGAAGGTGAATTGTCAGGCAATACAACAGATACAATCGCTGGTTTCCAAATGTTAACTCCTGGTACACAATACTGCTTCACAGTTACAGCACTCAACTCAGCTGGCGTTGAATCAGTACATTCAGTAGAAGTATGCGCAACAACATCAGGTGAAGGTATAGAAGAAAATGCAGCAGCATTCAACATCTATCCTAACCCAGTTAAAGACCAACTCTTCATCGAAACAGAAGCTAATATTGAAACAGTAAGCATCTACACACTCACAGGCGTGATGGTTTATAATGAACAATGCACAATGAACAATGCACAATTGAACGTTACAAGCCTCAACAGTGGTGTTTACTTCATCAAAGTTGTTACAAACGAAGGTGAAACAGTACAACGTTTCATTAAGAAATAATATTTAAACTAAGGCTGTTGGCCGTTGAACTAAGAACCAAAGAAGTTCAATAGCCAAAAGCTTTAGTTAAAAAATGCCGCTAGATCTAGCGGCTTTTTTTATTTCTAGGAGTTCAACAGCCCAAAACCAAAAGCCTTAGCTGAAAAAATAATTCTCAATTCCTAATTCTTGATTCCTAATTTTTTATATCTTTGTTGCTTATTAAAAAAAATCAAAAGTTATAGATATATGAAAGGCTCGTACAAAGAGTATAAAAACTTAAACCTCACTAACATAGCTAAAGAGGTTCGTAAATATTGGGAAGAAAATGATGTCTTCCAAAAGAGTTTAGAAAATCGCAAGGATGGTCCTGCATACGTATTCTACGAAGGTCCACCGTCAGCAAACGGAACTCCTGGTATTCACCACGTTATGGCTCGTACCATTAAAGACATCTTCTGCCGTTACCAAACATTAAAAGGCAAGAGAGTATCTCGTAAAGCAGGTTGGGACACTCACGGTCTCCCAGTAGAACTCGGCGTTGAAAAGAAACTCGGTATCACTAAAGAAGACATCGGCGTTAAAATCAGCGTTGATGAATACAACAAAGCTTGCCGTGAAGAAGTCATGAAATATAAAGACTTATGGGACGAACTCACACGTACCATGGGTTACTGGGTCAACCTCGACGATCCTTATATCACTTTCACAAACGAATATATTGAGACCTTATGGTACCTCTTATCAGTGATTTACAAGAAAGGTCTCCTCTATAAAGGTTATACAATCCAACCTTATTCACCAGCAGCTGGTACAGGTTTAAGCTCACACGAACTTAACATCCCTGGTTGCTACCGCGACGTCAAAGACCTCACATGTACAGCATTGTTCCGCGTCAAAGCTGAACAAACAACAGTAAAGGTCAATCCTTTTGGTGTTGACGTTCCTTTCAACAACATCCAAATCGCTGCATGGACAACAACACCATGGACCTTACCTTCAAACACAGCATTGTGCGTCGGCAACAGCATCGACTATAACCTCGTAAAGACTGTCAACCCAACAAGCGGCGAACTCGCTTACTTCGTATTGGCAACACCATTGATGGGCGCATTCTTCCCAAGCGAAGCTGAAAAACCTGCTTTCGAAGACTACAAAGTCGGCGACAAGAAACTTCCTTACGAAGTCCTCGGCACATGCAAAGGTAAAGACCTCGTCGGTTTGGAATACGAACAACTCATCCCATGGGTCAACCCAGGTGAAGGCGCATTCCGCGTCATCCACGGCGACTACGTCAGCACAGAAGACGGTACAGGTATCGTTCACATCGCTCCTACTTTCGGTGCAGACGACGACCGCGTAGCAAAACAAAGCGGCATCCCTCCTCTCCAAATGATCGACAAAGACGGCAAAGCTCAGCCAATGGTTGACAAGACAGGTAAGTTCTTCCTCATCGAAGACCTCGACGCAGAATTCGTGAAGAACTGCATGGACGTTGAAGCTTATCGTCCTTACGCTGGTCAATACGTGAAGAACGCTTTTGATGCAACAAAGACAGAGAAAGACAAGTCATTAGACGTCGACATCGTTGTCTTATTGAAAGAAGAAGGCAAACTCTTCAAGAGCGAAAAACATACTCACAACTATCCACACTGCTGGCGTACCGACAAACCTGTTCTCTATTATCCATTAGACAGCTGGTTCATCCGCAGCACTGCTTTGAAAGACAGAATGATAGAACTCAACAAGACTATCAACTGGAAACCAGAAGCAACAGGTACAGGTCGTTTCGGCAACTGGCTCGAAAACCTCGTCGACTGGAACTTGTCACGTTCACGTTACTGGGGAACACCATTGCCAATCTGGCGCACTGAAGACGGCACAGAAGAAGTATGTATCGGCAGCGTAGCTGAACTCCGCGAGAGAATCGACGAGTCAGTGAAAGCAGGCTTCATGACAGAAAATCCTTACGCTTCAGAAGATTACAAGAGCTTCGACTTACACAGACCTTATATCGATAACGTAATCCTCGTCTCATCAGACGGAAGAAAGATGTTCCGCGAACCAGACCTCATCGACGTTTGGTTTGACTCAGGCGCTATGCCTTACGCACAAATCCACTACATGGGTGAAGAAGGCAAGCTCAACGACGAAACATTCCCAGCTGACTTCATCGCAGAAGGCGTTGACCAAACACGTGGTTGGTTCTTCACATTACACGCTATCGCTACAATGATTTCAGACTCTGTTTCTTACAAGACAGTTATCTCTAACGGTCTCGTATTAGACAAGAACGGCAACAAGATGTCAAAACGTCTTGGCAACGGCGTCGATCCATTCGAAGCGATAGAAAAATACGGTGCTGACGCAGTACGTTGGTACATGATTACCAACTCACAACCTTGGGACAACCTCAAGTTTGACCAAGAAGGCGTTGACGAAGTACGTCGTAAATTCTTCGGAACATTATACAACACATACGCATTCTTCGCATTGTATGCTAACATCGACAAGTTCGATTTCTCAGAAGCAGAAATACCATACGAAGAACGTCCAGAAATCGACAGATGGATTTTGTCAGAGCTTAACTCTTTGATTGAAGAAGTCGACAACGACTACAACAGCTACGAGCCAACAAAAGCAGGCCGTGCTATAGCAGAATTCGTTGACGCTCACTTGAGCAACTGGTATGTACGTCTCTCACGCCGTCGTTTCTGGAAGAGCGATGTCACATCAGACAAGACTTCAGCATATCAGACATTATACACATGTTTGAACGTATTGGCTAAGATTTCAAGCCCTATCGCTCCATTCTTCGCAGAACGTTTGTATCAAGACTTAAATGCAGCAACAGGACGCGAAACAGCAGAATCAGTACACCTCACTGATTTCCCTAAAGCAAATCCAGCTCTTATAGACAAAGATTTGGAAGAAAGAATGGAAATGGCACAACTCGCTTCATCAATGGTATTATCATTGAGAAAGAAAGCCAACATCCGTGTTCGTCAGCCATTATCAAAGATTATGATTCCTGTCAACTCAGAAAAAGAACTCGAACAATTCAAGAAAATCGAGCAACTCATCCTTTCTGAAGTCAATGTCAAGGAAATCGAATATTTGACAGCCGACAAGAACATCTTAGTCAAGAAAGTCAAGCCAAATCTCAGAAACTTAGGCCGTCGTTATGGCAAGTTGATAAAACCTATAACACAATTCTTCGCTGAGATAGAACAAGAAACTATCAGAACATTTGAAAACATAGGTTACTTAGATATCACATTAGAAGGACAAGAGTTACACCTCGAACTTGATGACGCTATCATCACAACAGAAGACATTCCAGGTTGGGCAGTAGCAACACAAGACGATGCAACAGTAGCTTTGGATATCACCATCACACCAGAATTGGCAGAAGAAGGTTTGGCAAGAGAAATCGTCAACAGAATTCAAAATATGAGAAAAGACGGCGACTTCGAAGTCACAGACCACATCATTTTGACAATAGAAAAGAACGACGATATCAACAATGTTGTTGAGAAGTACAAAGAATACATCTGTTCTGAGACTTTAGCAACATTGAATATGGTTGACAATATTGGTGAAAATGTTGAAGATTTAGAACTTGTAGACAATATTTCTGTTAAGATAAAAATTAACAAGAATTAAGAAATAAATCCTTGTACTATACAATATTTATCACTAACTTTGACGGCGTTAATTCAGAAAATCAAATAAAATTCGAGAGATATGGAAGAAAGTTTAAATAATGCTCCAGAAAAAGTCAGATATTCCGACGAGGAATTAGCTGAATTTAAAGAATTGATATTAGGAAAATTGGCGAGAGCACGTAAGGATCTTGAATTATTCAATGAAAACGTCTCCGGCAGAGGAAACAGTGCTGACGACACTGCTCCTACTTTTAAGATTTTGGAAGAAGGTTCCAATGTCTTGTCAAAAGAGGAAAACAGCCAATTGGCAGCACGCCAGTATAAGTACATTCAAAATTTAGAAAATGCGTTAATCCGCATAGAAAACAAGACTTACGGAGTATGTCGTATGACAGGCAAATTGATCCCTAAGGAAAGATTGCGTGCCGTACCACATGCTACCTTGAGTGTTGAGGCTAAAATGGGACAAAAGAAGTAATGAAGAAACCACTATTAGTCATATTTCTTGTCTTACTCATTGACCAGATATCAAAATTCTGGATCAAGTTGAATATGACTATAGGCGAGAGTTTCTCAGTATTGGGAGATTGGTTTCAGATTTATTTTATAGAAAACAACGGCATGGCTTTTGGCTGGGAGTTCGGAGCGCAATACGGCAAGTTAGTGCTCAGCATCTTCCGGATAATAGCCGTGGCGTTGTTGTTTTATTTTATCTATTATCTCGTAAAGAAAAAAACCAAATTCGGACCTTTGTTAGGCATATCGCTCATCACAGCAGGTGCTTTGGGCAACATCATCGACGGAATGTTCTACGGCATGATATTCAGCGAAAGCACATACTATCAAGTAGCGACATTATTCCCTGAAGGCGGAGGATATTCCGGATTCCTGCAAGGCAAAGTCGTAGATATGCTTTATTTCCCATTGTTCACTATTCCTGAATGGATGCCGTTCTTCGGAGGACAGATATTCTTCAGTCCTATCTTTAACATAGCCGACAGCGCCATCACTATAGGATTCCTATATCTATTGATATTCCAATGGGATTTCTTGAAAAACATTGATAATTTAGGATCTAAATCTAATTTAGACAATAACATAGACACACAATAAAGTCATGAGTGAAGAAAAATACGGTCGTATTGTACAGATAATCGGACCTGTGATTGACGTTGCTTTTGATGACGAATCACAGCTGCCAAACCTTTTAGACGCTCTCGAAATAGAACGCACCAATGGCGAGAAACTTATCACAGAAGTCCAACAAGACATCGGAGAGAATACTATGCGTACCATCGCTATGGATTCTACCGACGGTTTGCGCAGAGGCATGAAGGTACGTTGTTTAGGCGCGCCAATCTCTATGCCTACTGGCGATCAGGTGAAAGGACGTCTCTTCAATGTCATCGGTGATTCTATTGACGGACTTGAGAAAGTGGAATCTGCAAAACGTAACAGCATTCACCGTGATCCTCCTAAATTTGAGAACCTTTCAACGAAACAAGAAGTTCTCTTTACAGGTATCAAAGTCATCGACTTGATCGAGCCATACGCCAAAGGCGGTAAGATTGGTTTGTTCGGCGGTGCCGGTGTTGGAAAGACAGTTCTCATCATGGAATTGATTAACAATATCGCGAAGTCATATTCAGGTATGTCAGTATTTGCTGGTGTTGGAGAACGTACTCGTGAAGGTAACGACTTATTGAGAGAAATGCTTGAGTCAGGCGTCATCAAATATGGTGAAGAATTCATGAAGTCGATGGAAGAAGGTCGCTGGGACCTCGACAAGATAGACTACGAAGAACTCAAGAAATCACAAGCTACGCTAGTCTTCGGACAGATGAACGAGCCACCAGGAGCCCGTGCGCGCGTCGCTCTCAGTGGTCTTACTATGGCAGAATACTTCCGCGACGGCGACGGCGAGACCGAAGGTCGCGACATCTTGTTCTTCATCGATAATATATTCCGTTTCACTCAGGCAGGCTCAGAAGTGTCAGCACTCCTCGGACGTATGCCGTCAGCCGTAGGTTATCAGCCTACATTGGCATCAGAAATGGGTCTCATGCAAGAACGTATCACATCAACAAAAAGCGGCTCCATCACATCAGTGCAAGCCGTTTACGTCCCTGCCGACGACTTGACTGACCCTGCTCCTGCAACGACATTCGCTCACCTCGACGCTACTACAGTGCTCAGCCGTAAGATATCAGAACTCGGCATCTATCCTGCTGTTGACCCTCTTGAATCTACATCAAGAATATTGTCAGCCGACATCGTAGGTGAAGAACATTACAACACAGCGCAACGCGTGAAAAGCATACTTCAACGTTATAAAGAATTACAAGACATCATCGCCATCTTGGGTATGGATGAGTTGTCGGAAGAAGATAAACTCACAGTGAGCCGCGCTCGCCGTGTACAACGTTTCTTGTCACAGCCATTCCATGTCGCTGAGCAGTTTACAGGTATGAAAGGTGCATTCGTAAGCATAGAAGACACAATCAAAGGATTCAATATGATTATGGATGGCGAAGTCGACCAATACCCTGAAGCAGCTTTCATGATGGTTGGAACCATTGAAGAAGCAATCGAGAAGGGTAAGAAGATGCTTAATGAGGAGTGAGGAGTTAGGAATTAGAAGTTTTTGTTTTGACCGTAGTCTGTATCAGTTGGCTTAAAAAATGAAACTAGAAATAATAACACCGGAAAAAAACATCTTCACAGGAGAGGTCGACCTGGTCCAGTTGCCAGGCATTGATGGTTTGTTTGAGATATTGAACAACCACGCTCCTATGATATCTGCTCTCGGCAAAGGGAAAGTAAAAATCGGCAATAATAACGAATATAATTTTATTGAAATAAACGGTGGCGTAGTGGAAGTATTGAATAATAGAATACTTGTGCTTGCCGAATAAAGATTCAGAGTTGCAGAGTCAAAAAGACTTTATGACTTTGTGACTCTGCGACTTTTAGCTTTAACAGGTATGATCTGGATTGTAATGCCCATTTTAATCGTGTTGATGTTTTTATTGGGCACCGACTTAAACAAGAAATCTTTTACTGACGTGGCGCGTAATCCGCGTGCTGTAATGATAGGAATGATCGGTCAGTTAGTGATATTGCCTCTCATTGCATTTGTATTAGCATTGATTTTAAGATTACCTCCTGTCTATTTCATGGGTATCATGCTCATCGCCTGCTGTCCTGGCGGCAGTTCATCCAATGTATTTTCAATGTTAGTGAAAGGCGACGTGGCATTGTCGGTCACGCTGACAGCCATCAGCAGCATTGTGACATTATTCACCATTCCTGTCATAATGGAGTTCGTAGCTCGTTTCGTCACGGAACAGAGCGGCGTGGAAGTCAATCTTCCTTTCGGCAAACTCATCGTACAAAACATCGTTCTTCTCTTCGTTCCGCTTTTCATTGGAATCTTATTCAAACACTTCTTCCCTAACCCAGCAGCGATAGTAAACAAGGTGCTAAGCAAACTGGCGTTTCCAGCCTTGATGACATTAGCCTTGATATTTTTCTTGCAGAACACACAGGCAATCAAGGACAATTTCGCAGTGCTAGGATTGACGATAACAGCATTGATATTAGCAGCGATGATATGCAGTTCCTTGCTTTCACGTATGACGAAATCAGGCACTGCAGTAAGGAGAACCATCGTCATAGAAGTAGGTATGCAGAATGCGGCGCAAGCCATCGCCATCGCGAGCTCTCCTTTTATATTCAACAGCGCAGAGATGGCGATTCCAGCAATCATATATGCGTTGCTTATGAATGTGATACTGCTTACATATGTAGGCGTTATCAAGTCTAAAAATGCGTAACATCAGATATAATCTATACTTGAAATATTAAATCTGATTTTTTTTTAAAACAAAGCCATGATTGTTTTCATTTATATGCTATATTTGTAGATGTTTAGGAATTGATTATTAAAATAAAGTATAACTTAAAATTATTACGTATGAAAAAATTATTTTTACTTTTAGCATTTTTATGTAGCTTCGCTGTAGTTCAAGTTCAAGCTCAGGAACAAGAAGAAGAAATAGTGGATACTATACCAGTAGCACCAAAACTTATTTCAACAGTTACAAACGACACAATACACCTCTATTGGGATTATGTAATTGGTGCAATCTCTTATAAATTATATTATGAAGATAAGTTATTTATTGATAATATTGGCATCAACGATACAGCTTATAACATTGTAACACCAATGCCAGGAACATATTGTTTCACAGTAACTGCAGTCAATGGTATAGGTGAGTCAGAACATTCAAACAAAGAATGCGCTGAAGTAAAAGCAGAGGAAGACTTAGAAGTCCCAGCAGCACCGGTTTTAGAAGCTAAAATTGTCAATGATTCAATAGTATTGACATGGGCTGAGGTTGAGTTGGCAACTTATTACAACGTATATCTCGTTGAAGACAGCACAAAGTTCCTCAAAGCAACTGATACTACAATAGTAAAATATGCTGTTAAAAATCCAGGAAAATATTGTTTTGTTGTTACAGCAGCTAACTTGGCAGGTGAATCAGAAAAATCAAATGAAGCATGTGTAACATATGGCGAAGAACCAGGTGAAGGCGTTGAAGAATTATCAAAAACATTCAACATCTATCCAAACCCAGTTAACGACAGACTCTACATTGAAACAGAAGTAGAAGAAGTTGTCGTTTATGATGTTTATGGAAGACAACAAAAGCTATCAGCTATCAGCGGTCAGCAGTCAGTTGTTGACGTTAAAGATTTGAACAGCGGAGTTTACTTCGTGAAAGTCGTTACAGAAAACGGCGAAGTTGTAAAGAGATTTGTTAAGGAATAATTAGTAACTAAGGCTATTGAACCAAGGCCTTTGAACTTTGGTTCTTGTTCAACAGCCAATTGCTTTAGTAAAAAAACCCGCTCCGATGCAGCGTCTTTTTTTATTGAACATAAAACTCTGAATTTTTGAGTTTCTAAGTTTCTGAAATATTTATTTAGCTACTTTTTTAGGAGCTATTTTATTTCTAATGATTGTATAGAGTTCATCAGCATTTACGCGGATTTGTTCCATAGTGTCGCGGTCGCGGACTGTAACTGTGTTGTCTTCCAATGTTTGGTTGTCGATAGTAACACAAAGTGGAGTACCGATAGCGTCTTGTCTTCTATAACGTTTGCCGATAGAGTCTTTTTCTTCGTATTGGCACATGAAGTCAGGTGTGAGCTGTTCCATGATTTCACGTGCTTTTTCTGGAAGACCGTCTTTCTTGACGAGAGGCAAGATAGCGACTTTATAAGGTGCCAATGCTGCTGGGAATTTCATCACAACGCGTTCTGAGCCGTCTTCGAGTTTTTCTTCTGTATAAGCGTGGCTTAACATAGCGAGGAACATACGGTCTAAACCGATTGATGTCTCGATGACGTAAGGAACGTAGCTTTCATTTGTCTCTGGATCGAAATATTGAAGTTTCTTGCCTGAGAACTTAGAATGACTGCTGAGGTCGAAGTCTGTACGGCTGTGGATGCCTTCCAATTCTTTGAAACCGAATGGGAATTCGAATTCGATGTCGGTTGCAGCGTTAGCGTAGTGAGCTAATTTTTCATGATCGTGGTAACGATATTTTTCTGCTGGGATACCGAGTGAGAGGTGCCATCTGAGACGTTCTTCTTTCCAGTGTTTGAACCATTCGAGTTCAGTGCCAGGGCGTACGAAGAACTGCATTTCCATTTGTTCGAACTCTCTCATTCTGAAGATGAACTGACGAGCCACGATTTCGTTACGGAAAGCCTTACCTGTCTGTGCGATACCGAAAGGAACTTTCATTCTACCAGTCTTTTGGATGTTGAGGTAGTTGACGAAGATGCCTTGAGCTGTCTCTGGACGGAGATAAATCTCATTTGCGCCTTCTGCCAAAGATCCCATTTGTGTAGCGAACATAAGGTTGAATTGACGAACGTCAGTCCAGTTACGTGAGCCAGAGATAGGACAAACGATACCGAGGTCTTCAATGAGTTGTTTGATGCCAGGAAGGTCGTTGTTTTCCATAGCTACATAAAGACGATGGCTAATGTCTTCAATCTCTTGTTTATAACCAAGGACGCGAGCGTTTGTTGAAACGAATTGTTCCTTATCGAAAGCATCACCGAAACGTTTCTTGGCTTTTTCGACTTCCTTGTTGATTTTATCTTCAATCTTAGCGATGTGATCTTCAACGAGAACATCAGCGCGATAGCGTTTCTTGCTGTCTTTATTGTCGATCATAGGGTCGTTGAAAGCATCGACGTGACCTGAAGCTTTCCATACTGTTGGGTGCATGAAAATAGCTGCGTCAACACCGACGATGTTTTCGTGCATCTGCACCATCGCTTTCCACCAGTATTGGCGGATGTTATTCTTTAACTCAACGCCATTTTGACCATAGTCATAAACAGCTGAAAGTCCGTCATAAATATCACTTGAAGGGAATACAAAACCGTATTCTTTAGCGTGAGCTGTTATCTTCTTGAAAAATTCTTCTTGATTCATTGTTTTATTTTTTTGTCAACGGACAACAGACTACAGACAACAGTCTTTGTCCAATTTTATGTACGTAATTATTTCTCTAAAGTTCTAAAATTCTAGAGTTCTAGAGTTCTTATAAAATGAGCATAGCGTCGCCGTATGTGAAGAAACGGTATTTCTCTGCTACAGCTGTCTTATATGCTTTCATAAGTAAGTCATAACCAGCGAATGCTGCTACTTCCATCATCATTGATGACTTAGGAAGGTGGAAGTTTGTGATAAGAGCATCAGCTGTGTTGAAGTCGTAATGAGGGAATATGAACTTGTTAGTCCAGCCTTTATAAGGATTTATCTGACCTGAGATTGTCACCGATGTCTCAAGAGCTTTGAGAGATGTTGTTCCGACAGCAAAGACCTTGTGATGTTCAGATTTAGCGGTATTGATGATATCGCAAGCATCTTGTGTGATTTCCATCTCTTCTGAGTCAGTCTTATGTTTTGTAAGGTCTTCAACTTCGATTTCGCGGAAGTTACCTACGCCTGTATGAAGAGTGAGTTCAGCGAATTGAACGTCGCGGAGTTCAAGGTGTTTCATAAGAGATTTGCTGAAGTGCATGCCAGCTGTTGGAGCTGCCACAGCGCCTTCACATTTAGCGAAAACAGTCTGATAGTTTTCTGCGTCTTCTGGTTCAACAGGACGGCCTACTTCTGGAGGAAGCGGTGTGTTGCCCAAGTCAGTTATTGTCTTTTTGAATTCTTCGTGAGTGCCGTCGAACAAGAAACGTAATGTTCTGCCACGTGATGTGGTGTTGTCGATGACTTCAGCCACGAGGTCGTCGTTCTCGCCGAAATATAATTTATTGCCGATACGTATCTTACGAGCTGGATCTACAAGTACGTCCCAGAGACGGCTTTCGTGATTGAGTTCGCGGAGCAACATCACTTCGATCTTTGCACCAGTCTTTTCCTTTTCGCCATAGAGACGTGCTGGGAAAACCTTAGTGTTGTTAAGAACGAAAACGTCGCCTGCGTCAACATAATCCAAGATATCTTTAAAAGAACGATGTTCGATGGAACCATCTCTACGGTTAACGACCATCAAACGAGATTCATCTCTGTTTTTTGCCGGATGTTGGGCAATGAGATCTGCAGGAAGGTTAAATTTGAATTGAGATAACTTCATTTATATAATGATTTTATGTTATTTTTTGCGAAAGTCACAAATATAATATCAGAATGAAGTTTTGTCAAGACCTTTTTATAAAAAAATAATAAAAAGACGCATCAACGACATATTATCTATTTTCTATTGTGTCGTATGATACGTCTCTACAATATCGGACGCGATGATATTGGACGCGATAAATCACGTCCCTACAATTTTCAATTTTCAATTTTCAAATCCCCTTCCCTAATCCAGTTCATCTTTCTGAATATCTCACCGAAAATCCAAGTCAGGATTGCTGGCAATATGAAACACACTAATAATATTCCAAGCCACATTTTGGTTCCGCCTTCTGGCATAGCTGTTATGACACCGAAAGGTCCGACAAGTCCGCATGTTCCCATGCCTGCGCCGATAGGCACGTTTTCAAGTTGAAACACGCAAGTGGATATTGGTCCGGTGATGGCCGCTGCCAATGTAGGAGGAATCCATGTAAGAGGATTTTTTATGATGTTAGGCATCTGCAACATTGATGTTCCTAAGCCTTGAGAGATGAGTCCGCCCCATTTGTTTTCTTTGAACGACATCACTGCGAAACCCACCATCTGAGCGCAGCATCCTGCCGTGGCAGCGCCAGCAGCTATTCCAGAAAGTCCGATGGCGATACATAATGCAGCACTACTGATAGGAAGTGTCAACGCCATTCCGACAGACACCGACACAATAATTCCCATGATGAAAGGACGTAATTCTGTTGCGTTTTCTATGAATCTTCCGAAAGCCTCCATGAAGGCGTTGATGCCAGGACCGACGAACATGGCAAGGAGCACGCCGCTGATTATCACGACAGATGGCGTGACGAGGATGTCGACTTTAGTTTCTTTCGACACTATCTTGCCGAGTTCCGCACTTATTACAGTGGCGACGTATGCGCCGACGGGACCGCCCAATGCGTTGCCAGCGATGCCGCAGACCGTTGCTGAGAACAAGACCAGTGAAGGCGCATGCAGCGAATATGCTATCGCGACACCTATCGCGGCGCCGGTAGCCTGCTTGGCATATTTCGCGATTTCTAATAATATCGGGAGATTTAACTTATCACCTAAAGTGGTGAAAATAGTTCCTATCAATAATGAAGCGAACAGACCGAAAGCCATCGCACCGAGAGCATCAAGGAAATATGCCTTCGCTGTGATATTGACAGATTTTTTCTCAAGAAAAGATTTGAAACTCATACCGTAAATATAATTTAAGACGCATCAATGTGCATTTATTTCTATGGTAACATTGATACGTCTCTACAAAACAACTCCTAATTCCTAACTCCTAACTGCTTAACGAACCTCTCATACCAGTCTTCGCCGAAACGACGTATCATAGGACCTTTCAAGAATTTATATAAAGGAATACCTTCTTTCTCGCCTTTGCGTTTAGCTGGAACGCAGACGCTCCACTCGTGATAGTTCACATAAATGAAGCCGTTTTTCTCTTCGAGGCGGATAGGATAAAGATGGCAGCTTATTGGTTTCCAGAAGTCGATTTTGCCTTCGAGATAAGCCTTTTCTATAGCGCATAATGCTGTGCCGTTTTCATGGAAATAGACGAAAGCACATTCTTCGTCGTTGATGAGACGTGTGACGAGCGCGCCTTTTTCGTCATAGTCGTAGACGTCGTTATTCTCAACTGCCTCGATACCTTCAGGACGCATATAAGGTTTTATCTCTTCAAGGTATTCCTCAATTAGACCTACTTCATCAGGTTCGAGGGGTGCGCCAGCGTCACCGGCGATACAACATTCACCCTTGCATCTTGCAAGATGACAACAAAAACGAGCATTGATAAACTCGTCAGTGACTATTACATTATCAACTATTACCATAAAAAATCTTCTAAAATTTCATTATGAATTGAGAATGCAAAATTACATTTTTTCGAAGATAAAACAATAGAGAAATTAAGACGCAGAGACATAAAACAACAAAGACGTAAAGCATTAAACTCTACATCTTTGTATCTCTGCGTCTCTGTGTCTTTGCGTCTCTAAACCTCCAGACATCTCAGCATTGAAACGCCGCCGTAATGAGTGATGTTATCGTGAATCATTCGTGGGACGAGCAGCAAGGTCTTGCAATCGGATTTCTCGTGCCACACGAGATTGTTTTCTTCTTTGTATTTGTAAGTCTGTTCAAGAGACCAACCTTTGGATTTAGCGAGTGTGTCGAAAGCGAGATTATGCAGCACCGAGCGTTCATTCTGTTGCAATCGCAGAAGCTCGTTGCGGCCGATGTCTTCGTATCGCAAAACGACTTCCTCCCAAGCCAGTTCGTCGAAGACAGGCTCGCCTTCTTGGAATAGGATTCCATTTTTAACTTTATAAAAATCTAGAATTTTTCTCCACGTCATTCCATCAGGATTGCTATACATATTCCTTTCCGGAACTAAGTTGTTATCTGGCATCCACAAAGAATTGCCTGCCTCTCCAGACCATTTCCCCTTAGATTTTGGAATGTTATTATAACCCTTGTTGGAATATTTTATCTCGAAGTAAGTGTCGAGACTGTTTTGTACCGAGACAGGAAATGTATGAAAGAGACGATCTTTCTCTTTTATCTCAGTTTCCGTATCATCAGAAGAGATAGCGACTATCTCAGCAATACGCTTGACAGCCGCTATCTTCTCTGATATACTGGAATTGTGGTTTGATAATGTTTGTATTAAATTTGAAAGCATAGTTTTCAAAAGATAGATTTTATCCCAACATTCCGATATTAAAATTGTGCTATATCGTATAAACTTATAAATTTTGTCGAGCATATTAAAAATGCCCAGAATTTCTGGGCATTTTTAACTTAAATCATTAAAGAACTGCTTTTTTCCATTGTTCAAACAATTCTATTTCTTTTGGATGATATACACCATCTGCAGCAATAACTCTGTCAATAAGAATGAACAACATTCCTAACATTGCTAATCTTTCTGTTCCTTTGAAATCATCTAAGAAAGCTTTAGTGTCTTTTATAACTTCATCTATTGTCAGGTCTTTTGAAACTTCATCTATTGTCAATTGTTTACCGTCGTTTGGTGTAAATCTATTGTCTGACAAAACAAGATATCTTTCCAAAAACGCTCTTTCTTCAGGAGCGAATTCTCCATCACAATTAGCAAAGAAAACACCAATCTTAGCACAGAGATTATTTAATTCAATTTTTTCTTTTTCTAAATCTAACATAACTTTTTCCTTTAAAAATTACATAATTTTAAAATTAATCTAAATCATCTATCAGGTCAATAACATCACCGATAAAACCTCCTAAAAGTGCAAACAAATCTCCCATAACTTTAAATTTTAAATGTTAAACAATATTTATTTTATTATTTTATTTTCAAAACTTCCAAATCTGATGTGTTAAGTATATTTGCCTTAACGACATCAATGCCATATATTCTCATAAAAGCATCCGCAACCAATTGTCCTCTATTGCTTGTCAAAGGATTAACACCTGTTGTTACAACTTCTACAGTCATATCAGGTTCTACCATTATGCCATTGCAAATCTTTCTCCTTTTTGTTGTTATTCTCCATTGCGCCATGATGATTATATATTAACAAGATTCAACAATTTGTTTTTGCAAGTATAGGAAGAAAATTAATTCATCAAAATTCCAATTCATTCCAAATTATTCCAAATCGTACCACGAAAAACATATAACTATTACACAATATTTTATTTGCTATTTTTGCAAAAAACAATAGCACTTGTGATGGGTAATGAATTTTATATCGAGAAATTAAGGCAAATGTTGAAGACTCAATTCGGTCGCGACATGGAGACTCCATCCGATTTCTCCGATTTAAGTGACGATATTAGAGATAAACTGAAATGCAACACTATGAGCGCAACAACTTTAAAGCGCTTGTTCGGCTATATCAAATACGACAAAGACATCAGTCTATCTTCTCTGTCACTCCTCGCTCGCTATCTCGGTTATTCCGGATGGAACGCTTTCTGTATGAACGACAAAAGCGAATCTGGCTTCATTTCTGAAGAAATAATATATTCCAAAAACCTTATAAAAGGTGACTCTGTCTTATTTGAATGGAACCCAAACCGCTCTTGCGTAGCTGAATTCCTCGGAAACGACAGATTCCTCGTCAAAGATGCTCAATATTGCAAACTGGAAATAGGAGACACTTTCACAACGACACAATTCATCTTAAACAATCCGCTGATAATAACAGACCTTATTCAAGTCAGAATGCCAGGTGAACCTCCTAAAAAATATGTGGCTGGCAACAAAAGCGGATTGACGAAACTAAGAAAAGCGAAGAAAAACAAATGATAAGATTATTGAACTAAGGCTGTTAGCTATTGGCTGTTGAACTAAGCAGTGACAAAAGTTCTTGGTTCTTGGTTCTTAGTTCTTAGTAAAATATTCAAATATTTTGCTATACTTGCAGAATAAATTTTACAAAAGCAATGTTCGACTCCGACTTAAATTCTGGTTTCATAGAAGAAGATAACATAAATATCGCTAATCAGTTTTCTAACTTTGAACTGATACATAACTCTAAAAACGGTTATAGCGAATTGTATAAAGCCAAACGCTATGGCAAATGGTATGTCCTCAAACGCTTGACCGACAAAGAAAAAGACAATCCTCGTTATCAGTCGCTGCTCGAAAAAGAATTCGACATTGCAATACAGCTTTCGCATCAGAACGTAGTTCAGACCGTTTCCCTTGAAGATATTCCTCAACTCGGAATTTGCATAGTGCAGGAATTCATCGACGGAATGACATGGAACGACTTCTTCTCCAAAAACAATATTTCTAAAAAAGAAACCTTCAGAATAATCGGCGAACTTTGCGATGCACTTGCATATATTCACAACAAGCAAATCGTCCATCGCGACATAAAACCAAACAACATCTTAATAACTCGCGACGGACATCACGTGAAACTCATCGACTTCGGACTCGCCGACAAAGACGATTTCGATATCTTGAAAGAACCAGCAGGAACAGCAGCGTTCGCTTCTCCTGAACAACAGAAAAGAAATAAAATCGACAATCGTTCCGATATCTACGCTCTCGGAAAAATCATTCAAGATGTTTCATATCAATCTCTTAAGATAAGAAAGATAATTAAAAGATGTCTGGAAGAAAACCCAGAAAAACGATTTCGTTCCGCTCTTGATGTAAAGAAAAAACTCAACAGCAAGACTAATATCATCATCTTTGTCATAACTCTACTTATAACAATTTTTGCGATTTTATTTTTCACATTAGCAAATATGAAAAATAAAATTGAGACATTAGAGATAATGAATAATGAGATGGTTACGCAAGAGTTTTATGATTCCCTCAAAAAAGAAATCGCCATATTGGAAAACGAGAATCACAAGATAAAATCAGAATCAGACTCCATCAAGATTATATTGAAAAAGCAAAGCGAAACAGAAAATCTTTACAAATCCCTACATAAACAAGTTGTTGATTTTGCGGAGAAACAATGCCGTAAAATAGAGAAGACATTAGATTACAACAATATACATTCACTTTCTAATAGCAACAAGATAAGCAATCTGATTCTTAGCAGAGGAAAATTCCCTCAACAACTTATTGATTCAAATCTAAAAAAAGACTCACCTTACTATCACGAGTGGTTACATAATCTGAAAAAAGTCGAAGAAAACATTTATACAGATTTCAGCAGAAGTTTTTATGGAAGTTGATAATTTGAGGAACTGAGGAATTGAGGAATTTTCACTTTAGCCTTTAGCCTTTTGTCATCACACCTTACAAATCGCCGCTATCAATTTCTTAGTGTAATCGTTTTGAGGATTGTTGAAGAGCGCGTCAGCTTCGTTCATCTCCTGAATCTTGCCGTTGCACATCACCACTACTCTGTCGGACATAAATCTTACGACGCTTAAATCGTGAGAGATGAAGATATATGTGAAATGAAATTCTTTCTTCAGTCTGTTAATAAGATTTAACACCTGAGCCTGAACCGAGACGTCGAGTGCCGACACCGATTCGTCGCAGATTATAAGTTTCGGATTGACAGCCAAAGCGCGTGCAATACAGATACGCTGCCTCTGTCCTCCAGAGAACTCGTGCGGATAACGCTGATAATGCGAGGCTTCCAGACCTACTTCTTCCAAGAGATGACAAACGCGTTCTCTTCTTTTCTTGGTGTCTTTCTCAATGCCATGAACCAACATCGGCTCAGCAATAGAGTCGCCAATACAGATACGTGGATTCAAGGAAGAATACGGGTCTTGAAAGACGATCTGCGCCTGCTTGCGATATTCTCTTAATTCTTTATTATTCAACTTCGTAATATTTCTTCCTTCGAAAATGACATTTCCTGAAGTCGGCTCGACAAGTCGTAAAATACTGCGTCCCAATGTCGTCTTGCCACATCCCGACTCGCCCACAAGTCCGAGCGTCTCGCCTGGATAAACGTCGAAGCTGACATCATCGACGGATTTTATATAGTCGTAAGTACGACCGAAAACACCTTTTCGAAGCGGATACCAAGTCCTTAGATTCTCAACCTTTAAGATTGGTTCCTGCGAATATAAAATTTCGTGTTGTTTCTGACGTTCTTCGCCAGTGATGAGCAACTCATTCTTAACTTGATTGTTGTCAATCCATTTTCCATCAAGAAATTCTTTCACTACAGGAAGTCGCTCTAGACGATAATCGAGCGGCGGGCGACAAGCGATTAGTCCTTTAGTATAAGGATGCTGAGGATTATTTAAAATATCGTGCGTCTTGCCTCTTTCCACGATAACGCCTTTATTCATCACGATGACATCATCGGCAATCTCAGAAACCACGCCAAGGTCATGAGTGATAAATATCATTCCCATTCCGTTCTCACGCTGAAGCTCTTTAAGAAGTTTCAAAATCTCTTTCTGCACCGTGACATCGAGCGCCGTCGTTGGCTCATCAGCGATGAGGACTTTTGGATTTGAAATCAAAGCCATCGCTATCATCACTCTCTGCTTCTGACCGCCAGAAAGTTCATGAGGATATTTATCAAAAATAATCTCCGGATTAGGCAGCTTCACCTTTTCGAAAAGTTCTAGAACTTTTTCTTTGAGTTGCTGAGATGTGGATGATGACTGTTGACCGTTGACCGCTGACCGTTGACTGCCTAAGGCTTCTAAAACCTGAAATCCGCATTTATAAACTGGATTCAAGGACGTCATCGGCTCTTGGAAAATCATCGCGATTTGTTTGCCACGGACTTCCGACATCTGGTCGTCGTTATAATGGGAAATGTCCTTATTTTCCAATAAAATAGAATCCGCTTCAATCTTAGATTTACGCTTGTCAAGAAGCTGCATCACAGCAAGATTACTGACGGATTTACCAGAACCAGACTCACCGACAATACCGAGGGTTTTGCCTTCAAACACTTCAAAGTCGACACCATGCACCGCTTCCTGCCACTGACTATCACGGCAGAAAGAGATTCGAAGATTATTGACTTTTAAAAGTGATTTCATTTGATAAAGTTGAGAGTTTATAGTTAATAGTTTATAGTAGTTTTAGAGAATATAGTTTAGAGTGGTTAGTGTATTTTAAGGTTTACAAAGATAGGAAAAAAAGTTCTTAGTTCTTAGTTCAACATCCTTAGTTCAAAATATGAATCATGAATTAAAAAAAACTATCTTTGCCACATAATTATTTCACATGAAAAACTTCCTTGAATTATTAAAAAGCAGACGTACATGCCGTCGTTTCACCAACGAATCAGTCAGTAAAGAATCAATAGAATATATTTTAGAAGCAGCGCGTTTGTCGCCATCCGGACATCGCATCAGACCTTGGGATTTCATCGTCGTGGAAGACAAGGAAACTCTTAAGGCATTGTCCGTCAGCAAGGCATCAGGAGCTGCTCTCATCGAAGGTGCAGCAGCTGCTATCGTAGTAGCCGCCGATATCACCAAAACCGATGTCTGGGTTGAAGACTGTTCCATCGCGACAATCATCATGCAGCTCGCAGTGGAAGAACTCGGCCTCGGCAGCTGCTGGGTACAAATAAGAATGCGTAAAGACGCCGAAGGCAACGACGCCACCGATAACGTCAAGAGAATCCTCAACCTGCCAGAAAACTATTCAGTATTGTCGATAGTCGCGATAGGACACAAAGCAGAACTCTAGAGTTCTAGAATTTTAAAACTTTAGAATTATACAAATTTTCTAGAGTTCTAGTATTCTAAATTTCTAAGATTCTACGAAGTACACGCTGCTGTCGCCACGCTGATTTTTATATTTTCAATTTTCGACAATGTCGTTCCAGCTGCTTTCAAGGTCGCGCCTGTAGTCAAGACATCGTCGATTAGGAGAATATGTTTCCCTATCAGTCGTTCACCGTTTCTCACATCGAAAATGTCTTTCACGTTATCCCAGCGTTCCTCGCGCGATTTCTTCGTCTGCGTTGAAGTAAACACCTTTCTATAAAGACAGTCATTCATTATCGGAATCTTAGTCCTATCCTCCACGCCTTGTGCAATGACGTGACTTTGGTTATATCCACGCAGATGTTCTTTCTTAGGATGAAGCGGTATCGGAATGAGATAATTGACATCTTGAAACAAAGCGACGTCTTTTATGCTATCGCCAATCTGTTGTCCGAGAAAAAATCCAGCGTCTTTGTTGCCTTCATATTTAAGCTGATGAAGCAGATGCTGCATCTTACCGCTCTTACTGAAGAAAAACTCCGCCGTAACAGCGTGAAGTTCCACTTGTCCATAAAACATCTGCGCCAAAGGATTGTCGGCGTTTTTCTCATATTCTGTTTTAGGAAGAAGATAACGACAAGAAAGACATACCGTTTCCTCGTTACGCATCAAGAGATTACCACAGGCAGCACACACCTGCGGATAGAATAAATTGATTAAGTGGTTTAAAAGTTTCGGTTTCATTTTTTTAGTTTATTTGTTCTGAGCTATGAGCCACGAGCTATGAGTAAATTGCTCACATCTCATAGCCCATAGCTCAATGCAAAAATATAAACAAAATCTTTAAGTAATTTAAAATTAACACTTTTTAACATACGTCAACAAATATTAACATAAGGAAGGCTTGGGGATATAAACAAAAAAAGAACGCCATAATGACGTCCTTTAGTTTGAGGTACCAGACGGAGTCGAACCGCCGTACAAGGTTTTGCAGACCTCTGCCTAGCCACTCGGCCATGGTACCTTGTTTTTGAGAGTGCAAAGATACAACTTTTTTTTAATCTGCAAACATTATTTTTAAATTTTAAAAAAATGTTTTTAAAGACAGTAGTATTTGCTGCGAGCAATGGGCTATGGGCAATGAGCTCACAACTCACAGCTCATTGCTCAAAGCATTGTGTACGGAATTCAAAGTTTTAATTCCAATGCAACAAACGCCATCTTACCGCCTAATGGAGGATTCATTTTTCTTACTTTCAACTGTGCGTCTTTCACATCTGGGAATCTATCTTTTATGGTATTCAAAATTCGTCTTCCGACGTGTTCCAACAATTTGGAAGGAATCATCATCTGTTCTTTAACGACTTGATATACCGCCGAATAATCTACGGTATCGTCGAGTTCATCCGACGACTCTGCTTTGCTTGTATCGACATCCATCGTCAAGTCCAGACTGAACCAAGTGCCTATCTTCTGCTCCTCTTCGAAGTGGCCATGATAGGCATAGAATTCCATGTTTTCTATCGTGATTTTTGACATACCTATGACAAATGTCTAAAGGCTAAAGACGAAAGACTTTAGACAAAAGTTATTATTTTTTATTTAAATATTCTATCAATTTATACAACTGCGATGATATATGAATTGCTTGTGATTTCAATGATTCAAATTGTTCTTCTGTACAATACTTTCTATCCAAACAAACATATAACATTGACCTTACTTCGGAACAACTTCCTTTTGCAATATTCAAGAAGTTAATATATTTGGCATCGGTACCAGACTCAAAACCTTCTGCTATATTATTCATTATACTTACAGCGGCTCTTTGAATCTGATCCCGAAACCCATAATTCTTATTATCATCCATCAAGTCATAAATAGAATTGACAAAGTCTCTAGCATTCTGCCATACCCTCAAACTCTCAAAATCCCCTCTAGCCATAAACCATATCTTTTCATCTTTAGACTTTCATCTTTAGACTTTAGACAATTCTACTACTCCTTTATCAATTCTCTTCATTGCTTCTTCTTTGCCGAGAAGTTCTAAGATTTCGTGGATGTGTGGTCCTTTGCCTGCACCGACGAGCATCAAACGTAAGCCGTTCATGACTAATCCCATACCGAGTTCGTTTGATGTAATCCATTCGTTGAGAACCTTTTCTATATTTTCAGCTGAGAAGTCTTCGATGCCATTGATGAGTTCTTTAGCTTTTATCATCAACTCCGCTGAGTTTTCTTTCCAGCGTTTCTTAACTGTTACTTCGTCGTATGTTGTTGGTTCTTCAAAGAAGAAGAAACTTTGATCCCACAATTCTTTTACGAAGTTGACGCGATCTTTAACCAAGCCTGTCACTTTAACGACGTAATCTTTGTCAGCTTTGATACCTTTTTCTGTTTCAAGCCATTGGAGATATTCTTCGCCGACTTCTTCTTTAGATTTCTTCAAGATATATTCATGGTTAAACCATTTTGTCTTGTCAACATTGAAACGTGCGCCTGACTTAGTGCAGTGTTCAAATGAGAAAGCTTCAATAAGTTCTTCCATTGAGAAGATTTCTTGTTCTGTACCAGGATTCCATCCGAGGAGAGCCAACATATTGATGAAAGCTTCTGAATAATATCCTGATTCTCTGTAACCTGAAGATACTTCACCGCTCTTAGGATCAACCCAACGAAGTGGGAAGACAGGGAAACCGAGACGGTCGCCATCACGTTTACTGAGTTTGCCGTTGCCATCAGGTTTCAACAATAATGGAAGATGTGCGAATTCTGGAGCCTCCCAGCCGAATGCTTGATACAAAAGAACGTGCAATGGCATTGAAGGCAACCATTCTTCACCACGGATGACATGAGAAATCTTCATCAAATGGTCGTCGACGATGTTTGCCAAGTGATATGTTGGCATTCCGTCTGACTTAAACAATACTTTATCGTCTAATGTATTTGTGTTGACTTTGATATCACCGCGGATGATGTCGTGCATTCTTACTTCATAATTTTCAGGCATTTTGAAACGCACTGTATAAGGAATGCCGTCTGCAATCATCTTTTCAACTTCTTCAGCAGCAATTGTCAAAGAGTTGCGTAATGTCTTACGACTTTCTGCATTATAAATGAATGTCTTCTTTTGTGCTTCAGCTTCAGCGCGGTATTTGTCGAGTTCTTCTGCTGTGTCAAATGCGTAATAAGCGAAACCTTTTGCAATAAGTTCGTCGCTGTATTGTTTGTACAAAGGTTTGCGGTCACTTTGTCTGTAAGGACCATATTCTCCGCCGACGATGTCGCTTTCATCGAATTTGATGCCGCACCAATCGAGTGATTTTACGATATAATCTTCTGCACCTGGAACGAAACGTGTTTGGTCAGTATCTTCAATACGAAGAATCATTTTACCGCCGTTCTTCTTGGCAAAGAGATAGTTATATAAAGCTGTCCTGACGCCGCCGATATGAAGCGGACCTGTTGGACTTGGAGCAAAACGTACACGAACTTCTTTCATATAAAATTTATTTTTTGCAAAAATAAGAATTATTTACTTACAAATCCCGTCTCAATTACACATTCCTAACCCCTTATTTTCAATTAAAAAAAACCATAGTCCGTAGTCTATAGTCCATGGTCTTTTATTATATTTGCAGATTATTAATTTAGGTATAATGTTGTCTGACGGTAAAATATCACATAATCACATCTTGGTGAGCAAGATAGAATCTTTCATAAAGAAATTCTATCTCAACAGACTCATCCAAGGCTCATTGATAGGCACCATTATGCTTATTTTATTCTTCTTGATATTCAATGGAATAGAATATTTTTCATGGCTTTCTGGAAAAATCAGACTTATACTTTTCATAACAGCAATCGCAACATTCTCTATCATCTTAATATTCTATTTCATCATCCCAAGCGTAAACCTTATTCGTTTCAGGAAGAAGATGTCCGACAAAGAAGCTGCAATTCTAATCGGCAAATTTTTCCCTGAAATAAAAGACAAACTTCTTAATACTCTCCAGCTTACAGACGAAATAAACGACAGCGCAAATAACGAATTACTTCTCGCAACGATAAAACAGAGAACAAATAACCTGCAAATCTTCAAATTCAGTGACGCTGTAAATCTCAAAGAAAATTATAAATATCTGAAAATATTCGGAATCTCATTTACAGTCCTTATCACCCTAATCATATTCTTCCCAGACTTCTCACAAAAACCAGCAGAAAGAATCATCAATTACGACAAATTCTACGAGAAACCACTTCCTTTCCAAGTAAGCCTTCAGACGCAGGAAGTTGAAGTCACACAAGGCGACGACTTAGAATTCAAGATTTTCGTGAAAGGAGAAAAAATTCCAGAGTCGTTTTATGTCAATACTTCCGCCGGAACACGCATGATGTCAAAGTTGTCCGTCAACGAATTTTCTTATGTCTTCAATAATATTTATCAATCAGAAAAATTCCATATCAAAGGTGGAGAATATATAAGCCCGGAAATACGCATCATCGTCAACCCTTCTCCTACCCTTTTACATTACGAGACAGAACTTATTTTCCCAAAATATATTAACAGAAAAAAAGAAAGCTTGTCGGGCAAGACTCGCATCACAGTTCCACAAGGCACAGACGTGAAGTTCATCTTCCATACAAAAGATGTCGATGCGATGAACATCATCCACGACTCAACAAATCACGCCTTGCAATCCGAGAGCAACGACTACATCTATAATTTAAAGGCTTCACATAGTTCAAAATTTTATGTAAATATTTCAAATAAATGGAGCGAGACCCACAACCCTATTCCATTTACCATTGAGGTGATTCCAGACGCTTATCCAGAAATTCAAGTTCAAGCTTTCAATGAAAACTTTTCAAAACAGACATATTATTCAGGCTTAATCGCTGACGATTACGGATTTACGAAACTTCTTTATCATTTTGAAGTCGAAAACAAACCTAATCAATCTTTTGTAAAACGCATTGACATAAACAAGAAAGAAATACGTACTTCTTTTTATTATAGCATTGATTTAGATACAATTACGACATATCCTGGAGATGAAATAAAATCCTATTTCGAGATTTGGGACAACGACGGAATTAACGGAAGTAAGTCAAGACGTTCGGAACTGTTCCACATCAGCATTCCAACTCACGAAACCCTTGATTCTATTGCCGATTCGACAGAAGAAAATATCATCTCTCGTTTAGAAGACAAGACAAATAATTTGGAAGAACTTCGTAAAGACATTGAAGAAATAATCAAAGATTTAATGTCGAAGAAAGAACTAGATTGGACTGACAAGGAAAAGATAAAAGAACTCATTGAGAAGCAAAAGGAGATTCAGGAAGAATGGGAGAAAGTTCAAGAGGAACAGAAAGACCTTCAGTACTTTATGGAGGAAAACGAGCTAACATCCGAGGAGTTGTTAAAGAAACAAGAAGAAATAAACAAACTCTTCGAGGAAGTCATTCCTGAAGAGATGAAGCAACTTATGGAAGAGATTGAAAAGATGCTTGGTGAAATGCCGCGTGAGAAGATGCAACAGATGATGCAAGACCTCAAGAAAAGCAATAAGGAGCTTCATGAGATGATGGACAGAAATCTATCTTTATTAGAACAGTTAAAGGTAGAAAAAGACCTTAACGAATTGATTGACAAGATGAATGACTTATCAGACAAGTTACAAAACACTGATAAGAGCAACAACGACTCTTTAAGTGCGGAAGATGCTAAAAATCAATTTGATAAGTTATCAAAAGAATTAGATTCCATTATGGAAAAGAACAAAGGTCTTCAAGAGCCTTTCAACATTTCCAAAGATGAGAAGATAGAAAACGAGATAAATCAGGATTTGGACGAAGCTAGTGAAATGGAAAACAGCGGCGACGACAGCGGTTCCAGCCAAAAGAAAAACGACGCAGGAAAGAAGATGAAAGAAATGGCCAACCAACTTAGTATGGACATGATGATGTCGGGCATGGAGCAGCTTGGAGAAGACGCGCATTTGGTTCGTATTTTGTTAGAAAACGTCGTACGTTCTTCTCATGAAGAAGAAAAATTGATGAATGAAGTAGGCAAGATGAAAAAAGACGACCCTTCTTTATCTGACAAGATCAGCCGTCAGAAAGAAATTGTCGATAATTTTGCTATGGTAGAAGACTCTTTAAGAAAGATGGCAATGCGTCAACCAAAGATTAAAAACTTCATTTTCACAGAGTTACAGCTCATTGACCAGCAATTAAACCTCGCGATGAAAGAAATGAATGCGACGGCATTGACATCGGCAGCTTCTCGTCAACAAAGAGCGATGATGTCAATGAACAACCTAGCATTGATGTTATCTGAATCTCTCAATGAGATGAACGAAAGCATGATGGAAGCAAGCGGTTCTTGTTCAAAACCAAAGAACAGCAAGAAACCGAGCAAAGGTAAGCAAAGCATGAAAAATATGAAAGACTTGCAAGAACAGCTCGGCAAGCAATTAGAACAATTGCGCAAAGAAATGCAGCAACAACAAAACGGCGAAAAACCACAGCAATCGATGAGCGAAGAATTTGCAAGGATGGCTGCCGAACAAGAGATGCTACGCGAAGGCATGCAGAAGATGCTAGAAGAAATGAAGAAAGAAGGATTGACCGGTGACGATGGCATCAACGAAATCATCAAGGACATGGAAAAACTGGAAGAAGATCTCGTAAATAAAAAGATTTCCAGTCAGACCATAAAGCGCAACAAAGACATTTTATCGAGAATGCTAAAGGCGCAAAACGCACAAGAAGAACGAGAAAAAGAAGAGAAACGCAAGTCGGAAGAATTCAAAGGTTCTTACGAAAAACGCGACATTAATGAATTAGAATATCAGGAAAATCTGAAGAAACAGCAAGAATTTTTGAAGATGAACAGCATAGAATATCAGCCGTTCTACAGAGAAAAAATCAACGACTATTTCTTCAAGAAAAACACAAACAAAACAGAGGAGTAAAAATGATCAGTTTGCAATTCATCGACACTGAAGCCTTGACAAATGAAATGTCTGGCGTAAAAGAATGGATCAGAGATTTTGTCAGAAGCTATGGCAAGGAAGTAGGAGAATTATATTATTCTTTCTGCAGCGACGAATATCTCTACAAAATGAACGTCGACTTATTGGGTCACGATTTTTACACCGACATCATCACATTCCCTTTGAACGAATGCGAGACAATTCTATCGGCGGAATTTCATATCAGCATAGATAGAATCAAGGACAACGCCGTAACATTCGAACGCAGTTTTAAAGACGAATTACACAGAGTTATGGCACATGGCGTTTTGCATTTAATCGGCTTTGACGACCTTTGTGAGGAAGATGAAATAGAAATGCGCAAGCAAGAAGACAAATGTCTTTTAATGCGAGTTAATTAATGAATATTAAGAAGTTATATAATACGTTTCACGTGAAATAAACAAACAAAAGATATGATTTTCGACAAGTATGATGTTATTGTTGTAGGCGGAGGACACGCCGGTTGTGAGGCAGCAGCAGCGGCCGCTAATATGGGGAACAAGACACTTCTCATCACGATGAACATGAATGCCATGGCAGCCATGTCGTGCAACCCTGCAGTGGGAGGAATTGCCAAAGGACAAATCGTCCGTGAAATTGACGCTTTAGGAGGACAAATGGGTATCATTGCCGACAAGACCATGATTCAATTCAGAATGCTCAACAAATCAAAAGGACCTGCCGTATGGAGCCCTAGAGTACAGAGCGACAAATTTGAATTCGCAGCAGAATGGCGCAACGTCTTGGAAAGAACAAATAACCTTGAATTTTGGCAAGACCACGTCGATTCTCTCATTGTGGAAGGCGACATAATAAGAGGCGTACACTGCTCCATGGGAGGCGACATCTACTCCAAAACCGTCATCTTGACAAACGGAACATTCTTAAACGGAAAGATATTTATAGGTGAGAAATCATTCACAGGAGGCAGAATCTCTGAAAGTGCAAGCTACGGAATCACAGAACAACTCGTCTCTTTAGGATTTGAAGCCGACAGAATGAAGACCGGAACGCCAATGCGTATCGACGGAAGAAGCATTGATTTCAGCAAGCTAGCAGAACAAAAAGGCGACGATGACGTAACAGGATTCTCATATCTCGAAGTAGAAAAACCAAAAGAACAACGCAGTTGCCACATCGCTTATACATCTAAGGAAGTACACGACATCTTACGAACAGGATTCGAAAAATCACCGCTTTTTACAGGTAGAATCAAAGGCATCGGACCACGTTACTGCCCAAGTATCGAAGACAAAATCGAACGTTTTGCCGACAAGGATATGCATCAATTATTCGTGGAACCAGAAGGCAGAACAACGGTAGAATATTATCTCAACGGATTCAGCTCTTCCCTACCAGAAGACATACAATACGAGGCATTACGCCATATTGAAGGATTTGAAAACGCCAAGATATTCCGCCCAGGATATGCTATCGAATACGATTTCTTCCCTCCTAACCAACTTTATCATAGCTTAGAAACACACCAGATTCACGGCTTATTCTTCGCTGGACAGATAAATGGAACCACAGGTTACGAAGAAGCTGCAGCACAAGGATTGATGGCAGGCATCAACGCACATCGCTTAATTCACGATCTAGAACCTATAGTTTTACGTAGAGACGAAGCTTATATCGGCGTTTTAATCGATGATTTAATCACAAAGAGCGTTGACGAACCTTATAGAATGTTTACAAGCCGTGCTGAATATCGTATATTATTACGTCAAGACAATGCCGACGCACGTCTAACAGAAAAGGGATTTGAAATCGGACTTGCCACAGAAGAACGATTGAATCATTACAAAAACAAGTACGAAAAAGTACACGAATTAGTCGATTTCTTAAAGACAACTAACATCAGCCCTGAAAGAATCAATGGTTTGTTAGAATCAAAAGGCACACCGGGAATCTCTAACAAAGCACGTCTCGCACAGATTTTAACACGTCCACAAATCAATCTCACAGATATGATTGGCGTCATAGACAGCCTTAAAGACAATTATGATTTAAGCATAGAATCTGTAAGAAATATAGTTGAAGAAGCTGAAATCATAGTAAAATACGAAGGTTATATCGACAAAGAACGCGAAGTCGCCGACAAATTAAACAGATTAGAAAATGTGAAATTAAGTCCCGACTTTGATTATTACGCATTGAATTCTCTCACAATGGAAGCGAGAGAGAAATTGACGAAACACAAGCCACAGACATTAGGACAAGCAAGCAGAATCAGCGGCATCTCCCCTGCCGACATTTCAGTTATCGCCGTCTTCTTAGGCAGATAGTTTCACGTGAAATTGAATTATAAATTATTGAAATAAAATATTATGAGCAAAAAATGTCCATGGTGTAATTCAGAAAACAACCATCAGTTTTTAGAATTAAAAGATTATTTTCTCACCCAAGAAGACTTTGAAATATTAGAATGCGAGAACTGCAAACTTCTATTTACAAACCCATGCCCTGCTCCAGACAAAATCGGTAGTTATTATAAATCCGAGGACTATTTAAGCCATAACGAAGAGAAAAAAAGCTTGTTCGCAAAGATTTATAATAAGGTAAAAAAGATAAATATCAAGAATAAATTCAAGATAGCAGTCAGCAATCAGCAGTCAGCAATCAGTATTTTGGATATAGGTTGCGGCGTTGGAGATTTCTTACTTTATGCCAAAGAAAACGGATGTAATATCAATGGAATTGAACCAAGTGAAGATGCAAGAAAAATAGCAGAGAAAAAACTAGAATGCAAGATTTTATCTCCAGAAGAACTTCAAAACATTCCTGATAATTCTTTCGATATTATAACAATGTGGCACGTCCTGGAACATGTCGCCGATCTTAAAACAGAAATACATCATCTACAAAGAATTCTTAAAAAAGACGGCAGACTCGTTTTAGCCCTTCCTAATTACAAATCATACGACGCAGAATATTACAAAGACAAATGGGCAGCATACGATGTCCCAAGACATTTAAACCATTTCTCACAGACTTCAATCAAGAATATTTTTAAGGAAACAAACTTACAACTTATTGATATTAAACCACTTAAATGGGATAGTTTCTATATTTCCATGTTAAGCGAACAATATCTTAACAGCAAAAACAGTTTCCTTAAAGGCACATTAACTGGTTGGAAATCAAATAGAAAAGCAAGAAAATCAGGAGAATATTCGAGTTTGGTTTATATCTTTGAAGTTAACAGGCAATAGTTAACAGACATCAAAGAAACTCAAAATCTATGGATAAATTTGCTGCAAAAACAAGAAATTTAAAATAAACGGGATTTTAGGCGTTTTAAGCAATTTTTGACCAATATCAACAAACGAGTCAAGAAATTAAAAATCGTCGCTTAAATCAAAAGAAATTTTCACAATGCATAAAACAGACTTAAGTTGCTGATTTATAAGAAATAAAACACAAAAGCACATTCTTATGGATAAAAAAGGTATTTTTCGGGAAGCTTTATGTTTGATTTTAATGATAATGCTATTAATTTTCAGCAATGTCATCATAAAATCAAAAAACAGCGAAGAGAGAGTCGCAAACAAAATTTCCTCATCGCTCGTGGCAATCCAAGATATGCACGACAGCCTCTCTTCCTATTTTGAAAATAATCTCCAGAGCATAACCGAAGAACCTGAAAAATTTTATCCGACAAACGAGGATGACAAGCTCGCCGTCTATCTTTTCAAACACGATAGCCTCGTCTATTGGAATTCTGACATGAACGACCCGAGCAGCATACTTGAAAACATACATTCCGAGGAAAGCATCTTCACTCAAGGAAACAACAAATTTTTCTTAACACTCACGCAAAACGATTCCTTGAAACTTTTCACTTCCACCCCACTCTATTACAAAAACTCGAACATCACTGACAAGAATATCTATCTTCCAGAAAAAATCAGCGGTTCTTATGAAATTGATTTCACAATAACCGACAATAAAATAAATTTTAACATAAATCACCAAGCAAAGATGAAAGATATAGATTCTTATTTGCTTGGAATATTGTTAATAATTATTTTCACACAAAGCCTCTTAGCCATCCGCCATCGGCTGTCAGCCATCAAGTTCCTTATAAGTAGTAGCATCATCTACTTAATCATAATATTTTTACAAAATAATCTATTCATTTCAACATCCGACCTATTCGGAAGCTCATGCCTAAATCCAGACTGCAGATTTTCATTCAGCTTAGGAAGTCTGGCAGAATTCACAATATTTTTCTTCATCAACACAATTGTATTTTCATTCAATCCAAAGAAAGAAATATCTGCCAAAAACAGCATAAAAATAATTAGCAGCTGTGCAATATTTATCTTTATATTACTGACATACATATATTTAATCTACGAACTCATCTCTAATGTAAACATTCCATTTTCATTTCTGGAAATTTACAACACCACAATAAACAGCTACATATTCCTTATATTAATAGTAGCCCTCACCTGTTCTGTCATCATCATTTTACAAACTTTGATGAGGATTTTCATAAGCAAAGATCAATCATACATCTGGTCGATAGTTGCATTTCTGATTATAGGAGCGGTTTGTGAAATAATTACAAATAAATTTATTGAATTCAGATTCTCAATAATCACAACTATTGTCGGAATATTATTCTATATCTGTTTAGTCTGGGAGAAAAAATCAAAAGCAAAAGCCAATGGAATCATCAGAAATATCATCGTCATCACATTGATGACCACACAGTTAACATATATCCTTTATTTAGTAAAGGAAAACAACGAATACGAAGAAATGTCGTGGTTTGCCAATGTTGTCGGCGACGAATCAGACAAGGACTTTGAGAATGCGATGTTGGGAACGATTGAAATGTTAAAAAACGACGACAATATCATCACTTGGCAACAAAACAACATATTCCCTTCCGATGACAGCATCTTAAATTATTTTAACCAAAAATATTTTAACACAGACGAAATAAAGGATTATTACAAAGTCGTTACTCTTTGTGACACATCAACGATTCTGGTACTTGAAGAACTCAACGATTTTGAGCTGAACTGCAACAAATTATTCAAGGAAATCGTAGAATACAATCACACCAAGCAAATCAGCGAGGAACTGACTTTAGTCGACGACCCTACAACCGACAGCTATTACATTTTAAAACTCGACCTCTCCCCTATTGATTCGAGCAACCTAAATATCTGTTATATAGAATTTTACAAAGAATACATCTTAAACCACATAGGAATTCCTGAAATCATCACCGCATCAGAAAACGTTATTCTACCTAGACTCGTCAATTACTCATTCAGCTGTTATGTAGACAATATTTTACAATATAAATACGGACGCTACAACTATCCTAACGAACTGAACAATTTCAGATACAAAGACGAAGAATACGTCAAAACCAGGATTTTCAAACACTTGATAAATAACACCAACGAATACAAGACAATCATTGTCACTATAGAAAAACCACATTTCATTGACGTCATCGCTCCTTTCTCCTACATCTTCATCATTCTGATACTGATGTATTTCATCAATATAAAATTATACAAGAAACAAGAAGTCATCAATTACAGACAAACACTGCATGCAAAAATGCAACTGACGATTATCCTTACACTAGGATTATCATTCATCGTTGCAGGTATCACATCTTTCATATTCATGCGTAATTCATTAAATGACAAAACATTTGAGTTTCAATATGAAAAGAATAAAAGCATAGTTAAAAACATAGAAAACGACATTGATAAAGATTTAATCACAGAATACGATTATCTTAAAAATTATAAAGAAAACAATTTCCTTGACATCAATATTTACGATTTAGACGGAAATCTCATAAACACCACTCAACCAAAACTATTTGATGGTTTCAAGTCGAAGATAATCAATAGAAAAGCTTACGAGCACATAAAAATCAAGAATAGGTTTTATTATTCAACAGAAGAAAGCATAGACGGCATAAAATACAATTCATCTTATTTCCCGTTAAAAGACAAAGACGGAAATATTCAGGCCATCATCAACATACCTTATTTTGACAATAATATAAACAGTAAGATTAACACATCCAATTTCATCATCACCTATTTGAACATCATCCTCGTTCTGATGGGAGCATCGGCTTTGGTTGTCATTCTTATGACAAGGCACACCATCAAGCCATTGGAAATCATTCAAGACAAGATGCAGAAAATCAGTCTGACAGGCAAAAACGAAGAAATTGAATGGAATAGTAAAGACGAAATAGGAGAGTTGATTAGAATCTATAACAATCTTATCAAGGAGCTAGAGATCAGTGCGAACAAACTGATGCGTTCGGAGAGAGAAACAGCTTGGAGAGAGATGGCCCGTCAGGTCGCTCATGAGATAAAAAATCCATTAACGCCGATGAAACTCAACATACAGTTTCTGCAAATGGCGTGGGATGAGAAAAATCCAGACATCGACAGGAAATTGAGAGAGACTACAAACACATTATTAGAACAAATAGACATACTCTCCAATATAGCGACGGCATTTTCAGACTACGCAAAATTGCCTAATAAAAACATAGAACTATTCAACATTAAAGAACTTATAATTAACACCATCAATCTTTACGACAACAATCCTAACATAAACATCACATTTGAGGAAGAAAACGAAAGCGATTACATCATACAGTCGGACAAGAATAATTTAAGTATAGTTTTCGGCAATATCATCAAGAATGCCATTCAAGCCATCGGCAAGAAAGAAAACGGCAATATCTTAATAAAAATCAAGGACGTCAACAAATATTTCAACATTGAAATATGCGATAACGGATGCGGTATAAAAGACGAAGAAAAGAAGAAAATATTCATGCCTAATTTCACTACGAAATCGAGTGGGATGGGAGTCGGCTTATCAATAGTTTATGACATTCTAGAGTCATTAGAAAGCACAATAAGCTTTGATAGCGAGGTCGGTAAAGGAACTATTTTCAGAATAAATATTAAGAAATAAAATAAGGAGTAAATTATTATATTTGCAGAAACTTAAATATACAAAATATGAGAAAGTTATTTTTGTGTCTTATCATAGCACTTATTGCAACAAACATCACTTATGCTCAGAACGTAATCGAACCAGAATTACAATCTATTCTTGATCAGAGGAGCAATGAAAAAATCAGTATAAACATCATTTTTAAGTCACAGCTAGACCGTAATGAATTAGCGGAACGTTCAAGCCAATACCTTGACAAAGAAACCAAGCGTCAGGCTGTAATAAAAGAGCTCAAGAATTTCTCAGAAGAATCTCAGCAGGAAGTTCTTTCAATCATAAGATCGGCCGAAAGCAGAAACGAGGTTTCAAATATCGTATGCCACTGGCTTTCAAATTCCATCACATGTACAACCACGAAAGACGTCATTGAGCAATTAGCGAAGCGTGACGACATTTTATTGATAGGCCACAATTGCGATAGAAACGTTCTTTTGTCTGAAGTCAGCAGCATTGCCAACGACGGCAAGGATATCACAGAAAGCGTCGTTCAAGTCAACGCACCTAATGTTTGGGAGAAAGGCTACACAGGCAAAGGCGTGTTAGTTGCGATACTCGACACCGGCGTCAACTATGAAAACCCTAACTTAGCCGACCACCTTTGGGACGGCGGTTCACAATATCCAAATCACGGTTACAACTCTTACGACAACAACAAGATCACCATGGACAACAGAGGCCATGGCACACACTGCGCCGGAATCATCTGTGGCGACGGTACTACAGGCAAGCATACAGGCGTCGCTCCTAATGTAACGCTGATGTGTATCAAGACATTAAACGACACAGGCAACACCAACGCCAATGCCATCTGTTCAGGAATGGAATTCGCCGTAGAACACGGAGCTGAGGTCTTAAGTATGTCATTAGGCATTGCCAACTCATCATTATCAGAGAGAACCATGATACGCGAGACATGCGTCAACACCTTGAACGCCGGCGTCATAGCAGCCGTAGCAGCAGGCAACGACGGAGGCTCAGGCAGTCATCCTGTACCAAACAACGTCAGAGTCCCTAGCAGCTGCCCAGCACCATGGATTCACCCTGACCAACAAGATAACGCAGGCGGAACATCATGCGTAGTATCCGTCGGAAACGTCAACAAAAACGACAAAATAGCAACCACATCATCACGCGGACCTGTGACATGGCAGGAAACATCATTCGCCGACTATCCTTACGGACCTGAAATCGGATTGATTCGCCCTGACGTATGCGCCCCTGGCGTCGACATCATTTCACTTAACTACTCCGACAACAACTCTTATGCAAAGTCAACAGGAACATCACAAGCAACACCTTGCGTAACAGGCATCATAAGTCTTATGCTCGAAAAAAATCCTGAATTGACACCTGCAGAAATAAGCGAAATATTAGAGACAACAGCAGTAAAACTATCTGACAAAAAAAACAATGATACCGGATCGGGTAGAGTAGACGCTCTCGCCGCAGTCAACGCCATCGACATGGGAAAAATAATCTTCAAAGATTTCACTTTCACTGACGAAAACAATAACGGCAAGATAAACACCAACGAAGAAATCAAGTTAAATATCGAGTTCGAAAACACATCCGACAAATCATACAACAACATCACTGCAAAATTATTATGCACCAATGATTTAGTCGAGATAACCAATAATGACATAAAAATCGATAACATCGAAGCAAACCAAATATTCAGCATAGAAAACGGATTCGCTTTCGTAATCGACAAAAAAGTTGAAGATCAGACAGCACTTTATTTCGATGCAGAATTCTATGATGGTGAAGAAAGAATATCATCAACAAGATTTTCACTTACGACAACCGACAAGACATTAAGATTCTCTTCTATTTTTGTGACAAATGACGACAATGGCAACGGCCTTCTTGAAGCAGGAGAAAGCGCAGATTTAGGCGTCGTATTAAATAACTCAGGAAGCGAAATAGCAATAAATATAAATGGAACATTAAAGAGCGACAGTGAATTCGTCACTATCAACAGCGACAATGCCGACTTTAACTCCATCGCTCCAAAAGCGTCAGCAATAGCATATTATAAAATAACATTAGCAAATAATGCTACTGATGGCGATATTCCTTTTGAACTTGAAACAAAAGACAAATACAACGACGTGAACACATTCAATATCAACTATACAAGTTCATGCGATGTAACATATATTTTACAAGATGATTTCGGCGATGGATGGAATGGAGCAAAGATTTTCGCACATTACAACGATGGTTCAGAATCAGATACTTATACCCTTTCAAATGGAGCTTACGATACATTCTCTAAAACAATAAACACAGGCGTTGAAGTATCTTTAGAATGGAAAAAAGCCAGTGCCGACGCTGAATGCAAATACTCTATATGTTATGAAAACGGCACTGAAATTTTCAGCGGCAAAGGTCGTCAAGACGGAGTGTTCTTCAGTTGGGTCAACAATTGTTCAACTCAGGAAATGAGCATCAAGACCGGCGAAGCCGTAAAGAATTTCAACATAATCGTTAAAAATAATTCTGTAACATTACAATGGGAACAACCTGATACAGAAGGTGTAACTCATTATGAAATATATCGTGAGACTGTACTCCTCGACACCACCACAAATCTTTCATATGATGATGCAAATCTTAGCAGCGGTTCATACACATACAACGTAAGACCTGTTTATGAAGACTGCTATGGAGCTACCGCAACACAAGAAGTTACATTCTACGAAGGAGTAGAGGAGATGTCAGTTCAAAATGTAACGATATATCCAAACCCAGTTAACGACAGATTATTCATAGAGACAGAAGTCGAGATAGAAGAAGTCGTTGTTTATGATATTTATGGAAGACAACAAGACAACAAGACAACAAGACAACAAGGAAATATTGCTATAGAAGTTTCCAACTTGAGTAAAGGTGTCTATTTTGTAGATATCAAGACTAGTGTCGGCAATGTCGTTAAGAAAATTGTAAAATATTAATTAAGATGAAGAATCCTATCAAGGCATTAGCTGGACAGACTGTCATTTACGGATTAGGCACTATAGTGCCAAGGCTGCTCAATTATCTTTTGACGCCTTTCTATGTCCGTGTATTCGTCTCTGGCGAATACGGACAAATCTCAGAGTTATACGCCTGGATTGCCTTATTACTCGCCATCTTAACATTCGGAATGGAGACGACATTCTTCCGTTTCTCGCAAAAAGAAGACAGCAACAAAGTCTTCAACAATGCAGAAACACTTGTGCTTCTGATAAGCGTCGTCTTCCTTTTGTTCTATAGTATTTTCTATAAGTCGTTCGCAGAACTCATTCATTACGAATTCAACAGTTATTACGTTCTCTTATTGGGAATAATAGTCGCTCTTGACGCATCGGCGTCTATTCCTTTCGCGATGCTGAGAAAAGAAAACAAGGCTGGACGTTTCAGTCTGATAAAGACAATCAACGTCTTGACAAACATTTTCTTCAATATATTATTCCTGGTCATCATTCCTGAAAAATCAATGATGATAGCAGAACGCATCTTTGGAGAACAGACATCATTGCTTATCTGGGTATTCATTTCCAATATCCTAGCAAGTATTTTAAATCTTATTTTACTTACGCCACAACTTTCAAAACTAAAGATAAGTCTCAACAAAGACCTCGTCGTCCCAATGTTGAAATACTCATTCCCGATTTTATTGATAAGTCTCGTCGGGATGATAAATGAAGTTGCGGATAAGATATTGATCAAATACCTTGTAAGCATTCCCGATGCTAACATTCTGTCCGACATGAATATAACAGGTGAGGAGTACGCCATGCAGCAACTCGGAATATATTCAGCGAACTTCAAGCTCGGCGTGCTGATGACCATCTTCATCCAGATGTTCCGTTTCGCCTCGGAACCATTTTTCTTCGGTCACGCCAAAGACCGCAACGCTCCAGCATTATACGCAAAAGTCATGACATATTTCGTCATCTTCTGTCTGCTCATCTTCTTAGGCGTCATGTTCTATATGGACATACTTCAACACTTCGTCGGAAGAAACGGCAGCGACTACAGGGAAGGTCTGCGCATAGTTCCTATAATCTTAATCGCCAATATGTTATACGGCATAGTCTTCAATCTTTCAATATGGTTTAAACTATCTGACAAGACATATTACGGAACTATAATAGCGATTATCGGCTCGATAATAACCTTAATATGTTTCTTCACTTTAATACCTAGAATCGGTTATATGGGAGCCGCCATCGCTCATCTCGCATGTTACTGCGTAATGATGCTGATATCATATTTCTGGGGACAACGTGTATTCCCAATACCTTATCAAATCGGAAGAATATCAATCTATTGCATATTAGCATTCGCCTTATTTATTGCAAGTAATTTCTTAATAGATTTTAACATTATCTTAAAACTTACAATAAATACTTTGATGTTAATATCATATATCGCAATTGTTTTCGTTTTAGAAAGAAAAAATCCACTTAAAATAGAATAAAAAACAATAGTTATGACAGTAAAAATCGTTAACAAATCAGACAATAACTTACCTGCATACGAGACAAGCAGCTCAGCAGGCATGGACTTAAGAGCATATTTACCAGAAGGTCCAATCACTTTGAAACCAATGCAAAGAACACTCGTTCCAACAGGACTTTTCATGGAGATTCCAGAAGGTTATGAAGGACAGGTGAGACCACGCAGCGGCTTGGCAATCAAGAACGGCATCACAGTGTTGAATACTCCTGGCACCATCGACGCCGACTACAGAGGCGAGGTGAAGATCATACTCATCAACTTGTCTGACACCGACTTCGTCATCAACAGCGGCGAGAGAGTAGCACAAATCGTCTTCGCCAAATGCGAACAAATGAAAGTCGCAAACGTTGAGACATTAAGCGAGACAGAAAGAGGCGCCGGAGGTTTTGGACATACGGGAAGGAAATAAATTAGCTATGGGTTATGAGCTACGGGTTATGAGCTATTAGAATAACTACAAACAAGCTCATCGCTCACTGCTCATTGCTCACAGCAAATACAAAAAGTGGACAATGTCTGTTGACTTATAAATCATAAAAATGCGAAGAATACTATTCATATTATCATTATTGTTGACGGATTCCGTTGTGGGATTTTGCCAGGACACGCTACAGCCTAAAGCGAGCCTTGCACAAAATGCAGAGTTTTTCTCAAAAGGCATAGAGGAAAAATACAACGAGAATTTCAACGTAGCGATAGGATATTTCGAGGAAGCGCTGAAGGCATTCCCAGAAGATCATGCAAGCATGTATGAACTATGCGCACTCTACAGCAACAAAGGATTGTATGAAAAAGGATTCGAGATGATAAAAAATGCCGTCGAACTCGACAGCACAAACAAATGGTATAAGATTCGCCTCGCCGATTTTTATAAGGCCAGCTACGACTACGAATCGTTCGTTGACATATACAACGAATTGCTTGAAAGCGAGCCAAATAACCTGGAATATCTTGAAGTATATATCGACGCTTTGCTTCAGCTCAGAGAATATGAGCAGATGACAGAAAAACTTGATGTCTTTGAAGACAACATTGGCGTGAACGAATATATTTCAATGATGAAGATTGAGACTTATAAACTTCTGGGAAACAAAGACAAAGTCATTGAAGAGATGGAAAAACTTTCAAAGGCTTTTCCTTATGAAACCAGATATATGTCGATGTTGGCAGAGATGTATATGCAGTCAGGCAGAGAGCAAGACGCATATAAGATTTATCTCAAGGTAAAAGAACTTAATCCAGAAGACCCATACATAAACTCTTCATTGTTAGAATATTACCAGAAACAAGGCGAATTAGACAAGGCTTTTGAGGAGTTTATTCTAGTTATCAAAAACAAAAATCTGGATTATAACACAAAGTCGCAGATCTACGAATATTGGTTCGACCAGAAAGATGAAGGCGACAACCTAGTCGGAGAAGCTGAGACAGCTGGCAAGGCATTCATCGAGGCGCATCCCGACAAGGAATTAGGTTATTATGTCATTGGTACAGTGTATTATAACAACGAAGACTTTGTTACAGCACGTAAATATTATCTTGAAGCCGTGGCTCGCGACAGCAGCAGTTTTATGGCATGGTATCAGTTGATTTTCAGCGATATGTCGCTTAACGACGCTGAGGCATTATACGAACACTCTTTGAAGGCACAGCGTTTCTATCCTGAGCAGCCGCTGTTTTATCTGTTCAACGGTACCGCTCTCATAGAAATGGAAAAATACGAAGAAGCCATCAAAGTGCTTGAAAAAGGAAGATATCTTTCCGCAGATAAAGAACTCACAGCCAATTTTGACACTTATATCGCTGACATATACCATGAATTAGGCAATAAAGAAAAGATGTATAAACAATACGACAGAGTCCTTAAAAACGACCCTGAAAACGTTTACGTATTAAACAATTACGCCTATTTCCTTTCCGTAGATAACATCAGACTTGAAGACGCACTGAGAATGTCAGCGATAACTATAGAGAAAGATCCTAAAAACGCCACTTACCTCGACACCTATGCTTGGGTCTTATATAAACTCGGACGCTACAAAGAAGCCAAGAAATGGATGGAGAAAGTATTTGTCTACGATAAAAACGCTGGCGGAATCAACTATGAACATTACGGCGACATACTATATAAACTAGGCGACACGAAAAACGCCCTTATAAACTGGAAGAAAGCCAAGAAATTAGGCGAGGCATCGGAATTCATTGACCAAAAGATAAAAGATGAGAAACTTTATGAATAGACTTTGGCTTTTGGCTTTTAGCTTTTGGCTCTTGGCACTTGGATCTTGTTCCACGAACAAAAACGTGTCAAGTCTCAGGACTTTATCTGCAAATCATATCATAAGAGAAGTCGAGAGAAACCAGTTTGAGTTCGACAATCTTGAAACCAAGTTCAATGTTAAAGTCAAAGGAGACAACAGCATCGGGCTGAAAGGACAATTGAGGATGCAGAACGACAGCGTGATATGGATTTCCTTGTCGTTGAAACTCGGCATTGAAGTGGCGAGAGTGATGATAACGGAAGACTCCGTGAAATTCATCAACAGAACCAACAAGACATATATGGCGGAAAGCATAAATAATTTCCAGGAGCGACTTCCAAGCGAGGTGACGATGGATTTAGCGCAGAATCTGTTAGTCGGGAACGACATATTATTATCTAAAAATGATAAATTCAAAGTCACGATTGAAGATAATAACTACAAACTGGAATCTGACAAGAACACTTTCATGGTAACGCCAAAAACGTTTAAAGTTAAAAGCTATCAGCAGTCAGCTATCAGTAGCCAATTGACAGAGGCAAAAGTCAATTACGATAATTTCCAAGAAGTCAACGGAAGACTTTTGCCAACAAGAATTATCTTAAACACAGACATATTCAACATAGAAATAGATTATTCAGAGATAAAAGTAGGAGAGAAGCTAGAGTTTCCTTTTAATATCTCAAAAAAATATAATAAAATATGAAGTTCAGAATCTCAAAATCTCAGAATCTTAGAATCTCAGCATCTCAAAAATTTTGGGTTCTCTTATTGCTATTAATACTATCTATTTCTGCTAACAGCCAGAGCGTTGAGTCGTTGGAGAAAAAGATAGCCTCCCTCCAGAAAGACATCAAGCTTGCTGAAAAACTGTTGAAAGAGACTTCAAAAAACAAGGAAACCACCATAAACCAAGTAACACTTCTTCAGACACAAATCAACCAGAGAGAAAGTCTTATCAAGACATATCAAAGTCAGGTCAATGCGTTGAACAAAGAGATTCAGAAAAACAAGACAGGTATTGCATCTGCCAAGAAAGACCTTGCGCTCTTTCAAAAAGAATACGCCAATCTCCTGCTCATCGCTTATCGTAACAAAGGTAAGACCAACAACCTTCTGTTCATATTCTCTTCAGAAGACTTCAATCAAGGAATTCGTAGAATGCGTTATATTCAAGAACTTAACGACTTAGTTAAGGTTAAGATAGAAGAGATTAAATCCACACAAGACAAGATTAACCAGCAGTTAAACAAAAACGAAAACAATAAGAAAGATATTGAGAAAGTCTTAGCCAAAGAAAAAGAAGAAAGAGCGTCTTTGGTGAACGACCGCGACAAACTCAACAAGGATCTGGCATCTTTGAAGAAGAAAGAAAGTCAGATTCAGAAAGACATCAAAACCAAGGAAAACGAGACAAAGAAACTCAAGAAAGAAATTGAGAAAATCATAGCCGAAGAAATCAGGAAGGCAAAGGAAAGAGAAGAGCTGGCGAAGAAAAACAACACCAATTCAGTCGATTACAATCTCTCCAACAACTTCGCGCAAAATAAAGGCAAACTGCCTTATCCTGTTGAGCAAGGCATCATCACTGGAAAATACGGTTTAACACCGCATCCGACACAACCTAAAGTCACTGTCAACAACAATGGCGTCGACATCAGCACGACGAAAGGAGCCAAGGCACGAAGCGTCTTCGAAGGAGAGGTGTGTTTCGTTACGAATCAAGGTAATAACAACGCTATACTCATCCGTCACGGATTATATTTCACTTTATACTCCAATATCGAGAAAGTATTTGTCAAAGTCGGCGACAAGGTCACGACAGGGCAAGAGATAGGCCGTATTCACACCAATGTCAGCGACGGCAAGACGATACTACACTTCGAGATATGGCAAGAAAACAAGACGACAGTGAATCCGGCAGTATGGATTAGGAAGAATTGATGGTTAAGAGTTTGGTATTAGGAGTTAATATATATTATATGAAGAAAAATCGAATTTTTATAATAGCGGCGATAATATTAGGATTATTATTATCGTCTTGTTCAAGAGCTTATCAGCCACCGAACATACAGAAGAAAAAAGGCTATTGCGGCACCTGTTCGAGATGGTAACAATTAACAATGAATGGTGCCTGATCTTGTAGAAGGCATAAGTTCGTTTCGGCACTTCGACAAGCTCAGTGACCGAGACAAATTGCCCATTGCTCATTGCTCATAACTCAAGGCAAAATAAATCTCCATCATTTGAATTAATTTCAATTATTTTTATATTTTTGCATCGTTAGAAATTACAAACAAATAAAATCATACAATTATGGCATTCAACTTAAGAAACAGAAGCTTTTTGAAGTTATTAGACTTCACTCCAAAAGAAATTCAATACTTTTTAGATTTAGCTCGCGACCTCAAACGCGCTAAATATGCAGGTACAGAACAACAAAGATTAAAAGGCAAGAACATCGCTTTGATTTTCGAAAAGACTTCAACACGTACACGTTGTGCTTTCGAAGTAGCAGCTTATGACCAAGGCGCTCACGCTACATACTTAGGACCTTCAGGTTCACAAATCGGTGTTAAAGAATCTATGGCTGACACAGCACGCGTTTTAGGCCGTATGTACGATGGTATCGAATATCGTGGCTTCGACCAAGCAACAGTTGAAGAATTAGCTAAATACGCTGGCGTACCAGTATGGAACGGTTTGACAAACGAATTCCACCCAACACAAATCTTGGCTGACTTCTTAACAATGACAGAACACACAGACAAACCTTTAAACAAAGTTACTTTCGCTTACGTTGGCGACGCTCGTTTCAACATGGGTAACTCTTTGATGGTCGGTGGTGCTAAGATGGGTATGGACGTTAGAATCGTTGCTCCAAAATCATTACAACCAGATGCAGAACTCGTAGCTACATGTAAAGAAATCGCTAAAGAAACTGGCGCAACAGTTACAGTTACTGACAACGTTGAAGAAGGCGTTAAAGGTTGTGACTTCTTATACACAGACGTATGGGTATCAATGGGTGAACCAGCTGAAGTATGGGCAGAACGTATCAGCTTGTTAAAACCTTACCAAGTAAACGGCGAAATGATGAGAATGACTGGCAATCCAAAATGCAAATTCATGCACTGCTTACCAGCTTACCACAACTTAGAAACACAAGTTGGTCGTGACGTTTACAAACAATTCGGTCTCGATGGCGTTGAAGTTACAGAAGAAGTTTTCGAATCAGAAAACTCAATCGTATTTGACGAAGCAGAAAACCGTATGCACACTATCAAAGCTGTTATGGTAGCTACATTAGGTGACTGATTTTAAGACTAAAGACTAAGGACAAAGGGCTAAAACCATTAGACATTCGTCATTAGCCATTCTTAATAAACAAAGGCGTACTTGAATAAAGTGCGCCTTTTTTAATTGAAAATTGAAAACTGAAAGTTGAAAATTCCTAACTCCTAATTCGACATCCATGACGGAATACTTATTTAAACCATGAATTCTGAAGACGTGTCAATTTTATTTATTTCCCAAAGTATCATTGACACGTCCTATTGACAGCTTAAACTGACTATAAAAAAACTTGTTGTCTTGTAGTCTCTTAGTCTTGTAGACTTCAATAATTATCACTACATTTGCAAACTGAATAATTTTGTACTAATAAATGTATTTGATATGAAAAAGTTACTGTTTATTTTGTCATTATTTCTCATAATAACATCATGCAACAAGACTCCTATAATCACACTCAGTGTAGACAAAACTGAAATATCAGCCAACGGCGAAGACGTAGCAACATTTAAAGTCATCTGCGATGACGAAAAAGATATCACAAAAGATTGTCGCATATTTTTCGCTGATAGCAAAGAAGAACTCGGAACTACAACATTCTCAACAACAGAACCTAATACTTATTCATTCTATGCCACTTACGATGACGCTGTATCTGAAAATGTTAGCGTTACAGCAATAGAAGTTGAAGATGATAACGGAAACGAAGACGATAACAATGACGAGGAACAAACTGAAGCTCCTATAGTCTTGACTGCTTCTACCGACACTATCACCGCCGACGGCAAAGACATCATCACTTTCACCGTAATGCAAGACACCGTAGATGTTACAGGTTTAGTTCAGATATTCGTAAACGATAAATTGACAAACAGCAATAAATACAAGACCTATTTCTCTGGTTCTTACACCGTTTACGCAAAGAAAAACGACACTATTGTTTCAAACGAAATAACATTCTTCGCTAAAGAAGTCGGTGAAGACGAAAATGAAGACGATGAAGTAACAACAATCGAGCTAGCAGCTTCTAAGACAACTATAGCAGCTAACGGCAAGGACAAAGTCATTTTCACAGTAACAGAAAATGACAAGGATATAACAAGCGAAGCTAGTATCTTTGTCGGTGAAACAGAATTAAAACTCAATATATTCACTTCAACAACAGTAGGAACTTACACCGCTTACGCCATAAAAGGTGAAGTGAAATCTAACGAAATAACCATCACCGTCAAAGAAGACGGAAACGAAGACCCTGAAACTCCGGAAAACCCTGAGGGCCCTGAAACTCCGGAAAATCCAGAAAATCCAGAACCAGAAAAACCTATAACACTTTCTGCTTCAAAAACGAATATCGTTGCTAACGGCACTGATGCTATCACATTTACAGTATTACAAGAAAACAACGACGTTACAAGTCAAGCTAACATTTATGTCAACAGCCAGAAACTCGCTTCTAACAAGTTCAGCACTTATTCTGCCGGCACTTACGTAGCATACGCACAGAAAAACGATGCTATATCCAACGAGATAACCATCACCGTCACTGCAGGTCAAGGCAATGGCAAGACTGTAGTCTTCGCCGACGGCGTCACCGTAAGCTCTGGATGGTATGATGTCAATAAGTTAAGAGGTGCACCAAGCGGCGACGTCAATATGTGTTGGGCTGCTTCTGCTTCTAACATCATCCAATGGTGGCAAGACCGTTACGTAGCTGCAGGCAACGCATTGCCATCAGGAGCAGTGACAGGTCCAGGCACTAAGACATATACAGAAGGTTATAAATACAACCTCGCACTCATGGAATTATACCGCGACATGTGGAATAACGAGAAAGGCGGAAGTACCGACCATGGCGTGATATGGTATTTCGAAGGACGTAACGTACAAAAATATGCATCTGCAGGAAGTATCGCTCAACCTCTCAGCTCTACATCAGGCGGTTATTACTCAAGCGTATGGAATCAAATCCTACCAAAGGTATATCACGAATATAAAAGTGATTTATTCCCTAGTGAATTCAGCAATCTTATTTCTAAAGAATACAACAACTACAGCATATGGGGCAATGGCTCTGGTCTTTCTGGCGACGCACGTTTGAAGAAATTCTCCGACTTGGTAGTGGAATTCATCGACAGAGGCGTTGTATCTCTTGTCATCTCATTGAACTCTAACGGTGGTCTGCTCCACGCAACGACATTGTGGGGCTACGAAATAGATAATGCTACAGGTATGATTACTAAATTATGGATTACCGACTCCGATGATATGCACCAAAGCGGCAGTGGCGACCCAACACAGCAGAAATTACAGGAATATTCCGTAAGCTTCGATGGTAGTAAAGTCAAACTTTCAGGAGCACCTTACGGATCATGCTGGGCAATGTCGCTTATCCCTGTATCAGGTTACAACTCAGCAAAATAATAAAAATATTAATGATGATGTTAAAGAAGATCAAAAACATATCACTCTTCCTGGCATGTATGGTGCTTATGCTTCATACTATCGTGCCACATCATCATCATAACAATACAACAACATTATGTCTCAGCCAGTTAAGTCATAGCACATGCGAAAACACTGACTCCTGCACTTCCAACCACAATCACGATAGTAACAACGATTGCGATGAGTCTGACTGTACAATCGACGACTTATACGCACCAAAAGATAATCACGAGATAAAGACATATCTTGATATAAACACTTTGATATCAGGATGGTACATTATTTCGTTCTTTGATTTTTCACTAAATGATATTCTTAAAAACAAAGGTATCGACTTCCGACGAGAATTCCTTCCTTTGATATTCAAGAATCCGCATGTTGATGCAATATTCGGATTACGAGCACCGCCTTTAAATTGACAATTGATAGTTAACAATTGTAGAGACGTCGATTTATCGCGTCTACCATAAGCCCTGAAAGGGCGTAATAGATATAACGTAAGGCACAGCCTTATGATTTAAAACGTAAAACCCAATAAAAAAATGAAAAGAATATTATTAGTTATAGCTATTATCGTAGGATTGATTTCTTGCGCTAATGACAAAGCACAACAAGCTGCTCACAATCACAGTCATCAACATTCAGAAAGCTGCAGCCATAATCATGATCACGAAGATCATAACCATGACCACGATCACAACCACGATCATTCAGCAGCTTGCAACCATGATCACAATCATGACCATAATCATGACCATAACCACGATGCTCACAATCATGATCATGAAGGTCACAATCACGACCATGCTCACAACTCACAGCCAGCAGCTCATAGCCACGAGCATAACCATGGCGACGACGCCATCAATTTCCCAATAGACCAACAAAAGAAAATTGATTTTGAAGTCGTTGAAGTAGTGACAGAACCTCTTTATCAAGTCATCAGAACATCAGCTCAAATCGTTCCTTCACAAGAAAGTGAAAAGATATTAACAGCTACAACAAGCGGTATCGTGACTTTCGAAAGCAAGGACATCGTACAAGGCTTAGATGTTAAATCAGGACAGATATTATTCAGCATTGCCAACGATAATATGGCTGACGACAACCTCTCAACACGTCGTGAAGAAGTTGAAGTAGAATATGAAAAGGCAAAATTAGATTACGAACGTAAGCAAGTTCTCGCAGAAGAAAAAATCATCTCTGAAAGTGAATTGCTTGACGCAAAATCAGAATACCTCAAGGCTAAGAAACATTACGACAATATGCTTAAGAACTATCCTGACGGCAAGACTCTCCACAGAGCAACCATCACAGGTTCAATAAGCGGAATATTAGTCCCAAACAACTCTTACGTAGAAGCTGGTCAAGCTATCATGACATTGGCACAAAACAACAAACTCTATCTCCGTGCCGACTTACAATCAAAATACTATCCTGTTTTGAAAGACATCAAGACAGCTAACGTAAAGACAAACGAAGGTATCGTCTACACATTGAATGACTTAGGCGGACGTCTCTTATCTTACGGCAAGACAACAGACATCAACAACCCATTGATTCCTGTTACTTTTGAAGTAAAGAACAACGGCAACCTCATTCCTGGTTCTTTCGTTGAGATATACATCACAGCTGAAAGCGACAAGATGGGCGTCATGTTACCAAACAGCGCTATCGTTGAAGAAATGGGCATCTACTGCGTCTTCGTTCAAACATGCGTCGATTCATTCGAGAAACGTATCATCACCAAAGGTGTTACTGATGGAAGCAAGACACAAATCCTCAAAGGCGTAACAGCAGGTGAGAGAGTAGTAAGCAAAGGCGCTGTCAACGTGAAATTGGCACAAGGCTCAGCTGCATTAGATCCACACGCAGGTCACGTTCATTAATCCAAGGAGGTGTCTATGTTAAATAAAATCATCAAGTTTTCATTAGAAAACAAATTGTTCGTACTCGTAGGAGCAATTTTGTTAATCATCGGCGGATACAGTTCAATGCGCCAGATGGATATCGACGTTTTCCCTGACTTGACAGCACCTACCGTCGTCGTCATGACCGACGCTCATCGTATGGCTGCAGAAGAAGTGGAACGTCTCGTTACTTTCCCTATCGAGACAGCTATGAACGGTGCTACCAACGTACGCCGCGTGCGTTCAGCATCAATGATGGGTTATTCTTTCGTATGGATTGAATTCGACTGGGGCATGGACGTATACCGCGCTCGTCAAATCGTCAGCGAAAAGATGGTTACACTCGAAGAAGCACTTCCTTCAGGCGTGACACCAATCCTCGCCCCACAATCAAGTGTTATGGGTGAGATTCTCTTCGTTGGACTCCAAGCTGACAGCACATCCATGATGGACCTCAGAACTATGGCAGAATGGGTTGTAAAACCAGCTATCTTATCAACAGGCGGTGTGTCGCAAGTGACTATCATCGGCGGCGACCTCAAGCAATATCAAGTACTCGTCGACCCTGTCAAGATGGGACATTACGACATCACCATGGAAGAAATGACAGCCATCTGCGAAAGCATGTGCGTCAACTCTGTAGGCGGTGTCATCCGTGACTTCGGCAACGAATACGCACTCAGAGGTATAGGTAGAACAACAGACCTTGAAGAACTCGGAAAGACATATATCAAGACTATCAACGGCAAACCAGTTGTAGTTTCTGATGTGGCAGACGTAGTTCTCGGCAGCGCAGTGAAGATGGGATTCGCATCACTCAACGCAGAAGAAGCTATCATCCTTTCAATATCCAAACAACCTAACATAAATACTTTAGAAGTAACAAAAAATATTGAAAGAAACCTCAGAGAAATCAAGAAGTCACTTCCAGCAGACGTCAAGATGGACACCAAGATCTTTCGTCAAGCCGACTTCATCGAAGCATCTGTAAGCAATGTAGCGAGAGCTCTCATCGAAGGTGCTATCTTCGTCATCATCATCTTATTGCTTTTCTTAGGCAGTTTCAGAACAACACTCATCTCAATCATAGCAATTCCTTTGTCATTATTAGGAACACTCATCGTTCTTCATCTCATGGGAATGAATATCAACACAATGACATTAGGCGGTATGTGTATCGCTATCGGTTCTTTGGTTGACGACGCCATCATCGACGTTGAAAACGTTTACAAACGATTGAGACAAAACTTCCTTAAGCCAAAAGAAGAACGCGACTCTATATTCAACGTAGTCTATAACGGTTCATGCGAAATCCGTACTTCAATCATCAATGCTACATTGATTACCATCGTCGCTTTCACACCTATTTTCTTCTTGTCAGGAATGGAAGGCAGAATGTTGAAACCACTCGGCATCGCTTACATCATCGCATTGTTGATGTCGCTCGTAGTAGCATTGACAGTGACACCGCTTCTCTGCAAGATGATGCTCACATCAGACAAATATCTCGCAAAACAAGAGAAAGAAAGCTGGGTAGCACGCCATCTCTCAAGAGTTTATACAAGATCATTAGAATGGGCTTTAGGACATAAGAAGACGGTCATCGGCGGAACATTGGTAGTGTTTATCATTGCCTTAGCTATGTTTTTCAATATGGGACAAAGCTTCTTGCCTGACTTCAACGAAGGTTCATTGACAATCTCAGCAGTATGTAAGCCAGGTGTTTCATTATACGAAAACAACGAACTCGGTAAGATCATCGAACGTGAGTTGTTGTCAATTCCAGAAGTGACATCAACAGCACGTCGTACAGGACGCGGCGAACTCGATGAGCACTCACAATCGACCAACGGCGCCGAAATAGACGTCAACTTCGACTTGAAGGACCGCTCGCAAGAAGAATTCCTCGCCGACGTGCGTGAGAAACTCGCCTCTGTTCCAGGCATCGCTTCAACAGTAGGTCAGCCTCTCGGTCACCGTATCGACCACATGCTCACCGGTACAAGAGCTTCCATCGCGATAAAAATCTTCGGACCAGACTTGACACAGCTCTTCATGACTGCCAACGATATCAAGGCTGAAATTGAAGGCATCGAAGGTCTCGTTGACGTCAGCGTTGAGCAACAGACAGAGACACCAGAATTACAAATCCGTGCTAAACGCGATATGCTCGCTCGCTACGGCATCAGCATGGAAGAGTTCAACCATTATATCGAACTCGCTTTCTCTGGCGAAAAAGTATCAGAAGTATATGAAGGACAACGTAGTTTCGACCTCGTCTTACGTCTTAATAAAAACTACACAGAAAGCATAGAAGGCATCAAATCAGCTATGATAGTCAACGGCGAAGGTGCTATGATTCCTCTCGAAGAAGTAGCAGAAATCGTGTCAGTAGGCGGTCCTAACAGTATCAGCCGCGAGAACGTACAACGTAAGATCGTCGTATCAGCCAACACATCAGGCCGCGACGTCGTAAGTATCGTCAACGAAATAGAACAAAGAGTTAACGAACACGTCAATATTCCTGAAAATTATTTAGTAGAATACGGCGGTCAGTTCCAAAGCGCGAAGAAAGCTTCAAGAACATTGCTTCTCATGACATTCATCGCTATCTTTGTGATATTCCTCCTCTTATACGGTGAATTCAAAGACATTACATTATCAGCAATCACACTCATCAACCTTCCATTGGCATTGATAGGCGGTGTGTTCGCGATATTCATCTCATCAAATACTGTCAGTATCCCTGCCATCATCGGTTTCATCACCTTGTTTGGCATCGCTACTCGTAACGGTATCTTGCTCATCTCACGTTATCAATACGGAGCAGCGCACGGAGTATCATTACGTCAATCTGTTCTTGAAGGATCTAGAGACAGACTCAACCCAATCCTCATGACAGCCCTCACATCAGCATTGGCTCTCATCCCTATGGTTATCAATGGTAGCCAGTCAGGTAACGAAATCCAAAGCCCAATGGCAGTCGTGGTACTCGGCGGTCTCTTGACATCGACATTACTCAACGTTTATGTCATTCCTATCGTTTACGAAATGATTCATGCGAAAAAACAAACTTCACAAAATGATTAAGACGATGAAAAAGAACATATTGACATTATTATTAGTTTTAAGCATAAACACAGCCTTCGCGCAATATGCTTATCAAAATATCTTGGATACGATAGAAGTCAACAGCACTGTTTTGTCGGCACATTACAAACAGATGGAAGCAGGCAAAGCAGAAAATAACGCTCACGCTCTCGTGGAAAACCCTGAGATTGAAGCAGGTTACAAATTCGGTTACGGCGAAGAAAGCAGTAAGATTGAACTCGGCATCTCTCAAGAATTCGACTTCCCAACAGTATATTCACATCAGAATAAGATAAGAAAGATGTCATCTCAAATCATTGACACTCAATATGAGATAGACAGATTAGCAGTGTTATCAGAAGCACAAGCCATCTGTACAGAATTGATTTTCTGTAAGATGAAACTTGCTCTTTACAAACAAAACTACGACAATGCTGTGAGAATCGCTGATGCTTATCAAAAAATGATGGAAGCTGGAGCAACTAATGTTTTAGATTATAACAAATCTAAGATGAACCTTGCAAATACCAAGAACAACTACGATTTAGAAGTTATTCATCATGATAACTTAATGGCGACATTAAAGACCATGAACGGAGGTAAAGACATTGACTTCCAATATGAAGACTACGCTATCGTAGCATTGCCAGAAAACTTCGACGAATGGTATGCTAATATCGAAAACGTAAATCCTGTCTTTGAGCAGATGCGTCAGCAGATTGCCATCGACCAACAAAATGTCAAGTTGAGCAAAGCACAATGGTTCCCTAAATTCAGCATCGGCTACGGAGCAGAAATCGCTAAAGGCAACGAAGAAGGAGAACACGGTCCTTCAATAGGATTGGTGCTTCCATTATGGCATAACAAAGGAACCGTGAAGAGCGCCAAGATGCATGCTGAAGCAACAGAAGCATTGTTAACAAACGAAAAAGCAATGACTTACAACTATCTCAACAGTCTTTATGCAAAGGCAAAAGCACTTCAAGACAACATCGGAATCCTTGCTTCATCATTGCAAGAATTTGACAGTCAGGCATTGCTTTTCAAGGCTTTTGAAAAAGGCGAATTAAATCTCATCGACTATGTAACTGAAACAGAATACTATCAAAATGCAATCTTGGAATTATATTCCGCTCAATACGAGATGAACGCCACTTTGATAGAGCTGAAGAGTTACGAAGGATTTTGATTCAATTGATAATTAACAATGTATGGACGCGATTAATCGCGTCCATACGATAAAACATAAAACTATGGCACATACATATTCTATAGGTGTTGACATCGGCGGCACAAACACCGACATCGGTTTGGTTCGTGAAGACGGTAAGATTGTTACACGTCGTAACATTCCTACAAACAAATATTTCGACATCGAAGTATATCTCAAAGACATCACCGATCTCGTCAAGGAGATGATAAAGGAAAATGAGATTGAGAACATTGAAGGCATCGGCATCTGCGCTCCTAACGGCAACTCTTACAAATGCACTTTCAGCGGAGCTACCAACCTCAATTTCAAAGGCGATTTCAACGTACAAGAGATTGTTAACAAATATATGGATGTTCCTGTCGTTGTTTCTAACGACGCCAACGCAGCTGCTTTCGGCGAGATGATTTACGGTGGAGGCAAAGGCATGAAACATTTGATTATGTTCACCTTAGGTACAGGTGTTGGAACAGGCATCATCGTGGATGGCAAGTTGCTCCTCGGTGCCACAGGCGGCGCTGGCGAATTAGGCCACTCCATCGTGATACCAGGCGGACGTCAATGCGGTTGCGGCTTGAAAGGCTGTCTTGAAACTTACACATCAGCGACAGGTATTCGTCGTACAGCACTTGAGATGTTAGAAAACAACCCTTCATACGACGGCGTATTATCAAAGATTCCTGCTGAAGAATTGACAAGTAAGGCAGTAGGTGACGCCGCTAACGCAGGCGACCCTCTCGCACTCAAGATATTTGAAGAGACAGGCAACATCTTAGGATTGGCCATGGCAAACGCTTGTTCTTTCTCATCACCAGAAGCCGTCTTCTTGATGGGCGGCCCTGTCAAAGCCGGCGACGTGCTCCTTAATCCAGTACGTAAGTCATTTGCAGAGAATTTGTTATTCGTATATAAAGGCTCCGTCGACGTCAGAGTATCAGAGCTCCCAGATAACGACGTAGCGATTTTAGGCGCAGCAGCAGTAATAAAGAATCAATAAATTATTGATGTATTTTAAAAGGACAGGAAGGACTCGGTACCGAGTCCTTTCCTTTTTATGAAATTGACAATCAATATATAACAAATTTCGTTAAAAAAAGTTTTAAAATTATGTTAATTATTTAAAAAGTTTTCTACATTTGCAGGTACAAAAACTACAACAAGCAATTCAAATTTTATAGACAATAACATAATCAATTATATTAACTAAAAAATTACGGATATGAAAAAAATTTTATCTTTAGTAGTTGTTGCTATTTTAGCACTTGGCTACACAGTTAAAGCTCAAGACGTTGAAATGCCAAAGTATCAAAGAAGTTCTTTGCATATGGTATTATTAACAACAGATGAACCTACACTTGATGGTGCAGAAGATTTCACAAAACAATTAGACGAAGCATGGCAAGGTTATCCATTCCCAGATAAATACAACGAACATGCTATTTCTTACACTCAAGCTTATGGTGGCAAACCTAAAGGATCATTGATGGAACTCATCACACGTTTCCAAAATGGTTTTGACAACCTTTCTATTGCAGATGCTAAACAATTGTTAGTAGATTTGAAATCTTCATCTAAATATGAAGAAGATCTCATTTCAGCAATCCAAAATATCAATGAAACAGAAAAGATTGGTAACCAACTCATCCGCAAATGGTTCAACATCCAAGATGATGGTTCATGGGATTACGAATTGATCAAAGAACGTGCAGCTTACAATGCAAACCAAGCAGCTGTCGCTGAAGCTGAAGCTGTATCAAGAGGCGTTCAAGCTATCTTTGACCAAGGCGAAGACCTTATCGCTAATACTTTCGTAACTTTCTCAAAGTTATCTTTCTACGAAAATGAACCTATCGCTGCATTTTCAAAAAATCTTGCATTATTTATCGCAAGCCAAACTCCAGCTCCAGCATCAAATATTATGATTACTGCCGCTGAAGCTGCTTACGCTGCAACAAGCAAAGGTTATTCAGCAAAAGCAACTACTGCTCTTTACAAACTTGAATGGACAGAAGAAATCAAAGCTGCTTTCTATGAAATGTTCACAGCTGACAATAAAATCGACATGGAAAAATTCAATGCTTACACATTCCCAATGTCACTCGTAGGTATCCAAACAGGCAGCAGCAGTACATTTGACGCTAAAGGCGGCCTCGCAGAAGCTATTGGTATTGAAGGCGCTAGCAAACCAGACGATGCTTTAATTAACGAGACAATCATTAGAAATATCGATAAATTGTTTGCTAAAATGCAAAAATTATACGAAGTATTTGCACCAGTTTCACAAATCGTTTCTGTTGATCCTTTAATGGCTGACATCGGTATGAAAGAAGGTATTGAAGGTGGTGAAAAATTCAATCTCCTCGAACCAGTATTGAATGAAAAAACAAATAAAATCGAATGGAAATCTATTGGCGTTGTTACAGTAGACAAGAAAGGTGTTTGGGATAACAGATATTCACTCACAGACAAAGAAGAAGCAACTGAAGAAGCAACTGAAGAAACAGCTGAAGAAGCAGAAAGCGTTAAAGGTTCAGTTCTCAGCGCTAACAAAAAAGCTGCTGTAGGTATGGTTGTAAAACAAGTTGTTAAGAAGAAAAAATAAATCATACTTTAGGAACTGATAATAATTAAAAACACATTAAAAATCCAAGTATGAAAAAACTTATTAACAAAATATTAGTTCTTTGTTGCGTGATGTTTCTTGCATCTTGCGGTAGCACCAAAAAACTTGCTGACAATAATACATTAACATGGCAATACGAAATTGAACCTACAACAGGTCAAGCAACACAGGGTTCAATCTTAGTAAAGGTCTGGTCTTATTCAAAGAGCAAAGACGTTGCTAGAGACCAAGCTGGCAAAAACGCAGTTCATGGAGTATTGTTCAAAGGCGTTGCTGCCTTGAGCACAAGCAATTCCAGAGTTCCTGCACAAAAGGCTATCGTAAATGATTTAAATGCAGAAACAACACATGAAGCCTATTTTAAAGAATTCTTCACAGATGGTGGCAAGTATATGAAATATGTCAACTTCGTAAACAACGGCATTCCTGCACCTGGAGATATCATTAAAATCGGTAAGATGTACAAAGTGGGCGTCAGAGTTTCTGTTTCAAAAGATGCTTTAAGAAAAGAAATGGAAGCTGCCGGTATTATCAAAGCACTTGGCGCTGGTTTCTAAAAGTCATTTTGACATACATCTAAATAAAACAAATTCAAAAAGTATTGGGAGTTTTCCCAATACTTTTTTAAACATAAAAATCTAGTTTATGAAAAGATTATTTTTACTCGTAATATTATTACTATCGTCCACATTGGCAACATTTGCTCAAGCAAAAAAACCAACTATTATGGTTGTGCCAAGTGATTTGTGGTGTAATAAAAACGGATATACACAAACTTTTGACAATCAAGGAACTCCTAAGATTGTTCCTAATTACGAAGCTGCATTGTTGAACGACGCAGACTTAATGCTTGCAATAAGCAAAATAAATGAAATGATGGCAGAACGTGGTTTTCCTTTGAAGAACCTAGAATCTGCACTTAAAACCTTACAAAACCAATCAGCAGAAGACGCTATGCTCACAAGCAAAGATGGTGCATCTGTAGCTGAATCTCCTATTGACAAACTTAAGAAAGTTGCCAAAGCTGACATCATCATGCAGCTTACATATACAATAAATCAAATAGGTCCAAAACGTTCTTTGACATTCAACCTTCAAGGACTTGATGCTTATACCGATAAGCAAATAGCAGGTTCTTCTGGAACAGGTAGCCCAAGCTTCTCTACAGAATTGCCTATCTTACTTGAAGAAGCTGTATTGTCACACATCGATTTATTCAACTCACAATTACAAGCTTATTTCGACGATTTATTCACTAATGGTCGTGAAATCGTTGTGAGAATCAAATTATGGGATAACAGCAACTATGATCTTGAAGAAGAATTCGACGGAGAAATGTTAGGTACCATTATAGAAAACTGGATGTCAGATAACACAGTACAAGGACGTTTCAACACTTCTGTAGCTACTGAAAATCAAATGTTATTTGAAGAAGTCAGAATACCACTTGAAGAAGAAGTCAATGGTAAAGTAAGAGGCGTTGACGCACGCCGTTGGGTTGGTGGCCTTAGAAAATATTTAAAAGACAATTTTGAAGTAGAATCAAAATTAATGATGCAAGGTCTAGGCCAAGCTCAATTGATAATCGGTGCTCAATATTGGTAATCAATGACAAAAGAGTATCTAACTTACCAAGTAACTGCATGAGTAAGATTTGATATTAAATGTCTAAAATAATATTTTATTATGAAAAAATATATAATTGGTATTTTTCTTGCCTTGTTATTTTCTTATGCAATAAGTTCTTATGCTCAAAATAACTTGTCAAAGACAGATGATGTTGGCCGAATAGTATTAAGCCCTTATGTTGTTTCTAATGCTAATATTCCTTCTTATGCAATATCTGTATTAAACAACAAACTTACTCAGATTGTAGCAAAACAAGGTATGGCTGGAAACTCTATCGATAAAAGATTTATCATAACAGCCAACTTGTCTGAAATATCAAAAGATTTTACAGCAACAACACCTCCTATGATTGCACTCACATTAGCGCCTACTATATATATTGGCGATGCCATCACAGGAGATTTGTTCTCAAGCAGCGAACTCCCTTCTGTTAAGGGCGTTGGTGAAAATGAAACCAAGGCATATCTAAATGCCATTAAATCCATCAACGTAAATAATCCTGCTATTGTCCAATGCATCAACCAAGGTAAAGATAAAATCATTGAGTATTACAACTCACAAATTGACTTTATCATAGCTGAGGCTGAATCTTTAGCTAAATCACAGCAATTTGATGAAGCTATGGTTAGATTGTCAGAAGTGCCTGAAATTTGTAAAGACGCTTATTTGAAAGCTTATGAAAAGATCGGAGTGGTTTACCAGCAAAAGATAGACCTTGAAGGAGATAAATTATACAACGAAGCTTATGCTCAATGGACTACTGCAAAAACAGAAGCTTCAGCAGAAAAAGTTGTTGAACTGATAGCACAAATAAATCCTCTTTCTACAGCTGCACCAAAAGGTAGAACTCTCGTAAAAACAGTTGAAGGACACTATAATGCAATAGCTGCTCGTAGACGCGAAATCGAAGAAAGAAACTGGGCATTCAAAATGCAACAATACGAAGATAATCGCTCTGATATTATCGCTGAAAGAGAATTTGATCAGGAATATAAAATGCAACAGGCAAACTTCGATTACGACATTGAAATGGAACGAGTTCGTACTGGTGCTGATGCTGCTAGATTTGCCCTCCAAGAAGTCAAAGGTATGGCCTCTATTTTAAGCAATGACGGCTCTAAAAATGGTTCATCAAAAGGCGAACCTTCTACAATGAAATCTGTACAAAATTATTTTACTACAAAAATAGCCAGTTGGTTTAATTAATATTAGAATATGGAAAAAACTACCGAAAAATGTCCAGAATGCGGTAAACCAAGACCAGCATTTGCGACACAATGTCCTTATTGCAATTACGACTTCCCTAGTGTAAATTCTAAAGTAATTGAAGAACTTGACAATAAATTTTCATCCATTGGCAATGATGAAAATGTTTTAAAACGTAAATCATTACAGTTAGATGTTATACGATCATTCGCTATACCTCAAATTAAGGAAGAGATTTTAGATTTGCTCGTATATATTCAGCCTAAAGCAACTGCAAAAAACTCTGAAATCACTGCAGAGTGGAGAATAAGACAACAAGAACTGATTAACAGAGCAAAAATGGCTTTTGCTAACGATTATGAAGTTTTGCTTAAAGTCAATGAATACGAAAAAGAACTTGAAAAACTGAAAAAACAAGTCGTTCGTCAATGGTGGCAAAAGTCTTCAATATTTGCAAAAATAGCCGTTATCTTCGCTGCCTTGTTAATATTATTGATAATAATACCAGCAAAAGACATCTCACCAGAAGCTTATGCTGTCAGATTTGCAGAAGCTGTTGAAAACAAGAATCTAGACAAAGCATTGGATCATTTGGCTGCCTCTCCAGAAATGGGAGAGTTAATATCTGAACAATATCTCACCCTTATCGACGAACTTATCGCTGAAGGTAGAATTGTAGAAGCTGAAAATCTTTATGGTAATTTGGGTTCTTATGTTAATAAAACTAACAACCAAAATCATCTTTCTAAAACTTCTGCTAATTTAATCAATTACTTCTTAGAAAATGGTAATATAGATAAAGCTAACCAATATGCAATTGACGCTAGCGGTATCACAACAGTACTTAAATATCTCATCCAAAATGATGATAAAGCCGCTGCTATCAAGTATTATAAGAAACATTCAACTAAGATTACCCGTTACGATTCTTCAGCTAGAAGACGCGTTTTAATCGAACCTGATGAAGTGGTTGATGAATTTATAAAATCAGTAAAATAACGATTACATAAATTCAAAATAACATAACTGAAGCGATGGAATTCCATTGCTTCTTTTTTTTAAAATAAAGTTGTTAATTGTACATTGTCAATTGTTAATTTTACTATCTTTGCAACCGCAAATGCCCAATGGTGTAATTGGCAACACGACTGACTCTGGATCAGTAAAGTCCAGGTTCGAACCCTGGTTGGGCAACATTTTTTAAGTATCAATCGTTATATGGTTGATACTTTTTTTATTTTTGTAGTGCCTTCGGCAGTCAACGGACTACGGACAATAGTCCTTTCCAAACTTTAAAAACAACTATACTATGTCAAAAAAGAAAAACAAGAATAGCCTCAGCACTTTTGTAAATACCATACTTACTATCTTCGGCGAGAATCCTTTCAAACCGATGAATTACAAACAAATAGCGAAAATAATGTCGGTCCGCGACGCCGCAGGAAAAGACGTGATTTACCAGATTCTCGTCACGCTCCATAAGGAAGGTAAACTCATCGAAGACAAGCCTTATCGTTACCTGCTGCACCCTGACTGCATACACGAATTCGGTCCTAAGCAGCAAGTCGTCATCGGTACCGTCGACATGAAAAATACCGGTAAAGCGTACGTCATCCCTGACGAAGAAGGCGAAGACATCTTCATCGCTGCTAACAACACAGGCAAGGCTTTGCACGGCGACAAGGTCAAAGTGGCGATGTTCCCTAAACGTAAGAGCAAGAAAAACGAAGGTGAAATCATCGAGATCATCGAACGCGCCAAGACCGATTTCGTCGGTATCTTCAGCCTCTCACACGGATTCGCTTTCGTGGTGCCTGACCGCTCTTCTATGCCGCTCAGCATCTTCATTCCTAAAGGTAAATATAAAGATGCCAAAGATGGTCAGAAGGTCATCGTACATCTTACAGAATGGCCCGACAACGCCAAGAATCCGTTTGGTGAAATAGTGAAAGTGCTCGGTAATCCAGGCGAAAACAACGTCGAGATGCAATCAATCCTCGCGGAATATGAATATCCTCTCGAGTTCCCGAAAGCCGTTGAGAAAGAAGCTAAAGCCATCTCAGATAAGATTCCAGCAGCAGAGATAAAGAAACGCCGCGACTTCCGCGAGGTCTTCACCGTCACCATCGACCCGCACGACGCGAAAGACTTCGACGACGCACTCTCATTGAGATATCTCGATAATGGAAATTATGAAGTCGGCGTACACATCGCTGACGTGTCACATTACGTGAGACCTGGTTCCGCCATCGACGATGAAGCACAAGACCGCGGAACATCAGTATATCTCGTTGATAGAACGATACCTATGTTGCCAGAGAAACTCTGTAACATGGTCTGTTCATTGCGTCCTGACGAAGAAAAACTCGCGTTCTCTACAGTATTCGAGCTCAACGAAAACGCCGACATCGTCAACACCTGGATAGGCAAGACAGTCATAAAATCTAATCGCCGTTATGCTTATGAAGAAGTGCAGGAAATGATAGAAGGCGCTGATGGCGACAACAAGAAAGAACTTATGGTTCTCAACGACTTAGCAACTAAGTTAAGAGCCAAGAGAATGAAAGAAGGCTGTATCAATTTCCATTCAGAAGAAGTGAAATTCATCTTGGATGAAAATGGCAAGCCTATCGACACTTACGTCAAGGTACAGAAAGAAGCCAATATGCTCATCGAGGACTTTATGCTTCTGGCAAACAAGACGATAGCCGAGACCATTGCGAAACCTGACAGCAGATTCAAGGACTATACTTTCGTCTTCCGTATCCACGACGAACCTAATCCAGAGAAGCTTTATAACTTCATTCAGCTCGTATCTAAACTCGGTTACAGCATGAACATCAGTTCGCGCGAAAAGTTAGTGAAGTCATACAACGCATTGTTCGAAGCCGTCGATGGCAAGGGCGAGAAAAACCTCGTCGAGTCGGTGGCAATCAGGACGATGGCAAAGGCTGTCTACAGCACCACAAACATCGGTCACTACGGACTTGCGTTCCAATATTACACCCATTTCACATCACCAATCCGTCGTTATCCTGACTTGATGGTACATCGTCTGATAGAACGCTATCTCATAGAAAATCAACCAAGTGCCGACAGAGAAGAATACGAGGAATTATGTCTCCACGCCAGCGATATGGAGAAACGAGCAGCCGAGATGGAACGTGAATCAGTGAAATACAAGCAAGCGGAATATCTCCAGGATCATGTCGGAAAGACATTCGACGGACTCATCTCTGGTATCAGCAAATGGGGCATCTATGTCGAACTTAAGAAAAGCAAATGTGAAGGCTTGGTACGCTACGCCGACCTCAACGATGACTTCTATTACCTCGACGAAGAAAACTTCCGCGTCATCGGACAAGACTACGGCAACATCTATCGCCTCGGCGATGAAGTCAAGGTACAAGTCAAGAGCGTGAACCTGATAAAGAAACAGCTTGATTTCTTGATTGTAACAAAATCTGAAGGAAGGAAGAAACGAAGAACTAAGAACTAAGAACTAAGAACTAAGAGCCAAGAACTAAGAGCCAAGAACTAAGAGCTAAGAACTAGGTTGTTAAACCTTTTTCCATTATTAATTAAAATTATGAAACCATGAGAAACTTTAGAAATTATGACATTTGGAAAGATTCTATGCTTTTGGCAAAGAATGTTTGTCATCATACAAGAATCTTTCCTCAATATAGTGCTATTATAAATCAAATTCAACGTTCCGCAATATCGATACCATCGAATATAGCCGAAGGTGCTTCACGGTCATCTTCGGCAGAATTTGCTAGGTATTTGGAAATAGCTATTGGGTCCGCATATGAATTAGAAACACAAATAGAGTTATCGTACTATTTCCAGTATCTAGATGAAGAAAGTTATAAAAAACTAATATCGGATGTGATTAGCGTAGAGAAAAGAATAGCAACCTTTATCTCCCAAATACGCTCAAAATAACACCAAATCTTAGTTCTTGGTTCTTGGTTCAACAGCCTTAGTTCTTACTCCAATCCCTTCACCTTCGGAATACCTGGAACGAAGTTCTTAAGATAGAAAGGCTCGAAATATGCTACGTCGACGAATTGTTTGTTTTTGAAAGCTTCGTCAGCGAGTTTTGCCATATATGCCGCTGAGCAATGAAATTTCTCTACCACAGTGATATTTGCTTCATTTTCAAAGAGAGAAGCGAGTTTGTCGGCACCGTCGCCAAAGAGATAAAGATGATTGTTTTGCTTCAACTCCATGAAAGAATTCTCGTCAACGACAAGAGCTTCTGTATCAGAAATCTTCTCTAATTTCTCATTGAAGAAAGCAGTATAAACCTCCATACGACGAGCATCAATCATCGGACACAAAATTGCTGTTGGCTGTTGGCTGTTGGCTGTTGGCTGCTGATTGCTAACAAAACCATTCGCCATCGCAGCGAGAGTGTCGATTGCGATAAGCGGTTTTTCCATTGCGTAACAAAGACCTTTAGCGGTGCTCACGCCTATACGCAATCCAGTGTAAGAACCAGGACCCATACTTGTCGCGACAGCATCTAAATCTTTGTAAGCCACGCCAGCTTCCTTCATCACTTCATCGATGAAAATAGTTATTTTTTCAGCATGATTCTGACCGTCGAGACTCTCTCTTAACGCAATAACATTACCATTATCAACCAACGAAACAGAGCATACTGCAGTTGAAGTTTCTAAACAAAGTATCATCTTAATTTTTTTTTGCAAAATTATAAAAATTAGCAAGGATATTATTCCGTCTCTTTAAAAAAATAAATTAAATTTGTAGCAATATTATAGAAACTACGCAGTTACATAAAAATACTATGTGACTTAGTAGGCGAAGCTGTATAAAAACATAACAAAAATATGAGAGTTATTATTGAACCTAATTATGAAAAAGTGTCGCAATGGGCGGCAAATCATATCGTTAGAAGAATAAATGAATTCAATCCTACAGAAGAAAGACCTTTCGTTTTAGGACTTCCAACAGGATCAACACCACTCGGAACATACAAGGCTTTGATTGAGCTTTACAAGCAAGGCAAGGTGTCTTTCAAGAACGTCGTCACCTTCAATATGGACGAATATGTAGGCATTGCAGAAAACCATCCTGAAAGTTATCATTCTTTCATGTGGAATAACTTCTTCAACCACGTTGATGTGAAGAAAGAAAACGTCAACATTTTGAATGGCAACGCTGAAGACTTAGAAGCAGAATGCCAACGTTACGAAGACAAAATCAAGTCGTATGGCGGCATCGACCTTTTCATGGGCGGCATCGGTCCTGACGGTCATATCGCTTTCAACGAACCAGGTTCTTCATTGACATCAAGAACAAGAGTCAAGTCATTGACAACAGATACCATCATCGCTAACTCAAGATTCTTCAACAACGACATCAACCAAGTTCCAAAGACAGCCTTGACAGTAGGCGTCGGCACTGTGATGGATGCGAGAGAAGTGATGATTTTAGCTAACGGACACGGCAAGGCAAGAGCCATCGCTCAAGTCATCGAAGGCAGCGTCAACCACATGTGGACCGTCAGCGCATTACAGATGCACCCTAAAGGCATCATCGTCTGCGACGACCTCGCAACATACGAATTGAAAGTCGGAACAGTGAATTATTTTAAAGACATAGAAAAAGAAAACCTCTAATGCAATCAGCTATCAGCCATCAGCCATCAGCCAAAGTGTTCGTTCACGAGTCTTCATACATCGATGATAACGTAGTCATCGGCGAAGGTACAAAGATTTGGCATTTCTGTCATATTCAGTCTGGTGCTGTTATCGGAAAGAACTGTTCTTTCGGACAGAATGTCAATGTCGGCAACAACGTCAAGATTGGTGATGGAGTAAAGGTTCAGAACAATGTCTCCATCTATGAAGGCGTCGAACTGGAAGACTACGTATTCTGCGGTCCAAGCTGCGTCTTCACCAATGTCACCGTGCCAAGAGCGAAGTATCCTGTTCACGGCGTTTATAAGAAGACATTAGTGAAAGAAGGCGCGTCGTTAGGAGCCAACTGCACTATTGTCTGCGGCGTCACCATCGGCAAGAACGCCATGATAGCAGCAGGAGCAGTGGTGACAAAAGACGTTCCTGACAACGCACTGATGGCAGGTGTGCCAGCACGACAGATCGGCTGGGTTGATGAATATGGAGCAAAATTGAAAATTGAAAATTAATTAGCAGTGAGCTATGGGCTATGAGCAGTGAGCATTTATGTGTTCAAAGCTCAAAGCTCAAAGCTCAAAGCTCAAAGCATAAAAAATGAACTTCTCAATAATAGGCGTAGGTGGTTATATCGCTCCACGACATCTCAAAGCGATAAAAGATACAGGAAACACTTTGGTTTCCGCTTACGACAAAAACGACAGCGTCGGAATAATGGACAGCTACTTCCCTCAAGCTTCGTTCTTCACAGAACAAGAACTATTCGACCGTCATAACACCAAACTCATCGAAAAAGGAGAAAAGATAGACTTCATCACAGTATGTACTCCTAACTATCTCCACGACGCTCACACTCGCTACGGTCTCCGTCTCGGCTGCGACGTCATCTGCGAAAAACCTGTCGTATTAAACCCTTGGAACATCGATGCTCTCGAAGCTGTTGAGAAATCTACAGGACAAAAAGCCTACACGATATTACAACTCCGTCTCCACGAATCTATCGCCGCATTGAAAAAGAAAATCGACGAAGGTCCTAAAGACAAGATATACGACGTCGACCTCACCTACATCACAGCTAGAGGCAACTGGTACTACACCTCATGGAAAGGCGACATCAACAAAAGCGGCGGCGTGGCAACTAACATCGGAATCCATTTCTACGATATGCTACAATGGATATTCGGCAAGGCAACGAAAAGCATCGTTCACGTATCAAGTCACGACAGAGTGGCAGGATATCTCGAACTTGAAAGAGCAAGAGTACGTTACTTCTTGAGCATCAACGCCGACACCTTGCCAGAAAACGCAGTACAAGGTGAGAAGAGAACTTACAGAACCATCATGATCGACGGAAGCGAATTCGAATTCAGCCAAGGATTCACTGAACTCCACACCGAAAGCTATAAGAAGATATTCGCCGGCGAAGGATTCAGAATCTCCGAAGCAAGAAACTGCATCGAGATGGTCTACGACATCAGAAACGCTCAACCAATAGGACTCAAAGGCGACTACCATCCACTCGCGAAGTTAGAGTTAAGCAAACATCCGTTTGGATGGCGATAGTCTAGCTATCAGCTGTCAGCCGTCAGCTTGATAATAAAAACCAATATCAAATCCAGAATCACACAAGGTTTTCCTAACGAAAAAAATTAACAAACCAGCTCAACGCATCAGCTATCATCAACTCCAAATGCCGATAGCTGACAGCTAACAGCTAACAGCTAAAAACATGAAAATCTCCATCGCAGGTACAGGTTACGTCGGATTATCTATCGCGACATTATTAGCGCAGCACAATGAAGTCGTTGCTGTTGACATTGTGCCTGAACGCGTCGAATTGATAAATAACAAGAAATCTCCGATACAAGATGATTATATCGAGGATTATCTTGCTAATAAAGACTTAAATTTACGCGCCACTTTAGACGCAGAAGACGGATATAAAGACGCAGAATTCGTGGTGATAGCAGCGCCTACCAACTACGACAGCGCAAAGAACTTCTTCGACACATCTGCTGTGGAAGACGTAATCGCCAAGGTGATGCAATATAATCCTAACGCCATCATGGTGATAAAAAGCACCATTCCTGTGGGATATACCGAAGCCATCCGCAAGAAGACAGGCAGCGACAACATCATATTCTCTCCTGAATTCCTTAGAGAAAGCAAGGCTTTATACGACAACTTATACCCAAGTCGTATCATCGTCGGCTACAAACAAGACGACGAACGCTTGGACAAGGCAGCACGTCAGTTCGCAGAGCTCATAAAACAAGGCGCGATAAAAGAAGACGTGCCTGTTTTGTTTATGGGCAGCACCGAGGCAGAAGCGGTGAAGCTCTTCGCTAACACATACCTCGCACTCCGCGTGAGTTACTTCAACGAACTCGACACTTACTCCGAACTCAAAGGTCTCGACACACAACAGATCATCGAAGGCGTCTGCCTCGACCCTCGCATCGGAAATCATTACAACAACCCGAGCTTCGGTTATGGCGGTTACTGCCTCCCTAAAGACACAAAACAACTGCTCGCCAACTACGAAGACGTACCTCAGAATATGATGAGCGCCATAGTGGAAAGCAACAGAACACGCAAAGATTTCATCGCCGACCAAGTGCTTAAGATGGCAGGATGGTATGCTTACAGCGATAACAATACATATAGCTCAAAGCTCATGGCTCAAAGCTCAGAGCTACCAATCATCGGCGTCTATCGTCTCACGATGAAATCCAATTCCGACAACTTCCGCCAGAGTTCCATCCAAGGCGTGATGAAGAGAGTCAAGGCAAAAGGCGCGACAGTCATCATCTACGAGCCTTCACTAGAAGACGGAAGCACATTCTTCGGAAGCAAAGTCGTCAACGACATAACAGAATTCAAGAGATTAAGTCAAGCCATCATCGCAAACAGATACGACAGCATCTTAGATGATGTGAAAGACAAAGTCTATACAAGAGATATTTTTAAACGCGATTGAGTATGAAAGGAATAGTTCTCGCAGGCGGATCTGGCACTCGCCTCTACCCAATAACAAAAGGCGTAAGCAAGCAATTGCTTCCTATCTTCGACAAACCGATGGTTTATTATCCGATATCAGCTCTTATGCTCGCTGGCATCCGTGACATTCTGATTATCTCAACGCCTCAAGACCTCCCTGGATTCCAACGTCTTCTCGGCGACGGTTCCGACTACGGCGTCAACTTCTCATACGCTGAACAGCCATCACCTGACGGTCTCGCACAGGCTTTCATCATAGGCGAAGAATTCATCGGTGACGACTGCGCTTGTCTCGTACTCGGCGACAATATCTTCCAAGGTGCTGGTTTCACAGCATTGTTGAAAAACGCCGTCATCGACGCTGAACGAAACAACAAAGCCACGGTATTCGGTTACTGGGTCAGCGACCCTGAACGTTATGGCGTGGCAGAGTTCGACAAAAACGGCAACTGCATCTCAATAGAAGAAAAACCTAAAGAACCAAAGAGCAACTACGCCGTGGTAGGACTTTATTTCTATCCTAATAAAGTCGTTGATGTAGCAAAAAACATAAAGCCTTCGGCACGTGGCGAACTCGAGATAACATCGGTGAACCAAGCATTCCTCAACGACGGCGAACTCAAGGTACAGGTCTTCGACAGAGGATTCGCATGGCTCGACACCGGAACACACGACTCACTGGCAGAAGCATCGACATATATTGAAGTATTAGAAAAACGCACCGGACTTAAAGTAGCCTGCCTCGAAGAAATAGCATACACCCAAGGCTGGATCACAAAAGAAAAAATCATCGAACTCGCACAACCGATGATTAAGAACCAGTATGGACAGTATTTGATGAGAGTAATTGAAAGTTGAAAACTGAAAACTGAAAATAAAAGACAACAGTCAACAGACAACGGACAACAGACATTGTCCACAATTATATAAACCTTTAACCAAAAATTTAAGTTACCATGAAAATTAGAAATCTAGAAAATTTAAGAGTATGGCAAGAGACAAGAACTTTTGTCAATGCCATTTATGAAATGATGCAAAATTGTAAAGATTTTAGCTTTAAAGATCAGATACAAAGAGCGTCAATATCAATTATGAATAATATTGCCGAAGGTTCAGAAAGCGGATCTGACAGAACTTACATACGTTATCTAAACATTTCCAAAGGAAGTTGTTCTGAAGTGAAAAGTATGCTCTATCTGTGTGAAGACATGAAATATTGCACTACAGAAAAACGACAAGAATTACAATCAAAATTATTGACAATATCAGGACAAATCTATAAACTGATAGAGTTTTTAAAAAACAATCAAAACAACTAACAATAAAAATCATACCATGACTGTTGTCTGTTGTCCGTTGTCCGTTGACCAAACAAAGCATACCCAAAGTCTGTTGACTGTTGTCCGTTGTCTGTTGACCTTAAAAACTAAACACCATGACTAAAAGAACCATCCTCATCACCGGCGGCGCTGGTTTCATCGGAAGCCACGTCGTTCGCCTATTCGTAAACAAATACCCAGAATATAAAATCATAAATCTTGATAAACTCACTTATGCTGGTAATCTGGCTAACCTCAAAGACATCGAGGAAAAACCAAATTACAAGTTCGTGAAGATGGACATCTGCGACTTTGAAGCGGTGTACCAACTCATGCAAGACGAGCATGTCGATGGCATCATACACCTCGCTGCTGAAAGTCACGTCGACAGAAGCATCAAAGACCCATTCACCTTCGCAAAGACCAACGTAATGGGAACACTGAGCCTCCTTCAAGCAGCGAAATTGTATTGGGAAGCACAACCTATTCCATACCAAATTGCTCATAGCTCACAGCTCACAGCCCAATGCATCTTCTACCACATAAGTACCGACGAAGTCTACGGAGCTCTTGAGATGAACCACCCAGAAGGAATACCAGCACCTCATCAGACTATAGCAAGTGCTCACAGCTCACAGCTCGAGGCTCATGGCTCACTAGCCTACGGCGACGAATTCTTCTACGAAACCACGAAATACAATCCACACTCACCATATTCCGCTTCAAAAGCAAGCAGCGACCACTTCGTGAGAGCATACCACGACACATACGGAATGCCTACTATCGTGACCAACTGCTCCAACAACTACGGACCATATCAGTTTCCAGAGAAATTGATTCCATTATTTATCAACAACATACGTCACAGAAAACCATTGCCTGTCTATGGGAAGGGCGAGAATGTCCGCGACTGGTTATACGTTGAAGACCACGCCAGAGCGATTGACCTGATTTTCCATAAAGGCAAGATTGCTGAGACATACAACATCGGCGGCTTCAACGAATGGAAGAACATCGACATTATTAAAACAATTATAAAGACCGTAGACATCGCATTAGGTAGAGTTGCTTTGAGCGATGAGCAACGAGCAATGAGCAGCTCACAGCTCACAGCTCACAGCTCAATGCCAGATAAAATGTTTCCTGACATGGACCTCATCACTTTCGTCACCGACAGATTAGGTCACGATGCGCGTTATGCCATCGACTCGACGAAGTTACAGAAGGAACTCGGTTGGGAGCCATCGCTTCAGTTTGAAGAAGGCATTGAGAAGACAGTACGCTGGTACCTCGACAACCAAGACTGGATGGATAACGTCACCAGCGGCGACTATCAGAAGTATTATGAAGAAATGTATAAGTAGCTGTTAGCTATTAGCTGTCAGCTGTCAGCCGTCAGCTATCAGCAAGCATACCCAAAGTCTGTTGACTGTTGTCCGTTGACCGTTGACCAAACAAAGCATACACTCTCAACTGATCCATCCCCACTACTATAAACTATTAACTTTACAAAAATGTCCGACATATCCTCAAATAACAAAAGAATAGCGAAGAATACGATGATGCTGTATATCAGGATGCTGGTATTAATGGTCATCGGTCTCTTTACATCTCGTGTAATATTACAAGCATTGGGTGTTGAGGATTATGGCATCAATAGTGTTATTGCTGGATTTCTCAGTATGTTTGGCATAATTACAAGTTCTATGAGTAGTGCTATAAGCAGATTCATCACTGTAGAACTTGGTAAAGGAGAACTTAGTCGTCTTAAGCAAGTTTTCTCTACATCTATTTCCGTCCAACTATTTATGGGCATTCTTATCATAATACTCATAGAAACATTTGGCATGTGGTTCGTTAGCAACAAAATGCAGATACCTGAAGGACGCGAAGTTGCAGCCCAATGGTGTTTACATTGCGCTACCATTACCACTTTCATCTCTTTAATGAACATTCCTTTCCATTCAGCAATAATAGCACATGAAAAAATGTCTGCATTTGCATATATGACTATTGTTGATGCATTACTTAAGTTAGCAATTTGTTATGCTATATATATATCACCTTTTGACAAACTTATAACATATTCTATTCTAGGTGTTATTGTGTCAATAATCACAACATCCATTTATTGGATATACTGTTTACGCAATTTTGAAGAAACATCTTTTATCTTCCGTTTTAACAAAAAACTTTTTAAAGAAATGTGGGGATTTGCTGGATGGAACTTATTTGCACAAACAGCGTGGATTCTTAATACACAGGGCATCAATATGTTGATGAATATTTTCTTTGGTGTCATAGTGAATGCTGCTCGAGGAGTTGCAGTACAAGTTAATGGCATTATTCAAAATTTTGTCAACAACTTTATGATAGCACTTAACCCACAGATTACAAAGTCATATGCTATAGGTGATAAAGACACAGCTTTCAAACTTGCTTGTCGTGGTAGTAGATTCTCATTCTATATCATGCTTGTTCTTGCATTACCTATAATGATAGAATCTCGCCAAATACTAAAACTTTGGTTAGGCACACCGCCAGAGCAAGCCGATGTTTTTATCGTATGGACAATTCTTTCTACTTTTACAACATTATTAGGCAACACTCTTGTCACATTACAGATGGCACATGGCAACATCAGAAAATATCAGATTTGGATAACAATTTTCGGTTGTATACCATTCCCTCTTACTTGGTTAATGTTTAAACTAGGTGCGCCATCAATTGTTGCCTATTATATTTATGTAGCAGTTTATTGGGGATTGATTTTTGTTCGATATTATCTTGTACACGGAATGACTGGCATTCCTGCAAAAATGTATTTAGGAGGAGTGGTCGGAAGATGTCATTTAGTAGCAATTATTGCCTCTATTCTTCCTTTGATTATTTTCTTTATGATGCCAGAAACAATAATCCGACTTATTATTGTAGGAGGAACAAGTGTTTTATCAGCTGTTATTGTAATCTACACCATTGGTATGGAACAGACTGAAAGAAACTTTATAAAAGAAAAATTTTTATCAAAAATAACATTTATATTTCGTAAATAATATGTCATTAAAATCAAAGATTAAACATATTATATCATTTCTTCTTCATGGAGAAACAAAACCAACTTATGTTTCTATAAGTTATCTTCAACCAAACCAACAACTTGCCAATAAAAAAATCATCATCACGGGTGGTGGTAGAGGACTTGGTTTTGCTATGGCAAAAAAATTTATTGCAGAAGGTGCGAAAGTACTTATCGCTGGACGCAACGAAGAAACATTGATAAAAAGTGCTACCGAGATAGGTTGTGATTACCTTAAACTTGATGTCCAAAATGTGGAAAGTTTCAAAACATTTATTGATGAAGCTGATAAGATTCTAGGTGGCGTAAATTGCCTTATTAACAATGCAGGTATCTCGTTGCACGAAAATGGATTCCTCAATGTTACTCCAGAGCAGTTTGATTCTCAGTTCGACACCAATTTGAAAGGCGCATTTTTCTTGACACAATGTTTCATCAATAAGTGCAAAGAAAATAATATAGATTATACCAAGAATATTCTCTTTGTATCTTCAGAGACCAGTATAACTGTAGATGAACGTCCTTATGGTCTAACTAAAGCGGCAATGAATTCACTTGTACAAGGATTAGCATATCGTTATGTTAATCAAGGTTATCGCATCAACGCCATAGCTCCTGGTGTAACCGTTTCAGATATGGTAGGTGTAAAAGCTGATGGAGATTTGACCTGTAATTATAATCTTACAAAACGATATTATCTTCCAGAAGAAGTCGCCGAAGTCGCTTCTTTTCTATTATCTGATGCATCAAACTGCTTAAATGGTCAAATATTAGTATGTAACGAAGGTAAAACCATTAATGCTCGTTGGAAATAAATACTAACTGATTATGGAATCAAAATTTCACTATACAGACGAACGTAATGTTCAAATTGTTATTTCGCTTTTAAAAGCACATGGTATCAAGAGAGTTATAGCATCTCCAGGAACTACAAATATGACTTTTGTTGTCAGTATTCAGAATGACCCTTGGTTCCAAGTCTGGTCTTCTGTAGATGAACGTAGCGCTGCTTATCTAGCTTGTGGTATGGCTGCTGAAACAGGAGAACCTGTTGTAATTAGTTGCACGGGAGCAACAGCCTCACGAAATTATATGCCAGGCTTAACAGAAGCATATTATCGTAAATTACCTGTATTAGCAATAACCTCAACTAGAGGTAATCATAAAGTCGGACATTTGGTTGACCAACAAATTGATCGTCGTAACATTCCAAATGACATTGCTATGGAATCAGTTACTATTCCTATGGTAAAAGACACTGAAGATGAACGTATGTGTGAAGTGGAAACCAACAAAGCGATCCTTGCACTAAAACTAAATGGCGGTGGACCTGCGCACATAAATATGTATACAAAGTATAGCAAGGACTTTTCTGTTGAAGTACTACCTCATGCTAATGCTATCTATCGACATACAATATATGATGAATTACCTGAAATACCAAAAGATGGTCGTGTTGCGGTATTTGTGGGCTCTCATGCAAATTTTACAGAGAAACAAGTTGCTGCGATTGACCGTTTCTGTGCCACACATGATGCTGTAGTCTTCTGTGATCACACTAGTGGATATCGTGGTAAATATGAAGTACATTATCAGTTAAGTGCAAGGCAACGACACTGGCAGTCTCCTCTCAAGAGTGTTAATCTGCTTATACATATAGGCGAAGTCAGCGGAGACTCTTATCGTCCCGATTTCAATCATATTTGGCGCGTAAGTCCCGATGGTGCATTGCGCGACACATGGGGCAAGCTTCGTCGTGTATTTATGATGCCTGAAGAAGAATTCTTCACCAGATATTCTGAAGAAGGAACTTCGCATACGGAATATTTTGATGCACTCAATGCAGAAATAGAATCTTTAACAGCACAAATTCCTGAACTTCCATTCAGCAACATTTGGATGGCACAATATATGCACTCTAAACTACCTGCAGGTTGCGAACTTCATATGGGCATTTATCATAGTCTGCGTTCTTATAACTTTTTCAAGTTACCTGCTGGAATTCAAGCTAAATGTAATGTAGGTGGTTTTGGCATTGATGGTGGAGTCTCAACTATGATTGGTGCATCTCTAGCTCATCCTGATAAACTTTTTATTGGTGTATTTGGTGACCTTGCTTTCTTCTATGATATGAATGTCATTGGTAATCGCCATGTTGGCAACAATGTACGTATACTGCTTATCAACAATGGCAAAGGGAATGAATTCCGCAACTATGCTCATCCATGTTATTTTTTAGGCAATGATGCTGATGAATTTGTTGCAGCTGCAGGTCATTATGGAAATAAATCTCCTTTATTAGTATGCCATTATGCAACAGATTTAGGATATGAATATCTCTCTGCACACAACAAAGAAGAATTTAAAATTGCATTAGAACGTTTTTTAACACCTAGTTTGACAACCATGCCAATGTTATTAGAAGTTTTTACAGATGGTGATGACGAAAGTGAAGCTTTGGAAAAGATACTCAATTTTGTGGTGGACCATAAGGCTAGAACAAAAAATAACATAAAAAAGTTTGTTAAGAATATAGTGGGAGAAAAAGTTATTTCAACTTTAAAACCTTTACTTAAATAATATGAAAATAGGCATCTTAACTCTTCGTTTACACAATAACTACGGGGGCATCCTTCAAGCTTATGCCTTGCAGAAGGTATTGCAGCAAATGGGGCATGACGCCACGGTTATCGACAAGTCTCGCTTTATTAAACTACCTCTTTTTAGTTTTAGCAGATATTATTTATATTTCAAACGCTTAATTCTAAAAATTATATCTGACAAAAGTTTACCAGTCAGATGGGACAAAAAACGTAATGATGATATGGCTATTATGAGTACTAATACATATCCATTCATACTTAAAAATATAAAAAGAATTGAGGCGAATAATAATTACTCGAATATCAAGCAAGATGATTTTGATGCTTTTGTAGTAGGAAGCGATCAAGTTTGGCGTCCAAAGTATTTCGGACAGGCAATAATACCTTGTGCTTACCTATCCTTTGCAAAGGAATGGAATGTAAAACGAATCTCTTATGCTGCATCATTTGGTACTGAAGATTGGGAATATACTGAAGAACAGACTGCAGAATGTAAAGAGTTAATACGGTTGTTTGATGCCGTTTCTGTACGCGAAAGTTCAGCCGTAGAATTGTGCAAAAAACATATTGACACTTCTGCTATGCATGTACTTGACCCAACTATGCTACTTGACGCATCTGATTATATCAGACTATTTGAAGAAGCAAACACACCACAAAGTCCCGGTTCGCTGATGTGTTATATCTTGGATGAAAATAAAGAAAAACAAGAAGTAATATCTTGTATTGAACAAACATTACATCTCAAATCATTTTCTGTAAATTCCAAATATGAGGTCGCTGATGCGCCATTAAAAGAACGCATACAACCACCAGTTGAAGATTGGCTACGAGGTTTCAATGATGCAGAATTTGTTATAACAGATTCATTTCATGCATGTGTCTTCTCCATTTTATTTGAAAAACCATTTATAGTTTATGGAAACAAGAATCGTGGTATGGCTCGTTTCCATTCACTATTAAGTATTTTTGGATTAGAAAACAGACTTATAACAAATAGTGAAGATGCTTTACGAGTAATCAACGAACCTATAAATTGGGAAGCAGTAAACGCAAAGAAGAAAGAGTGGCAAGAAAAATCATATAACTTTCTTAAAAAAAATCTATAATACCATGGAACCTAAAATCTCCGTAATAGTTCCCGTCTACAAAGTGGAAGAATACCTCCATCGTTGTGTAGATAGCATTTTATCTCAATCATTTACTGATTTTGAATTGATATTGGTTGATGATGGCAGTCCGGACAACTGTGGAAAAATCTGCGACGAATATGCACAAAAAGATAGTCGTGTAAAGGTGATACATAAAAAGAATGGAGGAGCTAGCAATGCTAGAAATGTGGGTATAAAAAATGCGACGGGAGAATGGATTACCTTTATTGATGCCGATGATTATATTGAACAAAATTTTCTTAATATTCCCAACGAAACGACTGAAGATTTATTAATACAAAATTATAAACAGGAAAAAAATAATCAAATAACTAGTGTAGAGTTTGCAAAGTCTGTGATGTGTCAAACAGACATGCAGAACTTTATAGACGAGAATCTTCATCAAGTGATTTTTTTGTCTCCTTGGGCAAAGTTCTATAAAAGGAGTTTACTTAATAGTTGCAGGATTACTTTTATAGAAAATATCAAAGTAGGAGAAGATAATCTTTTTGTTCTAGATTATTTGTCTCAAACTCGATCTATTAGGATTTTGGGGTCTTCTAATTATGTTTATGTAGGAGGCTTTTGTGTATCTAAATATCATCAATCTGTTGAAAAATCTATAGAAGGTATCCAATTGATGATGTCTAGGTATAATAAGCTTCAAGCAAATTCCAAAATTTTTCTCACATTCAGATTCTTACTTTATTACAATTTGATAAGTCCTAAAAAATATAATACACTAAAACGATGGAGAAAAGATAGCGTGGTAAGATATGTATACAGTATAATCTATAAAGAGTTGGGATTTAAATGGAATCTTATTTATAACAATTATGCTATCTATAGGATATATCAGTTTTATAAAAAAATCATAAATAGGTAAGAATTTTTTAAGAAATGATAAAAACCTATTTGATCTTTTGAAAAATAAAAAATATGTTTACTCCCCAAAAAACAAACATTTCCATAATCGTCCCCATCTATAATGCATCTTCACACATTCCATTTCTAATTGATAGTGTAAAAAAACAAACCTATACCAATTGGGAACTTTTGCTCGTTGATGATGGCAGTAAAGATAATTCTCTTGAAGTTTGCAATAAATATAAGGAGGAAGATTCCCGTATTAAGGTTTTGCATCAAGAAAATCAAGGACCTTCTACTGCTCGTAATAAAGGTATTCTTGCTGCTACTGGTGAGTGGATAACTTTTGTAGATGCCGATGATAGTTTGCTTGACTGCTTTTTATCATCAATGGCAAACATGATTCATGATGAGATAGATATTGTGTTTGCAGGATACGTTGTCGTAGAAGCCAACAAAAATCATATCTTCACTTACACATCTACATTTTATAATGGGAAAGATGAAGTAAAAAAATCTATTGCCAACAGCAATATTTTACATCGTTGTTGTCCTTGGGGCAAGATGTTCAGAAGAAGTGTAATGATAGACAACAATATATTATTCGATTCTCAATTAGCTCATTCTGAAGATCGTTTGTTTGTTTATGATTATTTACTTCATACCCGTGGCATTGCAACAACATCGGCAATAGGTTATTTATATGACAGTACACAAACAGGCACTTTAAAAAACAAAGTTTTAAGCATTGAGAAACTCAAATTAAGACAACAAAGACTTACCTCTGCAGCACATAAATTGATTGAACATTTCAATTTAAAAGGAGAGGAATTATTTCCAATTGCAAAACATTTATTACCTATGTTTGCTAATGCAATACAAGGTTATTATTATGTGATGGGAAACACAAAAGAAACCTATGCTGAACAATTGAGATTTTATGAAGAACATTTTGACCACGAATTATATAAAGAAATAAAAAATATTGATTTGTGGAAACAGTTCTCTTGCAATAACACAATGTTGATGTTGACGATGGATTGTCAATTCAAAAAAATCAATTCAAAATTGTCTGTTATTGATAAGAAAATTGCAATAATAAGAATGTTACGCAAATACAGAAAAATAAAATCTATACCACAAAATTTTGTGAATGCTATTTCTATCCTTAATAAGAAAATAGCACATAAATAAAAAATAAACACATGAAAAATATACTTCTTCTTGATACAGCATTCGCATCTTTTAACAAAGGTGATGATATTATTATGGAATGTACTCGTAAAGAATTGGCATCTCTATTGGAACCAAATTTTGAGTTGAATTTACCAACTCATGTTTCTGCATTCCATTGGTATCAAGTATGGAAAAATTCTTATGCATATAGAACTTATGCCGATTGCGAACTGAAATTCACCGGTGGCAGTAATGTAATGGTTCCTAATTTGTTTACTCACTATGCACAATGGAATATCAATATGTTCAATTATCAACCATTCAAAGGAACTATTATGGTTGGTGTTGGAGCAGGAGCAGGAGCAGAAAAAGGAAGTAACTGGTACACTCGCTACATATATCAGCACATGCTCAACAGAAAATATTACCATAGTGCTCGCGATGAACGTAGCAAACTGTATATGGAAAGTCTCGGACTTAAAGCCATCAATACCGGTTGCGTAACAATGTGGATGCTGACTCCGGAACATTGCGCTCAAATTCCTACAAAAAAAGCTGATAAAGTCGTCTTTACTATCACAGCTGGTAATTTTGACCAAAGAGACCAAGAGATGCTCGACATACTTCTTCGCAACTATAAGGAGGTATATTTCTGGCCACAAGGACATGAAGATTACAAACGTTTTAAGAAAATGAACAATATTGAAAACGTATATGTTCTTCAAGCAAGTAAAGATGCATACGACAAATATCTCACTGAAAACGATACAGATTACGTTGGTACACGTCTTCATGGCGGAGTATATGCAATGCGTCATAAACGCAGAGCTGTCATCATTGCAATAGATGAAAGAGCTCGTGCTATCAATGAAAAAAATCATCTGAATTGCATCGAAAAAGATAATATTCAAGAGTTGGAGAATCTTCTTAATAGCGATATCAAGACAGAAATAGTTATGCCTTTTGACGAGATAAAACGTTGGAAAGCACAATTTGGAATATAAACAAGTTTAACGATGAAAACAAAAGCACAAATACTTGATTGCACAATTCGTGACGGAAGTTATGCTGTTAACTTTAAGTTCACATGCACTGACGTCAAAAATATAGTTGCACGTTTAGTAAAATTAGGCATTGAGTACATAGAAATTGGTCATGGGATGGGACTAAATGCAAGTTCTCCAGAAAGAGGAATTTCTCTTTACTCCGATGAAGAATATATAGATGCTGCAAAAACCGTTATAGGCAATAGCAAATTAGGTGTGTTCTGTATTCCAGGCATTGTACGTATAGAGGATTTGCAAATGGCAAAGGATCATGGTGTAGATTTTATTCGTATTGGTGTCACTATATCAGAAGTTGAAAAAGCAAGACCTTACGTAGTTGAAGCTAATCGTTTAGGTTTTACTACTATGGTTAATTTTATGAAAAGTTATGCAAATACACCTCAAGAATTTGCCACAGCAAGTAAAATCGCATCTGAAATGGGCGCAAATTATGTATATCTAGTTGATTCTGCAGGAACAATGCTCCCTGAAGATATTGAAGTGTTTTATAACGCAGTACAACAAGTATGTCCAGAGATAAAATTAGGGTTCCACGGACACAATAATTTAGGACTAGGTGTCGCTAACGGTATGAAATGCGAAGAACTTGGTTTTGCTTTAGTTGATAGTTCATTCCAAGGTTTAGGCCGCAGTATTGGGAATATTTCCACTGAAATGTTTGTCATGGCATTAACAAAAAAATATGGTTCTGAAGCTATCGATATAGATATACCTCGTTTATTAGAATATGGTTATGTTGTATTAAAGGATATAGCCGATAGAACATTGTATAATCCTCTTGAATTAATTTGTGGATACACTGGATTTCATTCCAGTTTCTTAAAAGATATTTACAAATGCTGTTGTGATTATAATGTTGACCCCCTGCGCTTAATCATGGCATATACTCAAATTGATAAGTTAGGAATTAACAAGGAAAAACTTGCTGAAGTAGCGAAAAGTCTTCCTACCGACAACGTCGATGACCACCCATATAATTTTAGAAAATTTTTTACTTACAATATTTAATCTGTTTATACCATGGACGGCGTATTGCTAAATTGCATAAAAGTAAGTGGTAATAATGTTGAATACCATTTTAAAGTTACAGGTAAACTTCGCCCATATTTCACCACAAATGTTATGTATATAAACTATGAAGAAAGTGTTGAAAATATTCCTGAATCAATACTCGCTATTCCTTTTGTGGCAAGCATTATCCCTTTGATGTGGGTTACCAATACCGTTATGTGGGTTAAAGAATTAGATTTAACATTTTATAATTCATTACATAGAATACGTGATGCTTACCAATGTCTTTACTCACATTATCCTCTGAAAGGCAACATTATTCCCGCAAACTTCATTGACAACAAACTAGAACCTAATCGTGAAGCATTATTATTATTCAGTGGCGGATTAGATGCAAATTCTACTTATGTACGACATCACGATAAAAATCCATTATTATTCAACATACAAGGATGGTATAAAACACCTTCTGATAAAGATATAGCTGCTGAAGCAGATATTCGTGACATAGGAATTTTTGCAAAAAAAGAAGGTCTTGATTCCTCTTATGCTAAAAGTAATTTTGCCACTATTGTAGATGAAAATCTTTGGACAAAAAACATACGTCCTAACTTTGGAGATTCTTGGTGGCATGGATTCCAACATTCAATGGCATTCATTTCCATAGCTATACCTATTGCATACAAACATGGAATAAAAAATATTTACATCGCTAGTTCTGTACCTATGGGAGAATTTTGTATGTGTGCATCTCATGTAACAACAGATAGTGAATTTCGTTATGCAGAAATTGGAAAATGCGTACATGATGGATCAGAATTGGTTCGTCAAGATAAAATAAGACTTGTTGTTGATTACCAAAGGAAAAGTGGAGAACCTTATCTGATGCGTGTATGCTCTTTTAATGACCATAATTGTTGTGAATGTGAAAAATGTTTCAGAACTGTTCTTGGATTAGTTGCAGAAGCTGCAGATATAAAAGATTTTGGATTTTATTTAGATAAACCATTGAAAGAATATTGGGAAGATGTAATGTATTGTCGTTCTGGACTGATGAGTTTCAAATCAGAAAGAGTTCTACATTGGCCTTATATCATTCCTAGAATGAGGGAGAATTATGATAAAATGACCCAAGAACAAAAAGAATTCGTTGATTGGTTCCTTTCATTTGATTTTGCGAAAATGCAAAAAGAAAGCAGAATGAGATATTATCGCCAAAATTTCTTTTCTATTATCAAACGTAAATTGGGATTTTAAATGACCACTATTGAATATAAAAAAATTGTATCTAACACAATTGCTAATCTAAGTTTTCCATTAACACTTGGTGTAGTTCTGATACATTGTTCAATTATTGATAGTGGCAATAACAATATGGATGCTATAAGTTATTTATTTTCTAGCATCTTACCAATTTTTTGTGTCCCAACTTTTTTTGCAATATCAGGTTTTCTGTTCTTTTGGAAAGATGAAAAATTTAATCTAAAAGTTTATGCAAACAAAATACAGAAAAGATTTATAACTTTAATTGTTCCTTATCTTATAGCAAATACTTTTATGATATTCTGCTATGCCGCTATGCATCTCTTTACTCCGCATTTAATAAATCCTGATAATTTTAATGTATTAAAATTTAGTTTTAAACAATTTCTGCAAGCGTATTGGAGTATTGATGGTTTTCCTATTTGCTACCCATTATGGTATATTCGAGATCTTTTTTGTTTTATTGTTTGTTCTCCTTTGCTACATATGATTCTTAAATTACCAAAGCTTATAAAATGGAGTATATTGCTGATAATTGGATTCATTTATCACTATTATTCAATATCATTCTGTATGGGATTATTCTATTTCTATTTAGGTGCATTATTATCACAAAAAGATACAGAAAATAAAATTATTGAGATAATAGATTCAAAGCGTATTCTTATTAGTAGTTGTATAGTTACTGCATTGCTAATGTTCGTTGGTATATATTTCAACTATACAGATGTAAATATCAACTTATGGAAACCAATTCAACGATTCTCTGGATTTATTTTTACATTATTTATTTTCATATTATTTACAAAAAAATATGGTCGAATAGGTGGAGAAATATTTAACTCCAGCTTTTTCATATATCTATATCACGCCTTCCTTGTATTTGTATTAAAAGAGTTATTAATTATGGTAATAAATCCTACATCTACAATCATGTGGATAATTACTTATATTTCATTAATCTTAATAACCATATTCATCTTAGTATCAGCTTTCATTATACTTAACAAATATTTACCTTCATTTACTGCAATAATTACAGGTGGCAGATCAAATAAAAAATAATATTATGAAACCTCGCATTCTCATAGCAATTCATTATATGCATCTCGGCGGTGCTGAGATTTCTCTTATCGGACTCCTTCAGGCATTGGACCCAAATAAAGTGGATATAGACCTTTTCGTTTATAGTCATGAAGGGGAGTTGATGAAACTGATTCCGGAGTATGTCAATGTTTTGCCAGAGAATAAGACTTGGAGCATGTTTGAGAAGTCACTGAAGGAAGTGTTTTTAAGTGGAGAGTTCAAAATGGGATTTGCACGACTTCGAAACAAATATCTATGCAAAGCTTACATGAAGCAACCTAATCACAACCCTTTAGGTGCAGATTGTAGTTATTTAGGTTTTGAAGTAAGCAAGATTTTGCCAAATGTAAATCCTTATGTAACTTACGATTTAGCAATATCTTTCTTGGCTCCACATAATTTCGTATTGGATCATGTTAAAGCTCATAAAAAAATATGTTGGATACACACTGATTATACACGTGTTGGAGTAGTAGCAGAATTGGAGAAGTCAGTTTGGGAACAGTATGATTATATTGCAAGCATTTCTCCCGAAGTAACCAAAACTTTCTTGCAAGTCTTCCCATCTTGCAAAGGCAAGATTATTGAAATAGAAAACATTCTTTCATCAACTTTCGTACGCCAACGCGCTGAAGAATTTGAGACAACAGACCTAAATCAACAGCTGTCAGCTATCAGCCATCAGCCATCAGCTATTAATCTGCTTTCAATTGGGAGATTCAGCGAAGCCAAGAATTATGATAATGTTCCTGATATTTGTAATAAGACTTTGGAGCTACTTAAAGATAAAAATATTGATATTCGTTGGTATATAATTGGTTTCGGTGGTGATGAAAATCTAATTCGTCAGAAAATAGTAGAAGCTGAAATGCAGGAGCATGTTATTATTCTTGGAAAAAAAGAGAATCCTTATCCTTATATCAAAGCATGTGATATTTATGTCCAGCCCTCACGTTATGAAGGTAAAAGTGTCACCGTTCGTGAAGCTCAGATGTTATACAAACCTGTAGTTGTTACCAACTATCCTACTGCCAGTAGTCAGATACAAGATGGTATAGATGGAGTGATAGTTCCTATGGACAACGAAGGCTGCGCTAAGGGACTTGCGGATTTCATACTTGATGAAGCAAAGCAATCACAAATTGTAGAGTATTTAAAGACTCACGATTATGGAAATATAAACGAAGTAAACAAAATATATAGCATATTAGGATTATGAGCATAATTAAGAAAATCCTACAAAAGTATGTATATCAAGACTGGAATATCGCAATAGCCGAAAAGAACGATGACCTTAGCTTGAAAAACATTCGTTGGATGAAGCACAGCTACAATGATCGCTGGTTTGCTGATCCATTTATCATTGATGATACAGAAGATGCTTATATAGTACTTGTAGAGGAGTATATGCATGCTACTCGACTTGGTCGTCTTGCACGATTGACTGTCAGCAAAAAAGATTGTACCCTACTCAAGAATGAGACTATTTTAGACCTAAAGACTCATCTTTCTTTCCCAAATCCTATTATGGTAAATGGAGATATTTATATCTATCCAGAGAATGGCGCTTCTGGCAACACTAAGTATTATGCATACGGCAAGGAACTCAAGCTGGAAGGAGTGCTTTCCGAACTTCCTTTGGCCGATGCTACAATAACTAAAATTAAAGGACAATATTATATCTTTGCCACTTTAGGTGAAGAATGCAATGGTAACAACCTGCGAGTTTATAAGAGTAATGCACCTCTTTCTGGATATATGGAATGCCAACAGATTCGTTTTCATGACAATACTGCAAGACGAGCTGGCAATGTGTTTGAATGGAATGGTCAACTTATAAGTCCTGCCCAAGTATGTAACAACGATTATGGAGAAGGCGTTTCATTACAAATTCTGGAAGAAAATGATGGTCAAATATCATTAAAAGAAATAAAACGTATGATGCCTCCAACGAAGGATTATCCTGAAGGTTTCCATACCTATAATGTATATAAAGACAATGTGGTTGTGATAGATGGTTATCGTTACGGTAGCAAATTCTTGCATAACTTGTATTTCAAAATAAGAAAATGAACATAAATAAAGCAATTGTAATAGGTAGTGATGCCGTAAATGCATTGGGATTGGTTCAGAGTCTTGGGCGAGAAGGGGTTGATGTTACCGCAATTCTAGAATGTGAGAAGTCAGAACTAATACGCCACAGCAATTATGCCAAGGAGATTATTCCTGTAGGCAATTTTGAAGAGGCTGTTGAAGTTCTACTCACTCGTTTCGCAGGTAAAGAAAAGATACCTGTTTTTCCAGCAGGTGATGGAGCAGCACTCATTTTGGCTCAAAATTACGAACGTCTAGAAAAGCACTTCTTAATAGAACATTCTACAGGACCTTACACTATAGAGCAATTGATGAACAAAGAACTGCAAATAGAACTTGCAATAAAACATAAGTTCAATGTGCCTTATTCCGTATGTATCAGCAAACCATTTTGTGTCCCTGAAACTATGGTATACCCTTGCATAGTCAAGCCTTTAGTTAGTTGTTTAGGGGACAAACGGGATATTCTTATAGCACAGAACGCTGAGGAGTTAAAGGATATTCTTGAGAATCGTATTTCTTTTTCTGAATCTGTTATCATACAGCAGTTTATTCAGAGAGATTATGAGTATTGTATGATGGGCTGTGCTTTTAAGAACGGTCATGTTTACATACCATTAACAGATAGACCGGTTAAATTTAATCATAAACTTCAAGATACATCATACATTAATTATATTGAACCTGTTGCTGGCGAAATTGCTGGCGAAATTGCCAGAATAGAAGCTTTCATGAAAGAAGTAAAATATGTTGGTTTATTTTCTGTAGAATTTATGCATGACAAAAATAGAAATACATTATATTTTACTGAAATTAATTTTAGAAATGATGGTACCAATTCATTCATTGTGCATTGTGGTGTCAATTTACCTTACCTACATTATCAAGATCTTTTAGACTTGCCGCATAAAATTTACACACCAATTAATAAGACAAAAAAATACATTTGGGAGGGCATACATTTTTCTAATCTTATTAGTAAGGGAATAAGTTTCAGAGAATGGCTTAGTGATTTGAAAGGAGTAGATGGATTCCTTTATTATTTCAAAGATGATAAAGCTCCATTCTTCTATCAGTTTGCAAATAAAATACTACGAAAATTTCATTTGTCATGATACCTAAAATAATTCATTATTGTTGGTTTGGTGGTAATCCTCTGCCAAAATCAGCTATTGAATGCATTGAAAGTTGGAAAAAATTCTTTCCAAATTATGAAATCAAGGAATGGAATGAATCCAATTACGATGTATATAAAATTCCATATATACATGAGGCATACGAAGCAAAAAAATACGCTTTCGTCAGCGATTACGCACGCTTTGATATACTATATCAAGAAGGTGGTTTGTATTTTGACACCGATGTGAAAGTCATCAAACCTTTTGATGAAATAATAGCAAGAGGACCTTTCATGGGACGCGAAGCTGGAGCATATCTGCGGAACATTTGTGATACAGAAGGTGATGGATTGGCAGTAGCACCAGGACTAGGATTAGGAGTAAATCCAGGCAATGAATTATACAAAGAATTCCTTGATGCTTATAAAGAATTATCTTTCCTTAATTCAGATGGCACTTTAAATACAAAAACCATAGTTTGCTACACAAGTGAGATTCTTGTCAAGCATGGTCTTTCACACAATAACGATGAAGCAGAAGAAATTGCTGGAATATGGATTTATCCTGCCGATGTATTCTGCCCAATGGACCACACAAACGGCAATAAGGTTACAATGACAAGCCGTACAGTAAGCATACATTTATACGATGCTTCTTGGATTGACCATAATACAATGAAGTGGCGCTTGCATCTGTTGAAAAACTGGATGATAAGAATATTTGGAGCAAAAAGAGTTCAAAAAATAATAAATTTAGTAAAAGGCAAGTAAATGATACCTGCAAAGTCTTATTATACAATTTATCTTATCTTTGTCAGTATAATAACAATTTTTGTTTGTTATAAATATCATACAAAAAATGGAAATGTAACATATTTTTTAAAACAAAGGAAACAAGATGGTACATTTTTATTAGCCATATTGATGGTATTATATATAGGTTTTCGTCCTGAAAGTGGTGTATTTATAGATATGATGAACTATATTATACACTATCACGCATTATATGAAGGCATTGATTTTGTATTTAACCGAGAGGCGGAAAATTTCCTTTTTGACAACTATCTCACTTGGATTGGTTCTAAATATTTAGGAACAACTTTCTTGTTTGTATCAATTGCCGCTATATATTTTATTTGCACTTATATAGCATGTAAAAGGATGTTCCCTCGAGATACACTCGCTGCTTATCTTGTTTTTTTAGCAGCTTTCTCTACATTTTCATACGGTACAAATGGTATAAAGGCTGGTGCTGCTGCTGCTATATTTTTAATGGCTCTTTCTTATCGTGAAAATTTAAAGATTTGCATACCTCTAATATTAGTATCATGGGGATTTCACCATAGTATGATAATGACCGTTGTTGCATTTGCATTGACACTCGTCTATAAAAGCTCCAAGGTATATTTTGCAGGATGGTGTTTTTGTTTATTGATAGCAATAGCTCATATCACATTCTTTCAGGAATTATTTGCAGACATTTTAAGTGATAGCGGAGATAGTAGCGGTGCTGATTACCTTTATGCTGTAGATAGCGAATGGGGAGGTAAAGGTGGGTTCCGTGTAGACTTTGTCATTTATAGTGCTATGCCTATACTTGTCGGTTATTGGGCTGTGTATAAAAAGAGACTGCAACTATCAAAAATATATACATGTCTATTGAATCTTTATATGACACTCAATGGAACATGGATGCTCTGTATGTATGCAAGCTTTACCAATCGTATCGCTTACCTTAGCTGGTTCCTTTATCCTATCGTGCTTATATATCCTTATCTGAATGAGAACTGGGGACCTACACGTTATAAAGCTTTTAGTTTAGTAATGCTAGCTCATCTTGGTTTTACACTATTTATGAAATTTATTTATTACGCTTAATATTAGATATATGCCAAAAGTATCGGTTTTAATGGGTATATACAATTGTGCTTCCACGTTACAGGAGGCATTAGATTCGTTGTATGCCCAGACTTATCAAGATTTTGAAATAATATTATGTGAAGATGGTTCTAAAGACAACACTTACGAAATTGCTTTAGAAAATCAGAAACAACATGATAATATAGTTCTATTGAGAAACCCTCATAATATGGGCTTAAACCAGACTCTTAACAATTGCTTAGCTGTCGCAAAGGGAGAGTATATCGCTCGTATGGATGGAGATGACATCTCTCTTCCAACACGTTTTGAAAAACAGGTAAAATTTCTTGATGAACATCCTGAATATGCTGTGGTAAGTGCCCCTATGATTTATTTTAATGAAAATGGTGAATTTCGTCGTGGCAAAGGTAAGGGAGAAATCGTTGCGCGTGACTTCGTACATGGTAGTCCAATCTGTCATGCTCCTTGTATGGCAAGAACTGAAGCTTTTAAATCTGTAGGAGGATATTCCGTTGATGATAGGTTACTACGAGTCGAAGATTATCATTTATGGTTTAAGTTGTTTTCTACTGGCCATAAACTTTTTATGATGGATGAGTGTCTTTATATGATGCGTGATGACCAAAATGCATATAGCAGGCGCACATTTAAGTCTAGACTTAATGTGGTATATGTAAAAAGTATAGGTTATCGTATGATAGGACTACCTTTTTATTATCAGATATTTGCATTACGACCAATTATTGTAGGGTTACTACCTAAAAAACTATATCAGTATTTACATCGAAGATGAGCACTACAAAATAAGACAATAATAAAACAATTGATATATGGCCGATAATAGTAAGAAAAAACTATGTATTGTAGCATCAGCTCCTGGTGGTATCATATCTTTTTGGAAGACTAATATTGAGAAGTTAGCACCACATTTTGATGTGTATGTTGTCGCAAATTTTACAGATAAGAAGCTCTTTGACGGACTTTGTATTAAAGGGGCAAAATCAGTAAATATTGAAAGAAGACCTACTATTGCTAGCGGATTAAGAGCAGTGAAAGAACTTAAGCAATATTTCAAGCAAATGCAATTTGATGGTTTTATTTCAATGTCAAGCAATGCAAGTCTTGTAGCTGCTATTGCAGGAAAAATGGCAAGAGTCCCATTCCGTTGTAGAATCTTTACTGGTCAGATTTGGATGAATAGAACAGGTTTGTCAAGAATGTTCTTTAAAACGATAGATAGATTCACTGTTTGGGTAAATACACATCTTCTTGTAGATGGAAGATCTCAGCAAAAATATCTGATAGAGAATGGTATATTAAAGGAAGGACAGTCTGGAATTATAGCTAATGCAGCAATCTGTGGGGTTGATGTTGAAAAGTTCAGTCCAGATGCTAATAAAAGGCAAGAAGAACGTACCCAATTAGGATTGAAAGACTCGGATGTCGTATTTATCTTTATGGGACGTATGAATCGTGAAAAGGGAGTCTATGAGTTGCTGGAAGCATTCAATCGCTTGGTAAAGGATAATGGAAATGCAAAATTACTCTTAATAGGTAGTAACGAGGGTATTCCTGAGGAAGTCTTCAAATCTTATCCTAATATTGTTTATGGAGAGAATTTGGTGTGTTATGGTTATACAAAAACACCTTATTATGCCCTTCAAGCAGGAGATGCCCTTTGTTTGCCTTCTTATAGAGAAGGATTTGGTATAAGTGTTATAGAAGCATCTGCGGTTACACTTCCCGTAATTGTCAGTGATATATATGGTTTAAAAGATGCTTATGAAGATGGAGTTACGGGATTGAAATGCAAAGCAAAAGATGTAGATTCTTTATATGAGGTTATGAAGATACTGCATGATGATAAGGAATTGCGTATCTCTCTAGGAAAAGCAGGAAGAGAACGAACAAAGAATCTATTCTCTATGGAATTGGTATCAAATGCTTGGTTAGATTATTTTAAAACTAATCTTCAGTAAAAAATGGAAAAGAAAAAATTAAGCCTGACTTTTAGAATGCTTAGATTATTAGGGCTCAATTATTCTGAGGAAGAATATGGACAGGTTTCATTATGGAATGTTATTAAACGTGTTGTAAAAACATATCGAGATGGTTTCCTGTTAAAATATATGATGAATTCATGGTTGTTATCTCCTATTTCACCTAGAAAATTAAGGCCATGGGTTTTACGTAAAATAGGTTGTAAGGTTGGGAAAGATGTCTTTATTGGAGATAGTGTGAAAGTTGATTCCGGCCATGCAGATTTAATTTATATAGGAGATCATGCTCATATTACTGGTGGTTGTCGATTATTATGTCATCAACGAGATTTATCAAATTATTATGTAGGTGATGACGCCGCAAAATTGCCATATCGTCTAGGAGAAATACATATAGGGAAAGGATGTATGATAGGAATGGAATCAATGATTATGCCTGGAGTTACTATAGGAGATGGTGCTATTGTAGGAGCTTTCTCGTTAGTTACCAAAGATATTCCGGCTTGGACAATTGCAACAGGAAGACCTGCTAAAGTAGTTAAACAAATTCCTCAAAGAGATAATCAAGAATCATGAATATTCTAAGTTTTGACATTGAAGAATGGTTCATTGAAAAGAAATTTTCAGGTGGACGGCAAGAAAGATATCAAGAATTTGATAGATATCTCAGATTGATTCTTGATACACTAGATAAAATTAATACAAAAGCTACATTCTTCTGTCTCGGTAAAATAGCAACAGATTTTCCTGAAGTTATTCGTGCTATATCAGAAAAAGGACATGAAATAGGATGTCACTCTAACGAGCATTTATGGTTAACAAAAATGACTCCAGAACAATTAAAGAAAGATACCCATGATGCTATTTCTGCTTTAGAAGATGTTTACGGTAAAAAAGTTGTAAGTTATAGATCTCCTGCATTTTCTATAGGTCAAAACAACAAATGGGCATTTGAAATTTTAGCAGAAGAAGGTATTGAACGTGACGCTTCAATATTTCCAACACAACGAGACTTTGGTGGATTTGCTTCATTCCCTACAGATAATCCAACAAAAATTTCATATAACGGAGCTGTACTGAAAGAGTTTCCCATTTGTCTAACCAAGTTAATGGGAAAAGAAATAGCTTATTCTGGCGGTGGATATTTCCGCTTTTTCCCATTTAATTTTATTCAGAATAGAATAGATGAATCTCAGTACATAATGACATATTTTCATATTGGAGATTTATCACATAATAATGGTGGAATTATGTCTCGAAAAGAATATGAAACTTATTTTAAAGAACCTGGAACCTTTAAGAATCGTCTTACTAGATATATTAAATCTAATTTAGGTACTAAAAGTGCATTTGACAAAATGAGTAAACTCATTGAAAACAACGATTTCATATCATTAGAAAAAGCAGATTCTTTAATAAACTGGGATAACGTAAAAACTATTCAGTTGTAAATTTGATAACAAGCTTGGGTAGAATTTTATCATAAAATGTTGTCTTAAAAAATAATTCAAATAAAACTATCTCTGGCTCACAGCCCATAGTTCACAACTCAAAGCCTATATGTACAAAAACTTCTTCAAACGCATAATAGATTTCACAATCGTTTTTATCGCCTTATTGATAATTTGGCCTATATTATTGTTGATAACAATATGGCTGCACTTTGCCAACAAAGGAGCAGGCGCTTTCTTCACACAAGAACGCCCTGGTAAAGACGGTAAAATATTTAAAGTTATAAAATACAAAACCATGACCGATGAGCGTGATGAAAAAGGAAATTTACTTCCTGACGCTCAGCGTTTGACAAAAGTTGGTAAATTCGTTCGCTCAACATCTATAGATGAACTTCCACAACTTATAAACGTACTTAAAGGAGATATGAGTTTGATTGGACCAAGACCATTACGAGTTCATTACTTACCATTGTATTCAAAGGAACAAGCAAGACGTCATGAGGTAAGACCAGGAATCACAGGTTGGGCACAATGTAATGGTAGAAATGCTATTAGTTGGACAAAGAAATTTGAACTTGATGTCTGGTATGTTGACCATTGTACATTATGGACAGATTTAAAAATAATATTTATAACTATTAAAAAAGTAATATTGCGCAAAGATATTAATAATGACCAATCTGTAACTATGTATCCTTTTAACGGCAAAAATTAATTTAATTAATATGAAAAGTGTAATTATCGGAGCAGGCACATATGGTGAAGTGTACTATTCTTATTTAAAAGAAGCCGGTATAGAAATTATAGGTTTTATTGATGATGCTCCTAAATCCAACAATATATGTAACATCCCAGTATTAGGAAAAACAGATTCCTTACCATCCTTAAGATCTAAATATGGGGTTGAAGCCGTTTATTGTCCTCTTGGAAATAATAAATTAAGAGTAAAATTCTTATCATATGCAAAAGAACTAGGCTATAAAACACCAAACTACATTCATCCAAGTGTAATTATCTCACCCAATGTAACTATTGGCGAAGGTGTTTATATACTTTTGGGAACGACAATTATGCCGTATACTACTATTAATAATTATGTAATGATTTCAATGGGTGTACATTTAGCTCATCATAGTATTTTAGAAGATGGTGTATTTTTGTCAACAGGATGTAATTTTGGTGCTTCTATTACTGCGCACAAATATGCATATTGTGGTATAAGTTCTACAATTATGACTGGTATAAACGAATTAGGTGAAAATTGTCTAATTGGTGCAGGTGCAGTAGTTATCAATGATGTTGAGAACAACGCAGTTGTTGCAGGTGTCCCCGCCAAGGTTATAAAATATAAAAACTAGTTTCAGAATCATTCTGAAACTTTAAAAACTGAATATGTTCTGTTAGGAACTCTAATCATTTTTACAATCGTTATTGATTATTCTGCTCACATAGATTTCTATTGTCTAAATATAAACTAAATCATAGATATTTATATTTCTGCAAAAAATATATTCATCAAACCTTAAAACTTTACGAATCATTAGATTTTTATAATATGTAAATTATATTCCCCAAACCACAAAACCAATGAAACCAGAAAACAAAAACACATTAACGACAATAGTCGAAAAAGGAGAGATTGTCCTTTACCAGCCAGATGAGAAGAATTAGCAAAAAATAGAATTATTTGCCCTGGGCATGGGAAACAACACCCCTACTATAGAATCAATTAAAGAATAAAAGTCTGTACATAAAAACGCTATTTTATGTACAAACAACCTAAAAACCTCACATATTAAACCTCTCCAATGCCACTCCGCATAACAGAATATAAGACTTCTGCCCACGACATCCCTTGGGAAAAACTGGCTCGCCTGATGAGAGAGTCCTTTAAGGAACGTACTGAACAAGGCCTGCTGTTCGCCTGCAGAGACTTCACCGCTGAGGAACTGAAAAACGCCTGCGGCAACGACAGCTTCATATTCGTGAGATACGACGAAAACAACAACCCTCTGGGATTCATCACGCTGACAATAAACGGCAAATGCGGAAACACTAACTACGTGGCAGCATCGCCTTCGGCAAAACACTCTGGAATATGCTCCAGCATATTCGAACATATACTAAAAAAAAGCAAAGACCTGAACCTGGATTACCTCGTCTCAAGCACTTCAACAAAAGCCGCCAGCAGCATGAAATGGCACCTGAAAATGGGCTTCGAAAAATACGACTACCACTCATCACCTCATACCAACTACTACTCCTGCATCTTCAGATATCCACTGAAAGAAAAAAATAAAACATATAACATAAAAAGATTCCTGCACTTTAACTTCGCAAGAATATTCGTAAGAATGACAAAAACTCCAAACGGAACATGGAGATTCCCTCTCTTAATAAAAATCTGGAAAAAAATCAAAAACTAAGTCTATCATCAATTTATCGACTTATTGACTTATTGACTCAAAATTATGCAAGCAATCATCTTAGCAGCAGGCATGGGCAAACGCCTCGGCGAACTCACTAAAAACAATACAAAATGTATGCTGCCAGTAAATGGCATTCGTCTCATCGACAGAATGCTGACTCATCTGTCAGAACTAAACCTGAATAAGGTCGTAATCGTCGTTGGTTATGAAAGTGATAATCTGGTAAATCATATCGGAAATCGTTATGACGGCAAACTTAAAATAGAATACATAAACAATCCTATCTACGACAAGACCAACAACATATATTCTCTTGCATTGGCTAAAAATTATATGTTGGAAGACGACACTCTGCTTCTTGAGTCGGACCTGATTTTTGAAAAAAGCATGCTCGACCTTATTATCAACCATCCTTATCCAAACCTCGCCCTAGTTGCGAAATACGAGTCTTGGATGGATGGCACAATGGTGCAAATATCAGAAGATCACGACATAACGAACTTCATACATAAGAAGTCTTTCAGATATTCCGACATCGACACTTATTACAAGACATGCAACATATATAAATTCAGCAAAGAATTCTCCGTCAATCAATATGTCCCATTCCTTGAGGCGTATAGCAAGGCGATGGGAAACAACGAATATTACGAACAGGTGCTGCGCGTCATAACAGCCCTTGACAAATGCGACCTGAAGGCTCTTCCTATCAGCGACGAGAAATGGTATGAAATAGACGACATCCAAGATCTTGATATCGCTGAGACATTATTCGCCAATGATGAAGACCTCCTCGCAAAATATAATAGCAGATATGGAGGTTACTGGCGTTTCCCACAGTTGAAAGACTACTGCTATCTCGTCAATCCTTATTATCCGAGCCGACGCATGAAAGACGAACTGAAAGCCAATTTCGACGTGCTGCTCAGCAACTATCCTTCGGGAATGTATGTGAATTCCTTGCTCGCCGGCAAATATTTCGGAATAAGACAAGACTATGTCGTGGTGGGCAACGGCGCCGCCGAACTCATCAAAAGCTACATAGAAAATCATATCAATGGCAATATCGGCATCATATTCCCTACATTCGAGGAATATCCCAACAGAGCCATCGCAGAACGAATAGTGAAATATGTCCCTGACAATGACGACTTTTCATATACGGCGCAGGACATTAAAAACTACTATTCAGATAAAAACATCTCTTCATTACTGATTATCAACCCTGATAATCCATCAGGCAATTTCATAAAGACATCAGAACTTCTACCATTGATAAAATGGGCTTCTGAAAATAACATAAACGTCATCATCGATGAAAGTTTTGTTGATTTCACTGACGATTTTTCAAACAACTCACTTCTTCATAATAGCATCTTGGAAGAAAACCAGAACCTCGTCGTGGTGAAATCCATAAGCAAATCTTACGGCGTTCCAGGCTTGCGACTAGGCATTCTCGCAACAAGCGACAAAGAAACCATCGCGAAAATGAAAAAAGACGTCGCGATATGGAACATAAATTCTTTTGCCGAGTTCTATATGCAGATATTCAGCAAATACGAAAAAGACTACATCGTCGCATGTCATAAGTTCATTGAAGAACGTAACATCTTCTTCAAAGAACTGAAAGACGTTTCATTCTTAAGAGTCATTCCTTCTCAAGCGAATTATTTTCTCTGCGAAGTCGGTGGCAAATATTCCGCAAAAGAGTTAACGGAAATATTGCTCAAAAAATACAACATCCTGATAAAAGACTGCGGAACGAAATCTGCGTTCTTCGGGAAAAACTACATACGAATCGCCATCCGCGATAGAGAAGACAATTCCTATTTCGTAAAAGCATTGAAAGAATTAGATAACCAATAACTTTAATAAACCCCACTGACAGCTGAACGCTGACAGCTAATAGCTAAAGAAATGAATCGCATATATCTCTGCCTCGCTCACATGAGCGGCAACGAACAGAAGTTCATACAAGAGGCTTTCGACACCAATTGGGTGGTGCCTCTCGGTCCTAACGTAAACGGATTTGAAGCCGACCTCGAGACTTTCGTCGGTGAAAATAAAAAAGTCGTAGCACTTTCAGCAGGAACAGCAGCCATACATTTGGCATTACTCGCCTGCGGCGTCGGTGCTGGCGATGAAGTCATCGTGCAAAGCTTCACCTTCTGCGCCTCGTCAAATCCTATCACTTACTTAGGTGCAACACCGGTCTTCATAGACTCAGAAAAAGACACATGGAACATGGATCCCGTTCTTCTCGAAGAGGCTATCAAAGACCGCATCGCCAAGACAGGCAAGAAACCGAAAGCTATAATTCCAGTTGCTCTCTACGGCATGCCTTATAAAATAGAGGAAATCATGGAAGTGGCTAACCGCTACGAGATTCCTGTCATAGAAGACGCTGCCGAAGGCTTCGGCTCTAAATATAGGGGACGAGTTTTGGGTACCTTCGGTAAGTTTGGGGTTCTTTCATTCAACGGAAATAAGATGATCACCACTTCTGGAGGCGGCGCGCTCATCTGTAACGACGAGACTTCAAAACAAGAGATCATGTTCTACGCAACACAGGCCCGCGAGAATTATCCTTACTACCAACACGAAAAAATCGGCTTCAACTACAGAATGTCTAACATATGCGCAGGCATAGGTCGCGGCCAGATGACAGTCGCCGACGAACATATAAAACATCATCAACGTCTTTTCCAACTTTATAAAGAACTTCTCAAAGATGTTGATGGCATCAAAGTACAGGAAAATCCTTCTTCAGATTATGATAGCAACTACTGGCTCAACACTATCACCATCGAGCCTTGGGTTAAGGTGAAAGGTGAGGAAAACGCATACGCCGCCACCTTAAGCGGAGCCGTAGGCGGAGCAGGCAGCGTGACACATACAGCAAAGTCTTTAACGACAGACTGCCAGCCTAACAACAACGTCGAGGCATTACGCATCGCTCTTGATAAAGCAGGCATCGAAGCTCGTCCACTCTGGAAACCAATGCACAAACAACCTGTATACCAAGGATGCCCAGCATACGTCAACGGCGTCAGCGAAGAATTATTCAAAAAAGGATTATGTCTCCCATCAGGACCATGCGTGTCAGAGGAAGATGTCAAATATATTGTGAAGTGTATAGTTGAGAGTTTATGAAACGCTACTGCCAAACCCTATCTCTCGTAAACGACCCTGAGTTAATCGAGAAATATATTGAAGTCCATTCCAACGTATGGCCAGAAGTCATTGAAGGACAGCGTGAAGTAGGAATATTAGATATGCAGATTTTCATCAAAGGCAATCTGCTTTTTATGATTTGTGACACCGTCGACGACTTCGACTGGGAACGTGACATGGCAAAACTAGCGACACTTCCACGTCAGGCGGAATGGGAAGCCTACGTGGCTCAGTTTCAAGGATGCAAAGCCGACGCTCGCTCTGATGAGAAATGGCGGATGATGACAAGGATTTTTTAACTAAAAATACTATCTTTGCAAAAATTGTCTTATATGAACAACAATCATCTTATAATAATGGCTGGCGGTGTCGGTTCTCGTTTTTGGCCGATGAGCACACCGGAAAAGCCTAAACAATTTATTGATGTGCTCGGCATCGGTAAATCTCTTATTCAACTTACTGTCGAGCGTTTTGAGACTGTCATTCCTATTGAAAACGTGTGGATTGTCACTTCAGAAAAATATAAATCTATCGTCAGGGAACAACTGCCATTGATACCAGAATCACAGATATTGATGGAACCTTGCATGAGAAACACAGCTCCTTGTATCGAATACGTGAGCCGTAAGATTTACGCCAAATATCCTGAAGCAAATCTCGTTTTCTCTCCAGCAGATCACATCGTCTTAGATGTAAACACCTTCCGTGAAGTCATCAAAAACTCTTTGGCATTCACCGAAAAACGTGAAGCAATCCTGACATTAGGTATGATGCCAACACGCCCTGAAACGGGATATGGATATATAAAAGCTGTCAGCTATCAGCTGTCAACTGTCAGTAGAGACGTCACCCCTGTGGCGTCTGACGAAAATACCACCCCTGTGGCGTCTAATATCCACAAAGTGGAGGCATTTAAAGAGAAACCGAATCTTGAAACCGCGAAGTCTTACCTCAACGAAGGCGGCTATTACTGGAACGCAGGCATCTTCATCTGGAATGCGAAGATGGTCGTCAATACTATCGCCAACCTAGTTCCGGACCTCGCTTCCGTTTTCGATAAAATAGAACCTTATTTCTATACAGAAAAAGAACAAGAGTTTGTAAATCAATATTTCCCAACATGTCCAAACATCTCCATCGACTATGCGGTGATGGAGAAATCTAAGGAGGTTTTTGTCTATCCAGCCAACTTCGGATGGAGCGACCTCGGCACTTGGGGAAGCCTTTACACTCATCTTCAACAAGACGAAAACAATAACGCAACCGTCGGACAAAACATCAATCTCGTCGATTGCAAGAACTGCGTCGTCCACACTCCTTCAGAACGCAAAGTGGTGATTCAAGGCCTTGACAACTATATAGTTGCCGAAAGCTACAACACATTGCTTATATGCAGAAAAGAAGACGAGCAGCAAATAAAAGACTGGCAGAAATAAATAAAATAAAAATGGACAAAGACTGTTGACTGTTGTCTGTAGTCCGTTGTCTTAAAAAACAGAGATATGAGAAAACTTATCAAGAAACTTGCACTGGCATTATTCAGAGGCAGATACGCACCGAAGTCATTTTCCAAATGGCTGGTGCTGCTCTTCGACTGCTGCCTTTTCTTTGCCTCGTTTTGGATTTATGTCTTTATCAAATATATTTATCATATTGATAATCTAAGCGTTATCAAAAGCATAATTTATTATGAGACATTCCATCTGATTCCTCTATTTGTATTTTTCTTGATAAACGTATTTATCTTCGGTTCCTATCAAGGTCTCGTACGTTATAGCGGTTTCGGCGACATCAAGAAAATCGCATATGTATCTATTGGAACTTTCGTCCTTGCCTTTATGGTAAAGACAATAGCAGTGGGATTCTTCCCATTGAATTTCATACACAAATGGTTCGTTTCTCATACAGAAGTGGCGTTCCTCTCAATGCTGGTCTTCGTCATGATGACATTGTCGAGACTGATAGTAAGACGTATATATAACGAAAACATAAGTCACAAACAAGACCCTATAAACACCGTGATTTATGGTGCTGGCGATGCAGGCATGATAACCAAAAACGCCCTAGAACAAGACACATCAACATGTTATAACATAGTCGCTTTTATCGACAACTCTCCAAACAAAGTTGGCAAATCCATCAACGGAGTGCCTGTGTATAAACCAGAAAAAATTCACAACAAAGACTTTGTTAGGAAAAACAACATCCAACTTATAATCTTCGCAATCCCTAGTCTTAACAATGACGAAAAGAAAAAGATTATCAATGAAATCATCGATTTAGGCATCAAAGTAAAATCCGTTCCTCATCTTAACAACTGGATTGACAACACCTTAACGACAAACCAAATCGAAGATATCAATATCGAAGACTTGCTCGGTAGAGAACCTATCGTACTTGGCAAGGAAAATATCACTGAAGGGTTACACGGAAAAGTCATCATGGTTACAGGCGCTGCTGGTTCAATAGGTAGTGAAATCTGTCGCCAAGTGCTTCATTATAAACCAAAGAAACTCATACTCGTAGACCAAGCCGAGTCTCCTTTATACGACATTCAGTTTGAACTTAAGAACAACGAACCTTATCGTTCTTTCAATATTCCGATGGAGTTTATCATTGGCAATGTGAAAGATAATGTCAAAATGAGAGAGATTTTTGCGAAGTTCAAACCACAGATTGTGTATCACGCCGCGGCATACAAACACGTTCCTCTCATGGAAGAATTCCCATACGAAGCTGTGTTTGTCAATGTCTTAGGAACAAAAAACATCGCTGACTTAGCCGTTGAATTCGGTGCAGAGAAATTCGTGATGGTGTCGACAGACAAAGCCGTCAACCCAACCAACGTGATGGGCGCGACAAAACGCATCGCTGAGATTTATACACAAAGTCGTAAGACAGAAAAGACAGCATTCGTCACCACACGATTCGGTAACGTATTGGGTTCCAACGGTTCCGTCATCCCATTATTCAAGAAACAACTAGCTTACGGCGGTCCTTTGACTGTCACCGACAGAAACATAATACGTTACTTCATGACCATACCAGAAGCTTGTAGCTTAGTATTGGAAGCTGGCGTCATGGGTGAAAAAGAAGACATATTCGTCTTTGATATGGGCGAACCTGTCAAGATTTACGACCTCGCAAAGAAAATGATAAAACTCTCTGGCAAAGAAGGCATTGAGATAGAAATAACAGGTCTCCGACCAGGTGAAAAACTATACGAGGAATTGCTTTCAACAAAAGAAAACACCATTCCGACAGAACACGCCAAGATTATGAGAGCGAAAGTACGTCGTTACACAGAAGACGAAGTCAACGATAAAATCGACACTCTCATCAACTTGATTCCTACCTGCGATAACTTCAAGATTGTGGCTCAGATGAAAGCCATCGTCCCTGAATTCATCAGCAACAATTCCATCTATTCATGTTTAGACAAAAAAGAAGATTGATATGAAAAAAATTGCACTATCTCTAATAATCATTTTTTTATCAATAAGTTACACATTCTCGCAAGAACTTCTCATACCACTCAACGATGATTATGAGATGGAAGTGCAAGCTGCTGCCTACAACTCAGCGTATCGTTTTCATACTGCGACGAAGTCATGGTCGGAATATCAGTTCAACGGCATTCTAGACCTCGACAGTCTGAACAAATCGCAGTTCATCGGCGGTAATTTCAACAAGAAATGGAAAAACGTAATCTGGAACTCAGTCTTTAACACAGATTTCATCTGGGCAAAGAAAGACGATTTCTATATCGCCATCAATCCTGTCATCGATTTGCAATACGGCAAAGACGGCGATAAAAGCATCTGGGTCAACACACGTGGCGCGGAAGTCAAAGGAACGATAGGCAATAACTTCGCGTTTTACAGTAACTTAAGAGAAAACCAAGCCGTTTTTCCTGACTATGTAACAAGATATATAAAAGAAAACCATGTGGTTCCAGGACAAGGATGGGAGAGACCTTTCAAAACTAACGGATTCGATTATGCCAACGCCTCAGCTTACATAGCATTCCGTCCGGTCTATTGGTTGCAAGGCGTGCTCGGTTACGGCAAAAACTTCATCGGCGATGGTTACAGGTCATTGATATTGTCGGACAACGCGATGGCTTATCCTTACCTCAAACTCACAGCCAACATCTGGAACATACAATACAGCTGCTATTATTCCCAGATGACAGACAGAAGCAAATTGCTCAACGACAACACATATCCAAGAAAATTTACCATCATACATTATTTAGATTGGGCAGTGACAAAACGCCTCAACTTAGGATTGTTCGACGCCATCGTTTGCAGAGCACAAGATGACAATGGCGTGAGAAGAGGCTTCGATTTCCAATACATAAACCCTGTTCTATTCTTACGTACGACAGACTATTACACAGGAAACTCTCCTGACAACGCACTTCTCGGCGCCACTGCAAGTCTCATCTTATGGAAACACACTACGATGTATGCGCAGTTCGTCCTTGACGAAATGACATTCAAAGAATTCATCGGATTCAACGGATATTCTTCCAACAAACAATCTTACCAATTCGGTGTTAAAAGCTATAATTGTTTCGGCATCAAAAACTTATTCCTTCAAGGAGAATTCAACCTCGTGAGACCTTATATGTACTCACATTGGAGTGGAGAAAGCAATTACGGTCACTACAACCAACCTCTCGCTCATCCTTGGGGTGGCAATTTCTACGAAATAATCGCAAGAGCGCAATACAACTACAAGCGTTTCTACTTCCAATACAAGATGAACTACGGTCAATGGGGCGACGACATCACAACAGAAGACGGTGAATTCCAATATTATGGACACGACATCTACCACAATTATATGGATTATTACCATATTGATGGTAAACCCACGTACGGACATTATATGCTCACTGGTGAGAAAAACACCTTGATGATGAATAACTTCGTGGCATCATGGATTGTAAATCCGTCATATAACCTCAATGTCTTCGCTGAGATAACACATAGGAACCAGACTATTGAAGGCGGCGATAGTTACAACGACTTCATCATCAGCTTCGGCATAAGAACAACATTAGATAGAAAATATTATGATTTTTAATTTTGCCGTGAGTATTGAGTGAGCTCATTGCCCATAGCCCATTGCTCACAGCAAAGTCTATTAACTATTCCAAATTGAACAAACTTTCACTTAACATAAAACATCTTTTCGACAAAATTGCAGCATTATTCGGGATAATCTTATTATCTCCTCTTATGCTGATAATCTTCGTCATACATAAGATTGTCATGACAAAAGGAAGATTTATCTTCAAGCAAGAAAGGATAGGTCAGCATGGAAAGAAGTTCTATATCTATAAGATTAGAACGATGACAGAAAATGACGGCAGCAATGTTTTCGTAACGACAGCTAACGACGAGAGGATATTGCCTTTTGGCAGATGGCTGCGCAAAACCAAGATTGACGAAATCGTTGAACTTGTCAATGTTTTAAAAGGTGAAATGAGTTTCGTTGGTCCTCGCCCAGATGTTCCTGGTTATGCAGATCTCCTTCAGGGCTCGGACCGTAAAATCCTCGAACTTAAACCCGGAATTACAGGTCCCGCTTCCTTAAAATACATTAACGAAGAAGAAATACTCGCTCAGGTCGAAAACCCTCAACAATACAACGACGAAGTCATTTTTCCAGATAAAGTTAAAATCAATTTAGAATATTATCACAACAGAACCTTCTGGGGCGATATTAAGATTATATTTAAAACTATTTTTAGATAAAAGTGTAGAGTGGAAGGTGTAGAGTAGTGGCAAGGAAACATCCACTATACACTATACACTTTCCACTACTATAAACTATCAACTATACACTATTAACTATATATGTCCGTCAGCATCATAACGCCAACTCTCAACAGCGAAAGATTCATCGCCGAGACGATACTTTCCGTCCAATCCCAGACATATCAGGATTGGGAAATGCTGATCGTTGACGACGGTTCGACCGACAAAACATTGGAAATAATATCTTCCTTCCAAGAAAATGATTCAAGGATAAAGATTTTCAAAAACGAGGCAAACAGAGGATCTGCATATTCAAGAAATCTTGCATTACAAAATGCCAAAGGAAAATGGATCGCATTCCTCGACAGCGACGACATCTGGCATCCTGAAAAACTCGAAAGACAAATCGAGTTTATGTTAAAAAATAATTACAATTTCTCATATACCAATTATTGTGAGATAGACGAAGACTCGGCAGAAACAGGCTTGTTAATAACTGGACCAAAAGTCATCAATAAAAACAAAATGATTGCCTATTGCTGGCCAGGCTGTCTCACTGTGATGTACAACGCAGAATATGTCGGACTTATGCAATGTCCAGACATCATAATCAACGAAGAATATAATCTTTGGATAAAAATAAGCAGAATGACCGACTGCCATCTACTTGATGAAAATCTGGCGAAATACCGCCGGCACTCCAATTCATTGAGCAACCGTTCTTATTTCAATTTGATAAAATGGCATTATATCTTATTCAGAAAAGCCGAAAATAAAAACGTCATTTCATCATTGATTTTAACATTAGGTAACCTTATCTTCGGAACATATAAGAAATTATTTTACAGAAAGAAATATTCTATCTAATTATGAATCAATATCGTTTTTATAAAAACACATGGATTTTCTTAGAAGAAAGCGAAGAAAAACGACTTTCTACTGAAGAAGCAAATGCATTGTTGAAAGAACGAGGATTGATGATTCGTAACACATACGACTTCGACACAAAAGAAGAGACTTCATTTTGGTTTATTGTTAAAGACCATTTAGAAGATATTTCAAAACTGCCATTTTCTGCAAGAAGAAACATAAGAAGAGCGTTGAGATTTTATAACATAAAAAAAATCAATCTTAACGAATTCTCAGAAAAAGCATTACCTATAATAAATTCCGCACAAAAATCTTATAAGGTAAAAAGCAAAGTCACAAGCAAAAAAGAATTCGACAAGGAGATAGAACAATATAAAAAAGACGACAACAAAGAATTCTGGATCGTTGAAAGAAAGAGTGACAATGAAGCAGTTGCAATTGCAATAAACACAATAAAAAAAGACAGCTGCGAATACGACACCATGAGATGCAAGGCAGAAGCCTTGAAAGACAGAACATATCCTTACTACGGACTTATATGTATAATGAACAATTATTATTTAGGTGAAAAAAAATTAAGATATGTCAATGACGGCAGTCGCACTGTGACAGAACACTCGTCGATTCAAGACTTTCTAATGCATAATTTCAAGTTCAGAAAAGCATACTGTAAACTAAAAATACATTACAAATGCTGGTTTGGTGTCGTAATAAAAGCACTATTTCCATTCAGAAACATCATTCCTATTAGAAATATAAGAGGGATTTTAAAGATGGAAGAATATTCCAGATAATTTTAACAGATTGTATTTCAATATCTTAAATCTCAAATAAAAAATATTTTCAAAAAAATAAAAAAAATACTTGCCAAGATAAAAAAAAGATGTAATTTTGCACTCGCAATACGGAGATAAAACGTAGCAACGCCTCCTTAGCTCAGTTGGTTAGAGCATCTGACTGTTAATCAGGGGGTCTCAGGTTCAAGTCCTGAAGGGGGCGCAAAGAGAGATTACAAAGTGTAATTTTTTTATGTTTCATGTTATTAATTGAAGAAGATGATTGCCTAAAATAAGCAGTCATTTTCTTTTTTTATACACCTAGTTAATCGTATCAACCTGCCTTGAGCAGTGAGCTATGAGCAACGAGCATGCTCACTTCTCATAGCTCGTTACCCAAAGCCTAAAAAAATCATTATGAAAAAATCAATCGTAGGAATAGGCAGCGCATTAGTCGACATTTTGACACGCATCGACAATGACAGCATACTTGAAGAATTAAACATACCAAAAGGTTCAATGCAGTTGGTTGATGAGAAATCATCTGCGATAATAGAAAACAAGCTTGAGAATTACGAAAGCTCGATGGCACCAGGCGGCTCAGCAGCGAACACAATCCACGGTCTGGCGACATTAGGCATCGAAAGCGGATTCATCTCATATCTCGGCAAAGACGAAATCGGCAAATTCTTTGAAGAATCAATGAATTCAGCAGGAGTTGAGCCATTGGTATTCCACACCGACACTGCTTCAGGAACAGCACGAACCATCATTTCAGCCGATGGAGAACGTACTTTCGCAACAAACCTCGGAGCTTCATTAGAACTCAACGAAGGCGTCATCACAGCTGATTTATTCAAGGACTGGGAATACTGCTACCTTGAAGGATACCTCATCGCAAATAGACCAGTATTCAAAAAAGCTATTGCAACAGCAAAAGAATGCGGATGCAAAATTGTTTTAGACTTGGCTAGCTTCAACGTTGTTGAAGACAACCGCGAATTCCTGAACGAATTACTTCCACAGATCGACATAGTTTTTGCAAACGAAGAAGAAGCAAAGGCATTGACACAGATGAGCGCAGAAGAATCATTACATCATATCGCCGACAAGGTTGACATCGCAATCGTAAAAGTCGGAAAGAGAGGCTCTTTGATAAAGAGAGGTGAGGAAGTAGTGACGATTGGATGTAACAAAGTTGACGTCGTTGACACCACAGGCGCTGGCGATATGTACGCAGCAGGATTCTTATACGGACTCATCAAAGGTTACGACTTAGAAAGATGCGGCACCATCGGAAATCACTTGGCAGAAAGCATCATTCAAGTCATTGGAGCGAAGATGGATGAGAGCAGATGGAATGAATTCAGAAGACTTGCTAAGATTTGAATTAAGGACTAAGGCTTTTAGCTGTTAAACTTTGAACTTTTTCTCAATTTATTGTGATAAAAATACTTGGATTATTTAATTGAAATATGTATTTTTGCACTCCAAATTGGGGAAATACCAATTATTATCTATTAAAGAATCAATTTTAATACAATCATGAAGATATTCCAAACAGAAGACATCAGGAATGTTGCTCTCGTTGGAGCAGCTAAATCCGGTAAGACAACGCTTGCTGAAAACATGGTTTTCGAAGGTAAGCTCATCAACAGAAAAGGCACTACAGAAGGTAAAAACACTATTTCTGACTACCGTCCAATCGAAACAGAACGCGGTATTTCTGTAAATGCTAGTTTGTTACACACAATCTACAACGACAAAAAGATCAACATTTTAGATACTCCAGGTTTTAGCGACTTCTCAGGCGACATCGTTGCTTGTTTAACAGCTGCTGACATGGCTGTATTCACAGTCAACGCTCAATCAGGTGTTGAAGCAACATCAGAAAACGCATGGAAATATGCTACAAAGACAAACAAACCTGTTGTGTTCTTCATGAACCAATTAGACCACAGCAACGCTAACTTTGAAGATACAGTACGTCAATTGAAAGAATATTTCGGCGACAAAGTTACTCCAGTTCAATTCCCAGTTGCTACAGGTGAAGGTTTCAATTCAGTTATCGACCTTATCACAATGAAGATGTTAGTCTTCAAAAACGGTAACGGCGCTCCTGAAGTACAAGATATCCCAGCTAACCTCGCTGACAAAGCAGAAGAAATGCACGAACAACTTATCGAGCAAGCAGCTGCTGGCGACGACAGCCTCATGGAAAAATTCTTCGAAGAAGGTACACTTTCAGCTGAAGACATGGAAAAAGGTCTCCACCTCGGTATCATCAACCGTGACATGTTCCCAGTATTATGCGGTGCTGCTAAATCAGGCGCTGGCGTAACTCGTCTCCTCGAGTTCCTCATCAACGCTTGTCCATCACCAGCTCACGCTGCAGCAACAAAAGCTGCTAACGGAACAGAATTCCATAACAGCACAGAAGAAGCTCCAGCTATGTTCTTCTTCAAGATTTCTAACGAACAAAACGTTGGTGACGTTGCTATGGCACGTATCTACGGCGGTACAATCTCAGAATCACAAGACCTTGTTAACCCACGTACAGGCAACAAAGAACGTATCTCTCAACTTTTAGTTTCTAATGGTAAAACTCGCGAAAGAGTTGAAAAAGCTTGCGCTGGTGATATCATCTCTACAATCAAGTTGAAAGACGTTCGCGTTAACGACAGCTTAGTTGATGCTAAGATTTCTGACACAGCTTTCGAAGGCGTTCCATTCCCATCACCAATCTTCTCAACAGCTATCAAAGCAGTTAACTCACAAGAAGACGAAAAATTAGGCGGCATCCTCGCTGACTACCACAAGATCGACCCAACAGTCATCACATCAATGTCACGTGAGTTAAAACAAAATATCCTCCAATGCCAAGGTGAATACCACCTCAACACAATTAAATGGTACCTCGACAACGTACACAAAATCGCTGTTGAGTTCGCATCACCTAAGGTTCCTTATCGTGAAACAATCACTAAGACAGCTAACGCTGACTACCGTCACAAGAAACAATCAGGTGGTTCAGGTCAATTCGGTGAAGTTCACATGAGATTAGCTCCTTACTATGAAGGCTACACAGATCCATCAGATCTCCAAGTTCGTGGTAAAGATGAATACGATCTCCCATGGGGCGGTAAACTCATCTTCTGCAACTGTATCGTTGGTGGTTCTATCGACGCTCGTTTCATGCCAGCTATCTTGAAAGGTATCAACGAACGTTTAGAAGAAGGTCCTCTTACAGGTTCTTACGCTCGTGACATCATCTGCTACATCTACGATGGTAAGATGCACCCAGTTGACTCAAATGAAATGGCATTTAAGATCGCAGGTCGTATGGCATTCTCAGCAGCATTTAAAAACGCTGGTCCTAAGATCATGGAACCTATCTACGACTTAACAGTTCGTATGCCAGAAGATATGATGGGTGCTGTTAATACAGACCTCCAAGGCCGTCGTGCTATCATCATGGGTATGGATGCTGACCGCAACTACCAAATCATCCGCGCAAGAGTTCCACTCGCAGAAATGGATAGATATTCAACATCTTTGAGCTCTTTGACATCAGGTCGTGGTACATTCACAATGGAATACGCAGAATACGCTCAAGTTCCAACTGACGTTCAAACAAAACTCTTGAAAGCTTACGAAGAAAGCAAGAAAGACGAAGATTGATAAAATCTCCACTAAATACAAAGAGTCTCGCAAATTGCGAGACTCTTTTTTTTTAAACAGTCCACGAATAAACACCAATCGAACACTAATGAGATTAGTGTGAATTCGTGAAGATTAGTGGACAAAAATTTCAATCAATAACGCCGCTTCCAAGAACTACAGGTTCTGTTTCGTGATAGATTACACCGAATTGTCCAGCAGCGACGCCAGAGATAGCTTCGTCGGAAACTATTGTCAATCCTTTTTCTGTGAGTTTCAAATTACCGAGGTTAAATCCTGGTTGATGACGTATCTTATAACGAACTCTTTGTCCGTCAGTTAATGTAATAGCAGGATTCATCGCCATGACATCAACCAAGTTGATGTTGTTTGTGTATTGTGCTATAGGGTCGTAGCCTTTTGAGACATAAACAAGGTTACGTTCTGTGTCTTTCTTCACCACGAACCAAGGACCGCCGCCTAAGCCGAGGCCTTTTCTCTGACCGATAGTGTGGAACCAGAAACCTTTATGTTTTCCAAGTTTCTTGCCGGTCTCCATCTCGATGATATCGCCTTCTTTTTCACCGACATACTCTCTGATGTAATCGTTATAGTTTATCTTTCCGAGGAAACAAATACCTTGAGAGTCGTGGCGTTGAGCGCTTGGAAGCTTATGAAATTCCGCTAAACGACGTACCTCTGCCTTTGGCAAATCGCCGATAGGAAACATAGCCTTTGAGAGCTGATGGTATGTTATTCTGGCGAGGAAATCGGTTTGATCTTTAAAAGTGTCGACCGCTGTTCCGAGCCATGAGATGCCGTTTTCATCATACCACTGACGAGCGTAATGACCAGTAGCGATTCTGTCGAATTGGTAGCCCATCTTTTCCTCAAAAGCACCGAACTTAATCATTCTGTTGCACATCACGTCAGGATTTGGAGTGAGGCCTTTACGCACCGAATCCATAGTATAAGAAGCGACTCTGTCGTAGTATTCCTTTTGAAGGTCGACGATGTCAAAACGACAGCCGTATTTCTTGGCGATATATGTCGTTATCTCAATATCTTCTTCCGAAGGACAATCCATCAAATCGTCTTTACCTTCAAGACCTATTTTGATGTAAAATATATGAGGATCAAAGCCTTGTTCTTTCAAGATAGGAACCATAACGGAGCTGTCAACGCCGCCCGATACCAAAGCTGCAATATTCATCAGACCGAATTATTTAATATTAACAGATTTTATTTCAGTTTTAATAACGCTTACATAGCCGATATTCTCAAACTCTTTCTCCACCGCACCATAAAATGCTCCATTACGTTTGCCTTTATATGCCGACCATATCTTATCACCATAAGAGAAATGCCACCACTGACCAGGTATATTCACAAACTTTTGTGCAGTCATATAGCATTTCAACATCTTACGATTCTTTTTCTGTTCTTCGTTAAGATGTACTTTTTTATGCTTCTCTTTTATCTTTGTTCCAAAATCAAAGTCATTTCCATCAGCATCACAAAGAGACACGTCTACAGATGCACCAGTGTCATGACCGCCCATATTAGCTTTAGGGCTAGGTACCTTGACATTTACAAGTTCCAGAAGTTCAGCGCGATTCATATTTGGATTTTCCTTAGTCAATCTCTCTTCTTCCTGTTTCCAAACATTATAAATCATAATACGAGAGCGGAATGCGCTATATATCTTCAAACAAACACCATCAGGCAAGCTGTCTGCCACTTTATAGAGTTTTCTAGCGACAGTCTTTCTTAACAATATAGGATGCTCTAAAGTGGCGTCATTATGTAATATTTTAGGATGCTTAACAATATCAACCAAAGGTTCATTACATTCCTTGGTCTGCACTCTTGATATATAAATCCTTGACATTCTTTTTGTTATATGCAACTTATACAACAAATAATTAAAATAAAATCTTATGTTATATCTATTTGTTTTATCTTTTAAATAATATGCCAATACTATAATTACTGCCAATAGCAACACATACATCAACACCTCTGAGAGGTTATATTTAAGATATTCTATCATTTTTTACTTATTTAATTCAACAACAATAGGGCAATGGTCTGAGAAATTAACTTCAGGCATTATTGAAACTGATTTTAAATCATCGTTAAGATTATCTGTCAAGATATGATAATCGATGCGCCAGCCTTTATTATTCTGCTTGGCGTTAGCGCGATAGCTCCACCAGCTGTAATGATGAGATTCCTTGTTGAGATGACGGAAACTGTCGGTATAACCATCACTGAGGAATTCAGTAAACCACTGTCTTTCTTCAGGAAGGAATCCCGATGACTTGGCATTGCGGATAGGGTCGTGAATATCGATGGCTTCGTGGCATATGTTATAGTCGCCGGATATCACTAGTTGTGGGCGAGATTTTCTGAGTTCGTTGACGTAAGAGCGGAAGAAGTCAAGCCATTTCATTTTAAAGTCCTGACGTTCGTCGCCGCTTGTGCCTGAAGGATGATAGACGCTCACCACTGAAAGATCGCCGAAATCGGCTCTGATAAAACGGCCTTCGTCGTCATATTCTGGATTATTCATTCCGTAGACCACATTATCTGGAGTTATCTTCGTGAGTATTGCGACGCCGCTATATCCTTTTTTCTTGGCAGGAAACCAGAAATGCTGATAACCCAACATTTCTATTTCCATGAGAGGGATTTGGTCTTGAGTTGCTTTAATTTCTTGAAGACAAACAACATCCGGAGAATTGGCTTCTAACCATTGAAGCAGCCCTTTTGAGATGGCAGCTCTTATTCCGTTAACGTTATAACTAAAAATCCTCATTGCAATATAGTTTCTGCAAATATAAAAAATATTTGTTCAAAAATGCCCATCTTAAGGATTCATTTTTTATATTTGAAGACTTAAATTTGAATATCGTGAATACAAAGATAAAGGCACTGACAATATTATTTGCGCAGAAGATAAACAGATGGCGTCACACCCATATGTCGGAGAAGCAATTCATGTTGTTGTTAAGCATTCCCACTGGTTTTCTGGCAGGTCTTTCAGCCATCATAATCAAAAAGCTAGCGCACTTCATCAGGGATTATTTCTATAATATTGCGACACACGAAGACCATTACGGTCTGTTGTTTTTCATTCTTCCTGCCATCGGCATTTTATTCACCATCATATTCTGCCGTTACATCTTGAAGAGAGATGTAGGTCACGGCATACCAGGCATTTTATATGCCATTCAGAAGAACAAAGGAGCGGTGAAGCCTTATAACACTTTTGCGTCTATCATCACCAGTGCTTTGACAGTAGGTTTCGGTGGTTCTGTTGGACTTGAAGGACCGTCGGTGTCCACGGGTTCTGCCATAGGTTCCAACATCGGACAGCTGCTTCGTCTGAACCAGAAAAACATCGTAGTGCTCATCGGCATGGGATGCGCCGCAGCATTGGCGTCAATCTTCCAGGCTCCTATCACTGGCATCATATTCGCCATCGAAGTGTTTATGATTGATATCTCCATGGCATCGTTGATACCTATCATCGTATCTTCATTCGTAGCTATCTTGACATCATACTATTTCTTAGGAAGAGCCTTTGAATACACCATCACGACGAGCACCGCCTTCATGCCTTCTAACTCCATATTTTATGTAGGTTTAGGTCTCTTCGTCGGACTGATGTCGGCATATTTCATGTATGTTTATTTCAAAGTAGACAAAACCGCCAAGAAGATAGAGTCGCCATGGCTACGCTTCGGTCTCGGCGTAACAGGCCTCGGCATCTTGATTTTTATCTTCCCTGCTTTATACGGTGAAGGCTACGAAGCCATCAACGCTGCCCTCAACGGCGACACTGCAATCTTATTTGAAAACAGCATATTCTCGAGTTTCCAAAACAACATCTGGATTGTATTGGTATTGTTGTTAGTCATAATATTATTCAAAGCCTTTGCGACCTCGTTCACCTTTGCTGCTGGCGGCGTGGGAGGCACTTTCGCTCCAGCCTTGTTCATTGGCGCATTCTCGGGTATGTTCTTCGCTTTGCTAGTCAACACATTAGGATTAGGAAGTCTCAATATCACCAACTTCGCCCTCGTGGGCATGGGAGGCGTCATAGCCGGTATGCTACATGCTCCTCTGACAGGCATCTTCCTCATCGCCGAGATAACAAACGGCTACTCACTTATGGTACCTATGATGATAGTATCTGCGATGTCATATGCCATCAACAGAGTATTCTTTAAAGATTCAATATATACAAAAGCTGTGAGCGACAAAGGCGTACGCGTGACACATAACAAAGACGTCAGCATCTTGAATATGATAACTGTCAACAAACTCATCGAGACTAACTTCAAGACGATACGTCCTGAACAGACATTACGCGACCTGCTTCCTATCATATCATCATCAACAAGAAACATTTATCCTGTAGTGGATGAAAACGGTAACTTCAAAGGTCACGTGCTCTTCGATTCAATACGCAAGATCATCTTCGACCCAGAACAATACGACACCACTATTGAAGACATCATGCTGCTCCCTGACTATCTCGTCACTACAGAAGACAGCGCAGAAGAAGTGGTAAAGAAATTCGAACGATCAGGCAACTATAACATCGCCGTCGTCGATGGAAAGAAATATCTCGGATATATCTCAAGAGCATTGATATTCACAACATATCAAGCAACATTGAAAGAGATTTCTGATGATTGATTTTTTGAACTTTGAACGCAGAACTTTGAACAATGACTATTCAAAAAATAAAAGAACTTTATAAAGACAAAAGATACACCTCAACTATTGACGTTGGATTGTTTATCTTGTTGATATTCAGTTTTCACTTTTTATATCTAGGATGGCAGGCGACTGGATATTATCCTATTGGAAATCTTATCGACAAACTCTTCAACTCGGCATCGACATTATTATTCAATCAAAGCTGCTGGGTTTTAGAGCATATCTTCAATGTCGATATAACAACGCATAATCACATCATCGGCGTGATAAACAGCAACGACGTTTATTCATTCATCAACGTCGCACCAGAATGCACAAGTCTGAAGCAATGGCTTCACTGGCTTTTCCTTATGCTGCTCTTCCCTGGTCCGTGGAAACATAAATTATGGTACATTCCTCTCGGACTGGTCATCATAGAGTTTATCAATGTAGTTAGAGTTGTGGGAATAACATTATGCATGATACCTTTCCCAGATCATTTCGACTTCTTCCACGACTATTTCTTCAAGACATTATTCTACTTCTTCATATTCATAATGTGGGTCGTTTGGGTGGAGAAGTTTTTACATAAGAAAGAAAAAATTAAAAAATAAATACTATGGATTCAAAAAGCATTATTTTCGTCCTTGATGCCGGCGGCACAGGATTCAAATTCTCAGCAGTACAAGACTATAAAGAGATAATAGAAGCATTCACCATCAAGACAGCTTCCGACACTTTAGAAGAACAGCTCAACAAGATCATCGAAGGTTTCCGTCGCACAGAAGAGTTATGCGGCAGCAAGCCAGCAGCTATCAGTTTCTGTTTCCCTGGTCCAGCTGACTATCCTAATGGCATTATCTGCGACCTCGCCAACCTCCCATTATTCAGAGGCGGCGTAGCACTCAAAGACATGTTAGAAAACGAATTCAAGGTCCCAGTATACATCAACAACGACGGTGACTTATTCGCATACGGCGAGGCATTAGGTGGCGTGCTTCCAGAGATTAACGCTATGCTTGAAAAGGCTGGCAACCCTAAGAGATACAAGAACCTCGTCGGTTTGACACTCGGCACTGGCTTCGGCGGCGGCGTAGTGCTCAACGGCCGACTCCTTGAAGGCGACAACTCAGCAGGCGCGGAGGTATGGTGCATGAGAAACATCTTATATCCTCAGACCAGCGCAGAAGACTCAATCAGTATCAGAGGCGTCCGTCGCGTATACGCACGCGAGGCTGGCATCGAATTCAACGAAGCTCCACAGCCTTTCGACATCTACGAAATAGCTTTAGGTAATAAAGAAGGCAACAAGGAGGCCGCTCTCAAAGCCTGGGATGAATTCGCAACTGTATTGGCCGACATCATCGCCAACATCGCTACTGTCGTAGACGGCATCGTGGTTCTAGGCGGAGGATTGTCAGGAGCATCAAAGATATTCATGCCTAAAGTCGTGGAACTTCTCAACACCGCATATCCAGGATTGGACGGAAACCAAATCCCAAGAATGGAAATATCAGCATTCAACCTTGATGATGAAGAAGGTCAAAAAGCATTCACATCAACATCAGGCAAGATGATAAAAGTTCCATTCTCAGATAAAGAAGTATGGTACGACCCATCAAAGAAAATCGGTATCACAGCAACTAAACTCGGGACATCATCAGCAGTTTGCATCGGAGCATACGCTTTTGCAATGAACAAATAATTGACAATTAACAATGAATGTGTTGAAAATAGCTTGTGTGCAGAGTGATATCATTGCACGGAATCCTGAGGAGAATTTCAAGCATCTTGATGAACTTTTTAAAAGAATTCAAGATGACAGAGATATTATCATACTTCCTGAAACTTTCACCACTGGATTCCCTGCAGAACCAGAGTTATTTGCAGAGAATGAAGACGGTCTAACCATGACATGGCTCCGTCAGAAAGCCAAAGAACGCAACTGCGTCATATGCGGCAGTTTCATCACTTCGTTTGAAAGACCACAAGAAATCGGCGACTCGGCGTCTAAGTGTCTTAAATATCACAACACTCTCGTATGGATGAATCCTGACGGAACGTATCATTCTTACAACAAGCGTCATACCTTCATGGGAGGCGAGAAAGAACAGCTGTGCTGCGGTCAGGATTTGATAACAATAAATTATAAAGGATGGAACATACGTCCTTTCATATGTTACGACTTACGTTTTCCTGCATGGCTACGTAACAGTTACAAAGACGGTAAGTTCGAGTACGACTTAGGCATCGTCATCGCCAACTGGCCAGTGCAGAAATCATATATCTGGAACACTTTGCTTTCTGCAAGAGCGATAGAAAACCAGGCTTGTTTCATCGGCGTCAACCGTGTCGGCATCGACCATAACAACATAAATTATATCGGTGAGACTAAAGTCGTGAACGGCAAAGGAAGAATAGTTGCGGAACTCACAGACAATAAAGAAGATATTCTTGAGACTGAGATTGATATGGAGTCGTTGACGAGTTTCAGAAATTATTTCACAGTGCATCGCGACTGGGATAGTTTTGTTATAGATAAATAAAGTTTTTTTCATAAATTTGCCTAAAAATAAATTATGAATATCATTATAGCGGGAGACGGCGAAGTTGGAATGCATTTGGCTGAAGCCTTGGAACATGGCGATCATAATATCACCATTGTAGACCCACATGAAGAACTTCTTAAAATGATTGAGTCGCAATCAGATTTGATGACTATCATCGGCGACTCCACTTCAATAAAGGTCTTGCAACAAGCCAACGTAAAGAAAGCCGACCTCGTCATTGCCGTGCTTCACGACGAACATATCAACCTTCTGACAGGTATATTAGCAAAGAAATTAGGTGCGAAAAAAGTCATAGTCCGCGTCAACACCATGGAGAATCTCAGCAAGGAGAATTGGCGTATTTATCAGGATTTAGGCATTGACGGCATCGTTTCTCCTGAAGATATCGCAGCACAGGAAATCATCAACTTATTGAAACAGAATGTCGCTACCGAAGCACACGACTTCGCTGGTGGCAAGCTGGAACTCCTGATGATAAAACTAGAGCCTAACGCACCATCTATCAACAAGACATTAGAAGAAATCATTGAAAACTATAAACACATCGACTTCAGAGCCTTGGCGATACACCGTCGTCAAAACACTTTCATTCCAAAACATGACGATGTGTTCCTTGAGGGCGACCTCGTTTACGTCATCACGAAACCTCATGCCATCAAAGAACTGATGGAACTTAGTGGCAAGACGAAATTCAACATCAACAACGTGATGATTGTTGGCGGCGGCCGCGTCGGCAAATTAACAGCAAAACGTCTCGAAAACGACTTAAACATCAAAGTCATCGAGATGGACAAGGAACGTTGCTTCGAGCTAACCAATGTGCTTTCCAACACTCTGGTCGTTAACGCTGACGCTCGTAATGTCGACCTCCTTGAAGACGAAGGCATCAAAGACATGGACGCCTTCATAGCTCTGACCGACAACACCGAGACCAATATCTTAACTTGTCTGCAAGCCAAGTCATTCGGCGTGAAACGTACCATCGCAATGGTAGAAAACATCGACTACATCGACATCTCTCAAAATATAGGCATCGACACCATCATCAACAAGAAGCTCATCGCAGCAAGTTATATGGTGCGTTACACCCTCGGTGGCAACGTGTCTTCACTCAAGTGTCTCAGCGGCATTGACGCCGACATCGTCGAGTTCGTGGTACGCGACGGCGCTGCTGTAACAGAGAGACCTATCAACAGACTCAATATGCCAGAAGGCGCAATAATAGGCGGTATCATAAGAGGCGAGGACAGCTTCATCGCTACAGGTAATCTCCAGATTCAAGCAGAAGACAGAGTGGTAGTACTCGTTCTACCTAAGACAATACAAGCAGTGGAAAAACTGTTCCGTTAATTTTTTTATGATGAAGATATCTGCAACCATAATAACACTGAACGAAGAAGATAAGATTCAACAATGCCTTGACTCGTTGAAAGGCATCGTTGATGAGATTGTCGTCGTTGACTCATTATCCACAGATGCAACAAAAGCCATCTGCGAAGAGTATGACGTGAAGTTCATCGAACAAGAATGGTTGGGATATTCTGAACAAAAAAACTTAGCCAATAAACTAGCATCGTACGATTGGATTCTTTCAATAGACGCAGATGAAGTATTATCGGAAGAATTAAGGAAATCAATACTTGAAATAAAACAGTCGGAAAGCTGTCAGAATCACGTTTTCTCATTCAACAGACTGAATAACTACTGCGGAAAGTGGATTCGTCACTCGGGTTTTTATCCAGATAAGAAAATAAGAATCTGGAACCGTAACATAGGACAATGGGAAGGCATTGTACATGAAGTCATAAGATTTTCTTCAAAAGTGAAAGAGATACATCTCAAAGGCGACCTTCTTCATTATTCATATTCAAGACCAGAAGACTTTGAGAGACAGCTCTTCAAATTCGCCGAGATGAGAGCTCAACATTATTTCGAAAAAGGAAAGAAAAACGCCAGGTTGCTCAGCATCATTTCACCTATATATTATTTCATCCAACATTACATCTTACGATTAGGATTCCTTGACGGAAGAGAAGGATTGACGATGTGCAGGGTAGGAGCGAAAGCGACAAAGCATAAGTATAAAATATTACAGGCCATGAGCCACAAGTAAAAGGAATAACATTTTAACAAAATATACAATATGGTAAACTTAGAACAAGCTAATTTTAATGGAAAGCGCGTTATCGTACGCGTAGACTTCAACGTCCCATTGGACGAAAACTTCAATATCACTGACGACACACGTATCCGCGCAGCGATGCCTACCATCAACAAGGTCATCAACGACGGCGGCAAGCTTATTTTAATGTCACACCTCGGTCGTCCAAAGAAAAACCCAGATTCAAAATATTCTCTTAAACATATCGTAAATTATTTAAGCCAAGTCATCGGCAAGGAAGTAGCTTTCGCCGACGACTGCATGAAGGCAGCAGATAAAATCGCCGCTATGCAAGAGGGCGATGTCCTTTTACTTGAAAACCTTCGTTTCTACGCTGAAGAAGAAGGTAAGGTTCGTGGCATAGAAAAAGGCGAAGAAGGCTACGACGAAGCTAAGAAAGCTCTCAAAGAAAGCCAAAAAGAATTCACAAAGACATTGGCATCATACGCCGACTATTACATCAACGACGCTTTCGGAACAGCTCACCGCGCTCACGCTTCAACAGCGCTCATCGCTGACTATTTCGACGCAGAACATAAGATGTATGGCTTCCTCATGGGCAAAGAAGTAGAAGCTGTCAACAAAGTCATGAAAGACATCAAACGTCCTTTCACAGCTATCATGGGCGGCTCAAAAATTTCAACAAAGATTGAGATAATAGAAAACCTCTTGACAAAAGTCGACAACCTCATCCTCTGCGGCGGCATGACTTTCACATTCAAGAAAGCCCTCGGCGGCAACATCGGCAACTCAATCTGCGAAAACGACAAACTCGATTTAGCATTGTCATTATTGGAAAAAGCTAAAGATAAAGGCGTTAACTTAGTTTTGGCTATCGATGAAATCGTGTCTGACAATTTCAGCAACGACGCTAATACTTTAGTCGTCGACCCAATGGATATTCCAGAAGGTTACGAAGGTATGGACATCGGTCCTAAGACAAGAGAGTTGTTCGGTGATGTGATTAAAAGTTCAAAAACTATATTATGGAACGGTCCATGTGGCGTGTTTGAATTCGAGAACTTCTCAAACGGTTCACGCAGCATCGCTGAATCTATCGTTGAAGCAACCAAGAACGGCGCTTTCTCATTGATCGGTGGCGGTGACTCTGTCGCTTGCATCAACAAGTTCGGTATGGCTAACGACGTATCATACGTATCTACTGGCGGCGGAGCATTGTTAGAAGCTATTGAAGGCAAGGAGCTCCCTGGTATAGCAGCAATAAAGTAATTGACAATTGACAATTAATAATAAAAGGAGTTGTTTCATATGAAGCAACTCCTTTTTAACTTGGTGTCTTAGAGTCTTGGTGACTCGGTGACTTTATTATTGTCTTACGACCTTAACCATTGTTTCGTTAACGCTGATGAAATACATTCCTGCGTTAAGTTCTGAAAGGTCGATCGTGTTTATGCCTTCGCTGATGTTTTGTTGTGAAAGCATTTGACCGCTGACAGAATAAATTGTTACGACAGCGTCTTTTGCACTTTCAATTGTAACATAATCTTTAGCTGGATTTGGATAAATCATGAAAGCTATTTCATTGTTTTCTGTGATAGAAACTGTAAGTGTAACGACTTCAGCTTCTTTCTTGCTTGATTCACCGTCTTCATAAACAGCTGTTACAGCATAGTTATATACACCAGATTCCAAATCTTCATCGAAGAATGTTGTTTGTGTTGTATTTCCAATCAAAGCGTCATTTCTGTAGACATTATATTTCATTGGAGCTGATTCGAATGGAGCTTGCCATGATAATTCGATGTCATTTTCGCTAACGACTTTAGCTATAACGCCAACAGGAGGATATAAGAAGTTTTCAAGTTTGTAGTATTTTGCTGTTGCCTTGCTACCCATTGCGATGTCAGTGTAAACAACACATGGTGAATCGTTGTGCAATGTCATTGCCATATATGTGTCTGCTCCTGATTCTGAGAAACCTCTCTGGCCAACATATGACCATTCTGTTCCGTCATATTTCATTACAGAAACCTTGTCTTCGAATGCGCCGTCAGCATAAGCTACATAGAAGTTTTGTTCGCTGTCTATTGCTACGTCAATGCCTTTAACTGTACCGCCAGCTACATTGTCGCCTAACATTTCCCAGTCAGCACCATTGTGACGATATACAGCCAATTGGTCTGTACCTTTTACGCAATAAGCGACATAGATAACGCCATTAGCATCGATTGCTAAATCTTGGCAGTTTTTGGATATTAAGTTTTCATCTGATACAGGAACATTACCGCCTACTGTCAACCATATTTCGCCAACGAGTTTAGAGACGTATATTTTGTTTCCAGCGAAGAAGTCAACCCATGATACATAAGGGATGCCTTGGCTATCGAGAGCCAATCTTGCCCATGAGCCACCACCTGATGTGATGTAGCTGCCCAATGTTTCCCAGTTGCCGTTTCTATATCTGTTCAAATAATAACGGTTGTTTTCGCCTGCATCGTTGAATGTGATATAAATGCTGTTTTGTGCATCGACAGCGATTTTTGGCACAGAACCGATCTTACCAATGTTGCCAACAGATGTCCATTCGTTGTTAGCAAATTTCATAACTTTAATCAAGTTATTTGATTTAATGCTATATGTTACATATATACCATCTGTACCTGCAGCGATAGAGCCGTCATAACCCATTTCATCCATGATAGATGTCAACTTTGTCCAACCTTTATCGCTTGTATATTTATAAAGTGCAGGGAAACCTGATTCATGTAAGAATGTATATACATCACCTTCAAATGAACATGTTCCGAGGATGAAACCGTAGCCTACTTGTGTAAATGCGCGTTCGCCCAATGTAATCCAGCTAGCGTTCAATGATTCAGCAACTGTGATTGTATATTCTTGAATTGTTTCATTTTCGCCATCGCTGACTTTTAAAACAACTGTATATTCACCAGCAACTGCAGGAGTACCTGTAAGTGTTGCTGATTTGCTGTTGTTTTGTGTCAATGTCAACCATTCTGGTTTTTCTTCTGCGCTGATAGTAAGGTTTCTATCATCTGTATCATGAACGTAGATACTGTAGTTGTATTTAGCTTCTGCTGTAATATCTTCTACTGGTATTGAAGTGAATTTTGGAGCTGCATTTGTTTTGCCATTAACATATGTACTTATTCCGGCATTGTCTACAGTACCATTGCCATTTAAGAGGATACCGACAACTCTTACATAGTTATGATCGTAACCTTCAGGAATAGAATATGTGAATGTTTGAGCATATGTTTGATCTTTAGCAATATTTGCTGGGAAACCAGCTTCACCTTCGTAGCCGCCGAGTAACTGACGAGCGACGTGGTCATAAGCAATTCTATAATAAGGTATAGGATCTGGCATATTTTCATAACCGCCCATTTGTGTATATAATTGAGCGTAAACGTTAGCTTGGCTATATAATGCTGAAGTACCTGTTACAGCGTCTTCTACAACAACACCACCGACTGTGTATGTGCCTTCCATATTTTCAAGAGCTGTGACTGTAATAGTAGCTGTCAACAAACGTGTTTCTTCTTCAAATTCTGTTGTCACGTCAACGATTGCCTTTGGCTGTTGATTCATTTCTTCTTGAACTGCTGTAAACCATTCATCAACGTTTTTCTTTACATAACGACGACCGATGTTTGCTGATGGAGCTGATTCCAAGTCTGTTTTTTCGAAGTATTCTTGATATACCATCGGATCTTGTTGTGAAGGGAAGTTTGCGTGAACAGCAATGGAGATAACATTGTCATATGAATGATGCAATGAATCGATGTAATAAATACCAGAAGGGCAATTGTTACACCATGTTCCAGTAGCTTCTTCAAGAAGTACGTTTTTTTGCGCTGTTACAATGTTTAAAGATAACATTGCGCAGATAACAAGTAATAATTTCTTCATAAATAATTTGTTGATTTAATTAAGTCTGCAAAGATATAAAAAAGACTTTAATAAGCTCTAAGTTTATCGCCAGTTTGTTCTATAATTGCTCTATAATATTCTTCACTGTATTTTGGTTGTTCAACTTTTGGAGCATAGAACTTATAGCTCTTTGGTGTTGCTTGTGCAGTCTTGATGTTGAAGTCCATATATTTTACAAATAAATATTTATAAAATTCTCTCCAGTCTGCTGTCAATTTCTCTGCCTCTGTGCTTGAGAATGATGTAAGGAATCTTACTGCTTCTGCTGGATTTGCTTCGTATAATTTTGCTGCGTGAGCGTCTATGCTTGCCAATGCTTCAACCCAACCTTGTTCGTATGCAGATTGACGTTCTGCGATTTCAGGATGTATGTATTTGTATTTTGTATAAGCCCAGTTTGTTACTTGGTTGAAGACCCAGAATGCTGCTGTCTCTGAATATTCCATAATGCTGCCGTTGCCGACTCTGAAAGAGTTTGGAATTTCTGTCATACATGTGTACATTGGACAATATACTGTGCTTGCTGCATCGTCAACGCCGAACCAGATAACACCGCCGATTTCTGCTATTGTGTTAGGACGGCATTGTGCTACGAATGAGAATGCTGTCTGTTGTGTTGCTGTAGCACGTTCGTGAACATATTCTACGCCATCGACTTCCCAGCCCATAGGACGTGATCTGTAAGGACAACCGAATGGACCAGCGCCAATGTCTTGTCTCATATCGAGTTCTGTGCCTTCAAGATGGTCACGCATAAATGCCATCATATCCAAAACGCTTACCTTTTCATTTGGCTTAACCCAAAGAGGCATTCTGTTTGTTGGGAAATTTTCTGGTGTTTGTGGCTGACCGCTTACGTATGGTTTTGCACGGTTGATGTTTCTGCCTGTTGCATAATCCCAATATTGGTCCATGCCGTCAACGATTTGATTGAACATAGCCCAAACGCGAATCTCGCAAGCACGTGCGCCACTGAAATCTACAGGAGCATAAACATCTGAAAATGAGAATTGTCCGTCAGGACCTGCGTATAAATTATTTTTCTTTGCGAAAGAAATGACATCTTCTGCGTAAACACAGTCAATGTTAGGATTCTTCAAAAGCTTGTCGATATTCTTTGAAGTGATACTGTTTTTGTTTTGTTTGTTTGCCAATGGGAAAGTAGTGATACGAGCTTGGTTAGCGTGTGCTGAAACGTAACCATCAGGGATACGACGTGCTACCCAAACAGCACCTTTTTCTTGACCTTTACCGATGAGTTCCATAATCCATACTTCGTTAGGGTCTGCGATAGAAAATGATTCGCCATCGCTGATATAACCATAGTTGGCAACCAATTCTGCCATTGTCTTGATAGCTTCACGAGCTGTCTTAGCACGTTGCAATGTGATGTAAATCAAGCTACCATAATCGATTAAACCATTAGGATTGCCTAAGTTAGGAAGACCGCCATATGTTGTCTCACCGATAGCGAGCTGCCATTCGTTCATATTACCAACGACATTGTAAGTATGTGCAACTTCTGGAATGCGACCGAGATATCTTCCTGAGTCCCAATCTACAACTTCTCTCATTGCGCCTTCTGGATAGTCGGCTGCAGGGAAGTGATATAATTCTCCGTAAAGCACGTGAGAGTCGGCTGCGTATGAAACCATTGATGATCCATCAGCAGAAGCTCCTGGAGTGACTAAGAAATTTGTACATGCCATTGCTGGTCTCACGAATGATACCAAGCATATAGCAACTAATAATGTCAATACTTTTTTCATATCAAATAATTTAAATTGTTAATAATCAATCTTATAATAATTCTCTAATTTGTCTTTCGTCAATCTCAAGTTGTTTCTTTAAATCTTCAAGACTATCGAATTTACGTTCGTCTCTGATTCTCTTCACGAAACGTATCTTAAGAGATTTTTCGTATATATCTCCGTCAAAATCAAAGATATGCACTTCAATATTCTCATCGTTGCCATCATTGATAGTCGGTTTGTTTCCTATATAAGTCATTGACTTATACGACTTTCCTTCAAAATCAGCATATGTTGCATAAACACCAGCTTTCTCTATCAAACGATATTCTCTCTTAACATCAAGATTTGCAGTACGATAACCTATCTCACGTCCTATCTTATTTCCAGAAACGACATTTCCGACGTATGAATATTGATAACCAAGAAGCATATTGGCATGCTCCACGTCGCCGCGTTGCAGAGAGATACGTATCTTGGTAGAACTGACAGCGATATTTTCAACATCATGAGCTTCAATACGTTGAACCTCAAAATTATATTGTGAAGCCAAGTCTTGCAAAAGACTGAAGTCGCCAGTTCTATTATTTCCGAAATGATGGTCGTAGCCGATGACTATCTTGGCTGGATTTATTTTTTCTATCACATAATCACGGATAAATACATCCGAAGGCACACGAGAAAATTCTTTTGTAAAATTCACAATGATAAGATTATCAATACCTATTTCATCCAATCGTTTTATTTTCTCTTCTTGTGTGGTGATGAAACGAAGGTTTGCGCTGTCGATATTGAGAACTTGTCGAGGATGAGGATAGAAAGTAATCACCACTGTCTCACCGTCAATACTTTTCGCTGCATTCACCATATCGGTCAGTATGGCACGATGACCTTGATGCACGCCGTCGAAAGTACCAATCGTGACTATTGCGTTAGGCACTTTTATGAAATCGGTGAAATCGTGATAAATTTTCATATGTTGAAATTCTCGATAATATATTTAGCAATCTGTACTGCGTTTGTTGCTGCGCCTTTTCTGATGTTATCCGATACAAGCCAGATATTCAATCCTTTATCTATGCTGAAGTCGCGACGTATTCTACCTACGAAGACATCGTCTTTGTCGTAAGCCATCACTGGAGTTGGGTAGATGTTTTCACTTGGATTGTCATAAAGCGTGACGCCTGGAGCATTAGATAAAACGTTTCTAACTTCGTCTAAATCAAAGTCATGCTCAAACTCAATATTGATACTTTCGGAATGGCCGCCATAAACAGGCACGCGCACTACTGTTGCAGTGACAGCTATGTCGGAATGTAAGATTTTATTTGTCTCGAAGACGAGTTTTTCCTCTTCTGCGGTGTATCCGTTTTCCATGAAATTACCGCCATGAGGAATCACATTCTCGTGAATCTGAGTAGGATAGGCTGGGTTGTCGCAACGCTCGCCCCTTTGTTCCATCGCCAATTGGTTGAGGCCTTTTTGTCCGCTTCCGCTGACTGATTGATAAGTAGAAATAACCAGACGTTTGGCGTTATATTTTCTATGCAATGGAGCTAAAGCCATCAACATACATATTGTAGTGCAGTTAGGATTTGCAATGATGTGATTGTTGATGCTGATGTCTGAAGCGTTGATTTCTGGCACTACGAGCGGCACGTTTTTATCTTTACGCCATGCGGAGCTATTGTCGATGACGTAAGTTCCGACAGCTGCGAATTTCTCGGCATACTGTAGCGAGACTTCCGCACCTGCTGAAAAAATCGCGATGTTTGGTCGAGCTTCAACGGCCTGATCCATCGAGATTAATGTTAACTCTTTATCTTTATATGTGACTTTTTTTCCTATCGATCTATCCGATGCTGCCACTATGATTTCGTCAATATGCAAATTTTGTTCTGCCAAAACATGTAACATCTTCTGACCGACCAAACCTGTAGCACCTATAACAGCGACTTTCATATCTTAATTCTTAATAGAAATTAATAAATAATGACCTTTTTTATATCATTTCACCTTCATTTTTAACACTTTTTAACACAAAAGTTAAAGTTAGTTAAAAATCAGTGGTTTATTTAAAAAAAGCTATACTTTTACACGCAAAAATACGAATTTATTAGAAACCTTAAACGTACAAAAAACGAAAAACCACAAAACTATGAAACTAATATTTGCTTCATTATTAATTGCGACGTATACATTATTAAATTATACGCTGATGGCACAGGGAAACGATGTCGTGATAAACGAAATCATGGCGGATCCAAGTCCAGGGATTGCGCTTCCTGAATGGGAATACATTGAATTATACAACACTTCTGCCGATGCAATAAACATCAACAAATGGGAAATAATAATCGGCAAGAAAGAGTTGCCGTTCGATGATGATATTGTGATACAACCTGATGGATATCTCATACTATGTCATAATGACGCCATTGGAGACTTGTCGCAGTATGGCAATTGTCACGGATTTTCTTCTTTTCAGATAACGAATTCTGGAAGTAGCGTTTCTCTTATTGACGAAAACGACAGACTTATCTCCACCGTCAGCTTTGACCTTTCCTGGCATTCAGCGACTTACAAAAAAGACGGTGGATGGTCGCTGGAACAGATCGACGCCTTTAACCCATGCGCTGGCAAAAAGAATTGGGGCAGTTCCATCGACAGAAACGGAGGCAGCCCCGGCAAAATGAATTCCATTGCTGGCGAGAATGTGATACCACCCAAACTCGATCATATCATAGTAAGTTCACATAATGAAATAGAAGTGTTCTTCAATCAGAATATGAATTTCGAATCATTGCAAAAGACCAATAACTATATCATCACAGAATTAGATCTATATCCAGAAAAAATTGAAACGATAAAACATAAAAACGACTATGTCAAACTAACATTCGATTACATCTTTGAAGAAGGAAAACTGTACACGCTTAATATCAATAATGTAAATAATTGCAACGACATACCTCCAGAAAATGAAATCAATGCCAGATTCGGGATGCCTTCCGAAGTTGGTTGTAACGACATTATCATCAACGAAATATTATTCCATCCTATATCTCCTGGCGTCGAATATCTGGAGCTTTACAATCGCTCTGATAAGATCATCGACTTGAAAGATATCATGTTCGGAACCATAAAGAAAACATTTCCGAATCCACCCGACACCACGCTCAAGGAAATATGTGCGGAAAGCCGTATCATCCTCCCGCATTCTTATATCGTACTTTCTCTTGACCAAGAAATCATCAAGGAGCAATACCTTAATTCCAATCCAGAGAACAATCCTTTTCTTGATGTGGAGTCGTTTCCGACGCTACCAAACGAAGAAGGTCACGTCATGATATGCGATCAAAACAGGATGAAAATCGACGAAATGAATTATTCCGACAAAATGCATTACGATTTATTATCTATCACGCAAGGCGTGTCGTTGGAACGCATCTCAACGGAGAATCATTCTCTCGATGAAAACAACTGGCATTCCGCTTCTTTCAACTTCAACTATGGTACGCCAGGATATAGGAATTCTATGGCACAAGACGTTACCGACGCCGTCGGTAACGGGATTAGCATCATACCAGAAGTCTTTTCTCCCGACGGCGATGGTTACAACGACATCTGCGGCATACACTATAAATTCGACAACAACGGATATTGTATGAATGTTAAGATTTTCAATTCCGACGGACTCTTGGTGAGGAATTTATTCAACGACAATCTCGTGAGTGGGGAAGGCGTGATACATTGGGACGGCAGAGATGACAACAACAGCAGCGTCTCTATAGGAATTTATATCATACAAACGGAACTCTTTGACTTGAACGGGAATGTGGATAGACGCAGAAACGTGGTGGTAGTAGCGACAAATTAGGAATGATTGCTAGGACGCATCTTGGCGACTTGACGTCTTATTACATCAAATGCTTCATCCGGTTCTTCAACATTTAAACAAAGCGTCTCCATCGGACATAAGCCGTCGCCTTTTCTATTGACGATTCTATCAACAACTTTGTCATATGTGTGTGTTATATTATGATTATCAAACACTGTTACAGCAGGAACGCTTATCGTTGGAGTGTATACCTCCTTAACGCCAGCGTAAACCATAAGCAAAGCAGCAGCTTTTCCAATGACTTTATCCGCTACAATAGCATCACGTAACTGCGACGCATCTTCATTTAACAACTGCATTAATGGAGCAACGCCCCTATCGTCGGAAACGACAACAGAAGCGTCACTTTTATATATCACAATAGTGTGATTTTCTTTTAACAAAATATCTTTTAAATATTCTATATTCATAGAGGTAATGGACAATATATATTTTGCTGTGGGTTATGAGCTCATAACTCATAGCCCATTGCTCATAGCTAAAATTTTCAACGGTCAATAGTTACCCAAAAATATGTTCCGAACAATTGTAATATCATACCAGGAACTCCGATTCTGAAGTCTTGAATAGCAAGGTTAAATGATGATGTCATCGCCCATTCTGCCAATGTTCCGATGCATTGGTATGTTAAAATAACTATTAACAAATTAATGAGCGACACTTTATGCGTCTTATTTGCCACAAATGACGCAGCCAATGCTAAAACCACTGATTTTGTTAATATTGCAGGAAGGACAGCAAGAGCTGGCATCCCGAACAATAAAGAATTTATCACAGGCGACAACACCGCTGTCATCAAACCGACTTTAACTCCGTATTTATATGATGCAATTAAAGTAAAGAAATAAATCGGCAGAAAAACTTTGCCTCCGTCAGGAATCAAATGACATAATTGTGGTAACAGAATATTACCTGTAACAAACAAAAAGACAAACAGATAAGTCTTTAACTCACTTAATCCTAGGTTATAAATCTTTATTTCTCTTTCCATATCACTTCAAATAATTTTGTACAAATATTCTTAAATCATTGCCATTCAAATTCTTGGCGACTATAATTCCTTCCTTGTCTATCAAAACGTTTTGAGGAATCCATGCCACGCCGTATTCTGTAGCGGCACTGCAATCCCAGCCTTTCAACTCGGAAACATGGTTCTTCCATGATAAATCATCGGCTGCAATAGCTTTTGTCCAAGTAGTTTTATCTGTATCTAACGACACGCTAATGATGTCAAGGCCTTTATCTTTAAAGTCATTATAAACAGCTACCACATTCGGATTTTCAACACGACAATCAGGACACCACGCTGCCCAGAAGTCTATCATAAGAAGTTCTTGATTTCCTACGAGTTCCGATAAAGAAACTGCTTGTCCTTCAATATCATTCATCGTAAAATCAATATAAGGCTGGCCGACTTCAGTGCGTTCCAAGAGACTTATATATTCTTTAATTTTACCTGAATAAGATGTTGACTCATTATCAAAATACGATATAATGTCTCTTAATTCATCAAGATTGAAAAGCCATTTATAACGATATACCAAATAAGAAATAACATTGCGATGACTATCACCATACATAAAATGTACTGAGTCTGTCAACATTTCCTTCTTATTATCATCATCGGCATCTTTGAGACCTTCGCTGAAAATATCCAAATAACGTTGTGTTAACACTATTGAAGGTTTCACCTCTATTTTATTATAGTTATTGAAATCTCCGTTTATTGCAATATCTTCATTATCAGGAAAGAAAGGCAAGGCACGACGCCAACCTTTAATAAAAATATGATAAGCATCACTACGATTATCTTTCTTGACATCAAAGTGAGCCTTGTTATCTTTTATCAATACTGAATCAATATTAACAAAATCATTATCAATTATCTTCTGGAGATAAACCACTTTACCGTTAGCATTTGTTATTTCAACATCCACCTTGAATGTATTTCTATTACAAGCAAGGAGTGTCAAGACTATTAAAGAAGAAATGATAAGTTTTTTCATGTCAATATTTTTTCAGATAAACAAAATTACTTAAGGATTTCCTCAACTTTTTTTCTTAAATCTTCGCCTCTTAAGTTTTTAGCGATGATTGTACCTTCTTCGTCAATTAAGAGATTGCTTGGTATAGATGAAATAGCGTAATCCTTAGCAGCCTCGTTGTTCCAATATTTGAGGTCGGAGATGTTATGCCAGATAAGGCCATCATCTTCAATAGCTTTAATCCAGTTTTCTTTTTTCATATCCAAAGAAACTCCGAGGACATCGAAGCCTTTTTCATGATAATCTTTATAAACAGCAACGACATTAGGATTTTCTGCACGGCAAGGACCACACCATGAAGCCCAGAAATCAACTAACAAAAGCTTTGATTTTCCAACGAGCTCTGACAATGACAAGAGTGTTCCTTCTGGAGTTTCCTGTGTGATGTCAAGATAAGGCTGACCAACCTCAACACGTTGAAGTTTTGCAATATATTCATTCAAAAGGATTGCGAATTCATTGTCTTGAGCAATGTTAAAATGACTAACAAAATCCTCAAGTTCGTCAAGTTCGTAGCTCAAACGATTATTATATAATATGTATGGAGATACGAAACTGCTATAATTCTTAGCAATGAAAAGCGATCTATAGTTGCTTTGGTTTTTCTCAACCTGATCATATTCTTCATAAATCTTTTCCATAGCAGCTTCATCATTTGCCTGAGCAGCCATCTCGTACTTGCTTCTCAATTCCATAAATTGGTCATAGAATTTTTTATTCTCAGCATCAAACTCGTTAACAAGCTGTTGTGCATAAGATGCTGTTACAACGATATTGTCATAATCTTTAAGGTCACCAGCAATTGTAACATCATTGTTTTCACTGAAGAAACCAATAGGATATCTTGCCTTATCTATTTTTAAAGAATAATATGTTGCAGGACTATCTTCTTCAACAATAAAATTCACAGCATCATTTTGCATAATAACAGAATCGATGACTGTAAATTGTTTGTTGACAAACTTTTGCAAATAAATCATCTTTCCTTCTGCATTTTGTAATGCCACATTAACATTAAATGTAGGTTTGCTACATGATACGAAAGCGCACAATGCTACAACCAAGGTCAATAATCTGATTTTCATAATGATATAATTTTATAATGATTTCTTTTTAGTTTTCTTGAATAATAAAAGCACAATAAATATTAACATCAAAGAACTGAAAACGCTCAATAATGTCTGCAAGAACACCACACCGATAAGTCTAAAGCTAAAGGCTTCCAGCATAAACAGGACTAGATTATGAACCACCAACAATATCAGGGAATACAACAAAAACCTATTGACACCCATAGTGTTAAGCGATGGTTCGTCATTTTCGTTGACATCCTTTCTTCTCATAATTCCACCTATCACAAAAGGTCTGACGAAAGCTATACACACGCATGCGGCGGCATTCAAGCCAGGCGTTCCGTTGAACAAATCAACAGCCAATCCCATGAAAAATCCTGAAAGAAGAAGATGCCAATTCGGAATATTAAACGGCAACATAAAAATATACAAGACGTAAACGTAAGGGTGTATGTAATAGCCAAGACGAATATTATCAATCACCAGAACCTGCAACAAAAGCAAGCCAATGAATCGTAAAAAATTTATAACCAGTCTATTATTCATTTTATCATTGGTTTAAGGTGAGTGAATCTATTTCTGTCTGATGTAAATTCTCAATAACAAAAACGTGACGCAAGGTACTGAAGTTCGTCGAGAAACGAATCTTGGCAGAGTTAAAATCCTTAGAATCAGAGTCCAGCATTTCCTCTATCGTTCCAATCATAATATCCGCAGGATAGATATTAGAGAAACCACTTGTTACCAAAGTGTCACCTTTCTCCAGAACTAAATGCAACGGAATATCGTTAACAGTTCCATAACGATAATCCTTGTTATTCCAGGTTACATTAGCAATATGCTGATTGTCAATAAACCTGGCGCTGATGACAGAATACGGATGTAACATACTGATTACCGATGCGTAATGTTCGGTCTCGTTAACAACTTTTCCCACCACGCCATTACCGCATATTACTCCCATATCTTTTTTTATACCATTTCTTCTGCCTTTGTCAATAAGCAAATAATTATTAACATTATCAACACTATTGTTAATAACATTAGCTGGAATAAAATTAAAATCAATATCTAAAGAAGACTCCTCAACAAGAACCGAAGTATCCATATTGGCCTTATACAACTGACTCATCAGGAAAGCGTTATGCTCCATCATCAGCTGATTTTCTTCTTTCAAGGAAAAGTAATTGGTAAAATTGGTTTTTGACTTAAAGAATCTGCCCGATATGGCATTTCCCACTTTTGTCAACTTACGTTTTTGATATGGAAGATTGTTTACCAACATAATGATACACAACACTTCCAATATCAAAAACAATAAGATGTTATTATATTTTTTTAAAAAATTTAATAAGCTATACATGACTATCAATCCGGATTACTTAATCAGGAATGGAAATTTGTCAAAGTTTTTAAGAGCGATACCTGTTCCGCGTGCGACAGCTCTCAATGGATCGTCAGCGACGTGGATAGGCAATTTTGTCTTAGTATGTAAACGTTTGTCGAGACCACGCAACAACGCACCGCCACCTGTAAGATAGATACCTGTACGATAGATGTCGGCCGCCAACTCTGGTGGAGTTTGTTCCAAAGCATTAAGCACAGCTGTCTCAATCTTAGAGATACTCTTATCCAAGCAATATGCTATTTCTGAATAATTTATGCGTATCTCTTTTGGAATACCTGTCAAAAGGTCTCTACCATGTACTGCGTATTCATCTGGTGGATTGTCGAGCTCTGTCAAAGCTGAACCGACTTCAATCTTAATCATTTCAGCTGTTCTCTCACCTATGTACATATTATGTTGCTTGCGCATATACTCAACGATTTCAGCAGTGAAATCATCACCAGCAGTACGGATTGACTTATTGTTAACGATACCGCCGAGTGCTATAACAGCGATTTCACTTGTACCGCCGCCGATGTCAACGATCATATTACCCATTGGTTCAAGAACGTCGATGCCGATACCGATAGCAGCCGCCATTGGCTCGTGGATAAGACGTACTTCTTTTGCGCCAGCCTGCTCTGCAGAATCCTTAACGGCTCTTTCTTCAACTTCAGTGATGCCTGAAGGAATACAGATAACCATCTTCAATGCTGGAGGGAAAATGCTATTATGGAAATTGATCATCTTGATCATATCTCTGAGCATATATTCAGCAGCCTGGAAGTCAGCGATAACACCATCACGCAAAGGTCTGATAGTCTTTATGTTTTCGTGTGTCCTTCCGTGCATCATCATAGCGCGTTTACCAACAGCCATGACTTTTTGGTCATCTCTCTGTATTGCGATAATTGAAGGCTCGTCAACAACCACCTTATCATTATAGATAATGACGGTATTGGCTGTGCCTAAGTCTATAGCTAATTCTTTATTGAAAAATGAAAATAATCCCATTTTGACAATTTGTTTTTTAATGTTTGAAGTGACGATAGCCAGTGAATACCATTGCCATATCATTTGCATTGCAATAGTCAATAGAATCTTGGTCTTTTATAGAACCACCAGGTTGGATAACCGTTGTAACGCCAGCATTATGAGCTATTTCAACACAGTCAGCGAATGGGAAGAATGCATCAGATGCCATCACAGCACCATTGAGATTGAATTCGAATGACTTTGCCTTTTCAATAGCTTGTCTCAAAGCGTCAACGCGTGAAGTCTGACCGATGCCTGAAGCATATAATTGCTTGTTCTTTGCCAAAACGATAGCATTTGAGCGGCTATGTTTAACGATTTTATTTGCAAAGATCAAGTCTTCAATTTCTTGAGCTTCAATGTTTTTATTTGTAACAGCCTTGAAATCTTCAATAGTTTCTGTATGAAGGTCACGGTCTTGAGCCAAGATGCCGTTAAGAGCTGATTTATATACCGTTGTTGGGAAGTCGTTTGATTTGAGTTTCAAAACGATCCTGTTTTTCTTTGCAAAGAGGATATCCAAAACGCCTTCGTTGTAGTCTGGAGCAACGATCACTTCGAAGAACATCTTGTTGATTTCGTTAGCCGTCTCAACGTCAATAGCTTTGTTGCTTACGAAAACGCCGCCGAATGCTGAAACAGGGTCACCAGCCAATGCTGCTTGATATGCTTCTGCGATTGTTGGACGTGAAGCGATGCCACATGGGTTGTTGTGTTTCAAGATAGCGAATGTTGGTTCGCTGAATTCGCGGATGAGATTAAGACCAGCTTCTAAATCTAACAAATTGTTGTATGACAAATCTTTGCCGTGGAGCTTTTCAAAAACTTCATCAAGCTTGCCATAGAAAACAGCCTTTTGATGAGGATTTTCACCATAACGCAATTCGCTGCGATTGTTGATATGAATATTCAAATCTTTTGATTCGTCATCTTTTGCAAACCAGTCGTAAATCATACCGTCATAGTATGAACTTGTTGCGAAAGCATATTTAGCGAAGCGTTTACGGTCTTCAAGGCTTGTACAGCCGTTCTGTGCTTTGTAAAGTTCCATGAATTCAAGGTAATATTTTGAATCTGGAACGATGACAACTTCGTTGAAGTTCTTGCCGCCAGCTCGAATCAAAGAAATACCACCGATATCTATCTTCTCAATAATCTTAGCTGGATCGTCTGTTGACTTAACAGTTTCTTCAAAAGGATAAAGGTCAACGATAACAAGGTCGAAAGCAGGAATTTCATACTGCTTCATTTCTTCAACGTCTTTCTCATTTTGCAAACGGCCCAAGATACCGCCGAACACTTTTGGGTGCAAAGTCTTCACACGGCCACCGAGAATTGAAGGATATGATGTGAGAGATTCTATTGTCTTAACAGAATCATCAAGTTCTTTAATGAAATCATATGTTCCGCCTGTAGCATAAATTTGAACATCTTGCTCTTTCAACAAAGCAACAATCTTATCTAAGTTAGTCTTGTAAAAGACTGATATTAAGCAGGTTTTAATCTTTTTCAAGGTACTCAAAATTTAAAGTTAAACATATTGCAATATTAAGAAATATATATCATTTATAAAAGCGTTTTTCAGATTTTTTTTACATAAAAAATCAACAATTCTATCCCCTCCCAACCTCTAAAACTCTACACTCCCAACTCTACACTTTATTTGGGCGTTCCGGCAAAGCCGTCGGGCTTTCCGCTATATCTTTGCTCGCCTTGTTTCTCCTTGCCCACAAAAAAAAAAACACGCAAACCCCAAACCCGTCCCCAAAACTCATCCCCGTCCCGCTCGCAAAGGATGCCGCTCCAATCCCTAACGCTTTAGGCAATGGAAGTAGCGTTGTTTAAAATCCTGAATATTAAACCTTTATTTTTTTTTATTTTTTTGATAAAAAAACTTGTATAAAGGATTTATTTGTTGTAATTTTACAAGTCAAATTCTTTTAAAGTGAATACTCGTTGGATTATAAATAAAAACATTGACAAACAAACTGTTAGCGACTTATCTAATGCATTGGGCATAGATGAGAATCTCGCTACATTACTCGTCCAACGTGGTATTACAAATTATGACGAGGCAAAAGATTTCTTCCGTCCTTCTTTAACACATCTTCACGACCCTTTCTTGATGAAAGACATGGACAAGGCCGTGGAACGTATTAAAAAGGCTAAGGAAAACGGAGAAAAGATTTTGATTTACGGCGACTATGACGTTGACGGAACAACGGCTGTCGCACTTATTTACACTTACCTCAAGAATATTATCGGCAAGAAAAGAATCGAGTTTTATATCCCAGACAGATACGAAGAAGGTTATGGCATATCTTATAAAGGTATTGATTATGCCGCTGAAAACGGATTTACCCTCGTGATTGTTTTGGACTGCGGAATCAAAGCTGTCGATAAAATAGAATATGCAAATGAACGTAATATTGATTTCATCATTTGCGACCACCATCGTCCTGGCGACGAAATACCTAATGCAGTAGCTGTTTTAGACTCAAAACGCCCTGATTGCGAATATCCTTATAAAGAATTATCCGGCTGCGGCGTCGGCTTCAAACTCATAACAGCTTTATCAATGAGTTGGAATCGCCCTATAGAAGAAGTCTACGAACTACTTGATTTAGTTGCAGTTAGCATAGCCGCCGACATCGTTCCTATCACTGGAGAAAACAGAGTGCTGGCTTATTACGGACTGCTCCTCATTAACAAAAACCCTCGACCAGGCCTCGAAGCTGTTCTCGGTCACGCTAACGTACATAGAGTCGAAGAAGATCCTTCTTCAAATTCTGAACAACCTCAAAATGTTCTTAATAAAGAAGTGACCATCAGCGACTTGGTATTCATGATCGGACCTCGTATCAACGCAGCCGGTCGACTCGAAAAAGCTAGCGACTCGGTGAGACTGCTCATCGCTGAAAGAAAAGAACACGCCGAAAAACTCGCTTCTTCAATAAACGACCTTAATGTCAGACGTCGCGAATTCGACAACACCATAACAACAGAGGCTCTCTTGATGATTCAAGAAAATGAGAAACTCCGTAACGCAAAAAGCACCGTAATATTCAACGAAAACTGGCATAAAGGCGTTATCGGTATAGTCGCATCAAGACTTACAGATAGCTACTATAGACCAACTATAGTATTGACAAGATCCAATAACCTTATAACAGGTTCTGCTCGTTCTATAAAGAACTTCGATATCTATGACGCAATCGACAATTGTTCTGATTTGTTGGAACACTTCGGCGGTCATAAATACGCTGCTGGATTGTCATTGAAACCTGAAAACCTTGATGAATTCGCTCGCCGCTTTGAAGAATATGTGGCAAATAATATTGATAACGAAGAACTTATTCCAGAACTTAATGTCGACCTTGAAATAAACTTCTCCGACATAACACCGAAATTCGTTAGAGTGCTAAAACAATTCGCACCTTTCGGACCTGGAAATATGGCTCCGGTATTCCTCTCTAAAAACGTCATCGACACTGGTTCTTCTCGCCCTGTAGGCGGACAAGAAAAGAAACATCTTAAATTGTCAATGACTCAAAAACACGATAATAACTCTGTATTGCCAGGTATTGCTTTCCAAAAAGGTGCCGATTACCAAAGAGTTAACTCAAAAGAACCTTTCTCTATCTGCTACTGCATAGAGAAAAACTTCTGGCAAGGAAAGACAAACCTCCAACTTAACGTCAAAGATATCAAGTTCGATAATATAGAAAATAATAACACTGATATTATTGAAAACTAAATAGATATAACGCTGTAATACTTTTGTCGCCAATTTGCGTATTCTGTATTATGGCGTTTTTTTATTATGATATAGGGAAAAACGACACCCTGATAGCGATAAACAATCCGAATAACATCAATATCACTCCCGTCACTTGATTTAAACGTTTCATCATCGTTTCGGTGAAAAATTTCTTGAGTGAATATGCTCCAGCGGCTTTCAAAATATCAAAAAACAAAACCGTCGTAAATATACCTATAAAGAAAATTATCATAGAATACTTATTACAACCAAAGTTACTGGAAGCCGTCGCAACACAAGTAATCCAAAAAATCCATACAAAAGGATTGAAGACATTGATAATGAAACCTTTCGTGATATAAATATACCATTTCGGACTATCAACGAATTTCTCATGCATTTTCTCAATCTTCTGATTATGATGTTCACTGATGGTGATAATCTTCTCCGGAGATAAAAGAAATGTATATATTCCAAAGATAATCAATATGATACCTGCACTTATACCTGCATATATCATATTTTCTTTGTTATCAATATTGAAATGTACATTCGTCATCATCATCAAAGCAACAACCATAATGTCGTTCAGGATAATACCCAAATCTAGAAACATCGCTGATTTGAAACCTCGACTGATGCTGGTTTGTATCAAGGTGAAGAATGACGGTCCAAAACCCATCACCAAAGACAAAGAAAGCCCGATAATTACACCTTCTAAAAATATCATTTTTCAAAAGAAGCTATAAATTGTTTCCAGTCTTCGTATCTTTTGCCTTTCAATACCCTAGGGAATTTTGTCGCTCCACCTATTTTTCCTGTCTTTTCCATAAAATCATAAAAGACATGTGTAGGTAAAACATCTATATATAAGTTCTTCAAAGCCTCTTCACGTTCAACACGATAGTCATCATTCAAAACTTTCAAATGATCATCAATTCTCTTGATCGCTGTTTCTTTGTCAATAGGCTCGTCGCAAGCTAAATACCAATGATGAGAGAATGAGTTGCCTTCACGGAAACCTGCTACAGTAAATTCGTTGATGTCAACTTTCAACTCTTTTGATATATTTTCAATTGCTTGATTCATATTATCTTGTGAAAGATGTTCTCCAACTAGACTTAAAAACTGCTTGGTTCTTCCGCTAATTGTTATCTCACATTTTTCTTTATTGACAAATTTTATGACGTCACCGATAAGATATCTCCATGTTCCTGCATTTGTCGATAACAATATCGCATAATCGACATTTTCTTCTACTTCTGTAATTGTAAGCGATGTGCAGTTTGGTTTTATGTTGCCGTCTTCATCAAAATTACTTTCGTTGAAAGGAACGAATTCATAATATATTCCATTATCAACGATAAGCTGCATGATGCGTTTGTTAAGGTCAACTTGATATGCTATATAACCTTCTGATGCCAAGTAGCTTTCGCTATATACTACAGGTTTGCCGAATAATTTTTCAAAGCTTTTTTCATAAGGAGCGAAAGCCACACCACTATGAACATAAGCCGACAATGAAGGCCATAAGTCATGGATTGTGTTTAAGTTATATTCCTTGATGATTCTTTCGAGAAGTATTTGCACCCATGAAGGAACACCGACGAGAACGCCAATATCCCATGACGGAGCTTTCTTCACCATCTCATCAAGTTTTGTATTCCAATCTGTCGTTTTTGAAATCTTTCTTCCTGGTTTATAAAAATATTCAAACCAGAAAGGAAGTTTAGCTGCAGTGATGCCGGATAAGTCGCCAGAATAATAAGTTCCATTATATTGAAGATGTGTACTTCCTCCAATCATCAAGAAGCCTTTATCGTAGAAATCCAAAGGGAAATCATATTTAGTAGCCGCCAGTATTTGTTGAAGACTTGCTTTCTTGATAGAACTTAACATATTGTTAGTGATAGGAATGAATTTGCTTGATGCCTCAGAAGTACCTGAACTCAAAGCGAAATATTTCACTCTTCCTGGCCATGTAACAAAAGTCTCACCATTCAAAGCGCGGAACCACCAATTCTTATACATTGAATTGTAATCTAAAATCGGTACTTTTTCTTTATAAGTTTTAAGAATATTGTCAGATTTTAATATTTCTTCAAAGTTATAATATTGTCCAAAAGCAGTGTTAGACGCTCTTCTAAGTAACTTCTTTAATTCTTTAGTTTGAGCCTTAACTGGATCTAACCTCTTCTTTTTCATATCAATAGGAATATTTCCTACTGAATATACTGTCTTCATTAATGTTCCTAAAATCTTCGACATTTTCTACTTCAATATTTTTCTCTACAAAAATAACAAAAAACAATTGTTTCTAAAAAAAATGTTATTTTTGTAGCCAATAAACTAATAACTCACTAAAATTTTAAAATTATGAAAAAGAAACTTTTATTATTAGTTGCAGTATTCTGCTTCTTAGGTATTGGTGTTAAAGCTCAAGATGTTTTCCACAAAGGAGACATAGTTGCTAATTTACAAGTTGGTATTGGCGCTCATAGTAATTTCAACATCGCTTTTCCTCCAACATCATTAACAGTAGATTTTGGTGCATTTGACAACTTAATTCAAGGAAAAAATGGTAGCGTTGGTATCGGTGCTTACGTCGGTATGGCAAACTATCACAATAAAAAAGTCATTGAAAATGTAGGTATAAAAGAAAATTATTTCGAGATGTGCTTCGGCGTTAGAGGTAATTTCCACTATCAATTTGTTGAAAAATTAGATACATACGCTGGTATCATGTTAGGTTTATATGCTGACAAATATAAATACACAGAAGAATTCCAAGGTGAAACCTTGTTAACAAAGGCTTCTGGTGTTGGTTTTGCTCACTCTGAATATATCGGCGCTCGTTACTATTTCTCAGACGAATTTGCTGTTAATGCAGAATTAGGTTATGGTATGTCATTCTTATCAATTGGTGTTTCATACAAATTCTAAAAAGAAATAATCAAAATAAAAAAACCGACTTCGTAATGAAGTCGGTTTTTTTTTATTTTCATTCAATAAATCTTATTTTTTCTTTATTTCTTTCGTGAACTTCAGGCGTTTCGTCTGGATAACCAAAACCTACAACCATCAACAATTCATAACCTTCAGAGAATGCTAACTTGTCGAGATAAGGTTTAGCAACTTCAGATTTCATGAAACCTACTGATCCCATTTGGATACAGCTTCCGATGCCATAAGCCCATGCTGCGTTAACCATATTGCCTGCTAAAAGTCCACAGTCAACTTGTGAGCATAACCCTGGTTCCATCGCGATAAATGCTACAGTAGGAGCATTACGGAACATATTTCTGAAGTTAGGATCATTCTTAGGATTATGTTGATCTTCATCATCCATGCCTGCAAGATAAGCATCAGTCAAAGCATTCAGAATTTCAGGATTGTCAACAACGCGAATTTCCCATGGCTGCTTGTTCATACCGTTAGGAGCATATATGCCACATTCCAGTATCTTATTCATAATGTCATGAGGCACTGCGTCATCCTTATAAGCACGAACGCTTCGACGTGTCATTAAATTCTCAATTATCACTTGCTCTTTTGTAAGAATACACTCTTCAGTATTTTTCTTAGGCTCGGCACAACTTAAAAATAAAACTGATAATGCCGACAAACAAAATAATTTCAAATTTTTATTCATTGCTTATTTTTTATATTCAAGTTCATATAAATCATGTAATTCCTGGTGTTCCATTTTCATGATTTCTTTGTAATCCATTTGTTTTGTCAATAATAACCATTCAAAAAACTCATCTAAAAACGAATCTATGCCAGCTGCATGAGCCTTATGATAAAACAAACTTAATTTTTTTTCAGCTTTGATATCATCGTATCCTTCTTGCTGTTGCTTCAGTAATTCAATCAAGTTTTCCATAGCGTATATTTTTTTAGAAGTTAATAATTATGTTAATAGTCTACAAATATAGAAAATTAGATTTTTTTTGTCAATACTATTTTCTAATTTTTTTTTGATTTATAATGTTAAATAAAATTAACACAATATGTGTAAAATCTAGTGATATGGAATTTTTACACATGATGATAAGGTTCACCTTTTATAATAGTGAAAGCTCGATAAAGTTGTTCAACAAAGATCAATCTGATCATCTGATGCGAAAATGTCATCTCTGAAAGACTGATTTTGAATTTTGCTTTGTCATACACGTCTTTTGAAAAACCATATGGACCTCCAACGACGAATACTATTCTTTTACTTCCTGCATTCATCTGTTTTTCAATCCATTGTGAAAACATGACAGAGGTGAAAGTCTTGCCTTTTTCATCTAATAAAATAAGGTCGTCGCCAGGATTAAGCTGCGATAAGATTAAATCACCCTCAGCTTTCTTCTGCTGTTCTTCTGTTAAAGTCTTCCTGTTTTTTATGTCAGGAATGACTTTCATTTCAAAAGGAATATAATGCTCTAATCTTTTGATATATTTACCGATACCTGTTTCTAAATAACTTTCATCTGTCTTGCCTATGATTATAAATAAAATTTTCATACCTTTTTAAAATACGGACTACAGTCAATAGACATTGCCCTTTGATTATTAATTTGGAAAAACAAAGGTAATAAAGAATTTACAATTGAAACTCAGAAATTCAAAAACTCAATTTTTTTTTAAGATTTTGAAGTTTTGAATTTCTGAGTTTTTATAACAAATATTTTATAATTTTGAAAAAAAATAAAATAAAGGTTAATATAATGGAAATCAATGTTTTTCTTAATACAATAAAGCAAGATTTTATTGAAAGCTGCAACTTATATCACAGCAATCAAATAGGAAATACTATTACTATATATAAAGAAGGTGTAGAATTTCCTGATTTGAAAGGTTTTCAACTTGCGATTATAGGTGTTGAAGAAGAACGCAATTCTTTTGACAACAAAGGTTGTAAGGATGCTCCTAATGTTATAAGAAAATCATTATATCAACTTTTTAACCATTGGAATGATTTAAAAATCATTGACTTAGGAAATATAAAAACAGGTTTTAAAATAGAAGACACTTATTTTGCTCTTAACAAAGTTTTCACAACCTTAATGAGATATCATATTATACCTATTATATTAGGTGGAAGTCAAGATCTGACTTATCCTATTTATCAAGTTTATGAAAACACTGGTAAGTTAGTAAATATCACTTCTATAGATTCTCGTTTCGATATTGGTCAGGATAATGAAAAATTAAATTCTAATTCTTATTTAAGTTATATAATTTTACATCAGCCTAATTTCCTTTTTAATTACACAAATATTGGTTATCAAAATTATTATATTGACAATCAAAGTGTTGAACTTATGAAAAATCTTCTTTTCGATGTTCATAGAATTGGAAACATAAAGGCAAATATTGAAAATACAGAACCTTTATTACGAAATGCTGACATTATTACAATAGACACTTCAGCATTTCGTGCAGCTGATGCTCCAGGCGTAAAATATAATTCTCCGAATGGTTTTTCATCAGAAGACGGTTGCAAGATGACTCGCTACGCCGGCTTGAATCCAAAATTGACTTCAATAGGTTTCTTTGAATATAATCCTACATACGATATCAATAATATGACTGCCAATACTTTATCACAAATGATTTGGTATTTTATAGAAGGTTTCAGTTTAAGAATAAACGATTTTCCTTCTTATAACAATAAAAATTTCAAACGTTACATTGTTAAATTAGAAGGATTTAATGAAGATTTGATTTTCCTTTGTCATAAAATAAGTGGAAAATGGTGGATGGATTTGTCGTTCAAGAGCAAGGACAGGGAAAAATATGAGCGTCACCATTACATTCCATGTTCTAGAGAAGACTATGAATTGGCTATGGAAAACGAATTGCCAGATAAATGGTGGCAATTTTACCAGAAACTGATGTAAAAATTTTAAATTTTCCTGTCAGGATTATTATTAATAAAGGTAAGCCAGCTTGACTTTGATGAAGATTTTTTAGTTTTAGGAATTTTAACAGTCTTTGTTTCATCGTCATTTCCTATGACATTCAGAGAACGTTGGAAATAATGACATACTGCTGCTGCTGTAGCGTCTGTAGCATCCAAGAAATCAGGCAGATGATCAAACTTAATGATTTTCTGTAACATAATAGCTACTTGTTCTTTTGACGCCGCTCCATTACCTGTTATCGACTGTTTTATCTTACGAGGAGAGTATTCAAAAATAGGAATGTCGCGATATAATGCTGCTGCCATAGCAACTCCTTGAGCACGACCTAATTTCAACATAGACTGCACATTCTTACCAAAAAAAGGAGCTTCAATAGCTAGTTCGTCAGGATGATATTCGTCTATCAATTCAAGAACTCTTTCAAAAATTCTTTTTAACTTTAAAGCTTGATTATCATATTGTTTTAACTTTAAGACACCCATCCTTAACAAAGAAAGCTGTTTATCTTTCTGTAAAATCAAACTATAACCCATTATTAAAGTTCCAGGGTCGATACCTAATATTATCCTTTCCTTAACCAATTTTTTTTATTTTTGTAAAGTTATGAACAGTAAAGCAAAAATAATAAAATTCACAGAAATAACTGTCAAAATAGTTATCGTACTATTGGGTGCGTGGATTTTATATAAAAAACTATTTCATAATCAAAATATTACACAACTTTTTACTGACTTAAAATCGTCAGTTACAATAACAAATAATTTTCTTTTAATATTATTCGTATTATTTTTAGTTCCTCTTAATATTTATTTAGAAGGAATAAAATGGAAATTTCAACTACAACCTATTGAAAATATAAATAGTTGGAAATCATTTCTTTCAATATTTACAGGCATTACATCTGGTATGTTTTTTCCGAATAGGACTGGAAATTTTCTAGGAAGAATTTTTATGTTGGAAAAAGGCGATAGAATAAAAGCAGCAATGGTGACAATTGTCGGAGGAATGGGACAAATGATAGCTACTATAAGCGTAGGGCTAATCGCTTACATATTTTTTGTTAAAAAACATTTTGTTCTATTAACAATTGCGGTAATTTTAATTATTACAACATTATTAATAATGTATTTCAACATTAAAATCCTAAAATATTTTCAGTTTTTAATTCCTAAAAAATTTAAAGAAAAGACAAAAGAATACTTTGAGATATTTTCACTTTACGATAGAAGAGAATTGTTAAAAATTTTAACAATATCATTTTTAAGATATTTTATATACACCTTACAATTCGTACTTCTGATATGGGCATTTAACATTCCTTTAACATATTTCCAAGCAATGATACCTATTTCATTGACATATGTTTTAATGATGATAATACCATTCATAACCATAACTGAAATTGCAGTAAGAGGTTCTGTAAGTATTTTAGTATTTGAAAAATGTTTGATACTTAATGGTATAAGTAGTTCATATGGAATGATGGTTTTTTCAGCTAGTTCATTATTATGGATTTTCAACATAGCTATTCCATCAATCATAGGATTGTTTTTAACATATCGATTAAAATTTTTCAGAAAAAATGAATATTGAATTATATCAAATATTATTAAATATAGTATTGATAATAAGTGCTTTATATTTTATTTGTATAGTTGCATTTACTTTTGGATTATACAATTTAAGAGAATTTTTTTTCTATTCTGAAAAAGAAAACTATGTTAAAGTATCTGTTTTGATTGCATGCCGCAATGAAGAAAAAAATATTGAAAATTTATTAAAATCACTTTATAATCAATCTTTTGCAAAAAAATTATTTGAAGTCATAATCATTGATGATCATTCTGATGACAGCACAAAATTGATAGTTGAAAATTTTATTAAAGAATATAAAGATTTTAACTTAAAAATTTTTAATGCTGAAAAAGAAGGAAAGAAACAGGCTATTTCTCAAGCATTGCATCTAGCTGAAAATGAATTGATTTTAGTAACAGATGCTGATTGTTTATTAAAAGAAACCTGGATTGAAAGCATTGTTAATTTTTATAAAGAAAAAGGCTGCAAAATGATTTTGGCACCGGTTTTATTGTCACCAGCGGAAACATTTTTTGAAAAAATCCAGGTATTGGAACATTTAAGTTTAATAGGCAGCACTGCGGGATCAGCAGCTATTGGTTTTCCAGTGATGTGTAACGGAGCCAATATGGCTTACGAAAGAATATCAGCTTTAGAAGTTGAAAAATATAGAACAGATTTTAACATAGCATCTGGCGACGATATGTTTTTAATGGAACAATTCGTTAAAAAATATGGTCATAAAAATGTTAAATTCATATTAAGCAAATCCGCTATCGTAAAGACAAAAACATGTGATACTGTTGCAGAATTTTTCCGTCAAAGAAGAAGATGGGTTTCAAAAGCGAAATCATATACGAGCTGGAAAATAATAGCAACAGCATTGACAGTTTTCTTTTTCAATTTAAGCATAATTTTGCTGCTTATAAGCGCACTTTTCACACCGTCCTTATGGATTTACTATTTTCTATTAACAATCCTTAAATTCTTTATAGATTTTCCTCTTTTAAAAAACATCTCTCATTTCATGAAGCAGGAAAATCTTTTAATCTGGTCGTTGCCTTTGGAATTCATTTATCCGTTCTATGCGGTGTTTTCAGCTATCAGCGGATTATTAATAAAAGTCAGTTGGAAACGATAAACACCAACACCTCTTCATTCTATTAAATACTTTTTTTAAAATTAATATTAATATGAAATTTTGGATGAATGAGTCATTGTTGATAACTCTTTAATTTATTAAAAATCAAAATAATAACCACTATTTTTATTGTTGATAACTATGTTAAAAGTGGTTAACATTTTATAATAAAAATTGTTCAAATGTGGAAAATGTTCATTTGTTAAAAAGTTTTAAAATTAATTCCACAATTTTAAGAGTTATTAATATTAAAAATGTTGATAACTTTAATTATATTGATTAGCAATAAGATACAAAACGTTTAAATACCAGATTTTTTTTTGTAAAATATTCATAATTAGTAAGAAAAATAATATTTAATCACAAAAATATTTTTTAATTTTGTAGAAATTTATCAACAATTGTAATATGAAAAGATTAATTCCTATAGCTTGCGATCATGGTGGATTTGCCATGAAGCAATATATCATTGAAAGACTGATAGAAAGCGGTTATGAAGTTAAAGATTATGGTACATTTTCAGAAGAAAGTGTAGATTATCCAGACTACATCCATCCATTGGCACAAGACATTCAAGACGGTGTTTATCCACTTGGTATTATTTTATGTGGAAGTGGCAACGGAGCTCAGATGACAGCAAACAAACATCCAAACGTAAGAGCTGCTCTTTGCTGGAATGTCGAATTGGGTAAATTGGCACGTCAACACAATGATGCAAATATTTTGACACTTCCTGGTCGTTTCATATCAAACGAATTAGGTTGGGAAATAGCTCAAGCTTATTTGACAACAGATTTTGAAGGCGGCCGTCACGCTAACAGAGTTGCAAAGATCAACCTTAAATAAAAAAATCATATGAATGATAAAGGAATAGTTTTTAACAATAATGCAAAAAAGATTGCTTTCGACGACGAACATTATGAAATGATGATGTCTCGTTACGATTTTTTTATGCAGAATGTTAAAAACCGTTCTAATTATTATTCAAACTTAGACCTAGAAAAACAAAGAGCTCTTAATATAAGGAGTAAAGCCTTTAAGAAATTAGATAAGTTATTGGTCGATTTTGACACTAATTTCACTCAAAACGGAGGTAATTTATTGTGGGCCAACGATTCTGACGAAGCTAGAAAAATGATTTATAACATTTTAAGTCAGAATAAAGTAAAGAAAATACTTAAGACAAAAAGTTCCACGATAGAAGAAATAGATCTGATATCTTATCTTGAAATGAAAAAGGTGAAGATCGTTGATACCAACATCGGCGATTTCGTTTGCAGTGTTTTCAATGAGACTCCGTATAATTTCAAGTCGTCGTCAGCTCATAAAACAACATCTCAAATAGCTGATTTATATGCTAATAAATTTGGTATAAAGGAAAACTGCAATGTAAGACAGCTCACTGCTTTTACCAAAAACACATTAAAAAACGACATTTACAATCCTGAAGCTCTTATAACAGGTGCCAATTTTCTGGTATCAACCACAGGCACCATTGTATTGACAGAAAATGAAGGTAACATTCTAAAATCCAGTACTTTTACCCCTATACATATAGTAGTTGCTGGCATTGATAAGATGATAAATTCTATGGATGAATTAGGTGTTCTGTTACCTTTGTCCTCATTATATGATACCAGCAATAAAGTTTCTTCTTTATATACCTTTGTTAATAAACCATTAACACAAGACGATAAGGTTCAAAAGTTATATTTGATTTTACTTAATAATAACAGAACCAATATCTTATCAAAAGATAAACAAAGAAATATATTGTCTTGTGTTCAATGTGGAGCTTGTTTGGAAGTATGTCCTATTTACAATACAGTTGGCGGTCATACTTATGAAGAATATAATCCTGGACCGGTTGGTTCAATTTCATTACCTTTATTAAAAGATATAGAAGAAACCTCTCATTTCTGTTCTTTATGCACGCTATGTGGCAGATGTTCAGAGATTTGTCCTGTTAACATTCCTTTGAAGGATTTATTTTTAGAAAACAGAAAAGATCTGGTAAAAGCAGATAAATCATTGATAGGGGAGAGGGCTTTTTTGAATAGCCTTATGAAAAAAATGAGTAACAGGAAGAATCTTGACAAACATGGAGCTAGTTTTAAAGATATGGAATTAAGTTACCATATAAAGAAAAAATGGGGAACAAAAAGAGAGTTGCCTAAATTTGCAAAGGAATCATTTTCAGAATATTGGAAAAACATTAATAATAATAAATAAGATGAAAAAAACTATTTTACTTTTATTAGCATTATGCATTACATCAATGATGTTTGCAGATAATTTTGTAATGATTAAGGTAAAAGATCAACAAAATTTAAGAGAATTATTTAACAAGCAAGACATAAATATTCATTATTACAATGATAATTTTGTACTTGCAACATCAGAAGACTTAAATGACAATATGATTTTGTTAGATGAAAAATCTTTCGCAGACAATGATTTATATTTTATAGTTTATTGCGAAAAAGGTGAACAACAAAATTATATAGAAAGAGAAAAATCCAATGCAGAAGTTTTATTCAGCGATGATAATATTTTAATCGTAAAGCCATTAAATGCAGATATAAAACCTGCTAAAAATGATGGTATGGTAGCAGTTTACAACAAGACTGCAAAATTAGCACAAGCACATCGTGATTTTCCTTCAGTAACAGAAGAAAATCAAGCTGTTAGATCTTTGATGGATGCAGTTGAAATTGAAAATTTAAGAATGACTGTACAACATTTACAAGATTATGAAAGAAGACAATGGAGTACAACACAAGCATATGAAGCAGGACAATGGATTTATCAACAATTTGAAAATTTAGGTTTAGATGTTGAAGAATTTCCATTTGATTATAAAGGAAATCCATCATCACCAAATATCATCGCTACACAATGGGGAACAAAATATCCTGACAAATATATAGTTTGCGGAAGTCATTATGATTCAGAAAGAGCAGGTGATGGCGGACAAGAGTGTCCAGGTGCTGATGACAATGCTACAGGCGTTGCAACTGTTTTGGAAACAGCGAAAATTTTATCAGAATATAGTTTTGAATATTCTATTATTTATTGTTCATTTTCAGCTGAAGAAATAGGTTTGATCGGTAGTGAAGCTTATGCATCATTCTGTGCAGAAATGGGTTACGATATCATTGGTTATTTTAATAATGACATGAACGGATATTTACATCCAGGCAATGAAATTCATATTGATTTGATTTATCCTGACAATGTTGCTGCTATCGGTGATTATTATACAAACGTAGCAGGAGTTTATTTCCCAGAAATGCAAGTGCGTCATATAGAATTTAATAGCGGTGACAGTGATCATACATCTTTTAACAACAACGGATTTATGGGAATTTATCCTTTTGAAGATAAGGATAACTACAGCCCTTACATTCATACATTGGAAGATGTTATCGGAACAAGTGTAAACTCATTTGAACAATCAGAACGTTTCACACAAATGAACATCGCTTGTGTTGCAACATTGGCAGTTTTATCAACAGAAGATGTGATGGAAAATGAATGTAACTACGTAAATATATTCCCAAATCCTGCTAAAAATACATTGACATTAACATCAGAAACAGAAAGCGTTCAAGAAGTTAAGATTGTTAATTCTTTAGGACAAACAGTTAAGGAATTTTCATTTGAAGCAAATACAACAATTGACATCAGAGACTTGAATAATGGTGTTTATTTTGTTAAAGTATTGGGTGACAATCCTGTAACAAAGAAAGTAGTTGTAAGAAATTAATAATAAAACTATAGAGCTATGAAGAGAGTATCATTATTAGTTATATCTTTATTTATGATTTTTTCTGTGCAGGCACAGACTGTCATAACAAAAGATTTCAACGATTATCAAGAAGATGCTATTTTAAATGGTCAGGATAATTGGGTTGCAAGAGCACATAGTGCAGGTGGTGGACAGTTTAAAGTCAACTACTTAGGTGCTGGTGGCAATACATCTCCAGACGAATCATTGGCGGTATTTTTTGACAATGCTAATACAAATTATGGCGAAATAGCCACACATAAATCAACTCCAGATTTTCAATTTGATTTCTCTGAAGGAGGAACTATAGAAATAGAGTTAGACATTTTGCGTAATCACTGGGGAACTGTTTTCGGAGTTGGTTACGATGCTGACGGCGACGGTGTTGTTTTGCCACCTATGAATTATGAGACAACAGAGCCAAATCCAAACTTATCAAGCAAAGACGGCGGTATTTATTTCACAACAACAGGTTTTGATGAAAGACCTAAATTTGTCAATGGTATAGTATTGCCAAACAATAGATTAGCTGTTGACTTTGACTACGAACAAAAAGGATGGTCACGTTGGAAAATAATGATAGACCTTGAAGCTAATGATGGAGCAGGCAGTGTCACATTATTTGCCGATTATGGTTGTACAGGTGAGTTTCAACCAGTTCCAGAAGTTCAAGGTATCAATGCAGGTTTGAAACCAGGTTCAGGTGACCGTTTCGACCCAGCTATGTGGGACGGAATATTCTTCTTAAACAGCTCACATGCAGGATACGATAACTTATTAGTACGTCATATTCCAGCTGGTTTGTCATCACAATTCATAGATTTCCCTCATATTTCAGACCAATTGATATCAGCAGCTCCTATTGAATTGAAAGCTACATCGACATCAGGTTTGAAAGTTGATTTTGAACTTTTAGAAGGACCTGCTACATTAGAAGGCAACATCTTGACACTCACAGGTGAAGCTGGCATCGTTAAAGTGAAAGCCGTTCAAAATGGCGATGAGACACAATGGCAGGCAGCACCTTCTGTGACACGTACATTCGAAGTTATTAACCCTAATGATTTCACTCCAGAAATCACAATACGTCGTCCTTATGACGGAACTATGGTTTATGTCAGCGACCTTGAATCACCTATTATCATATCTTTGAGCGCATACATTGAACACGGCGATGCTATCAAATTCGAATCAGTTGTATGTGACATCGATGGTGAAACAGTAGAGTTGACAACATCTTATCCAGATGATCCTGAAAACGGTTATTGGTACACTTACTGGACTCCTTCTAAATATGGTGTTCATAATATGACAGCAACCATCGAACAATCAGGTGGTAAAGTGACAAGCGTTTCAAATACTTTTGAAGTTACAAACGAGTTCGATAACGTCAGCGTCACTGCTTTTGACGGCGACCTTGTCATAACACCTAGCAAACAATACAATTATAAGGATTACGTATTCCCAACACACGTCAATGCTTTTAACAAAATTGAATTGGTATACAATCATAACTGCGCTGGAACATGCGACCCATACGACAGAGTCGGTTACTGCCGTGTGAAGAACTATCGTGGCGAATGGATAGAACTTTATCGTTATGTGACACCATTCGGTGGAGAATGTGATGATAAGATGGATGTAACAGATTACACATCATTACTCCAAGGTCTCGTTGAATTTGAACTTTATTTCCAAACATGGGATGGACAAGGTTATAATCCAACAGCTATATTCGATATGACTAAAGGAAAGCCAGAATACAAATACGTTAATATGAATGAAATTTGGAATGGCATATATGATTTCGGTGATTATAGAAATAGACAACCTATTCCAACACGTTTCTATACTTTTTCAGAAGATGCAGAAAAAGCTAATCTGAAGATAACAACAACAGGTCATAACTGGAGCAGTGGCAATAACGGAGCTTATAATACCAACAATGCTGCTGAGTTCTATGAAGGTACACACAACATCGTTATCAATGATGAAAAAGCTTATGAACAGCACTTATGGAGAACATGTAATCCAAACCCAGCTGGCTGTCAACCACAAGCAGGTACTTGGACTTACAGCCGTTCAGGATGGTGTCCAGGTTCTTTGGCAATGGTATGGGATTATAGTCTTGATGAATATATCGCTGATAGCACAGTTAAATTGTTCTATCAATTGGATCCATCTTATATAGATGAATGTCATCCAAATTTCCCAGACTGTGTCAACGGACAAAATTTCTGTCCTAACTGTTCAGCAGCAGATAATCCAATCTTAAGAGTATCAGGTAAAGTTGTTACATATAGCAACAATGTTAATTCTATTTATGTAACAGCTGGCGTGATAGAAAACGAAGCTCCTTTTGAAGTAGGTTTGTTCCCTAACCCAGCTACTGATGTTTTAAGATTAACGACAGATTACGACAAAGGATATGTTTGTGTACATATTGTCAATATGCAAGGCCAAGAAGTTCGTAACTTTGTCTTCAGCGAAAGTGCGTTAATAGACATTTCAGACTTGGCACCAGGAATGTATTTTGTTAACGTCATCGGCGGACAAGTTGTTACAAAGAAACTTGTGGTGAAATAATTGACAATTAACAATTAACAAAAAAGGACGACAATTTGTCGTCCTTTTTTTATAAGAATTAATATTTTTGCTCAAAGTTTACAGCCCATTGCTTATTATTTTCTATCAAAGAAAACGCTTTTACCGCTTACAGAAAGAGGGAGAGCGAGTATCATGCTGCATTCAGGCATGAGGTTAAGTTCGAGAGCAGCCTGACCGACGGAGAACATTACTCGGCTGTCGATTCTGAAGTCGGCGGCGAGAGATACAGCGGAACCTATTGCGATGCCGAGGTCGTTGGCGTTGAAGAAACAAGGCACGTTTTTAGGTTTGTCGCCACAGGCTTTGAATCCGCAGGCGGCGCAGTTCAATCCGAGAGGACTTATTTTCATTCCGAATAAGATGACAGCGCCGCTGTTCATGATGTTTTCAGCGTCGCGGTTAAGGAACTCGAGTTCACGTTCGATGGCGAGCTGTCTCATTTTTTCAGCCAATTTCACGATGCTATCGTCTGTCGCTACTGCGAGCATGAGGTTGTCTGTTCCTCTGGCCTTCGGTGCGGTGCGAGCAGCACACATTAATTTATTGGCGATATCCTTGATATTTTCATTACGGATTTGTTCTTCAAAAGTTATCATGATAATCTAATTTTAATGTTTAATGAAAGACAAAATTAAAGAAAAAATGTTTTGAATTTTTTTAAGAAAGAAACTTATTTTAAGTATAAGTTGTAATTTTGTAGATAAACTTTAACTATTTATTTATGAATAATAAAATCATTACTTCTACAAAGCACTTTTTTATACTATGTTTATTTTTTGTTTTTAATTTGAATGTCTTTGCGCAAAACAATATTTTATCGATTAAAGGTAAAGTCATTGATGAGAATGGAACTCCCTTACCTTTTGTTTCGGTAGCTGTATATCAAGATGACAAAATTATAACAGGGACGATTACCAATGATGATGGAGTTTTTACTTTGAAGGTTCAACAGTCGGATAAAGAGTTACGTCTTGCTTTTGACTTTGTTGGTTATATAAAAGAAGAAATAAGAATTATTCCAAACAAAGCTAAAATTGAACTCGTTGATATAGTCTTGAAGGAGGATGTCGTGATGCTTGACGATATCATTATAAGTTCAACGGCTGTATCTCATAAATCGACGGTAGAACATACAACAATAAATGCTTCGGCAAATATCGCTTCTTCAAAAGGTAGCGCTCTTGATATTCTCAGTACTTCTTCTTCCGTGTCAGTACAAAACGAAGAAATTTCAATTCGAGGAAACAAAAACATCCTCGTCCTTATGGATGGTATTCCTACAACGATTACCGATTTATCAACAATACCAGCGGCTAACATCAAAAGTATAGATGTCATAACGAATCCTGACGCCTCTTACGACTCGGAAGGAACAGGTGGCATTATCAATATCATAATGAAGAAAGAAAGTGCCAAAGGCTTCAGTGGAGTTGTTGCGGCTAATTATGGATTTAACCATTTTGTGACGGGCAATGCTGCTTTTTCTTATAATGGTAAAAAGGCTTCCTATCGTTTAAATTACAACACTAAATACGAAGACGACATCATAAACAGTTCGCTCACTCGTCTTATGAAAGAATCAGGAAGTCTTATCACACAGCAGATGAAATCAAACAGATATACATTTAATAATAATGTAAGTTTCGGCGCTGATTTCAGAATCAACAAGAAAAATATTGTGACAGTTGATTTGAAATATATGTCGCCAAGATTGAATGTAAAACAGGATTTACATAACATTATAGAGAATGTAGAAATTGTCAATATTGTCAATGAAGAAAATCGTCATAACGACGTGATATGGAACAGAGATAATATCGAGGCTGTTTTGATGTATCGTCATATCATAAAACCAGAAATTTCTGACATTTCTTTCAGAGGTTCTGTATCGAAGATATGGGGAAAGAGACCTTCATATTATTATGTCGGTGACGATCTTATGAATTATTCCAACTCGGGAGGCAGCCCTTTCATTTCCAACTTTCAGACTGATTTTAAACAAAAGTTAAATAAAGGAACATTGAGTGCAGGTGCGAAAGTGACATATCGCAGCAACGATATATATCACGAATTTTATTCATGGGAAAATGAAGACTGGATTTATTCGCAATCATTCAGCAACGACCTTTTGCATACAGAATTGATACCAGCAGCATATGTGATGTTTTCTTCAAAAAATATAGGTAAGTTTAATTATAAATTAGGTCTGCGAGGCGAATACAGTATAGTTACTTTAGATAGTAAACACGAAAATATTAATACTAGAAATGACGATATTTTTATTTCGCCAAGTGTTTCTGGAACATATAAAATATCTGACAAACAAGATTTGTCGCTAGCTTTCTCTCGCAGAATAGGACGTCCTACTTATCCTCAACTGAATCCTTATATGAGTATGGTCGATGCCATTACATATGAGCAAGGCAATATGAATTTGCATCCAGAGAAAACTTCTAAACTCGATTTAACATATAATGTAAAAGGAGAGAAATTCAATCTTTTCGCAGATGCATATTTCAACTACACCACCGATTATATTTCACAAGTTACGGAGGTTGTTGATAGTCTGTTAATCACCACTTACATCAATGCAGCCTCCGATATGAAGAGCGGTCTTGATTTGTCATTGAAGTTTTTCCCATTGGAATGGATGACAGCGACTTTGAGTGCAAACACTTTTTATGTTAAGACGAAAGGCGTTTTTGATGGAGCCGACATAGACAATGAAGGATGGTCAAACAATTCCAATATTTTGCTTGATTTTATTCCGAGAAAGTCGACAAGCCTGCAGTTACAATATTTCATCATGACACCGCAATATTATCCGCAGCTCACAACTTCTTTCACTCATAAGATGAACGTGGGAGTTAAACAGAAACTCCTGAAAGGAACGTTGACATTATCGCTGCTTGTTACCGATGTATTCAATACTTATGAATGGGAAGTTCATTCTTACAACAGAATTTATGACCTTACAAATATCAGCAAACAAAAAAGTAGAATGTTTTGGATAGGAGTCACTTATAACTTCAATTCATACAAACAGAACAAAGTTGATAAGGCTGGAGAATCTGATAGAAGTTTAATAAAATTTGGCTTGTAAGAAGGCTAATCTTATTAACTTTTCTCAGAGAAATATTTATTATCTTTGCATCTTAATTAATATATCATAAAACATTATAAACAATGGAAAATAACGACAAACATTTCAAACGTTACACTGTAACGACAGCATTACCTTACGCTAATGGTCCTGTGCATATCGGTCACTTGGCAGGCGTATATATCCCAGCCGATACTTACGTTCGTTACTTACGAATGAAAGGCGAAGAGGTTTTGTTTGTCGGCGGCTCCGATGAACACGGCGTGCCTATCACTATCAAAGCTGAAAAAGAAGGCTGCACTCCACAAGATATCGTCGATAGATACCACAATATAATCAAAGATTCTTTCGAAAAACTCGGCATTAGCTACGATATTTATTCTCGTACAAGCTCAAAGACTCACCATGAGACAGCAGCTGCTTTCTTCAAGAAACTCTACGAAGAAGGTAAATTCATCGAAAGAGAATCAGAACAATTCTTCGATCCAGAACGTAACAAATTCTTGTCAGACCGTTATATCATCGGTACTTGTCCTAAGTGCGGCAATGACCATGCTTACGGTGACCAATGTGAGAAATGCGGTTCTTCAATGAGCCCTGATGAACTCATCAATCCTCACTCAGCTCTCAGCGGCGCACAACTCGTAAAGAAAGCTACAAAACACTGGTATCTTCCTTTAGACCAATACGAACAATGGCTCCGCGAATGGATTATCGAAGGTCATAAAGAATGGAAACCTAATGTCTACGGACAAGTAAAGAGCTGGTTGGACAATGGTTTACAGCCTCGCGCTGTTACCCGCGACCTCGACTGGGGCGTGCCTGTTCCTGTTGAAGAAGCTGACGGCAAAGTGCTTTACGTTTGGTTCGACGCTCCTATCGGTTACATTTCTAACACAATAGAACACTGCGCTGAAAAAGGTACAGACTGGAAAAAATGGTGGAAAGACGAAGATACAAAACTCGTTCACTTCATCGGTAAAGATAACATCGTTTTCCACTGCATCATATTCCCATGCATGTTGAAAGCTTACGGCGATTATATCGTTCCAGAAAACGTTCCTGCAAACGAATTCCTCAACCTCGAAAACGACAAGATTTCAACATCTCGTAACTGGGCTGTTTGGTTGCATGAATATCTTGAAGAATTCCCTGGAAAACAAGACGTCCTTCGTTATGTTTTGACAGCTAACGCTCCTGAAACAAAAGACAATAACTTCACTTGGAAAGATTATCAAGACAGAAACAATAACGAATTGCTCGCTATCTTCGGCAACTTCGTAAATCGTACTTTGGTTCTTACACATAAATATTTCGAAGGTAAGGTTCCAGCTATGATTAACCTCAACGAAAAAGATCAAGCTGCTATCGAAGAAATGAATCAATATCCTGATAAGATTGCTAACCTTCTCGACACTTATAAATTCCGTGAAGGCTTGTCAGAATTGATGAATCTTGCTCGTCTCGGCAATCGTTACCTTACAGAAAACGAACCTTGGAAACAATTCAAGACAGATCCAGAAAGAGTCAAGACAGTTCTCGCAGTTTCATTGCAAATCGTTGCTAAACTCGCTATCTTGTCAGAACCATTCTTGCCATTCTCAGCTAAGAAGTTACAATCTATGATTGGCTTGGAAGTAAGCAGCTGGAATCAAGCTAAGGAAACAGTTTTATTGAACGAAAACGCTACTATCGGCGAAGTCGAATTGTTATTCACAAAAGTAGAAGACGAGACAGTGGCTGCTCAAGTCAATAAATTGGAAGAGACAAAGAAACAAAACGAACTCAACGCATGGGCTCCAAATCCAATCAAACCTAACACCAATATCGACGAGTTTGGCAAGATGGATATCAGAGTCGGTACTGTCTTAGAATGCGTTAAAGTTCCAAAAGCAGATAAATTATTACAATTCTTGATAGACGACGGTATGAACAAACGTACTATCGTTTCAGGAATCGCAAAATATTATCCAAATCCTGAAGAATTAGTCGGCAAGCAAGTATGCTTCATCGCTAACTTCGAGCCTCGTAAGTTGAAAGGCATCGTCAGCGAAGGCATGATTTTGTCAGCTGAAGACAAAGACGGAAGATTGGTTGTTATGTCACCAAGTCAGCCTGTCGCTCCAGGAAGTTCAGTAGGATAATTGACTAAAGGCTAATGACGAAAGTCTAAAGGTAAAGACTTTATCCATTAGACTTTTGTCTTTCGTCTATTTAAGAGAAGGATAGAATGCATCTTCGATGTGTTCTATCCTTTTTTCATTGTTTTTATTTATGGTGATAGCTATGATATCGAATCGTACGTCGTTGTCGTATTGATAACGATTGACGTATGAATTCGCAGCCCAGATGAGGTGTCGTTGCTTATACACATCGACGGTTATCTCCGGGTCGACGAGGCATGTGCTGTGTCGTGTCTTCACTTCTACAAATACGATAGTGTCGCCATCTTTAGCGATGATGTCGACTTCCTTGTGGCCGCACGACCAATTCTTTTCTAAAATCTGATACTTACGCTCCAGAAGATACTCCAAAGCGATTTGTTCGCCTAAGGCGCCAATTTCATTGTGAGTTGCCATAAATTTTGGTTTTTTTAAAGAATCCTAAAATTCTAGAATTCTAAAATTTTAAAATTTTAAAGTTTTTTCCACAAGTTCGCATATAATGTGTCCTATCATGATGTGGCTTTCTTGTATGCGTGGGGTGTCGTTGGAAGGAACGTTGAGTAATATTCCTCCGAAGTCTTTCATCATTCCGCCTGTTTCTCCGGTGAGCGAGATGATGTTGACACCGAGTTCTTCACATGTTTTATAAGCCTCTATTATGTTACGGCTGTTGCCGCTTGTCGAGATTCCTACGAGCACATCGCCTTTTTTTGCTGAGGCTCTCATAATTCTGCTATACACGAAGTCGTAGCCGAAATCGTTGCTGACAGCTGTCATATACGAAGAGTTGCAGTGCAGTGCTTCAGCGTTGAGCGGAGCGCGATCCAGATAGAAACGTCCGCTGAGTTCCGCAGCCAGATGCTGTGCGTCGGCAGCGCTGCCGCCATTGCCACAGAAATGAATCTTACCACCATTACGCAAGCTTTCTACAATAACATTGACAGCATCTTCAATAGATTGCATCAATTTCTCATCAGATAAAATCTTGCTTTTTACCTCTATGCTTTGCTCAATAGATTCTTTTATTCTGTTCATAATATGATTATTTGTGTTATTGCAAAGTTACAGATAATTTATTGAAATAGGGGAGGATTTTACAGGAATTTTTTAAAACACCAAGTCACCGAGTCACCAAGACACCAAGTTATAAACTCTATACTCTACACTCTAAACTCTACACTTTTTTTCACTATCTTTGCACAAATTGAAATCAATAAATTTTATATCAATATGAAAAAACTCTTTTTATCATTATTTATCGTGATGTCGGTTGTTGTGAATGTAAGAGCCGATGAAGGAATGTGGATTCCTATGTTGTTGCAAAACAATGAAAAAGAAATGCAGGAGATGGGTATGAACATCACTGTCGAAGATATTTATTCTATCAATAACAGCAGTATGAAAGACGCTGTCGTTTTGTTCGGCGGCGGTTGTACAGGCGAAATCGTCAGTGATAAAGGTCTTCTTTTCACTAACCATCACTGCGGTTTCGACTGGATTCAATATCACAGCACAGTTGAACATGACTACCTCACCGACGGTTTCTGGGCAATGAGCTTCGAAGAAGAACTTCCATGTCCTGGCTTGACAGCTGTCATGTTAAAGAAAATGGAAGACGTCACAGAGCGCGTTCTCGCTGGCGTTGAAAAAAGCACAACAGTGGAAGCAAGAGCTGAGATTATTGCAAATAACATCGCAAAAATCAAAGAAGAAACTGCTGCTACTACAGATTACGAACTTGAAATCAAGTCTTTCTATCACGGAAATAAATATTATATGATTTATAACGAGGTGTTTAAAGACGTACGTATGGTCGGTACTCCTCCTTCAAATATCGGTAAGTTCGGTGGCGACACCGACAACTGGGTTTGGCCTCGTCATACCGGCGACTTCTCAATCTTCCGTATCTATGTTTCTCCAGAAGGAAAAGCCGTTGAATATAGCGAAGACAACGTTCCTTACAAACCAGCTTATCATTTCCCAATATCATTGAAAGGCGTTGAAGAAGGCGACTTTACATTCGTATTCGGCTATCCAGCTCGCACTAACGAATATCTCCCTTCAGTAGCTGTCGATCAAGAAGCTAACGTCATCTATCCTGTCAGCGTCGACCTTCGCGGTAAGATTCTCGACATCTATAACAAATACCAAGAAAAAGACCCTAAAGTAAGAATCCAATACGCTTCAAAACATGCTCACCTCGGCAATGGCTGGAAAAAATGGATGGGCGTAATCGAAGGTATCAACAATTTCAAAGGCGTTGAAAAGAAACATGCTTTCGATAAGGCTTTCACAAAATGGGCTAACTATAGCCGCTCAAGAGGTGCTTACCTCGAACTTATCAAAGATTTCAACAGAGTTTATGCTGAATACGAACCTTATCGTTTGGCAACGACTTATCTCTCAGAAACTGCTCTTCAAATTGAAGTCTTGACATTCGCAGCTAATTTCAACAAACTCGCTCAAGTGACAAAAGACACACCTCAAGAAGAAATAGACGCTCTTATCGCTGAAGTAAGAGAAGAAGCAGCAGTGTTCTTTAAAGATTATTATCAGCCAATAGATGAAGAAGTTGCAGCTATGGTTCTCCAAGAATATATCAATAACCAGCCAGCTGACTTCCGTCCAGAGCTCCTCAACACTATCGTTGAAAAATATGACAATGTTCAAGCTTATGTTGATGAGTTGTTCGCAAATACAATATTCGCTTCAGAAGAAAATGTTAATAAATTTTTAGATGAATTCAAGGCTTCAAAAGCAAAGAAACTCGCTAACGACCCAGCACTCGTAGCTTATAACAACGTGATGGATTTCTATTTCACAAACGTAAGACCTAATGTCGTTAAGATTAACAACGAGATTTCTGAGTTACAAAGAATCTTCATGCGCGGACAAATGGAATTCCATGCTGAGCAAAATCCAGATAAGATGATGTATCCAGACGCTAACTTCACATTACGCGTTACTTATGGTAAAGTAGGCGGTTTCTCACCAAGAGACGCTGTTCGTTACAAACACTTCACAACATTAGATGGCATCATGCAAAAGGAAAATCCAAACATCTACGATTATGTTGTTACAGACCGTTTGCGCGAGCTTTACGAAAATAAAGATTATGGTCGTTATGCAGATAAAGACGGCAGCATGCACGTCGCTTTCATCGCTGGCAACCACACAACAGGCGGTAACTCAGGTAGCCCAATATTGAACGCTGACGGTCAGCTCATCGGTCTCAACTTCGACCGCACATGGGAAGGAACAATGAGCGATTTAATCTACGATCCATCAATCTGCAAGAATATCTCTGTCGACGTTCGTTACGTTTTGTTCATCATCGACAAATACGCTGGCGCAACAAGATTAATCAACGAAATGACAATCGTTGAATAATTCATAATTCACAATTCATAATGCATAATTAGGATGTCACTGATGGTGGCATCCTTTTTTTTAACTCTAACTCTAACTCTGACTCTGACTCTGACTGCTGACCGCTGACTGCTGATAGCTAATTTTCAATTTTCAATTGTCTTATTTTGGGCGTTCCGCTACGCGTCGGGCTTTCCGCTATATCTTTGCTCGCTTTTTGTTTTTCCTCGCTCACTCAAAATATGGGCTTGGCACTTCGACAGGCTCAGTGACCTCGCCCCGTTCCCGTCCCCAATTCCCAAATCCCGAACCTCGTTCCCAAAACGCTCGCAAAGGATGCCGCTCCAATCCCTAACGCATTGGGCGATGAGTAGCGAGCCATGAGCTTGGGGCATGACAACTGATAGCTAATTTCTATTTTCAATTAATAAAAAAACCGCCACTTTTTCTGTGACGGTTTTTCTGCTCACGGCTCAAAGCTCGTAGCTCATATCAATTATCTAATTATAACTTTCTTAGTTTGCATTGTGCTACCTAAGATTTTGACGAAGTAAACTCCGCTTGAGAGGTCAGAAACGTCGATGCTTCTGCTTCCTGCGAAGGTGAATCTTCTAACTTCCTGACCTTGTGCGTTGATGATAAGTACGCTTAACTTGCCATGTTCATAGTCTGAAGAGAAGTTAAGTGTTGATTTAGCTGGGTTAGGGAATATGTTCACATTGTATGTTTCCTTATCAACGATAGTAGGTACTTCTGTCAATATGTTAACTTGATTACTCAAAGAGATGATTTTGCCAGATACTCTTAAGACAGGGTTGTCTGGAGCGTCGCATCTTGTACATGTGTAACCGTCAACGCAGTTAGGGTGATTTGGATGACATTCGTCAACGTATGTTGGGTCGAATTCATAGAATATGTCGGCATATCCTTCTGTTATATGTTTTGTCAAATCGAAGTCCCATGTCATTGCGATGCTGCCTGGGCACCATCCTGAACGATTGTAAGGCCACGTTCCGTTTTGAGGAGAGCAACCTGCAGGGTTAGGGTTACATGTTCTCCACAAGTGTTGTTCGTGTTCTTTCTTTCCGTTGATATTGATGTTATGTGTTGCTTCGTAGAACTCGGCGGCGTTGCCTGTGTTTTCTGTGTCGTTAGCGCCGCTGCTCCAGTTGTGACCTGTTGTAGTAAGTTTCAGCTTAGCTGCTTCTGTGTTAGGTGTGAAGAAGTATTTTACCTTTGGAACAGGTTGTTTGTTGTTATAGTCGCCGAATGGGTAGATGTCGTACCATAATTCTTCTACGTTGACGTAGTCGTATTCTGGGTCGCCTTTAGTCAAGTTGAAAGTGAGTGTTGGGTTGTAACCGTCACCGTTCCATGATTCGAAATAGAGTTCAATTTCAACAAGGCCTTGGAGCACAGATGTGTAGTCTGTCACGTCAATGTTGTCTTCGCATTCAACGCCGAAAGGAGTTGTATAGCGGAAGAGTTCCATCCATTCGCCACGGTAGTTTCTTACTTTTACGCCACCGACGCGGTCGTAAGTATCGCAGATGCCGATACATTTGTGGTCGTAGTGAGCGTTGATTTTATTGAATGCGCCTACGTGTGTTGGCATGATGTAGTTACCTTTTGCAGAGTGTTTTGAAGGAGTACATTCAAGGTCGCCGTCGAAAGTGATGACGTCGATATCTTCGTATTCGTTAGTGATTGTGAATGTTGAAGATTTTTCTGTTACGTTGCCACCTGTTGTTGTTACAGCGATTGTCATAGTATGTTCGCCGTATTCTGATGGTGTCCAGTAGCAGTAGTAATAACCGTTTTCTGGGTCATCTGGATATACTGTAGTCAAGTTATCGCATTTTTCTCCATTGATGGTGCATGATACTTCTTCGAAGTGAAGAGCGTCGGCGTGTTCAACTTTGAGGCTTGTGCTGATAACGATAGCTTTTAATTCAGGGAGATAGACATTTGTTTCGTTATAAGGACGACGAATTGTGATGTCTGTTGGGTAAGCTGTATGGTCGATTACTTGGAAAGTCTTTACTACGTCTGGAGCTGCGAGCCATTCTGCGTTACCGTCTTGAGAAGCTTTCAAAGAAACTGTTCCTGTTTCACCTGTGAGAGTGAGAACGTTGCCTTCTATTGTAGCAGGACCGCTGATGAGTTCGAAAGTAACAGGGAGTCCTGATGTTGATGTAGCTTCTAATGTATAAGGAGGGTTGATTGTCAATTGTTTTGGAACGTCAGGCATATTGATGTATTGCATGTTGCCTTCTGGCATTTGGCGAACCAAGAAGTTGTCAAAGCCGCCGGTGCCACCTTGGCAGTGGAAGAAGATGCCGTCCCACATTTTATAGTCTTTCATATCGCCAGAACCTGGAGTCATGCCCATATTGAGTTCTGTTGCTTCAGAGAGCTGCATCCATTCGCCCCAGCTTGTGCCGTTGAAGTCTTTGACGAATACAGTTAAAGAACCAGCGCCGTCGAATGCTGAGAAATCGAATGACATTTTGTATCTAGCCCAGTTTTCTTGTCTGTAGTTGCTGATGATGAGGTCTGTTCCATTAGGGAGCACGATGTTAGGATGGTTGTCGTTGCCGCTGCCAGCAATGCGGAGATATACGCCACCGTCGCCGTCAGTCATGCCAGGAAGGATGTTGCCATCGCCGTCAGCATCGTAACCGACACCAGCGAAAACGCCCCACCATGCAGGTGTGATGTCGAATTCAAAGTCTATGATGCCACCGTTCTTGAAGTTGAAATTGAAGTTATCTGTAGCTTTGCGTGTAGCTGTTCTACCAACGCCAGGACCACCGTAAGGATAGTAAATGGCGACGCTTTCATTTGGTGATAACAAACCGTCACAGCTATAATCAACGTTGAAGTCTTGTGATGTAGATGCTGTTTGATAGTGTGTCGACCAGCTGTCTTGTCCGTTAAGACATTGATCACCTGTTTGATAATCGTCAAAATTGATGATGTATTCTTCTTGAGCAACGAGAGCTGTCAAGCTGAACATCAAAGAAAATGCTAAAAATAATTTTTTCATATTTTGATACAGTTTAAATTAATCAATTTTATTTCATCCACCATACTTTGGTTTCTCTTGTATCGCCGAATTCCATCTTCTTGACTTGTTCCTGATAGTTTTCACTATTGTAAGTGATTTCTGATTGAGGATAAGGCAATCTGTATGTGACGAGTTTTTTATGGTCTATTGTTGTAGGAGTCTTTAATGTACGGCGAGAGAGTGTCCATGCTTCGTTAGCTTGACGGAAGAGGTCTAACCAGCGTTGTTGGTATATCAATGCCAAATAATCTTCTTGACTTCCTGTGAAGTTGACGTTATTATAGATTTTCTCATTCATGATCTTTGAAGCATAAGCTGAAGATGTTGAATATAAGTCGCCAGCGTCTAATATTTTTTGGAGTTCGCTATATACATACTTATATGTAGCGTCAGTTCCGTAGATAGGAAGTTGTAACCATAAGTTCAAAGACAACTCGATTCCTTTTCTGATGAATTCCTCTGTTACCATTCCGAGGCCGCCAGGAGCGATGCCTTTAGCTGTCAATTCAGCTTTGATGAAGCTTACTTCAGCAGGGCTTATTAATATTTGAGGTACGAAGACGTGGTCGCGGATGAGGTAATAGTTGAATGGAGAATACAGACATGATGGGTTTTTGAATCCATAGTTCTTGTCTCTTGATGAAGAATATGGTGCACCGCCTTCAGTAGGAGTGTTTGCATTTCTTATCTGAGGGAATGCTCTCCAAGCGCCTTCTGGATAAGCAGCGGTTTTGTTGTTAGTGTCGAAGAACACGAATACTCTTGGGTCGTAGATGTCGTTATCTAAAGAGTCTGTTGGCTTTGACATCTGAGCGAATACAGTCTCACCCATTCTCAAGTTTTTATGTTCACGGAATGCCCATCCTTCATCGCCTAAGTTTTGACCTAAGTATTGTGGCCATAAAGCGAATGCGCCATTGCCGCTGTAGTAATAGTCGTCGACAACTGGTTTGTTGAAAGCTTCTTTCAAGATAGGTTTAGCGAATTCAGTGTCTTTGTCATACATTCTTAAGCCGTGACGTAAGATTAAAGAGTTGGCAATCTTAGCCCATTTGTAATAGTCGTTATGATAGAGTACATCATAAGCTCCTAAAGAATAATAAGCATTGCCAGACTCTGTCTTTGCTTGTCCGTTGCTCAAGATATTTCTTGCCCAGACGAGTTCGTTCAATAATGTTTTGTAGATAGACTCTTGTGTGTCGTATTTTGGTTTTCTGTTTTCGACTGTGTTGTACCAGATGTAACCGGCTTCAGAATAAGGGATGTCGCCGAACATATCTGTCACCTTGAAAGTCTTGAAAGCTTCAATGACAGTAAGCTGAGCTCTTACCTTATCGTCGATTTGGTCGTCGTTTGTTGATTCGCACAACTCATCGAGGCGTTTGTCGATTTCGTGGATGTTAGCTAATGCAAGGTAATAGTTGTTCCATACAGCGTCGACGCCGATGTTGACATTACCCCAAGCTTCTGATGTGAGAGCGCCGAGTTCTGTTTCAGGGTAGAATATTTCGTTCCAGAGATAGAATTGTTCGTTGCTGTTTGCTGCAAGGCTGCTGACAACGCCATTGAATAATGGACCTATATCTGTTGTTGTTGGATTCATCTGATTCTTGTTCATATCGTCAGGGATGCAAGAGCTGAGTGAAAGTCCGACAAACACTGTTACAGCTAACAATATGTTTTTGATATTTATTATATTCTTTTTCATATTTTTTCTCCTTATCAATTAATTAAAGACCGAATCTGAGTGAGAAGATAAATGAACGTGTCATTGGGAATGAACCATATTCGAGACCTTGAGCATTACCTGTACCCAATGTACCTTCTGGGTTGATGTTGTCAGGCAATGATTTGTAGAAGTAGAACAAGTCACGACCGGTTATAGAGATAGAAGCGTTTTGGAACACTTTGAGTTTTTCAAGTATTCTGTTAGGGAAGTTGTAGCTGAGTGTTATTTCACGCATCTTGATCCATGTGTTATTTACGATACCAGGAGTTGTGAGGTAATTGCCCCAACCGCCGTAGTTAGGCATGTATTTGTAGTAATAATGTACTACTTCTTCGTTTTGTGTAGCTTCTCCTGTTTCAGGGTTTACGTAAACGCCAGGGAGAACTACGCCGTAGTTGCCTAAGAAGTTGCCTTCTGCATCGTAGAGAGGCATGCCATTACCTTCACGTTCGTATAATGTCTCATTGCTTTGACCTGTCTGCATTGCGATGACGTAAGAACCGCAGTAGATTTCACCGCCGAGTTTAGCATCAATCAAAGCATATAATGACAAGTTTTTATAGCTATATTTAAGGTTGATACCGCCTGTCACTGCAGGAGCGCAGTTGCCAACAGGAACACGTTGGTTTGTCTTGAGATATTCTGTACCTTCAGCATTGATGAGTGGGAGAGGATTGCCGTTGTCATCATAGAATGGACCGACGACAGTACCATCGTTTGTTTCCATTGTGTAGACATAATCCCAACCATAGATTGTACCATATTGTTCGCCTTCTTGAACAGCGATAGCTGGACCGTTGTCACCCCATACTTCAGACAAGATATACATATCGGCGCCGCCTAAGTCGACGATACGGTTAGTGTTTCTTGCAAGGTTCAAGCCTAATTGGAGGTAGCTGTCTGCTTTTTGGAATACGTTATAGTTGATGATAGCTTCGATACCTTTGTTGGTTACGACACCTGTGTTGATACGGGCGCTGCTTGATCCTGATGATACCGCCATTGGAGAAGCGAGAATCTGATCCCATGAGTAGATGTCGTAGTATGTGAGGTCCATATTGACTTTATCCCACAATCCGATGTCAAGACCGACTTCGAATGAACGTTGACGTTGTGGCTTCAATTGGAGTGGTGGCACTTGTGTTGGAAGTGTTGATGTGAGTTGACCACCGAAAGAACCTGTAGTGTAAGTGAAGTCTAACTGATATGGAAGGTCATCGCTAGCTGTCATAGCTGCAGAACCTCTCAATTTCAAGAAACTGACAGGACCCCAGTTGATTTTGAAGGCTTCTGTTGCGATGAAACTCAATGTTGCTGATGGATAGAAGTAGCTGTTGTTATCCAAAGGCAATGTTGAAGACCAGTCGTTTCTTCCTGTGAAGTCCATGAAGAGGAAGTTTTTGTAAGAGATATTCAAGAAACCGTATAATGAGTTTACTTGTTTTTCATAACGTGATTCGCCAGGAAGCATATTTGTTGTGAGAGGGTTAGAACCGCCGCTTAAGAAGTTATAGAATGTATATAATCCTTCGTAAGCCCATGTTCCTGTGCCAGCCCATAATCCGTAAGTGTTTCTGTAATAGCGTTCACCACCGAAAGAGAGACGTGCGTTAAACAAAGAACCGAAGATATACTCTTTATGTGCTGTGAAGAGGAAGTCTGCGTCGAGAGTGTAGTCTCTTGTCATGCTTTGTTTGTAGTAACCGCCTGTCATACCATCGGCTGCTGTAGGTTTGTTCTTTGTCTCATATTGGTCTAAGCTGAAGTCGAGAGCAGCCTTACCAGCGAATGTCAACCAGTCGGTGATGTCGTATGTGAGACGGAGAGAACCGTAAGCCTTGTCACGGTCGAGTGTTGTGTTGTTGTTATAGAATGTCCAGAATGTGTTAGAGTTGATATATTGGAAAGGATATGTACCCCATTCTGTCATTGTACCGTCGGCTTGTTCGTATGTTGTTGATTCGATACCTTTCCAGCTTCTTGGCCAGCTATAGAGAAGACCTTTGTTGAAGTTGCTGTAAGACTCACCGAGGACAGGAGAGTTAAGACGATGGTAATCGAAGTATGTGAAAGAGACGTCGGCTTTGATTTTTTCAGATATGTTCAACATAGAACCGACGTTGAATGTAGTCTGACGGAGGTTACAGTTGTCGATGATAGCGTCAGAGCGGTCATCGGTGACAGAGACTCTCACAGAACCGAAGTCGCCAGCGTTTTGGAAGGAGATGTTGTTTGTGAATGAGTGAGCGTTCTTGTACAACATGCTGAGGTTGTCTGGTTGTGGAGTGTAGTCTCTCATGACGCTATCCCACCATAACATTGTTGTTCCGTCCATGACAGGACCCCATGACACAGCACCGCCGTAGTAACCGAAGGTGGTGTTTGTTGGTTCGCCTTCTGGGCCTAAGTCGGCATTGTATCCGTTGACGTCGTATATGTAATTACCGTTTTCGTCTTGTTTTAATGTTGGTGTTTGGAATGACAAAGGACCGCCAGCACCGTATTTGTTTTGTACGTCACGGTAGCCGTAAGGGTTGGTCAACTTGTATGTTGATGAGAAGTTGATGCCAAGACCTTGTTGTTTCTTACCTTTCTTTGTTGTGATGAGCACAACGCCGTTACCGCCTCGTGAGCCGTAGAGAGCAGCAGCGGTAGGTCCTTTCAAGATGTTGAGGTCTTCGATGTCTTCTTGGTTGATATTGTTAAGAGCTGTACCCCAGTCTTGACCGCCGTCCCATCCGGTGACACCGCCTTCGTTAGTCATAGGGACACCGTCGACGACGATGAGTGGCTGGTTGTCGCCGAAGATACTGTTGTTACCACGGATGACGATACGTGAAGAACCTCCTGCGACACCGTCGCTAGTGATAATCTGAACGCCGGCAGCACGACCGCTCAATGAGTTGATGACGTTGTCGCTACCAGAACGTGTCAAGTCTTCACCGCTGATGTCTTCAGTGGCATAACCCAACTCTCTTTTCTGACGTTTGATACCTAAAGCTGTGATGACGACATTATCCAACAACAAAGCGTCGGTTTTCATCACAACGTCGATTTTGTTTTTTCCGTTGACAGGAATCTCTTGTGTCTGATATCCTACATATGAAAATTGCAATGTGTCTTTAGCGCGAACACTGATGGTGTAGTCGCCGTCGATGCCAGTGACTTCGCCTCTTGTTGTGCCTTTGACTTGAATTGTTACACCAGGTAATCCCCATCCGTCTTCAGCGGAGGTAACGATACCTGAGACGTTAATCTCTTGCGCATTAAGGCTTGTACCTAAGGCAAGGAAAATAATTAAGAAAAAGTAAAACTTCCTCATATCAAAACATTTTTAATTTTTTTCAAAAAAAACACTACAAAATTATAATAAATAATGATATAAGTCAATTAAGTTTTTAGTATTTTTGTCTAAAAATAAAATTAAGCGTTATGGCAAAAATCAAGACTGTTTTTTATTGTAAAGAGTGTGGTAACGAGTCGCCTAAGTGGATCGGCCATTGCCCAGGCTGTGGAGCATGGAATAGTTATGTGGAAGAAAGCGTTGCTGTTGGTAAGGATAATAAGTCAGCCAAGAATTCTGTTTTGCCAGAGATGAAGTCGAAACCTGTTCCTGTGTTGGAGATAAGTGCTGCCAAAGAGGCGCGTATCGATATGGATTGTGGTGAGCTGAATCGTGTTTTGGGCGGCGGTCTAGTGCCGGGTTCTCTCATATTGCTTGGCGGCGAACCTGGAATAGGAAAATCGACACTTTTATTGCAAGTGGCTCTTAATCTTAAAGATAAGAAAGTGCTTTATGTGTCTGGCGAAGAAAGCGCACAGCAGATTAAGATGCGTGCAGAACGCATTGGCGTGCGTAATGAGAACTGCTTGATTTTGACAGAAACGAATACAACAGACATCACAAAACACATCGAGGATGTTAAACCAGATATCGTGGTCATCGACTCGATACAGACTCTTGAGTCGGCGGCAGTCGATTCGACGGCGGGGAGCATAAGTCAGATCCGTGAGACTGCCGCCGAGATGAACAAGGTGGCAAAGTCGCTCCATATCCCGACCTTCCTCATCGGTCATATCACCAAAGATGGCAGCATAGCAGGACCTAAAATCCTTGAACATATAGTCGACACAGTCATTCAATTTGAAGGCGACCGCCACTATGGTTTCCGTGTGCTTCGCACCATAAAAAACCGTTTTGGCTCTTCGTCGGAACTCGGTATCTTTGAGATGAATGCCAATGGGTTACGTGAAGTGTCTAACCCAAGCGAGATCTTGTTGTCACAACGCGACGAGAACGTCAGCGGCATCAGTATCGCAGCCACTCTCGAAGGTCTGCGTCCTATGATGATAGAGACTCAGGCTTTGGTCAGCACAGCGGCTTACGGAACGCCACAGCGCAGCTGCACAGGCTTCGACACACGACGTTTAAATATGCTGCTCGCAGTGTTGGAGAAAAGGGCAGGATTCCGTCTCTCCATGAAAGACGTCTTCCTCAATATCGCCGGCGGAATACGCGTCGACGACCCGGCCATCGACCTCGCTGTAGTTGCAGCTATATTGTCGTCGAATGAAGATGTCGAGATAAGCAACAGATACGCCTTCGCGGCAGAAGTAGGACTCTCCGGCGAGATACGCTCCGTCAACAGAATAGAAGCCCGCATCGCCGAAGCCGACAAACTCGGAATGGAAAAGATTTTCGTGTCAAAATACAATTGCCGAGGACTCGACACTTCTAAATATAACGTAGAAGTCGTGCCGTTGGCGACGATAGGAAACTTGTTTAAGGAGTTGTTTTGAAAACTCTAAAAAACCACACCCACACAAACGACATCGCCCATCTAGAGAGTAGCATCCAGAGGTAGGCTCCACCTGCAGCAGTGAATAACAACAAGTCTTCTAAGTTGCTGTGTGATATGCCTATATGACAATTCAGAAGGTCGTTTTCTTCTTTTGTCGTCTCACCTTTTTCTGCTTCTTCTATCATGATGCCTGCGCCATAGGCTAGTCCTAATGTGTTGGAAACCAACCATAAGAAAGCTGTTTTCTGTGGTAATCCGAAGAATATCATTACAGGTTTTAAAAATCTTGAGATGTATTCGATGATGCCGTATTCGGTCAATATTTTTTGCAATACGCTAAGTAGATAAACTATGACTGCCATCAGAGCTACGTTCTTCACTGTCCTTAACGCCCAGTCTTTCAGCATAATCAAAAATGTAAGCTCTTCCTGAACGTTATTTGCCATTGATGATGTTTCAAAACTTCCAGGCATTATTTTGTTTAAGACCCATCCTAATATGAATGCTGATAATGTTCTGATTATTATGATTTTAATTATTGGAGAGCCTGTCTTATGTTGTACTGTCGTTTCCAAAATCATATTGTGAGAACAAAGCACCATTACGGATAAAATCGTTGCGGCTCTAGTGCTTAACTCCAATGTCGTCATCATTGCGATAGCGGAATAACAATTGACGAAATATCCTGATACGTATGCGAGTGCGGCTTCACCAGGAAGTCCGAAGTGTGAGAATATAGGTGTGAGCCAATATGAAATCCATTCTATGACGCCGATGTATTGTAACAACATTATGGCGAATGACAAAATGACCATTATTTTTGTCAGCCACCAGATGGTTTTTAATGCACTTGGTCGAGCGGCTTTGATGCAATTCAATAAACGTTGAGCTTTTAGCATTGAATGTCGAATTTTATTTATGCGTCCGCAAAATTATATTTTTTTGATGTTAAATGTTAAAATATTTTAGAAATATTTCTTAATTTTTTGTTTATAATGTATTGATTTTTAACGAATAAAAAATTTTTTTTGAAAAAATGTCAAATTTACAATTTTTATTGTAGTAATTTTGCACGCGAGAAACGTTAGTGTTTCATCACGTTTTTTGAAATCAAACACATTATATATATGGTAAAGAATTTAGTAATTGTCGAGTCTCCTGCTAAAGCTAAAACTATTGAAGGTTTTTTGGGTAAGGATTATGTAGTGAAGTCGAGCTATGGTCATGTGAGAGACTTGAACAAATCGAATTTGAGTTTGGATATGGATGCTGGTTTTCAACCTTTGTATGAGATTCCAGCAGATAAAAAAGCATTGGTAGCAGAATTGAAGAAAATAGCCGAGGATGCCGAAATGGTATGGCTCGCTTCCGATGAGGACCGCGAAGGAGAATCAATTTCGTGGCATCTTTTCGAGACATTGGGACTTAAGGACGACAAATATCGTCGTATTGTTTTCCATGAAATCACTAAGACAGCTATCGCTCATGCTATCGATAATCCTCGTAAGATTGATATGGACTTGGTTTCTGCACAACAAGCTCGCCGTGTCCTTGACCGCGTCGTCGGTTATGAGTTGTCACCGCTACTTTGGAAAAAGGTGAAACCATCATTGTCAGCAGGTCGCGTGCAATCAGTCGTCGTACGTCTTATCGTTGAATGCGAAGAAGAAATCAAAAACTTCAAGCAGACAAGCGCATTCCGCGTGACAGCCATATTCACTTTTACCATCGACAATCGTGAGTATTCTCTCTCAGCAGAATTACCTCAACGTTTTGAAACAGAAGAAGAAGCACACGCATTCTTGCAAAACTGCAAAGATGCAACATATAAAATCAAGGCTGTAGAAAAGAAACCTATCTCTAAATTGCCAGCTCCTCCATTCACAACATCAACATTACAACAGGAAGCAGGTCGTAAGTTGGGTTTCTCTGTCAGCAACACAATGCGAATCGCACAACAACTTTATGAGTCAGGAAAGATCACTTACATGCGTACCGACTCTGTTAACTTGTCGCAATTCGCTCTTATGTCAGCTAAAAAGGAAATCGAGAACCTCTACGGAGCGGAATATGTTAAAAACCGTCAGTTCTCGACGAAAACCAAGGGCGCACAAGAGGCTCACGAAGCTATCCGTCCAACATATCTCGACCAACAAACCATAAAGGGAACCGCCGATGAACGTAAGCTTTACGAACTTATCTGGAAACGTACCATCGCTTCACAAATGGCAGAAGCTCAGATAGAAAAGACTAACGTTAATATAGAAATTTCTAACTCTGACAAAGAATTTACAGCAAGCGGCGAAGTCGTTTTATTCGATGGTTTCTTGAAAGTCTATACCGAAAGTTCTAGCGATGAACAAGGTGAAATAAATAACGCAATGTTGCCTCCTCTCGTTGTCGGTCAACTCCTTGACTTGGAAAAGATGGAAGCACAACAACGTTTCACTCGCCACACTCCTCGCTACACAGAATCGAGCCTTGTTAAGAAAATGGAAGAGCTCGGTATCGGTCGCCCTTCAACATATGCTCCAACAATTTCTACAATCCAAAAAAGAGGATACGTTGAAAAGAAAGACATCCAAGGCGAAGTACGTAACTATAAAGTCTTGACACTCAAGAAAAATAAAATCACCGAAAAGATAGGTAAGGAAAATATCGGTAACGAAAAAGGTAAACTCGTTCCAACAGATATAGGCGTATTGGTAAACAGATTCTTGTTGCAATACTTCGATAATATCATCGACTATAACTTCACAGCTAACGTAGAAAAAGAATTCGATAAAATAGCTGAAGGCGAATGCAAATGGAATAGCATGATCAGCGATTTCTATAAAGAATTCCATAAACAAATTGAAGATACTTCTGACAATTCTGGTAAGTTCAGCGGCGAGAAATATCTTGGCATCGATCCTTCTTCAGGTAAGAATGTATACGTGAAAATCGGTCGTTTCGGCCCTGTCGCTCAAATCGGTGATACTGATTCAGATGAAAAACCTAAGTTCGCAGGACTTAATAAAAACCAAAGCATCGAAACAATAACTTTGGAAGAAGTCCTTGACTTATTCGCTTTCCCACGTGTGCTTGGTGATTATGAAGGCGCTGAAATTCAAATAGCTATCGGTCGTTTTGGCCCTTATGTAAAACATAATAACGCTTTCTATGGATTGACAAAACTAGATGATCCTTCAATGGTGTCTTACGAAAGAGCAGTGGAAATCATAGAATCAAAGCGTAAGACAGATCAGGATAACGTGGTATCAACATATCCTGAAAACGAAGATTTGAAGGTTTTGAAAGGTCGTTTCGGAATTTATATCTCTTTGAATAAACAAAATTATAAGATTCCAAAGACTTACGATGCGACAAACTTGACATATCAAGATTGTATGGATATCATCAATGATCCTAACAACGCTTCAAAAAAAAGAGCTAAGAAAGCATAATTTTTATTTTAAAATTTTTATTTTAAAAAATAATATTTATTTTTGCCATCTGAAAAAGGTTTTGCATAACACTATGAAAAGGATTGTTTTAATACTTGTTTTCTTGTTACTGATATCCGTATCAAGTATTGGCGTTTATGCACAAAGTAGGTCGACAGATGGTTTTTTTAGCTCGAACTATGAGATGTATAGAGACGCTGGTTCAATGGGAACAATGCCGTTGTTGCCAAGAACTCACGGTTATCACTATGACTATGATGCCGACCCACCAACAGATGTACCTGTAGGCTCTGGCTTATTGCTACTAGGTGTTATGGGTGTCGGTTATCTTGCGATAAAAAAGAAAGATTGATATATTCTATTGTTAGAATTAATGCGCTTCTAACCAGTTGTTTCCAGTATTGACATTGACGATAATTGGGACATCTAGTTGGAGCGCATTAATCATTTTATCTCTGACTAGTTCGCTCACGACATCCAATTCGTCTTGACAAACATCAAAAACCAATTCATCGTGAACCTGTAATATCATCTTTGATTTCAAGTCCTTTGATTTCATCTCGTTATAGATATTTATCATTGCAATTTTTATCATATCGGCAGAACTGCCTTGTATCGGAGCATTGATGGCATTGCGTTCTGCGAAATTGCGTACTACGCTGTTTCCGGAATTGATGTCACGGAGATAACGACGTCTTCCTAACATTGTTTCAACGTATCCGTATTCTTTCGCGAAAGCTACTTGTTTGTCTATATATTCTTGAATGCCAATATATTCTCTGAAATAATTCTTTATTATTTCTGATGCTTCGCTTCTTGATATCTTCAATCGTTCGGCAAGTCCGAAAGCAGACATACCATAAATGATTCCGAAGTTGACCGCTTTGGCGTTGCGACGCATCTCGTTCGTAACGTCGTTTATGTCAACGCCATAGACACGAGCCGCCGTGTCGGCGTGAATGTCGAGACCGTTGCGGAAAGCTGACTGCATTGCCTGGTCGCCGCTGAGGTGAGCGATGATTCTTAATTCAATCTGTGAATAATCAGCCGCAAGCAAGATGTGGTTTTCATCACGTGGAACGAAAGCCTTCCTGATTTCACGACCTTTGTCGGTACGAACCGGGATATTTTGAAGGTTTGGGTTGTTGGAACTTAATCGTCCGGTGGCTGTAACGGCTTGGTTGAATGATGTATGAATCAATCCGTCACTATGACTTACCAATGATGGCAAGGCGTCAACATAAGTCGACTTCAGCTTCGTTAAAGAACGATAGTCGAGTATGTGTTGAACGATAGGATTTTCGTTTATGATCTTCTGAAGCACTTCCTCGCCTGTTGGATATTGACCGGTCTTGGTTTTCTTGGCGGGTGCTTTGATGTTTAATTTATCAAAGAGAATCTCGCCTAACTGCTTTGGAGAACCGATGTTAAAAGATGTGCCAGCGATTTCGTATATGTTATTTTCAATGTTTGAAATCTCTTTTGCCTGCTCCTCACTTATCTGTCTTAATCCTTCAATGTCAATCCTAACGCCATTTGACTCCATTTTAGCAAGAACTCTGACTAAAGGCATTTCAATGTCGTAGAAAAGATTATCCAAATTGTTTTCTGCTAATAATGCTTTGAACTTATCAAAAAGCTGCCAATAAATGTCGGTGCTGTCTTTTGCATAAATGTCGCTGAGATAATCCAAACCATGATTCAGTTCAGGCTCAATGAGGTAATGAGCTATCATACAGTCCCATAATTTATTCTCGATGTCAATGCCGTATTTCGCAAGAAATGAAATGTCAGTTTTTATGTTATGGCCGATGATGGTCTTTTCTTTATCGCTAAAAATGCAGACAAATTTTGTTAATAAGTCTTTACATTTATCTTCAACAACAGGAAGTTCTATTTTGTAGATGTCATTCGGATTAAATGCAAATGTCATATTCCTTTCTTCAATATGGAAAGAGAAAATGTTACATTTCTTAAGATTACCAATGAGTTCATCAATTTGGTTGTCGTATTTTATAGTTATTATCTCACGACTTTTGACCACGTTGGTTACTGGTTCTTCCTCGAAGCTTCCGAAAAGATCAAGTTGACCATTGGCCATTGACTGTTGACTGTTGACTGTTGACTGTTGGTCATTGACCATTGGTTGTTGAATATTGGCTATTGGCTGTTGGCTATTGGCTGTTGGCCGTTGACTTTTGAATCTTGTCAGGAATGTTCTGAATTCGAGTTCTTCGAACAGTTCGGTAAGACGTTCCATGTTTGGTTCTTTGACTTTCAGCTGTTCTTCGTCAAAGTTGACAGGCACGTTGGTATCTATTGTTGCGAGTTTTTTAGAAAGGAGACCTTGTTGAGCGAAGTTGGTTACGTTTTCGCGCATCTTGCCTTTTAGTTTGTCGGCGTTGTTGATGAGGTTTTCAACGGAGTCGAATTCAGCAACGAGTTTTGATGCGTTTTTTTCGCCTATTCCAGGTATCCCAGGTATGTTGTCAGACGCGTCGCCCCAGAGTCCAAGAATGTCGATGACTTGTTCAGGTCGAGCGATGCCATATTTTTCGCATACATCTTTAGGGCCTAGAATCTTTGCAGGTTCGCCGCCTTTTGCAGGTTTGTAGATGAAGATGTTATCGCTGACCAACTGTCCGAAGTCTTTGTCGGGAGTCATCATAAAGACGGTAAAGTCTTCTTTTTCAGCTTTTTTAGCTAGAGTTCCTATTATATCGTCGGCTTCGTATCCTTCACGTTCGAAGATAGGGATGTTAAAGGCTTTTATTATTTCTTTTATGTAAGGGACAGAGATTTTGATGTCAGGAGGAGTTTCTTCTCTATTGGCCTTATACGCCGAGAAGTCGTCTGTGCGTAGTGTTGGAGCGCCGAGGTCGAAGGCGACGCCGATATGAGTAGGTTTCTCGTTTTTCAATACGTCATATAATGTGTTCAAAAAGCCCATAATTGCGGAGGTGTTAAGTCCTTTAGAATTGATTCTAGGGTTTTTGTTTAAGGCAAAATAGGCTCTATATATTAACGCATAAGCGTCGAGAAAGAATATTTTTTTCATGGTATTTTATTTTTAGTAAAAATAGAAAAAAAATACGAAAAGAGGCAAATAAAAATGAAATTTTAAACAACTGATAATCAAGTTTGATTCTTTGAAGGGGGTCAAAAATTTTAAAAAAAATGCTGTGGTTTAAAAAAAAGGTTTAACTTTGCAACAAAGTTTTTTTTCTTGAGCAGAAAATATTATTAACTTAAATTTTACAATCATGGCAGACATTAAAGAAAAAGTTGTGTCAATTATCGTTGATAAATTAGGTGTTAATCCTGATGAAGTAGTAGAAACAGCAAGTTTTACAAATGATTTAGGTGCCGATTCACTTGACACAGTTGAGTTAATCATGGAATTTGAAAAAGAATTTAATGTTACAATTCCAGACGATCAAGCAGAGAAAATCTCTACAGTGGGTGATGCTTTGAAATATATTGAAGATAATATTGAATAAAAAAAATATATATGGAATTGAGACGTGTAGTTATTACAGGGTTAGGAGCTATCACGCCGATAGGTAATACAGTTTCAGAATTTTGGGATGCATTATGTAAGGGTGTTAATGGCGCTGGACCTATAACACGTTTTGATTCTTCAAAGTTTAAAACTCGCATAGCTTGTGAGGTCAAGAATTACGACTCACTGCAATTCTTTGATCGTAAAGAAGCAAGAAAATTGGATTTGTATGCTCAGTTTGCTCTCATAGCATCTGATGAGGCAATCCAAGATTCAAAAATTACTGAAGACAATACTGACTTTAATGAGGTCGGTGTTGTCTTTAGTTCTGGTATAGGCGGCATAAATAGTTTCTATGAAGAAATAATGGCTCATGCTGCCGGCGATGGAACACCCCGTTTCAATCCGTTTATCATTCCAAAATTATTACCAGATTTAGCAGGCGGACATATCTCTATAAAAAATGGTTTCTTAGGACCTAATTATTCTACAGTATCAGCATGTGCATCATCAGGAAATGCTATTGTAGAAGGTTTTAATTATATCCATTATGGAATGTTCCCTGTTGTTGTCGTTGGTGGTGCAGAGGCCGCTGTTTGCCCTCCTGCAATGGCTGGCTTTGAAGCCATGCGCGCTATGACAACACGTAATGACGACCCGATGACAGCATCGCGTCCTTTCGATAGGGATCGTGATGGCTTCCTTATGGGAGAAGGCTGCGGTTGTCTTGTGTTGGAAGACTTAGATCACGCCATTGCACGTGGCGCTAAAATATACGGCGAAGTAGTAGGCTGCGGCTTGTCAAGCGACGCTTATCATATCACAGCCCCACATCCTGAAGGTAGAGGTGCTATGTTATGTATGGATCGCGCTCTTAAATCAGCAGGTTTGAAACCAACAGACATAGACCATATTAACACACACGGAACATCAACACCAGCAGGCGATATCTCTGAAGTGATGGCAATAAGCAAGCTGTTCGGAGACCATGTCGCAAATATGCCTATCAACTCTATAAAGTCAATGACAGGCCATCTGCTCGGCGGTTCTAGCGCTATTGAAGCTATTGCCACAGTGCTGTCATTACGCGATGGTATCATACCTCCGACAATCAATCACTTTAATGATGACCCTTCAATAGATCCTAATATCGATATCGTTTATTGGGAAGCCCGTAAAAAAGATATGACATACGCCTTGAGCAACGCTTTCGGATTCGGAGGTCATAACGTAAGTGTAATATTTAAAAAATATCAATAATCTAGGTTGTGTCATTACTCACCTTTTTTAGATATAGAAATGAGGCGGATAGATCACTCGCAAGTTCTATCCATAATATCTTTGGATTCTATCCTAAAAATATAGAATTGTATAAGTTGGCTTTCACTCATAAGTCAATGTCTATAAAAGCTACAGGATATAACATCAGCAACGAACGTCTTGAGTTTCTTGGCGACGCTGTGTTGAGCACTATAGTGGCTCAATTCCTGTTTAAAAAATTCCCAACCAGACAGGAAGGATTCATGACTGAAATGCGCTCAAAAATCGTAAGTCGTGCGTCATTGAATAAATTGTCTCTTAAATTCGGTCTTGAAAATCTTATCAACTACGCAAAAACGAATGAACAAAGCAAATCGAAGTCAATGGGTGGAAACGCTTTCGAAGCCTTCACCGGAGCTCTCTTCCTTGATTATGGCTATGATTTCGCATATAAAATAATGGTGAATCGTGTCATAAAACTACATATAGACATCGAAGAACTGGAGAAAAGCGAGACTAATTACAAGAGCAAACTTCTTGAATGGGCCCAAAGACAAAAACGTCGCGTCGTGTTTAATCAAGTGGCTGTCAAAGGAGTGGGCTACGACCGACTTTATCATATTCAAGTTACAATAGACGATGAAGAATATGGCAAAGCTGCCGATCACTCTATAAAAGGCGCAGAACAGCTGGCCGCAGAAAAAACTTGGTTAATGATGAACGAACAAAACGCCCAATGAAAAAGAAAACAAGATTTATCGTGGAACCTTTTGATGATATCAGAATAATTGGTATCAATACCGGAATGTATGATTATCAGCTTGCTTGGAATCTTAATAAAGCAGCGAAATTAAATCTGGTAAGATATAAAGACATTACTTCTGATGGTGAGAATTTCTTTTCTTTCTATCTCTATGACGCTGGCGAGAACTCAAATGCTTTCAACCTTGTAGCCATGTCGAATGAAGAAACTAGAATGATATCGATTACACCTCAGACAGACTACCTTCTGATAATTAGAAATTATATTAAAGACTCTGACTTCCAGGCTCTTTTGGCAAAGATAAAAGCAATACCTAAAGTCTTTTATGCATATGTTATCGACCCAGGGAAAATCTCAAAAATAGATACTATTCTTGAGGATATAGAAATGCATGAGACGGAAATAGGGAACGAAATAAATAAAAAAAGCGTCGCTTTTTAAGTGACGCTTTTCTTTTGTTCAATAATATGTTATGCTTGTTCGAATTGTTTCAAGAATCTTACATCGTTTTCAAAGTAAAGACGTAAGTCATTGACTTGATATTTCAACATGGCGATACGTTCTACACCCATACCGAATGCGAAGCCTGTATAAACCTCAGGGTCGATGTTGCAAGCTTTCAAGATATTAGGGTCGCAGATGCCGCAGCCTAAGATTTCCAACCATCCTGTATGTTTGCAGATATTACATCCTTTGCCGCCGCAGATGTTACATGAGATGTCCATTTCTGCAGATGTCTCTGTGAATGGGAAGTAAGAAGGACGGAAACGAACCTTTGTTTCTTCTCCGAAATATTCTTTCACGAAGTGGAACAATGTCTGTTTTAAGTCGGCGAAAGAAACATCCTTATCAATGTAAAGACCTTCTATTTGGTGGAAGATACAGTGAGCGCGAGCTGAGATGGCTTCGTTACGGAATACTCTTCCAGGAGCGATGATACGGATAGGAGGCTCGCCTTGTTCCATGGCGCGTACCTGAACACTTGAAGTGTGAGTTCTTAACAACACGTCTGGATCCTTGCTGATGAAGAATGTGTCTTGCATGTCGCGAGCAGGATGGTCAGGAGGGAAGTTCAATGCGGTGAAGCAATGGAAATCGTCTTCAATTTCAGGACCTTCGCTGATGACAAAACCTAATCTCTCAAATATATTGTTGATTTCTTCTCTTACGATTGACAATGGGTGACGAGCGCCTTTCATCGCATCAACAGGAAGAGACAAGTCTTGGTCGTTAGTAGCGACGTTTTGTGTCTCAAATTGTTGCATCTGTTCGTCGAAGATTTCCTGAGCTCTGTTTTTCAACTCATTGAGCTTGATGCCGAGTTCTTTACGCATCTCTGGAGCGACTTGTTTGAAGTCGGCGAACAATGCTGGAATCGCACCTTTCTTGCTGATATAAGCAACTCTGAAGTTTTCTAATGCTTCTTTGCTTTCTGCTTTAAAAGAGTTAATCTCTCCTAATATCTGAGCTATTTTATCGATCATCTTTATTTGCTTTTTAAGGTAGTGAACAGTGAGCAACGAGCAGTGAGCGATGCTCAAAACTCATAGCTCTTTGCTCATTGCCAAATATTATTTTAAAATTTCAATTGTCATTGTAACAGCTTCAACAGGAACGTCCATATAACCTGTCTTAACCTTAGCGATTTTGTCGATGACATCGAGGCCTTCAACTACTTCTCCGAATACTGTATATTCGCCGTCCAAGTGTGGAGTTCCGCCAACTGTTGTGTAAGCATCAATTTGTTCTTGAGTAAATGTCAAGCCCATACGTTGTTGGTACATTTGGATGTGAGCAGGTGTTAACACTTGACCTTGAACGATGTAGAATTGGCATCCGCTTGAAGCTTTCTTAGGATTTACTTGGTCGCCTTGACGAGCTGCAGCCAAAGCACCTTTTTTATGGATGTGATTTGCACGGAATTCAGCTGGGATTGTGTAACCTGGATCAACGCTGCCGTCTTGGTTGTGGCCGCCTTGGATCATGAAGTTGTTGATAACACGATGGAATGGTGAGTTGTTATACCAACCTTCGTTAATAAGTTTTATGAAATTATCTCTGTGTAATGGAGTGTCGTTGTATAATTTAACAGTGATGTCACCTAATGAAGTCTTGATTAAGACTAATGTTTCTTTTTCTTGTGCTTGTGTTGTCATGCCTAATAATATACAAATGATTAAACAAATTTTTTTCATAATTAATCGTCTATTTTTGAATATATAATTTCTAATTTAACTCTGTTTGTGGTGTCTGGACTGTCAGGTCCGTGGAATATCCAGCGTTTTGCGTTGTAAGCTCCTGAATATGTGTAAACGAACAATCCATAGTTTTCAGCTTCAGGACCGGCAAGAACTAAATCCTGGATATATTCAGAGATTCTGAACCATACTTGGTCGTTCTTTGAATCGTACATTCCGTTGAAATAATTTGTTCCTACCAATTGGTCTGGCAATATGCTGTAAGAGTCGTCTTCGTTAGCCTTAACAACAACAAGTTGAACTGGCTGGTTGAACATTGCAGTATCGTTGTTAACGCCGTTTATCATTCCGTTTGCTCCAGTCAAGATAAGTTTTGCTTCGTTGATGAGCACATTGGTGTTCATGTCTTTAGCCCATTGTGCAATATTAGGGAATGTTAATCTTGATCTGATACCAGCGGTGGATTGAACGTACAAGTATTGATTGTTTGTTGTATCGTCAAATGCTATTGGTGTTGATGCTGTGTTATAATCGTGTTCGAAGTGGTTAAAACGAATGTACTTGTCGCTCACGTTGAAATCGTAGAATGTAGTGTCGTAGTCGTTATGATAGTACATTCTGATGTAAGACTTTGTGTTGAGCAAGTTGAAGTAGCATATCGATCCTGTTCCACTTGCAGGTTCGCAAGAAACATAAAGGCCTTTGAAGAAGTCCATGAACGCTGTGTTTGACGTCAATTGGCTTTCGTTGCTGATAAGTTTCTCACCGAATGAGTTGTTAATTGGTATTCTTAAGACGGCTGCTGAAAGTGAGTCGTCGTCTATATTGCTGTGGGTTTTCGGTTTTGGCGAGAATGTGTAGCTGGCAAGTTCATCGCCGTGAGCTAAAGACATGTTTGAATAATAAGTCATTGAATCGCCAGACATGCTTTCTGTCACCTCGTATACTTTCATTGTCAGAGGTGTCAGTGTGTCGCCGTAGTATCCGGAATAAATCATTTGCAGCACGATAGAGTCTGTCGTTGCGCCTTCGCCCCATTTGATGCTGTTGCTGGTGAGTCCGATTTGGGTGTAGAAACTCAAGTTGGAGTTACCGAAGATAGGGTCGTTGAGGTCACCGACCAATGAAAGTGACGCTGCTTTGGTGCTGAGCGAGTCAATGCGTTCCGATTCTGCGATGATGTCTTGTTCGCCAGAGAAAGCCGCTTTGATATAGCTGCTGTTAGGTTGCAAAGAACTTCCGATATCTGGTGTTTTCTTGCAAGAAACAAAAGCTATCAGTGTTACAAATAATGTTAATAAAAAGTGTTTTGTTTTCAAGGTTATTACTTATTTGAGATTATCGTAAAAATCATTATAAGCATCAACGTAAGTTTCTGGAGATTGGTATTCGAGAATAGGCTTTTTCAATGATTTTGCATATTCTTCGAGCTCCGGATTTATTTTTTCACTGCCAAAGATGATTCCATCGGAGAAATCCAACGCTGTCTTCATCAAATTGACGTAGTTGGTGTCTTTGAGGAATTTCACATCTTTAGGAGCTATACCTTGAAGTTTCATTTTTTTGTCGAAACCATCGCGGAACATTTCAGTGAAGTCGTCATCATAGATTGAAAATACTATCTTAGACTCGCTGAAAAGAGGGTTGTCTTTGAACACTTTCTTGATATATATCGGAATGAGTGCCGACATCCATCCGTGGCAGTGAATGATGTCTGGAGGCCAGTTAAGTTTACGTATTGTTTCAATTACGCCGCGTGAGAAGAAGATGGTGCGGTCGTCATTGTCTTCGAAGAATGTTCCGTTTTTATCGGCGATTGTTGACTTACGTTTTGTGAAGAAGTCGTCGTTGTCGATGAAATATATCTGCATTCTTGCTTTTTGGATAGAAGCAACCTTGATGATTAAAGGGTGGTCGGTGTCGTTGATGATAAGGTTCATACCTGAAAGACGAATCACTTCGTGCAGCTGGTTTCTGCGTTCGTTGATGCTACCGAAACGAGGCATGAAGATTCTAATCTCTTTACCTTTCATTTGAATACCTTCAGGGAGGTTTCTTCCTACCAAAGAGATTGGATTTTCATCCAAATAAGGTGTTATTTCTTGATGAACAAAAAGTACTTTTGTCTTTTCCATAGGCATATTTTATATGTCATTATAAAGAAATACAAAATTAAGCAAAAATTTCCGAATTAAAGAAGAAAAAAAGTCGTTTTTTTTGAAAAAATAACAAAAAAAGCGAGTAACATTGTTACCCGCTTTTGTACTCCCTCAGGGATTCGAACCCTGGACCCATTGATTAAGAGTCAATTGCTCTACCAACTGAGCTAAGGAAGCATTTTTGAGACTGCAAAAGTACAACTTTTTTTGAATATACAAAACTTTTTTAAAAAAAATCTTTGGTCTTTGGTCTTTGGTCTTTAGTCTTTTTTTATTTTTGCCACTATGGAATTACAAGAGCATTTTGAAAATCAGAAACACGAGTGGGAGTCAGCTTTGCAAGTGAACGCTCCTGCTGAAGAACCTGTACAGGTCAATCCTAAAGCGTTGGAACGTATGATGGCGAAACGTCAGAAGTTGATGCCGCTAGATTATTATGTCGATGGCATTCTTCAAGGCGATATCGTTGTTTTGAGTAAGGCTATCACCTTGGTGGAGAGTGCCTTGCCTGAACATCAGAAGATGGCGCAGGATATCATCGCGGCTTGTCTGCCGCATTCTGGCAATGCCATTCGTCTCGGCATCACTGGCGTTCCTGGTGCTGGTAAAAGTACTTTCATCGAGGCTCTTGGAATGGAACTCAGCCGTAAAGGTCACAAACTCGCGGTGCTTGCCATCGACCCGAGCAGCCAGCGTTCCAAAGGCAGTATCCTCGGCGACAAGACTCGCATGGAGGAACTCTCGCAACAACGTAATGTCTACATCCGACCTTCAGCTTCGGCATGCACTCTCGGCGGTGTGGCGCGTAAGACTCGTGAAGCTATAATTCTCTGTGAGGCGGCTGGTTTTGATACTATCTTCGTTGAGACAGTGGGTGTCGGACAATCAGAAATTGCAGTATATTCCATGGTCGATTTCTTTCTTCTCGTATTAATCGGAGGTGCTGGCGATGAGCTTCAAGGCATAAAACGTGGCATCATGGAGATGGCCGACGGAATCATCGTTAATAAAGCCGACGGCGATAACGTACAAAGGGCTAACCGTGCCATGACGGAAGTCAAAAATGCAGTGCATCTCTTCCCGCTCGCCGAATCGGGTCAGCCAGTAAAAGTGATGACGTGCTCTGCCTTAACTCATCATAATATTCCAGAAGTGTGGGGAATGGTGACGGAACACGTCGAGAACATCCGCAGGTCGGGTTATCTTGCAAAGAAAAGAGCTAAGCAAGATGTGCAGACGATGTACGATAGCATCGAGCAGACTCTTAAGGATACATTTTATCAGAACCCATTGATAAAGGATATGTTAGCGTTGATAGAAAGCGACGTGAAAGATAAGAGAGCTTCTGCATATACAGCAGCGAATAATCTTTTGGAGACATACTTTAATACGATGAAAAAATGATTTCGTTGTGAAATTTTCTTCTTGAATCATTTTAGATCATTTTGGAAATTTTAAAAGAAAAACATTGAATTATTTTGCAAAGAGTCGGGGTTCCGGTTCGATGCCACTAACTTAAATATTTTATCAATGAAGAAAATTTTATTAACACTGTCACTGTTCGCATCGACATTATGCGGACTTAAAGCGCAATCTAATGTGCTTAAAATTCAGATGGATGACGAGGTGATTACCTGGACGTCAGACAAGTTTGGTAACATCTATTTCGACGGGGAAACGACGCTAATCGTGGTGGAAAATGAAAGTCTTTTCACATATTCCTACAACGTTGAAGAGATTACAAAAATCTATTTTGAAGCAGGCGAGTCATTTTCGGAAATGAATTTCGATAATGCAGCGTTTGTGTATCCTAATCCTGCGAAAGAAAGCGTGAGGTTAATCGGTATTGAAAATCAAGAAGTGGAGATATTTTCCGTGGACGGCAAGTCGTTCTTTAAAGGAAGATATGATGGGGAAGCATTGGATGTTTCCTGTCTTCCACAAGGATCATATGTAATTAAAGTAAATGGCAAATCATTAAAATTTAATAAGATATGAAAAAGTTATTCTTGATTTTAATATTAGTGATTGGCGTAAACTGCGTCAAGGCGCAAAATGCGATGTGGGTCTATAATTCTGATGGAACGGTATCTACATATAAAATTTCAGAGATTGATTCCTTGAATTTCAGTTCTAATATGATTCAGATGCTGTTGCATAAAGATGGAAAGTATAACACATTTTCTGTCAATGCTATAGACAGTATTACCTTTAAACCATTGACACAAGAGTCTGATTCTCTTGATGTATATGTAGATTACAAGGGAGATGCGGCGACTGTTAGACATAGCGTCTCTTCAGAAGATTTCGTTGTTACGGTGAATGGTGCTGACGTCAGCATCGTCACTGCTGCTGCTATTGAAAATCTACGTTATCATCTGAGTGGCAGCACTTCAAATGGTTCGTTTTCTCTTGAAAGCGATATGTCGTATGACGTGATTTTTAATAATGTAGAGATAGCATCAACGACAACGGTTCCTTTGAATCTTACAAAGAATGTTGAAAGAAATATCATCGTTGCCAATGGAACTTTTAACGTATTGACTGACAGTTCCGACAGTGATGGCAAAGCCGTCATTAATACAAAAGGCGCTACCAACATTAAAGGCGCAGGTTCTTTAACTGTCAATGCGAATAAAAAACACGGCATCTCTTCCGACAATGATATAAATATCAATGGTGTGAAATTGATTGTTAATAACACCGCCGATGCGTCTAAGGGATTGAAGTCTGATGCTAACATCATTATTGATAATGCTGACGTGACTATAGTGTCATCTGGCACCTTGACTTTGGAAGAGTTGGACTTAGGTTACGATCCAACGTATTGCACTGCTATCGGTGCTGACGGCAATTTTGAGATGTTAGGCGGAAACCTTGCTATCACCCTTCCTGAGAGCAATGTGGCGGGTCGTGGCGTTAAGGTCGATGGCAATATCTCTATTTTTGACGGAAATGTTAATATTATTTCACATGCTGGTGGTAACACTTATACCAACTCCGAGGGCGAGAAGGATTCGTATAAATCGTCATGCATTAAAGCCGATGGCAATATCTATCTCCTTGATGGAAATATCGTCTTGGAGGCTACTGGTGCTGCCGGAAAATGTGTTAACGCTGATGGTGCAATATATATAGGTAAGGAAAATGAAGAAAACACTTTGGTGTTAGATATGAAGACTTCAGGTGAGAAGTTTTATGAGTCGGGAAGTGGCGAAGACGCAGACTATGCTAATCCTAAGGCGTTGACGGCAGAGGGAGACCTATATGTCTATGGCGGTGATATAAACGTATATACAAAAAATGATGGCGGAGAAGGTCTTGAAAGTAAGACAAACTTGTATATCAAAGGCGGAAATGTCATCATTGATACTTATGACGATGCTATCAACGGAAAGAAACATGTGCAGTTTGACGGCGGCGTGGTATATGCTAATTCAAGAGGCAACGATGCAATTGACTCTAACGGAACATTGACGGTTAATGGAGGTTTTGTACTTGCTTTCGGACAGACGGCGCCAGAAGGTGCCTTCGACTGTGATCAAAACACATTCAAGATCACTGGCGGAACTTTGATTGGCATCGGAGGACATACATCTAACCCAACGGCATCGGTATGTACGCAGAATTCATTGGTTTATAGTAGTGTAACAAACGGAACAGCATTAAGCATCGTTGATACGAGCGGTAAAGATCTTTTGACGTTGCAAGTCCCTACATATTCTGGTGGTGGCGGAGGTTTCCCTGGAGGACCGGGTGGTGGATCAAACGGTTTGACATTGTTATTCTCATCTCCTGACCTTGCAAAAGGAACATATACCATCAAGCAAGGCGGTAAGATATCGGGAGGTGAAAATTTCTACGGATATTACACCGGTGCTGAGTATTCCGGCGAGACATCAACAAAAACGGTGACGATATAAGGAATTAAGGATTACAAAAAGAGGCGAATGATTTGCCTCTTTTTGTTTATCTATAACTTTCAACTTTTGAGACATAGGCTTGTTTATAATCCAATCTTGCCCCAAATCCTCAATTCCTCAACTTCGGAAACATTTTTCTTAATCTTAGTAAAATTCCTCCGATTTTGTCTCCAGCGACGACGAATGTCACGGATGTTATTACTAATATCAGTCCGATTAATATGCGTGTCGTTATGACTTCGTGAAAGACGACGATGCCGAAGAAGACTGCCGTTACTGGTTCTAAGACACCTAATATTGCTGTTGGCGTCGAACCGATATATTGAATGGCTTCTGTTGTGCAAATCAATGAAATGACGGTCGGGAATACAGATAGTGCGATGATGTTTGCCCAAAGCCACCATTTTTCTGCTGGCGGTGTTGTTAGCACTCCACTCGCCAAGGCTCGTATCGCGAATATAATCCATCCGATGGCTAAAACGTATAAAGTCACTTTGATAGTCGCCATTTTGTTGATTCTTGATTTGTTGACATAAACTATGTAGATTGCGTATGACAGTGAAGAGCCGAGTACGAAGAGAATGCCATTTGTACTGATTACTGCGCCTTCGCTGCTCTTGCATAATAGCGCGATTCCTAATAAGGCGACGGCGATACACGCCATGGTTTTCGCAGATATTCTTTCCTTGAAGAAAATGAACATAATGAGTGCTACCATAATAGGATAGACGAAAAGTATTGTCGAGGCGATGCCCACATCCATATGATGATAGCTAGAGAATAATGTTATTGACGATAAGGCGAATAAGATACCTAATATAATTAATGGTAAGAAGTCTTTTTTCTCGATGGAAAAATCGCGGCGACGAATCTTAAGCATTGCTGCTAAGATTGGTATTGCAAACAAATAACGGAAAAACAAAACTGAATATAAATCCATTCCGCCTTCGTAAAGAGGAAGCGCGAATAGTGGATTCATTCCGTAGGTCGCAGCAGAGATGGCGGCGAACAAATAACCTTTTACCTTGTTATTCATAATTTGAAAAATAGAGCGCAAAAGTACGTTTTTTTTCCTTGAAAAAATTTTCATTTTTCAAAAAGAAATCGTATCTTTGTGAGGTAAAAAAATAAAAACTAATGAAACTATCAACAACATATCTCGGACTGAAATTAAAATCTCCTATCATCGTAAGTAGTTCAACATTGACAGGAAATGTAGAAAGCATTAAACGTTGCGCAGAAGCGGGTGCTGGCGCAGTGGTCCTTAAGTCAATATTTGAAGAACAGATAGAATCAGAGATAAAAAGAGAAGAAGGTTATAGTAATGCCGAAATTTACGATTTCTATCCAGAAGCGCAAGAATATCTCAATACTTATATGCGTGGCACAGAGATAGAGATTTATGAAAAACTTATCCGTGAAACAAAGAAAGTCGTAGACATTCCAGTTATAGCAAGTATCAACTGTTCAGATAAGGGTGAATGGATTAGCATTGCAAAAGAACTTCAGGATGCAGGTGCCGACGCTTTGGAGTTGAACATCGCCATCGCTGCTTTCGACAGAGACATTGATCCTAGAGACATAGAAAAGGAATACGCAGACATTCTTAAAGAAGTTGAAAAAAATATTAATATTCCAGTATCTGTAAAACTCGGTGACCATTTCACCAATATCAGCCGTATGGCGTTCAGTTTGTCAAAGGCAGGTGCAAAAGGTTTGGTGCTCTTTAACCGTTTCTACAATCCTGACATCAATATCGAGAAGATGAAGGTTGTTCCTGGCAACTCAATTTCTGCGCCAGAAGAAAACCATAACACACTCCGCTGGATATCTCTCCTCTCATCACAGGAAATTCCTTGTGAACTTTCTGCCTCAAGAGGCGTTTATACTGGCGAAGACGTAGTGAAACAAATCCTCGCTGGAGCAAAGACAGTTCAGGTATGTAGCACATTATACCGTAACGGCATAGACTACATAAGGCAAATGAATGCCGATGTGGAAGCTTGGATGGACAGACATAACTTCGATAGTGTTGACAGTTTCAGAGGTGTTGTGAACAAGAAAGAAGATATAAAAGTCGTGGAACGTCTTCAATATTTAAGAAGAAACTATGACTTGCATTAATATTATTGTTTAACTTAAAAAATTAAAAAGATGAAAAAATATGTATGTGATGTTTGCGGTTATGTTTATGACCCAACAGTAGGTGACCCAGATAACGGTGTAGCAGCAGGAACTCCATTTGATCAACTTCCAGCAGATTGGACATGTCCTCTTTGTGGTGTCGGAACTGACAGTTTCTCAGAAGAATGATAAAAACGTTTTATGGACACGAATGCTCTTTTTAAGATAGGATACGGACTTTATGTCCTTACTTCTAACTATGAGAACATAGATAACGGATGTATTATCAATACGGTTATTCAGGTGACTGATAGTCCGTTGCGTATCGCCGTTGTTGTCAATAAGAAAAATTATACGCACGAGCTTGTACTTAACTCGTGCGTATTTAATTTGTCGATGCTGACAACAGAAACTCCATTCTCTGTCATAGAACATTTCGGATTCCAAAGCGGAAAAGATGTCAATAAATTCATCGACTGCCAACAGGAATATCGCTCGAAAAATAATGTTCTATATATTCCTAAATATACTAATTCGTACATCTCTTGTCATGTCGTGAGCCATCAGGATTTGGGCACGCATACCATGTTCTTCGCCGATGTGATTGATTCTGAAGTTATATCAGATAAAGAATCACTGACTTACAGTTACTACCAAAACAATATCAAACCTAAGAAAGACAACGGCAAAAAAGGCTGGTATTGCAAGGTTTGCGGATGGGTTCACGAAGATGAGAACCTCCCTGATGACATAATTTGTCCTTTGTGCAAACACGGCAAAGATGCATTTGAGAAAATAGAAGATAAAACAGAAATAATAACCACCCAACAAAATATTGATATGTTAAAAATAAAACTAACAGACGACATTTTCTATGTCGGCGTCAACGACAGAAAAACTGAATTATTTGAAAATCACATGGAACTTCCTAACGGAGTTTCATACAACTCATATCTCATCGTCGATGAAAAAGTAGCTCTCATCGACCCAGTGGAAGTAAGTTTCATGGCTGAATTCCTTTTCAAAATCAAGACTGTTCTCGGCGATCGCAAGATAGATTATCTCGTCATCAACCACGACGAACCAGATCATAGCGGCGCTGTACGTGCTATCGTACAAGAATATCCTGATGTTCAAGTCATCGGAAATGCCAAGACATTCGGACCTCTCGAAGCATTCTACGGACCATTGAACAACAAGAAGATCGTTGCTGACGGCGAGACATTATGCCTCGGAAAACACACACTTCAGTTCTTCACTGTTCCTATGGTTCACTGGCCAGAGTCGATGGTGACATACGAACAAACAAACAAGATATTATTCTCTAATGACGCATTCGGCGGTTTCGGCGCGCTCAACGGTTGTATCTTCGACGACGAGGCAAACCTCGATTTCTACGAAGACGATATGCGTCGCTACTATGCCAACATCGTTGGTAAAGTTGCAAGTCAAGTCGTGAAGGCTGTTCAGAAACTCGCTCCAGTAGAAATCAAGATGATTGCTCCATCACACGGCTTGGTATGGCGCAGCAACTTGCAATGGGTGTTCGACAGATACGTTAAATGGAGTACAGGCGGCAACGACGAAGGTGTCGTCATCGCTTACGGTTCAATGTATGGCAACACAGCTCTTATGGCAGACATCATCGCTCGCGGCGTGGCAGAAGCTGGCGTTAAGAATATCAAGATTTATGATGTGTCAAAGACAGAAGTGTCGCATATCATCAGTGACATTTGGAAATATAAAGGTTGCATCATCGGTGCTTGTGCTCACTACGGCAGCGTGTTCCCTGACATGACATTGTTGTTGCACGAACTCACAGAATTCAAGCCTAAAGACAAGGTCTACGGCGTATTCGGTGGCATGAGCTGGGGCGGCGGCGGTGTTAAATACATCAACGGCGTAGCAGACAAAAACGAATGGCAACGTCCAATAGAATCTGTCGAGGTTAAAGGCGCACCATATCGCGATGAAGATGTTGAGAGACTTTATAATCTCGGCAAAGCAATCGGTGAAGCGGTTAAGAATAGTTAGGAGTTAGGAATTAGGAGTTAGTTGTAGAGACGTGTCAATTGCACATTAAAAATAACAATATGTAATTGATGCGTCTCATATATTTTAATTTAAAACGTAAGAATTAAGAAAAGGAAATATTAAATAATACATATTATTAATAATCTAGTGTTTGCTATTTATCCGGTATAATGGGCAATCTCAGGGCCTCAGAATGTGGAGGTGTATAGTCCACTTTTTTTTGTGCCTTGATGGAGTCTGTTATATAGTAAGTGGCAGCGCGATAAATGTAGGTTTATGAAAGAAATTCATATTGGAAACTTAATTCGTGAAGAATTGAGACGACAGGCCAAGACTAATGGTTGGCTTGCAGAACAAATTGGTGTCACGCCACGGACTGTCAATAAGATTTTTTCGAAAATGGTAATCGACACAGCTCAGTTATTGCATATCTCTAAAGTCTTAAACCACGACTTCTTTAAATACTACTCTGAGAATTTAAAAAGTTAATAGTCCATTTTGGACTATTGCCCTTTTTGGACTATCGTTTAGATTTTGCAAGAAATAAATATCATACCTTTGTAAAAAAATCAATTGTTTATTTAAAACCGATGGCTCGATGGGATATAACGGAGAAATTGTAATTATGAAGAAGATATTAATGTTATTATCGTTAGTGGTTGTTGTTGCTTTTTCTGCATGTAAACCAGAACCAACACCAGAACCAACAACTTGTACAGTTACATTTTGGACAAGTGATGATGTTGGAGAAAATGTAGAGGTCAATTTATGGGCTGAAGATTATGACTACGATAAATATCGTTACATAGAAAGTTTTTATTATTCAAATCCAGGCTGTGATGCTGATGATTGTGCCAACTTTTACGATTTAAAACCTGGTGATTATTTTTATGTAGCAGAAAATTCGTATTACGAATGGGCAGGTTATTTGAGAGTTGATAATGAATGTACTACAGTAGAATTAACCGTCTCAAGATCAAGAGCAAAAACTAATTGATAATTGAAAGTTAACAATTAAAGGACGACAACTGTCGTCCTTTTTTTATTTTTGGGGGATTCTTTATTTCTAGCTGGGCGCGTTAGGGATTGGAGCGGCATCCTTTGCGAGTGAGCGAGCAAAGATATAGCGGAAAGCCCGGCGGCGTAGCCGAACGCCATAAAAGGACTAAAGACTAAGGGGTTATAGAAACGCTGAGGATTTGAGGAGCTGAGGACTTGAAAATCTCGCCACACAAAACCAACATCTTTCCACTACTCTAAACTAAAATGACAGTCAGTGTAAAAGTTTTTAGTTCTTAGTCGTTAGTTCCATGTTCTGTGCCGTAATACTCATTCCATTGTTTCAAGACTTCTTGCCAGTCTTCCACTTCGCCGTTGGCAATAGCTTCAGCTTGGTTAAGAGTCTCGTCATATTTTTGTTTCTCAGCATAACGCAGTTTCATCGCCTCTATCGTGGCTTCGTCGAGAATGTGGATTCTGTGGCGGCGCACGCATTCGTCAAGGTCGAGAGGACCGAAAGGCTGACCAGGGACATTGAAGTCTGAAATATTGAAATTGAAGACAGTGCGTAAAGTGTGTCGCACCATTTTCTGTCCCGAACGATTGCCTGCTACCTTGCGGTTCAATAACTTACGAATGATATCTATCTCGCGTTGTGAAAATTTGTTTCTGCCCATATTTATTTAATTAGAAATTAGTGATTGGGAATGTGGAATTAGTTTTTTCTTCTGCAAAGATAACCAAATATACTTTTTTATTAATAATTGTATGGCATTAAAATATTTCGTATCTTTACTACGTTAAAACTTAACTAATTATTAATAAACTAATTTTTACCAAAACCGATGACTCGACGGGATATAACAGAGAACTTCATTATGAAAAAAATCACATTATTACTTGCAATAGCCCTGTTTACAGTAACATTTACCTCTTGCCAAAAAACAAAGCCTTACAATCCAAAAGAAAAAATCAGTAAGATTTACACAGATTACGGAACTGGAAAGCTCCTTACAGAATCATGGGGATGGGACGGAAAAGAATTGAGATTTATAGAACATTATAATATTTGGGGCAGTTTGGAATACACAGAAGTGTTCAGCTACAACAAAAAAGGTCAGGTCTTGAAAGTGGAAAATGATGAAAATAATGAGTATTCAGAATACATCTACAACAAACATGACAGATTGTATCAGGTAAGATATTTTGAATCAGGCGTCAATACAATCACTTACACCTTTGAGTATGACGACAATGAATTATCTGAAATGGTTATTGTGACGAATGGTTCTAAATCAGTTTCTGCAAAGAGCATAGCAAGTCCGCTTAAATATGTTATGCCAGAATTGACAATGGTGACTACAGAGAAAATGTTGAAAGATGTTCCATCTGAAAGAGGAGACTTAAGATTGGAATTCGATATTGACTGGAGAGGCGGTAACATCTCAGAAATAGAAATGGAATCTGGAAATTATACAGAGAAATATTATTTCAGATATGACGATAAACAGAATCCATTCAGTAACTTCTTTGGTTTGAATGTTGAAAACTCTGTCAAAAATTTCAACATCTTTGCCAATAAAAATAATGTCATAGAATATACGTTTACAGAGTCATATATGGGAATATCATATTCTGACACAGAATATATTTATTACACATATGATGGTAAATTCCCAGTCAGCAAGAGCTATGACAATATCATAGACTATTATGAATACGAATAAATATTAGTTGTTGTAATAAGCAATCAGCTGTCAGTTGAACTGGCAGCTGATTTTTTTATATGCTTCTGTTGAGATAATCTGAATAATCTTCAGGGATGCTTTTGTATTCTGTTCCGAATAGTCGTGAGTTTATCAGGAAGTCGGCGGAGGCGTGGTTACAAGCCGTTGGCACGTCGTAAAGCACGCTGAGTCGCAGCAGCGCTTTGACGTCGACGTCGTGAGGCTGGCTTGTCATAGGGTCCCAGAAGAAAATGAGATAATCGATTTTTCCTTCAGAGATAAGAGCTCCTAGTTGTTGGTCGCCGCCTAAAGGACCTGACTTCAATCTGTTGATATTAGGCAATACTGACGACAAAATCTTTCCTGTCGTTCCTGTTGCATAGAAATTGTTGCCGATAAGTTTGTCTGCATGTTCTGTGACCCATTTCAAAAGGTCGTCTTTTTTTGCGTCATGCGCAACGAGTGCTATAGTTTTCATATCATGATTTTAGATTGTAAAGGTATGAAATATTTTTATTTAAAACAAAAAAAAAGAGATGCATAAATACATCTCTTCTTTACATGATATGACATTGTGGAATTATTCGTATTCAAAATATTCTATCACGTTGTTGGCTGTTCTTGTAGCTGGGAATCTACCGTCGTAAGTATAGCTAATGTAGTGTGATTCTGAGAATGAATATCCCATTGCTGCCTCGATTAGAGTGTAGCTTACGATATTGTTCTTGCTCTTGTAAACACCGTGTCCGTATAATGTTTCTTCAAGGTCAGAGTTTAAGAAATTGCGGAATGGATTCAATTTGTCATCGTATTCGAATGCATATAATACGTTGTATCCATCAAGTTCTATTCCTATTTCAGAAACGTTATTTCCGTCCCATGCGAAATCGATTTCAAAGGATACAGAACCTCTTGTTGGATTTTCCTTCATGACATTCTCGATGGATTCTAACGATTGTTTAGGTAAAACATAATTAAGTGGATTTGCTACGCCCTTGGTGTTCAAGCCTTTCTCTGCAATCGTTGTTGTAACTTTGATGTCTGCCAATTTGTTGTCGGCATATTCAAAGAAACAAGTCATATATAGGACATTGTTGTTGTAGAAATCAGCTTGTTGCAGACGTCTCTTGTCGTAAGTGTATTTTACTGTTTCTCCATCTTCATGATTGTCAACTTGTGATAATCTGTTGTCGTTATAGGTGAAAGTCTCGGAGTGATCGATAGTGCCATCAGATTCGTAGTAGTTGATAGTTTTGAGTTGTTTGTTGTCCCAAGTCCAGTCTTCGGACAAATGCTTGCCTGATCCTGCATCTACATATATCTTATCGATTTTTTCCTTAGGGTTGTAAACGCCGTCTTTGTTGCAAGAAGTGATTGCGGTTGCAAGCAACAATGTCATGAATAATGTTGTTGTTTTTTTCATAATGAAGTTCTCTGTTATATCCCATTTGAGTCATCGGTTTTAGATGTTAATAGTTTAATAATAAGTTGCATATAGAACAGATGGTTGCATAAAATGTTTTTTGTTGAAATAAAAAAAGACGCCACAGAGTGACGTCTTCATATATTGTAATAAATTTAAAAAGTCTTAAAACGGGAGGCTGCTGCTTGGGATTTCTTCCATTTCTTCAATATAGATAGTGCGTTTTGGAGCGATATAACCTTTTTCGTAATATTCAGCAGGTTTGAGTATCTTTCCAAACACGAAGTCTTGTATCATGACGAGTTCGTCGGTATTTTCTAAGTAAGCGTATTTGTGGTCTGGGTCATCGTCCCAGTCGTTTTCTGTGAATCCGAATGCTGATGCATTGATTCTCATTGTATATGTTCTGATGACATTTTGTTTTCCGTCTTTTGTGGTGAGTGTTAGTCTTTCCTGGTAAGGCGAGTTGATGATGGAGTCGCGGCGTTCTTTTGTGATATCGGTGAGGAATGCCTCGAAGCGTACGTCGCTGAATGATGTCAGGAGGTTGAGCACTCTGACAGTGTCGATGTCGACATTAGAGCCGTCATTGAGGAGAGTCATCTCGTATTTGTATGATCCTTTTTCATTTACAACAAAACTGTTTTCAGGATCATTGTTGAATTCTAATTTGAATGAAGCGATATTGCTTATGTCTTCAGAGACGATTTTATGGGCGCGCCAGTCTTCTTGGTTAGCACTGAAGCGAGAGCTGATGAAGCCTCTGAAACCGTGAAGGTGAACGATGTAAGCCTTGTCAGCACCTTCTTTAAGTACGTAAGTGCCGCTGTTATCTTGTGTGACGTCGCCTATATAAAACACCTTGGTGAGTTTTTCGTGAGGGAATAATTTTATTTTATTGAACAGATTGATGCGAGGGACGATTTGGTACACTTCGACTTTTGTGTTTGTACCAGCCATGCGGGTGATGACGCTATTGTGAGTTGCCAAAGACACTGGCATCTTGATTCTCATCCTGTCGAGGGTGTACAGCATATTGTTAACCATTGTTGTCTGAGCGTCATATTTGCCATTTACTTTCCAGCCATCTTCTGTTCTTTCCAAAAGAACTTGGTTGCTATTCATGTCAGCGAAGAAAAGACGTGTCACTGAAGCCGTGTCGCGCACTGTGAAGTCGTATGCCTCGCCGCGTAATGTTGTCAGATAACGGTTGTTCCATAAAAGAACAGCTGCGATGATGATCAATAATGATGTTATGATTATTGCTAAACGATTATTTTTCATATATTTATTATTTATTTTGCATATTTTCTTTTTCTGATAAACGCTAGGATAAATCCAAATATTACCATAATGGCGCTTGGCAATACGACATTGACGAGTTGCCATAAGAGGGCGTCGTTGTTGACTTTATTCATATCGAGGAGACGAATCTTTAATTCGCGTGATCTTATTTCAATAAGACCTTCTCCGTCAACGAGATAACTGATGGCGTTTTCAATGAATTCCTTGTTACCATATGTTATTTGTGTATATTGGTCGAAGCCGAGAGGCAGCGGGTAGCCTTTTGGTATATGGAACTGATTGCGGATGATATCGCCGTCGGCAACGACAATCATTGATGTTGGTTCGCTGCTAGCCTTGAAACCAATTTCTTTTGATTCTATGATGCCGGATGTCATTCTGTTTGCGTAGAGTGACTCAAATTCACCTTTTAACAGATATGCCACAGTCTGACTTTTTTGTGAGAACATACGTTGGTCAGGTTTTTGGCGTAACATTCCGAGTGTGATATATGCAGGTGCGTTTGAGATGTTGGTATAGTTGGATGTCTTTAACAAAGGTATTTTTTGTACGTCAGAATCAGACATCACTGGGTCTATAGAACTGATGAAATCAGCCTTTACTGGGTTGATGTTCTTTACGATGCTGCTGTTAGAGCCTGCGTTGAGCAATGGGAAATAATACCAGTTGAAATATTCTATCTGAGCCTGTCCGCCCATCTGGCCTGTTCTCAATGCTATCTTAGCGCTGTTGAGGTCGAGGAGGAGATTGTTGTTGAGACGTAATCCATATTTGAAGAACATATCGTCAAGCTTGACGTTCAAGGCATTGCCTATTGTTGATTCCGACATCTGAAGGCTGTCCATAGTAGCGAATACAGGATCGATGAGCCATAATATCTTGCCGCCGTGCATGACGTATTGGTCGATGATGAACTTGTCTTTCTCTGAGAAAGGCTTCGTTGGTTTTGCGATGACGATGGCGTCATAATTAGATGATATTAAGATGCTGCTGTCGCGTGTCTCTGTTCTTTTGTTCAACGCAGTGATTTGTTCGTTGAGGCTTATGCGTTGTACGTTATATTTCTTTTGCAGTGTTTGTGTGATGTCATAAACCTCATTCTCATTGAGTTCGCCGTGTCCTTCTATGAAAGCTACGCTTGGCTTCTTCTCTTGTGTGAGTTCTTTTATTGAACTTATGAGTTTATATTCAAGGTTTTGAGCTGAGTTGTTCAAGACTTGATTTGATGATTCTCCGATATGAGTGTCAAGCAGATCCAAAGGTTTTTCTTTTTCCTGGTAACTCATTAAAGCACAAGGCCAGATAATCAGCTGTTGAGCGCCAGATTTAGTCTGCATCGCAATTTCGGTAGGGTTGAGGCCGCTTTGATATAAAAGTTTGTAAGTCTCGTTTCTTTCAGCGGCATCGTTGCTTTCGGATGGATTTATGAATTCATAGTCAACGAATTTGCTGTAAGCTCTGAATTCGTCGAGCATCTCTTTTGTCTCTTTTCTTAATTTCTTGAAACCTGCAGGGAATTCGCCTTCCAGGTAAACTCTGAAGTAGACATAATCGTCGAGGTTCTTTAAAACTTCTTTCGAAGTGTCTGAAAGAGTGTAGCGTTTCTCGCTTGTCAAGTCGAAACGAGTGTAGACGAAAGAAGCGATGATATTGACAGCAATAATGACAATCAGTGTGATGCCAAATGATATAAGCTGATTCTTTTTAAGATTTTTACGTTCGTTTTTCATCTTTCCTCCTTTTACCATTTACGACTTGACAATACTAATTTTGTCGATGACAAGAATAAAACAATCACGCTGATGAAATAAAGAATGTCGCGGGTGTCGATAACACCGCGGCTCAATGAGCTGTAGTGTGACGACATTCCGAGATGCTGTATGAATAAATCTACTTTTCCGAACAATGCCATAGAGTAGATCATATCGAAGCCGATGTATAAGAATCCGCATAAAAATACGGATAACAAGAATGCAAGTATTTGGTTATTAGTTATTGAACTGCAGAACAATCCTATTGATACGAATGTTGAGCTAAGGAAGAAAAGTCCGATGTATGAACCCCAGATTCCGCCTATGTCAACGTTTCCGACAGGCTGACTTAAGCGATATACTGAGAAGAAATAAATCAATGTAGGGATGAGTGCCAATATGACTAATGCGACGCCGGCGAAATATTTGCCGAGAACGATTTGCCAGTCGGACAATGGCTTGGTGAATAGCATCTCCATTGTGCCGGTACGTTTCTCTTCTGCGAAGCTACGCATCGTTACGGCTGGAACCAAAAATAAAAACACCCAAGGTGCAAGGATGAAAAGGCTGTCCAAATTGGCATAGCCGAAACTCATGATATTAAAATCACTTTGAAAGACCCATAAGAACAAACCCGTGATTAACAAGAAGATGACAATCACCATTATTCCTATGAGAGAATTTAAGAAGTTACTTATCTCTTTTTTGAATAAAGCGTACATATGTAATTATTTAGCTTACAAAGATACGATTTTTTATAAAACTCTAGAACCTTAAAATTCTAGAATTCTAGAGTTTTAGAATTCTAAAGTTCTAAAGTTCAAAAGCATCCCAAGGATTTCCTGTTGGTTTCGGTGCTTTTATCTCGATAGGAGTTTTTAATGTTGGGTGTTCAAACTTGACTTTATAAGCGTGCAGGCTTATTGAAGCGTCTGGGTTTGAACGAGGGAAGCCATATTTCAAGTCGCCTTTGATAGGACAGCCCATATGAGCCAACTGCGCTCTGATTTGATGGTGGCGACCGGTGATGAGTTCTACTTCAAGAAGATAATAAGAGTCAGAATTGCCGATGACGCGGTATCTCAACTGTGCTAATTTAGCTCCTTTTGTATTGGAACTCACGATATATGATTTGTTTTGTGTCTCGTTTTTAATCATATAGTCAGACAATTCGCCGGCTTCTTGTGGAGGTTTGTTCTTCACTATGGCGAGGTATGTCTTGCTGAATTCGCGTTCTTTTATTTTCAATGTCATGCGGCTTAACGCCTTGCTTGTCTTAGCAAAGATGACAGCGCCGCTGACAGGACGGTCGATGCGGTGAACCAGGCCTGCGAAAACATTACCTGGTTTATTGTAAGTTTCTTTTATATAAGATTTCACGTCATCGAGAAGACAAACATCGCCGGTCTTGTCGCCTTGGACTATTTCGGAAGGCAACTTATTGACGACAAGGAGATGATTGTCTTCAAACAATATACGTTCTTCTAAAGGTTTTCTCATATTAATATTGCTCGTTTTCGTTAGGGAAGTTGATGTCTTTCACATCGTTGATATAAGCTTGAACGGAATTCTTGATGCCGTCGTATAAGTTGTTATATCTTCTCAAGAAACGAGGAGAGAAGTCGTTGCTGATGCCGAGCATATCGTGGAGCACGAGAACTTGTCCGTCAGTTCCGGAGCCAGCGCCGATGCCGATAGTAGGGATTCTCAATGACTGTGTCACTTCTGTGGCGAGAGCTGCAGGAATCTTTTCCAAAACGATGCTGAAACAGCCTTTCTCTTGTAATAAAAGTGCGTCTTCACGAAGACGTTGTGCTTCTTCGTCTTCTTTAGCGCGAACGATATAAGTGCCGAATTTGTTGATGCTTTGTGGCATGAGACCGAGGTGTCCCATCACTGGGATGCCGGCGCTGATGATACGTTCTACGGATTCTAAAATCTCGCGTCCGCCTTCCATCTTGACAGCGTTAGCTCCAGATTCCTTCATGATACGAATTGCTGAGTTCAAAGCTTCTTTAGAGTTGCCTTGGTATGTTCCGAAAGGCAAGTCAACAACGACGAAAGAACGTTTCACGGCACGACATACTGATGAAGCGTGATAGATCATTTCGTTCAAAGTGATAGGCAATGTGGTCTTGTAACCAGCCATCACGTTGGAAGCACTGTCGCCAACCAATATAATGTCAATATTTGATTCGTCTAAAATCTTTGCCATTGAGTAGTCGTATGCTGTCAACATGGCAATTTTCTCACCATTGTTCTTCATGTTTTGAAGGACGTGAGTCGTTACTAAAGATACGTTATGAGATAAATACATTTCTTTTGTTTTGATGCAACAAAAGTATATAAAAAAATAGTATCTTTGCCTATATTTAAAACTTATTTTTATAATGAGAAGACTGACAATACTTATATTTGCTATTATATCGCTTATTACTATGAACTCGTGTGACGATCCCTTTAACATCTTTACTGATGGTGAAGAGGTTACAATAGTTTATGGTTATCTTGACGTTGATGCTGATACCAATTATCTTAAGATAACAAAATCGTTTACGGGCAATGCCCTTGAGATGGCTCCAGATTATTCCGCAAGCAATTACGATTATAAATTAGACGTTAAGCTTATAGGTAAATTCGCTACAACTCCTGGTGTGGTCAGGACTGTGACATTAGACACGACATCTGTCTTTAAGCCTTACGATCCTGAAGGAATATTTTATAGCGGAGTGAATCAGACACTTTATTATACAACGGAGAAATTGTTGGAAAATCAGGAGTATCAGTTGGTTATAACTCGTAATGATGGAGAGGTGATAACATCTAAGGTTAAGACGATATGTGGCTCTGTCATTAAAAAACCTAATTTAAGCATAAGCTTTGAGTCGCCTGTGACAAACAGAATAGAATGGCGTTCAAATACGTTTAACCAGCTTGCTGCTTATTATGAGATTATTGGATATTTCAATTACAAACAAATAGATCCGGGTCAGACTGACACCATACATCATAAGATGAGATGGTTCTTCGGCTCGGGAACTGGCGCAGAGATGTATAATAGCAGCACTATGAATATGTTTGTGAATTATACTCCTACAACGTTCTATTCTAAATTGGCATCTGACGCCAATATTGTGAACAATACGTCAACATATACGCAGCGTTTCGTTGATTGTTTTGAGATAGTTGTTACAGCAACAGGCGATGAGTTATACAATTATATATTAATACAAAATTCAGGCAGCGCGATAATGGATACGCCAGAATATACCAATATAGAAAACGGACTTGGAATATTTTCTTCACGTTCTGTATGCAGCAAGAAGTTTGAGGTAAACCAACATTCCGAAAACACTTTAATCCGAGAATACCCAGAATGGGGATTTAAGAAAGTTTATAATTGACAATTGGGGAGTGGATGATGTGTTATAATTGTAAACAGTTAATTGTACATTGTTAATTATATATGTCGTTTTGTCATTAAAATTTCTTTGTGTCATATTGTTGGTTTAGAGATAAATAAAAAATAACTTAATGAAAGTCACTATTTTAGTGGCTTTTTTTGTTTTTTATGTTAAAAATAATTGTGACATGAATTTATCAGTTATGACATATAAATTTCATTGGCATAATGATTGACAAAAACGTTTCGCTGTCAGATTATGACACGATAAAAAAGAAACAAATAAAACATTAAATAAAAATAGGAGAAACAAATTATGTCAAAAATTATTGGTATTGACTTAGGTACAACAAACTCATGTGTTGCAGTTATGGAAGGTAACGAACCAGTAGTTATCCCTAACAGCGAAGGTCACCGCACAACTCCATCAGTGGTAGCATTTACAGACAACGGCGAACGTAAAGTTGGCGAACCAGCAAAACGTCAAGCTATCACAAACCCATTAAAGACTATCTATTCTATCAAACGTTTCATGGGTGAAACATACGACAAAATGGTCAACGAAATCGGCCGCGTACCTTATCAAGTCGTAAAAGGACCAAACAATACTCCTCGTATTGACATTGACGGTAAATTATACACTCCACAAGAAATCTCAGCAATGGTGCTTCAAAAGATGAAGAAAACTGCTGAAGACTATTTAGGACAAACAGTTACAGAAGCTGTCATCACAGTTCCAGCATATTTCAACGACGCTCAACGTCAAGCTACTAAAGAAGCAGGCGAAATCGCAGGTCTCACAGTACGCCGTATTATCAACGAACCAACAGCAGCAGCTTTGGCTTACGGTCTCGACAAGAAGAAAAACGACGTTAAGGTAGCAGTATTCGACCTCGGTGGCGGTACATTCGATATCTCAATCCTCGAACTCGGCGACGGCGTTTTCGAAGTTAAATCAACAAACGGCGACACTCACCTCGGTGGCGACGACTTCGACGGCAAAATCATCAACTGGCTCGCAGAAGAATTCATGCAAGACGAAAACATGGACCTCAGAAAAGACCCAATGTCATTACAACGTCTTAAAGAAGCTGCAGAAAAAGCTAAGATTGAATTGTCATCATCAACAGAAACAGAAATCAACTTACCATATATCACAGCAACAGCAACAGGACCTAAACACTTGGTTCGCAAGCTCACACGCGCTAAATTCGAACAACTCTGCGATGACCTCATCCGCGCTACTATCGAACCATGCCGCAAAGCTTTAGCTGACGCTAATATGACAGTAAACGACATTGACGACGTTATCTTGGTTGGTGGTTCAACACGTATCCCAGCTATCCAAAACATCGTTAAGGACTTCTTCAAGAAAGAACCTTCAAAAGGCGTTAACCCAGACGAAGTCGTTGCTATCGGCGCATCAATCCAAGGTGGTGTTTTGACAGGTGAAGTTAAAGACGTTCTCTTACTCGACGTTACTCCATTGTCATTAGGTATTGAAACACTCGGTGGCGTTATGACAAAACTCATCGAAGCAAACACAACAATTCCTACACGTAAGTCAGAGACATTCTCAACAGCTGTCGATAACCAACCAGGCGTTGAAATCCACGTATTGCAAGGCGAACGTCCAATGGCAAATCAAAACAAGACTATTGGCAAGTTCCACTTGGATAACATCCCTCCAGCACCACGTGGCGTTCCACAAATCGAAGTTACATTCGACATCGACTCAAACGGTATCTTGAACGTTTCAGCAAAAGACAAAGCTACAGGCAAGTCACAAAGCATCAGAATTGAAGCTTCATCAGGTTTGAGCGAAGAAGAAATCAAGAGAATGAAGGCAGAAGCAGAAGCTAACGCTGACGCTGACAAGAAAGAACGTGAACGCGTTGACAAATTGAATGCTGCCGACTCAATGATTTTCCAAACAGAAAAACAAATGAAGGAATACGGCGACAAATTGCCAGCTGACAAGAAAGCAGAAATCGAAGGCGCACTTGGCAAGTTGAAGACAGCACATCAAGCACAAGACATCGCTGGCGTCGACGCAGCAATGGCAGAGATGAACGCTATCTGGCAAAAAGCATCAGAAGAGATGTACAAGAACGCCGGAGCACAAGGCGGTCCACAAGACCCTAACGCCGGACAAAATCCTGGCAACGGCAACGACGACGTTACTGACGTTGATTTTGAGGAAGTAAAGTGAGAACACTGAACTCAGACACTGACACAGACTGTTGACAGTTGTCCGTAGTCTGTTGACTTCAAAAGAAAAGGTCAAACAACAATCAATAATATTAACCTCGCGGAATCTGAAAAGGTTTCGCGAGGTTTTTTTGTGATAAGGTTTTATGAAAGCGAAGATTATAAGCAGGTAACCCCATACTCTTCCTCATTCTCCGCTACCATCTGATAGTCTTCTTCTGGAATCTCATATGGCTTTAGCCTCTGGTCTTGAAGGTATATGTAGTTAAGCGTATTGACCAACGACTCCAAAGTCTGTTGGCGTACATTAGATTTCAGCTGGCATTCCCAGATATTGATGAAATGCCATCCCATCGCAGCGAGTTTCATCTGTGTCTCTACGTCTCTTTCTCTGTTGCGCTCTATCTTCGCTTTCCAGTATTCAACATTGCTTTTCGGAATGACATAATAATGGCATCCTTCGTGTCCGTGCCAGAAGCATCCGTTCACGAAGATGACGGTTTTGTATTTCCTTAAAACGATGTCGGGATGTCCTGGAAGTCGTGGGTGGTTCAGCCTGTAACGAAAGCCACGGCTGAACAGGAACTTCCTCACCAGCAGCTCCGGTTTGGTGTTCTTTCCTTTTATCGCTGCCATGCAACGATGTCGTTGTTCTTTCGTCAGTTTGTCCATGAGGGTTTATTTACAAATTCCTATATTTCTGCACAGCGTCTCGCCGAACTGAAGTTCTTGTCCTGCTGTGGCGTGAATATGTCCGAAAAGATGATAAGCCGGTTTTGATTTCATAACGAAATTCAGTATTTCCGGACTTCCTAATCCTTCGTCTAAAATGCCGTAAGGCGGATAATGCGTCACGAGTATGTCGATGCCGGTTGGGATGTCGGCGTCGGCAATCGATACGTCACCGCCGATGGAACATATAGTCACTCCGTCGCAGTCTCTTATTGAATTCTGCATGACGGAGATGTCTTTTCCCTTCATCGCTTTTACAATATTTTCGGATTTATCAATCGCAAAGGAAAGCTCGTGATTGCCAGGTATGAAGATTTTCTTTTTAGCAGATAAACTAGAAAACCAATCTATGAAATCGTCGTATTCGTCGCCTTTGAGGTCGTCTTCCACGGCGTCGCCGGCACAGATGACAATATCCGCCTCTTCAGGCACTGTCACGTCACGATGCTTGCCATGAGTGTCGGAAAAGACGAAGATGTTTTTATTGTTATGTTTGATAATCATATTAAAGTTTGTTAAATAAGCCCTGAAAGGGCGATAGACCATAGGCAGGTGTGAAGTGCGGAGCACGGAACGCCTGCTATTATGACCAGTTGTTATCTAAGTGCCGTAGGTACGACAGAAAAATCATCGTTATCCTGTCGCTCCTACGGAGCTTTGATTAATGTTTATATATATTGTACAGGGGTTTCGTGCTTCGCACTCTACCGCCTGCCTATAAACTGCCGTTCCTACGGAACTAATGGATGATTTATGGTTTATATTATCTTTTTATAATGAATAATACTCTTTTACAATTTCATCTAATTCAAAATTTTTTGCATTAGAAAAAAAATCTTGATATGTAAATGGATCTTCTAATACTATTAAATTTTTGTTTTTATCTTTATCTTCATTTAGTCGTTTTGCTAATTCTGAATAACATTTCTTATAATCACTAATCAAATTACAGTTATCATCAACGCCAGTTTTGATTTTACTAAAATCATAAAGAATAGTCCCAAGATATACTTTCAAACCTTTGTAAAGATCTTCAGAATTTGTTGCTCCAATGTAATGTGATATCATTTGTTTAATGCCTTCACAATAGTGAAGTTTATCATTGTCTTTAGCAATTAGTTCTATTCCTTTTCCTTTATTTTCTATATTAATATTAGCAGTGATTAAAGAGTGGTCTTTCATAAATTTACCATAAGCAGACTTGTATTTGGCACTAATTGGATATTTTTCTTTACCATCTTTTACTGTATGAAGCATATTTGCTTGTTCAAGATATTCTGTGAATTTAGATTCTAAATACAAGACACAATTATCACCATTAGCGGTTCCGTACAATGCAACGTCTATTGAAGATAATCCAACCGAAGGATGAAATACCCTATTTGTTTTTTCAAACACAACTTCATCAAAAATGAAATTAATGGTTTCATTATTAATTTTTGTTGAAATTTCTAACTTATAACCTGAATGAATTTTGTAAAATGTAAGCAAACTCAATAACGATGAGGATCGTAGAGAATTTATTTTGTTTTTTTCATTACCTTCTCCGTGAATAACAGCATTGTAACATTCTTTAAATTTTTTATCTGTGATATTAAATATTTCAGGAATATCTTTATTGAACTGAAGTGTGGATGTGTTACTATATTTAATATCCAATCTTTCTTCTGTATTGAAGAAAATATCTTTGTCAATTAAATATTTAAAATAAGGATATCCATATTTATTATTATTTAACTTCTTTATCAATACTTCTTTTTTCATTTTTATAACTTATTTATAATTATTCATTAATTTTTCTACAATCCCTCTCATCTCTTCCCTCAACTCTTTCGGTTCTAAAACCTTGACTTTGTCTCCGAACGAAAGCACGTCTTGTTTGAAGTCGTAGTCGGGTGTGAGGAAATATGTGAAAACGCTGTATTTATCATTTTTTTCAACTTCTTTCTGACTGCTGTGCAACGGCAACGAACGAAAATATTGAACCTGCGTTCCATAGACTTTCAGCTTCACCATCTCTCTTTTCATATTGGGATAGACTCTCGCGCCGTAGATGTCTCTGAAATAATCTTCAGCCAAAAATTCCTCTGGCATAGTGAATTCTTCGGGTATGATATCGACATCAATCATTCTGTCTAACGCCATCATGTGTGGTCCGTCGGCGTCGCCTTTATATCCGTAGAGATACCAGCGTCGTTTGAATTCTTTCAGGAAATATGGCTCAATGATAAAGGTTTCTTCTTCGGTTTTCCTATAACTTTTGTAACGAATCTCAAGCTTGTAATTGTCGCGTATCGCCTGAATGATGTCTGCGAGGAATCTTCGACTTGATGGTACGTTTTCAAAGATGACTCTGTCGCGTAATGATGCGCTCTCGTTGAGCAAGCTGTTGAGGCATAATGCGTCCAGCATCCATTCTCTTATGCTTTTTCCTCCGACATCGTCTATATTCTCGATGTAATATCTGTTGGTTCGTCTGTCGCAGACAATGTCGATTCCGAATATGTCGGCAATCGATGCAATATGATTCGCGAATGTGCGCGTGGCAAGTTCCTTGCCTTCTTCATTGATAGCGCTTCTCATCCATAAGTCCTTGATTTCTTTTAAGGTCTGCGGTCCGCGGCTTTGGAGTGTCTCCAACAGCCAGATGTACGATTTGAAATAGTTCTTTGCCATATTATCGCAAAGATATAAATTCTTTCTGCAAAAAAGTGGCATAAGCTATAAAAATAACATCTGCCATAATTTTGCAGAAGCTCTTCGGATCTTTGCAGCGGTTCTTTCAAATGCAAATAAATTTTAAAATATAATATTATGAGATTAGCTATTGTTGGTTCTCGTGAGTTTGAGAACTATGAACTTCTTTGCGCTGAGGTCGCGAAGATTCAGAAAACGAAGAAAATTGATTTGATTGTGTCGGGCGGAGCGAAGGGCGCCGATACTCTCGCGAGAAAATACGCTGCCCTTAACAAGATTCCTCTGATGGAGTTTCTTCCCGACTACGACCGCTACGGCAGGGGAGCGCCTCTTCAACGAAACACGCTGATAGTTCAAAATGCAGATTATGTCCTTGCTTTCGTAACGCCTTCTTCCAGAGGAACTTTAGATACTATAAAAAAAGGAAAACAAAAAGGCATCGTGGTGAAGGTGGTGAATGTATGATTTTTAACTAAGGCTTTTGGCTGTTGAACTAAGGCTTTTGAACATTCCTATTCTGAAGTTATGAGCTTCTGAATTTCTTTCATTGGGCGTTCCGGCAAAGCCGTCGGGCTTTCCGCTATATCTTTGCTTGCATCCGGCTACGCCTCCGCTCGCAAAGGATGCCGCTTCAATCCCTAACGCTTATGGAATTCGATTAATATCCAAGAGCTCTGAAAAATTAGATTTTACTAATATTTTTGGAACTAAATTTATCTTTTTCATAGCATTTTTTCTATCTTTGTTGTTATATTTTTGTTATGAAAAAGATAATTCTCTCTATATGGAATTTTTATGCCGACGGTTTTAAGAATATGACATGGGGTAAATCTCTGTGGTTTTTGATAATTCTTAAAGCCGTCATTCTTTTTCTAGTGTTGAGAATGTTCTTTTTCAAACCTGTTATGGCAGGAAAAACTGATGAACAGAAAAGCGAATACGTTGGAACGCAACTTGAACTAAGAACTAAGAATTTTGAACCTTAAACTTTAAACTTTAAACTAAAAAATATGGTAGAAAGCGCATTAGTTGCTTGGTCGAGGGCTCAGTTTGCTCTTACCGCTGCTTATCACTGGATTTTTGTCCCGCTTACCTTGGGACTTGCCGTCATCATGGCGACAATGGAGACTTTATATGTCGTAAAGAAAGACGAATTTTGGAAACAGACTGCCAAGTTCTGGATGAAACTCTTCGCTATCAATTTCGCTGTCGGTATTGCGACGGGCATCATACTCGAGTTTGAATTCGGTACCAACTGGAGCAATTATTCTTGGTTTGTGGGCGACATTTTCGGCGCTCCTCTTGCCATCGAAGGTATCTTCGCTTTCTTCATGGAGGCTACGTTCTTCGCAGTGATGTTTTTCGGTTGGGAGAAGATAAGCAAGAAAGTACACCTCGCTTCTACATGGTTTGTCGCAATAGGTGCAGCCATATCGGCTTTATGGATTCTCGTCGCAAACTCATGGATGCAACATCCTGTCGGAATGGAGTTTAATCCTGATACTGTCCGTCATGAGATGGTCGATTTCTGGGCTCTTGTCCTTAATCCTGTCGCTGTTTCCAAGTTCTTCCATGCCGTATTCAGTGGCTGGATGACAGGCTCCATATTCGTCATAGGCATCAGCTGCTGGTATCTTCTCAAAAAACGTGAGACACGTTTCGCGCTCGCAAGTATCAGAGTCGCAGCCATCGTCGGCATTATCGGTACTTTTGCCGTTATATTCAGCGGTGACAGCTCTGGCATTCATGTAGGCAAGTATCAGCCTATGAAACTTGCTGCTGCTGAAGGTCTTGAAGATGGTGGCACACGCGCTCCTTTCTCAATAGTACCAGGCGTTGAAGTCCCTGGAATGCTCTCGATTCTCGCTACTCACGACATCAATGGTTATGTGCCAGGTATAAATGATATTCTTGAAGGTTACACCACTCCTGATGGCGAAGTGTATCTCTCGGCAGAAGAGAAAATGGAAAAGGGTAGAGTGGCACTGGCGGCCTTCTCCGATTATACAAGACTGAAAACCACTGATCCGGAAGGCGCTGCCCAGGCACGTCAGACACTCGATGAAAATGTAGATTACTTCGGTTATGGTTATATAGAAAGTCAAGAAGAACTTGTTCCTAACGTGCCTTTGATTTACTGGTCATTCCGCATCATGGTGTATTTCGGCAGTTTCTTGCTTCTTCTTATGATTTTCGTTCTGTGGATGGAAAGGAAAGGTCGTCTCGTTAATATGAAATGGTTGCAATGGGTTTCATTGTTCTCCATTCCTTTGGTATATCTCTGTGGTCAAGCTGGCTGGATTGTCGCCGAAGCTGGTCGTCAGCCGTGGACAATAGAAGGTTTACTTCCGGTAAATGCCGCCGTCTCAAGCGTGAGCGTCGGTGCGGTGCAAACCACATTCTTCTTATTCGTGGCGATATTCACTCTCTTCTTCGCCATCGAAATACGCATCTTAATAAAAGCTATCAAACAAGGTCCTAAAACTGAAGAATAACAAGGAGGGATATTATGATTACGTACACATTCTTACAACAATATTGGTGGTTTCTTATTTCGCTTTTAGGCGGATTGCTAGTGTTCCTGCTCTTCGTTCAAGGAGGTAACGCTCTTATTTTCTTAGCAGGGAAAAACGAAGACCAACGTCAGCTCATCGTCAACTCGACAGGTCGTAAGTGGGAACTCACATTCACTACTCTCGTGACATTCGGCGGCGCATTCTTTGCCTCGTTCCCTCTTTTTTATAGCACCAGTTTCGGCGGCGCATATTGGGTCTGGGTCTTGATATTGATAACATTCGTGTTTCAGGCAGTGTCATACGAATTCCAAAATAAGGCAGGTAATATCTTAGGTAAAAATGCTTTCAGAACCTTCCTCACCATCAATGGTTGCCTCGCACCTTTATTAATAGGTACCGCTGTCGGAACTTTCTTCACAGGTTCGGACTTTTTGGTTAAGAAGAGCGCTGTGGGTGACATCGCCGCTCCTGTCATCAGTCGCTGGGATAATGCATGGCACGGTCTTGAGGCTGTCGCCAATCCTTTCAACGTTGAATTCGGTCTTATGGTAATGTTCTTGGCAGTATGTCTCGGCGCATTATATATGATAAATAATATAGATGACAATGATTTACGTGCTAATTTACGTCGTAGTCTTATGATATGTTTCATCGGATTCCTCTTGATGCTCGTCTTGGTTATGATTCAATTCATCACAATGGATGGTTTTGCTGTAGATGCTGAAGACGTCGTTACAATGGAAAAAGGCAAATATTTCCACAACTTGATAGAGATGCCAGTAGTATTGACAATGTTTTTGTTAGGAGCCGTATTGTTGGTTGCCGGTGTCGTCATGACATTGATGAAAAAAGGATTCAATAGAGGAATCTGGTTGGCATGTCCTGGAACTGTCTTTGCAGTGATGGCAATATTTATGATAGCTGGATATAACGGAACTGCATATTATCCATCTACAGCCGACTTGCAATCTTCATTGACATTGTCGAATAGTTGTTCAAGCGAATTTACTTTAAAAACCATGGCGATAGTATCGTTGATAATACCGTTTGTCGTGGCGTATATCGCATATTTCTGGCGTCAGATGGATAAGAAATCCTTGACCAAGGAGGAGTTGGAAAAATCTGACAAGTATTGAAATCACATAATCTCAGAAACACAAAAAAATTCTGAGATTTTTTTATTGCTGAGTTTTATATAACAGATTCCACATTGGATCTTGCTATATTTATAGGTAGTGATTGTCCGACGGCTTCTATATCGATTATGATACGGTGTTTGCCATTTATCTTGACAAATTTTCCTATGGTGCCTTTCAACTGTCCTGATTTAACTCGTACCAATTCACCTTCTTTGAAGTCTCCGTAGTTGATGGTCTGAAGGTCGGCGTCGTTGAGATATTCTTTTATGGCAATGATTTGGTTTTCAGGAACGGGAACGGGTTTCCCTTCAAAGGTTATGAATTTCACCACGCCGTTGGTATTCAAGACGGTGTAGTAATCGTTTAATGTGATATTGACAAATAAATAAGAGCGAAATAATGGTTCGTCGACTTTTTTCTTTCTGTCGCTCCATTGTTTCACTCTTGTTATTAAAGGAAGAAATGACTCGATGCCTATGTCTTCAAGCAGTTTGAAAACTTTCTTTTCACTTCTTGATTTGACATAGACTGCGAACCATTTCTTGTTATCCTTTATATCGGTCATGAATTACCAATTATTTTCTACGCTTATTGTTATCGGAATGCTCTTCGTCGTAGTAGCCACCGTAACCGTACTTGCCGCCATAGCCATATCCGTAACCATAGCCATATCCATAGCCTCCATAACCATAGCTGTAACGGTAACCGTAAACGCCTGTGAAGTTAATGCCGTTGACGACGAGGCTTACCTTATATCTGCGTTCTTCCAAGTCTTTGATAACGGTTTCAAATGCTTTCTTGTTAGAAACATTTTGACGTACCACATAAACTGCTGTATCGACGTGTTTCATAAGTAATAATGCATCTGTTACCCATAAGAGAGGAGGGGTGTCGATGATGATATAATCGTAGATTTCTTTAAGTTCGTTGAAGAATTCTGTACAACGGTCTGATGCTATCAACTCGGCAGGGTTTGGTGGTACAGGTCCAGCAGTGATGATGTCCAAAGTTGGAAGTTTGCCTGAAGGTTGAATGATTTCACTTAAAGATGCTTTTCCTGATAAATATGAACTTGCACCTAATTTATTGGAAAGACCGAATTCCTGGTAGATACGAGGCTTGCGAAGGTCCATACCAATCAAGACTGTCTTCTTGCCATACATCGCATAAATAGAAGCCATATTGATGGAGATGTATGTCTTGCCGATACCGATAGAGTCGGAGATGACAGAGAATATACATTTTTCTTTGCTTTGTACGATGTATTCTATATTCGTTCTGATAGATCTGAATGCTTCAGAAACAGGTGACTTCGGTGAGTCGATGACGAATGTAGGACTTGCGTTGATATCTTTAGGATTGATGTAAGGTATCTGTCCGATGATAGGCACTTTGGTAATTTTCTCGATGTCTTTCTTCTCAATAATCTTGGTGTTGAGGATTTCTTTCAAGAAGATGAATGCTGCAGGGATGGCGCAGCCAAGGAATATGCATATTAAATAGATGGTGTTGGTTCTAGGAGCGATGACTCTTACTGCTGAGAGGCGTGCAGGGTCGATGATGTTGTTGTCAGGGCTGTTGCTTGCCATAACGATTTGAGCTTCGGCACGTTTTTGCATTAAGAATTTGTATAAGTCATCGTTTAAGGCAAACTTACGTTCGTATCCCAAATATTGACGTTGAGTGACAGGAAGCTGTCTCAGCTGTTTCTCGTAATTTTGTATTTGTTTGTTTATCTCGTTGATAGTGACATTTGTGTTGTTAATCATATTGTCAATGTTCTCTATCAATTGTCTCTTTGTTTGTGTTATCTGTTCATCGATAGAGATGATGGCAGGGTTTTTATCTTTTGCAACCACAGATATCTTTGACTTCTCTGATGATAATTCAACTAATTCTATTACGAGACGGTTGAGCATAGGGTCTTGAATTCCCATTGCACTTGGTACCACAAGTCTGTTGATGTCATCAATGTTGCGTTTGATGTAGTCTTGAAGGTTTTGGAAATATTTTATGTTCAACTCAAGTTCGGCCTTACGACTTTCAATTTGTTTAAGGTTGGCAAATACAGTCTGTGACTGTGTGCTGAGATCCATAAAATCGTTGCCTTCTTGGAATGATTGGATGTCTAACTCTGCCTTATGCAAAGAGTCTTGTATTCCAATTAATTGCTCGTCGATGAATAATACTGTATTTTCAGAAACGAGGTTCTTTTGCTCAAGGTTTCTTTCAAGATATTCTTCCAATAATTGGTTGAGATAGTCAGTGATCTTCTTAGGGTTATAACCTTGTAATGTTAATCTTATGATAGATGATTCTTTTGAAATCTGACCGATGGAAAGTCCTGACATTTCTCCAGCTAAAGCGAGTTTGCTGTTGATGACGAAACTGAGTTTTGAATCTTTATATCCATTTGGATTATAGTTGCCGTTCAAGACGATACGGAACCTGTTATGTCCATTGTTGACCCATTCGCCTAAACGATAGACATTGTCTGTTTCTGGTATGCTTGTCCAACCGACATTTTCGTTTTTCAGATAGTTATATACAGCGCATCCTTGTTCTAAAGTCTTCAGGTGATATTGATCATTGTCAATGAAGTTGATCATATATTTGATGCCGACGGTTTGCACGGTGTCGTAGTCCAATTCCACATTAAATGGAGTGTTGGTATATAATTCCGTCGTTGTCACTCTTCCTGTGTTGAAATAAGATACATTGAAGAACTCGAGTTCGTTTAATGTCCTTTCTTTCATGCTGAAAGATTGTAAAATACCAATTTCATTGGCGATATTGTTATGACTCTTGAATGTGAGACCTGTCATCATTGATGTAGGGTCAATGGTCATCTTATCTTCTTTGATATATAATGTTGATGACACTTGATATACTTTAGGAGTATATCTGTTGTATATAAAACCAACAGCTAATGCTACAACAATACCGATGACAAAAAGATACCAATAACTGATAATCTTTATGATAATGCCTTTAATGTCAAGGCTATCGTCTTCTTCTTGGTAACTAGGTTTACTGTTTAATTCAAAATTATCCATTGTTTATTGATTTTATATTATTAAGGTTTAAGATAAACTGCTCCGAAAGTTATACAGGTTATGATGAGAGATATTGCAGAGAAAATGGTTCCGTAAGGTACGCTTGTGAAACCATACTGTTTCAATTTCAGTGGCTCTACATAGATAATGTCGTTAGGTTTCAAATAGTAATGTGGTGATGATAAAACATCAGCATCGTTGATGTTTATTCTTACTATCTGAGAGCCATTTGGTGTTTGGTGAATAATCTTGACTTTTGATTTGTTGGCATAATCTGTAGCGTTGCCAGCTAATGCAATTGCTTGAAAGATATTTATGTCAGGTTGACTTACTTGATATTGTCCAGGCTTGTTGACTTCGCCCAATATTGTGAGGTTGAAAGTTCCAAGCTTGACATAAACGACAGTTTCTTTCAGGTATTCGTTCATTGATAATTGTATTTTAGCTTGAATATCATCAACGATTTCATCTTTTACATAGACTTTACCTATGATAGGTAATTCTATATAACCTTCTGCATCTATGACATAACCGTTAAGATACATGTTTGAATTGTTGATGTTGTTGCCACTTGATCCGCTGGCAGCATTAAAATATGCAGAAAATTTTTCGTCAAGGCTAGCGATTCTTATGTAAAGGATATCTCCAGGTTGTACTTTGTAGTCGAAATGACGTGCATTTTCATATTCTATAGATGTGAACGTGCTGTCATTCAGCATTGTCTCGTTTTGAAAATATAAAATCTTTTTTTGTGAAACGCACGATGTCAATGAAGCCGCCGCAATCATTAACATTGTAAAAAATAAATAAATCGTTTTTTTCATATGTTTAAAAAAATATTTACTTGGAATTAACACACTTTAAAGTCACGCTTTTTATGCCTTGCAATGGATCTTTAGGATATTTGTTTTCTATCTTGAAATTATAGACTCCTTTTTCGCTGAGGCTTATGCCTGCCATTAAAGGAAGCTTGAATACATAATAGTCGTCTTTCTTATCTGCTTTCCAATTGCCGTCATTGTCTTTGAGCATGAATTTATAGTTCCTGGATCTCTTGCCGTTGCCATCAGGATTTTTTATTGTAAGATTAAATAACAACGGACAATCACTTTGATGTGTTTCATAAATATTTGGATAATTCTCATTAACAAAAACTTCCATCACGATATCGTATTTTTGCGATGGATTATTTACGTCGAAATTTCCTTCCAAATGGTCGAAACGCTCCCATTCTTGATTGGTAAATTCTCTGAAAATCACAATATTATCTTGGTTGCTTGAACAAGATGATAATAATAATGAGAATAATAATAAAATTCCAGTGACTATACGCATGTGCATAATATTTACAATCTACAAATATAAAACTTTTTTCTTTCTATTTGGCAAGTAATAATGGTATTTTTTTATAATTTTGTTATCTCAAAAATCAGTAAAAAAATCATTTTTATGATTATAAAAAGAATCAATTATTCGGCGAGAAAGTTTGTTGTCATTGCGATATTTTCTATCGTTGTGTTGGTTCTTTTGATAAAGCTGTTTTTCATTCAGGTGGTGAACCAGACGTACAAACGTTCGTCTGATAACAATACGCTTCGTTACATAACACAATATCCTGCGCGCGGAAAGGTTTATGACAGAAAAGGTAATCTGTTGGTCTACAATGAGGCTATTTATGACCTGATGGTAATACCTCGTCAGGTTAAAAATATAGACACTCTTGCTTTCTGTTCGACGGTGAATATATCTCGTGAATTCTTTAACGAAAGGATGTCTAAAGCGAGACGTTATTCTTCTTTCAGTCCTTCTGTCTTTATGACGCAGATAACAAAGGAAGAATATGGAATGATTGCAGAAAACCTGCATCAATATCCAGGATTTTATTTCCAGACACGTTCGGTAAGAAATTATCCTTATCCTATTGCGGCTCATACTCTTGGAAATATCGGTGAAGTAGGCAAGAAAGATCTGGAACGTGATTCGTATTACAAACTTGGCGATTACATTGGCAAGTCGGGAATAGAGTCGTTTTACGAGAAGGAACTTCGTGGTGAGAAAGGGATGAAAATCATAGTTGTCGATGTTCATAACCGTGAGAAGGAACGTTTTATGAATGGTGATTTCGACACTCTTCCTGTCGCTGGCAAGGATATTTATCTTGGCATTGATGCTGACCTTCAGGCGTATGGCGAGGCTCTTATGAAAAATAAAACAGGTTCTATTGTGGCTATCGAACCATCTACAGGCCAGATACTTGCAATGGTTACTAGTCCTTCGTATGATCCTAATGAACTCGTCGGAAGAGTGCGTGGCGAGAACTATTCAAAACTCCTTAACGACACTCTCAAGCCTCTCGTGAATCGTGCGACAAGCGGCATCTATCCTCCTGGTTCTACCTTCAAAATGGTCAACGGATTGATAGTCCTGCAAAGTGGCGTCGTTACAAAAAACACAGCATATCATTGTAATGGCCCTGAATCTCAGCCTATAAGATGTACTCATAATCATAGTAATCCTGTGTCGCTTTATGATGCGATAGAAAATTCGTGTAATCCTTATTTCTGGGATACATTTAGGGATATGTTTGCGTCTTCTCGTTTCTCGTCTTCTAAAGATGCTTATCAATATTGGTACGATTTGGTGACAAGCTTCGGATTGGGATCTGCGTTCAAGACAGATATCCCTTCGGAGGCATCGGGCAATATTCCCAAGGCTTCTTTGTATGACAAGATTTATAGAGGCGTGTGGAACGCATTGACGATAAGGTCTTTAAGTATCGGCCAGGGTGAGATTCTGGTGACGCCATTGCAACTCGCTAATATGGCTGCTGCAATAGGTAACGAGGGCTACTATTATCCTCCTCATCTCATAAAGTCCTTCAGTGACGGTACGCCGATAGATTCTAATTTTACCACAAAGAAAGTTATAGATATAAAGGCAAAACATTTTAAGGATGTGAAAATCGGTATGTGCCGTGTTTTTGCAGGCGAAAGCGGAACGGCGCGTTTTTCTAAGATCGATGATATTCAGGTGGCAGGTAAAACTGGTACTGCCGAGAATCCTCATGGTGACGACCACTCATTGTTTATGGGATTCGCTCCTGCCGATAACCCGCAGATAGCCATAGCGGTAGTGGTAGAAAACGCAGGCTTCGGCTCGCAATGGGCTGCCCCAATGGCAAGTCTTATGATAGAGAAATACATGCGTGGTTATATAAAGAATAAAAATAAAGAAAAACGATTTTTAGAATAATGCTATGAGTTACGAGCAATGAGATGTGGGCAAAATGCTCATAACTCACTGCTCGTTGCTCAATGCAAAATGTATAAACAATGACAGCACGAAATAACATAATAGGAAAGATAGACTGGCCTTTGTTACTGATGTATCTAGCATTGGTAATCATTGGTGTGTCAACGATTTATGCGGCAGCGTACAATGAGAATCATCCTAGCATATTCGATATGTCACAGCATTATGGCAAGCAGGCTCTTTTCCTTGGCGTGAGTGTGTTCTTGGGTCTTGTCATTATGCTCATCAATGCGAAGTTCTTTAATGCCTTTGCTTATGTAATTTACGGATTGTCGATACTTACCTTGCTTTATGTACTCGTGGCTGGTTCTACCATAGCTGGTTCTAAGTCGTGGATACAGATTGGCAGTTTCTCTTTCCAGCCTTCAGAATTTGCCAAGTTTGGTACTGCATTGGCTGTGGCGCATTATCTTGGCGGTATCAACACTGACTTCTCAAAACTGAAGACGCAGATGATTGCGTATGCGATGGTGCTATTCCCGATGATGCTGGTCTTGCTTCAAGGTGATGCGGGTTCCGCTCTCGTATTTCTGGTGTTCATCCTTGTATTTTATCGCGAAGGTATGTCTGGAAATATCTTGTTGATAGGATTAGGTACAGTAGTGTTATTCCTTTTAACGTTATGGCTTTCAAAATGGTATGTCTTGATAGGACTAGTGGTGCTTTTTGCAACACTTATGTTTTTCATTGAAAGATCAAAGAAGAATATCTGGAAGATGATAGCTGTATTTGTGGTCTCGGCGATGTTTGTCTTATCCGTTGACTTCTTCTTCTATGAGGTGTTGAAACAGCATCAAAGGACACGTATTAATATTATATTAGGTATTGAAAAGGACACTCGTGGCGTTGGCTACAACCTTCATCAGTCGAAGATTGCCATTGGCTCGGGAGGTTTTGCTGGCAAGGGTTATATGCAAGGTACTATGACGAAATATAACTTCGTTCCAGAACAGCATACCGACTTCATTTTCTGTACGATAGGAGAGGAGTTTGGTTTTATTGGCTCTTTGGTTTTATTGTCGCTTTATCTTGCTTTATTGATAAGGATAATATTGCTTGCGGAACGTCAGCGCTCGCCTTTTAGCAGGATTTACGGTTACGCTATAGCGTCGATTATATTCTTCCATCTGATGGTAAACATCGGAATGACAATAGGATTGATGCCTGTCATCGGAATCCCACTGCCATTCCTCAGTTATGGAGGATCTAGCCTCCTTATGTTTAGCCTGATGTTCTTCGTATTCCTAAAGCAAGACGCTAATAGGATGAATATCCTTTAAGAATTTTAGAATCTTAAAACTCTAGAACTCTAGAATTTTAAAGTTCTAGAATTCTATATCAAATTCCTAAAGAAATTCCGAGTCCCATGGCGGTCTTGACTAAGTCGTTGTCCATTGTGACGAAGTTCATCTTGGCCACTGCGTCTTCCAATGGTACGGAGATGATGTTTGGATGACGGTATGCTACCATCTTTCCATATTCTTGATTCAACACCATTTCGAATGCTTTCACGCCGAATTGTGAAGCGAGCACTCTGTCGTAAGCGATTGGCACACCGCCTCTTTGAAGGTGGCCTAATGTAGTTTCACGCATGTCGTGTTTGAATCCAGCGGCTTTCATCTGTTCGATGAATTTCTGTCCGATACCGCCAAGTTTCACGTTTTCGTAACCTACTTCTTTGCTTACTTCAAATACCTGTTGTCCGTCTTTTGGTTTTGCTCCTTCGGAGATGACGACGACGGCGAATCCTCTGTCGTTGACGAATCTGCTTTCCAGTTTCTCTTTGACTTTCTCAATGTCGTAAGGGAATTCTGGAAGGAGGCAGACTTCTGCTCCGCCCGCCACTGCTGCGTTCAACGCAATCCATCCGGCGTCGCGACCCATCACCTCTAATACAAAGACGCGGTTGTGACTCGCCGCTGTCGTGACGAGCTTGTCAACCGACTCGGTGGCGATTTCGACAGCGGTCTGGAAACCGAATGTGCTGTCGGTCATCGATAAGTCGTTGTCTATCGTCTTAGGAACACCGATGATGTTAAGTCCTTTGTCAAATAATTTCTTTGATATTCTCTGCGATCCGTCGCCGCCGATGTTGATGACACAGTCGATGCCCATGTATTGCAACTTCTTGATCATCTCGTCGGAACGGTCTACTGTAGTCCATGTGCCGTCGTTGTTCTTGACTGGCCATGTGAACGGGCCGCCTTTGTTTGTCGTCTCTAAAATGGTGCCGCCTCTGAAATGTATTCCTCTGACGGTCTCAGGAGTGAGTCTGACGATTTCGCTTGGTTCCCATAACACTCCGTTGAATGCTTGGATGCTGCCGAGTATTTCCCAGTCTTTCTCCTGCGAAGCTCTCTTCACGATGGCTCTGATAACGGCGTTCAAGCCTGGACAGTCGCCGCCGCCTGTTAATACTAATGCACGTTTCATATTTTAGGCTTTGAGCTTTGAGCAGTGAGCCATGAGCTGCTCAGTGCTCATAGCTCATAACTCGTAGCAATTGATTATTTCAAATCTAATTTAATCTGTAATTCTTCAAGTTGTGCGTCGGCAATTGTTGAAGGTGATTCTGTCATCACGTCGCGACCCATATTGTTCTTAGGGAATGCGATGAAGTCGCGGATGCTTTCTTGACCGCCGAATAATGAACATAATCTGTCGAAACCGAATGCCAAACCTGCGTGTGGTGGTGCTCCGTATTCGAAGGCGTTCATCAAGAAACCGAATTGTGCTTGTGCGCTTTCATCGGTGAAGCCTAATGTGCGGAACATCTTGTTTTGTAAGTCACGGTTGAAGATACGAACTGAACCGCCGCCGATTTCAACGCCGTTGAGGACGATGTCGTAAGCGTTAGCTCTGATGTCTGCCCATTTGCTTGGTTCTTCGTCCAAAAGATGTTCATCTTCTGGCTTAGGTGCTGTGAATGGGTGGTGCTTTGCGTAGTATCTTTGTGTCTCTTCGTCCCATTCCAAAAGTGGGAAGTCGATGACCCATAATGGTTTGTAGTCGTCTGGGTTACGGAGTCCGAGTTGATTACCCATTTCAAGACGTAAGCAGTTCATCTGTTCTCTTGCTTCCATTGTCTTGCCGCATAAGATGAGCAACATGTCGCCTGCTTCTGCGCCGCAGCGGTCTAACCATGTCTTCAAATCTTCTGGTGTGTAGAACTTATCTACTGATGACTTGATGCTACCGTCTTCGTTATATTTAACGTAAACCAAACCTTTAGCTCCTACTTGTGGTCTCTTGACGAAGTCTGTCAAAGCGTCGATTTGCTTACGTGTGTATGATGCACAGCCTTTAGCGTTGATAGCAACGACTAATTCTGAATCGTCGAATACAGGGAATCCCTTGCCTTTTGCTAAGTCTGTCAATTCAACGAATCTCATGTCGAAACGGATGTCTGGCTTGTCGCTGCCGTAATATTTCATAGCGTCGTGCCATGTCATACGTGGGAATTTGTCGAATTCTAATCCCTTGACTTTCTTGAAGAGATGTTTTGTCAAACCTTCGAATGTGTTCAAAACGTCTTCTTGTTCTACGAATGACATTTCGCAGTCGATTTGTGTGAACTCTGGCTGACGGTCAGCACGAAGGTCTTCGTCACGGAAACAACGAACGATTTGGAAATATTTGTCGAAACCAGCGACCATCAAAAGTTGCTTGAATTGTTGTGGTGACTGTGGAAGAGCGTAGAATTCGCCTGGATTCATACGTGATGGAACGACGAAGTCGCGTGCTCCTTCAGGTGTCGATTTAATCAAACATGGTGTCTCTACTTCAATAAATCCTTGTTCTGACAAATAACTTCTTGTCTCAATGGCAACATTGTGACGTAAGATGAGATTGTTCTTTAAAGGATTACGACGTAAGTCTAAGTAACGGTATTTCATACGAAGGTCATCGCCGCCGTCTGACTTGTCTTCAATTGTGAAAGGAGGAGTCTTACTTGCATTCAAGATGTTCAACTCGTTGAGTTGTATCTCGATTTCTCCTGTTGGGATATTTGGATTCTTTGATTCTCTTTCAATTACTGTTCCTTTAGCTTGAATGACGAACTCACGTCCTAAAGTACGAGCTTTTTCTATCACTTCTGCTGAACTGACGCCTTCTTGTAAGAAGAGCTGTGTCAATCCGTATCTGTCGCGGATGTCAATCCATAAAAGAGTGCCTTTGTCACGGACGCGTTGCACCCAACCGCTTAAAACGACTTCTTTTCCTGCATCAGCAAGACGAAGTTCTCCACATGTATGTGTTCTGTACATATTACTATATCTATTTTGTTATTTACTATTTTGACCTACAAAAATAATGATTTTTATTTTTCTTTTATCACTTTCATACAACAATTTCTGCAATCAAAATCCAAGCGGAATCTGCCTTTGTCATTGACCAAATATAATGATGTCGCAGGCTTGCCTATCTCCTTGCTGCAGATGTTGTTAGCATAACGGACACAGTGTTTTGTCGTCATCACGACTAATTCGTCATTAGAACGTAATTTCTCTAAACCATCTTCGATTATTTCCACGCCGTGACGTTCGTAAAATTCCCTCGACTTTGCATTGATGACGTTGCCGAGATAACTTAAATTATCTTTTGGGAAAATAGCATTCGTTTCTGGTCTTACAAATGTCTCTCTTTCATTACGATGTTTTTCAATGAGATAAGATTTTAATTTCTCCACCAAATCCTTCTTCATCTCACCTAAAACCGATGCCCTGATAAAATAAGCTATTGGCTGTTGGCTATTGGCCATTGACTCAGACGCAATATTTTGCGATAGTACAGACGCAATATTTTGCGTCTCTACAGATTTGCCAAAATCAACATCAATCTCTTCCACCGCAAATTCCGTATCGCCCCATTGTGATAACTTGCTTTTTATATTATCTAATGCTTTTTCTGTGTTTATCGCGACTTCTTTCTCTATGGAAATATTTGTCGTAACATATTCTGAATCTTCATTATATAATTTCGCTGATAAAGCAAAACCATCTTCTGTATCGGAAAATCTCAAACTGATTTTTTGCTTTCTGTTGCCATTGGATTTCTCCAATTCTTTTTCCCAGACGTTATCGTGATTTCTAAAAATCTTGCTTCCTTCAATCTTGAATCGCGTCGCCATCGAGATGTCGGTGTTACTCGTAATAGTCTGAGTCAGTGTCTGTGTCTTCGTTTCCATAACTCCGTTAACGTTGAATCCCAATAGATTGTTTTCTCTGTCTAAGAAACAGAGTCCGTCGCCGTTATGGAGTTCTTTTCCTGTTCGGATTGTGATGGATTTATTTTTGACTTTCTCTATCGTGCCGAGATATTCGCCCATTGATTTTGGTGAATAAGGAGCGTCGATGTATTTCTGACGGCCGTGGATGAAGTAGTCGGTGAAGCCTCTTGAGAATGACTTCTCTGGCGCCGGATAGAAAGTCGGGTTGCTTTCTCCGCGTGAGCTTCTGCAAATGTCATCGCGTTTTGCAATGATTTCGTCGATTCTATTTCTGTAATATGCGGTGACATTTTTAACGTAGTCGATGTCTTTCAGTCTGCCTTCAATCTTGAAAGAAGTGATGCCGGCGTCGATGAGTTCTTCTATGTTTTTGGAGTTATTCAAGTCTCTTAATGAAAGAAGATGTCTGTTGCTAATCAAGCGTTTGCCTTCTGCATTCTCAAGGTTCCAGCTGAGACGACAAGGCTGAGCGCAGGCGCCTCTGTTAGCTGAACGACCGCCGATGACGTGGCTGAGATAACACTGTCCGCTATATGAAACGCACAACGCGCCGTGGATGAAATATTCTAAAGGAACTGTGGTTTTCGAGCGTATGTCTTTTATCTGCTCGATGCTGAGTTCTCTGGCGAGCACGACTTGTGAGAAACCGACATCTTCCAAGAACTTGACTTTCTCTGCCTCGATGTTATGACATTGTGTTGAAGCATGCAATGCGATAGGTGGCATGTCCATATTCAACAATGCCATATCTTGAACTATGAGCGCATCGACACCTGCGTTCCAGCAGTCGTAAGCGAGCTTGCGAGCGTCTTCTAACTCGCTGTCGTACAACAGAGTATTCATTGTGACGTAAACCTTTGCATCGAAGAGAGCAGCGTGTCTGCACAGAGCCTCTATGTCTTCGATGCTGTTGCCGACCTTCTCGCGCGCACCAAAACTAGGTCCACCTATATATACAGCGTCAGCGCCATGGTTGATGGCAGCGATGCCAACTTCCAGATTCTTCGCCGGCGATAAAAGTTCTATCTTTTTCATAAGGAAATGTTTGATGCAAAGATAGAAAAAGGCAAAAGACAAAAGGCAAAAGACAAAAGATTTTTTGGGCAGTGAGTTATGAGCTTTGAGCAGTGAGCAATCTCACCAACTCCTAACTCATAACTCCTAACTCCTAACTAAAAAAGACGCTTCCCACATCCACCAATTCTCCATCATATAACTCGATGAGTTTGAAGTTGTTGTCTTTTAGGAATTTGTCGAGTTCTGCTTTTTCTTTAAGATATTTCGTGCTGCCGCAGACTATCAGATTGTTCTTCCAAACGCCGCAACATCCAGGGAAAAATCCATGATCATGACCTTCTAATTTGATTTGTTTTGGGTCGATGTAAAGTGCTGTGAGCTGTGAGCCGTGAGCCATGAGCTTTTCGGTCGCAGAGTTTGTCGAAGCGCAACACTCTGCGACTCTGCGACTCTGCGACTCTGCGTCTTTGCGACTATGCTGTTGTCCGTTGACCGCATTGAAAATACCTTCGTCCGATGTGATAAATGCATTCTCATTCAACGCCACAAGGTTACATCTCGTATATCCTTGATTTACATTGATATGATTTTTATATAAAGATAAGATTGTGGAATCGGTATGTTTTAGATTATGTATCAAAGTGTCGCCAATTCCGACTGCGTTATATGGAACCGTTTCTGGATATTTTTTCCCGACTTCTTTCTTTCCTTCTGTTAATTTTATCTTTCTTTTCTTCAATTCCTTGACGATTCTCTTCGGCGCATTCGGCGCGTAAATGAGTCCATCTTCTGCTTGAAAGAAGAAAATGTCAGGATGAGCAGATATTGATTTATATGTTGTTTCTGTTGGATTTAAAAACAAGACGTCACCGAGTTTCTTGAGATTTTTCTTCGCTTCCTCTGGCATTCTCGAATCTGCGATTATCGTAGGAAGTTCTTCTTTTGAAGTTATAGTAAAATCAAATTGATTCCGCATCTCTGCGTCTCTGTGACTTTGCGACTTAAATTCAACACTATTAAAACTTTCTAACAATAATTTCTTGTTTTCACTCTTCCATCCAATCGCGTGATTTATCTGCGACTCTGGAACATTAATAATAATGTCATTCTGCGTCTGCGTCAGAGTTTGCGTCAGTGTCATAGTCTGCGTCAGCGTCTGCATCTGAGTCAGAGTCTGCGTCAATTTCTCTTTCCAGATATTACTGAAAACCATCTCGGCAAAGTTTTTATGGTAAGGCCCGGCGACGTATGCCTCGCTATCCAATTCATCCGATGCATGAAGTCCTATTCTTAAGACTTTGACATCATTTTCAATGAAATAAGAATATAATTTTGAAGAACGTCTGACAGCTTCTTCAATAGAAAGTGCCTGATAATCTCCAGACTGATACATAGCAGCTAACTCGGTATCTTTCACTACGATGCAAGGATATATGCGGGTTTCTTTTGCACCGAGATTAACGATATCTTTTGCTGTCTGGAAATCCTGGTGCTCGGTGCTTGACGGAAGCCCGATCATCATCTGAAGTCCTAATGTAATTCCTTCAGAAAGAATTATTTGTGATGCTTCAACGATGTCGGCGTAAGTATGTCCGCGTTTGCATTGTTTCAAGATTTCATCGTTGGTGCTTTGTGCTCCGAGTTCGATGTTGCACATCCCGAGTCGTTTTATTTCCTGGACGCGTTGAAGTGTGATGTAATCTGGACGAGTGCTGCAGCGTATGCCGTCAATCAAGCCTTTGTCAAGGTAAGGCTGCACGGCTTCTAGATAATCATTTTGCATGCCGATTGGAAGCCCAGTGAAATTGCCTCCGAAAAATGCTACTTCAATAAAACGCTTTTCTTCTTTAAAAGAGGATAAGTGGCTGTCTATTATTGTTTTAACATCTTCGGCTTTAACGATGTCGTTCAATCCTGTGATGCTGAACTGGTTGCAATAAACGCAGCGATAAGGGCAGGCGAGTTCCGGTAAAAAAATCGGTATGTTGTAATGTTTTATCATACTGCAAAAATCATAAAAAAATCATTTCAAAAATATTTCTTTTTTTCAACATGTACGATAATGGCATAAAGTGCGTTTTTGTTAATAATTTATGAAAATAAGGGTGCAAATCTAATGTCAAAATTATTATATTTGCAGAAATCAATTTTAATTTATAATGACTATGAAATTACAAATCAAAAACTTTATTCTTATCGCTATGTTGGCACTCGTAACATTCGGAGGTACAACAAGTTGTAGTAGTAAAAAGAAATTGGCTAAAAAAGAATACGAGGCTAAACTTGCACAAGCAAAAACTGATTTGAATGCTATTGTTGAAAGCACTACAGAATGGACTTTGGAAGAGCAATCCGCCAGAGTTGACGAAATAGAAAAAATGGATCTTCAAAATGAAGAAGTCAATACTTTGATTGTTAAGGCAAAAGAAGTGATAGATGCTAAAAAGGCTGAGGCCGAACGTATCGCTGAAGAAGCTCGTTTGCGTGAGCTTGAAGAACAAAAGAAAAACGAAGAGAAACCAAAGACTTCATTGTCAGATTATTTCGCTATCATAGCAGCTGCTCCTAACGCAGATGTAGCTAATGAAAAAATCGCTGAAGCTTTGAATATGTTCGCTTCTCCAGACGTGCCAGTATTGATTATTGTCTATCATATGGGCGATATCATTGATTATGACGCTCCTACAACAGCAGAAAAATATCTTAACTACATAAAAGACCAAAAAAGAGTGTCTGTACGCGTTAACGATATAAAATACGATAGCGACAATAAAATCACTGAGTTAGAATTAATTAAAAATTGATAAACATGAAAAAAATATTATTGACTTTGTTATTTGGAATATTCGCATTTGGCAATTTCCAAATTGTAGCTCAAGAATTGACCCCTGAACGTAAGCAAGCCGTTGATAGCCTCGCACTTGAAAAAGTACGTGACTTGAGTAAATATGTTAAGATTGTCGGTTCAAAAGAAACCACTTGGAGTGAAGCAAATAGAGTCATCGACCGTGCTGAAGAACTTTTCGCACCTGATGCTGAAATAGGCGTTTCTTCATTGTCTTCAAATGAAGTTAAATATTATAAAGTACGCCAATACTTTGAAAGATTAATGCGTCTTAACTACGACCGCGTTGAAATAGATTGGTATAAAATTGAATACGTGAGCGACTTACAACGTCAGCCTGATGGTACTTATGTAGGTGTTATCACTGTATTTCAGACATTTAAAGGCTTCGATAAAGAAGGCCGCCTCATCTATCAAGATACAACTAAAAAAGATATCACCGTTTATGTGAAACGTAAGGAAACTCAAATCGGAGGCCGCATCATCGGTTTCTGGGATGTATTACTCGGTGATATGAGAGTTAAAGAAACTTCACTTAAATAATATTAAACTTATGACGCGTCAATGAAGATCACTTGTTGACGCGTCTTGTTAAGTTTTTTCAAAATATTCTAAATGAGAAAATTTTTCTTCATCTGGACCTTTATTTTTTTTGGTCTTATTGGTAAGACATCTGATGCTCAGGTGTATACAAATCTTGGTGACGTGCAGACTGATGAGAGAGCGTTGTATACAATGACAAAGCAAATGAGTCAGTTTATGAGTCGTTTCAACTATGAGGAAAATCAGTATGGAAAAAAAATACATCCTGATTCAGCTGATTATCGCAATAGAATGAAACGTAAAACAACATTGCCTCTCTTGTTTGATATGGAAAACCAAAGAACTAATGGCTCTTTGCGCGATTATTTTATCGCAGACCTCACAGAATCAGACTCTAACTACTTTGAATTTCTCGGAGGAAAATGGTATTCAGAAGTGTCTGCAACATTCAAGATGAATGGAGAAAAAGTCGATATCAGTATGATATTTGCCATAGAACAGGAAAATCTGGGATCAAAATGGGTGTTGACAAATGTGTACTTCTCCGACTTTAGTAAATTGTTCCCTAAAGGCGATATGGCAGAACAACAGAAGCATTTCCTGCATCCTATGAGCCACGAATTGGATTTCATGAATATTCATAAAGTGTTTAAAACACCAGAATGTATAGAATATTATGCATCTAATTCATATTCACCTGATTTCCTTTCGATATTCTTCTACGAAGTAAAAAAAGGTAATCTGGTGTTCGAAAAAATCAATAGCGAGAAATTCCATGTCTTTCAGATAGATAACTGGTATTTTGAAGTATCGTGGTTTAACAGAGAAGGCCTTAACACTGGCTGGCTTATCTCTAACTTGGTCTTCCTGAAAGAAGATGAAAAAGATGAACTCTTGAAATTTTATCAACCAAATATCAATAAACAACAATGAAAAAATTATTAATATTCTCAATATTATTATTTTCTTCTTTCATCATAAAAGCTCAAGCGTCTTTGTCTGATAAAGATATCAAAGATTATGAGTCTCAAGTGCATCAGATGGTTGAATATCTTCAGGGAACGCTTAACTTCATCGGAGATCCCGATAATTATGCACAAGAAAAAGACATTATCTTTAAAGAAAGTTATAATAAAGTATTTAGAGATGAAAACGTACAAGTGGAAGATGACCTCGACGAAAATAGAGGAACATCGATAAACAAAGACGTACAGGCTTATCTTAAAGATATCGACTTCTTCTTTGATGATGTTGAGTTCGAATTTGATATACAAAGCATTACACCTCAGATAAATGAGTATGGTGAAACATTTTTCAAGGTGGCAATGGTTAGACATATTGTCGGTAAAACAATCACCGGCGATTCTATAAATAATACCAGAAACCGTTTCCTGGAAATAAATCTCGATAGTTATAAGAAAGAACTTAAAATAGTCAGCTTCTATACCACCAAACCAAATGCTAAAGAAGAGTTGTATAATTGGTGGAACACTATGGATAATGCCTGGAAAAAATATCTCGGCAAAGATATGTACATTGCTAATGGCGTGGAAATGAGCGATGTAAATAGAATTTTAAGCGACGGATATACAGTCTTGGTAAAAAAAGATGTCGCTCTTAAAGATTCTTTCATGATTGTCGGAAACGATACTTTGTCGATGGATCGTGTAAATGAACTTTATGGACATAAGCCAGATACTGTTATTTTTATTGATGCTGTTGTGACACGTTGGGTTGAAGATACTATAAAAGCATCATTATCACCTATTTATGATATGCTTCAACACATTGCTAAAACAACGGAACTTAATGTTGCTGGCGATGAAAAAATCACAAATCTGAATCCTTTGGCTGAATTGTCGGAATTACGTATCCTCGATTGCTCTAATACAAAAGTGTCGGATATAAATCCAATACGTAACTTGAATAAAATCAAAGAGTTGAATATCAGCGGCACGAATGTGACAGATATTTCTAACTTGAAATATGCTAACGTCGTCCAGAATTTTAGAGCTGACAATACAAAAATAAAGGATATCTCAGCAGTGGCTTTCTTTAAAGACTTGAATAGCTTGTCATTAGCGAACACTGACGTGAATGATATAACTCCTATATCAAGTTGTGTGAACTTGACAAACCTTAATTTGTCAGGAACACAGATATCAGATCTTACTCCACTTGCCGACTTGTTGAAATTATATGATTTAGATATTTCAAACACTTCAGTAGAGAATGTGGCTTCATTGCAAAGTCTTGTAAATCTTCATTTCCTTAATATTGAAGGTACTAAAATAACCGACTTGTCTCCTTTGAGTGCTTTGGAAAAACTTAATGAAATTAATTTCTCAAATACTCAAGTCGCAGATTTGATGCCATTATCACATATGTCAAGATTAAGTAAGGTTTATTGTGATAATTCATTGGTTGACAAAAAGATGACGGAAACATTTATGAGCTCTAATCCAAATGTTCTTGTCATTTATGAAACTAAGGCATTGGAGTTGTGGTGGAATGCTCTTCCATCTTTCTGGAAAGATTTGCTGACCGACCAGGCAATGACAAATAAAAGACCTTCAAAAGAAGAATTACATTCTATCATTAATATAAGAAATCTTAAGATAAATCATTTCATTCAAGATGCAGAACCTATTAGTCGCTTGACTAACATAGAATTTCTAGACATTTCTGACTCTAAGATCGATGATCTGTCACCGCTTTACGGATTGCATAACCTTAAATCTTTGAACATAAGAAATACGGTGATTTCAGATCTTACATCTTTGTCTAATCTTGAAAACTTAAAAGAACTTAACATAGAAAATACAAAAGTCAAGTCGTTGCAACCACTTCATAATCTTTCAAATATATTGAAGATATATGCTGATGGAAGTGAGGTAAATAGAGATGAAGTCATCGCATTGAAGAAGAAACAGAGACAGGTATCTGTTGTGTACCAGACAGATGACTTGAGATTGTGGTGGGGAAATCTTGACTTGGCATGGCGTGAGATTTTTAACAGCCATATGTTGTGCGACTCTAATCCTACAGCGGAACAATTGCAATCAATCATTGATATTGAGGAAGTTGTCGTTGATCCAAGTAATGTGGTATATAGTCTTGAGCCATTAACTCAGATGTTGTTCTTGAAAAAGTTAATAATCAACAATAATCAGATTTATGACCTTACTCCATTGATTGACAAGGAATTCCTAGAAGAGTTGTCGGTAAGCGGTAATCCTGTGGATAATATCGTGCCATTGGCCAACTCTCATTCGTTAAAGAACTTGAATATTGAAAATACACCAGTTGCGGATTTGACACCTATAGCAGGTTTGAGAAATATAAAAGTTCTTAACATTGGCGGCACATCTGTAAGGAATCTTAAACCATTGGCTGAATTCAATGCATTGGAAGACTTATCAATAGTTAATACTTACATAAAAAGTGTTACCCCATTGGAAAATCTTGATTCTTTAAAGCATCTGAAAGCTTATAAAACAAAGGTCAAGAGTAAGTATATTGAATATCTCAAGCTGAAGTTCCCTGATTTGAACGTGATATATTATTAATCAATAACCCAATCTCCAATAATTTGATCTGCAAGTTGTTGGAGATTTTTTATTGAGAAAGTGCTGTCGTAATAATTTAAGGAATGACGCTTTCCCAGCTTTTCGGTGTAATCGGATAATTTATATGTCTTGTGCATACTTGTACCTTTAACCCATTCATAATGAGTTATTGTTGGTACGATTCCAGCTTGGTCTATATATATTGAATCATTGTCGTTGACTATTGTTATCTTGGCCATCCCGCCAAGCACTCTAGGATATGCTAATTGTCCTGATGTGTAATTGCCTAAGGAATAATAACATAAAGCTTTATTGCCGTTGTCACATTCAATCCATTCTATGCTTTGCAAGACATGAGAATGTGTGCCGATTATCAGATCAGCTCCGTTTTCAGTCATCAGCTGGGCTAATTGTCGTTGGCTTTTATTTGGTTTATATACATATTCCTCGCCCCAATGAGGGAAGACAATAGTGAAGTCTGCTATTTGCTCGGCTCTTCGTAAGTCGTTAATAATTAAAGCTGTATCAATTAAATTGACTAAATATGACTTGCCTTTAGGAAGAATTCGGCCATTAAGTCCGTAAGTGTAATTCAAAAGCGCGAACTTGATTCCGTTTTTCTCAACGACCTTTATCTCATCTCTTTCTTCCTGACTTTCGTTAATGCCGAGATACGAGATTTCCTTATGTCGTTTCCAATATTCTATACAATTATAAACGCCTTGAGTACCAACATCTAATGTGTGGTTTGAGGCTTGAAGTACGACATCGAAACCTGCTTCTCTAATGGCGTCGCCGAGTTCAAAAGGAGAGTTGAAGTTTGGATAGCCGTCATAAGGACGGAAACTGCCGCCTAAAATGGTTTCCTGATTTATTATAGCAATATCGGCTTCTTGAAAGTCACTCTTCATGACCTCAAAAAGCCGATTGAAATTGTATGTACTGTCGTTGATTCTGCCTGATTTTAATACTGAATTATGAATCAAATTGTCGCCAACAGCAACGATTCTAACAACATTATTATTTGATTTGTTATCGTTAATTTGTTTGTTATCAATAATTTTTGTTCCGTTATTGATTGAATATGTCAACACGAGACATAATATCAGTAATAATGTTCTTATCATATAAAATCAGGTGATGAATTCTTAATCGTCGTAAGAGACAAGCTTGCCTTTACTGTTGAATTCAATCTCTAAATTATCGTTAAGTTCGATTTTGATACGATTGAATTCTCTTTCTATGTCAGTGATACACATATCTTTATGATATGTATTTACATAATTTGTGATTTCAGCCAAAATGAAGCCTGTAGGGATGCATTTTTGTTTGCTGCTTACGTCAGTCCATTCGCCTTTGGCATTAAATTCGATTTCTGTGCCGTCTTCAAAACGAATCTTGTAGTCGACGTCTGCGAATTCTCTGTCACTGAAGATGTATTGGATTGTGTAATCGCTGAAATAGGTTTTAACAAATTCTTGTGCTGTTGCAGGAAGCTGTTCTAATTTTGTCATTCCGTTTTGAGCGAAAGCGCTTGCGCTCAAGAAGATAGCTAATGCTAATGTTAAGATGCTTTTTTTCATAGTTAAAAGATTTTAGTTAGTTTTATTAGTCTTTTTTATTTGATTATAAGAATAACGTATAATGCAGTAAAATTATTTCTAAAGATACGGATTTTTATGGAATTATTTTACCCAGATTATATTTTTTTTGTTTTCTGCCCAAAAGTCATTGGTTTTCTGTATGTTATTGCTGAATCCTAGTAAGAAACCGCCACCGCCGGCTCCGCATAATTTGACTTGAAAGCCTTCTTTGTTAATATCTGTTAAGAAAAAATTCCTCGTTTCTTCTGGAATCGTATGTGTAAGCAACTCAAGTTGTAAGTTCGAAAGCTGAAATAAATATTTGTAAAAGTCTGTGTCGTTCTTTTCAATTAAAGACTTTATGCATTGGCTTACGATGGGAATGTATTCGTTATCAAACTTGTCGAGATAAGCGACGTCATTTCTTAATTTCTTGAAATGCTCGACAAGAGGAGCTGTCGGACTTTTTATATTAGTGTCAATCAAGAAGATATGAATGTCATCCGACATAAAGTCATCGTCTAACATTGTCAACTGTTGTTCGTTGTCCGTTGTCCGTTGACTTAAAATAAACGGTTTCCCTAAATAACATTGCAACGGATCCATACCAGAACTGCTGCCATGAAAGAAGCACTCCATCTTTGCGAGAAAGTCTTTCAATTTAGGGATGTCGTTAATTTCTATTAACTTATAACGATCATAAATCGCAGCAACTAAAGAGCCAGAGCTGCCAACTCCATATCCGAGCGGAATGTTGGAGTCGAAGAATAAGCCAGCATCAAGTTCCATCCCGAATCGTCTTAGATCCAGGATTCTAAAACCGTCGTTATCACATAGATAATCATAGAATTTACGTATGCTGGCATTAGATTCAAAGCCTCTTGCTGACGGACGGTTTATCACTGAACTCCATTCTCCAAATGCTGAGTAATAAGGAGTTAACAATGCCTCCGAACCGAATATCATTGAATATTCCCCGAATAATATGAGCTTGCCGTTATATTTTCTCATGTTTAGTGAAATTAGTAGAGACTCGTCAATGATGTAATTTGTGTATGAGTACGATATTTGCAACAGAATGACATCATTGACACGTCTGTACAATGATCAAATTTCGGAATTTTTAAAGATAAACCTTATCGTTAATGTATTTATTTTCAAAACAATAGTCTTTTAATACATTCTCAATGAAATCATGAACTTGTTCTGCACATGAATCTGGATAGAGAAGATGTACGTTAGGTCCTGCGTCTAAGGTGTAACACACTGGAAGACAAGTGCCTTTTCTGAATTCTAAAATTTTATTAATAATATTTATTGTATTAGGCTCTTTGAGGGTATATGATGGAGTTGAAGTCGCCATCAAGTCGTGAAGCTGGTTTGCCTCTGCTTCAGCTATTCTTATAAAACCTTCTAAATCACCATTTTTCAATATTGTTAATAAATCTTCAGTATTTTTTCTTGCTGTAGCGTAACGCATCTCCGCCATAGGATGGTCGTTCATCAAAGAATGTCCGGCGCGACTGGAGACACTTTTTTCTTTAGAACTCACAATCAGAATAGTGTCGTGATAAGTCTTGAAAACAGGATGTATCATGTCTCCTATAGGAATGGCATATTCGTCAGAACTATCTGATAATGATGCTGTCTTGCCCCATAATGTCATTATTGGATATACAGAACGCGCTGCACTTCCGGAAGCTAATCTCGATAAGAACGACGCTTCTTGCAAGTCGATTCCTTTATCTTTGTATTTTATTGCTAACAAACACATTATCAACGCACTCATAGAAGAAGCGCTTGACGCTATTCCTGATGAATGTGGGAATGAATTGTAACTTTCAATTTTAAGTTCAAGACCTTTTAAGAAAGAGAAATATTGTTCGTTTTCAAGGAGATACTTCTCGATTTTATTTTTGAAAGCTGGATTTTCCTTTCCTTCAAAATAGAAATCCATCTTGATGGAATCTGAACCATTTTCCTGATATGTTATTTTTGTCTCTGTAAAACAATTGCTTAGAGTGAAGCTTATTGAAGGATTGTTTGGAAGTTGATTTCCGTGTTTTCCCCAATATTTCACTATTGCGATGTTTGACGGACTGCGTTTGATTATTTGATTATCCATATTAGTTTAAAGTTTAAGGTTTAAAGTTTAAAGTAGTTTTGAAGTTGGGTGCTTTAAGTTTTAAAGTTTATTTGGTTCTTGAAAATATTCCTTAAACCTTAAGCCTTAAACCTTAAGCCAAATAATTATTATAATACTATATCGTTATATTTAAAAACAATGTTAAGGTCTTTGCTGTCGAAATATTTTTTGACTTTTTCTTCGTCCCATTCTGTAGCTACCAGGAAAAAGTCGCCTCCCCATGCTCCGAGCGATTTTATTTCTCCTTCAAAATCGTTAAAATATTTTTTGAGACGTTTCTGTTCCAGACATGCCGCTGTTATTTCTTCGTGTATCTTGATGAAATAACAGAAATCCCTAAGTGTTTGTACATCAGGTAATATTCTGCTTATTTCGCTGATGGATTTTATCTCGTTGTCGAAATTCTTTTCTTTGCTTAAAAAGGCTTTTATTTCTCTTGCGGAGTTTTGTTTATGGCCGTGATAGACGAAATAGAGTTTGTCTTTGAAAGTCGGGTTAAAGTTGGCTGCTTCTATGTTTTGGCTGATGGCTTGCGGGTCATCGCTCATCACTCTGAAGAAAATCGGGTTGTTGGATTTTGCGCATGCGATGTCGTATCCCGAGCCTTTAAATGTCCGGTCTAAAAGTTTATAAGGATTTATCTCTGCCCATTCTGCTATATTATTAATTAATGTAGAGCTGCTGCCGAGACCCCACTGCGGGTCGAAATCCAGGTGGGTGCGGAACTTATAGTCGTGAGAATCAGTGAAGATGCTTCCGTTTAAAGACTTTGCCTTCAACAAAATATCAGATAAACGTTCAGCCTTCTCCTTGTCGTCGGTACTCTTCACGCTGAAATCGTTTTTGTCTAAAATAGCTGAAAACCAATGATAATTTGAACTCTGAACTCTGAACTCTGAACTCTGAACTTGGGATGTTGTCTTATAAAAAGCATCCCAATGGATGAGACCTTCGTTGCTGTCTAATGTTTCAACATCAAGACTTTGTCCTTTCTTCAAAGGTAAAGCCAGCGCCGTCGCACCTTTCAAAACGAGATATTCTCCCGTTAACAAAAATTTACCATTTGATTTATAAAGCATAACTCCTAATCAATTTACAATGTACAATTAACAATTAACAATTTTTTGAAATTCTAACTGAACAAATGAATTTCTCAACTTCGGAATATGAAACGGTTTTGTCTTTGAAATATTCTATTGCTGCTGTCTTTTCTTCTTCTGTTGCACTGAATTGGTTGAGTATGTTAGCAAGGTGCATTTTCATATGACCTTGTTGTATTCCTTTGGTCGTTAACGACTTGACGGCTGCGTAGTTGTTGGCGAGCCCCATTGTGGCAGCGATCATCATCAGTTGTTTTGCTGAAGGATTGCCCATCAGTTCAAGCGATTGCTTTGCCAATGGGTGTAATGAGGTAAGGCCTCCGACGGTGCCGAGTGCCAATGGTACTTCCAATGTAAATCTGAATATATCGTCTTTGATCTCGACATAAGAGAGGCTTCCGTAATGTCCGTTTCTTGAAGCATAGGAATGACCTGCTGCTTCCACTGCGCGGAAGTCGTTGCCTGTCGCGATGACTACGGCGTCGATGCCGTTATAGATACCTTTGTTATGTGTCGCGGCGCGATACTCGTCGATGTTTGCGATGTCGACGGCTTTCTTGAATTTTTCTGCAAATGCCTTGCCGTCAAGTTGTTCGTAAACGCCGTTGAGCTCATCGGTGTGACATTCTACCCAGACTTTCACCTTGCATTCTGGGGTGTAGTTCGACAAGATGCACATCACTATTTCTACTTCTCTTTCGTTTTTGGCTAATGACTCTTGACGAGCGAAGAAATCCTGAAGGCTGCGTCCGAAGCTTTCCAATATCGAGTTGATAAAGTTGGCACCCATGGAGTCGCAGGTGTTGAAGGTGACGCGAAGCTGATAATAGTTATCAATTTTATCAGTGAAGTCGATGAGCTCGATGTCGATGATGCCACCGCCGCGTTTCTCCATCTTTTCGGTGATGGAAGCGGTGTTGCGCAAGAGTTCGCTCTTGATATCAGGCATGAGATTGAGCAGAGTTTCTTTCTTGCCTTTCCAGCAGAAATGTACTTGGCCGACTTTCTTCACATCGATGACTTCAGCGTGGAAGCCGCCACGTTCGCCCCAGAATTTCGCTGCGGCAGAAGCTGCTGCAACGACAGAACTTTCCTCAATAACCATAGGTACGATATATGTCTCACCATTGATGATTACATTTGGCGAAACGCCGTAAGGAATGTGAAAGTTCGAAATGGTGTTCTCACTGAACTCGTCAAACTTTTTTTGATGTTCTTGGTCTTGATGCCAGAAACTTTTTAACAAAGCAATGAATTCACTCGGATTCTCAATGAATTCCGCAACAGCTTTTAACTTTTCTTCTTTGATAAGCTTTGAAAATCCTTTCTTTATGATTCCTCTTTTTCTTTCCATAATCTTTATTCTTGTCAGTGAACAGTGAGCAGTGAGTTGTGGGCAATCATGATTGCTCATAGCTCGCAGCCCATAGCTCATGGCTATAGATGTTTCTTCGCAAAAATAAGAAATATTACCTTAAAAATATTATCTTTGCACAATAACTAAATTTATATTTATGAAAAAGATTTTTACACTTGTTATTATTACAATATTGGGCTTTAATGTAAAAGCACAAACATCTTTAACAGAAGCTGTCGACTTCACAGGAACAGATTGTTACGGAGAAGAAGTGGTAAATTTATTTGAAATCTTAGACAGAGGACAGCATGTCCTTATAGATTTCTATTATTACCAATGTACTCCTTGCCAGAGAGTCGTTCCTTATGTCGTTGAGGCTTACGAAGCATTTGGATGTAACAATCATGATGTGTTTTTTATGGAGGTTTCACATTACGACAACGATGAGCTTTGCCAATGGTGGGCAGAGAAATATGGAGTCCAATATCCAACAATCAGTAGAGAAGGCGGCGGAATAGAAATACAACAAGCCTATGAACCTAGACAATATCCAACATTGGTGTTAATTGCCCCTGATCGTAAAATCTTGTTGCAAGACATCAATTACGATTCTATTAAAGCAAGAGAATCCCAATACATCATTGAGCAGCTTGAACAATTCGGCATAAAGCAACATGGTTGCGACGAACCAGTCATCGAAGCTGGAACATCAGTCGTAAATCTTGATGTGGAGATTATGTCAAATACTTCAGTGTATATTACAGCAACACCTAATGAAGAAACAGTTGAATATCATTACATCCTCATAGAAAAAACTTATTCAGATTCAATAGGTATTGATTCAACTATGAATATTCTTCATGCCGATACGAATGCGCTATACGAAGTTAATGAATGGGAATGGCTCGACTTAAAGCCAAAAACAAAATACTATGCGATAGCTCAAGGCAAGAATGCTGATGGAATATGGGGCGATACAACACAGGTACAGTTCTACACATCATTAGATGGCAATATTGAAATAATTGAAAACAAATTCAATATACATCCAAATCCAGCATCATCATATATCAATATAAAATCAGAGATGTCGGGTAAAGGTGAAGTAAACATTTATGATATGACAGGTCGCTGCGTGAAAAATGTCATCGTCTCCGATCTCAGCGATGCGATAATAGACCTCAGCGATATTGAAAAAGGAATTTACCTTATTAATGTCAATGGCAAGAAGGAGAAAGTTGTTGTTTTGAATTGAAAGTTGAAAGTTGAAAACTGAAAATTAGTAGGGACGTGATTTATCGCGTCCTTTTTTATTTTTACGAGACGCGTTGAAGAATCTTTTAAATTCACAATGCATAATTTAAAAACATTGCTCACAGCTCATAACTCATTGCTCATCGCAAATTATTACTTTTTTAGGAAAAAATGCCCTCTAGTTTTTAAAATTATCTTAAATTTGCAAATTATTCTAAATAACAATTTAAATCAAAATCATCTCAAAAATGAAGAAAATTTTATCATTTGTTTTCGCTTTGTTTTTAAGCATTAGCGTAAGCGCACAAACAACTTTAACAGAAGCTGTTAACTTTACATCAACAGCTCATAATGGCGAAGAAATTGACCTTTTTGAAATTTTAGACGGCGGTCAATATGTATTGATCGACTTCTTCTTCAATACATGTGTCAATTGTCATGAAACAACACCAAGACTCATTGATGCTTACTATATGTTAGGTTGTAATGAAGGTGACGTTTACTTTATGGAAGTTTCACCAACTGACAACAATGCATCTTATTCTATCGGAGAATGGTTCGCTAAATTTGATATCCCATTCCCAACAATTCACACACAAACAGGTGGCGATACAGGCGATAAGATTGAACAAATGTATGGTATTACAGCTCACCCAACATGTATCCTCATCGCTCCAGACCATAAAATCGTTCTTCAAGACTATTATCCACAATCAGCATCTTCAATGGTTGAATACTTCACAACAAACTTCGATATTGAAGAAAGCTACTGCGGCAACCAAACTCCATCAGTTTCTGTTGAAACAACAAAAGTTATGGGCGCAACAGGTAAAAACATCCTTGAAGCTTCAACAAAAGTTCACGTTGACTTCCGTGCTAATACAGCAGTTGATAAATTCTACTATGCAATTTCAACTTCAGCAAACGCTACATCAGAAGAGCTTATCGCACAAGGAACATTAGCTGAAAGCAGCGAATTCTCACACACATTCGAAGGCTTGAGAGAATCAACAACATACTATGTTTACGCACAAGCTGTAGGCCATGATGGCAAAAACGGTGAGAAATCAGTTTTGGAAACAAGAACATTATGTTCTGGTGACGATGGTGATGTAACTTTTGAACTTACTGTTAATGTTTCAGCATCACACGTTGTTGCTAGAGCTGTTCCAAGCGCATCAACAGCTGATTACCATTTCGGTTTCACAAGAAAAGAATATTATGAAGAAGGTGCAATTGAAGGCCTTGTATCAGAAAACCAATTCGCATTCCTCAATGCACTTGCACACGATGGTTATCCATTCTGCGAAACAGAAACATATGAAGTGCCTATTAAGAAAGATGATGGTACACCAACATTCTTCCCTAATACTCCTTATTACCTTGTTGCTGTAGGTAGAAACGGCGAAGGTGAATGGTTTGCTCCAACAATTTATGAATTTGTTGTTGAACAACCAATCGGTCCAGCTGAAGTTAGCTTGAAAGTTAAACCAATGGGAACAAGCGTTACAATATCAGCTGTTCCAAACGAATTCACAGTAGAATTCCACTTCGGCCTCGTAACAAAAGAAGATTATGATTCACTTGGCGAAGAAGCTATGGTAGCACAAGTACGTAACGATGGTTATCCTTTCTACGTTGCATCAGAATCAACATGGGATAATCTCAAACCAGAAACAGCATATGTAGCATTAGGTTCAGCTCTCAACGCTGGCAACGAATGGGGCGTAACAGCTGTTGAAACATTCACAACAGACCCAGAATCATTGGTAGAAGTAGCTGCTGGTTTCAATATCTATCCAAACCCAGCTCAATCAACTATCAACATCGAATCATCTTTGAAAGGTGAAGCACAAGTAAGCATCTTCGATATGACAGGCCGTTGCGTAAAACAAGTTTCTGTAACAGAAATGAGCAATGTTACTATCAATGTAGAAGACTTGAATAAAGGTGTTTACTTCGTCTCTGTTCAACAAAGCCACAGCCACAATATTCAAAAATTAGTCATTGAATAATTAAGAAATGACGCATTGCGTCGGATAAATAATAATGTAAAAAGACAATCGTCAAAATTATGGCGATTGTCTTTTTTTTTTGAATAATAATTATTACATTTGTCCGCTTGTTTAACGTAAATAAAAGAATAGATATGAAGAAATTATTATCTCTTGTTATCGCTGTGATATTCAGCATCGGTTTGAGCGCACAAACAGAATTAACAGAAGCTCCTAACTTCACTGCTACCGACTATCTCGGTAACGAAATTGATTTATACGAAATACTTGAAGGCGGACAATATGTCTTGATGAATTTTTATACAACAACAAAGGATACAACGTCAACACTACCTCCATCATTGGTTGAAGCTTATAAACGTTTGGGTTGTAACCGACATGATGTGTTCTTTGTAAGTGTTTTGCCTAATGCTACACCATCATTAGCAAAGAAATATGTAGAAAGATATGGCATTGAATTTCCAATTATTCATAATACCGAAGAAAGCAACGGTATGGAAGGTGCTGCTTTTGATATTACTAGAATCACTTATCAGGTATATGAATACCCAACAACAATACTCATCGCTCCTGACAAGAGCATTAAGCTTCAAGATATAGCATCAATAGAAGAGTCTGAAGATATAGTATCTGCATTGACACCTTTCGGCATAAAAGAATATGAATGTGGTGGCGATGACAATGAAGATGATGAAAATGAAACACCAGAAGAAGGCGAAGAAGGATTGACACCAGTAGTGGAAATTACAGTCACAAACGTTACTACAACTACAGTTGACGTTTCATTCGTTCCATCGGGAGAATGTGCTTCATATTATATCTTGCTTGATACAGAAGAATCAATGGAAGGTTGGGCTACAGCATTCGGAGTGCCATTGGAACAATTGATAGAAATGTGGAGTATCGAAAGAACTGGTGCTTCAACAAACTTGTGGGATGAACTTATTCCTAATACAGAATATACAATCTTCGTATTATCAAAAGACATTGAAGGTGAAAATATTCAATTAGACAGACAAAAAGTTACAACAGAAGTACTTGGTGGCGAAGGCGTTTCTGTCATCGACCTTCAAGTAGAAGTCATCTCAGATTCTTCAGTGTACGTTGTTGCAACACCAAATGAAGAAACAGCAGAATATCATTACATTCTTATAGAAAAATTATATGCTGACTCAATAGGCGTTGACTCAACAATGGAGATTCTTCATACCGACCCATATGCTCTTTATGATGTTGACAGATGGGAATGGATTAACTTGCATGAAAATACTGCTTTCTATGCCATAGCTCAAGGTAAAAATGCTAAAGGCGAATGGGGCGAAGTGACAAAAGTGGAATTCGTCACAACAGTGAATGAAGATGGTAATATAGAACTCGTTGCATGTAACCTCAACGTCTATCCAAATCCTGTTAACGATAGACTTTACATTGAGACACAGACTTTGACACAGACACTGACAGTAGAGATTTATGATGTTTATGGAAGAAGACAATTAGCAATCAGCGGTCAGCAATCAGCGGTCAGTGTTACAAACTTGAATAGCGGAATTTATTTCGTGAAGGTTGTTACAGAAAACGGTGAAGTAGTAAAACGTTTTATCAAGAAATAATAAGCAATAAGCAATGAGCAGATTGCCCATAGCTCAAAGCTCGTTGCTCACAGCAAATAAATTACAATAATCAACAAAATACAAAGCTTATGAGAAAATTTTTATCTTTAATCGTTGTTATGATGTTGTGCTTCAACGTAAAGGCACAAGGATTGGCTATAACAGAAGCAGCAGATTTCACTTTTTCTGATAACGGAACAGAAAAGACATTGTTCGAAATCCTTGACGGAGGTCAGCATGCCTTGCTTTTCTTCCTTAATTATCAGTCAACATCAGATGACTTGGCTGCAATAATAAACGGAGTTTATAGTAATTTGGGTAAAAACCAAGATGATGTATATATGATTGGTATAGACCATGCTAATGAAAGTACACTTCTTAATCAATGGGCTCATCTAACTGAGATAGAATTCCCTTTAGTAGCAAAAGACCAAAGTGCTTATTCTATTTCTCAGACTTATGGTGGAATTACAGGTGTTTTTACACCAGCTTTAGTTCTTATCGCTCCAAATCATGATATCGTTCTTGAGGAAATTTGGCCTATCACTTCAACAGACCAAGTCGTTGGAATAATCAATGACAACCTCGTTACAGGTGACGATAACACTGGCGACGATGATGGTGATGACAATACAGAAGAACCAACAGAATTCGAAATTCCAAATGTAGTCGCTACTACAACAGAAACAACAGTGACATTAACATGGGAAGTTATTGACGGCGCAACAAGTTATAATATCTATACTCCTTCAGGTTTCGCAACAAATATCTTAGGCTTAACAGAAACAACATACACATTTGAAGGCTTGTCAGCTGGTACAGAATATTGCTTCGAAGTTTCTGCAGTTTATCCAACAGGCGAAAGTGATGTTGTTAAAGTATGTGCTACAACACAAACTGAAGGTGACGATAACACTGGCGACGATGATGGTGACGACAATACAGAAGAACCAACAGAATTGGAAATTCCAAATGTAGTCGCTACTACAACAGAAACAACAGTGACATTAACATGGGAAGCTGTTGACGGCGCAACAAGTTATAACATCTATACTCCTTCAGGTTTCGCAACAAATATCTTAGGCTTAACAGAAACAACATACACATTTGAAGACTTGACAGCAGGTACAGAATACTGCTTCGAAGTTTCAGCAGTTTATCCAACAGGCGAAAGCGATGTTGTTAAAGTATGTGCTACAACACAAACTGAAGGCGAAGATGATGGCGACGACGATGAACCTGAATATCCAGAACCAACAACAGTTCCTGACGCTCCAGTAATCAATGTTTATGCTGAAAATTCTGGTCTCATTGTGATAGAATGGGAAGCTGTTGAAACTGCAATATTCTATTATGTCTATCATAAAGGTAATCTTGTCGGTGATGGTCAGGTGATGGGAACTGAAGTTGAAATTTTGGTTAACCCAGAAACTGAATATTGCTTCACTGTGACAGCTGTTAATACAGTTGGCGAGTCAGAACACTCAAATGAAGCTTGCGCTACAACACCAGCAGAAGGCGAAGACCCAATAAATCCAGATAGCAATATTGAAGTCGCTGAAAATGACTTTGTAATTTATCCAAATCCTGCTTCATCAGAAGTTAAGATTACTTCAGCAATGAATGGCGAAGCTGATGTCAATATCTATGATATGACAGGTCGCTGCGTGAAAAACGTACGCGTCGCTAACATCAACGATGCAACAATAAACGTAAGTGATATTAATAAAGGTATCTACTTCATCAATGTCGCTGGAAATATTGAAAAATTAATAATTAAATAATAATCACATAAACACAAACGCTTATGAAAAGAATTTTATCATTAATCGTTGTTTTGATGCTTGCTTTTGGTGTTAAAGCTCAAACAGCTCCTGATTTTAACTGTATCGATGACTATGGAAGACAAGTCCATTTGTATGATGTCTTAGATAACGGACAATATGCATTCCTTTATTTCTTCTTTACAGAAACAGAAGATCCAGAAGGTCAATTCTCACAAATCGTAGCTGAAACATATTATAATTTCGGCGCAAATCAAGACGAAGTTTATTTCATCGGTATTGACCCAACAGGTGATAGTCTTACTGCTAACTGGTGGACTGTTGACTATCAAGTAGACTTCCCAATTATCCATCCTTTTACATATGGTACTAATGTTCATGATATATGTACAGCTTATGGCGTGCAATTTTTTGCAACAATGAAGCTTGTTGCTCCAGACCGTCGAATCATCATCGATGATATTTGGCCAGTAGAGTCAACAGGACATCTCATCAGCGAAATCAATGCAGCCATTACAAAACATAAAGGTGAAGAAGAGGACGGAGAAGGTGTAGACGAATTTGAAAATAATAGCTATGCTCTCTATCCAAATCCTGCTACATCAGAAGTTAAGATTGTTTCAAATGGAGAGGCAAATGTCAAAATCTTTGATATGACAGGTCGTTGCGTGAAAGACGTCAATGTCGCTGATGACGCAACAATCGATATTAAAGACTTAAATACAGGCGTTTACTTCGTTAACGTAAACGGTAAAGTTGAGAAACTTGTTGTGAAATAATACAGAATTTATAATTCAATAATTAAAGGACCGTTACTTGATTAAGTGACGGTCTTTTTTTTTGTATCGTAGGGACACATCGAATGTGTCCTTTTAAATAAAAAAGGCTAAAGGAAAATCCTCTAGCCTTTTGTTATTTTGAGCTCACAGCTCAAGGCTCATAGCTCGCCGCTATTATCCTCTTGCTGCTAAAAGCAAATCTAACATCTTGATTGCAGAGTCGCTGATGACTGAGCCAGGTCCGAAGATAGCTGCTGCGCCAGCGTCGTACAAGAATTGATAATCTTGTGGAGGGATAACACCACCGACGACTACCATGATGTCAGGACGACCTAATTTTTCAAGTTCTTCGATAACTTGAGGAACGAGAGTTTTGTGACCAGCTGCCAAACTTGAAACGCCGAGGATGTGAACGTCGTTTTCAACTGCTTGACGTGCTGATTCTGCTGGTGTCTGGAATAATGGGCCCATGTCAACGTCGAAGCCTATGTCAGCGTAACCTGTTGCTACGACTTTTGCGCCACGGTCGTGACCGTCTTGACCCATCTTAGCAATCATGATACGAGGACGGCGTCCTTCGATCTTAGCGAATTCGTCAGCTTTAGCAACTGCTTCAGCGAATTTAGCATCACCTTTTGTTTCCATAGAATAAACTCCTGATATTGTACGAATAACTGCTTTATAACGTCCTGCTACTTTTTCACATGCCATAGATATTTCGCCTAATGTAGCACGGCATTTAGCTGCTTCAACTGCTAATTCTAACAAGTTGCCTTCGCCTGTTTCAGCTGCTTTTGTGATAGCTGCTAAGCAACGGTCAACGTCAGCTTGGTTACGTTTAGCGCGTAAGTCGTTGAGACGTTTGATTTGTGATTCGCGAACTGCTGTATTGTCGACTTCGAGAGTTTCGATAGCGTCTTCATGTTCAAGACGGAACTTGTTGATACCAACGATGATTTCGCTGCCAGCGTCGATACGAGCTTGTTTGCGTGCTGCTGCTTCTTCGATACGCATCTTTGGAAGACCTGTCTCGATAGCTTTTGCCATACCGCCCATAGCTTCGATTTCCATTATGTGTTCCCAAGCTCTGTCGGCGATTTCTTTTGTCAATGATTCAATGTAATATGAACCTGCCCATGGGTCAACTACTCTACATACGTTAGTTTCTTCTTGGATGTAGATTTGAGTGTTACGAGCGATACGTGCTGAGAAGTCTGTAGGAAGAGCGATAGCTTCGTCCAAAGCATTGGTGTGCAATGATTGTGTGTGGCCGAGTGCTGCTCCCATAGCTTCGATACATGTACGTGCAACGTTGTTGAATGGGTCTTGTTCTGTCAATGACCAACCTGATGTTTGAGTGTGTGTACGGAGTGCCAATGACTTTTCGCTCTTAGGATTGAAAGTCTTGACGATCTTAGCCCATAACATACGAGCTGCACGCATCTTAGCGATTTCCATGAAGTGGTTCATACCTGAACACCAGAAGAATGAAAGACGTGGTGCGAAAGCGTCGATGTCGAGACCTGATTTAACACCTGTGCGGAGATAATCCCAACCGTCAGCCAAAGTGTAAGCCAACTCGATGTCGCATGTAGCACCAGCTTCTTGCATATGGTAGCCAGAGATAGAGATTGAGTTGAACTTAGGCATCTTCTTAGATGTGAATTCGAAGATGTCAGCGATTATACGCATTGAGAATTCAGGTGGATAGATATATGTGTTACGAACCATGAATTCTTTCAATATGTCGTTTTGGATTGTACCTTGAAGTTCTTCGTAGGTGGCGCCTTGTTCCAAAGCAGCGACGATGTAGAATGCCAACACTGGCAAAACAGCGCCGTTCATTGTCATAGACACTGACATCTTGTTGAGAGGAATCTGGTCGAATAAGACTTTCATGTCTTCTACTGAACAGATACTTACACCAGCTTTACCGACGTCACCCATAACGCGTTCGTGGTCGGCGTCATAGCCACGGTGTGTAGCAAGGTCGAAAGCAACTGACAAACCTTTTTGTCCAGCAGCGATGTTACGACGATAGAAAGCGTTTGATTCTTCTGCTGTTGAGAAACCTGCATATTGACGGATTGTCCAAGGACGCATCACATACATTGTTGAGTATGGTCCGCGGAGGTAAGGAGCGATACCTGCTGCGTAGTTGAGGTGTTCCATACCTTCGAGTTGTGCTGATGTGTAAGCTGGACGTACGTTGATATGTTCAACAGTTTCCCATTCTGGTTTTATACCGTTTTTGTTTTCCCATTCTTTTGGGTCTTCTGTCTGAGGTATAACGTTGATGTTTATATCTTTAAAATTTGGCTTCATTGTTATTCCTTTCTTTATTTTGTTATACCTAATTTCTTTTGAAAATCTTGTAATGTCTCTAAAACGTTGCTCTTGACGTGGATGAAGTATTCCATGCCAGCTGCTTTGAGTACGTCGGCTGTGCCTTCTGGGTTACCAGCCAAAACGACGATAGCTTGGTCTTTAAGAGCTTCGTAAATCTTAAGAGCGTTGCCTTCGCCGTATTCTTCGTCTGAAGAGCAGATGACAACGATTTCAGGTTTAACTTCCTTAGCTGCTGCGATACCGTCTTCAACAGTCTTGAAACCAGCGTTGTCGACTACTTCGAAGCCAGCGCATGCGAAGAAGTTAGAAGCGAAGTTAGCTCTTGCCTTGAGCATTGCTAAGTTGCCGTATGTCAACATCCATACTACAGGGCGTTTGTTGCTTTGGCTATATACATCTGTTGCATAACGTAATTGTTCGAATTGTTGAGCGACGCGGTAAGTTACGATTGTGTCAACTTCAGCGTTTTCGTCGCGGCGGCAGTTTGCTTCAAATACCCATGCTTCTGGATCTGACTTCATTGTCTCTGTGAAGTTAGGGAATTGGTTTGTACCGAGGATGATTTCGCGACGTGTTGCTACGTTGTTGAGGCGTTTTGTTGCGCTGTCTTTAACCATCTTTTGGATTGTGCCGTTACGCAATGCTGCGAGGTAACCGCCTTCTTCTTGGATTTGAAGGAATAAGTTCCAAGCTGCTTTAACCAATGAGTCAGTGAGGTTTTCGATATAATATGAACCTGCTGCTGGGTCAGCGACTTTGTCGAAGTGTGATTCTTCTTTCAAGATGAGCTGTTGGTTGCGAGCGATACGTTCTGCGAACTCTGTTGTTGGTTCGTAAACCATGTCGAATGGAGTTACGCTGAATGAGTGAACGCCACCGAGGATAGCTGACATAGAACCTGTTGTTGTACGTAACATATTGACGTATGAATCATACAAGCTCATGTTGATTTGTGCGTTGAAAGCGTGGATGAGCATCTTAGCGTTTTCTTCTTTTGCGCCGAATGCCTTAGCGATGTTTGCCCATAATACTCTGTAAGCACGCATCTTAGCCATTTCCATGAAGTAGTTTTGACCTACAGCAACGTTGAAGCGCATCTTAGGAAGGATTTCGTCGATGCTTAAATCTGTGTCAGTTAATTTGTCTAAATATTCAGCTCCTACTGCCAAAGCGAATGCCATTTCTTGAGCGATTGTTGCACCTGCATTGGTGAATACGTGAGCGTTGATGCCTATTGTTTGGAAACCTGGCATGTCGGCTTTTGTCAAGATGTAAGCCAATTCCATGTCTGTGCTTTCAGAGATGAACCATGTGCCGCGACGGATGTAGCGTGTCAATGGGTCATAGTTCAAAGAACCGCGTAATTCAGGGATTCTTGAAAGCTGTTCCAAAAGTGGTAAATGATATTTGTTGTTGTAGAAACTCAACTCGACTTCTTTAGCGTTGATGCCGTTGAGCAATGCTGAGATTTCGAGGTCGGTGTAGAGTTTGTCGTATTCTAAACGGAATGTGATAGCGTTAGCGCCTCTCTTGAGTGCGTCTAATGCTTTTTCGTTAGCAGCTTTGCAGTCAACAACGTTGATGTCTTGGCAGATTAACCATTCGTTGCCTTTTGTCTTGTTGCCGCGAACGTATGGGAACTGATTAGGTTCCACGTTGTTCCATGTGATTGAATTGAGGTCTTCAGCACGGTAGTAAGGTCTTACTGAGAAACCTTCAGCTGTTTTCCAAACAAGCTTTTTGTCGTAGTCAGCTCCTTTGAGGTCTTTTTGAATCACTGCTTCCCATTGTTCAGTGCTTACCTGTGGGAATTCTTCAAAAAGTTTTTTAGTGTTACTCATATCTTTTATGTTAAAAAATTATTGATTTTCTTGAATGTTAAGAATGTTTATTCAAACTACAAAAATAATGGAAAAATCTTTATTTCAAACAAAATACCTAATAAATAATATAGTGAATTTTTATTGCTGAAAAATGATTATTTTTGTACGTTTCAATTTGAATTTTATGATGAAAAAAATATTAGTGTCGTTAATCTTTTTATTACCTTTTTTACTGAAATCTCAAACGATAGAAGTCTCTGGTATTCAGGATGGATTATGGAATTGCGATACTGTATTAGTCATTAAAGACGTCATCGTTCCAGAAGATAAGTCGCTGACAATTTCCGAAGGGACTCGCGTTGTTTTCAAAGATTATTTCAGCATAATAGTAAATGGCTCTTTCAAGGCTCTCGGCAACGAGACAGATTCCATCTATTTCACCGCCCGTGACACCACCGGATTCTTCAATTGGAAAAAAGGAAAAGGCGGTTGGAACGGACTTGTCTTACAAAACGCAAAAGACACCGTGATTTTAGATTATTGCCATTTCTCTTTTGGGAAAGCGGTCAGCAGTAGAGACGTCACCCCTGTGGTGTCTCAAAACTTCGGAGGCGCATTAAGAATCTGTAATTCAATCGTAAACATCTGTAATTCCACATTTCATCATAATCTCACCGATTCAAAAGGCGGCGCGCTTTACGCTGAGCATTCCTCTGTAAATATCTCTAATTGTGAGGTCGACTCGAACTTCGGTTTTAACGAAGAAGGTGTCTATATGCATGGCGCGGGTTTTCAGTTTAATAACAGCGAAGTAAAAATGGAAAACATGTATTTCCATGATAATTATTGCACTGGATGTTATGGCGGTGGTGTCAATTTTGATAGCTGTTACGTCGATGTCAACAATGCTATTTTTGAAGATAACTATGCTGTCAATGCTGCGGGAATGGGAATACAACGTAGCAATGATTTTGAAGTAAGAGTTTCTAACTGTTTGTTTGATAATAATATAGCATATCATTATGGCGGAGCGATGGCAATGGCGACTTCATCTCCATTGATACAAAACGTCACCATGACTAACAATTACACTATCGCTGCTGGTGGCGGAGCGCTGCAGTTTTTCAGCGAGGCGCGTCCTGTGTTTAAGAATTGCATCATCTGGGGCAACGACTGGTACGATGAGCATGCGGCAATTCCGGACGGCTCGCAGATTTTTGTTTGGGGCAGCGACTGCGCTCCTGAGTTCTACAACTCAATACTGCAAGGCGGATATGAAGATGTCCACGGAAATTCCAACATCGCTGTTTACGACACTGCTACGATAATCGACAGCGATCCAATGTTTTTCGATATTCAAAACCGTGATTTCCGTCTTCAAGCCGGAAGCCCGGCAATAAATAACGGAACCGTTGATACTGCCGGACTTATAATTCCTGAAAAAGATCTGGCAGGAAATCCTCGAATCATAGGTGACAGAATTGATATTGGCTGCTATGAGTCTGATATCACTTACTTGAAAGAAATTAACTGTAAAAATGTTGACATTTATCCTAATCCGATAAATCAGAATTCTATATGTGAATTTTTATTAAGAAATACGTCGGACGTAAATGTTAAAATTTACAATCAAAATGCTTCGTTAATATTCATTAAGAATTATGGAAAAATGCAGTCGGGAATGAATAAAATTCATATGTCTGACTTCATAAAATCGTTGAAAAAAAATAATGTTTATTTATTGATTATTGAGTCAGAAGAAAAAACAAAAAATATTAAATTTGTATACTAATTATGCATTGTGAATAATGCATTGTGAATTAAGTTAAGAATTATGAAAAGTAACATCTTTAAAAACAAACAATTTCTAGGTATCTTATTCGCTATCATTGCGTTTGCAGCAATAACTTTGGTTTATTTCTCTCCAATTCTCGAAGGTAAGAGAATCAAACAGCATGACATCGAAATGTATAAGGGCATGTCGCAGGAAATTACAGAGTTTCGTGAAGAGACCGGCGAGCAGTCGCTTTGGACAAACTCAATGTTCGGAGGAATGCCAGCATGGAATATCGGTGTGATACAAAAATCCAATATGATGAATTATGTTAATAGAATTCTCAATATTGGTTTCCCTCATCCTATTGGTTCTGTGTTTATTAGCATGTTAGGTTTCTTCATTTTGATGATGGTGCTCGGTGCTAATGTATGGGTCAGTTTTCTCGGTGGACTTGCATATGGTTTTACGTCGTATCTCTTCATCGTCATCGGTGCTGGCCATAATTCAAAAGCCGTCGCAATGGCTTATATGGCTCCCGTAATTGCCGGTATCATAATGGCTTACAAAGGAAAATATCTCTGGGGTGCTGTCATTACTGCAATATCTCTCGCTCTTGAAATAAGAGCTGGCCATATCCAAATCACATATTATTTATTTATGATTGTGATGATTATGGTCATCGCTGAATTTATTGATGCGATAAAAACAAAGACATTACCACAATTCTTCAAAGCAAGCAGTGTTCTTCTTATTGCTGGAGCATTCGCTGTAATGACAAGTGTGACAACGCTTTATGCTAATTATGAATTTGGTAAAGAGACAATGCGCGGCAAACCGGTATTGACGGAGAATACTGGAAATCAGACTCGTGGACTTGACAGAGATTATGTCACACAATGGAGTTACGGCATAGGTGAGACATGGAGCCTTATGATTCCTAATGTGAAAGGCGGTGCGTCTGATTTTATCGGCAACGACAATCCTGCATTGCAAAATGCTGACCCTCGTTTCCGTTCTACAATAGCTCAAAACAATGCTTATTGGGGCGACCAGCCTGGAACAAGCGGTCCTGTTTACGTCGGCGCAATAGTATGCTTCCTTTTCGTACTCGGTCTATTCGTTGTGAAAGGAAAAATAAAGTGGGTGATGCTCGCAGCGACAATACTCTCAATATTACTGAGTTGGGGTAAAAATTTCATGGGATTCACCGACTTCTTCCTCGATTATTTTCCAATGTATAATAAGTTCAGAGCTGTCTCAATGACACTCGTTATCGCTGAGGTTTGTATGCCGATATTGGCAATACTGGCTGTAGTGGAAATAATAAAGAATCCCGAGATGTTGAAGAAAAATATGTATTACCTCTACATATCTTTCGGATTGACTGCTGGTTTGTGTTTGCTGTTCTACATCATCCCTAATGTCTTCTTCGATTTTATGAGCCAGGCTGAAGCAGCTCAGTTCGCTAAGTTGGGAGCAGGAAAAGACGGTGCTATCTATCAAATGCTTGCTGCTGATATTGAAAAGGTAAGAATGGCAATATTCCAAAAAGATGCGATAAGAAGTTTCTTGTTTATTGCAGTTGCAGCTATTTTATTGTTCCTCAATACTAAAGGCAAATTGAAAAATAACGTGATGTTTGCAATGCTCGCTGTGTTGATAGTTGTCGATATGTATCCAATCAGCAAACGTTATCTCAATAATGATAACTTCATCGAAAAACGTCGCACAGAAAATCCTTTCACTATGACGGCGATAGATAAGCAGATTTTACAAGATAAGAGCTTGGATTACAGAGTGATGGATTTGACTAAAAATACTTTCAATGACGCAAGTACTTCTTATTATCATAAGTCTATCGGTGGTTATCATGGTGCGAAATTACGTCGTTATCAAGATATTATAAATCACTATTTGAGTGGTAGCAAAGTAGGCGGCGATTCCTTCTGGAAAGTGCTTAATATGTTGAATACTAAGTATATAATTCATGCTAAAGATAATAGACCAGCTTTGATGAAAAATCAAAATGCTCTCGGAAATGCTTGGATTGTTTCAAATATAGATTGGGTCGCAACGCCAAATGAAGAGATTAAAGCTATTGAAAATACTGACGTGAAAACTACAGCAATCGTTAATGATGAATTTAAAGATATTGTTGGCGATTTCAAACCATCAGTTGGTACAGGAAAAATACAATTGACTTCATACAAACCTAATGAATTGGTTTACAGTTTTAATTCTACAAAAGATGAACTTGTTGTATTCTCTGAAATATGGACAAGCAAAGGCTGGACAATGTGGATTGACGGAAATGAAAGTCCTTTGATTAGAGCTGACTATATCTTAAGAGCAGCTGTCGTTCCTGCTGGTAATCATGAGATTATGATGCGCTACGAACCTAAGATCTGGAAAGTCGGTGGCACAATTCAATTCGTAAGTTCACTTATTTTGATTTTGGGATTATTAGCTGCAATCTTTGTGAGTTATAGGAAAGCATCAGAGAACAATGAATAATTAATTGTACATTGTAAATTGTCAATTGAAATGAAACGTGTCTTAATCATCACCTATTATTGGCCTCCATCAGGCGGTTCTGGCGTTCAGCGTTGGTTGAAGATGTCAAAGTATCTTCCTGAAAATGGCTGGCAACCTGTGATTTATACTGCCGATGAAGCAGAATATCCAGTTGAAGATTTGTCGTTGGAAAAGGATGTCGTACCAGAAGCTGAGGTGATAAAGCGCAAGATTTTTGAACCTTATTCTTTTTACAAAAAAATATTAGGAATAAAGAAAGAGGAGAAGATAAAAGCTGGTTTTATCAACGAAGGAAAAAAGAAATCTACTTGGAAGGAAAATATAAGTGTCTGGATAAGAGGTAATTTCTTTATTCCTGATGCTCGTTGCTGGTGGATTCGTCCTTCTGTGAAGTTCCTTAGAAAATACCTTAAAGAACATCCCGTCGATGCGATTATTTCTACAGGACCTCCTCATTCTATGCACCTCATAGCTAAGAAATTGCATAAAAAATTTAACATTCCTTGGATTGCCGACTTCCGTGACCCTTGGACCGATATAGATTTTTACAAGGATTTAAGATTGACAAAATTGGCTGACAGAAAACATCATAGATTGGAAAAATCAGTGCTGATGTCTGCTGATGAAATCGTTACGGTGGGAAATAATTGCGCCCAAGGATTGAAGGATATTTGTGGAAGAGATGTTAAGGTTATCTGTAATGGTTATGATTTTGATAGCGAAATGTTAAAAAATGATAACAAATTGACAGACAAGTTCACTCTTTCTCATATAGGCATCATCGGTGCTAATAGAAATCCAGCTTTGTTGTGGGAAGCTATAGGTGAAATGGTTCATAATGAGGAATTTGCAAACGCTCTTGACATTAGGTTGATAGGTCAGGTCGATAAAAGCGTTATTGATTCCATTAAAGCCAATGGCATAGAAAAGTATGTCGATATAATTTCATATGTGCCGCATTCTGAGGTACTTAAAAAACAAACCGAGTCGCATGTGCTCTTGCTTTTTGTCAATAATACTCCTAATGCTAAAGGAATTTTGACAGGAAAATTGTTCGAGTATATGGCATCGGGACGCCCTATCTTGGCTGTCGGTCCTTCCGATGGCGATACCGCAACGGTACTTCAAGAAACACAAACAGGTTTGTGCATCGATTTCCATGATAAAGAGAAAATGAAAATGGAATTGAACAACTTATTCCTGAAATATCGTAATAATGAACTGCCAACAATTTATAAGGAATCTGTAGAAAAATATTCAAGGAAGAGTCTGACTTCAGATTATGTAAAATTGTTAAACTCGTTATAAATTATTGATTATGAAATCTTTTGTTATATCAAGAGGCGTGCCTTCCGAGAATTATCCCTTGTATGGAATATTTGAATTTGACCAAGCAAAGGCACTTGCTGAATGTGGAATTGAAACTACATTGCTCGCAATAGATTTCAGGTCAATGGCTTACAAAAGAAAATATGGATTGTTTTCTTACAAAAAAGATGGCGTGAAGGTCTTTGAACTTTCTCTGCCATTGGGTGTCTACAGAAGAGCCTTGCCAATATTGCAAAGCCTTCTTCTTTTCTTATACAAAAAAGCTGTAAAAAAAGTCGGAAAACCTGATGTGATACACGCACATTTCTATTCAATAGCAGCAATCGCGTCAGTGATTAAAAGAAAAAAGAAAATACCATTTCTCATCACAGAACATAGCAGCAAATTAAATAAAGACGCTAAATTTATTAGCGAGTTGGATAAACAGTTGGCAATCAAGGCTTATTCTAATGCCGATTCTGTCATCGTAGTCTCTAAATCTTTGTCATTAAACCTTAAAAATAATTTCAGATGCGATAGTGTCGTGATAAATAATATTGTCGACACAAGAAATTTTAAAAACGTAGAACATGATAATAATCAAGGTTTTACATTCTTATCTGTAGGAAATCTTATTCCGCTTAAAGGCTTTGATATTTTGATAAAGGCTTTTCATAAAGCTTTTACGAATGAAAAAGAAGTATTCCTAAATATAGTAGGCGAGGGCGAAGAAAGAAATAATTTGCAAGATATTATAAATCAATATAATATTGGCGACAGAGTGAAGCTTTTAGGACAAAAGACACGCTCGGAATTGTCGCTCCTGATGAAAGATGCTAATGCTTTTGTTCTTGCTTCTAGAAGTGAGACTTTTGGAGTGGTGTATATAGAGGCGATGTTGACAGGCTTGCCTGTTATTGCAACGTATTGCGGTGGTCCTGAAGAATTTGTCAATGAAAATAACGGAATTCTAATACCGACAGATGATGTTGAATCTTTGTCTAATGCATTGACAAACATGCGCTTGAATATTGATAAATATGATGGCGCAAAAATAAGTCAGGGATGCAATGAAAGATTTTCGCCTCAAAGCATTGCAAAAGAAATAATAAGACAGTACGAAAAATATCGATAAGAATTATTTCACATATACGAACTTGGAATGAATCCAACGGTCTTCTTCTTTCGGAATCGTCATATAGTCGCCGTAAAGAGATTTCAGACATTCGTCAGTGTTGTTCGGCGCCATAAATTTAATTCCTTCGAATTCTATTTCTGAAAGAGGGAAGATGTAGTCTTTCTTCATCAATTTTTTATAAGGATGATTGTGAATGAGATGACATCCGATATTATCTGACTTTCTGATATGTAAGCATTTCCATATTGCCATCAAGAATAGTCTTATGATTGGAAATGTTATTCCTGCGACGATGTTTTTAAAATTGATGTATTGTTTTATGCTGAAGAACTGGTCTGTTTTTATAGCCCATTTTGATAAAAAACGTAAGGTTTTTAGAGATACTTTAGGGTATTCTATCACTTCAAAAATATCAATGAAGATACCTTTTTTATATGGCGCATCGAAATCGTCGTATCGTTCAACGAAGAAGGAATTGAGGTCTCGCACCTTGCATATTGTGCGTTTATAAGAAGGGTCTGTTTCTTTGTTTTGCAAGAAAAGCCATTCAGGAAGTTCTTTTGGTGCTATTTCAAGAAATTTTCTGTAGTCTTCGCTAAGCATGGAAATGTCAAGATCGTCGTCCCACGGAATGAAACCCTTGTGACGTACTGCTCCAAGTAAAGAGCCGAAGTCAATCCAATATTTAATGTTGTGTTTACGACATATTTTGTCCACTTCAACTAATATCTCAACTTCACGCATTTGCGCCTTGCGAAGCATAGTGCCTTCACCGTTATATCTTGAATAGTCTTCCATAATTATTTTCTTGCTACAAAAGTATAAAAAAACTCAATGGGAAATATTATTTCTTCTTATCTTTGCATAATCAATTGTAATTTAATGAAAGACATAAAAATAACAGTTATAGGTCTTGGTTATGTGGGACTTCCATTGGCAAGACTGTTTTCCACAAAATTTGAAACCATAGGTTTTGACCTTAATAAATCTCGCGTTGATGAACTTAATAATGGTCATGACTCAACTCTTGAAGTTGAAGATGAATTGTTGCAAGACGCCATTAACAATCATGGTTTCAGATGTACAACAGACATAGAAGACATTAAGGCTTCAAATTTTTATGTCGTAGCAGTGCCGACACCGATAGATGAAAACAATCATCCTGACCTTATTCCTCTTAAAAAAGCTAGTGAAACCATTGGTAAGGTTATAAAGAAAAATGATGTTGTAGTCTATGAATCAACGGTTTATCCTGGCGTGACAGAAGAAGAGTGTATTCCTGTTGTTGAGAAAGTGTCTGGCTTGAAGTTCAATGTTGACTTTTTCGCAGGTTATTCGCCAGAAAGAATAAATCCGGGCGACAAAATGCACACTGTCGAGAAGATAAAGAAAGTTACATCTGGTTCTACTCCAGAAATAGCAGATCTTGTTGATGCAGTTTATAACTCAGTTTTAATCAATGGTACGCATAAAGCTCCTTCGATAAAAGTCGCTGAAGCATCTAAGATAATTGAAAACTCTCAACGTGATGTCAATATTGCTTTCATGAACGAGCTCGCTAAGATTTTCAATGCGATGGGTATTGACACACACGATGTTATAGAAGCAGCTGCTTCAAAATGGAATTTCATTAAATTGAATCCAGGTCTCGTTGGCGGACATTGCATCAGCGTTGACCCTTATTATCTTATTCAGAAAGCTCAGGTCTATGGTGTTATGCCTCGTATCATGTCATCAGCAAGACATCTGAATAATGGAATGGGAGAATATGTTGCAAATCAGACTATAAAGCTGATGAATAAGAAAGGCGTGATGGTGAAAGATGCTAAAATCCTCATCCTCGGAATCACTTTCAAAGAAAATTGTCCTGATATCCGCAACACCAAGGTTTTCGATATTATCCATACATTAAAAGAATATACCGACAATATCACAATACTTGACCCATGGGCTGATATGTCTCTTGTGAAGAAAGAATATGATTTGGACATCGTCGATAAGATTGCAAGCGGTGAGACTTTTGATGCAGCTATTTTGGCAGTGGCACACAATCAGTTCCTGTCATTGGACATCAAATCGTTGATGAAAGAAAACAGCGTCATCTATGATGTCAAAGGATTTTTAGATAGAAATATTATTGACGGAAGATTGTAATTTCAACTATGAACTCATCACCTTTATACCCAATAATAAAACTTCGCAGAGGCAAAGACGAAGCCGTAAAGCGTTTCCATCCATGGATTTTCTCAGGTGCAATTGAAACAGCAGCTCCTGATCTTCAGGCAGGCGACATCGTTACTGTCGTGGATTCTAAAAATAATATTCTCGGAACAGGCTTCGCTGAGGCTGGAAATATTGCTGTTAAAGTATTGGCATTCGAAAACAGAAAGATTGACATGTTTTTCTGGAAAGAACGTCTTGCCAAAGCTTTTGAACTTCGCCAATTGATGGGATTGACAGATAACGAGCATACTAACTGTTATCGTCTCGTTCATTCAGAAGGTGATGAACTTCCAGGTCTTATAATCGATGTTTATGGAAAGACAGCCGTTGTTCAGGCTCAGACCGAAGGCATGGCTCTCAACGTGAAAGCTATCGCTGATGCTTTGATGACAATAGACGGTCTCAATATTACTTCTGTTTATAACAAGAGTTCCGAGGCGATGCAAAGAATGGGTAAAGATGCTGTTGAAGACGGTTATCTCATAGGTGAAAATTCTGATGAGTTTGTATTGGAAAATGATTCCAAGTTCTTTGTCGATTGGGAAGAAGGGCAGAAGACAGGTTTCTTCCTTGACCAAAGATATAATCGTGATTTGGTGAGACAGCTCGCTAAAGGAAAGAATGTCCTCAATACATTCTGTTACACAGGCGGTTTTTCTGTAACGGCATTGAGAGGTGGCGCGAATAAAGTCGTTTCTGTCGACTGTTCAAAGAAAGCTATCGCTGCTTGTGAAAAGAACATCGCTCTTAACGGATTTGATGTCAAGGAAAATCCTAGCGTCGCTGAAGATGCGAAGCTCTTCCTTCAAAATATGAAAAAAGGCGAGTTCGACCTTATCATCCTTGACCCTCCAGCATTCGCTAAGAATCACAAGTCGTTGCACAGAGGTCTTCAAGGTTACAAATTCATCAATTACGAAGCGATGACCAAAATCAAAGAAGGCGGTCTCTTATTCACTTTCAGTTGTTCTCAAGCCGTCGATAAGGCTCAGTTCCAAAGCATTGTGATGGCAGCCGCTATCGAAGCAGGACGCAAGGCGCAGATAATATTCCAACTCGACCAACCAGACGATCATCCGGTTAACATTTATCATCCAGAAGGCGCATATCTTAAAGGATTGGTGCTTAAGATAGATTAAAATATTTGTAGGGACGTGATTTATCGCGTCCGATGAAATAAAAATCGTTAACATGAAGCATTTAGAAAAGATTTACGATAAGATTTTAGGCAAGGAATCTCTTGTAGATAAGTTGAATTTATGGCGTAAGGAAGGAAAAACTATAGTTTTTTCTAACGGATGTTTTGACATCTTGCATCGAGGTCATGTTGAATATCTTTCTAAGGCTGCCGATCTTGGTGATGTGTTGCTAATAGGTTTAAACACAGATGCTTCGGTGAAAAGAATCAAAGGTCCGTCGCGACCGGTCAATGATGAAAAGGCACGCGCTGTGGTGCTGGCAGCATTGGAATTCGTCGATGCAATAATGTTTTTCGAAGAAGATACTCCTTACGAATTGATAAAAACTGTACAACCTGATGTCCTCGTAAAAGGCAAGGATTACAAAGCAGAAGATATCGTCGGTTATGACATCGTTATTAATAAAGGTGGAAAAGTAGAGACGATAGAATTAGTTGATGGATTTTCAACGACAAACATATTAAAGTCAATGAGTTGATAATAGGAATCAGGCACTACGACAGTCTCGCAATTCCTAACCCTAATTAATAGGTTTCCTCCTATCAATAAAGAACATTGTGACGTAAGAAATCACGCCAGCTACGAGATAAAATATCATCTGGCTTGTATGATTTATCGTGACAAACGACACGGCAGCTGCTTCGGATATTCCATAAAAGCCATTGAGGAGTAAAATCCCGATGTAATGATAAACACCGATTCCGCCAGGGACAGGAGCGACAACACCGAGTGTCGCCAGACCTAATAAAGTGACGGCTTCTGTCAGTCCGAGATGTGATGTCTCTGGAAGCATATAGAATGGTAACCAAGTCATTACGACGTAAAATCCCCAAATCAATAAGGTGTATAAAATAAACAAGCCTTTTTTCTTCATGGTGAAAATCGTCTTGATTCCATCAAGAAAGCCGTTGCATATTGAAGCGATTTTTCTGTATATTTTATTTTCTGTTATTATCGCTTTTTTCTTTTTGAAAATAAATACGATAGCTGCAAAAATGGCTAATAATGCAACGATGACAACTATACCTAGGACGGCGTTGTTTTTTAATGTTTCTATCAAAGGATTAAGCCATGAGGTGACGAGGCTGCCGAGCAGACTCCATTGACACACAACGACTAATATCGCCATTGCAAAAAGAACGATAAGGTCGAGGACGCGTTCTGAGATGACGGTCCCGAATGATTTGTCGAAAGGGATGTTTTCTTTTTTTGTGAGCGTTCCGCAGCGTGTCACTTCGCCGAGTCGTGGGAAGACCGTATTGGCGAAATATGCTATCAGAACGGATTCGTAAGTCGTTGACACTCTGGTTTTATAGCCAAGAGATTCTATCAAGATGTTCCAACGTAATGCTCTGAAAAATAAAGATATTCCTAGACAAGCTAGGCTTAGCAACATCCAGGAATATTTAGCTGTCTTGACGTAATCCAAGACTTCTGAGAAATTTATTTTTCTAAAGCAAAGCCATAGAAGAAGAATTCCTAAGAGTAGGAATACGATATACGTTAATGTATTGGAAATCTTCTTTTTCAATGCTTTATATCTTATTATTTTCGTTAGGGAACACGATAGAAGGCTTGTGTTTCTTAGCTTCTTCGAAATCCATTGAGCAGTAAGAAACGATGATGACGAGGTCGCCTACGTTTACTTTATGAGCTGCTGCGCCGTTGATTCCGATGACACCTGAGCCACGTTCGCCTTTGATGGCGTATGTGCAGAGACGTTCGCCATTAGTGATGTTATAGATGTCGACGCGTTCATTTTCAATGATGTTAGCTGCATCTAACAAGTCTTCGTCAATAGTGATGCTGCCGATATAGTTAAGGTCGGCTTGTGTTACTGTTGCACGATGGATTTTGGATTTAAGAACTTCAATATTCATATTAAAAAATTCTAACGTTATCAATTAAACGGACTGGACCGAGTTGAAGTGCTACGAAGATACGAGCATGTTCACATTCGTTCCAATTTTTTATAGATTGTAAATTTATTTCGTCTGTTATTTCAACATATTCAACATCAAACTCCTTGATTTCTGCGTATTTTGCGAGAGCATATTCTCTCATTTCAGCAGGTGACATTGAATCTTTTTTTGATACGGCGTCGTTGAGTGTAGCGAAGATTTTTGGTGCTATAGCGCGTTCTGTCTCGTTGAGACGTACGTTACGAGAACTCATTGCGAGACCGTCGTTTTCTCTTATTATAGGACATGGAACAATCTCGAGATTCATATTCAGATTGTTAACCATCTTCTTTATGATTGCGAGTTGTTGGAAGTCTTTTTCTCCGAAGTAAGCTCTGTCAGGATTTACTATCTCGAATAATTTGCGAACCACGATAGCAACGCCGTTGAAGTGACCAGGGCGGCAAGCACCTTCCATGACGCGTTCCAAATCGCCGAAGTCGTAATGATCTTCTACTTTTTCAGGATACATCTCTTCTACAGAAGGCATGAAGACAGCGTCGCAACCTGCGTTTTGGAGTTTCTCGATATCGAGTTCCGGAGTGCGAGGATATTTCTCTAAATCTGTAGGATTATTGAACTGAATTGGGTTTACGAAAACGCTGCTAACAACAATGTCGTTGTCGTTTTTAGCGCGATTTATCAATGAAAGATGACCTTCGTGAAGCGCTCCCATTGTAGGAACGAAACCCACTTTAAGTCCTGCATTATGTTTTTCTTCTACAAAACGTTGAATATCAACGATAAAATTAAAAACCTTCATCTTGTGAAAATTCTTTATTGTAAATTACAAAAATCCCACAAAGGTAATTATTTTGGCATAATAATAAATGTAAAATGAAAAATTAATTATTGACAAAAAATCATTATTTTTGCAGACGGAATTGACTAAAGACAAAAGACGACATCTAAAGAAAACTTTCAATTGTCAACTGTCAATTTTCAATTTAAACTGCCCCTATAGTTCAACGGATAGAACGAAAGTTTCCTAAACTTTAAATCTGGGTTCGATTCCCGGTGGGGGTACAAATGTACCTCATCACAACTCCAAAAATATTAAGACTTTTCTATCCTTCATTTCTTTGGGAAATGCCTAAAGGAGAAAAGAAACTTTACCTCACTTTTGATGATGGTCCACATCCGACAATAACTCCTCAAGTCTTAGAAATCTTAAAGAATTTTAACGCTAAAGCGACATTCTTCTGTATTGGAAATAATGTCAATAAATATAAATCGACATTCGAACTGATTAAAAAAGAAGGTCATGCTGTTGGAAATCATACCTTTAATCATGAGAGAGGATGGAGAACAAAAAAACAAGATTACGTCAATTCTGTTAAAGAAGCAGACACCTTGATACAATCGTCTCTTTTTCGCCCACCTCACGGAAGGATTAAGTCATCACAAATTAAGGCGTTAAAGAAAGAATTCAAAATAGTCGCTTGGAGTGTGATTTCTTATGATTGGGACAAATCATTAAGTCCAGATGATTGTTTTAATAATGTGATAAAAAACGCCGCCGATGGAAGTATCATCGTCTTCCACGATAGCGAAAAAGCAGTGAACAATATGATTCCAGCATTGACAAAAGTCCTTGAATATTATACTGATAAAGGATACACTTTTGAAAAGTTAGGAATGAAGTAGAGACGTTTCAATGTTTCCATAAAAATTAACACACATTGAAGCGTCTTGTCAATTATGAATTAGCAAAAAATCTTTTGCCTTTTGCCTTTTGCCTTTTGCCTTTTTTTATCTTTGCAATTATGAAAAAAATATCTCAATATATATTCAACAGTCTCATATTCATTTTGATGTTGAGCTTTATGCGTTGCGCTAATGTGGTGTCGCCAACAGGTGGTCCAAAAGATACAATTCCTCCAGTTGTTCTACAATCAGTGCCTGAAAATCAGTCGACAAACTTCCAAGATAAAGAAATACACATCACTTTCGATGAGTATGTAACTCTGAATAATCCTAATGGCAATATCTTTATTTCTCCTCCTTTGGAGAAAAATCCAGAATATAAACTTAGTGGTAAATCGTTGGTAATTAAGTTTAAAGAACCATTAAAACCTGAAGTTACTTATTCCATTAATTTCGGCGAAGCCATAAAGGATCTTCATGAGGGTAATATCTTTAAAGATTATTCCTTCGTATTTTCAACAGGTGAAAACATCGACACTTTGACACTGGAAGGAAAATTGCTTCAAGCAGTCGACCATAAACCTTCAGCCGATTATTTTGTAATGCTTTATTGCAATGATAATGACACGATTAGCATAGATTCTTTGCCTTATTTTGTGAAACCTTATTATGCTACAAAAAGCGATAAAGAAGGTAAATTCAAATTCTCAGGATTGAAGGAAAACGATTATCTCATCTTTGCCTTGAAAGATGAAAACTCAAATATGAGATTCGACTTGCCAAACGAAAATATCGCTTTCCTGGATTCACTCGTTAATCCAATTGACAATTTACAGTTAACAATTGACAATGATTCTGTGAAACAGGATGTTAAGAAAGAAAATATTCTTACTTTATATACATTCTTACAAGAAGATACAGTTCAGAAACTGCTTAAGAAAGAAATCGTGGAAGATGGATTGCTGCGTTTTGCTTTCAATCGTCCTGCGCAGAATGTTAAGATTGAAGTCTTGGAAACATTGCCAGATACTTTTAGTATATTCCCAACATATTCAATGAATTATGATACTATCAATTGGTATTTTACTCCAAATAAAGATAGTCTTTTGTTTACGATAAATTATGATACACTAATTAACGATACGACTTCGTTAAGTCTGAAACCTCGTAAAGTCGGAAATAAAAGAGGTAAACAAGAAACTGTTTCTAAATCTTTGGATATTAAAACAAATATAAGCGGTGGCAAGTTGAGACCAGAACAAAATTTAATACTGACATTTAAAGAACCTGTTACTGACCTTATAATGCGTGACACGACTTGGTATATTGTCGGTAAAGATACTATTATCAATGACTTGCATTTTACAAAACTTGATACGTTTGGGTTGAAATATAAATTAGACAAGACTTTTGAACCAGAAAAATCTTATAACATCGTCATTCCAGATTCTGTATTTTATAGTTTTAAAGGAGTCACAAACGACACTACAATATTTAGTTTTAAAGTGCCTGAATTATCTGAATATGGAAATATTTTTGTCAAGGTGGAATTGCCGGATGATGTTCCTCAAATTATTGTAGAACTTTTAGATGAGAAAGATAAGTTACTTGAAAAACAGATAGTTGCTTCTGATACAAAAGTCGCGTTTAAATATTTATTATCAATGAAATATAAACTGAGAGCTACTTTTGACAGAGATGCTGATGGACGTTGGTCACCAGGTGATTTCGGGAAGAAACAATTGCCAGAAGAGGTTTATTATCATAAAGATGTCTTTGACGTCAAAGCTAATTGGGATATAGATTTGGAAGAAGTCTGGAAATTTTAAATCTTTAAAATTCTAAAATTCTAAAATTCTAAAATTTATTTTTATACCTGAACATTTTACATAGATTGTGGTTTATTATAAAAATAAATTTTGTAATTATGGCCACGATTTATGACTTTAAAGCCTTGACTTCAACCGGAAAAGAATTGGATTTCAATCAATTCAGAGGTAAGGTGCTGTTAATTGTCAATACTGCAAGTAAATGCGGTTTCACTCCGCAGTTTGCTGGTCTTGAAGAATTAAACAGAAAATATAGAGATAAAGGTCTCGTCATTTTAGGATTCCCTTGCAATCAGTTCGCACAACAAGATCCATGGAGTGATGAGGAGATAAGTAATTTTTGCCAAGTCAACTATGGCGTGACATTTCAGATGATGAAAAAGATTGACGTGAATGGCGAGAACGAATCACCGATTTATACTTACTTGAAAGAGAAAACGAAAAATATTTTGGGTGAAGACATCAAATGGAATTTCACCAAGTTCCTTATCTCGCCTAATGGTAAGAAAATCAAGCGTTATGCGCCGACTGTCAAACCAAGTCGACTTGAGAAAGACATTGAGGCGATGCTGTTGGTGACGGTTTGATTTTAGAACTCTAGAGCTTTAAAATTTTAGAATTCTAGAATTCTAGAGTTCTCATTGCAAGATTATATCCTTCTTCGTATAAGGCGATAAGTTTCTTGCTGTCGCGTTCCATTCTGTCGACTTCTATTGGTCGTTCTGGGCGGATGACGATGATTTCTCCAGCGTCTTCTAGTTGTTCAACCAGAGCGATTTGTTGGTTATAAATCTTGTTGCGATTTCGTATTGCTTCCTGCATCGCTGGATATTTCTTGTAGAATAAGGAGACATATTTCATGTCTTTTTCTGTCTTGCGATAACCTCTGTTTCGTGTAAGAACAACGACATTGTTGTCGTAGCCCAATTTCCTTGCTCGCATGATTGGAATGGAATCAGCGATGCCTCCGTCTAACATCGGTTCGCCGTCGACATAAGAAATAGGGCAGACGAATGGAAGGCTGCTCGAAGCCTTCACAATATCGATGACTCTTTCTGGATTTTTCTTCTCTTCAAAATAACAGGCCTTTCCTGTCTTGCAGTTCGTGGTGACCATCTCGTAATGCTCCTCGCAATTCGCTAATCTTTCGTAATCGTAAGGTATTATCTCGTTGGGGAAAGTGTAAAACAACAAATCAAAATCCATGATGTTGCCTTTTTTCAAGAGATGTTTTATGCCGATGTAATTGTATTTTTCTAGCAAGTCGATGTTGCTGAATTTGGCTCTGCCTCTTTGGTTTGAGATATAAGACAGTCCGTTGCAAGCACCAGCGCTGACGCCTATGGCATAAGGAAAACGAATGCCATTGTCCATGAAACAATCTAATACTCCGGAGGTGAAGACACCTCTCATGCCTCCACCTTCGAGTATCAATCCAGATTTATTTGTTATGTTTATCATTTACAAATTATCAATTGTTAATTGTACATTGTAAATTGTACATTATAAAAGCATAAATGTCAGCTTGTTCTTCGATGACTTTCGATATTGGTTTGCCTGCGCCATGACCTGCTTTGCTGTCGATTCTGATGATCTTGACGTTATCGCCTGTCTGTGCGTCTTGCAATGCTGCAGCATATTTGAATGAGTGAGCTGGAACAACGCGGTCGTCGTGGTCTGCTGTTGTCACCATGATGGCAGGGTAGTTGACATCGTCGCCGTTTTGAATAGAATGTAATGGAGAATATGCATAAAGAGCTTCAAACATCTCCTTGCTTTCGTCGCTGGTGCCATAGTCGCTAGCCCAGTTCCAACCGATTGTGAATAAATGATAACGTAACATATCCATAACGCCGACTTGTGGTACTGCTGCTGCGAACAAGTCAGGGCGTTGGTTCACGACAGCTCCTACTAACAGACCGCCGTTAGATCCGCCGTTGACAGCCATTTTACTTGGATTGCTATAGCCATTGTTGATGAGATATTCTGCACAAGAGATGCAGTCGTCAAAGACATTCTGTTTCTGTAATTTAGTTCCTGCTATATGCCATTCTTCTCCGTATTCGTTGCCGCCACGAAGGTTCATCAAAGCATAGATGCCGCCGTTTTCAAGGAATGGAAGTCTTGATGTTGAGAAACTTGGATTCAAGGTGATGTTGAAACCGCCGTAACCGTAAAGCAAGGCTGGGTTGTTGCCGTCTTTCTTCATGTCTTTTTTATATGTCAAAAACATTGGAACCTTAGTGCCGTCTTTTGAAGTCACGAAGACTTGTTCTGTGACGTAATCTTCTGGTTTGAAGTCGATGGCAGGAGCGCGGAATACTTCAGAAGTGTTGTCTTCGATATTGTATCTGTATATCGTTGTTGGGAATGCGAAGGATGTGAAAGCGTAGAATATTTCTTTTTCTTTATAGTCGCTGCTGAAACCTACAGAGCCGAATGTTGGCAATGCGATTTCGTGTAACATTTCACCGTACATATTGTAGACATAAGCGTGATGTGAGGCGTCTTGGTCGTAAGTGACAATCATCTTGCCATCAGCGAATGTGACGTCAGCGATGACGTTTATGCATTCTGGAATCATGTCAATCCAGTCTTCTCTCTGAGGATTCTTGACGTTGACTTTGCATATTTTGCCTTTAGGAGCTTTGTCTGTTGTTAATATATATAATGTGCCGTCGATGACGTCGATAGGTGTGTATTGGCTGTCCATGCCGAAACCGATTTGTTCGAAGTCGGTGCCAGCTTCCATGTCTTTGATCCACAAGGTATGGCCTATGCCTTGACCGCTTTCAAACAAGAACATATATTTCTCGTCATCGGTGAGTGACACTGTGTGGAAGTAGCGTGGTTGTTCAGGATTTTCGTAGAACAAGACGTCTTCTTCTTGTGATGTTCCGAGTTTATGGTAATAAATCTTATGGTTTTCATTTACGTTGCTGAATTCCTTGCCTTCTTCAGGACGGTCGTATGCACCATAGAAGAAACCGTCTTTATACCAAGATGCGCCAGTGAACTTTGCCCATTGAATATGGTCGGTGAGGAGTTCGCGAGTAGCGATGTCCATGACATAAATCTCGACCCAGTCGGAACCGCTGCGTTGTATGCTGTAAGCCAAATACTTGCCGTCGTTGGATTGGAATGTTCCGCTCAAAGCTACAGTGCCGTCATCTGACAAAGTGTTAGGGTCAAGGAGAACTGATGGCTCTTCGTCTAATGAATTTTGAATATAAATGACGTTCTGGTTTTGCAAGCCGTCGTTCTTTGAGAAGATGTAACGGTCGAAACGTTTTGAAGGAATGCTGTAACGTTCATAATTGACCAAGTCGGTCATACGTTGTTTCAATGCTTCACGGAAAGGGATTTGTGAGAGATAGTCTTCTGTCACCGCACGTTGAGCGTCAACCCATTGTGCTGTCTCAGCTGTGGTGTCGTTTTCAAGCCAACGATAAGGGTCGGCGACCTTTGTTCCAAAATATTCGTCAACGACAGTGGTGTCTTTTCTTGTTTCTGGATATTCCTTGACGGAATGTTTCGCTGGTTGATTGCAACCTAATAATGTAATCATGCTTCCCATGATGATAAATTTAGCTGTTGTATTCATAAAAATGTGCTTGATAATTGACAATGTGAATTTTTTACAAAGGTATTATTTTATTTGTAAAAATATTAAATTTGCAGACATAATCTTCCAATAATTTCTTGAAATGGTTTTTAGTAGCAATATATTTCTGATATATTTCTTGCCTATATTTCTGATGATTTATTTCATAAGTCCGAAGAAATGGAGAAATGTTGTGCTTCTGATGTTTTCCTTGGTGTTTTATGCTTACGGCGCTCCCGATTTCATACTTCTGCTCGTCGGTTCATGCGTGGCGAATTTCTATCTGGTGAAGCTGATGCATAAGTCTGAAAATAAATTAACAAAGAAATTATATTGCGCAGCGGCTATCGTTATAAGTTTGGGATTATTGATTTATTACAAATACGCCAATTTCTTCATAGAAAACATAAATCTTATGCTTGAAGCCTTTGGCACTCACACTATAACGTTTGCGAAAGTGCTTCTCCCAATAGGTATCTCATTCTTTACTTTCCAATCAATAACTTACGTTATCGATACCTATAGAGGCAACAATCAGCCGATGGATAGACTTCACGATTATGTGCTGTATATCATGATGTTCCCTCAGCTTATCGCTGGACCTATAGTGAGATATTGCGACATAGAGCAGGAAATTCGTCATAGGGATTATGATTGGAACGAGGCTCTTCAAGGCTTCTATCGTTTCATTATTGGTCTCTCAAAAAAGATACTTATCTCCGACGTCATTGGTATTCAAGTCGATAAAATGCTTGCAGGCGATATCGCTGTCATGGATTCTGCAACGGCTTGGATTACGATTGTCGCTTATACAATGCAGCTTTATTTTGACTTCTCAGGTTATTCCGATATGGCTATAGGTCTTGGCAAGATGATGGGATTCCATTTCCCTGAGAACTTCGACAATCCTTATAACTCATCGAGTATCACTGAGTTCTGGCGCAGATGGCATATGACTCTCGGTGCATTCATGCGTAATTATCTTTATATTCCTCTCGGTGGAAACAGATGCTCTAAATCAAGAATGTATTTCAATCTTTGGATAGTGTTTTTACTATCAGGATTCTGGCATGGTGCTAACTGGAACTTCTTGATATGGGGCGCGTATCACGGAATCTGGCTCGTGCTCGAGAGAATGGGCCTTAAGAAATTTTATGAAAAAATAGGTAAGATTCCAAGTGTGATAATAACATTCGTCATCGTTGTCGTTGGTTGGGTGTTCTTCAGAATAGAAAGCTTCCACGATGCCACGACATTCATTTCCAGAATGTTCGCATTCGATTTCGGTATGATAGAAAATGTATACGACAAACAGTTCTTCTTCACTTTGATAGTGGCTGTCGTATTGTCGTTCATCTGTCTTTTGCCTCTCGGAAAGAAAATCCACGACTTTGTGTTTTATACTAATTACAATAAAGTCCAAAATATAATAGTCTGGATATCAGCTGTGATAATATTGTTGTTCTGCCTCGGTGCATTAAATACCGCAGGATTCAGTCCGTTCATCTACTTTAGATTTTAAGCAATGAAAAGAAATTTTAACAAAATATTATTCATAATCACGATAGTACTATTCCAGGTCATACTCATACAAAGCATCTGGCATCCTATCAATTTCAGACCTCTCGCTGGCGCTACATATAAAACGGAATTTCCTAAGCTGACATTCGAAAGCTATAAAGATAATTCGTTCCAAAAACAACTTAATAAATATTCACAAGAAAACTTCGGTTTCCGTGAATGGGCCTTACGTTTTTATAATCAATATCTTTGGACAGGCTATCATAATACAAACGCTGAGATAGTTATGGAAGGTAAAGATGGTTATCTATATGAAAATATATGCGTTAGAGATCATTATCAAAGCTTGATGTATAATCATACTGATGATACTGCAGTAATGTTGAATCTGTTTGAAACAGATGCGCTTCGTATGTGGAAAGTACAGGAATTGCTGAAAGAGCATGATATTCATATCTTTGTTAATATGATTCCTGGAAAAAATGATATTTATCCGGAATATCTTCCAGAAGGCGTTTTCAACGACAAGCCTAACGGCGTTCATGCTTACGATTATTATAAACCTAAATTCAATGAACTTGGAATCAACTATGTGGATAATGTAACTCATTTCCAGAATATTAAAGATAAAGTGGATTATCCTTTGTTCCCTAGGACAGGTACTCACTGGACTAATATTGCTGCGACATATGCCTTTGATTCTGTCATAAGATATATGGAAATATTGGGCGACAAGAATCTTTTGAATGTACAGATAGGGGAAAAATATCTTGATAAAAACAGACGTCCAGATGATGACCTTGAACAGCTTCTGAATCTGGTGTTTCCTATAAAACCTAATACTAATTATTATGCCGATGCGATAGTAATACCTGATTCTACTGCAGTTAAACCGAATCTTATTACTATAGGCGACTCTTATTTCTGGACTATATCTTACAATATTCCTTTAGATACTATTTTTAACAGATATCCGTATTGGTATTATAACAGCACTATTTATTTCGATGAACATAATCATTCCACAAATGATGTTGATTTTGCAAAAGAAATGATGTCTGCTGATTATATAATGCTAAATTATTGCACTACACAGCTATATGATCTTGGAAGTAAATTCCTTCCTAAAGCATTGGTTTACTTATGCTATGACGAAGAAGAACGAAATAATAAGGTCGAGCAACTTATCAGGAATATGAGAAATGATAAGAATTGGTATAATTCACTTTCTGAAAAAGCAAAGAGTCAAAATCAATCTGTAGAAGAAGTGATGCGTGCCGATGCTTTATACCTTGTATATCAACAGCCTGAATCGTGTTTCAGCGATTTGCAAGGATATAAACTCCCTACATCAAGAAATGAATCGCTGGTCAAGGCGGTGGATGTTATTAACAAGTAATCAAATATGAAAAAAATATTAATAGTTTTAATATCTATCTTGTTGTTTTCTTGTAATAATGACGAGAAGAAACCTTATAAATATCCTAAGTCAAAGCTCTGGAAACATGGCGTTTATTCAAAATATCAGGCTAAGGAATTAGAGCGTGTATTTGATGGAATGGAAGTCGATGTGATATATTCTCCTGAGAAAAATAATATTTATGTGGGAAGAGTTCTTGCCGATACTTCTAAAAATCAGACTCTTGATGACTGGTTCTCGATTTTAAGGAGACCTAAGAGGTTGTCTTATTGGATAGACTTTAAAAATCTCAATGCAGATAATGCAGAACAGGCTTTCTTAGTCTTTGATAATCTGGTATGTAAATATAAACTGCGTAATAAATTCTTCATTGAAAGTCAGGATGTCCTTGCTTTGAAACTTGCGAATGAGAGAAAATATCACACTATGTTATGGGTTGAGAATCTACATTATTGGGGAAAGAAAGATTATAGAGACACTCTCTTTGTGTTGAATGAGATACGTTCGCAAATAACTGAACTTCATCCTGATGCAATAAGCTGCGAATACACGATGTTCCCTCTTTTGTGTGACACTTTCCCTGAACAAAATATTCACTTCTGGGATACGCCTAAGAAATATACTCCTGAAAACGTGGAGTTTACAAAGAAATTATGTGAAAATCCAAGCGTGAAAGTGGTCCTTGTAGATTATCCGACTCCAAAGATTTTTTAAATGTATACCTGACTTATTAACAGCCTAATACTTTGATGTTAATATTTTTTAAGGTAACAGTGTGTTCTGGCTTCCACAAGTAGTCTTTATCTGTCGCTTTCAGATAGATTTCAAAATCAATATCTTTAAAATCTTTAACATTAAAGACTTTGGTGAATTCTAGCTTCGTTATTTTATTCGGATGATATTCTCTCTTTGCAAAACTTTTTGAGATATTATCAAAGCTCTTGATTTTATGGTTGTTATCGTGTGTCAAATTGATGCCTAAGTTGATGAATTCATCTTGCCATACCTTGTCTGTATATATCACATCAGCTGTCATGACAATCTTAATTTCTTTATAAATGGACTTTATATCGTCATAAAGTATTGTCACTGCTTCTGGCTTTTGAACGCTAGGCATTTCTGATAATGAGGCACAATACACAGAATCAATGTGATACTCGTTAATGAATCTGAATCTGCTTTGTGGGAATATAGGATTCTTTGTCACCTTGTTGTTGGTGTAAGAATAATTGTCAGCGTATATAATAGATTTGAATTTTTTGTCGATGTCGTTGATGACGTCTTTATCGTGAATTTCAGTAAGTTCCAGGTTTTCTTCCACGATGAATGCTTTTTTTGTCTTGGAGAATGTGTAATAATAATTTTCATAAATTCCATCGAAGATGGTTCTTGTGTATCTTAAGAAACATGTTTTTAAGTCGCAATGGAATTCTTTTATTGTATCAAGTTCTTCTCCGACCCAATGTATTTCGTTAGGCGTTTTAAGCTTGTAATTGTCTCTAAGTAAAGCGTTTAAAGTAGGAACGATGTCATTGTGTGATACTACAGAATTAAACTGTGCTGTGGTTTCCAACATCGGCGACCAGATGATTAATGGCACATGGAATGCGTCTAAAGGATTGATAGAATGTGTGTTCAGGCTATGGTCGCCGGTGATGACGAGAATGTAATTTCCATCTTTGTTATATTCTGAATATCTTTTAACGAAATGTTGTATAGCTTCGTCGCCGTATATTGTGGCGGCGAGATGTCCGATAATCTCATTCATTTTGCCTTGTTCGGTATCTGGCAGTGTCGCTACGATTTCAGCGGCTCTTTCGTAATATATGTCTGCTCTTTCTTTATCGTTGAGCCTTAGTCTGTTATCGTGTTGCGATACCGTCATAAACATATCGAAATAAGATTTATCTCTGTCGCGTTGCTCAATCATGTCCATGCTTCTGTCAAACATCGGCTTGTCTTGATAACCCCAATAAGTGTAATCGAGATGCTTGTGTTCTTTCATCTGCTGATCTTCAAGAAGCGGTGCCAAAAAATCTACTTTTTGTGATACTAGATAGTCGTAGACTTTGTCAAAAGAATATTCTCCAGCATAGAATGCACTTGTGTGATAATCATTAGATTTTAATACGCTGAACAATGAATTATATTCTGGTATGTCGCCGAATTGGAAGCCTTTAGGTCCGTGAGGAACGGAGCCTGTTATGGCAGGGACTGCGCCAAAACTGCGTGGCGTCGTCGATAAGCAATTGGTCCATAACAACGAATGTCGTGATAATGAGTCTAAAAATGGAGTGAAAGTATAACCGTATTGGTTCACACCAAACAAGTCTGCGCCTAAAGATTCAACGATGATAAAAACAATGTCAGGCTTTTCATCAGATTCCTTGAAATATTGTCCTAATACATTATTAATATTGTCGATTCGTTCTAGCGGATATTGCTCGTCAGTGATTTCTTTCTCAGGAAATGTCGACTTGTATTTTTCAATCTTATCTTTGTCAAATACCAACTTAGATAATTCAATTTCAGGGCTTTCCATAAAACAAGCATGGAAACAGTACCATATTTTGTTTACTGAATTATCATTTTGGTTTGGTTTTATGATAAAGAATAAAGGAAGAGAAATCAGCATTAGAAATAATATCACTTTGGTTGTTAGCTGTTGGCTATTGGCTGTTGGCTGCTGGCTTTTGATAATTTTATAATTAATGAAAGTAAATCCTAAGATAAATAATATTGCAGCTGTAACCATCCAGAAATTCAATACGCTTTTTACTGTTGTTATAGTTTCCCATAAAGGTCGTTCTATCAGTTCGTTACCCATCATCAGTCCTGTCGACCGGTAATAAAAAATCAGACTTATTTCTGAAATGATGATTATGGAAAATAGAATCGCACAGAAATAAACGGCTGTCTTTTTTGAGAAAAGCGAGATTATGTTAAAAATAACAAATACGCATAAACACAATAACAATGAAGCGATGAGATTGCTGTAAATCATTTCTGCAATAAAACCGAATGTAACAGAACCTGATGTGAAAAGTTCAAAACATTTAACACAGAATAAAACAACTGTAAAACAGATTGTTAGTGCCGAGAATGATTTTATTGATTCTAAATATTTTTTCATGATGATTATTTGCTTGCTTTAATCAGAATTCTGATGTTGTCGAACATCATTCTGTCTTTAGCGGTGTTTCTTAAATAAATTCTCAGTTCTTTTCCTTTATAATTTTTATTTTCTGGAATTATTGTTCTGTTTGCAAAATGTTCCAATTTACCTGTGTTGAGGCTTTCATTTTGCAAAGAAACCAAAGGAATAGTATGATAAAAATCACCGATATTATATACTAAAAGTGGAAGTTTGTTGTCTGTAAATGATTGTAAATCAAATGAGACATATATGCTGAACTTACTATAGTCCTCGTTTATTTCAAGGAATGAATATAAAGGGATATATTCGTTATTCTCATCAAAATAGACGAATTTATTGTCATTAGCTTTGGTGGTTAAGTGATAGTAAACAGAGTCGGTTGTATTGTCGATGTCGAAATTATATTCGGCGATGTCGATGAAATTTATGTCGTTTTCACTAGTTAAGAAATTGTTTTCCAAAGCATAAGCGCTTATCAGGTTATGATCGTCGAGTTCTTTTTTAAGTTGGTCGTATAAATCAGAATCATCGACAGATGTAAGACGTAAATTTCTGTCAATTTTATAAAGTCTATTCCTGCACAAGAAATATTCATTATGCAGATAATCGACAACATCTCTGTTGTTAAGCATAAAAGCTATATTTGCCTTGCTTCTGAATTCCTTGATGGTGTCAAAAGAAGTTCCAAGCCAATGGCAGTATTCATCAACTTGATAATTATAGTTGTTTGATAAATAAGCATTTATCGTTGGAGTTATATCGTAATGAGAGACGACTGCATCCATTTGTCTGTTTTCCTTAAGCAATGGAGAATGAATCAGAAGCGGCACGTTGAACGAACGCAGCACATTGCCTGTGTTGAGCGTACCAATTCTATGGTCGCCAGTGATGATGAAAATGGTGTTGTCGTATTTGCCTATTTCTTTATAAGAATCAATAAAATTCTTAACACATTCATCCATATAGAGATAGCAGGCAAAGATGTTTAAGTTTTTATTTATGTTATTCTTTTCTTTATTGCTGACGCCATTGCTGTTTTCCAATATGAGTCTTGCTTTTTGCTCGTATTTTTCCTGTCCTTCCAAGATGAAGAAAGGTTCATGAGTGCTTAGTGTCATTACAATATCGACGAATGGTTTTTCATTGTCAGCTGATTTTCTGTCGTTTATAACGATGTCGAATAAGTCTTTATCATCTAATCCCCATCTGTTGTTTTCACGCATTAAATTGTAGATTTCTTCATCAATGGAACCTTGTTCTGGGATGAATATATTTTCTAAATCATTTACTTTTAGAAATTTGTCGTATCTGTCCACATCGCGGTAACAGCCGTAGTAATAAGAAATATCGTAATTGTTTTTCTTAAAATCTTTTAACAAAGAATTATGTGGAGGCATGCTGCCGTAACGATAAGCGAAGCCGTTTTCACCGTGTGGCACTGATGCGAAAATGGTTGGTAGTACGCCGAATGTTCTTTCTGATGAAGATAGGCAGTTCTTCCAATAAAGGCTTTCATTCTTAAGGCTGTCAATGTATGGAGTGAAAGAAATTGTCGGTGTTTCAGCTCCAGTTATGCTTTGGCCAAGACTTTCAATAATGATGAAGACGAAATTAGGTTTTTCGTCATTATTTGTCTTATTTAAAAATGGACCTAAAACATCTTGATAATCAGCTTTTCTATAGAATGGATAATCTTTGTAAGGATATTTGAAATGGCTATTTAATTCCTGATGAGCCTTTGTCGCTTCTTCAATGATTTTGAATTCTGTATTTTCCAATGTGCCTTTTTTCAGATAATCATAAATCTTAATATAAGAATATGAAACCTGATTGGTCGCTAATATAAAGTCATTATGAGTGTTCGCATAACGTTCTTCTCTGATTGTTTTTCCATAATTGAATGATATGGCGAAAGTTAAGGATATTATGATAATGACGTAAGCGAAGATGTTTCCGATATTTACTTTATTCCATAATTTGGAAATTAAAATGCAGAGAGCTAAGGAAATTGCGAGATATAATATTGGAACTATTGAAAATGAAGAAGATGACTCGATGGCTCCTTTTAGACCTTCAATGGAATATGCGAAGATGACGTGGTCTAGAGGCATCATCAAGTTGCAGAAATATTCTGTCAGAAGTATTAATGTTATCGCATAAACAAAAATTAAGATTTTGTAGGTATTAGCTGTTGTTTTTGGAAAGAAGTAATGGAAAATCAAGAAGATAGGAGCTAGCCATGCTATGATGTGAGCTGCAAGAAGCAGGTCGTATTTTATGCCTAGAATAATATTTGCGAATTGAGAAATATCAATATTGATACGAGTTGTCGTTTCTATGAAAAATATGATTCTAATGACAAGCATCATCAACAGTAATAAGATGTTGAGATGAATCCATTGTCGTATGCTATTTTTAATTTTATCTATCATTGGCAAATAAAATTATTTGAGATTTTCTGGCACTTCATCGGCCACGAGTAACACCTTCGCTTTATCGTCTTGATTGACAAGCTTGATGTATTCGTTTTTAACATTATTATTGTTATCGGTATACCAAATCAAAACATCTGTATCAGGGAATGAATCTCTCATGAATTGATATTGGTAATGATAGCCTGAAATGGTTGTGATGTCGTAGGAAGATATAGCTTTACGTATTTTATATGTATGTTTTTGGATGTCGTATTCCGAGGCATTTTGAGGGTTAAAATCTGGGATATAATAGCTTGTATGATATCCGTCTTTTTTGAAAATGGATAAGTTCTTTGCCGACCAGCTTTCGACTATAAGATTGTTTTTCTTGATTTTATATTTGTCGCAAAGGCGATTCAGTTCGTTGAGAGCGGAGATGTTGTTTTTATCGTTAAGGTTTTTGAAGTCTAGCCAAATGTTTAATTTATTTGCATTTTCCACTTCTTCGAGCCAATGTTCAAGTGCTACGGGCTCGGGTTCTGACAGGCCTCCGCCATGGAAAACGATGAAAGTCTGTAATGAATCCGGATATGTTATGTCGATTTCCAATCCTGCATATTTATCTTGAAAATACTGTGCTTTTTTTATGTCATTGGCGCGATGCAGCCATATTTTTTCGGATTCACTTTGGATATTGTGAGATTTTTTTTGGCAAGAAAAGCAAATAATACTAAAGAAGGATATAGCTATTATTATAAGTTTTCTCATTTTATGTCAAAATTTGGTAGTATGCAAAGATAGTGATTTTATTTGGAGTTGTGTGCAATTTTTGATAGTTTTAGTTTAATGAAAAAGTCGCCGCGAAAATTTTTCGCGGCGACTTTTTCTGTTGGAATTAAAGATTATTTCTGATTATTCCTTGACGAAACGTTTGACTATTTCGCCATTGTTTGTATTTATCTTGATGAAATAAATTCCGCTATTGAGGTTTGCAACATCTAATTGAGTATTGTTCATTGTGCATTGTGCGTTGTAAACCATAACGCCAGTGATTGTGTAGATACTTATTGACTCTATTTTTTCATTTGCTGTGATGAAGAGTCTGTTGTTGACAGGGTTAGGATAGATGTTGAGTGATGATTCGTTTTCATCTAAGCTTTCGCCTGGTTCTTCTTCGCTAGGTTCGCAAGCTATTTCATATTCAAAGAACACTGGTTTCTTTTTGAATGTTGAGTCGATAACACCGATGTTTGCTGTATAGATTTCTTCGTCGTTGAAATTGATGATGAATCCGTTTTCTTCATCCCAGTTGCCAGGAACCCATGTGAATTGGTAAGTGTCTGGACATAAATCAAGAGTTATAAATTCAGGATTTTCAAGTGCGCCGCCGTCTGTCAATTCAACTTTATATTCTAAATCGCTCAATGTGCCTTTGATGCTGATATAACCGAAGTCCCAGCCGTCACCATACATGTCTTGGGCAACGACTGTAAGTTCGCATTTGTGGTTTTCTGGACAAGGGTAGATAGTTGGTCTTACAGTATTTGATGCGTCAGAGAGACATTCTCCATTATTGTAGTTAGCTCTTACCAAGAATTGATATTCGCCAGCTTCCATACCATCTAATGTGAATGTTGTCTCTGTGATACCTTCAGCGAATGTGCCACCTGTGTAGTTGAGGTAAATGTTATAAGTTACATTTTCAGCATTTTCAGGAGCTTCCCAATTGAGAGTAATGTCGTTATGGTTAGGACCTATTGCATATGTTAAGTTTTTAGGAGCTTCGCATGTAGGTTCTAATGTTAAAACGAAAGAACATTCTTCGCCGTCGATAACGCCGCCGCCAATAAATGTATTGCCATCAGGTGTAACGTTTGTTATGCTGTAGATAGTCCAGTTTTCAGCTTCTTCAACGCCTTTCATTGTTAAATATTCTGTAAAGTACATCAAGTCGCCGCCAATATAAACGATGCCGTTTCTGTCTTGAGGTGAACCGCCGTCTGAATGACCGAAGATAGTGCCATTATCTGTTACACATGTTGCTGATAATGAGAATCCTTCTTCAAGAGAGTTGTATATTTCAACAAGTTTGTCATTTGCGATATCGAAAACGAAACATTGTCCATCTAATAAATAACCACAGATGTAATTGCCGTTATGAGATACATTCAAAGCTTCGCCGAAGAGGTGAGGGAATCTGTAGATTTCGCCGTCGATCCAATAGCAAGGAGTCCATTCGCCTTTTGTTTCGTGTGAAGCGAAACCTGCTATAACTTTTCCGTCATCGCTGATTGCGTTAGGTCTTGTTTGTTGAGAAACGCCATTTGAAATCTGTGTGTAACCGATTCCTGGAGACCAGATGTATGAAGTAGTTGTCCAGTCTGGGAAAATTTGCATAACGCCGACAGTGTTGCCGTCGTTTGTCATTGACCATGCGCCGTTGTATTCAGTGTCACCTTCAACAGTTGAAAATTCAGGTACATCAGGGTTCATGCCTAAGAATTCCCATGTCTTTGTTGATGGACTCCACAATCCAGCTACACTCATGCCTAAATTATTTGTGTAAGATCCAGCGACGATGCCATCGTCAGATACTGCAAAAGGATATCCAGTCAGTGAGATGACGCCTGTTCCTTCTGACCAATAATAACCATCAACAGCGCCGAAACCTTGGATGACAACGTGTTGTTTGTTGTTTGAAATGTCGTAAGGCCAGTTGTAACTGTCAAGGACTTTAATAAGTGTGTAGTTTTCGCTTCTGTCTACTCTTACGTCAGGTGTGTTTGTGTTTTGTTGAGCTCTTAAATTGAGTCCGCAAAATAATAGTGCAGAGAATAGCACCAAGTGTAAAAATTTTCTCATAATAAAATTGAATGTTTAAAAAATATTAAATGATTAGAATCATTTTCTGCTCAAATACAAATAGTTGAACGATAATTCAATTGATGGCAAAGGTAACATTTTTTTCAAAAGAAAAGAGATGTTTTTTGTCAAAAATGAAAATATTTGTTTGAAATGGCAGGAATATTTTTTAAACATTCAGTGTATGCTACATATTCCTTTCGACAAATCTCCAATTTATAAGTTGCCAAAAGTCACTTAGATAGGCCAGTCTTTGGTTTTGTTGATCAAGATAGTAGGCATGTTCCCAGACATCGCATGTGAGAAGAGGCTTCAGGCCTTCGTGTGTAAGTGGTGTTTCTGCGTTGTTTGTTTGCATAATCAAGAGTTTGCCATGACTGTCTTTCACAAGCCAGAGCCATCCTGAACCGAATAAGGTTGCAGCTTGTTTGATAAATAAGTGTTTGAAATTTTCAAAGCTGCCGAAGTCACGTTCTATAATGTTAAGGAGCATTGGCTGTGGCATTGAATCAATGTCGGATGTCATGCAGTTCCAATAAAAAGTATGATTCCAAACTTGTGCGGCGTTATTGAAGATGGAGCCTTCGCTGTTTTTTATAATTTCCTCCAGACTCATAGTCTCAAATCGAGAACCTTCTATCAGATTGTTGAGGTTCTTGACGTAACTAGCATGGTGCTGTCCATAATGAAAGTCGATGGTTTTCTGTGAGATGTAAGGTTCTAAAGCATCTCTTTTGTACGGTAATTGTGGTAATTCTATCATGGTTGTTGTTTTTTTTCAACTAACAATAAATTGTTAATAATTGTTCGATGCCAATTATTATTTGAAGTCAAAAATCATATCTTTGCAATATGAAAATTTATTATATCAACGGAATAGATGTTTTCGATGAGAGTCTTATCGAAAAATGCTTGTCTTTTTTTCCTAAATGGAGAAGAGATAAGATGTTGAATTATAAGTTTTTAAAGGGTAAGGTTCAGTGCGCATTGGCTTATCTCCTATTAATATATGCTTTGCGAGAGGAAGGTGTTTTTGTTGATATGCCGGAATTCACTTACGGAGAGCATGGAAAACCATATTTGAAAAATTATCCGGATTGGAATTTCAATATTAGTCATTGCAAAAATGCAGTATGTTGTGTTCTGTCAAAAGAAGAGGTAGGTGTTGATATTGAAGAGATAGGGGAGTATAAGGAAGGATTGGCTGCTTATGTTAGCAATGAAAAAGAGCTGAAGATGTTGCATGATAGTGATAATCAGGCAGATGATTTCTATAAACTATGGACTAGAAAAGAAGCTGTCTTTAAAATGTTGGGCAGTGGCATAACTAATGATATAAAGAATGTGCTTGATAATGATGTTGTTATAGATACATATAGAATCGGTGATGTATGGTTGTCGGTATCTTATGCCAAGTAATTTGTTGACAATCATATAATTTGCTTGAAGTGTTAATAATTAATAAGAATTCGCCGGAATTTATAGCGACTGTAAAATCTTGATTTATAATTTATTATGATTGACATGAAAATTATCCGCTTTTCATACGACTAATTTATAATTCCCATAATATCTTTGCATTGTGAAACTAAAAATTAAAAGATATGGGAACTTTAGAAAATTCAGTGCAACTGATAGGACGTCCGGGTGGCGATCCAGAAGTTAAGAATGTAGGAAATCGTAAAAATGTAAGATTCACTTTAGCGACACATGATTTTACATATAATGAGAATCATGAATTGGAACGAACCACATCGTGGCATAATATAGTCGCATGGGGGAAGACGGCAGAGCAGGCGGAGAAATATATCAAAAAAGGAAAGCGCATCGCTCTTGAAGGTAGACTTAAGACTAGGGTCTATGAAAAAGACGGAAAGAAAAATTATTTTACTGAAATTACTATGAATGAGTTCTTGGTGATAGATCATTCAAGTAATGATGAGCAGTCCGCTGATTCTTGATAGGTGATGTATTCTTTATTTCATAAATCATTTTCATAAAATTTCGGTTTTGATTGTTGGTATAGTGCCTCTTGATTAGGTGTTATTTTTGAATGCTTATTTTTAAAGAGGCATCTTATACCGACACTAAAAAAGCTTACCTTTGTAAGGTGAAATAAAATTTACTGTTATGAAGGTAGTGTTTTTAGAACCATTAGGTCTTTCTGTTGAAAAGATAGAAAGAGAATGCGATAATTTAAGAAAAGAAGGTCATGAGATTGTGATATATGGTGACAGATGTCCTGAGAAGAATATTGAGAGAGCGAAGGATGCGGATATTGTCATAGAGAGTAATATGCCATTGCGCAAAGATTTTTTTGATGCGTGTCCTAATGTGAAAATGTTGTCAATAGCATTTACTGGTTTAGATCATATAGATTTGGAAGAATGTGAAAGAAGGGGGATATTAGTTAATAATGCTGCGGGGTATTCTACGGAAGCAGTTGCGGAAGAAGTGATATGTATGATGATAGGATTGTACCGCCATGTTATAGAGAATGATAGGATAACCAGAAGTTGTCAAGGCGTGCCATTGTCTCCTGGAAGAGAAATAGCGGCTAAGACCGTAGGTGTTGTAGGATTGGGCGCTATAGGTCAAAGGGTGGCAAAGCTTGCGCAGGCATTTGGTTGCAGGGTTATAGCATGGAATAGGACTCCTAAGGATGTGGATGGTGTTACTTTGGTTGATAAAGAAACATTGTTCAGAGAGTCGGATATAATAACATTGCATATAGCACTTAATAATGATACTCGAAATTTTGTGTCTTCCAAGGAAATAGACCTGATGAAAAAATCAGCCGTGATAGTGAATGCTGCGAGAGGTCCAATAGTGAATGCGCATGATATATCGGAAGCCTTGAAGAGCGGAAGGATAGCAGCTGCAGCAATGGATGTCTATGATACGGAGCATCCTATAGCTAAAGACAATCCGCTGTTGTCTGCCCCAAATACAATGCTCTTGCCGCATATTGGCTTTGCAACGGAAGAGGCTTTTGAATTAAGACTTGGAATAGTTGTGCGGAATGTGGAAAAGTATCTGTCAAGATAAGCTGTAAGTAAGAGAACGATTATGTTAACTGTATGATATAAAGAGGGTAATAAAGAAAGCGTAAATCGATATAATTCAAAAAAATAAAACTTTTTTATTTGATAATCTAAAACTAATTGTATTTTTGTACTCATAAAATACCCCGAATGATTTTGTATTGAAGTTGCTTTAAAATCAATTACTAATTGATGTTTAGAAGTAGGATTTACTTCTCCTTGAGCGAAAAGTGGTATTTTCATATAAACAAGGATAAAAAATATAAAGTCATCACTTGAATCTAGGTTCAAGTGAGGGGTTTTTTATAAAAGCTATTGTTATTCTCTTTGCTTTTGTCGATTTTAGAACTAAATGCAACTGATTTTTTAAACGAATGTAAAAAATATTACTTTTGTTTTTTGTTTAAAATTTATTCTATTGCTTTCTCGTTTTTTTGATCAGATAATGTATAACGGAGTGTTTTTTATGAAAAAGAAAGTTTGTCTAGGGATATTGTTTTTGTTTGTATTAAGTAATATGGTACAAGCGAAAGAACCATCTCCATATATTCAAAAGGATTATCGTAATTCATTTAAGATAACATTCTTATCGTGGATTTCAGGTAGTACAAAACTTTCTTACGAAAGATCTTTTCCGAATATTCATCAAAGTGGAGAGTTGTGTGCAAGTATTATAGGCGCTGGTCGTGACAAATATCAAAATGATCCGAAGGGTTATACGATGCGTTATGGGCATAAATTCTTTCTAAATGAGAATCAGAAAAAATCTTTGATGGGATTTTATTTGAGACCAGAGGTTGTTTATTCACATTATCATTACAATAGCGGTAGAGGCAACGGACGTACACTTTCCAATGAAACGGCATTTCTAGGAACTGTAGGTTATCAGTATGTATATAAACGTTTTTTGGCAGATTTCTGGGTTGGAGGCGGTTATGCTTTTGGTACACCTGCAGAGACATATTATCACCATGGGTTTGTGTTGTGGCATTATTTCAATACAGAAAATACTAACATAGCATTGAGTTTTAGTATTCGTCTGGGAATATGCTTTTGATATTGTCAATTCATAATATTGTAATAAATTAAGATGATACCACAAGATACAATAATGAGCATCATAGACACTGTTCGTATAGAAGAAGTTGTCTCTGATTTTGTTAGTCTTAAGAAAAGGGGAGCTAACCTTATTGGAGTTTGCCCTTTCCATAAGGAGAAGACGCCATCATTTATTGTGTCGCCGGCCAAAGGAATTTTCAAATGCTTTGGCTGCGGTAAGGCCGGCGACTCGGTCCGCTTTATTATGGAGCATGAACACTATTCATATCCGGAAGCTCTGCGTTATCTGGCTAATAAATACGGTATTGTAATAGAAGAAAAAGAACAGTCCCCAGAAGAACTGATGGCTCAAAATGAGCGTGAGAAGATGTTCAACATCAATACGTTCGCTCAACAATATTTTTCGGATATAATGAAAAATGATGAAGAGGGTAAGGCTGTTGGTATGTCATACTTCAGAGAACGTGGATTCAGAGATGCCATTATAGACAAGTTCCAATTAGGTTACTGCTTGAATCAGCGTGATGCGTTTGTTCAGCATGCCTTGAAAAATGGTTATTCCAAAGAGTTACTTCTGAATATAGGACTCGCTTCAGGTAATGACGAAAGGTTGTATGACAAATATCAAGGTCGAGTCATTTTCCCGATTCATAATTTGACAGGAAAAGTAATAGGTTTTGGAGCTCGTATTTTAAGCGGAGATAAAACAAAAGCAAAATATCTTAACTCTCCAGAATCTGAAATATATATCAAGAAACATACTTTATATGGCATATTCTTCGCCAAGAATGAGATAAGTCGTCTTGATGAGTGTATATTGGTTGAAGGTTATGCCGATGTGCTGAGTATGCATCAGGCTGGTATAACAAATACCGTTGCAAGTTCTGGAACGTCACTTACTGTCGAGCAGATTCGTCTTATCGGTCGTTATACCAAGAATGTCACGATTTTATACGATGGTGATTCAGCCGGTATCCATGCTGCTTTGCGTGGAGTGGATATGATTCTAGAAGAAGGTATGAATCCTAGGGTGGTGCTCCTTCCTCCTGATGAAGATCCAGATTCTTTTGTGCAGAATCGTCCTATAGAAGAGGTAAGGGATTATATCGAAAAAAATGCGAAAGACGGAGTAAGCTTCAAGGCACATCTACTTCTCAAGGACGTAGCAAACGATCCGATTAAAAGGGCAGAGGTGGTAAAAGATATGGTTGGCACTATATCGCTGATACCAGATGCAATATATCGTGCAACATACGTCAAGGAATGTAGTCGTCTGTTGGATATGCCGGAACAGTCATTGATGAACGAGCTGAACAAACGGCTTCGTGCAAAGATAAGAAAGAACGACCCGGAACAAGTAAGCCAAGACGTCGTTGTAGAAAATGTCAAGTCTGAACCTCAAATCCTGAATGTCAACACTATTCCAGTCGGATTCTATCAGGAACAGGAGTTGGTGAAACTTCTTCTTATGTATGGCGATACAGAAATTGACATAGACGGCCTTGATGAAAATAATAATCCTATAGTATATAAGGTTAGCGTGGCATCGCTAATTGTCGATGACTTGAAAAACGACGATCTGTTGTTTAAAGATGATACTCATAAAATGATCTTTGATATTTTCGACAAAGCACTTGATGAAGGTCCGCTTCCAAAAGATCAGTATTTTGTGTCGCATGAGAATTCAAAAATATCGGAACTTGCGGCTACACTCTTAAGTTCTCCTTATAAACTTGATGATTGGAATAGAAAAGAGATAAAAGTCAAGACCGAAGAGGATGTCTTGTCAAAATTGGTCATCACTTCTGTGCTGAGGTTTAAGGATATGGTCTTGGATGAAAAGAGGAATGAACTGACCCAACAAATTATGGAAACGCAGAATGTTGAAGATCAGTTTGCTCTTCTTGTAAGAAAGAAAAAACTCGACGATTTGCGAATTAAAATAAACCAAGAACTTGGAATAGTTATTGCCAAGTGATTTTTATGCGAAGTTCATCGCTCAAGGTTCAAAAATAATTCGTATCTTTGCCGACTCAAAAAATGCAATTTTCACATTAACATGAACAACGAAGGTAACAAGGGCAAACGCACTCGTATTGCCACAAGAAAGACTGCCGGTGTACGCAGATTCAGTGAAGAGAGATTAGAGCAGTTCGAAAGAGAACAGGCATCTCGCCGCGATGGCGATAATGAAAGACCAAGAAAAAGCTTCAGTCCAAGAAGAGACGATGACAGAAGAGAGCCATTCGGTGGCAGAAGAGAGTCAGGTTTCGGTGGTGGCAGAGGCAAGAAATTTGGTGACAGACCTGTTAGAGAAAGAAGAGATGAACGCGATGAGAATCGTAGCTTCAGAGGTCAAGACGAACGTCGTCCAAAAAGAGGATTCGGTGAAGACCGTCCAAAAAGAGGATTCGACGAAGGTCGTGACAACGACAATCAATACGGCAATCGCCGTAACGCTAGAGGCGCTGCTCGTAACGAGCGCAGCTTCGACAACAAAGGTCGTCGCGATGACAGACCAGAACGTAAAGGTTTTGAACATAAAGGTACCGAACGTCGTGGTGGCGGTGGATTCAAAAGAAGAGAAAAAGATCCACTCTACGATAGACCAAGAGCTACTGGACAAATCCGTCTTAACAAATATCTCGCCGACTCAGGTATCTGCTCACGCCGTGAAGCAGATGACCTTATCCTTGCAGGCGCAGTGTCAGTGAACGGAGTAGTCGTGACAGAATTAGGTACAAAAGTTAATACTACCGATAAAGTGGTATACGGCGGAGAAACTCTTAACCGTGAAAAACTTCGTTATGTGCTTCTTAACAAACCTAAAGGTGTTATAACAACATCTGATGATCCATATGAACGTCACACTGTTATGGAACTCGTTGAAGGCGCATGTCAAGAACGTATCTACCCTGTCGGTCGTTTGGATAGAAATACAATAGGTCTCCTTCTCCTTACTAACGATGGTGACCTCGCTAAAACTCTTACTCATCCAAGCCACGAAGTGAAGAAACTCTATCATGCGACACTTGATAAGCCTCTCACTAAAAACGACTTGATGAAGATAAGAGAAGGTCTCGTCCTTGAAGATGGACCAATTGAAGTTGATGCTATTGACTGGGTTGTTGATGATCCAACAAAACGTGAAGTAGGTATTGAAATCCATTCAGGACGTAACCATATCGTTAGACGTATCTTCGAAAGCCTCGGCTACGAAGTCGTTAAACTTGATAGAGTGATGTTTGCAGGACTCACGAAACAAAACCTCCCACGTGGTCACTGGAGATTCCTCACACCATCAGAAATCAGTATTCTTAAAAGAATAAAATAAAACATTAAAGGCGTCATCGACGCCTTTTTTTATGTCTACGAATTTTAAATTATCTACAAAAAAGCACTAAATGGTTTTTAATAAATCAAGCGTCAAGGAGTGTTCTTAATATTTCGTACGATTTGATATCTCTTACGTTATCAGCATGTAGTTTGTAATATGTAACGATGGATTCTAACAACTTGCGTCGTGTCGCATTATTAGGTATGATTTTTTGTTGGTCTGATCCCATCGAGCTGTTGCATATATTATAAAAGCATTTGCTTAATTCGGTGTCTATCTGATATATATCGTTGTATGTTTTTTTGAAGTTACCGTCTAACAAGTCAAAGCTTGATCCTTCAGAATAGGTGTCGGTGTTTGGAAAGAAACCTAAGAATTTGCTTAATTGAAGAGCGAAGACTATCGGGAAGTTGGCATAATCGGAATCGACTTCGTCGAGCCATATCATAGAATTGTAAATATAGTCAAACATAGCGATATCGGTTTCGCTTTCGCTAATGCTCTTTGATAGTAATTCGCTTATAAATAATGTTATAGAAGTTTTTTTAATGTCAAAGGCAAGGGCTTTATAATAATGAGATAAAGTCACTTCCTTGATGAAACCAAGACTGCTATTGCCCAGTTCTGCCACAATATCCAGTAATGTCATATTCTGAAAAAGAGCCGCCTTCATCTTCGACTTCTTCCCAAAAACTCCTTTCACCATAAAAGACAGAATGCCCGCTTCTTCAGTCAGCATCTTGACAACAAGGCTGCTGTCTCCATATTTAATGGATTGAAGAACAATGGCTTTTGTCTTGATAGTTGTTTTTGCCATTACATTATAAGGATTTTTGTGGCGAATGTTTCTTTGCCGCTTTCATCGGTGATGAAAATTAGATAAATACCAGGTGCGACTTTGTTGCCATCGATAGTTGTGCAATCCCAAACAGCCTGTCCGCCTTCTGAATAAAGATGTGTCACGAAGGCTCCATCGACAGTGGTGATTTTAACTAATGAGTTGGCTACCAGATTCTTTATGCCAACTAATCCAGAATAACCTTGTCTGACAGGATTTGGATATACCATCACGTTGGAGTTTGTTTTCTTGCCTTCTGTGGCTCTGCCTCTTAATGAAATGATGCCTTTGTCTGTGCCAAAGAACACATCGCCATCTTTGTTAATGGCTATATCGTTGATAGTGTTCGACAATAAAGGACTGTTGTCCTGTGTGAAGTGATTGTATTCCGTCAGTCCGTTGTTGGAGATATAAAACGCACCGTTTTTAGTTCCGACCCATAAGTTGTTTGCGTCATCGACGCATATAGAAAGCACGGATTCTCCAGAGAGGAGATAGTCGGCTTGGCCTGAGCCGTCGTTACGAGGGACCAAAATCCTTGACGCATCGTAATTTGTACCTTGTTTAAATATTTTTGAAGTGGAGTAGAATTGTGCGAGTCCGTCGTTTGTTCCAACCCATACGGTTCCGTTTTTATCTACAGCCATGCAATTAGCTTCGGCAGGAAGTCCGCCCTGACCTTGTGTCTTGCTGATAATCTTATATGTATCGTCGTAAGTGTAGGAGATGGTGTTGTTGTCGTTAAAGACAATAAAACTTCCTTCACGAGTTAAAATCCATTTGTAATTATTGTCATCAACCATCAATTTGCTGATGTTGATAAAGCCTATATTGAATGAAAACCAATCGTTTGAAGTGGTTTTTACTGATAGCATATGTTCTGCGCCACTGTTTGCAACCCATAAATTGTTTTTGCTGTCAAAGTCCATTCCGGTGACATATGTATATGGGTAACCGCTTAATTCTTCTAGGGTGCTGTTAGTTTTGTTGTAAATGTTTTTTAACTTGAAATTCTCAAATTCAAGAATGCCTTTATGGAAAGAACCGACATATACTTTTGAGTTGTTGATAGGGTCTATTGCAATAGAAACGATGTCTGTTATAGTATCAAAAGCATCTGTGTTAGAGTTGTTTATGTTATGCCATTCATCGTTGGTATAATAAAAGACACCATCTTTCATCCAGTTCTTCGCCCAAGTGCTTGAATATCCTCCAGGAGCAACCCACAACTGGTCGCCACATGTTTTTAACTCAAAGACGTTATTGCTATAAGGGCCATTGAACACAATGGAATCGCATGATTTGCCAGGTGTCAGCTTGTAGATGCTGTTGTATCTGTCTGCGATCCAATATTGATTTTCGTTTTTATCATAAATACAATCGAAAGGCTCTATATTGTTGCTGTATGATTGTATGATATTGTTGGAAGTGCCAAGTGCGATGATTGAATAATTGGCTGCCATCACAAGACGGTCGTCATATGCCCTGATATTTCTTTTTATTGAGAAGCTCTTGTAGTCGTGATAGTTCCAGCTGTTGCCGTCGAACACAAATAATGTATCTGTATTATATTTGTTTGTTGAATAATTCGCAATAAGTTGATCGTTAAAAGTTTCTATTTCAGAATAATTCAGGTCGGCGTGAATTAATGAAGTGTCTCGTGTCCATTGTGAAAAATCCACAAGGTTTTCATTGTCGTAATCAGCATAGTAGATGCCGTTGCTTGTTGCGGCGTAAAGTTTATTATCATATAATGTTATATCGTTGATATTCAGATATGAGCTGTTTTCGCCTATTATGTAAGTCTCTTTGATCTCTGTTTTCTTAAGGTCAATAAGGACGATACCAAAGCTGCAGCATAGATAAGCCTTGTCACCAATAAAATAAACGTCGTTGATATTCTTGCTTCCTAAAATGTTTTTGTTCTTGATATCGCTGATATTGATGATGTTGCCATCTCTGTCGATGATGTCGATATTTGTGTTGGAATATCCGATGAGAATCATGTCGGTAGCAGGATTGTAACGCATCACGCTAATGCCAAAATCTGATAAGCCATTGACTTTAGTCAGCTTGTTGATGGAGTTGTCTCCTGTGTTGTAATAGAATAGTTCATAAGGTGTTGCGGCATAAATTTTTTCATGAACTTTTTCTATGTTAATGATTTTTGCTCCAGGAGCATGTGTGCTCCATTGGTAGATGGTTTTCTGTGCGAAAGATAGTGTTATGTTAAAAAATATTAAGCAAAATAGTAATATATTTCTATAGATATTCATAGTTCCAAGTATTTTCAGATATAAACTTTAAAATTGTAAGATATATTGCTTCGTTGTTTAAATATTTTCGATGATAGTCTTTAGGATTTTGATAGCCTTATCTTCAAGAGACTCAGTGCTTTTGTTGTTTGTATTATTATCATCAACTTCAGTTTTTGGACTTGTGCTGCTGCTCTTTTTCTGCAGATATTCTGTGTTGACAGTCCATTTTGAGAAGTCAACTTCGCTTTCAGTTTTGTTTTCAGTTTTGTCAGGCAACGAAGGGAAGAAATCTATGTTGGTCAATTCCTCTACTTCATCGACTGTCATGGCGTAGGTTGACATTGGTTTTCTGCCGCTTACGTTTTCGTAAACGAAGCCAATGGTATGTATTCCTCCATTATCTTCTTGTAATAATACTTTGAAAAATGCTTGAGGCACAACTACTTTATTTGCTCCTATAGTTGTTGAGATATCGTTGACGATAGGTCCACATATTACGAATATCCTTCCTTTTTGTGATGCCAAGTCACGTACTTGTTCCTCGAGGTCTTTCCATACGCCGCCGTTGAGGTTAGGATTTTGCGGACATATGTTTGAGAGATAGAATGATTCTCTCATGACTTGTTCGTCCCATTTCATATCGGCAGCTGGCGCCATATGACCTCTGTCGTAGCCTGAATATTTGTAGTCCTCGGTAGTCGCTGTCGCATGTTGTGGTACCATTGGGTCTGGCTTGAATCTGTCGTAGCGAGGCACTTCTCCTTCTACTTCTCTGTCGGTAAGTTCATAAGCGACCCAATTAGGAATCTTCCAGTCATAGTTGTATGAAACAGTGTAGCCTTTATGTGTGATGACTCTGTCGCTTCTCTCTTCGGTGATGTTTGGAATCTCAACGTTTTTTAGATTTATATTTTGAGTAAAACATGTTGATTTACAAGCGAAAAAACATAATAAAACTAAGGCTATTCTCTTCATGACTTTTTTTTACAAAGTTAAAAAGAATTGTGAAAAAAAATTAAGATATAAGATTAATTGTTGACAAAAAATAACTAGGTAATCAAAATAAAAAACATTATTTTTGCAATGCGATTTTTTTAAAACATAAATAATACTACAATGAAAAAACTTATTTTAATTCGTCACGGAGAGAGTGAATGGAATAAATTGAACCTCTTCACAGGTTGGACAGATGTTGATTTAAGCCCAAAAGGTTTGGAAGAAGCTTTTGAAGCTGGTAAACTTTTGAAACAAGAAAACTATAAACCAGAATTGTGTTTCACATCATATTTGAAAAGAGCTGTCAAGACTTTGAACAACGTTCTTGATGCTATGGATATGGATTGGCTTCCTGTTCAAAAGAGCTGGAGATTAAATGAAAAGAGCTATGGCGCGATCCAAGGCTTGAACAAAGCAGACACAGCAGCTAAATATGGCGACGAACAAGTTTTAGTATGGCGTCGTTCATTTGACGTTCAACCTCCAGCATTGGAAATGAACGATCCAAAGAGCCCAAGAATGGATGCTCGTTACGCAGAACTCACAGACGAACAAATTCCTTTGACAGAGTCATTGAAAGATACTATCGAACGTCTTATGCCTTACTATAATGACGTTATCTTGAAGGCTTTCGAAAACCATGATCAAGTTATGGTTGTTGCTCACGGTAACTCATTAAGAGGTATCGTTAAGGAACTTCGCGGCATGACAAACGAAGAAATCATCAAGTTCAATATCCCAACAGCTGTTCCATACGTATTCGAATTCGATGACAATATGAATTTACAAAACCATTTCTTCCTTGGCGATCAAGAAGAAATCAAACGTAAAATGGAAAGCGTAGCTAATCAAGGTAAAGCTAAATAAATTGACAATTAACAATGAGAAATCGTTGGGTTATACCTGATATTCATGGTTGTTCTAAGACGTTAAAGTGTTTGATAGAGAATAATATAAATCTATCTAAAGAAGATTCTGTATATTTTCTCGGTGATTATATCGACCGCGGACACGATAGCAAGGGCGTCATCGATTTTATCATAAGTCTGCAAGACTCAGGCTATGACGTTCACTGCCTTAGAGGCAACCATGAAGATTATTGTATTAGAGCTTGGGAAGCCGACCAGAAATGGAGTCTGTTCCGTAGCAAAGTTGAAAAGGATTGGAGAAAAAACGGCGCGAACAAAACGCTGCAAAGCTTTGGCGTGAAACGCCCACGTGAAATAAATAGGTTCTATATCGATTGGATGAGAAATACAAAACATTATATAGAACTCGACGATTGTATCCTTGTTCATGCCGGACTTAACTTCAAGATCGACAATCCTTTTAAAGATACTTTCAGTATGATGTGGATTAAAGATTTTAAGGTCGATAAAAATAAAGTCGGCGGGAAAAAAATTATCCACGGTCATATCCCAGTCGAGATGTCAATGATAGATATGTTAAAAAATAATAACTATGACTTCATGCCTCTCGACAATGGCATCTATTACGAAAATAAAGACGGATTTGGTAACTTGTTGGCGTATAATATTGATACTAAAGAAATTGTCATTCAACATAATATCGATTCCGAATTTAATTAAAAATGTGCCCTTACGTAAATATCCATACTCATTTTAGCAATTACATTGATAATAACGAGTTTATTGAGATACAAAACATCGATGTTGACAATGTCGTCAATGTCGATGTTTCTCATTTCTATAGCATTGGTATACATCCGTGGGAAGTCGGATCTGAGGGGGTGAGGAACTCTGGAATTGAAGAACTTGGCGATTTAGTGTCTCAGCGTCTCGGTGACTTAAACTTCCTCGCTATCGGGGAGTGCGGACTTGATAGGGCTTGCAACACCGACTTTGAATTGCAGAAAGAGGTGTTCATGAAACAGGTAGAATTGTCTGAACAAATGGATAAGCCTTTGATAATCCATGCCGTAAGGTCTTATTCCGACATAATATCCATAAGAAAAGAAACAAAAGCCAAACAAACTTGGATAATACACGGATTCCAGGGCAATGAACAGTCGGCGGAACAGTTGCTGAAATATGACATCTTCCTTTCACTCGGCGATATCTTGTTTAAAAACGAAGACAAAGCGAGACGGTTGCTACAAATCATTCCGCTGGAGAAACTGTTTCTGGAGACTGACGTGGCGGAAAGGAATATAAGGGAAGTCTATGAAAAAGCAGCTTCTTTGTCGGGCCTCGAAATGGATAAGCTACGCAATGATATTTTTAATAATTTTGTGAAAATTTTTGGACAGATATGAATTGGAAATCGAGAACACAGTTGTTAGTTGGAGAAGAAGGCGTTAAGAAATTGGCTGGCAGTCATGTACTTGTCGTAGGCCTTGGTGGCGTTGGCGCATATGCTGCAGAGCAGTTGGCACGTGCCGGAATCGGAAAACTCACCATCGTCGACTGCGATATCGTTAACGAGACTAATAAAAACAGACAGTTGCTTGCTCTCGACAGCACTATCGGCCGTCCAAAAGTTGAGGTGATGGCGGAACGTATCCGCGACATCAACCCTGATGTAGAAGTCGTTGCCATAAATCAATATCTTAAAGACCAGCCTATAATTGACTTGATGGAGCAGCCTTTCGATTTCGTTGTCGATGCCATTGATACGCTCGCTCCAAAAGTGTTCCTTTTATATTATGCTGTTCAAAACAAACAGAATATCGTCAGCTGCATGGGCGCAGGCGGTAAGTTCGATCCTACGAAGATTGAGATTGACGATATCTCGAAATCACATAACTGCCGTCTGGCGTTTTATATAAGAAAAAGACTTCACCGACTTGGTATACGCGAAGGGATCACTGTGGTATTTTCGCCAGAGAAAGTCGCGGAGAGTGCGGTGTCGATAGATGAGGCTACTGAAAACAAAATAGCAACCGTTGGAACAATATCATATATGCCCGCAATATTCGGTTGCTTCTGTGCTTCACACGTTATCAATAGTATTTTAAGTCGCTAACGACTTTGTGTCTTTATTATCCTGAAACAAGAAATACCAGGTCGTCTCTTTCGTCAACTTTTCTCTCTATAGTGGAGATGAAGTGTGTGCGTCGTGTGGTTTGTTCCAGTAACATTTTGGCCTTTTCGAACTCTCCGAGTTGACGGTATATTTCTATGATGTCTAAGTTGACGGATTCGTATTCTTCGTCATCGGGAGTGTAGCGTAATTTATATAGGTCAATTAAGTTTCTAAGGTTTTCGTTGAAGTGGTTGCGACATTTGTTAAACAATTCGATGCCTTCCAGGATTTTCTCTCTGTTTCTGTACCATACCTTGAGGCTCATCTCTTTTGAGGTGTAGTTCTCAATGTCGATTTGATGTCTGTTTCTTACGAAGTCGTTAAAAGCCCACCACATAAGACGGCGGAAATATATTTCCTGCTCGATATTGTAATTGCCGTTGTTCAAGAAGTTTCTATAGTGATTCACAAGAGCCATCTTGCCTTTGTTGCTAACGAAATGCACTCCGTAAAAACGCCAGCTGTTCCATGTGTAGAATGTTTCGTTAGGTCTTTTTTTACTGATATATGGCTCCTCATATTTCTCCACCCATGACCAGTGACTGCATGCTGGACATACTATCATCTTCTGGTTTTCAGTGATATAGCCGTCGTTTAAGATTTTGCCGTCAGAATATAAAATCGACTGGTTTACCATAGAAGAGATGAGCAGATGACCTTCCATCCAGCTTTTGCATCTTGGACATTGTATATAGAATGTGTCGAATTTTATCATGAGTGAATCTTTTTTGCAAATATATTATTTTCTTCCGAAGTCAGCAGGAATTTCTCCCCAGATCTCAGTTCTCCATTTATAGATAGGGACTCTGAAGCTATTTGTCTTCAGCCATGTCTCTGCCCATCGTATTACGTCAAAGAGAGGCTTGTTTTTCTCGTTTTCCACGATCTTCGTCTTGCAGACGCCCTCTCTTACCCATTTCTGCGCATTGACAGAATCTGAATAAATCGGGTAGCTGAGCCTGTTTTTCTTTTGCCAGGCTAGGCAATATACTATGGCAAGAAATTCACCGATATTATTGGTGCCATGTTCGTATACCGGACTTTTGAAGAGGTTGGTGTTGGTCTCCACAAAGACACCTTGAAACTCCATCTTGCCGGGATTGCCTGAACAAGCGGCGTCGACGGCGATGCTCTGACCTATCGGTCTCTGATTCTCAGGAAGACTTTCGTAAGACTTTACCGCTGACTGTTGGCCGTTGGTCGTTGACTGTTGACATGCTGCATAGCCAGCATTGAAAGCCTGCTCCGCACTTGCCCTGTCGGGAAATGATTTATACTGAGCACCTTTGAAACCCTCAATCTGCATCTTGCACGAGTCCCAGTTGCTGTAAACACCAACTTGTCTGCCGTTCCAGACTACATAATACTTGTTTTTTGCCATACTGCAAAAGTAACAAAGAAAAGCGTACTTTTTTTGAAAAATGAAATAAAAAATAATTTAATGATATTGTTTTTTTTTGTAAAATTGTACCTCATTAATAATGGAAAGAAAGTCTAGATGAAAAACAACGTTTTGTTTGTTAGAAAATATATATACAACATTATAACTTGTTTGTTTATAATAAGTTTTGCAGTATTATCTCCTGTTGAGGTGTTCGCAAGCAACGAAGAGTCGCAGGAAGTTGAGGAGAAATTTGATGCTGGCGAACTTATTTTCGATCATATTTTGGATTCATACGATTGGCATATATGCACTTGGAAAGGAAAACATATCAGTGTTTATTTGCCAATTATTGTTTATAGTGAAGGCGAGTTATATAGTTTTTCATCTAAGAATTTCCACCATCATCATCCATATCATACAAAAGATAAGCACGGCAATGACGTGATATTTGATATTCCTGAAGAAGGAAAATATGCAGGTAAGGTCGTAAGAGTGATGGATGATGGAACTCGCATCAAACCCTTGGATTTCTCAATAACAAAGACTGTCTGCGGATTGTTTATATCTTGTACTTTATTGGTAGTCATATTCTTGCTTGTGGCAAAAAGTTATAGGGAAAGAGGCGAAAAAGCTCCGAAGGGATTACAATCGCTTATGGAACCTTTGATTATCTATGTCCGTGATGATATTGCCAAGCCTAATATCGGTAAGCATTATGAAAGATATTTCCCTTATTTGTTAACGGTATTTTTCTTTATATTTTTTAACAATCTCTTAGGATTGATACCGTTTTTCCCATTCGGTGCTAACATAACTGGAAATATTGCGGTGACGGCAGTTCTTGCTTTGTTCACTTTTGTCATCACGAATGTGACAGGAACCAAGCATTATTACGAAGATATTTTCAATACTCCAGGCGTGCCTTGGTGGTTGAAGTTTCCGTTGCCATTGATGCCGCTTATTGAGGTGGTCGGATGTTTCATCAAGCCTTTCGTCTTGGCGGTGCGTCTTTTCGCAAATATCACAGCGGGACATATCGTGGTTCTCGGTTTTATATGTATGATATTTATCTTGGGTGAGATGAGTGCTGCTGCAGGTGCTGGAATGTCGGTCCTGTCAGTATTGCTCGCTGTCTTTGCCGATTGTCTTGAGGTGTTGGTGGCGTTCATCCAGGCATATGTGTTTACGTTATTATCAGCCATTTATTTTGGAATGGCATCAAAACATGGGGAGTGAGGAATTATTAGAGACGTGTCAAATTACACCGTAAAAATAAAAATATGTAATTGATGCGTCTGTAAAAATGAGAATTATTGGATTATTATTAGTAATCTGTTGACATAAAAAATATAAACTTTATAAAATTATAAGTTATGACATTATTAGTTTTATTACAGGAAGTAGTTCAGGCAGTTATTGACTTGGCTCCATTGGCACAGTTAGGTGCAGCTTTAGCAGCAGGTATCGTTACTATCGGTGCAGGTTTAGGTATCAGTAGAATCGGTAGCTCAGCATTGGAAGCAACAGCTCGTCAGCCTGAAATCGCAGGTAACGCACAAACAAGCATGATCATCTCAGCAGCTTTGATTGAAGGTGTTTCATTCTTCGCTTTAGTTGTCTGTTTGCTTATAGCTCTTTAAGAGTTTATAGTGGAAGGTTTAGAGTGTAGAGTCGTTGAATTAAAATCTACACTCTTAACTCTAAACTTATACACTTCAAACTACTTTAAACTTTAAACACTACACTTTAAACTTTAGAATATGGAATTGATCACTCCTGATTTTGGTTTGTTATTTTGGATGACATTGGCATTCGGAATAGTGTTTTTCATTTTGGCGAAATTCGCTTTCCCTGTCATAAATGGAATGTTGAAAAAACGTGAAGAGGAAATCACCAACGCCCTTGAACTAGCTGAACGTACTCATAAAGAGATGGAACAGCTGCAGGCTAATAATGAGATACTTCTTCAACAGGCTCGTGAAGAACGCGACAAAATACTTGCCGAAGCTAGAATCATATCCGATAAATTTATCGAAGACGCCAAGGTTAAAGCTAATGAAGAAAAAGACCGCATCATAGAAAGTGCGAAAGAGATTATAGAACACGAGAAAATGGCTGCAACGACGGAAATAAAAAACCAAATCGCAGACATATCCATCAAAGTGGCTGAGAAAATCATAGCTAAGACTCTCGATACAGACCAAGAACAACTGGATTATATCAATCGTCTCCTTCAAGATATAGAAGATAAAAATCAAACCCATTAAGCTATGAAACCTAACATCTTAGTACATAGATATACAAAGGCTTTCTTAGACTTGGCAATACAAAACGAGATGGTTGAGAAGGCTCTCGACGACCTTCTCTTGGTGAAGACTACCTTGGAAGGAAACAAGGAGTTGGCTACTTTGATACATCAGCCGTTCGTGTCGAAGGTTCATAAGATTAACATTATGAATAAAATCTTCAAAGAGAGAGTCGAGGAGATAACACTGAATCTCGTTAATCTCTTGATAGAAAAAAATCGTGATGAGATTATTGATGATATCTATGACGAATATTATGCGATGTATCTTGATTATAAGAAAATCGCTGTCGTGACAGTGACTTCCGCTGTAGCTTTAGATGAGCAGACAACGAATCGCATTGTCGATATATTGAAACATAAGATTGTCAAGAAAGACACTATACAGATTAAGAATGTCATTGACAAAAATATCATAGGAGGTTTTAAGGTAGGTTATATGGATTATGAATACGACGCCAGTGTGGTGAGCACCTTGAAACGTCTGCATTCTGTCTTTGAAGAGAACTTATTTGTTAAAGGATTTTAAGAAAAGAAATAAAATTACATACGATGGAAAATATAAAACCAGCTGAGATATCAGCGATTTTGCTTCAGGAATTAACAGGTTTCGACACCAAGGGAGAGCTGGACACCAAGGGCTCTGTCCTTCAGATTGGGGACGGCGTTGCTCGTGTCTATGGCATGAATGATGCCGAGTCGGGCGAGTTGGTCGAATTCGAAAAGACTGGTGCTATGGGCATCGTCTTAAACCTTGAACAGGACAATGTCGGTGTCGTTCTCTTGAATGATGCCTCAGATATAAAAGAAGGTGATGTGGTGAAATGTACACATCGTATCGCATCTATCAATGTAGGCGAAGGTATGTTAGGTCGTGTCGTCAACACCCTCGGTCTTCCTATCGACGGCAAGGGCGCTATCAAGGGCGAGACTATGGAGATGCCTCTTGAACGTAAGGCTCCAGGAGTCATCTTCCGTCAGCCTGTCAGTGAACCATTACAGACAGGTATCAAGGCTATCGACGCCATGATTCCTATCGGACGCGGACAACGTGAACTTATCATCGGTGACCGTCAGACAGGTAAGACATCTATTGCCATCGATGCAATTTTAAATCAAAAAGAATTCTACGACAGGGGAGAACCTGTCTATTGTATATATGTCGCTGTAGGACAGAAAGGATCTACCATCGCTAACATAGTTCAGACTTTGGAAGACAAAGGCGCGTTGCCATATACCGTTGTCGTTGCCGCTACAGCATCCGACACTGCTGCTATGCAGTATTACGCTCCTTTTGCTGGCGCTGCGATAGGCGAGTATTTTCGTGATACCGGCCGTCCAGCTTTGGTCGTTTACGATGACCTTTCAAAGCAAGCAGTCGCTTACCGCGAGGTGTCACTGTTGCTCCGTCGTCCACCTGGACGCGAGGCTTATCCTGGCGACGTGTTCTATCTTCACTCACGTCTGCTTGAACGCGCAGCAAAGATAGTCGCTAACGACGACATCGCTAAGAATATGAACGACCTTCCAGAATGTCTTAAAGATAAGGTGAAAGGCGGCGGATCTCTCACCGCTCTTCCTATCATCGAGACTCAGGCTGGCGACGTATCAGCATATATCCCTACCAACGTGATATCTATCACCGACGGTCAGATATTCCTTGAGACCAACCTCTTCAACTCTGGTATCCGTCCTGCTATCAACGTGGGTATCTCAGTGTCACGTGTCGGCGGTAAGGCTCAGATCAAATCAATGAAGAAAGTGTCTGGTACTCTTAAAATCGACCAGGCTCAGTTCCGTGAACTCGAGGCGTTCTCTAAATTCGGCTCTGACCTTGACGCCGCAACACAGTCAATTCTTGAAAAAGGTCGTCGTAACGTACAGATGCTCATCCAACCTCAGTCATCACCGATGAAGGTTGAAGAAGAAGTGGCAATGATATTCTGCGGAGTGAATAACCTTATGAGAAACTTGCCTTTGGATAAAATCGCTGAGTTTGAGAAGAGCTATATCGCAATACTCAACTGCAGTCATGCCGAGGTGATGAACAAAATCAAACAAGGTCAATTTGATGACGATATTACAACAGTGTTGAGAAATGTTGCAGCCGAAGTATGTGACACAATGATTAAGAAATCTTAAATCTTATGGCAAACTTAAAGGAAGTAAGGACGAGAATAGAATCTGTCAACTCGACGAAACAGATTACCAGTGCCATGAAAATGGTTGCGGCTTCGAAATTACGTAAGTCGCAGAACGCCATCATGGCATTGCGTCCGTATGCTGAGAAGTTTAGCGAAATATTGTATAGGTTGTTAGCCGACAATGCTCAACAGCCAACAGTCAACGGTCAACAGTCAACGGTCAACAGAGTCCTCGTCATACCTCTTTCTTCAAACAAAGGACTCTGCGGCGTCTTCAATGCTAACGTCATTCGTGAGACGATAAACCTTATCAAAGACGAATATCATGATTTATTGGATAATAATCGTGTTGATATATTATGTGTAGGCTCTAAAGTTGAAGAATCTCTTAAGTTTAAAAAATATCCAGTCATAGGAAACGAGAATGTTTTGTTGGATGACTTGACATACGAAAATGCTGCTGCTTTTGCTGAGCGTCTGCTGAAAGACTTTGAAGATAAGAAATACGATAAGATAGTATTTGTTTATAATCAGTTTAAAAACGCAGCGACACAGGTGTTGGTCAAGGAACAGTTTTTACCAATGGTCAACAGCCAACAGCCAACATCCAACACTCAACAGCCAGAATCGGAGGTCGATTATATCTATATGCCGAATAAGGAAGAGTTGTTGAGTGTTATGGTTCCGAAGTCCTTGAAGTTACAAGTCTATAAGATTTTGCTTGATAGCTTTGCTTCAGAACAAGGTGCTCGTATGATTTCAATGACGCAGGCGACAGATAACGCTACCGAACTCCTGAAAGAATTGAACCTCTCATATAACAAAGCACGTCAGTCGGCTATCACCAACGAACTCGTGGAAATCGTCAGCGGTGCGAATGCTTTGAAGGGATAAAAAGGTCAACGGACTTTTTTAATTGAAAGTTAGTAGGGACGTTATTTATCGCGTCCGGATATATTTTATTAATGACACATCTGTCATTTTTTATGAGACGCCACAGGATGACGTCTTATAGATTTATTAGCTCGAATTTCTCGCAGTCGAAGAGTCCTTTGTCGCTGAGTTTCAGTTTAGGTATCACCAGCAACGCCATGAATCCCATCGTCATGAATGGGTCGCGGAGGTCAGATCCGAGGCTCTTCGCTAAGTCTTTGATCTTCTGATAATCATCGGCCACCTTAAGCGCATCGTCGTTTGTCATGATGCCTGCGACTGGTAATGGAAGGCACATTTCTGTTACATTATCATATACAGCCAAACCGCCTTTATTCTCTATTATCATATTGGCAGCCATTGCCATTGATTCGTCGTCACATCCTATCACGACGATATTGTGGCTGTCGTGAGCGACGCTGGACGCAAGGGCGCCTCTCTTCAGACCGAAGTTCTTGATGAAACCAACGGCAGGTTTTTTATTCTCATAACGATTGACGACAGCGATTTTCAAGATGTCGTTCTCCACGTCACTGACGAGCTTGTTGTCGACAGATTTCGCTCTGCCGATGATTTTTTCTGTTAAAAGCTCGCCTTTGATGATACCTATTATATTAATGTCACCTCCTTTGTCTTCGACTCTAAAGTCTTGGGCAGCGACTTTCTCCGCAACGAAGTTATTTACCACATCAACATCAACGCTTTCCAATAGCGACTTGCCGTTTTCAGCCACGAGATTACCATCGATATAAGTCTTTAAGACATTGAAATCATTAAAGTTATCGATGATTATGAAGTCGGCGGGATCGTTTTTCTGGAGCATTCCGACTTCCAGATTATAATGTTGTTTTGGTATTATGGTAGCGGATTTTATTATATCTAAAATGTTGTAGCCTAAGTCAATGGCTTTCTTGACAAATCTATTGATATGACCGTTGATAAGTTCGTGTGGATGAGCGTCGTCGGTGCAGAACATCACGTTTTCTGGATGTTCTTTGATGATGTCGATGAGTGCGTTGAAGTTATTTGCCGCGCTGCCTTCGCGCACTTGTATCTTCATTCCGAGACTTGTTTTCTCGCGGGCTTCTTCTAATGATGAGCATTCGTGTTCGGTGCTTATTCCTGCGGCGCAGTATTTCTTGAGGTCGTTGCCGCCGAGTAGCGGGGAGTGACCGTCGATAGGTTTGTTGTGACGTCGTGCGGATTCCAGTTTTTTAACGACTTCATTATCATCATAAATGACGCCAGGATAATTCATCATCTCGCCCAGATATTTTATGTCGTCAGACGAGAGGAGTGTGTCGATGTCGTCCGAGTTTACCGTCGCGCCGGCTGTCTCGAATGTCGTAGCAGGCACGCAGCTCGGCGCCCCGAAGTAAAACTTGAACGGCGATTTCTTCCCGACTTCAACCATATATCTCACGCCGTCGATGCCTAAGACATTGGCAATCTCGTGAGGGTCGCTTACAGTAGCCACCGTGCCGTGCGGCACCACGAGACGAGCGAATTCCGTCGGAACAAGTAACGAACTCTCTATATGAACATGAGAGTCAATCAGTCCAGGCATGATGATAGGAGCAGAATCGGAAACGGAATCAGGGATGATGTCTATTATTTTTCCTTCTTCCACGAATATCGTTCCTGTGAAAATACGGGAGTTGATGACATCTACTATATGCCCGCTGACTTGAAATGTATGTTCGTTCATACAGACTTTCAATTTTCATTTTTCAACTTGGATATAGCTTCTTGCAATATCTCGTCAATAGGTTCATAAAGAATATAAAACGCTTCATCGCCGAAGACATCTCTTGCCACATATGCCTTGAACAATGGCTCTGCCAGTTCTCTTGCCTTTGCTTTATCTGCTTTATTTCCAATGATTTTCTTTTCTTCAGTACGACGCATCAATTCATCAAACATCGCATCTGTGAAGACGAAGTTTTTGTCAAAGTTTTTGACGTCGCCGTAGTTTGATATCTCCTTACGATGTGAATCGGCATAGTCGAAAGCATATTGGAACAAGATGCCACTGTTAGCCATCTTATTGAAGAAATAATGAGTGCTGTCGTTTTCGAGAGGCACGTAGATGTCAGGCATGATGCCACCGCCTCCGTATACTATCTTTCCTTTTGGTGTTATATATTTAAGTGAGTCGGCGAAATGTATGCTGTCGATGTTAAACATCTCTCCTGTTTCGTAGCGTGAATATTCTTCGAGAAGATATTCTTCTTTGTCGCCAGAGAAAGGCTTCTGTATGCAACGGCCTGTCGGGGTGTAGTAGCGAGCTATGGTGAGACGTACAGCACCGTTTTCTCCGAGGTCGAATTGTTCTTGCACGAGTCCTTTGCCGAAGGAACGACGGCCGATGATGGTGCCTCTGTCGTTGTCTTGTAATGCTCCAGCCACGATTTCACTTGCGCTGGCAGAGCTTTCGTCAATGAGAACCACCACGTCCTTGTCTTCCCATAAGCCTCTGTAACGTGAGAAGACATAAGACCTGTCGCGATGCTCACCTTCTGTATAGACAATTAAATTGTTATCGCTGAGCAGCTCGTCGACAACGCCCACTGCTTCGCCCAGATAACCGCCGGTGTTGCCTCTTAAGTCGAGGATGAGCTGTGTCATGCCTTCTGACCTCAGTCTTTTCACTGCATCGACGAATTCCTTATGTGTGGTGGCAGAGAACTTAGTCATCTTGACGAAACCTATATTCTCGTCTATCATATAAGCCACATCGACGCTATGTGTAGGTATCACGTCTCTTATGATGGTGAAATCGAGCAGCTCATCAACGCCGCGACGTTTGATTTTGACATCGACTTTTGTCTTTTTAGGTCCTTTAAGGAGTCGCATCGCGTCTTTATTCGTGACTTTCGTTCCGGCGATGAGAGTGTCGTTGACATACACTATTCTGTCGCCTGCCATAATGCCGACTTTTTCAGAAGGCCCTCCTTTGATGGTATTGATGATAGCAATAGTGTCTTTCTCAATCCTGAATGAAACGCCAATGCCGTGGAAACTGCCGTGAAGATTGTCGTTGACATCATCGAGAATCTCTGGCTTGATATATTCGCTATGAGGATCCATCGTCTCAAGAATATGACTGACAGCCTTGAATTGAAGGTCTTTGATGTTGACAGTGTCAACGTATTCATCTTCAATCAAAGAAAATATATCGTCGATATATAATGAATTGTCTCCGTTTTTTTGTGTAGCGACAATGTCGTTGGACGTTGCTATATATATGCCCAAAAATATTCCCGCAGAGAGAACAAGAGCATAGATGAGTGGCATTATTGCTTTATTGTTCATAAATCAATTTTTAACACTAATAAGTTCTATTTCAAAAATAAGCATTTCGCCTGGAAGAATATTTCCGATATTTTTATCCTTATAAGCTAAATTATACGGAATATATGCTATCATTTTTCCTCCAGGAGCAATGTATGTGAGAGCTTCCGACAAACCGCTTATCATACTAGAGCATTTGAATTTAATAGGACTGTCTTGCCTGTCAAAATATTTCACCGCTTAATTTATAAGTTGTATATTTAATAGTGACATAACTTTTCAAAGCATGTGGTTTCTTGCCTTTACCTTTATTAATTATATACAACTGAAGCTCTGATTTTGTTTTTATGACATTGGATTTTTTTTGCGTTTTCTTGCTAGTTGCGCTCCAATCATACAACTTAAACCGTTCTTGAAATATCCATTCTTGATGTAGTCGTTATAGAGTTTGGTGTCAAATTTTGTAAACGCAAAAATGTCTTCAAAAAATACGGTGTTATTCATAGATATGTTTATGGTGGAGTTTCCTTTTATAGGAATATAACGTGTGCTGTACCCTAGATACATACATTTTCATGATATTTATTCTATTGTTGCACTTGATAATAGAAGTTCTGCACTGGCTTTTCTGAATAATCCTTGTAATACTGTTCCAGGTCCAACTTCAACGACTTCTGTCAAACCGTTTGCAATCATATTGTTCATTGTCTGTGTCCATCGAACTGACGATGTCAATTGTGATATGAGGTTGGTTTTTATGATGTCAGGAGAAGTGACGGCCTGTCCTGTTACGTTTTGGTAGATAGGGCAGATGCCTTGGTTGAACTTGGTGTTTTGTATTGCTTCTGCGAGTTTCACGCGTGCAGGCTCCATGAGAGGGCTGTGGAATGCACCGCCGACCTGAAGTGGGAGAGCGCGTTTTGCACCGGCTTCTTTCATGAGCTGACATGCGATGTCAATGCCTTTGAGACTGCCCGAAATGACAACTTGTCCGTTACAATTGTAGTTGGCGGCGATGACGACCTCGTCTTTTATTGAATTACAGATTTCTTCTATCTTATCATCAGCGAGGTTTATGATAGCTGCCATAGTGCCTGGATTCTGCTCGCATGCAGCTTGCATCGCATTGGCACGTGCTGCAACAAGACGTAATCCGTCTTCAAACTGAAGTGTTCCGTTAGCTACCAATGCTGAGAACTCTCCTAAAGAATGACCTGCGACCATGTCTGGCTTGAAGCTGTCACCTAACATCTTGGCTAAGATAACAGAATGAAGAAAAATAGCAGGTTGTGTCACTTTTGTCTGTTTGAGGTCTTCTGCTGTGCCTTCAAACATAATGTCTGTGATAGAAAATCCGAGGATGTCATTAGCTGTTTCAAATAAATCTTTTGCCTTAGGAAATTTATCGTAAAGATCTTTTCCCATTCCAACAAATTGGGCACCCTGTCCCGGAAATACGTAAGCTTTCATATAAAGTGTATAGTTGATAGTTTATAGTTAGGGGTATATTAGGAATTGATAATTCCTTAGAATGATTTAATCGCGTGAGTTGCCAAAGAATCTCAATAAATACAAGAACAAGTTCAAGAAGTCTAGGTATAATGTCAAAGCGGCATGTATTGTGATTTTTGCCATCACGTCGCCGTCGTTGATACCTGCGTTTCCGATTTGTTTTATCTTTTGAACGTCGAAGGCTGTCAGTCCAGTGAAGATGAGTACGCCTGCGATGCTGATGATATAATCTAATCTTGCGCTGTGCATGAAGAAGTTAACCAATGTGGCGATGATAACGCCTATCAATGCCATGAAAAGGAATGAACCGAATTTGGTCAAGTCGGTATTTGTGGTGTAACCTAATACTGCCATTACGCCGAACATACCTGATGCGATGAGGAATGTCTTGAAGATAGATGCTGTTGTATATGCCCAGAAAATGAAACTGAGACTCATTCCCATCAAAATGGAATAGAGGACATATAAAAGAACTGTGTTTTGCACAGACATCTTATTGATTCTGGCAGACATTGTGAATATTATTGCCAATGGAGCGAATGTTACTATCCATCCTAATGCTGATGTCTTGGCGTAACCTTCTGGTGAGACTGTAATCAACATGCTCATCAGGTTTTCGTTTGTTCCAAATAAAAAGGCAGTCGCTGCTGTCAATCCAAGCGCTGCGAACATCCATAAAAATACGTTGGAAACAAATGATCTTGTCATCTCTTGTGACATCACTTGTTGATTGTAGTTGTCATTAAATTGATACATGTTCTTATAGTTTAAAGTTTATAGTTTATAGTTTATGGTTTATCGTTTTAGAGACGCATCAATGCAGATTCGATCCTATCAGTTGCAGGAATTCTGCTCTTGTCTCGCTTCTTTCAAATGCACCTGTGAAGTCAGATGTCGTAGTGACAGAACTCTGCTTCTGCACGCCGCGCATACTCATACATAAATGTCGTGCCTCGATGACGACGGCAACTCCCAATGGATGTAAGGCCTCGTTGATGGCTTCCTTAATCTGTGTAGTAAGTCTTTCCTGAACTTGAAGACGACGTGAATACGCCTCAACAACGCGGGCAATCTTGCTCAATCCTGTGATGTAACCGTTTGGTATGTAAGCGACATGTGCCTTGCCGATGAATGGTATCATATGGTGTTCGCACAAAGAAAATAATTCAATGTCTTTCACCACAACCATCTGACGATAGTCTTCCTTGAACTTTGCAGAAAGCAAGATCTCCTTCGGATCCATAGTGTATCCTTGTGTTAAAAACTGCATCGACTTCGCAACACGCAAAGGTGTCTTCTCAAGCCCTTCACGAGTGATATCTTCGCCAAGCAATTCTAGAATCGCTGCATAATGTTCTTGCAATTTCTCTAATTTCTCAGGATTAAACTTGTCAATCCTTTCGTAACCAATAATCTCGTTGTTCATCACTAATTATTAATTTTTATCTTCACAAAGGTTTCGAAAATCGTAAAACACAAATAATATAACAAAAATGAAACGACAAATGCTTTGGAATCTTCAGAAAACATAATCGCATACGTCGCTACAATAGCAAGATATGCAATGAGTTTCACAATGGTTACAAGCATATGGAAATGTGTCGTCTTGTTGACGTCATTTTTGCTTTTCACTTTTATGGTCATAAAATATATCGCAATATTTACAATAGCAAAAAATGATATTATCAATGGCCATAATGGTGTAATTATCTGGGGTGTAATATGATTAAGAACAAAAGTCAATGCTGTCGTCAATGCGACAACGGCAAACAGGGAAATAAAGAATTTCGTGGTGGATTTCATTATTTCTTGCTTTCAACTTTTGGAGCTTCTGCGCTTCCCATATCACATTTACCGATAAACTTAGCACCTATTTCTATGTAGAGTTGTTTTGTTGTAAGTTCACCTTCGATATGTGATGTTGATTTCATTGATGTCAACTCGTCAACAATAATTTTTCCTTTTACGTGTCCTGAAAAATCGGCTTGCTTGCAGAAGATGTCGCCTTCGATGATGCCGTTTTGTCCTAAGACGATTTTGCCTGTTGATCTTAAGGTGCCTAAAACTTTTCCATCAATTCTGATGTCGCCGTTAGATTCTATTTCACCTTTTATTATAGTGCCGTTGCCTATAATGTTTCTGGCTGGACTTTCGTTGTTCATAGTATTGTTTTTTATCATTGTTATTTGTTTAAGAATTCTATATACTCGTCAACATTCTTGTTGCTAAAGAATATCGGATAATTGGTTTTTGATATCAGAAGCACCTTGTAATGTTCTTCTTTAATACCTCCGAAAAGATAATCTGTCAAGAACATAGCGGTCTTATATTCCTCTGCTTTTGTTTTGTTTTCAAACTCTTCGATGGTGACGACAGCCTCTTGCTTGCCTAACATGACGTTCTTTACCTCAAGTTGCATCATTCTGAAACTGTCTTTGTTGAAGTCGTTGAGACGAACTTTCAACGGATTGACTCTCACGTTCTTGGTGTTGCAGACAATCATTACGTAATATTTGTCGTTAGGATTATCTATGTATGGATATTCTTTTTCAGGTTCTTTTTCTTTTTGACGAGCACTCTCGACAGGAAGTCCTAAATTATACATTTCGTTGGCTTTCAAGAGAATGTCTAATGCATGCGGTTTGATGCTGCTTGTAGGATACTTCTGGATGAGTCGGTATAAAGAATATGCCATTGAGTCAACTACATAGATGTTTCCTGCAGCCACAGCATCGAGGAATTCAAAACGTGGCATCAGCAATGTGTCGTCAGGACATATTGTACGGGCCTTATTTACGTTGGCTCTGACTTTCTTATATTGACCGTTTTTGTGAGCTTCGAAAGTCTCTGCATAAAGATTCGATGACTCTTGTCCTTTTTCTTTTTCCTTTACGAAATATTCAGGATCGATGATGATCTTGGCTTGGTTAGAATCTGGATATTTTGTTAGTATTTTGTCTTTATAGATGTTAGCTTCGCTATTGTTTTTCTGTGAGCTATACATCTTGTAAAGATAATACCATGACGATAGTTCGTGTTTGTTGCCAGGATAACGTTCGTTTAATTCAGTAAATGATTCTATTGAATTGTTATAGTCTTCCAGGTTGTCGTAATAGATGTATCCGATGTTGTTTAAAGCTTCGAGTATCTGTTGGTTAGCTTCTTTCTTTTGTTTTTCAGAGAATGGCAGCTGTTGCAGATAATAGCCTATTTCTGTTGGCTGGTATTTTGCTGTGTCGACGTTCTCTTCGTTCTTGCGTTCTTCCAGTAATTTCTCGATTTCCTCGTCGCTAAGTGTTGCTAATTCTTCTTCTGAGAAATATTCGAGAAGTTCATTTTCAAGGGCTTCTTCTTCTGTTGTCATGCTTTTCTTATTTGTGATAAACCAGAAGTCTTCAAGCATTCTGTTGCCCCATTTATTCTTGAATTCTGCTGCACCGCGTGTCAATGATGTCTGGTTGTAGAAATACCATGATGCTGTTGCTCCAGGTGACATCGGTGCCGACATATTAGGATCGGCAATCTGGTCGCCGCCGAGAAGCGCCAATTGTTCCTGAAGTTCTTTTTCTTTTGCAAGGCGTTCTTGCTCAGCCTTATAATCTTCGATGACACCCAAGATAATCTTGTTTCTTGATACGGAGTCCATGTCGGCAAGACGTAACAGACTGTCTTGCAATTGATATGTTGTGAGATTTTCAACCAGTTCGGATAACATGACAGACAGATTGAGAAGACTGTCGTATTCAGGATAACTTCTGTCCATCGTCATGACGACGGTGTCGTAATATGCTTGTGACAAGACATAGTCTCTGTTGTCGAACAACATCGATGCTACTTTAAGCGACGATTTTACTTTCTGTTTGTTATTTGTAGTGCTTGTCGCTACAGATCTTCTGAGATATTTGATACCGAGTTCTTCGTTATTTCTCTTTAATGCGACGTCTGACATTGCATAGAAGATACGGTCTTTGTATTCAGTGTTCTTGGAGTCTTTGAGCATTTTCCAGAACATCTTCATGATGGATGTCGTGTCTTTTGAGTCGTGGCATTTTGCGAGGTTCATCTGCGACTCGAATGTCATTTCGTAGCCAGGGTGTTTCTTGATGACAGACTTGAATTGTTCTGTAGCTTTTATGTTATCTCCTTGATGTTCATATATCTGACCTAATATGAACATTGTTCTGGCTCTTGTATTTTTCTTAAGATTTTTTAACAATGCGCTCTTGAGGTATCGTACGGCATTGTCGTATTGTTTTATTTTGATATAATAATCAGCCAAAACTAAGTCGAGGTTGTTTCTGACATATTTCGGCATCTTGTCGTTTTCCGATGTCGTAACGATCAATGACTGTAAGAGCGATTCAGCTTTAGGGTATTGTTCTGTTTCTATATAAGTCTTTGCCAACCAAAGATTTGCGACGTGTGTAACATCGTCGTCTTTGTATGAGTTCGCGACATAGTCGAATGTGCGTCGTGCAGGAATGTATTCCTGTTTGTAGAAGTTGGCCTTCGCCATGAGGAGGTAAGCGTCATCAATCCATTTGACGTATTCCTTGCCTCCGAAATACATTGAATGTCGCTGGATACATATTGCCGATTTTTCTATGGCTCTGTCCATTGATGAGTTAAGAGCCAATGCGTTTTCTTTTGTGCCGTAATTGAATACAGGTAAGATGACGGTATAATCGTCTTTTACACTTTCGTTTAGAGTTTTTTCACCTTCTTTGACGCTTTGGTCACCGTTCCACCAAACATTATAATGGCTTGTCATGTTGTGATAAACTCTTCTGTTCCATTTGTTTTTCTTTGTAGAACATGAACTTAACATCAACGTCGCCAATAATACTACGATAATTCTGTATTTGTTATTTCTGATTGTCAACACTTTTCTAACTATTTAAAATCTAATCGAGAATATAACTCTTTTTTCTGCCTTTTATTTTTAAATTTTTTCCAAATATGCAAAAATAATAATAAGAGTTTATATATGAACTTTTTTTATAAAAAAATTAAAAAGAAATACAGAAAACTCGTAATTTTACACACGAAAAAAATGTTATCATGGATAATTTTGTAGTATCAGCAAGAAAATATAGACCAATAACTTTTGATAGTGTTGTAGGACAGAAGGCTATCACTTCTACATTGCAGAATGCGATAAGAAACAATACTTTAGCACAGGCATTCTTGTTCTGTGGACCTAGAGGTGTTGGAAAGACGACATGCGCTAGAATTATGGCTAAAACCATAAACTGCATGAATCCTACAGCCGATATGGAGGCCTGCGACGAATGCGAATCATGCAGAAGCTTTAACAATTCTAACTCGTTTAACATCTATGAGTTGGATGCCGCTTCTAACAACTCCGTCGATAATATCCGCGACCTCGTGGATCAGGTGAGAATACCTCCTCAAGTGGGTCAATATAAAGTGTATATCATAGACGAGGTTCATATGCTTTCTCAAGCTGCTTTCAATGCTTTTCTCAAGACTTTGGAAGAACCTCCTGCGTATGCCAAATTTATTCTTGCTACTACAGAAAAACATAAAATTATCCCAACAATTTTATCGAGATGTCAAATCTTTGACTTTAAGAGAATTACAGTCGATGATATTAGCCAACATCTGCAAAATATTGCCGTCAAGGAAGGTATCGTTGCCGATGAAGAAGCTCTTAATATTATAGCTCAGAAAGCCGATGGCGCACTCCGCGACGCCTTGTCTATCTTTGACCAGATGGTGAGTTTCTCGGGTAAAAACATTACCTATAAAGATGTTATCAATAACCTCAATGTCCTTGATTATGAATATTATTTCAGAATGGTAGATTATATTCTTAATAAGGATAACAACTCAATATTACTGCTTCTCAATAGTGTCGTAGAAAACGGATTTGATATCCAGCATTTCATCCAAGGTATGGCAAGTCATCTTAGAAATCTGCTGCTTGGTAGAGACGAACGACTTGTCAATTTGATGGAAGTGAGCCGACAGTTGAAAGCGAGATACACAGAACAAGCTCAAAGATGTTCTCAATATTTTCTTTTGAAGACATTAGATCTTGCAAATCAATGCGATATTAACTTTAGAAATAGCAATAACAAACGACTTCATCTTGAAATCTGCTTGATGAAAATGTGTTATGTGGAAGGCCAACAGTCAGCAGTCAACAGACCACAGTCAGTTCCGACACCGACACCGGCTCAAACGCAAACACCATCTCCGACACCAAGTCAAGTCCAGCAGCCTCAAGTACAACGCCCGGTGGCCAACGTACAACAACCAGCGGTCAGTAGCCAACAGCCTGTGGCCAACAGCCAACAGCCAACAGTCAACAGTCAACAGCCAACGGCCAACAGCCAACAGCCTGTAGCTAATGTCCAACAGCCAACGGCCAATGTTCAAACAGCTAACAGTCAACAGCCAACTGCAGTAAGAGTCGGCAGATTGGGCAGAGCTGGAACTATTTCGATAACGGCAGAAGAACCTAAGAAAAAGGAAGTTGTTGAAGAAGTGTGGAATAATGCGTTTACACAAGAACAATTGACTGCTGCCTGGAATAGTTTCGTTGAGAAGTATCAGAATACATCACCTGTTTTTGTCGCTGGAATAAAGAATGCCGAGCCGACGATGACAAGCCCGTCGACAGTGTCGTTTAAAATAGATAACGTATTGGTTGTCAAAGATCAGAATAATATGTATGCGCTCCATGAACATCTTAAGAATGCGCTGCATAACAATCAATTTATTCTCAAGGAAATGGTCGTGGAAAGACCTAAGGAAGTCGTGTTATATACTGACAAGCAAAAGTTTGAGAAAATGGCTGGCGACAATCCAAATGTGGCTGGTATTAAAGAATCTCTTGGTTTACATTTAGATATATAATTATGGGAATACTGAATTGGTTTGGAAGAAAGACATTTAAGCTTTTGGGATGGAAACTTGTTGGAGTTATCCCAGATGATGTCAAGAAATGTGTTATTACCGTGGCTCCGCACACAAGTACGATCGATTTTATTTTAGGTCGTCTTGCTTATTGTTATCTTGATAGAAATGTGAAATATCTGATAAAGAAAGAAGCCTTCAATGTTCCTCTGTTGAGGTCTATATTGTTGAGACTTGGCGGTATTCCTGTCGATAGAAGCGGAAGGAATAATATTGTAAATCAGGCTGCTGCCTTATTTAGCAAGTATGATGACTTGAATATTATCATTGCTCCAGAAGGAACAAGAAAGCTGGTTCATAACTGGAAAAAAGGATTCTATTACATTGCGATGAAAGCTAATGTGCCTGTTGTTCTTGGTTTCCTTGATTATGAGAAAAAAGAACTCGGTTTCGGTCCTGTGCTTTATTTGACTGGAAATTACGAGGAAGACTGGAAAGTGATGGAGAAATTCTATCGTGGCATTCCAGCGAAACATCCTGATAGATACAATCTTCAAACTGATTCTTATGAGCAAACAAGACAAAAATAAAAAAGAAAAATTAAGAGATAGGATTAGAAAAAAGTATCGTATCGTAGTTTATAATAATGAAACGTACGAAGAAAGAATACATTTTAAACTCACTCTGTTAAACTTTTTTAACATTCTTATATTTTCTTCAGTATTGCTTATCGTATTGGTTACTTATCTGATAGCATTTACACCATTGAGAGAGTATATCCCAGGTTATACCGATGTCAGTCTGAACAGACGTGTTTATGAGATGGAGAGAAAAGCCGATTCTTTAGAAATGGTTTTTAAACAAAAGGATTTATATATCAATAACTTAAAGAAGATTATTACAGGAGAAGGATTTGAAAACGATAGCGTTAATTCTTTGTTGGCAAAATCGTCTAATACAAATTTCGACAATATAGTGATAAAGAATTCTAAACAAGATAGTATTTTTAGACGCGGATATGAAGAAGAAACACGTAATAACTTGTTTAGTAATGAGATAATGTCGGATGTCAGCCAAGAATTCAAGTTGGTTTCGTTCTTCGCTCCGTTAAATGGTATAGTGACAAATCATTTCAACAGAGAAGAAAAGCATTTTGGAACAGATTTGGTCGCAAGTAATAATTCGGTGATTAAAGCTACTGCTGACGGAACAGTGATATATTCTGATTGGACAGTTGAAAATGGATATTGTATTGGAATTCAGCATAATGGGAATCTGTTTTCAGTTTATAAGCATAATGCTGTTTTGCTGAAAGAGGATGGTGATTTTGTCAATGCCGGCGATGCTATAGCGATATATGGCAATAGCGGCAGTCTCTCAACAGGCCCGCACCTTCATTTTGAATTATGGTACAATGGAACTCCGTTAAATCCTGAAGATTATATTTCTTTTGAAAGCAATATTCAGTAAACTATTTTTGCGTATCTTTGCAGACTAACTAATTTTATATTTAAAAATGGATATCCTAATAAGAATTATACAACTCGTGATGTCATTGTCTTTGTTGGTATTGATTCATGAGTTCGGTCATTTTATCTCGGCAGTTATTTTCAAGACAAGGGTAGAGAAATTCTATATGTTTTTCAATCCAAAGTTCTCTATCTTCAGATGTAAAAAAGTCCATGGCAAATGGCGTTTCGCTTTCTTTAGCAAGAATGTTCCTGACAAATTTATCACCCATGAACATATTGATCCAGTAACCAATAAGAAATCATATACTTATGAAGCCATAGACCTTAGCACACTGCCACAAGACGATTGGCGTACAGATGAAGAACATACCGAATTTGGTATCGGATGGGTGCCTCTTGGAGGCTATTGCAGTATCGCTGGAATGATAGACGAGTCTATGAATTTAGGACAGATGCAGCAAGAACCACAGCCATGGGAGTTCAGAAGCAAACCAGCTTGGCAAAGACTTATTATCATGATAGGCGGTGTTGTGATGAATGTGGTTTTGGCTTATTTCATCTACACTGGCTTGCTCATCTCACAGGGAGAACAATATATCTCAACGTCAGAAGTAAACAAATATGGTATCGTGACAAATTCTTTAGCTAATGAACTTGGATTCCAAGATGGCGACAAGATATTGTCTGTAGGTGGCAATTATATTGAAGATTTCAGTAATGTTCCAATGGCTATGTTGCTAGAAAACAACAGAGTCATTGAAATAGAAAGAGATGGCGTTAAGAAAACCATAGAATTAGATGACGAAGGCCTCAGCAAATTGGTTCAATCAAGGGAGATGTTTATATCATATAGATTCCCATTCGTTATCAAGGATTTCTCTGCAGGTTCTGTGGCAAAAGAGGCAGGTATGCAGATAGGTGACAAAATTATTGCGATTAATGATATCGCGACACCATATTTCCAGGACTTCGCTGAACAGATAACACAATTCAGTGATGACAATGTCAATCTTACAGTAGTGAGAGGTAGCGATACATTGCAAGTAGCATTGCATCTTTCACAAGACGCTAAAATCGGAGCATATACAGAAACCATCAATTTTAGTACGGTGGAATATTCGTTCTTTGAAGCGATACCAAGAGGATTCCATAAGACAGGAAAAGAACTTAGTGACTACTGGAATTCATTGAAACTCATTTTTAATCCTGACACTAAAGCTTATAAGAGCTTGGGCGGATTTATAACAATAGGAAGTATTTTCCCTAAGGAATTTAATTGGATACAATTCTGGTATCTGACAGCTTTTCTTTCTATCATCTTGGCAGTTATGAATATCTTGCCAATACCAGCACTCGATGGTGGTCATGTGCTGTTCTTATTGGTGGAAATCATCACTAGAAGAAAACCAAGCGATAAGTTTTTGGAAATAGCTCAGACTGTGGGACTTGTGATATTATTGGCACTTTTGGTTTTTGCAAACGGCAATGATATCATAAGATGGTTGTTCTAATTGTTGCTTAAAATAAGTTAAATGGCAATAGACGAAAATTCACGACACAATAAACGTAAAAAATATAAGTTAAGAATAAGTAATAATAAATAAAGTGCAAAAGATAAGATACATATTGATGATTATTTTTGTTGCGGCGAGCGGAATGTTATTGGCGCAACAAGCACCTATGTTTACTAATTACAGTAATTCTTATGCTTGTGTCAATCCTGGTTTCGGTGGTCTCAGTGAAGGTGTTAATGTGATGGGAATTTATAGGGATCAATGGACTGGATTCAAAGATGTAGATGGCAATGTTGTTGCGCCTAGAACAATGTTGTTTTCAGGAGATATGCCGATTCCAGTATTGCGTGGCGGTGTGTCTTTATCTGTAATGAATGACAAGATCGGTTTCGAAGATAACGTTAATATTAATTTAGGTTATTCTTTTCATGCTGATTTGGGACTAGGTACTTTAGGTATAGGTTTGGCATTTAGTATGCTTAACAGAAGTGTTGATTTTGGAAAGTTCCATCCTAATGTAGAAAACGACCCGTCAATTCCTCAAGGTGACCAGAGTGATATGCTTTTAGACGCCAACTTCGGTGTGTTCTGGCAAATCCCTGAAACATTCTACATTGGCTTGTCTGCTACAAATCTTTTCGAATCTAAGGGCAAGGAATTGATATCCAGCGCAACATCAAGTGCGAGTTTTGTCGGTGACAGAACATTTTACTTGATGGCAGGGTATGAGTATCAGTTCAACAATCCTGTATGGAAAATACTTCCGTCGATGTGTATTATGACTGACATTGCGTCGACACAATTTAATGCCGGAGCGAAGCTATTATATAATAATAAGGTGTGGGGCGGTATAAATTATCGTTATCAGGAGTCAATAGCGGCGATGATAGGATTTAAAATTAAAGATGTTCAGATATCATATTCCTATGATATAAATACAATGGGTATAGCAGTTCAAGGTTCTCACGAGGTCTGTGTGAGCTATTTGTTCAAGATGGATTTGGAAAAATCACCTAGAATTTATCATAGTATCAGATATCTGTAAAAAAAAAATTACATTAATTATGAATTGTAAATATTTTTATTTACATTTGCAGACCATTCTTGAACGTTTTTTTGAGGTAAACAAGTAATAAATAAATAGAAATAATGAAAAAATTATTAGTATTAAGCTTTGTTATCTTAACTTTAGTTAGTTGTAGTAATACTAACCAAGGAGAGTTGGTTGGTGTAAGAAAACAATCTAAACCATTCAATCATCCAGATCCATACGGTATGGTATTCGTTCCACTCGGAAGTTATACTATGGGTGTAGGTGGTCAAGACATTGTTTCAAGTCAGATAACACAACCAAAGACAATCTCAGTATCATCATTCTTTATGGATGAAACAGAAATCACAAACAATGAATATCGTGAATTCGTATACTGGGTAAGAGATTCTATAGCACGTAAAATCTTAAGTGAAGGCGACAATGGTGAAGCCTATCTTATAACACAAGATCCAAAAACAGGTGAAGAGTACGATCCTGCAGTTTTGAACTGGGATGAGAAAATCAATTGGAACGATGATAAACTTGAAGAAGAGTTGTTCCTCCCAGAACATGAACGTTTCTTTGGAAGAAAAGAAATCGATACAAGAAAGTTATTCTATGAATATTATTGGATCGATCTTCAAGCAGCTGCAAGAAAAGAATTCAAAGAAGATGCCAATTACCAAGATGCAGGTTTGGCAAACCGTCCTCAAGGTTTGACAGACAGATCTGTATACATCAAGAAAGATAGAATCAATGTATATCCAGATACATTGGCATGGATTCACGATTATTCATATTCTTTCAATGATCCATTGACAGAGAAATATTTCTGGCATGTCGCTTACGACCATTATCCTGTTGTGGGTGTCAACTGGAGCCAAGCAAAGGCATTCTGTGTATGGCGTACAGAAAAGATGAATAAATATTTACAAGCACAAAAAGGTGAGTCAATGTTATCAGAGTTCCGTCTTCCAACAGAAGCTGAATGGGAATGGGCAGCACGCGGTGGCAACCACCTCAATCCATATCCATGGGGCGGACCTTATACTCGTAACGACAGAGGCTGCTTCTACGCAAACTTCAAACCTTTACGTGGTAACTACATCGCTGACGGTGGCTTGAGAACTTTAATAGTAGGTCACTATCCTCCAAATGACTGGGGCTTGTATGATATGGCAGGTAATGTCGCAGAATGGACAAATAGCGCTTACGATCCATTGTCATATAACTATACTTGGGATATGAACCCAACTTATACATACAATGCTAAGGATACTGATCCTGCTATCATGAAGAGAAAAGTTGTACGTGGTGGTTCATGGAAAGATATAGCTTATTATCTTGAAGTATCAACACGTTCATATGAATATCAAGATACAGCAAAATGTTATATCGGCTTCCGTTGTATTCAACCTTATTTAGGACGCAATAAAGGCGATAATTTGCAAAAAGCTTCAAGAGTTTATAATTGATAGATAAGAAAAGATTTTTTTAGTAAACATATTAATGTATAATTTTTTAAAAAATAGAAGTTATGAAAAAGTTCGTTAATTGGATGCAAACCAGAAAAGGTAAAGTTTTAATGGGTTATATTTATGGTTGGGGAGCCGCTGTAGTTCTCGTTGGTGCTTTGTTTAAACTTACACACTGGTTACCAGGTCAAGCAGCAAATATTATGTTGGCAATAGGTTTGACTGTAGAAGCATTCATCTTCATAATGTCCTCTTTTGAACCACCTCATATGGAACCAGATTGGAGTTTGGTATATCCAGAATTAGCATATGATGAAAATGGTGAAAAACCATCAGCAGAAAAAAATCAAAGAAGAAATGTATCTGCTACAGAAAAATTAGACGAAATGTTCGATAAAGCTGGTATCAGCGAAAGAGCACTTGAAAGATTAGGCGCAGGTATCAATAAACTCAGCGAAAATGCTGTTCAAATGGCAGAAATCAGCAATGCAGTAGCTGCAACAAATGATTATGCTGTCGCTATGAAGAAAGCAACAGAAACAGTTGGCGCTCTCGAAGTACAACTTCAAAGTTCAGTAGCAGTTACAGAAACAAACAATAGATTGAACAAAACAATGTCAGAATATATTGAAAAAGTTAACGCATCTGCAACATCAACAGAGGCTCTTAACGCACAACTTTCTGACTTGTCAAGACGCATGACAGCTCTTAACACAGTTTATGGCAACATGCTTTCAGCAATGAATGTTAATGTCAAGTAAACAGAGATTTTTTTATTAAGCTAGTATTAACTTAAAAAAGGATTAAAAATGTCAGGAGCAAAAGAAACCCCAAGGCAGAAGATGATCGGTATGATGTATCTTGTCCTTACCGCATTGTTAGCGTTGAACGTTTCTGTAGAAGTTCTCGACGCTTTCACAACAGTGAACGAAGGTCTAGAGAATACCTACTCTAGCGTAGATAAAAAGATCAAAGATTACTATAATACTTTTGAGCAACAATACAATAAACAGCCAGAAAAAGCTGCTAAATATTGGGATAAAGCTCAAGAAATTCGTACAAAGACCGATGAATTTATCAATTTCATCGAAAGAGATGTGAAACTCGCATTATTATTACAAAATAATGGTACAACAGAAGAGGAAATATTTAATCCTGAAAAAGAAGAAGATGCAGTTATCTTAAATATGCAAGATGCAGATCTTAAGACTAACAGGAGAGTATTCCATAAAATCAATTTCGATAATCTTGATGGTAAAGATAAACATGATGCTGTTACCGCTTTCATGATAGAACAAGGTAATGCAGAAATCTTACGCAAAAAGATTGATGAATATCGTCAATATGTTATTACAGCATTGGATTCAGTAGGAGTCGCTAACTTTGACCAACATGTCGGTTTGATTACAAATGGACAATATTTCGCAGGTAGCGGTGAACCTCTTACATGGGAAATGAAGAACTTCAACCATGTTATCATTCCTGCTGCTATATCAATCCTTAACGAAATCGTTGCAGAAGTACAAACAACAGAATACGATGCTATCTCAGAATTGTACAAGAGCATCGATGCTGGTGACTTCAAATTCAATACTTTGGAAGCAAAGGTTTTCCCAAAAACAACTTATGTATTGAGAGGCCAAGATTATGAAGCTGATGTATTTATCGTAGCATCAGACAATACCAAAGAATTTGATGCTAAATATGCAAGAGGCGTTAAAGACATTGCAAATGCTAATGAAAATGCAATTAACCAAGTATCAAGCCAAAACGGTATTGTGAAAATTAAAGTTCCAACAAGCGCTATTGGTGAACAAACACTCGCTGGTGTTATCGAAATGAAAGATCCAGTGACAGGCGAAATCGCACCTTATCCATTCCAAACATCTTATACAGTTGCTCCTCCTTCAGCAAACGTAACTCCAACTAAGATGAATGTTATGTATAGAGGCCTTGAAAACCCAATTGAAATTTCAGCACCAGGCTTCACAACTAATCAAATCAATGTTGCTGTAACTAATGGTGAACTTATCAAAAAAGGTGGTGAGTATTTCGTAAAACCAGGTAATGAAAAGAATGTTACAACAGTTACAATTTCAACAACAATAGATGGCAAGAGAGTAGTTTTGGATAATTGTGACTTCCGTTTGAAACGTACTCCAGACCCAGTTCCTGTACTTAATGGTAGAACAAATGATAAGTTTACTAAAGAGGAAATCATAGCAGCTGGCGGATTCGTTTTGACAATGCCTGACTTCGACTTCGAAGGTTATCATTCTACAGTTCTTTCTTATGACGTATCAACAATCGTAGCTGGTTACCTTAAACCAATCAAAGGTATTCAAGGCCGTAAGTTTAACAAGGAAGTAGAAGACCTTATTAGAAGCGCAAGACGCGGACAACGTGTAACAATTGAAAATATCAGAGTTAAATCCCCAGATGGTGAAGAACGTATACTTAATACTCCTATCACTATTGAACTTAAGAACTAATTTTAAATAACTCATATAATGAAAAAGCTATTTGTAATATTAGGTTTCATAGGATTAGGCCTTTTCTTTGCACCTGAAACTTCTGCTCAATTCTTTGAAGATGAAGTTACAGTTAAAGACGGAATCTATGATGAAAATGCAACAGGTATTAAAACACCATTGCCTCTCTCTTATGTTAGAGAAGCTGATGTTATGTGGAAAAAAACTATTTGGCGTGAAATAGATTACCGCCAAAAAATGAATCAAGGTTTTTATTTCCCAACAACTGCTCATAAAAATCTGAAGAATCTTTACACAATATTAAAAGAAGCTTTGCAAGATCCAACAACAGGCGTTGTGGCTTATAAAGATGAAACTATTACAGGTGAATTGGTTAATCCAACTACTTGGAGCGAGATTCAAACACAGATTACAAGTGTGCAACAAATTGATATAACTGACGACTATGGCAATGTAGTGGAAGTACAAAGTGTTGAATCAGAAATGAGTTCAGCTGAAGTTAAACGTTGCCAAATCAAAGAAGAATGGTACTTTGACAAACAAAGATCAGAATTGCTCGTCAGAATCATTGCAATCTGCCCAATTAGAGTAGTTGAAAAAGATGGAGCACTCGTCCCACAACGTTTGTTCTGGGTTCCTTACGATGACAACCTCCGCAAGGTGTTAATCAACGCTCCTTTCTTCAATCGTAACAACTCAGCAGCTCGTCTCAGCTATGATGACGTGTTCTTGAGAAGAGTTTTCGATAGCTACATCATCAGAGAAGACAATGTATTCGATCGTAGTATCCAAGAATACGCTAAAGGCGTTGAGGCTCTCCGTGAATCAGAACGTATTAAACAATCTATCGTAGATTTCGAACAAAGCCTCTGGGAATACTAATTGATGAAAGACAAAATAAAGTCTAATAAAAGTGCTGCTATAATCATAGCGGCACTTTTTTGTATTAGACAAATCCAAAATAATTCCCTGTTACTAATTTCTAATTCCTAATTATTTACTATTTTTACAAACCAAAATTTATCCTTGAAAATGGTCGATATTCTTCAAACAAAAATTGAATTTCTGAAAGGCGTAGGCCCGAAACGTGCTGAACTTCTCAATAAAGAACTCGGCATATTTACGTTTCAGGACCTTCTTGAATATTTCCCTTTCAGATATGTTGACCGTAGCAAAATACATAAGGTTAACCAGATATACGACGATACTGTATATTATCAACTCGTCGGTACGGTGTCAAACGTTAAGACACATGGCGAGCCTCGTATGACACGTATCAGTGCGACGTTTACAGATGAAACAGGCTCGATAGAATTAGTCTGGTTTAAAGGACTTAAATGGATAAAGAATAAATTCATTCCAGGAAGGAAATACCTTCTTTTTGGTAAAGCAAATGTCTTCAACAATAGGTTTTCTTTCACGCATCCCGACATAGAGGAATATGACGCCAATGACAAGGTGGTGGGAGAGAGTTTGCAAGGCGTTTATAATACTACTGAAAAACTGCGTAATGCGGGACTGGGAACAAAACAAATCGCAAAGATAGTAAAGACCCTCGTGCTTCAGACATGGGAGATGATTCCTGAAAACCTGCCTTCATCTTTGATAATGCAGGATAAGCTGCTTTCAAGAAAGGCAGCCTTTTACAAGATACATCTTCCTTTGAACAGCAACGATATTCATAATGCCACGACACGACTTAAATACGAGGAACATTTCTTTTTCCAGCTGCGACTGCTTCTTAATAAAAAAGAGAGAACGCATAATACAAGAAGTGTCGTTTTTAACAATGTTGGCGATTACTTTAATACATTCTATAACGAGCATCTCCCGTTCCCTCTGACGAATGCGCAGAAACGTGTCATCAAGGAGATTCGTGCAGATCTGAAAACCGGTTTTCAGATGAACAGGCTGCTGCAAGGTGATGTGGGCAGTGGTAAAACTATCGTCGCATTGATGGTGATGCTCCTCGCTCTTGACAACGGCTACCAGGCTGCACTGATGGCTCCGACAGAGATACTCGCCACACAGCATTATGAAACAATCAAGAAGATGCTCGGCGATATGAATGTCACGGTGACTTTGCTTACCGGATCAACGAAGCAAAAAGAACGAAAAAATATATTGCCGGCACTTGAAAACGGCGACATTAATATAATAATAGGAACGCATGCTCTCATCGAGGAAACGGTGAAGTTCAAGCAACTCGGTCTCTGCATAGTCGATGAACAGCATCGCTTTGGCGTAGCACAACGCGCCCGGTTCTGGGAGAAGACGGAGTATCCTCCGCATACCCTTGTTATGACAGCGACACCTATTCCTCGGACACTCGCCATGACTCAATATGGTGACCTCGACGTGTCTAAAATCGATGAACTGCCTCCTGGAAGAAAACCTGTTCAGACCGTACATCTATATCAGGAGCAGCGTCTTACAGTACTTTCTTTCATGAAGAAACAAATCGCTGCAGGGCACCAGATTTACGTTGTCTATCCGCTTATCAAGGAGTCGGAAAAGATGGATTTGATTAACCTCCAGGAAGGTTATGAGTCGTTGTTACGCGACTTCCCTGAACCAGATTATCGGATCTGTGTTGTACACGGAAAAATGAGTGCGGAGGATAAAGACTTTGAAATGCAGCGCTTCGTTAAAAACCAGGCGCATATCATGGTGGCTACGACGGTGATAGAAGTTGGCGTCAATGTGCCGAACGCTTCCGTTATGATTATTGAAAATGCCAACAGATTCGGATTGTCACAACTTCATCAGCTGAGAGGTCGTGTGGGTCGTGGCGCAGAACAATCGTATTGTATCTTGATGACCGACCATAAAATAACTGGCGAAGGTAAGAAAAGAATGGAGACGATGGTGCGTACTAACGATGGCTTTGAAATAGCTGAAGCCGACCTTCAACTGAGAGGTCCAGGCGAAACACAAGGTACTCGTCAGTCGGGAATGATAGAAATGAAAATCGGCGACTTCGTGAAAGACGAGCCTATCATCAGACATACCAGAAGAATGGTGAATCTGCTGCTAGACAATGACCCTACATTGTCAAAACCAGAACACCAGATAACAAAAGACTTCTTCAATAGAAACTTCGCCAACGGATTTGACTGGGGAAGGATTGGGTGATGCTAATTCATAATGCATAATTCATAATTTTGGTGTCAGTGATAATTATGCATTATGATTGTGAATTATGAATTTTTTTCTTTAAAAATCCTCTGACATTTTGTCATAAAATGTTATCTTTGCATTTTAAATCATGATTTTACAATGAAAGTATCTTATAATTGGCTTAATCAGTATATCAACTGCGAATTATCAGCAGAAGAAATAGCAAAGAAATTAACAGGAACAGGTCTTGAAGTTGAAGATTTAACTCCTTATGAATCAATAAAAGGCGCATTAAAAGGCGTTGTCGTAGGTAAAGTTATTTATTGCGTTGATCATCCAAATTCAGATCACCTTCATATTACTAAAGTTGATGTTGGAGCAGAAGAACCTCTCAACATTGTTTGTGGCGCACCTAACGTAGCAGAAGGACAGAAGGTTTTAGTTGCAACAATAGGTACAGAACTTTATAGCGGCAATGAATCATTTACTATCAAAAAAGGCAAAATCCGCGGCGAAGTTTCAGAAGGTATGATTTGCGCTGAAGACGAACTTCAAATCGGCGAGTCACACGACGGCATTATGGTGCTTCCTGAAGATTACGAAGTCGGCAAACCTGCTTCTTTTTATTTCCCTGTAGAACAAGACACCACTTTGGAAATCGGTCTCACAGCAAACCGTTCAGACGCTACATCTCATATCGGCGTCAACCGTGACCTTGTGGCAGCTCTCAATTATCAAGAGAAAACAGATAAATATCACCTCATTATCCCTTCAGTAGAAGATTTTAAAGTTGAAAATACAAGCAACGAAATTGAAATCGTTGTTGAAGATACAAAGGCTTGTCCTCGTTATTCAGGCGTGACAGTCAGCGGCGTGACAGTCGGTCCTTCACCAAAATGGTTAAAACACAGACTTGAAGCTATCGGACTTCGTTCTATCAATAACATCGTTGACATTTCTAACTACGTTTTGATGGAAACAGGTCAGCCTCTTCATATCTTTGACGCTGATAAAATCAAAGGTAAGAAAGTCGTTGTGAAATGCCTTGCTGAAGGAACTCCATTCGTTACTTTAGATGGTGTAGAACGTAAACTTAGCGCAACAAACCTTATGATTTGCAACGCGGAAGAACCAATGTGTATCGCTGGTGTATTCGGTGGCGCAGAGTCAGGCGTGACAGAAAATACTACAAACGTATTCATTGAAAGTGCTTACTTCAACCCAACATCAGTACGTAAGACTGCAAAATATCATGGCTTGCAAACAGACGCTAGCTTCCGCTATGAACGTGGTTGCGATCCTAATATGACAATGTTTGCATTGAAACGCGCCGCTTTGTTGATTAAAGAATTAGCAGGCGGAACAGTGTCATCTGAAGTTAAAGATATTGTTAACGGCGACTTGACTCCAGCTCGCGTTGAACTTAAATTCGCTTATCTCAATAAAATTGCAGGTCAAGAAATTGAAAAAGAAATCGCTGTCAATATCTTGAAGAACTTAGACTGTAAAGTTGTTGAACTTAACGACGAAGCTGTGACAGTCGATATTCCAACATGCAAAGTCGATGTTTATCGCCCAGCTGACTTAGTTGAAGAGATATTACGTATCTATGGTTACGACAACATCGCTATTCCTGCAAAACTCAACGCTACTCTCAACGTAGTGGCTAAACCAGATCCAGAAAAATTAAAGAGAAACATTTCTATCATGTTGGCTTCTAATGGCTTCTATGAAATCATGAACAACTCTTTGACAAAAGAATCTTATGCCAAAGATATGGACAGCTTCGATGAAAATAGAAATGTCAAGATATTAAATCCATTAAGTTCAGACTTGAACGTGCTTCGTCAGTCATTGTTATTCGGCGGTTTGAAGAGCATCGAAAACAACCATAACCACAAGATTTTCGACATTAAGTTCTTCGAATTCGGCAACACATATTTCTATGACGCTGACAAAAAACAAGAAGGCGTTTCATTGTCACCATATTCAGAAATCTATAACCTTGACTTGTTCATCACAGGTAAAGATAAAGAAGAATTATGGAGCAATAAACCACAAAACGTTGACTTCTACGAACTTAAGAAATATGTCTTGGGTGTTTTACATAAACTTAATATAGATGTCGAGAAATTAGAGATGACAGAAGGTAATGTAAAACATTACGAATATTCAATAGTTTACACTCTTAACGGAATGGAGTTGTGCACTCTCGGTAAGATAAATCAAAAGACATTGAAGTTGTTTGATTTGAAGAGAGAAGTATATCACGCTACAATGAATTGGGATAATTTATTGAAAGCCAATAAAGAAGCTAAGGCTGTTCGTTACGAAGCATTGCCAAAATTCCCATCAGTACGTCGTGACTTGGCATTGATTCTCGATAAGAATGTGACATTTGAACAAGTTAAGAATGTTGCTATAGCTGCAGAAAATAAGATCTTAAAGTCAGTAAGTTTATTCGATATCTACACAGGCGACAAGATTCCAGAAGGCAAGAAACAATATGCTTTGAGTTTTGTTTTGCTTGATACTCAGAAGACATTGACAGACAAGGTTATTGAAAAGACAATGTCCAAGATTCAATCTGCGATAGAACAACAACTTAAAGCTACATTAAGATAAAATGGACATTCAGGACATCCAATCAATAAAACAAAGATTCAAGATAATAGGTAACAACCCGCATCTCAATCGCGCGATTGAGATTGCGGTTCAAGTTGCTGGTACCGATCTTACCGTTTTGATTAACGGAGAGAGCGGAACTGGCAAGGATGTTATTCCTCAGATTATACATCAAAATAGTTCAAGAAAACATAAGAATTATTTTGCCATCAACTGTGGAGCTATTCCAGAAGGAACTATTGATTCGGAGTTGTTCGGTCATGAGAAAGGTTCTTTTACTGGAGCTATTGATACAAGAAAAGGATATTTTGAAGTCGCAGACGGCGGAACGATTTTCCTTGATGAGGTAGGAGAGTTGCCTCTTGCAACGCAAGCGCGACTTTTGAGAGTCCTGGAAAACGGTGAGTTCATCAAAGTCGGTTCTTCAAAAGTTCAGAAGACCGATGTTAGAATAGTGGCTGCTACTAACCTTAATATTCCTTTGGCAATAGAAAAAGGCAAATTCAGAGAAGACCTTTATTATCGTCTGAATACAGTGCCGATTCACATACCTGCATTGCGTGAGCGTAAGGAAGATATCAGGTTGTTATTCAGAAAATTCGCTGCCGACTTTGCAGAAAAGTATCGTATGCCAGCTGTTCAGCTTACTCCTGAAGCCGTCGTGATGTTGGAAAACTATCGTTGGGACGGAAATATCAGACAGCTGAAAAACATCACAGAGCAGATTTCTATCATTGAAGAGGAAAGAGTGATAACACCTGATATCCTCAAGAATTATCTTCCAAATAATAATCAGACATCATTGCCAACTCTTTACAAAGGCGGTAAAGATGAAGATCCGCTTTCGGAACGCGATATATTATATAAGGTGTTGTTTGATATGAAGAATGACATTTTGGAACTCCGTCGTACCGTTAAGGAATTGTCAGAACAAAGAAATAACGGCGCAATACAGCATCTTCCTGAACCAGCGAATATAACTCCAATCAATGCGACTGTAATATCACCGATGGATGATGAAGAAGACGCTTTCGTTTATGTTCAAGATAATGATGACGAGGAAAAGACCGTAGTGAGAGAAACAGAGACATTATCATTGGTACAGACAGAGAAAGAGTTGATTTGCAAGGCTTTGGAAAGACATAAAGGCAAGAGAAAAGATGCTGCTAAAGAACTAGGCATCAGCGAGAGAACGTTGTATAGAAAAATTAACGAATATAAAATCAACCTTTGATGAGAAGTCAGAAGACTGATATAAAGACGCTGAGACGTAAAGATGAAAAGACACATAGATTCGCTTGTTGTCTTGTTGTCTTGTTGTTTTGTTGTCTTTTCCTAAGTGGTTGCGGAATATATTCGTTTTCAGGAGCTTCAATTCCTGCAGAGGCGAAGACTGTTTCTGTGCAGTATTTCCCAAACAATGCGCAGCTCGTTAATCCTTTGTTGAGTAATACTCTCACCAACGCCTTGAACGATATGTTTGTAAATCAGACTACTTTGCAGTCTGTCGCACAAAATGGTGACCTGGCTTTAGAAGGTGAAATTGTTGGATATGTCACGTCACCAATTGCTATTACAGGTGATCAGACCGCTGCTATGAATAGACTGACGGTCACTGTAAATGTGAGATTTACAAATAAATATGAAGAGTCAAAAAATTTTGAACAGAAGTTCTCGCAATATCAGGATTATCCTAGCGGACAGGATTTGAATGCTGTCCAAGATGCATTGGTTGAACAGATAGTGGAGGATTTATGTCAAGATATTTTTAATAAAGCTGTTGTTAATTGGTAATAAATATGGATAAGGAAAGATTGCAACATATCATGAAAAATCCACAGTCGATAAATGACAATGATATTGAATTGTTATCATCGATGGTGGCTTCATATCCGTATTTTACTGTGGCACAGGTCCTTCTTGCAATAGGATATGATTTGAAGGAAGACAAGAAACTGAACAAACAGCTTCGACTTGCAGCAGCGATGTCGCCAGATAGAAATTCGTTGAGACATCTTTTGGCAGAATCTAAAGAGAAAAAACAGACTTGTGATTTGCCAGATGAATTTGGTAATGAAGAACAACAGACTACTGGCAACAATTCTCAGACGTTGGAAAGTGTTGTGATTCCGGAAATCGATTTAAACAAATCGCAGGAGGAATTGTCTAGAGAGATGCATTTGCTAGAAGAAAAACGCAAGTCGTTAGATGAACTGAAATATCTTATTGAACAGAGAATTATTGAATTAGAGAGGGAAAAAGAAGCGGTTAATAAAGAAGAAAAAACTTTATCAAAAACTGAAATTATTGATAAATTTATCGCAGAAAATCCTCAAATATCTCGTCCGAAGAAAGAGTTTTATGATCCAATGGTCGTTGCTCAGACAAGTGTTGTTGATAAAGAAAATATCATAAGTGAAACATTAGCAACGATTTACCTTAATCAAGGGTATGTTGAAAAGGCAATTTCGGTATATCAAAAATTAAGTTTGAAAAATCCAGAAAAAAGTGTTTACTTTGCAGAATTAATTGAAAAGGCAAAAAATAAGTTTAACAATTAAATAAATTAATAAAATGTACGTAGCAATTTCAGTATTCCTCCTTATCGTCAGTGCTTTGATGATGTTGGTTGTTTTAGTTCAGAATTCAAAAGGTGGTGGATTGGTATCTAACTTATCATCTTCAAATCAAATTTTAGGTGTTCGTAAGACTACCGATTTCTTGGAAAAAGCTACATGGACTTTGGCAATCGTTTTAGTTGTGTTATGTCTTGTTTCAAGTTTATCAATTCCTCAGAACGGCGTTGGAACAGGCGTAAGCGTTGATACAGAAATGCGTCAACAAATTGAAAACACAGTAGCACCTTCAGATTATCAAATGCCAGTTGCTACAGAAGCTGAATAAAAAACAGTCGGAATAAGATAAAAAAATGTCAGAATGTCATATTTCTGACATTTTTTTTGTTTTATAACAAACCTTAATTTTTGGCAAACATTTTGACAAAAGAACGGACAGAAAATAATAATCACATAAAAATAAATATAAATTATGGCACAATTATCAATTAAACCATTGGCAGACAGAGTCGTTATCGAACCAGCTCTCGCAGAACAAAAGACAGCAAGCGGAATCATTATTCCTGACACAGCAAAAGAAAAACCACAAAAAGGCGTTGTAGTGGCAGTTGGTCCTGGTACAAAAGACAATCCTATGACATTGAAAGTTGGCGACGTAGTTATTTATGGCAAATACGCTGGCACAGAAATCCATTTAGAAGGAAAAGATTATATGATAATGAGAGAAAACGATGTTATCGCAATCATCTGATTTCTCATTATTTTTTATTTCATTTTTTTTAAACAATATCTAAAAAGTAAACAAAATGGCAAAAGACATATTATTCAACCTTGACGCACGCGACAGCTTGAAAAAAGGCGTTGACGCTTTATCAAATGCAGTAAAAGTTACACTCGGACCTAAAGGTCGTAACGTTATAATCGAAAAATCATACGGCGCTCCTCATATCACAAAGGACGGCGTTTCTGTAGCAAAAGAAATAGAATTACAAGACCCAGTTGAAAACATGGGCGCACAATTAGTTAAAGAAGTAGCTTCTAAAACTAATGACCTCGCCGGTGACGGTACAACAACAGCTACAGTATTGGCACAAGCTATCGTGGCAGCTGGTTTGAAAAACGTTATCGCAGGCGCTAACCCAATGGACCTCAAAAGAGGTATCGACAAAGCCGTCGCTACAGTAGTTGAATCATTGAAAGCTCAATCAGAACAAGTTGGCGACAGCATCGAAAAAATCCAACAAGTTGCAAGTATCTCAGCTAACAACGATAACACTATCGGTACTCTTATCGCTGAAGCAATGGCTAAAGTTAAGAAAGAAGGCGTTATCACTGTTGAAGATGCTAAAGGTATCGAAACACATGTCGACGTTGTTGAAGGTATGCAATTCGACCGTGGTTACATCTCTCCTTATTTCGTAACTAACACAGAAAAAATGGAAGCTGTCTACGAAAATCCTTTCATCTTGATTTATGACAAGAAAATCTCTGTCATGAAAGACTTGCTTCCAATCCTCGAAAAATCATTACAAACAGGTCGTCCTCTCTTGATCATCGCAGAAGACATCGACAGCGAAGCATTGGCAACATTAGTTGTTAACCGCTTACGTGGTTCTTTGAAAGTCGTTGCTGTTAAAGCTCCTGGCTTCGGTGACAGAAGAAAAGAAATGTTAGAAGACATCGCTATTTTGACAGGCGGTACTGTTATTACAGAAGAAAAAGGTTACCGTTTGGAAGACGCTACATTGGCAGAACTCGGTACAGCTGACAAAATCACTGTTACAAAAGACAACACAACTATCGTTAACGGTCAAGGCGCAAAAGAAAATATCGAAGCACGCGCAAATCAAATCAAAGCTCAAATCGCTACAACAACATCAGACTACGATCGCGAAAAATTACAAGAACGTTTGGCTAAGATTGCTGGTGGCGTAGCAGTTATCTACGTTGGCGCAGCAAGCGAAGTTGAAATGAAGGAAAAGAAAGACCGCGTTGAAGATGCTTTGAACGCAACAAGAGCAGCTATCGAAGAAGGTATCATCCCTGGTGGTGGCGTTGGTTTCATCCGTGCTATCAGCTCAATAGAAAACCTCAAAGGCGAAAACGATGACCAAACAACAGGTATCGCTATTATCAAACGCGCTTTGGAAGAACCATTACGTCAAATCGTTGCTAACGCAGGTTTAGAAGGTTCTGTAGTCGTTAACAAAGTTAGAGAAGGCGAAGGTGACTTCGGTTTCAATGCTCGTACAGAGACTTACGAAAACCTCTTGAAGACAGGCGTCATCGACCCAGTTAAGGTTTCAAGAGTCGCTTTGGAAAATGCTGCTTCTATCGCAAGTATGCTCCTCACAACAGAATGCGTTATCTCAAACCATAAAGAAGAAAATCCAATGCCAGCAATGAACCCACAAATGGGTGGCATGCCAGGTATGATGTAATAAAAAAAAGAGCCGAGAGGCTCTTTTTTTTTGAACTCTAGAACTCTAAAATTCTAGAACTCTAAAATTCTAGAATTCTAGAGTTTTAAAATTCTTTTAACAGTTTCTCCTTCTTTCGTAACGACCTTCACGAAGTAGACGCCGCTGTTAAGATTTGTCACGTCAATGACCGTTGACTGTTGTCCGTTGACTGTTGTCTGTTGTCTTCCATAGACATCATAAACCACGACCTCTTCTATTATCATTTCACTTTCGATATAAAGTCTGTCGTTGACAGGGCTAGGATAGATGCTTATTGATTTAGTTTCAATGTCAGCGATGTTTTCGTCGTTTTCCTCGTTACAGTTTATTTCATAATTAAGGAAATTCATGAACATGACATCAATTTCGCCGGTGTCTGCTGCATATATTTCAGCTCCGTCGAATAAGATGGAGAAACTGATTTCTTCGTCGAATTCACCTCTGTGCCATAAGAATGTGTAATTGTCAGGGCATACTTTTATTGTCTCTGTTATTGTGTCGAGGCCTTCTTTATCCAAACCTATGGTGTATGAGAAGTCGCTGTTGTCGGAGCTGATGTCGATGTAAGCACCGTTCCAGCCATCGCCGTAGCCATCAAGCATTTTAAAAGTGATTTCGCACATGTCGTTTTGATCACAAGGATAGATGACAGGCTCTACTGCGTTTGAAGGATTTGATAAACATTCTCCGTTCCAATTAGCTTTTACCACGAATCTGTAATAACCAGCTTCCATATCTTCAATAGTGAATGTATTGTCTGTAATGCCTTGATAAATCGGGTCGATGGCAGTATAGCTTGTATATATTTCGTATGTCACATCGACTGGGTTTTCAGGTGCGTCCCAATTGAGAGTTATGGTTTTATAGTTGTTCTCATCGACTGTATATGTGAGGTTGTCAGGACCGTCGCAAGCTGCTTCTCCAATAGTTACTACGAATGTGAGGTCTTGGCCTTTCGTATTTGCTGCGCCGAGGAATGTCTTTCCGTCAGGTGTTACGCTGTTGACGCAATATGTTGACCAGCTGTCGGCTTCACTAACACCGTTTACCATCAAATAATCTTCGAACAGCATCGATTCACCATTGATATATGCGAAGCCTCTTCTTAAAGTATAGTCTGCAGGATTATCTGTGCTGATAAAACCGAATGCATCGCCATTATCTGTGACGCATAATGCTGTCATTGGGCCAGAATGTCCGGCGATGGTGTTTTGTATCAATATAAGTTCTTCGTTGGTGATGTCGTAAATGAAAGCATTGCCTTGGCTGTTTTTCAAGTTGCCGCATACAAATCTGCCGTTAGGAGATACGTTCCAAGCTTCGCCTAAATAACTTGATATTGGGAATAACTTGCCTTCAGCCCAATAGCAAGGAGCTCTGTAACCCATGTCGTCGACGTAGAATCCAGCCACAACGCTGCCGTCGCTGTTCATGCCTTGAGGTCTTGTCACTGTTGACTGTCCATTGCTAAGTCTGACATAACCATCTCTTTCTGACCATACGTATGTGTATGTGTTCCAGTTTTCGTCGAATTGCATAATGCCCAATTTCTTGCCGTCATTAGACATAGTCCATGCACTGTTGTAGTCGAAATCTGCAAATTCAGGCACATCAGGATTCATTCCTATAAACTCCCATTCTTGTGTGTCTGGATGCCATAGGCCTGCTACATTATATGATTCTTCGTATACGAACCAACCGGCAACAATACCTTCATCTGACACTGCGTAACCACTGCCGGAGAATTCGATAACGCCAGTCTCTTCTGACCAATAATAACTTAAACCTTCGCCCCAAGCTTGAATGACGACGTGTTTTTTATTGTCGGAGATGTCGTATGGACAATGATATTCGTTGGCTATTTTTATAAGTTCATAACCGTTTCCACTGACAATATCTATTGTCGGATTAGATAATTGTGCGTATGAATTTAAACCATTGATTAAAAGTGCGTAAGTTAGCACTAGATGTAAAATTTTTCTCATAAGTAAAAAGTTAAAAAAGTATTCAAAATTAGTATTTATTATGATACGATATTATCATATGTTAAATTTTTTTAACTATTAATAGTTATCATTTTTTTTGTTTTTACCCAAAAAGTGTGAATTAGCATATTGTTAACAAGTGATACTTTTGCATCATAAATTTTAACGCTATATTTTATGAAAAAAACATTATCACTATTATTATTTGCTGTGTTATTTTTAGGAATAAACAAGGCTTATTCACAAGAGAGATTGAACTTCAACGCTGAATATACTGGCGACTTTTTGTATAATGTTGGCGGGTTGGAAAATGGCGGAGGTTATCTCGGTTACGCAAAAATTGGAATGGGTGCCGACTTATGGAAAGGCGCATCATTATATATAGGCGGCGGAACAACACATGGCATCGTGCCTACCGAGATGTTCATCGGTGACTTTCAAGTCGCGAATAATATCGAAGCAGGAAACCACGCCTTTATGGAATATTTCTCTTTGCAGCAATCTTTCGGTAAGTTTAGCATCAAAGTCGGACTTCAAGATATGAACGAGAACTTCGCTGCTATCGACGCTGCTGGCGAATATATCAACAGTTCTTTCGGTATTCATCCTGTTTTCTCGACAAATCTGAGCGTGGCGATATTCCCTCTCACAGGTCTCGGCGCAGAACTTCACTACGATATAAACGACAATTGGCATGTTCAAGTAGCTGTGTATGACGGCGAAATCCCTTCTTTTGAAGATAATCCATATAACTTAAATTGGAGACTTAATAAAGACGAAGGCGCATTATTCATTGGCGAAGGCCATTATGTCAGAGATAACGGTACCTACAAATTAGGTGCTTTCTATCATACGGCAGCAAAAAATTATGGATTCTATGCTAATGCCGAACAAGAAGTGTGGAACAACGGTACTCGCAACTTGAAACCTTTTGTTCAAATCGGATATGCAAATAATATCTCAACATCTCAGCAACTTGACAACTTAATTCCGCAAAACTACCTCCACCTTGCTGCTGGCCTTAACCTTGAAGGCGTCTTCTCAAAAGAAGGCCTCGATATGGCGGGACTAGCTTTCACATCAGCATTCCTATCAGATAAAAAAACTGAGACAGCAATAGAGCTTTTCTATCAATATCAAATAACAGATAATTTTGTCGTAAAACCTGACGTTCAATATATCATCAATCCTGCTGGATTAGATATTCCTGTCGATAACGCACTCGTCGGAACATTGAGATTTATGATAGGTTTATAAAATGTAGGGATGCGATTTATCGCGTCCTTTCAAACAATTTAGGAGTAGTTATTTTAGAATTAAGTATTTTTGCAAATATTAATTAAGAATTATGGAATATAATAGTCAACAGCCAAGAGTCAACGGTCAACAGTCAACAACCTTGGCAGAGATGGAGACTGGAACTAAATGTGTCATCGTAAAGGTTAATGGTCACGGCGGACTTCGTCACAGACTGATGGAACTGGGTTTCGTGAAAGGTGAGACTGTCACTGTCATTAAGAACGCTCCGCTTATGGACCCTGTGGAATATCAGGTGCTTCAGGCTCATATCTCTTTGCGCAGGAGTGAGGCTGATAAGATTGAAGTCGTTGCTTTGGATGATGCCAATTCTCATTCTTCAGATTTCAATGGAACAATTGCTGATGACGTTATTTCAAACGTCATTAAGGAAAAGACAAATAACATCACTGTGGCTTTGGTTGGTAATCCTAATGCTGGAAAGACGTCTTTCTTCAACCACGCTACAGGTCTCCATGAAAAAGTGGGTAACTACGGCGGTGTCACTGTTGATTTGAAAACTGGCACGTTCTATCATAAAGGCTATACGATAAATCTCGTCGACTTGCCTGGAACTTATTCCATAACAGAATATTCTCCAGAGGAACGTTATGTTAGAGAATATCTTACCAAACAAAATCCTGACATAGTCCTTAATATCGTCGATGCTTCTAATTTGGAACGTAACTTCTTCCTTACTACGCAGCTTATCGACATGAATGTGCGTATCGTTATGGCTCTCAATATGTATGACGAAATGGAAGCTAAAGGCGATGTCTTTGATTATAAGAGTCTCGGCAAGATGCTCGGTTTCCCTATCGTGCCAACGACAGCAGTGAAGGGCGTCGGTATCAACGATGTGCTTGAAACCATCGTCGATGTTTACGAAGAAAAGAAAAATCTTAACAAACATATTCATATCAACTATGGTCGCGACATCGAAGACGCCATCGTTCCGATAAAGAAAAAGATTGAACTTAATAAGGATATCATCAATATTTATCCTGCTAGATATATCGCTATCAATGTGTTGGAAAATTCTCAGTCGACTATTGAAGAAATCAAGGAACTCCCAAACGGCGATGAGATTATTGCAATAGCTGACGAGAAACGTTCTGATTTAGAAAAAGCTTACGATGAAGATGCGCAGACATTGATAACAAATGCTCGTTATGCTTTTATCAGAGGAGCATTGAAAGAGACATATCAAAAAGGAGCTAAGAAAATCAAGAATCATGCTTATAAAGCAGATGACTTGTTGACAAACAAATGGTTAGGATTCCCAATATTGATATTCTTCGTCTGGCTTATGTTCCAGGCTACATTTACAATCGGAGCATATCCACAAGAATGGATTGAAATGGCAGTCGCATGGTTCGGCGAACTCGTTGGTTCTTGGATGAGCGACGGAATTTTGCGCGACTTGATAGTCGATGGAATAATAGCAGGTGTGGGCGGCGTACTCGTTTTCTTGCCTAACATCTTGATATTGTTCTTCTTCATTTCAATATTAGAAGACACAGGATATATGGCGCGTGCCGCTTTCATTGTTGATAGATTGATGCATAAGATAGGACTTCATGGTAAATCGTTCATTCCTTTCATCATCGGTTTCGGATGTTCGGTGCCTGCAATCATGGCGACGCGTACTTTGGAAAATCGTAAGGATAGATTGCTGACGATATTAGTAACTCCATTTATGTCGTGTTCCGCACGTCTGCCTGTCTACCTTCTTTTCGTGGCAGCGTTCTTTGAAAAACATCAAGGTTTGATATTGATGAGTGTTTATGCTATCGGAATCATCTTCGCAATCCTGACAGCATTCTTGTTGAACAAGACATCGTTCAAAGGTTTGTCGGAACAATTCGTGATGGAACTTCCTCCTTATCGTGTTCCTACTACTCGTAACACATTGATACATATGTGGGATAAGAGTATTCAATATTTACAGAAAATGGCAACTGTCATTTTGGTCGCATCTGTCATAATCTGGGCTTTGGAATATTTTCCAAGAACATGCGAAAAGGCAGAACTTATTGCTCAAGAAATAGAACTCGTTGAAGCACAAAATGATATCACTGAAGAAGAAAGAACTGCTGTCATAGAACAATTAGAATATGAACAAGCCTCCGTCTTAAATGAAAACTCATATATCGGTCGTTTTGGTCACGCTATTGAACCTTTCGTTCGTCCTTGTGGTTTTGATTGGAGAATGGGCGTCAGTTTGACAACAGGTATCGCGGCGAAAGAAGTCGTTGTCTCGACTCTTGCAGTGCTCTTCCAAACATCTGAAGATGAAGAAGGTAAACTTGTCGACAGAGTGAGAACGCAGGTATGGAACGACGGACCAAGGAAAGGCGAATTGTTATTCACACCATTGGTGGCATTCGGCTTTATGTTGTTCGTCTTGCTCTCAACACCATGTTTTGCTACCATCGCGGCAGTGCGACGCGAAGCAGGATGGAAAGGCGTTCTGTTCACCGTCTTCTACAACACAGGACTCGCCTGGCTCGTCTCATTCCTCGTCTATCAAATAGGATCACTATTTTAAACTTTAAAACTCTAGAACTCTAGAATTCTAAAATTTTAGAGTCCTAAAATTCTAACAAAAATGACTCAAACAATAATCGCTTATATAATAATATGTGCAGCAGTGGGGTATACGATTTATTCCGTTGTGAAGAAATTAAGAAAGAATGATAAGAATTCTTGTTCCGACTGCAGTTGTTGCGCAAAAAAATCTGGATGTAAAACTAAAAAATACTAATTTTGTAGAGACGTGTCAGTAGCATATTTGTTATAGATGCGTCTCAATCTTTAATTATGAATTATGCATTATGAATTATGAATTAACAAACGCTCTGTTGACATTTATAAATATGTTATGCCAGATGGCGCCATATCTTTTATTAGGATTTTTGATGGCTGGCGTATTGCACGTTTTTGTGCCGTCGAATTTCTTTGAGAGGCATTTGGCTAAGGAGAATTTCAAGTCAGTATTATTGGCTGGACTTATAGGCATTCCGCTTCCATTATGTTCATGCGGTGTTATTCCGACGGCTATATCATTGAGGAAGGACGGAGCTTCACGAGGTGCGACCGTCGCTTTTATGATTTCGACTCCGCAGATCGGTGTTGATTCTATCATCGCGACTTATTCCATGATGGGACTTCCTTTCGCGATTGTGAGACCATTGGTGGCATTGCTGACGTCAATAGCTGGCGGTGCTGTAACGACATGGTTTTCAAAAGACGAGATTGTCGTGCGACAAAACTGCGCTTGCGATGCAGAATCAAATCATAAAAACAAATTCGTTGAATTTTTAAGATATAGCTTCATTGATTTAGTACAGAATATCGGTAAGTGGTTGGTTATAGGTTTGATAATAGGAACTTTAATCACGGTCTTGATTCCAGATTCGTTCTTTGCTAATTTGAATTTACCATCAATTGTTACTATGCTGATTGTCTTGGCGATTGCAGTTCCGATGTATGTCTGTTCTACGGGCAGCATCCCTATTGCAGCAGCGCTGATAATGAAAGGTTTGTCGCCAGGCGCAGCACTTGTGTTACTGATAGCAGGCCCTGGTGTTAGTGTCGCTTCATTGCTGGTAGTTGGAAAATCATTAGGAAAGAAACAGTTGTTATTCTATCTCGGATCTATCATATTCGGTTCTATTATCGGTGGTTTATTCGTGGATTATTTCTTGCCAAGAGAGTGGTTTACAATAACATCATTATGCGAATCAGGAAGTCATTGCGCGATGGAAGGAAGCGGATTCGCTGCTTCGTGGTTTGAGATGATATCTGGAATCATATTAGTTTTACTTTTAATAAATGCATTTATGTTGAAATTTAATCTTTTCCGTAAAGACGCTACTCCAGTGGCGTCTGAAATTGATTCTGCAACTTCATCAAATCAAGTCGTTTATAAAATTGAAGGAATGTCGTGCAACCATTGCAAGGCTTCTGTGGAGAAAGCAATCAGAGGATTGGAAAATGTCGAAAACGTTGAAGTCGTTTTAGGAAAACAGGAAGCTGTTGTGACAGGAACTCCTTCAGACGAAGTCGTTAAGAAAACTGTTGAGGATTTAGGATTCGTGTTTAAAGGAAGAGTCTGAACTAAGAACTTTAGCCATTAGTCCTTAGCCGTAGCACGCTTAAATTCAAAAAAATAACAAGATTTCGTTTAAAAAATGAAATAAATTTGTTATCTTTGCACCCCGTTTTAGGGGTATACTATGAAAGCAGGAAACGATTACATATTGCCAATTGCAGGATTATCAATAGGTTATCATGATTTTGAGTACGAAATTGATGATAAATTCTTTGAGAATTTTGAGTTCTCAGAAGTGCAAAAAGGCTGTGTAAAAGTTAATTTGAACGTTGAAAAGCACGAAAGAGAGTCAATTTTGACGTTTAATTTTGCAGGTAATGTATTTATTGCGTGTGACAGATGTAATGATGAATATGAACAACCAATAGAAAACGAAGTTGTTATATATTTGAAATACGGTCACGAATATGAAGAGGAATCTGATGATGTTATAGTCATCCCTTCAGAAGAAGGCGAATTTGATGTCTCTTCTTTGATTTATGAATATATTATCTTATCCTTGCCAATTCATAGAATTCATCAAGACATCAACGATTGCAATCAGGAAGTGATAGAATATCTTGAAAGCGCAGCAAATCAAGTCGTAGAAGAGTCTGATGAAATTGACCCTCGCTGGAAATGTTTAGAAGAGTTGAAAGAAAAAGATATTAATTAACAATAAAAAATAGTGTAAAATGGCACATCCTAAGAGAAGACAGTCTCACACAAGAGGCGCTAAAAGAAGAACACATTACAAAGCAGAAGCTCCAACATTAGCAGTATGCAAAGAAACTGGTACAATCCACGTTTATCACAGAGCTTACTACGTTGACGGTGACTTATACTACAAAGGTAAGTTAGTCATGGAAGGTGCTAAAAATTAATCTTTGATTTAGCATTTTACTTAAACGAGTTTTTGTTTAATAAGAATAAATTTGTTTCGTCTATATGATGAAGCAAATTTTTCTTTTTATAGGAATTAAAGTAGTGACGTATAGAATGCGTTCACCATGGCGTTCAGTGTCTGAGTCAAAGTTCAGAGTTCAATTAAAAACCCCACCTCTACACGAAAGGCGGGGAAAAACAATATAAAGATTATGAAAAAAATTCGGCGTTTAAAACTATATATTAAACGCCGTTTCTTTTTAAATATTATAAAGATGTTATTTTTTTTGTTGTGGTAAAAAACAAATATTGATTTAAGTTTTTTCTGTTTTTGTTGAAACCCACTTATTGCATCATAATTTTATTGCATCAAAACCACCGTTTTTAAAACACATCGTTTCTTTGTATCCTGCAGCTTTCAGAGCTTCTTCTGCTTCTTTGAAACATAAGGTCAGTTCTTCTGCTTTGTGAGAATCGGAACTGATAACGACAGGAACATTCATTTCTTTCATGATAGGCAAGAGCCATGTCGCAGGATAGAAGTCGGTGCTGCGTTTTTTGTAGATGCCTCGTGTGTTGACTTCAACTATCAACGATTTCTCTTTTATCAATGTCAAAGTCTCCATCACCAAATCGCGATACCATTTATCGTTTTCGGTAAAATATCTGTCGCGATTGTGCATCTTGATCTTGTCAAAATGACCAACGATGTCGAATTCTTCCGTCTCTATCATTTCATTGTATTGATAGAAAAATGTCTTAACGCCTTTTTTGATATCGCCTCCATAATAATTGAAAAGACCTTCGTCGTAAGTCTCGACTTTAGAACCATCGATGAACCATAATCTGTCAATGTCATTGCCGACGAGATGAACAGAACCTATCATATAATCAAGACCGAATTCTTCTTTAGTCTTTTTGAAATCCTTGACGATGCCAGGGATGAAGTCCATTTCCATCGAGCAATAAATGTCGATTTGGTCTTTATATTTCTCTTTCAGAGACTTTATCGTTGAGATGTAATTCTGGACGTTATTGTTTTTTATTGCGAAGGAATTCTCAAAAGGAACAGGGGAGTGGTCGGAGAAACCGAGGACTTTCATACCTTGATTTATCGCTTCCATCACCACTTCCTCAGGAGTTGACTTTCCGTCAGAGAATATACTATGTGTATGTAAGTTGAATTGTTGCATTTTGGATTATATTACAGCATCAATGACCTTATACACTTTATCTCCGCGACGTACGACGTCTTTTGCTGGTATTGAGCAAAGTTCGCCCTTTTCTGTTGCGTCGACAGATTTTAAATCGACTCTGATTTCTGAGACGGTATCTTCATAGACGCCTGTTGTTGGACCGATAATCATAATGTCGTCGCCGACTTTAAGGTCTTGAGTTTCCATTCTGATTTCAGCAACATTGATTTTTCCGAAGAAGTTTGTAACAGTTCCTACGAATATCTTAGTCTTTGTTGCTTGAGAACCATAACGTTGAGTCCATTCACCGGTCTTTCTTCCGAGGTAGTATCCATCCCAGAAGTCGCGGTTGTAAACGCTGCGGAGGCGTTCTGTCCATGCTGCCACTTTTTCTTCTGTGAACTCGCCGTTTTGTATTGCTTTGACGGCTTCGCTATAGACGCCGACTGTCACTTTTGTATATTCAGGAGAACGTCCGCGGCCTTCAATCTTCAAGATTTTTACGCCAGCGTCAAGGACTTGGTCGAGGAATGGCAATGTACATAAGTCTTTAGGAGACATGATGTATTCATTGTCGATGTTCAATGTGATTTCTTTATCGCGGTCTTGTACTGTGTATCCGCGGCGGCAAGGTTGTACGCAAGCGCCTCTGTTAGCAGAAGTGTTGAAGTTGTCAAGGCTTAGGTAACATTTTCCAGAGACTGCCATGCAAAGAGCTCCGTGGCAGAATACCTCGATGCGGATGAGCTCGCCTTTAGGACCTCTGATGTTTTGTTCTTCGATTTTTCTTGTGATGGCTTTTACTTGGTTTACAGATACTTCACGAGCTGTAACCATAACATCGGCAAATTGTGAGTAATATCTGATGGCCTCTATATTTGTGATGTTGCATTGTGTTGACATATGTACTTCAACGCCGATTTGACGAGCGTATTGAATTACGCTTTGGTCGGAGGCGATGATAGCAGAGATGCCGTTAGCTTTCACAGCATCAATGAGCTGGCGCATTTCGTCAAGTTCTTCATCAAAGACGACGGTGTTGATTGTGACGTAGCTTTTTACGTTGTTTTCGTTACAGATAGTAGCGATTTTGTTGAGGTCGTCGAGAGTGAAGTTCTTTGCAGATTTTGAACGCATGTTGAGACGTCCGATGCCAAAATATACAGAACCTGCGCCTGCTTGGATGGCTGCTGATAAGGCTTCGTAAGAGCCTACCGGAGCCATTATTTCAATGTCGTTATAATTGTTTTTCAATGTTAATGTTTTTTAAGATATGTTAAAATTATTTGATTCTTTCTTTAAGTGCAGCAGCTCTGTCTTCGTAGCCTTGTTTGCCGAGAAGAGCGAACATGTTTTTTTTGTAAGCTTCAACACCAGGCTGGTCAAATGGATTGACTTCTAATATGTAACCGCTCAAAGCGCAACCCATTTCGAAGAAGTAAATCAATTCTCCTATTGTTGTTGCTGATATTTCAGGTATCTGAATTACGATATTTGGAACTCCGCCGTCGACGTGTGCGAGTATAGTCGCTGTTTCTGCAGTACGATTGACTTCATAAAGACGTTTGCCAGCGATATAATTGAGCTGGTCAAGATCGTTGTCAGCGAGAGGAATTCTGATTTCTTTGGTTGGTTTTTCAACAGAGATGATGGTCTCGAATAAGTTGCGCAAACCATCTTGAATGTATTGACCCATTGAGTGAAGGTCGGTAGTGAAAATGTCGGATGCAGGGAAGATGCCTTTTCCGTCTTTGCCTTCGCTTTCTCCGTAAAGCTGTTTCCACCATTCTGCGATATATTGCAAACGAGGCTCATAACTGACTAATATCTCGTTGGTTTTTCCACTATGATATAAAGCTTGACGTGCGCTTGCATATTGAGCAACGACATTGTCTCTGTTTTGATTTTCTTTGCAATAATTTTCTACAGCTAAAGCACCATTAACAAGCTCTTCGATGTCGATACCTGCGACAGCTATTGGCAATAAACCAACAGGTGTGAGGACTGAGTAGCGACCGCCTACATTGTCAGGAACGATATATGTCTTGTAGCCTTCGTTGTTTGCTAAAGTCTTGAGAGCACCTCTTTCTTTGTCGGTGATGGCAACGATACGAGTTTTTGCTTCTTCTTTTCCATATTTATTTTCAAGGTGATTTTTCAAGATGCGGAATGCTACGGCAGGCTCTGTAGTGGTTCCAGATTTGGAAATAACAGCCATAGAATATTCTTTTGCATCAAGAAGTTCCAGCAGTTCTACCAAATATTCTTCGCTCATATTATGACCTGCATAGACTATTTGAGTGTTACCTGATTTATTGATTAAAGCACCGAACTGATGTGATAGAGCTTCAATGACGGCTCTGGCACCAAGGTATGAGCCGCCGATTCCAACAACGACAAATACTTCAGATTTCTTTCTTAATATTTCTGCTTGATTCTTAATGTCTTGGATGAATTCTTTTGTCATTTCTGAAGGAAGGGTGGTCCATCCTAAAAAATCGTTTCCAGCTCCAGATCTGTCGTATATTGTTTTGAATGTCTTCTCAATCTTGTTTTTGATAGTATTAAATTGTTCATCAGAGATGAAACTCTTAACATGTTTCAAATTGGTGCTAATATGTATCATAATGGATAGTTTTTATTATGTTGCGAAGTTACGATATATTTTTGAAAAAAGATATTGAAACCATAAAAAAAAGAGACCATCCTTGAGAAGGATGGCCTCGAGAACCAAAAACCAAAATTTATGAAACCTTACGAACAACGTAAGAATTACGTCATTCGCACTGCAAAGATACACTTTTTTCTCAATTCTGAATAAAAATTAACTAAAAAAGTAAAAAAAACAGGGAATTATGTTAAAAAACATAAAATGCTATAATTTTTTTACGTTTTTGTTTGGGATAAGATAATTTTACATTTTATATTTGTAAAGAAAATGCGATAAAGTGGTAAAATTATAGAGAATAAAGTACAACACTATTATTTATCGTTAATTGTTTAGATGGAAAAAAATGTAAAAATCTTATTAGTAGAGGATGATAAGAATTTGGGATTTATTCTTAGATCCTACTTGATTGTAAAAGGTTATCCTACAGTGTTATCGCTGGATGGATTAGATGCTCTAAATCGTTTTGAAAACGAAGCTTTTGATTTTGTAATTCTTGATACTGTATTGTCAGGTTTAGATGGTTATACATTGGCCGAAAAAATAAAGCAATACGACAAGGATGTACCGATTTTGTTTATTAGTTCCAAAACGTCAAGGACAGATGTGTCAAAAGGATTTGAAGTCGGAGCGGATGATTTCATTGCGAAGCCTTTTAGCATTGATGAGTTGTTTGAACGTGTCAATGCTATTTGTAAGAGAACGGTTTTGAAGACGAAGAATGAACATGTCTATCAATTAGGTTCATATACCTTTGATGGAATAAAGCATGTTTTGGTAAGGAATGGCGAAGTGAAAAAGCTTACTAATAGAGAACTTGATTTGCTGTTCTTGTTCTGCGAGTATAAGAATCGTATTGTTGAGAGATCGTTAGCACTGCAAAGAATATGGCATGAGGAAAATTATTTTAATGCTAGAAATATGGATGTTTACGTTGCTAAGATTAGGAAACTTTTTAAAGAAGATCCTAATGTTGAACTTGAAAACATTCATGGAGTAGGTTACAGACTTGTCGTTAAAGAATGATTATTCTTTAATGATACGCTGACGGTAAGAGGAGTATGGGAATCTGTGTCCATTATAGGTTTCCCAATAAGTGATGTTTACAGATGACTGCGGTATAGGGTTGGTCTTGTCGTTTATGATTTTCCAGAAATGATCTGAATTGGGACCTTTGTTAGTATTGGTTAAAATAATAATGGTCTTATCGTTGACATCGTCTCTGATAAAGAATGAACGATAGGCTTTCCACCAGCCGTAGTGGAAATAACATCCTGGATATTTGCTTGGTATTCTCCAGCCGAAACCATAATTGTCTTTGCGTTTCCTGCTCTTCGGACTGCCAGGTTTGAAGGCTTCGTCCTGGATGGTGTCGGGAAGTAGCAATCCATAATCTACCGCCGTCATGAATTTAAACATGTCTTCGGTATTGGAAATCATCATTTTGTCGCCTTTAACGCCGTTGAGGTATTCGTTAGGAGCTTGCATTGGGCGTCGCCTGTCCATGTAATATCCTTGTACGATATCTTCAATGTATGCTGAAACATTGTTGTTTGGATCCATCTCGTAAATATATGAGTTGTCCATACCTAGAGGCTCAAATATTTTAACTCTCATATAATCAGCAAACGACATGGATGATGTCCTTTCTATAATAGATGCCAATAAAGCATAGTTGACATTGCTGTAGTTGAAACCGTTGTCGGGCTTGAAATAAGGATCCGGTTGGTGAATGGCATAATATTTTATCATGTCTTCATTCAGAAAAGGCTTCTTCCTATCTGGCCATTTTGCGTCGGCAAGGCTTTCGTATCTCGGCAGACCAGAACGATGGTTTAATAAAAGACGTGTGGTGACGCCTTCGTATGGAAATTCTGGAATATATTCTCGTATGTCGGTATCATATTCTATTTTTCCCTCGTTTGCTAGTATCATAATGGCTTCTGCTGTGAACATCTTGGATACGGAACTCAATTGAAATCTATCTTCAACATGGAGACTGTCGCTTCTTTTTCTAAGGTTGCGGAATCCCCATGCTTTATTGTAAACAATACGTCCTTGTTCCGCATATAAAACGGTTCCGTTGAAACCTACTTTCTTTCTTAAATTACTGAAGACCTTGTCAATACTTGCAGCTTTCCTGTTGATTGCAGCTTTATCAAGGCTGATGAAAATACTGTCGACGTTGACAACTGGAAGAGTTTTGACTACTTCAGGTTCAATAATGCTGTCTTTGTCATTGGAACATGAAAACAAAGATGTTATAATGACTAATATTGCTATGAGCTGTGTGCTGTAAGCTGCGAGTTTTGATTTGGAATATGAGGATGATAATTTCTTTAGCATCGAAATGACTTTTATGAAAGTTGCAAAGATACAAAAAGAAAAGTTAAACTATGCAAGTAAAAAACACATGTTGACTTGTTGGCTTGTAGACTTGTAGAGTTTTTTCTTATCTTTGCAACAATTCATTAAATAATAATTAATCGACAGAATTTTTATGTCTCAATTTCAAGATTACAATTTGAACCCGGCTATACTGAGGGCTATTGATGAGCTGGGTTTCAAAGAACCTATGCCAATCCAACAGGAAACATTGCCTGTTCTCTTGTCTCAAAGAACTGATATGGTTGGCCTCGCTCAGACTGGTACCGGTAAAACCGCAGCATTCGGTCTCCCTTTGCTCAATAACATTGACGCTTCTCAACGTTGTGTCCAAGCATTGGTGCTTTGCCCGACTCGCGAACTCTGTGTTCAAATTACTAAAGACCTTAAGAATTTCTCTAAATATATTCCGGAAATTCTTGTGGTGCCGGTCTATGGTGGGGCAAGCATTGAAAACCAATTCAGAGAATTGGCTAAAAAACCTCAGATCATAGTCGCAACACCTGGTCGTCTTGAAGATATGATCCGTCGTAACAAAGTGGATTTCAGCAATGTCAAGACTATCGTCCTTGACGAAGCTGATGAGATGCTTGATATGGGTTTCCAAGAAGATGTCGACGCTATCCTCGAATATATGCCTGCCGAGAAAAATATCCACCTTTTCTCTGCAACAATGCCGGTTGAAGTCGAGAAGATCCTCAATCATTATATGACAGACCCTGTCAGAATTTCTATCGGTCAGAAGAATTCAGGAACAGCAAACGTCCGTCATATTCACTATTTGATTAGAGCCAACGACCGTTATCTCGCATTGAAACGTTTCATAGATTACACTCCTTCTATCTATGGTATCGTTTTCTGTAGAACTAAGCTAGAAACACAAGAAGTCGCTGATAACCTTATCCATGATGGATATAACGCCGCATCGTTGCATGGTGACCTTTCACAAGCTCAACGCGACTTGGTCATGAATCACTTCCGTCAGCGTTACCTCCAAATTCTGGTTGCAACCGACGTGGCTGCTCGTGGTATCGATGTCAGCGATCTTACACATATTATCAACTATAACCTTCCTGACGAAACAGCTGTCTATATCCATCGCAGCGGTCGTACAGGTCGCGCCGATAAAACAGGTGTCTGCTTGAGTCTCATCCACTCACGAGAAAAACATAAGATTAAAGCTATAGAGAAACAACTCGGTCAGACTATCGAAAGAGCAATGGTGCCTTCCGCAAAACAAGTGTGTGAAAAACAGCTCTTCAATCACATCGACCGTCTTGAAAAAGTAGATATCATGCGCGAAGACATCGCCGATTATCTTCCTATAGTTTTCAGAAAATTAGGTTGGATGTCTCCAGAAGAACTCATCACAAGAGTGGTGGCTCTTAACTTCAACCGTTTCCTTGATTATTATAAAGACGCTAAAGATCTTAACTTCGACGATTCTAAACCAGAGAAAAAAGAGAAAAAGGCGAAGGGAGAAAAGAAAGACTACGACGACAGCGGCTTGCAACGTCTTTTCTTTAGTAAAGGTAAGAAAGATAAGATCAAACCTAATAACATCATCGGTAAGATTAACGATGTTACTGGAACAAAAGACATCCGTATCGGTAGAATTGATATGATGGAAAACTTCTCATTCGTTGATGTTGACCAAGATCAAGCTCAATTCATTGTCGATTGCTTCGCTGATGAAAGAAAGAACAGAGAGGGAATCCGCGTTGAAATAACAACTTCCGATCCTAAACCTAAAAAGAAAAAAGAACGCAAACAGTTCGACGACGACAGACCTGAACGCAAGAATCGCGACAAATTCGGCGACAGAAGCTATAAGGCTGAAGGCAAAAGAGAATCAAGAAAAGAGTCGAGAAGAGAATCAAAGAGAGATTCCAAAAAGGATTCTAGAAAAGAATCAAGAAAAGACTCTGGTCGCAGAGGAAGAAATAGAAGTAGATAGAATCTGAAAATATTATTCGTAAGGACGTGATAAATCACGTCCTTTTTTACATTTTCCTGAACGAAGTCTTTAAGTCAAAACCGTGACTTATTATCTTGGTTTCATTGTCTGGTTCTGAAATGGGTTCTTGTTTCATACTCCAAAGATAATTTTCAATGTCTGTATAAACATCTCGTTTGTCTAAATCGTCTTTAATATATTTTAACCAATTGGTGGGTTGTTCGGTGAAAATTATATTTTTGATGATATAATAGTAAGATTTGAAATGATGATTTTCATATGTTCCATGATGATGGAATAGAAAAACAGGCGTCTCAATCTGTCTGAATAAATCCTCGTCTTTCCATGAAGATTTGAAGTTGGAATGTCTCTGATGAACCGAAACCCATTTGTATTTGTCCTCTATTTGAATATTCGAATTGATTTTCTTTAAGAATTCGTTTAATTCTTCATTAGTATTCGCAACTTCAAAGGGAACAATGATTTGTTCCCGGGTTAATAGATTTTCGTAGTTATTAATAATGGTGGGAATGATATAACAATATGGATATATGCCAACTATTACATATGTGATAAAATAATTTTTTATGTTCCAATTATCTGTGTATGGTGTCTTGTCGTTTAAATAATCCTTGATCTTATCGTGCTTATCAAGTTCTTCAGTTTTGGGCATTCTCACAAATACAATATCGTCTGATGTGTCGTGCCCAAATCCAGAATAATCATAGAAGTCTTTTTTATTGTGTTTACTTATAATTTTCATGATAATACTTTTACTACGATAATAAGTACTTGATAACTTTATAATTGTTACATGTGTTTACAAAAATAATGTTAAATCAAAGGATTGTCAAGTGATTTTACGTTAATAATCATTAAGTTAGAGTTAATATTTGTTAGGAAAATATGTGTAAATTTCAAAAACATTTTTTCCTTATTTTTGTACATATAAATATATGTGAACAAAGTCATTTGCCTTTAGTTATTAGTCATAAATAATATGAATACTATCGAATCAATAAATAATATCGTCTCGCAACAAAGAGAATATTTTCTTACAAATGAAACTAAATCAATTGATTTCAGATTGAAACAGTTGAAGAAATTGAAACATGCTATCGAGAAATATTCAGATGATATTTATGATGCTTTGTGGAGGGATTTGCATAAGTGCAAGGAAGAGGCTTTCTTGACGGAAATCAGCATTGTCTTAAATGAAATTAACGATCATATAAAAAATATTAAGAAATGGTCGAAACCTAAGAAAGTTAAGACTCCTTTGTATCTGTTTCCGTCAAAGAGTTTTGTGAAGTATGAACCTTACGGCGTGGCTTTGATAATCGCGCCTTGGAACTATCCGTTTCAGCTTATGCTCGCTCCTTTGGTCGGGGCAATTTCTTCTGGTTGCTGCGCTGTGATGAAGCCTTCTCCTTATTCGCAATATACTTCGGAAGTTATGCAGAGAATAATTGACGAAACATTTGATGCCAAATATATAGCGATGTTCCAAGGTCACAGAGATGTGAACCAGGCATTGCTCGCGCAGAAATTTGACTTCATTTTTTATACTGGCAGTCCGGATATGGGCAGAGTTGTGATGGAAGCAGCGTCGAAAAACCTCACTCCCGTCGTCCTTGAACTCGGCGGCAAAAGTCCGTGCATTGTCGATAAGGATTGCAACATTGACTTCGCCGCAAGAAGAATTGTCTGGGGTAAGACGATAAACGCTGGCCAGACCTGCGTAGCTCCGGATTATCTGATGGTGCATGAGTCAGTGAAAAAAAAGCTGATGGAAAAGATGATTTATTACGTTGAGAAATTCTATGGAAAGGACCAGCAACAAAGCAATTGCTATTGCAGGATAATCAACGATAAGGCTTATCAACGTTTGGTTTCATATCTCGACGAAGGTAAAGTTATCTACGGCGGAAACTGCGACTCCGAAGAACGATATATTCAATTTACGCTTTTGGATTTGGGCCAACAGTCAACAGACGACGGTCAAAAGATTTTGAATGTGATGACTACGGAAATATTTGGCCCGATTCTTCCTGTCATAGAATTTGACTATATTAATAAGGTGTCGGATTTTATTGCCCAACGTCCGAAACCTCTGGCTTTATATTATTTCGGAAATGATGCGACCGCGATGGATGTCTTAAACAGAACGACATCTGGCGGAGTCTGTATCAACGACACGATTTTGCATGTCGCTAACGAGCTTCTGCCATTCGGCGGAGTAGGGGAGAGCGGCATGGGAAAATACCATTCTCAAGAGAGTTTCCTTGCATTCAGCAACAAACGCGCAGTCTTGAAGTCATCAAATAGAATTGACTTCGCGATGAAATATCCGCCATACGACAAGATGGATTTGATAAAGAAGTTGATGTAAATCGATGATAACCATTGACTGTTGACCACTGGCTATTGGCTATTGACTATTGAACCCAAAAGATACGCGTAAATTCGCGAGATTCGTGGACTCAAAAAACCTCCGTGCCGATCCGCGAGATCCGTGGATTTAAAATATCCTCGCAGAACTTTCAGTTTTCAACTGCTGATTGCTGAATCTAATATCTGAAAGCAAATTTGTGCGTTCCGCTTCGCGTCGGGCTTTCCGCTATATCTTTTTCCGCGATGCTCCAAAAGGATGCCGCTCCAATCCCTAACGCCTTGGGTGCAGTTCAGGCCACGGAGCCTCCCTGTATATTAATTAATAAGGTGTATTTGTTTTCCGTTTATTATCTTTGTTTTTCTACTCCAGTGAGTCTTTTGTGTTTTTTTTACGTCTCAGCATCTC
>JAZQYR010000025.1:0-65387 GCA_045633585.1 Bacteroidales bacterium
TTCAAGTCTGTCACATCAATGACCGTTGACTGTTGACCGTTGACCATTGACTGTTGTCTACCATATATATCATAAATCTCAACTGTCAGTGTCTGAGTCTGTGTCAGTGTCTCAATATAAAGTTTATCGTTGACAGGGTTAGGATAGATATTGAATGCTGATGCGAGTTCTGCGATAGCTTCTGGTTTTGTTGTTGCACAAACTTCTGCTGACTTAGCTGATTCGCCGTTTCCGTTAATAGCTGTAACAGTGAAACAATATTCTGTTGATGCTTGTAAACCGCTGACAGTGTAAGTTGTTTCTGTTACTGTTGCGATGACTTCTTCACCTTGGTAAACATTGAAGCTTGTTGCAGTCATGACAGAATTCCATGTCAAAACGATTGTTGAATTGCTTGTTGCTTCAGCAGTTACCTTAGGTGCTGATGGAACCATTGGTTCTGGTTCTATTGGGCTGTCGCCTGCTTCCAATGTTGTTGCGCAAGCGTTTTCTGATTTGTCTGATTCACCGTATTTGTTAACAGCTGTAACATTGAAGCAATATTCTGTTTCAGCTGTCAAGCCTGTAACTGTATATGTTGTTTCTGTTACTGTAGCAACTAAAGTGTCGTTATAGACATTGTAGCTAGTAGCTTCTTCAATAGCATTCCATGTCAAAACGATTGTTGATGCGTTTATGGCTTCAGCTTTTACAACAGGAGCTGCTGGGATAACAGGGCTTGACAAAGCGAAGTTGTCGACGCTTAAGAAATAAAGGTCGGAACAGTTATAGTGACGGATACCGATGAGAACGCCTTTGCCAGCATAAGCTGCAAGAGAAACAGATGTGTTTGTCCATTCTGCGTGTTCAATTGTTTCTTCGAATACTATTGTCCAGTCTATACCGTTTTCTGAAACGACAACAGCATAGTGTTCGCCTAAGTCACCTACACCTGTACCTGATTTTGCATTCAATGTAACTGTTGATGTTTCTATAATTCTATAAGGAGCTTTTGTGAAGATATAGTTATCTGGGCTGCCAATAACATTTGAATATGATTTGAGGATATATTCGCCAGCGTTATTTTTATCTTCTGACACACTCCAGTTATTGCCGTCGTTGTCATTGTCAAGGAGCATGAAGTCTTCCAATGATTGGTCGTTGAAGTCATAGAAGAATTCTGTTTGCAAGTTTTCGTCATCGAAGTTGATTGCTAATGTTGATCCACAGGCATTGACTTTTTCTGTTTCTTGTTCGTTACGTAATGCAGAAACTTTGAAGCAGTATTCTGTGTTATGTGTTAAATTTTCAAGAACATACACTGTTTCTGTAATATTTGCAGCGACACCACCATCGATATAAACATTGTAGCTTTGTGCGTATTCAACAGCATCCCATGAAAGTTTTACTGAGTATGCATCGATTGCTGTAACTGTTACATTTGCTGGAGATGTGATAGCGTAATCCATTGTCTTTGCACATGCAGGGCTTGTCTTGAATGACTCGATGCCTTTGTTGACTGCAGAAACTGTGAAGCAGTAATTTGTATTGCATTCCAAGTTTTCAACTGTATATGTTGTGACGCCAGCTTCTACTGTTGTGAGTAAATCTTCACCTTTGTAGATATTATAGCTGTCTATGTCTTCAACTACTGCCCATTCCAATGCGATTGATGTTTCGTTGATTGCTGTTGCGAACAATGTATCTGGAGTTGCAGGAGGAGCGATGTCAAGAGTAACATTAACTGTGAATTGGTCTTCAGCTGCTGCCACCAAGTAATACTTACCTGCTGGATATGCAACTTTGATTTGTGGTTCTGCACCGCGTGTCATTCCGCTGCCGTCTGTGAGTCGGAAGTCATCTATATCTATATGATATTCTCCTGTACATTTGAAGTGACGGAAACCAATGTATAAGTTTTGTCCTGCGTATGCGCTTAAATTGACTTCTCTATCTGCTTGTGTTGAAGAATTATAGTCTTCTTCAAAAACAATTTCAAAATTTTCACCGTCTGTTGAAACAACAACTGCATAATGATCAGTGCTACCAGCAACTGCATTAACTTTATATGTTAATTTAGATGTAGCTGTGATAGCATAAGCTTCTTTTGTGAACACATAATTATTAGGTGTGAGAATAACATTTCCTGACATCCATGAATATGACATTAACTTACCACTAGATATTCCCCAGTTCATTTCATCGTTATCATCATCTCTTAAATTAAAAGCTTCCAAGCTGCCATCGTTGAAGTCATAGAAGAATGTAGTTTTTGCAGGGACTATACCTCCGTAGTTATTATCCGCTTTAGGACCACCTTTGCCAGCGAAATCTTCTGCATAGATAGCTGCAACTGCATTTTTACCTGTTACGTCTACAACAACTGTAAGCTCTTCTTCTAATTCAAATGAATATACTGCATCTGGTGTAATGCCATTATTAACTTCGTTTGGCAAGTTGTAGTCATCATTCAAGTTTGATGGAGTATCTGTAAATGAACCTGCTGTGAAAGTGATTTCTTTTGCGAGTTCATAAACATCTGCTTCTGCTGGAGTGTATGCTGTTGCTGTTACAGGGATTGTAATGTCTTCTACATCATTAGCTTTAATAGTGATTGTTGCTGTTTGTTCTCCAGCTTCAGCTGTTTTGTCATAACCAACCTTAACAGCAATTGGTGTTGCAGTAAGATCGTAATTTAATGTGAAGAAAGCATTGTCGCATGAAACAGATGTAACCAATGTTGCATTAGCTTGAATATTAAATGTAGCTGATTTAACAGCACTTTCTTCTGCCCAATATTCACCGACTTTAACATTACCCAATGCTACTGAGTCTGTAGAAACAGCTACTGTTGCCTCTGTTGCCATTCCAAATTGAATTTGATTTACAGATTCTCTTTGTAAACCTGTACCTAAATTCAACATGTCATAAGGTCCATAATTTCCTTTACTGTATAAAGCTCTTCCTGTAGTTGCATATTTATAGAAGTAATGGTAGGAAGATGCAGCTGAACCTGTTTTGTCATATACTGCAAGTACGATATTACCGCCTGTATAATTGAAAGCTTTATTTAAAGTGATTGTGAACCATGAGTCCATCACACCAGATATTTCAACATCACCATCAAAGACTTTATCAGCTTCATCTAAGTCGATATAATGGGTTACGTCAAATTCATCAAGTTCTGTAGACTTCAAATAAACCTCGTATTTTCTTGTCTGTGCAGGTGTTTCATTTCCTAATTTGAATCCAACTGTCATGATAGCACCTGTGTTATCTCCTATTTCATCTGCTGTGTATATCTGTTGTGATATCGCATAACTAGCAGCGTCGTATACAGGAAGATAATAGTTGCTGTTATAGTCAGGATTCTGATCTGCTCCTATTTCAACTATTGTTAAGTTTCCTTGTGCATTAACGGCGAATAAACCGAGCACGCACATCATTGTTAAAAGTAAAAATCTTCTCATAATATTAATATTTAAGTTTGTTTCTTTATGGTTTAATGCGTTGTTTGAACTTCTTCTCTATATTCTGTTCCGGTTTCCTGTATTTCTCTTTTCAGGTCTTCTAGTTTTCTTGCGTTATCAACGGAGAAATCTCCGATTTTGGTTCTTCTCAGTGATATGAGGCAGGCGCCGTTGCCTAGAGCTTTGCCGAAGTCGCTGGCGAGGGAACGGATGTATGTTCCTTTGCTGCATTTCACTTCGAAGCTTATCTTAGGGAATTCGCTGTAATCCAATTTGAAGTCGTCAATATGTATGAGTCGTTCTTTCAGTGCGACTTCTTCGTCGGAGCGAGCGTAGTCGAAGGCGCGTTTGCCATTTATTTTTATTGCCGAGAACTTAGGCGGACGCTGCATAATGTCGCCGATGAATTGTTTTCTGGCTTCTTCCATCATCTCGATGGTGATGCCGTCGGTAGGGTAGAAGGCATCCGGCTCGCTTTCCATGTCGAAGGTTGGTGTGGTCTGTCCTAACAACAATGTCCCCGTATAAACCTTTTCTTGTGCCTGGAAGTTGTCGATTTGTTTTGTCATTCTTCCTGTACATATAATAAGGAGACCTGTCGCTAGCGGGTCTAATGTTCCTGCGTGTCCGACTTTGATTTTTTTTATTCCGTGATAGCGTTTTATCACGGCGCGTATGAGATTGACGGCATCGAATGATGTCCAGTCTAAAGGCTTGTCAATGAGAAAAACTTCTCCTTCTTCAAAATGAAACATATATTACAGAGCGAAAATTATTGTCGTGATGCCAACGATAGCACAATATATAGCGAAATAAATCAACTTGCCTTTCTTTACCAAGTTAATCATAAATTTACATGCCAGACATCCAGAGATGAATGCGGCTAGGAATCCTATAAATAAAGGTGTGAATCCGATACCTCCAAGCAAGGATGGCTCTTTTATGATGTCGATGACATTCAGGAATGTCTCTCCCAAGATAGGAATCAATACCATAAGGAATGAGAACTGAGCTATGCTTTCTTTTTTATTTCCTAAGATAAGGCCTGTGGCGATAGTGGTTCCAGAACGAGAGAGCCCTGGCAATACAGCGATGGCTTGTCCAAGACCGATGATGAAAGCGTCGCGGTATGAAATGGTTTCTTTCTGACGTGGCTTTGCGTAATAGGCGAATGTCAGTAATAGTGCGGTCAGTAAAAGACAGCATCCCACGATTAACAAGCCGCTGCCGAAAATGGATTCTACTTGGTCTTTGAAAAACAATCCTACTATCATGACAGGGATGCATGATAACAATATCTTTGCGACGTATTCTTTGTCGCTGTTCCATTGCATTGTGAAGAATGTGCCTTTGAACAGACCTTCTATCTCTTTCCAGAGTATGACGATGGTGCTTAACACTGTCGCCGCATGTACCGTCACGGTGAACAATAAGTTGTCGGCGGCTGAGGTGTTGAGGTTTAACAACTCCTGACCTATGGTTAAATGGCCACTGCTGCTGACAGGCAAGAATTCTGTCAATCCTTGAAGCAGACCTAATAATAAAGCTTCTAACCAGTTCATGACACTAAATTTGATTATTTGTCTTTAGGTTTTTTCATAATGGCGTAAAACTCTATGCCGAAACCTATCAATACTAAAATAGGAGCTAATGTCAATCTGCGGAAACTGAAGATGGCTTCGTTGAAGACGTCTGGGTCGTCAGAACCGCCGCCAATCATCAAAAGAAATCCAACGAGAAGGAATGCGATGCCTATCAAAACCCATAAATAATTTTCACGGCTAAATGGCATCTTGGTTTCGTTATCTTGCTCGTTTTTTGTGTTTTTATTATCTAACTTGCTCATATTAAATAGTTTATTTGTTATGCGTAGAACTTGTCTATATCGGCGTTAAGATATTTCTTCATGGAGAAGAATGTGGATGTCATCGTCAATAAAAGACTTATCCCTATTATCAATAAATAAATCTTGATTATGTAAATGTTGTTGTGGAACAGATTCGCTTCAGGCAGATATTGTCTTATGCCGAACAATGAACATGTCACGCATATCAATGCGATGATTGCTGCCCAAAGTCCTTGTTTCATAAATGTTTTCAAAAATGGCTTCATGATAAATCCTTCTGTGGCTCCAACCAGCTGCATGCTTCTGACGATGAATCGTTTGGAATATACAGAAAGACGTATGGTATGGCTTATCAGCACAATCGCGATGAACAGCAGTATGGCGCTGATTATGAAAAGAGCAAATTTCACTTTTCTGACATTTGCATTGATGGTGTTTGTCAGCCCTTTTTGATAGATTACTTCTTTGACAATGCTTTTGCTGCCTATCCATTTCTCTACCATAGCCATGCTGTCGCTGTTGGCGTAGTCGGAAATGAAACGTATGTCAATTGATGGCAACAAAGGATTTTCAACATCGCCGAGCCATTGCAGGAAGTCTTCACCCAAGTCTTCTTTCAGTCGGTTCGTAGCTTCTTCCTTGCTGATGTATTCTACGGATTTTACGTAATTTTTCTTGCTTATTTCGTCTTTCAGGCTTTTGATGGCTGATTCTTTGGCATTGCTTTTTATAACCACTTCAAAGCCGATGTTTTCCTTTACATGGTTCAGCAGTTTGTCGGTATATGCCATCAGGAATGCGTACATGCCCAATACGAAAAGCACTAAAGCAATGCTAATCAGCGAGACAAAATACGAGCCTGCGAATCTTCTTTTTGTTGACTTATTTTCGGAATACATCGTACGATATTTACCTGCAAAGATAAACTATTTATTCTATCTAAAGGCAAAATGTAAAAGTTTTATTGTTATGATATTTATAATTAAAAAAAATGTAATTTTACACGTTAAAAAAAGCAAGTCTTATGTTAAGAAATTTGGGCGATTATTTGATTTTGATGTGGCAGGCTTTTTCCAAGCCAGATAAGGCGTTGGTGTTCAGGAAGAGGCTGTTACATGAATTCTATAATCTTGGTTTTACCTCTATAGGCATCGTTTTGATATTGTCTGTTTTCGTTGGTGCCGTCGCCACAATTCTGGTGGCTTACAATACCGACAATCCGCTTCTTCCAGAGAAGCTTATCGGTTTCTCTGCTCGACAGATGATCGTGCTGGAATTTTCTCCGACAATGATAAGTCTTATCTTGGCAGGTAAACTCGGTTCGCAGATCGCTTCCGAACTTGGAACGATGCGCGTCACACAACAGATAGACGCACTTAAAGTGATGGGTATCAATCCTGCCAATTATCTGATACTTCCAAAAATCATTTCATGCCTTTTCTTCATCCCAGTTCTGATCGTATTCAGTATCGTGATCGGTATCTTGGGCGGATGGCTTGCATGTGTGTTCACCGGCGTCATCACCCCGACTAATTATGTCGTGGGATTGAGGGCTTGGTTCGAGCCTTTCTCTATTACTTTCGCTATGATAAAGACTGTCGTCTTTGCTTTCTTGATTACTTCAATATCAAGTTATATAGGTTATAACGTGAAAGGCGGCTCCGTTGAAGTGGGCAAGGCCAGCACTCAAAGTGTCGTCATCGGCAGCATCGCTATCATCGTTTTTGACTTAATCTTAACCCAAATGCTTTTGACATGATAAAAATTGAAAATATATCTAAAAGTTTTGGCAACCGCCTTGTCCTCGATGACATCAGCGCCACTTTCGAAAGAGGAAAGACTAACCTCATCATCGGTCAAAGTGGCTCTGGAAAAACGGTGCTGACAAAGATATGTATCGGATTGTTCGAACCCGACAGCGGACTCGTGACATTCGACGAACGCCCTTTTTCGAATACTAAGGAAAAAAATAAAATCGACATCCGTAAGGAAATGGGTGTCTTGTTCCAAGGCGGAGCTCTGTTTGACTCGATGAACGTGGAAGAGAATGTGATGTTCCCTCTTAATATGTTCACCGATATGTCGTATGAAGAAAAACTGGAGAGAGTGAATTTCTGTCTTAACAGAGTGAACCTCACTGGTATAAATAAACTCACGACATCAGAGCTAAGCGGCGGTATGATGAAGCGTGTCGCCATCGCCCGCGCTATATCCAACAGCCCTAAATATCTGTTCTGCGATGAGCCTAACTCAGGCCTCGATCCTGTAACATCAGAACTCATCGATGACCTCATCAGCGAAATCACGGAAGAATACGATATGACAACAATAATCAACACTCACGATATCAACTCGGTGCTGAAAATAGGTCAGACAATAAACTTCCTCTATAAAGGTAAACTGTGGTGGCAAGGAGATAATAAATCGGTATTGGATACTGATAATAAAGAACTTAACGAATTCTTGTTCTCTACAGAATTGACAAAAAGAGTAAAAACAATTTAAAACGAATTATTATGAACGTATTGGATTTAATCATCGGAATCATCCTGATACTGTTTGCTTTTGCAGGATTGAGAAAAGGACTTATCATAGAAGCTTTTTATCTGGCTTCATTCATCGTAGGAATATATGGCGCGATGTACTTCTCTGACTTGGTGGCAGAATGGATGTCGGGATTTGTCGATGCTGCTTCAGACTACCTTACTATTATCGCATTTATCATAACATTTGTCATATTCGTTGTCCTTACCCGTTATCTTGGAAGATTGTTCAGTAGCTTGGTGTCCGCTATTCATCTTGGATTTTTTGACAAATTAGGCGGATTTTTCTTCGGATTGCTGAAAGGCGGTTTGATACTAAGCGTATTGATATTGATAATGAATATATTTGGTGTCAGTAACCTCATCAATACAAACCTTAAAAAATCTTCAATTCTTTATACTAACATAGAAAAGGTAGCTAATATGTTGTATAAGAATCATGAAGTGGTGAGAGATTCTAAGAATAAAAGCGTTGTGGCTGATAACACAATAAAATTCGAAGACATTAAAAATTACAATATATGAAAAAAATAGCTGTTATCTTGGGCGGTTGCGGAACTAGAGATGGTTCTGAAATCAATGAAACCGTGACGTTATTATTGGCTTTGGATCAACATGGTGTTAAGTACCAATGCTTCGCTCCAGATAGAAATCAATATCAAGTCATAAATCACCTTACTGGTGAAGTTGTTAACGAAGAGCGTAATATGATGGTTGAAGCAGCTCGTATTGTTCGTGGCGAGGTCTTGCCTTTGACTGAATTCAACGCTAATGATTATGACGGACTTGCAATCCCTGGAGGCGCTGGTATCGCAAATAATCTTTTCACATATTTTACTGATGGAATGAATATGACAGTGTTGCCTGAAGTGAGAGACGCTATCATAGCCGTGAATGAACAAAACAAGCCTATCGCAGCAATGTGTATCGCTCCAGTATTACTTGCTAACGTGTTGAATGACATTACTATCACTCTTGGTAATGCTGAATGCGGCCCTGCAAAAGATATCCTTGAAATGGGAGCTCATCATCAGGCAACAAAAAACGGCGAAGTGACATCCGATTTGAAAAACAAGATATTCACCACGCCGTGCTTTATGTTGGACGCAACTTTAAAAGATATCTACAATGGCGCCTACAATATGGTAGAAGCCTTTGTTAAAGAACTTTAAAATTCTAAAATTCTAGAATTCTAAAGTTCTAAAATTCTAAAATTTATTCCGTATAATATAAAATCATCTTCTCGATTGCCTTGTGACAGACTTCACAGAATTTATCTCCTTTGAATGTCTTCATGAGGCAATCCATTTTAGGGCGATACATTCCCTTTGCTTCGTAACCTCCGCCTTCAAATACACCTACTTCATTAATATATTTGTCCTCTGCTGGTGTTGGAACCGGCGTTTTCTTTTTCAGCATATCTTTCCATTTGCTGTCGAAATCGACTAATGTGGTGAGATTTGGTTCCCAAGGTTCTATGCTGAGATTGTAGAAACTTTCGTAAGAATTAGAGTCATAGTAATATTCGTCACCCAAGCCAGCAAAGCCATGCCCGAATTCGTGTATAATAACGTCGGAAGAGAAATTGTCGTCGGTTGAGCTTACACAATAGAAGTTGTAGATGCCGCCACCGCCATATTTTGAAGTGTTTGCCAAGATGTAAATCTGATCATAAGGCACTGTGCCTGCGAGATTCCTTATAGCTTGGTTGTTCATTGACATACAATAGCGTTCAGAGTCGAAAGTGTAGAAAGAACATCCTACAGCAGTGTTTTTCCAGATTTTATCGGCAGGAATTGTGATGCCTGAGTCTTTTGACGGTGCCATGACAGCTCTGATGTTGAATCTGTCTTGGTACATGTTATAAGGTTCGTAAGAGAAAAGGCATTCTTTGAAGAAATTACAGTCCATTACGAACTTGCCCATTTCCTCTTTGCTGTATCCGTCAGGAATAATCACGATATCGACAGCTTTCTCAGGGGCGTAGTCGCCGTGTACGTTAAGGACAGAATATTGATGTCTTGGAGCTTCCTGAATGAAATAATCGTTAGGATCAACGACAAGACGCATCATTTCGATGAATATTCCATCATAGTTTCTTAAATAAAACACAACGTCAACGATTTCTTTTGGATAAGGTATTATCACTGACTCGTTGAAGCCTTTTATCGTTGTTTCTGCTTCTAGTGTGCTTTGCCATTCGCCGAAGAGATTGCAATAGCCTCTTGAATAAAGCACTATGTCGGAGTCGTGTAATAAAACCTCAACCATATAATCGCCATAGCCTAGGCTGTCAATAAGGTTGTTTCTGGTTCCGCCCCAGACAGGCTCTTTGACATATTTGTCTAATGCATAATGACAAGTGTCGGAATTGCCGAATATGTAATAGTCGATTCGTAATTGCTGATCTGTGAAATGTACATCATATTGAGCATTCGCTTTGAAAAATGATGTAGAAAGCAATAAAAGAAGTAATAATGTTTTGTAAGTAAAGCTTTTCATAAGATGTTTTATTTAATTATTGTGTTTGCAAAACAAAATCTCACAGCTCATTGCTCGCTGATTTTTGCAAAAATATAAATTAATTAGGAAAAACAACATATAAATCAGCAATAATAAAAAAAGGGCGCGGGGAGCGCCCAATTGCATTAATAAACCAAACTACTTACAAAGCTATAGAGAATGTTTAGTACTTGTATTGCAAAGATAGTGCATATTGTCCTTTTGTCAATAGTGTTGAGGTAATCTTAGCTTGTAATTGAATTTTTTTACTTTTTTTATGATACTATTTTTTTTGATTTTATACTACATTAATATTTTATTGATTGTTGATAATCAAATTTATATCTATTTTGCTATTACGATATTTTTTGTAATTTTTATTTTTTGCATTATTTTAAAATTGTAGTATTATTTTACCCCCCCCATTGGGCAGTTTTTTTTATATTTTTTGTAAAAAACTTACAATGTCTTCATCTCTTGAAAGGTTAAATTTCTTTCTTAATCTGTATCGTGATGTTTCGACACTTCGTATTGTGGTGTTGGTTATAGTGGCGATTTCCTTACTTGACATATTTATAAACAGCATAGTGCATAACTTTTTCTCTGATTTTGTCAATCCAGGATGCTTTTCGTCAAGTCTTTTGAAGAATTCTTTGTATACGGCATCTATCTGTTTGTTTATCTTTTCAGCATTGTTGATGATGTGTATATTGTTGTGTATATTGTGGTTTATATTTTTAATTTTGTTTTTAAGTTCGCTTTCAGGTAGTTCTACGGCTGTTTTTAAATCTTCTTTGATAGGGTTTATGATATCAACATATGATTTTATTTGTAAAGCCATTTTTATTATCAATTCTCTATTGCTTTTGAGCTGATATTCCTTCAGGTTGTTTTCGATTTGATCGATTTTAAGCTGCTGCTCGTATGATGAGACTTTGCTTTTATGGAACAAAGCTCTGTTTTTTAGATGTAAGATAATGAAGGTCGTCAAGGCCATTGCCAGGACGATGATGATGGAGATGAATAGCATCCATTCTTTTTTGTTGCCTCTTGTGTTTTCTTCCTGTATTTCTTCCATCTTTAACTCCTTGGCATTTAATGACAAGAGGTAGCTATTGCGTAGTTCTTCTATTTTCTTGTCTTGCTTTACGGTGAATACCGAGTCGTAAGTGATGTCGTATATGTTGAAGTATTCGTAAGCTTCTTCATAGCGTCCTAATGAAGCGTAGCACTTTGATAGCTGGTAGCATGATTGATAGCATATCTCGAACTGCTTATATTTCATTGTACTGTCGCAGATGATCTTAAACACATTGATGGCGTTTTCGTGCATGCCATGTCTTTGGTATAAATGTGCTAAGCCGAACAGGCTTTTGCCACAGGTAATGTAGTTTTTTGTGGCATATGTGAGGATGGAAGATTGTGTGTAATATTTTCTGGCGGCATCAAAGTCACCTATGGAGTCGTATATTTGGGCTTTGTGGTTATAGTTGATCGCTTGTAGGCTGTCGTTGAAATCTCTGATACATAAATATAAAGATGAGTCAATCATAGACATCGCTTCTTTATATTTGTTTCGTTTTATGAAGATATTCGCTTTGTTTGTCAATGCGATAGATATTGGCAAAATTGTATTTTTATCAATGTCATTTTTTAATATTTCATTGTAATATTTTTCAGCTAAATCGCAATTATTTTGTGAGCAATACATTTCTCCTGCGGCCATATACACTTCGTTGTAAATATCTCTATCATTGATTAGTTCTGCGTATTTCAGTGCCTTGTTCATGGCGTCGGTGCTCCATTTGCTGTTGAATTCGCTGTTTTGATAGAGCTTTGCAATATTGATGTATAGCTTGTAAATGGTATGGTAATCTTTCGTTTTGTTCAGTTTCTCGATAGCTTTCTCGTAATGGCTTATTGCTGTTGGGAATGTGTTGTTTTCTTTGAAAATGTCACCCATTATTATATTGCATTCAGCGGATTTCTGATTGTCGTTGTTCGCTTCAGCGATGGCATTGGCCTTATATGCACAGTTGAATGCATATTCCGTGTTCTTGTAGAAATAAGTTCTTGCTAAATCAATCAGTCGGTCGTACTGGTTCTGACTATCTGTAATATCATTTGTTGCATTGGTTTCATTATCTGTGTTTGCATAAATATTAATGAATGATAATAATAATAATATTACAGCGAAGATTGTTCTTTTCATTTTTATTGTTTTTTAATTATGCAAATATATACATTTTGTCGTATGAGTTGTAAAATTAAATTCCAAATAATCATTAAGATAAAATCTAAAATGTAGTGGTTTTAAAGATACAGACTCACAAAGTTGCAGAGCTATAGGCTATGATTGGCACTTTAAGTCTTTGTGACTTTATAATTCTGCGACTTTACAAGTTGAAAACAACAAATTTTTTACAAAAAAAATAATGTAAACCACGATTTTATTTCTTATTTTTGCGAATATAAATTTTAAAGACATGAGTGATTTCAAAGAAATTGAAAAAGAAGAAAAAAAATCTCTGAACTTCATTGAAGCCAAGGTGGTTGAGGATTTACAAAATGGTAAAAACGACGGTCGTGTTCAAACACGTTTCCCTCCAGAACCTAACGGCTATCTTCATATTGGTCATGCTAAAGCTATCTGCTTGGATTTTGGTATTGCAAAGAAATATAACGGCGTTTGTAACCTTCGTTTCGACGATACAAACCCAACGAAGGAAGACGTTGAATATGTAGATTCTATCAAGGAAGATATTCAATGGCTTGGTTTCCAATGGGCTAATGAGTATTATGCTTCTGATTACTTTCAACAGCTTTGGGATTTCGCTATTCGTCTCATAAAAGAAGGCAAGGCTTATATCGATGAGCAAAGCTCTGAAGAAATCGCTGCTCAAAAAGGAACTCCTACTGTTCCTGGCATCGAAAGCCCTTATCGCAACCGCCCTGTTGAAGAGTCATTGGAACTTTTCCAAAAGATGAACAGAGGCGAAGTTGAAGAAGGCAAGATGGTGCTCCGCGCAAAGATCGATATGGCAAATTCAAATATGCACTTCCGCGATCCTATCATCTATCGCGTGGTGAAGACTCCACATCACCGTACAGGGAATACGTGGTATGCTTATCCTATGTATGACTTCGCTCATGGCGAAAGCGATTATTTTGAAGGCGTTACACACTCTTTGTGTACTCTTGAGTTCGTAGTTCACCGTCCTTTATATGATTATTTCATCGACGAACTTAAAGAACAAAAAGACCTCGACGATCATCGTCCACGTCAGTATGAATTCAACAAATTGAACTTCAACTATACTTTGTTGAGCAAGCGTAACCTCCTCATCCTCGTGAAAGAAGGTCTCGTAAACGGTTGGGATGACCCACGAATGCCTACTATCTGCGGTTTCCGCCGTCGTGGTTATACCCCAGAGTCAATTCATAAATTGATAGATAAGATCGGTTATACAACATACGAAGCTGTCAACGACTTCGCACTTATGGAAAGCACAATCCGTGAAGACTTGAACGCTCGCGCAACACGTGTTTCTGCGGTTATCAACCCTGTGAAACTCGTTATCACTAACTATCCAGAAGGTCAGTCAGAAGAAATGGAAGCTGTCAATAATCCAGAAGACGAAAACTCAGGCGTACACAACATTACATTCTCACGCGAATTGTGGATTGAACGCGAAGACTTCATGGAAGACGCTCCTAAGAAATATTTCCGCATGACTCCAGGTAACGAAGTACGCTTGAAAAACGCTTACATCGTGAAATGTACAGGCTGCAAGAAAGACGAAAACGGCAATATCGTTGAAGTTTATGCAGAATACGATCCTGAAACAAAGAGCGGCATGGCAGGAGCAAACCGTAAGGTTAAAGGTACTTTGCACTGGGTGAGCTGCGACCATTGCATCCAAGCAGAAGTGAGATTGTACGACAGATTGTGGATGAGCGAAAATCCTCGCGAAGCCATCGCTGCTATCCAAGAAGAGCAACAATGCTCGGCACTCGAAGCAATGAAACAAGTGATAAATCCTAATTCATTGGAAATAAGACAAGAATGCTACGTCGAGAAATTCCTCGCCGACGCAAAACCTCTTGATCACTTCCAATTCCAAAGAATAGGTTATTTCACAGCTGATAAAGACAGCACAGCAGAACACCTCGTGTTTAACAGAACTGTGACATTAAAAGATACATTCCAACTTCCTCAGAAATAATCTCTGAAAGACGGAAAAAATCGTATCTTTGCATCTTGAACAAAGAACCCTGAACGAAGAACTAAGAACTGGTTCTTGGTTCAGAGTTCTAGGTTCTTAGCTCAAAAAAAGCCACTTTAGCTCAGTTGGTAGAGCAACGCATTCGTAATGCGTAGGTCGACGGTTCGAGTCCGTCATGTGGCTCAAAATCAGACTATAAGACTATGAGTCAATAGGTCTATAAGTATTACTCGTTAGCTTATAGAATATTGACTCATTTTTTATTTATACATTATGAACTATACAAACTTATTACTTACTGAAAATACTAAAATGGCTGAGCTGGTGATTTCAAATCCAACGTTGATGCTCACATTGTCACGATTCGGAATAGAACTCGGATTCGGCGACCAAAACGTCAAGGAAGTATGCGAAAAAGCTAATGTGTCGCCGTCGTTCTTCTTGTTAATCTGTAATTTATATTCCAATCCAGAATTCGTTCCTACCAAAGACGATATCAAATATGTAGAGGCAAACGCAATCTTGTCGTATCTCTCAGAGTCTCATAAATATTATTTAAAGGAAAGACTTCCTCATATTGAGTCGCATCTCAAACGAATCATCGAGGCTTGTCCCGCAAGGTTCGGCAATACAATAAATCGTTTCTTCAATGAATATAAAGACGAGGTTGAAAACCATTTCAAATATGAAGAAGAAGTGGTGTTCCCTTATATTAAATCGTTGTGCAATAATGCTTTGAATCCTGATTTTTCAATACGTGAATTTGAGTCAAATCATAGCAATATCGAAGATAAACTCAACGATTTGATGAACATCCTCATAAAATATCTTCCTGCAAATATCTTCCCAAAAGAGAGAATTGAAATATCTCTCGACATTATGGAAGTGACTTCCGACTTGAGATGCCATACTTTGGTTGAAGAACGCGTGCTGGTTCCATTCGTTGAAATGATGGAGGGCTAATGTTATGAAAGTCACAAAGATACTCATTGCAGAATCCTCTCCGATAATAAGCGGCGGATTGACTTCATTCTTTGAAGATATGAATCAGATTACAGTAGCATCGGTCGTTGATAATATTGAAGATATACAAGATAAGATAATCGTTCATAACCCAGATGTCTTGATAATCAATCCGATGATGCTGGGTTATATGGTCAATGCTTTTGTTAAGCAGATGACGCAAAATTATCCTAACATAAATCGCGTGGCTCTTGTAACTTCTTACGTTGACAAAAATATCTTAAAGAATTTTAAGGAAGTAATAGAACTTAACGACAATAAGCAGAAGGTTATCAATAAAATACTTAACCTTCAGAATAATAACGAAGAAACGTCTGCTCAAAACGAAAGCGTCGACTTGTCAAATCGTGAGGTCGATGTCTTGGTTTGCGTTGCTAAAGGTATGACAAACAAGGATATATCAGATATGCTTAATATCTCTGTTCATACTGTCATAACACACCGTAAAAATATCGTCAAAAAAACTGGAATCAAATCTGTTTCCGGTCTTACTGTCTATGCTTTACTTAATAATCTCGTCGAAGAATCCGAGATTTACGAATAATTATAATAAGGTGACGACAACGACCGTCAAGGCGAAAATCAATGCTTCTAACGATGCCTGACCTAATAATGCATTGAGTTGCTTGCCTTTATATTTTTCCAATTTGATATAAACGCTGACTGAATAAATCAGCATTGGAATTATCGCGATTGCCCATGTTGTATAATCGCAGATGTTTTTCATGAAATAAAATCCTAATCCGCAAGCAATCAAAGGATTAAATAAAAATACTTTTTTCATGAATCTGCTTCCGAAAATTCCTACAGTAGTGACTTTATTAAATTGTTTGTCTTCTATCTCATCGCGCACATTATTGACTATAAGTAATTCATCTACAACGAGTCCCATAGAAAAACCAGCCGCGATTATTTCCCAGTTTATTTCTTTTGTTAATATATAATAGGTGAATGTTATTGGAACAATTCCGAAGAATAATATCACAGCGACATCGCCTAATGCGTTGTATGATAAAGGAATAGGTCCTAAGGAATAACAAAATGCGACGGCGATTATCAATAAGCCGAATGGCAATAATATCCATCCACCCCAGTAAATCAAGCTGAATCCGACCAAGAAACAGATTGAAACCAATAATATTATTGCTCTTTTTATGGTTTTGATACTTACTTCGCCGCTGACAAGTTTTCTGTCAGGACCGAGACTGTTTTTATTGTCGCAACCGGTTTTGAAGTCGGCGTAATCGTTGGCTACGTTTGATGTTGCTTGAGCCAACATCGCGAATAAGAGACAAAGAACTGCTGGCAACCAATTGTTTCCGCCATTCTCAAATGCCAATGCAATCGCCATAATGACAGACGCCATCGAGACCAACAAAGTCTTAGCCCTGACGATTTCAAACCATTTCTTAATATTCTTTAACATAATTCTTAATTCCTAATTTGATAGACGTGTCAATGTGTATTTATTTTTTGCAGGAAACATTGACGCGTCTCTACAACTCCTAACTCCTAACTCCTAACTCCTAACTGATCACAAATCCCTCGTAGATTCTGCAAAGACCGAATGTCAATGCTTTTTGTTTGACGTTCTTAAAACCGCATTCTTCCATCATTGCCATAAATTCCTTAGGTTTAGGGAAGTTCATGACGGACAAAGGAAGATAAGTGTAAGCCTTGCTGTCTCCTGAAATCTTCTTGCCGATGAAAGGAAGTATGTGGAGGAAATACAATTTATATAATGAAAGCAATATCTTGTTTTGAGGAACGGAAAGCTCTAATATAAGAAGGTGTCCGTTGTCTTTCAAGACGCGGTGTAGTTCGTTCAATCCTTTTTTCTTGTCTTCAAAATTTCTTATTCCGAAAGCGATGAAGGCAGAGTTGAAGCGATTATCCTCGAAGCTGAGATTTTCGCAATCTTCCACTTTAAGGTTTATGTTATTGATTTTCAATGCTGCGATTTTCTCTTCACCAACTTTAATCATACCTTCAGAAATATCGACGCCCGTCACGAAAGGAATGCCAGACTTTGCCAAAGCGATGCTAGAATCAGCAGTGCCGCAAGCCACATCAAGAACATGAGCGTTTTGGACTTTGAGACTTTGTGTCTTTGTGTCTTTGAGACTTTTACAAATGCGTTTGACGGCTTTCTTTCTCCATATTTTATCAATATTAAGAGAAAGAATATGATTGAGTTTGTCGTAAGTAGGAGCGATGTTGTTGAACATCGACCTGACGAAATTTTTATCAGCCATTTTTGATGAGTCAATAAGTCAATAAGTCAAATAAGTCAATGAGTTTATGAACTTTAAACCTTAAACTTTAAACCTTAAACCAATTTATTTTTCGTTGAAAGTAAACCACATGCGGCGTCGATGTCTTGACCGCGTGATGCTCTGATAGTTGCGATGATGCCTTTGTCGTTGAGTCTGTCGCGGAAGCGTTCCATATCATCCATCGTCGGACTTTGAAGGTTGATGCCAGGGATGCTGTGGAAACGGATGAGGTTGACTTTACAACGCAAGCTGCCGAGTTGTTTCGCGAGTTCTTTGATATGGTCAGAAGTGTCGTTGAGACCTTTGAATACGATATATTCGAAGAAGACGCGGCGTTGTCCGCTCCAGTCGTGTTGACGAATAGCGTGGATGACTTCGCGAATTGGATAAGCTTTTTCCACTGGCATGATTTTCATTCTCTCGTCGTGGAAAGGAGAGTGGAGGCTGACAGCGAGATTACATTTAGACTCATCTAAGAAACGTTTCATATGAGGTATCACGCCCACTGTCGATACAGTGATGCGAGTTGGACTCATGGCGAGGCCCCAGTCGGATGTCATCACGTTGAGCGTGCGCATGAGGTTGTCGTAGTTGTTCATCGGTTCGCCCATTCCCATGAATACATAGTTTGTAAGTTTTTCGTATTCAGGAAGGTTGAGTATTTGGTTCAAGATATCGCTAGCAGGAAGATTCTCTTGGAACCCCTGTTTGCCTGTCTGGCAGAAGAGGCAGTTCATCTTGCAGCCTACTTGAGAAGAGACGCATAATGTAGCACGTTCTTTATCAGGAATATAAGCAGATTCAATGAAGTTATCAGCGCCAGGGAAGAGATATTTCTTAGTTCCGTCTTTCGATTCTTGGACTGTTTCGTAGTTGCGGTAGCCGGTAGTATAATTTTCGGAGAGAAGCTGACGTGTTGCTTTAGAGAGGTTTGTCATTTCGTCGAAGCTGCCAGTGTGTTTTTTGTAGAGCCATTCGGTCAATTGTTTGGCTGTGAACTTAGGCAATCCATGTTGATTGACGATTTCCTGTATTTCTGCTAAGGTTAAACCGAGTAATGCTTTCATGATTGTAATTGTTAATCTTCATTCAATCAAAAAAGGCAGCCTCGTAATGAAGCTGCCTTTGATTGTACCCAGGGCCGGGATCGAACCGGCACGAGTGTTACCTCATCGGTTTTTGAGACCGACGCGTCTACCAATTCCGCCACCTAGGCATTAATGTCAGTGAACATTTGCGAGTGCAAAAGTAGTAAAATTTTTGTTACGGCAAAGAAAATTTTTATTATTTTTGCAAAAATTTTAAAACACACTTAAAATTAACGTCATGCAAGAGCCTTTAGTATCAATTTTTTCAGGTAGAGCCACTCGCTATTTAGCAGATGAAATCGCTAAACATTATGGCAAACCACTCGGACAATCAAGCGTTTTGGTTTTCGCCGACGGTGAATTCCAACCAAGTTTCGATGAAAATATCCGCGGAAGAGATGTCTTTTTGATTCAATCAACATTCCCACCACAAGAAAACATGATGGAATTATTGTTGATGGTTGATGCTGCAAAACGCGCTTCAGCACGTAGAATCATCGCCGTTATCCCTTATTTCGGCTTCGCACGTCAAGACAGAAAAGACCGTCCACGTATCAGTATCGCAGCTAAATTGATGGCTGACTTATTGACAACAGCTGGTGTTACTCGTATCATCACTATGGACATCCACGCTGACCAAATCCAAGGTTTCTTCAACGTTCCTGTTGATAACATCTTCGCATCAAAGATTTTCGTTCCTTATATCGAAAGCCTTAACTTACCTAATTTAATGGTAGCTTCTCCAGACGCTGGCGGTACTCGTCGTGCAGCTTCTTACGCTAAGATGTTGAACACAGTATTCTCAATCTGCCACAAACAACGTTCAAAACCAAATGCTATTGAACAAATGTTGCTCATCGGTGACGTTAAAGATAAAGACGTTATCCTCATCGACGACATGATCGACACAGCTGGCACAATCACAAAGGCAGGTCAATTAATTAAAGATAGTGGCGCTCGTAGCGTTCGCGCTGTTGCAACACACCCTATCTTCTCAGGCAGCGCAATGGAAAGAATTGAAAACTCTGTATTCGACGAAGTTATCGTAACAGATACTATTCCATTGACAAACCCAAGCAGCAAGATTCACGTACTTTCAACAGCTCCTCTCTTCGCAGAAGTTATCAAACGCGTTGAAAACTACGAATCATTAAGCGACTTATTCAAGAAATAAAAATCGTACGGACGTGGCTTGCCGCGTCCCTACACATTATAAATTATTAACAAACAAATTAAAATTAAATTATGAATTCAGTATCATTGAGCGGTTCTCTTCGTGAGAACGTAGGGAAAAAAGATGCTAAACAATTACGCGCTAATGGCTTAGTCCCATGCGTTATTTACGGTCAAGGCGAAGAAGTACGTTTCTACACAGAAGCAAAGAGCTTCAAAACTATCCTCTTCACTCCAGAAACTTACATCGTTGACTTCACAATCGATGGTAAAGTTTACCGTACAGTTCTTCAAGATATCCAATATCACCCACTTACAGACGAAGTTCTCCACGCTGACTTCTTACACGTAACAGAAGAAAAACCTATCACAGTTACTCTTCCAGTTCGCACAGAAGGTACATCTCCAGGCGTTATGCGCGGTGGTAAACTCAAAGTTAGAATCCCACGCCTTAAAGTTAAAGGTTTAATCAAAGATCTTCCAGCTTACGTTATGGTAAACATCTCTGAATTAAACGTTAACCAAGCTCTTAGAGTTAAAGACCTCACAATCGAAAACGTTACTCCATTAGTAGCTGCTAACAACATCGTTTGCGACGTTAAAGCTAAGAAATCAGCTATCACAGAAGAAACAGAAGAATAATTCTTTGTTTAAAATACTACTCAATATAAAAGAGGGACTGAAAAGTTCCTCTTTTTTGTTGTGAGCTATGAGCGATGAGATGTGAGCAGTGATGATAATTGCTCGCTGCTCGTTGCTCACGGCTCATTACCCATAGCAAAAAAAACTTTAGCCTTTAGCCTTTAGCCTTTAGCCTTTTTCCTATCTTTGCACCATGAAATATTTAATCGCTTGTCTAGGAAATATCGGTGTCGAATATGATGACACACGACACAATATCGGCTTCAAAGTAGCTGATTATCTTAATAATGACTTAAAAGGAACTTTCACTACAAGTCGCCTCGCGCAAGTGTCGGAACTGCGTTACAAAGGTCGTACAATGGTCGTGATTAAGCCAACGACTTATATGAACCTCAGCGGCAAGGCTGTTAAATATTGGATGCAACAGGAAAAGATTCCGATTGAAAACGTTCTCGTTGTGCTTGACGAAATAGCTCTTCCTCTCGGAACGCTGCGCATGAGAAAAAAAGGCAGCGATGCCGGACATAACGGACTCGCTAATATCATTGAAAGTTTAGGTACAAATGTCTTTCCAAGACTGCGCTTCGGAATAGGCGACGATTTTCCTCGTGGAAAACAAGTCGATTTCGTGCTCGGGAAATGGAAACCGTCAGAACTCGATATCATCAACCCTCGCCTCGAAGTCGCTGCTAGCTTCATAAAAAGCTTCGTTACTCAAGGCGTTGACCAGACTATGAATCAGATGAATAATAAATAGTTAGGAATTAGGAGTTAAAGTTGTAGAGACGTTTCAATGTTTCAATAAAAATTAATACACATTGAAGCGTCTAATCAATTAGAGATTAATAATAAAATAATTAGTAAAACATTTTACTATTTTTCGTATATTTGCAAATCTTTTAAAAAATAAGATGATGAAAAGAAAATCTTTACTTTTAATCGTGATGATGTTTGCATTGGCATCATTGACAACAATCAATGCACAGGAAAAGAAAAAATTAATTGGCGACTATTTGTCAATCAGCGGTTGGATGAACATCCAATATGACTATGAAAGTCAGTTGCAAAACGACGGAGAAACATTAGATCAAATCAACACTTTCAATGTACGTCGCGCTCGTCTTGATGTTAAAGGTAACATTACCAAAAACGTAGAATTCCGCGTTCAAGGCGACTTCGCTGGCACTCCAAAATTAGTCGATGGTTTCGTTAAGGTGAAATTACACAAAAGCTTTAACATCCAAGCTGGTCAGTTTAAAATTCCTTTCACATTTGAAAATCCACAGTCACCTCTTACACTTGAAGGCGTTGAATACGCACAAGTAATCAGCCAACTCTCAGGCTATAGCGATGTTTCAGGAGTAAAAACATACTCAGGCGGTCGTGATGTGGGTTTGATGATTTACGGTAACTTCTTCAAATTTGAAAGAAACGGAAAAGAAATACCAATCCTTACATATAAATTAGGTGTATTCAATGGTAATGGTATGAATAATAAAGATGCTAATTTGTTGAAAGATATCGCAGGTAGCATTGAAGTATGCCCTGGCGTTGAAGGTTTGATGCTCGCAGCATCATATTATGGAGGTAATTATAATCTTGCTGCAGCAAATAAAAAAGATGCTAACAGAGATCGTCTTACATTCGGCGGTAAATATGAAAACGGCAGACTTACAGTACGTTCTGAATATATCATTGGTCAAACAGAAATGGCTAAAGAAGGTGAAGCATACAACCTCGAATCTGATGGTTTTTACGTGTCAGCAGGTTATTGGTTCAATATTAAAGAACAAAGAATCCGTCCTGTAGCACGTTATGATTTCTTCAGACAAGACATTCATGACCATGAGTTGAATTCAACATATTATATGGTCGGTGTTGACTGGTGGCCATACAAAAACCTTCGTCTTTTAGTTAACTACACAATGAAAGACAAACCAGGATTTGACAATATGGGTAACTTATGGCAAGCACAGCTTTCTGTTAAGTTCTAAAAAAGTAAAAAAGTAGTTAAGGATTAGGAATTGAACTTTTTCTTAACTCCTTTTTTAATCTTTGAACCAAGAACCTTAATCTTTAAACCTTAAACTAAAAGACTATTGACTGCTGTCTGTAGTCTGTTGACTATGAAAAACTAACTTAACTAAATATGAAAACAAGAAAACTAAAAGCTTTATTCTTAAACGAAGACTGGCTTATTGTAGCATTAGGCTTCGTAGTCTTGGCACTGATAGCATTTGTGCCTTCATTTATGGTCCACATCAAGATGTTGAATGTTGAGACATTGCACACGACTTCAGGTTGGATCGATGCCGCTTACACATTTGTGTTTTTATTTTTAATTATTTTCATTTCCGCCCTTGCCATGAAGAGAGATGTCAAGGGAATTTTTTTGTCCTTCCTGGTGATATTCGTGTTCACCATGCTGTCGCAGTTTCTTGCGAGTCTTCCGTTTTGCAAGGAATACGGAATAGAGTCTGTGCTGTTCGCCGTTCTCTTCGGATTGATAATCAGTAATGTCTTTGGCGTGCCGGAATGGATGAAGTCGGCGATACAGAGCGAGTTTTATATTAAAATAGGTATCATCTGTCTTGGTGCGACGATTATCTTCGGCGAGATTGTCAAGTCGGGAGCGTATGGACTTGCGCAGGCGTTGTTAGTCGTTCTCGTCGTCTGGTATTTCGGATTCTGGCTTTCGAGAAAGATATTTAAAGTTGATGATGAGATGTCGACGATGATAGCCAGTTCGGTGAGTATCTGCGGAGTGTCGGCGGCTATCGCGACATGCGGAACTATAAAAGGCAACCAGAAGAAACTCAGTTACGTCATTTCTTTGGTTATGGTCGTTGCCATACCGATGTTATATATCATGCCGATGCTTTGTAATTGGCTGCTTCCTATTATCTTCCCAGACAATAGTGTCGCGGCACAGCAAGTGGCGGGAGCCTGGATTGGAGGCACGATTGACACTACGGCAGCTGTTGCGGCTTCGGGAGAGATACTTGGCAATATAGCCGGTGACACAGCCGTCATCGTTAAGGCATCGCAAAACGTATTGCTCGGACTCGCGGCATTCGGAATCTCCTTGTTCTGGTCGTTGCGTGATACCAGCGGCGTCATGGAAACAAAAGGCACGATGATATGGCATCGCTTCCCTAAATTCGTCCTCGGAATGATAGTCGCCTCAGCAGTGTTCAGCGTCTGGTTCAACGGCGGAGTCGAGATTGACGGAAATATGGTGAAATATAAATCTCTGGCGAAAAACTTCCAAGGAATATTCTTCTCTATAGCATTCGTCTGCATCGGACTCGAAACACGAATCAAAGAGATTTTCAATAAAGAAAACAGAGCCTCGCTGAAAGCATTCCTCACAGCGCAGACTTTTAATATCATCTTCACTTTTATAGTGGCAGTGGTTATTTTCGGATTTATTGCGAATTAGCTTTGAGCTATGAGCAACGAGCTATGAGTAATGTTGTTTTGCTAAAATGTCATTTTTTACTTTAAAATGATATTGTATATTAACCAACTAGCATTGATTTATCAGAGAAAATAGCTCAAAGCCCACTGCTCAAAGCTCATAGCTTTTATTTATATTTTTCTCTTCTTTATATTGAAAAAAGATATATTTTTGTAGTTCATAGAGAATGTATCTTTTTGAATAATAAATTAAACTTTTAACAATATGAAAAAAACTTTACTTTTAGCAATTATGTGTGTATTTGCATTGTTCGGCAATGTTAATGCACAGGAAACAATTCAAGTAGGAACAGGTGCTTCGATGTATTACTTCTTACCTATCAGTGATTATTATGCTAATAGTGTCAGTCAGCAGATTTATACAGCAGGAGAATTACAGGGTAAGACAGGCGTTATTAGTAGAATAGCATTTGAACATACTAATGGAAATTCAAATACTCGTAATATAGTTGTCTATATGAAGAATGTAGATAAGCAATCATTCGATAACAATACCGATTGGGTTGAAGTGACAGATGCTGATATCGTTTATGATGGAAGCTGGTCTTTGCCTGAAGCAACAACAAATTCTATTTGGGCAGCAATAGATTTAACAAAAAGCTTTAATTATACTGGCGGTAACTTATTGGTATGCGTGAAGGATAAAACAGGAACTGGTATAAGCAGTGGTTACAATAATTTTTATGGCTATGCGGATAATAGTTATGTAAGATCAATACGTTACGAAGGAAGCGAAAGTATAAATGATATCTCATCATTGACAGGAAATAGAGATACAAGAATTAATAATATCAAGTTCACTATCACAGCTTCAGAAGAACCAGAACCAGAACCAGAACCAACACCAGATCCAGAAGAACCAGGTGATGACAATGAAAGCGACGTAGTAACAACAGCTACAATAGAAATCGGCGCTGATAAAAATCCTGTAGGTACAAACTACTCGTTGCCAACAACAGACTATCAAAAGTATTCAATTTCACAACAAGTGTATACAGAAGAAGACTTTGGCGGCAACCTCGGTACAATAAGCAGTATGTCTTTCAAATTGGCAAATAATGTTCCTGTGCTTACAAGACAATATGAAGTCTATGTAAAACATATTTCACGTGACAATATGATCGGCGGATACGAATCTGTTACATCAAATGATAAAGTATATGACGGTGCTATAGAAATTTCAGGCGTTAAAGATTCTTGGCTTAAAATTCCTTTCAGTAAAAACTTTAATTATACAGGCGGTAACTTGATGGTTTGTGTTTATGATAAGACAGGAACTAAAGAAGATGACAACTATCATGTTTTCTATACATTCCCAACAGATCCGAAGAGAGCTATAATCAGTACAAGCAATTATACTCCATTTGATATAAATGCTTTGCCTGCAATGATTGGATTTAAAGACTATGTCAACCAAGTAAGATTTGAAATGGAAACTAAACCTGTCGTTAAAGTTTCTCCAGAAGCAATCGACTTGGGCGAAGCAATGCTCGGCGGCTATTGGTCAGAAGAAAAACCTTATGAAGTAAGCGTTAAGGCTGTAGCTACAACAATAAAAGATATTAAAGTTGACAACGATTTCTTCGTATTGCCAGAAAATATCGACTATACAGCAAATCCTGTCGTTGTGGAAGTCGCTTATAACGAAAACGCTCAAGTAGATGGCGAAGTAAACGGTAATCTTGTCATTTCTTACGAAGATACAACAATGCTTGTTCCTATGACAGCTAATGCTTACACTCCAGCAACAGGCGACGTTTATGAACTCGCTAAAAATGTTACAATGACAGACGGCAAATATTCTGACACTCCAGAATTCGCTGGTTTACACGACAATTACTTGTTGCCAGGTGAAGCACAAGGTGCTGTTACTCCAGATGCAGTCTACACATTTGAATTGCCAGATACATCACTTTTGTTGGCTAGAGTAGAAGGTACAAACGCAAAAATGGCTATCTATAAAGAAGACTTTAACGGCAATGGCGGCCCATCAAACGATAATGATTTCAAAGGTAATGTGGAAGTTAAATCAGAATTCTTCTTCGATTTCAATGAAGACGTTTTGAATGGCTGGACAGTTAAAGCTTATAACAATACAGTAAATAACTGGGAACTTACTAAAAATGGCGGCGTTGACGGAACTAATGGTATCATTTCTTACTCTTACAGAACAAATGTACAGCCAAATTACTTTGTCGCTGACAATGTTATTGTAACAGAGAAAGTATATAGTATCACAGAAAATTCAAAATTATCATTTGATGCAATGTGCGATGTTTTAGGTGAAGGTACAATTGACCATGTTAAAGTTGAAGTTTCAAAAGACGGCGAAACAATGACATTCATCGAAGAAATTACTCCAACTTCAGGCGTATTTACAAACTATGTAGTTGACCTCGGTGCAAAATTCGCAGAATTAGGCCTTGAATATGGTGATTATCATATTGTTTTACATCATAAAGAAGAAAGTAAATTCTATGTATGCGTTGATAATATCAGATTGTCAAATCCTTCAGACGCAAAGACAAGAGGCGAATCTGATGTTGATGAAATCTACGCTGTTGAATATCCAGCAGGTAAATATTATGTAGTAGTTGCTGCTGAAAGCGAATTCACATTCGAACTCCAAGTCGTTAACCCAGAAAACTTGCCAGCAATTCCAGCTAACGTAGTCGCTACAACAATCGATGAATTCTCAATCGAATTGACATGGGAAGCTGCTGAAAACGCAACAAACTACAATATCTATCGCAATGACGCATTCGTAGCTAATGTTACAGATTTGACATATATAGATGAAAAATTGGAACCTAATTCAGATTACTGCTATATCGTAAGAGGTTACAACGGCATTATGGAATCTGTGGCTTCAGAAAAAGCATGCGCCAAGACATTGAAACTCACTCTTACACCTCCAACAGCAATCACAGCTGTGGCAACAAGCACAACAACAATTGCATTGACATGGGCAAAGGTAGAAAAAGCTGCAGGTTATGCAATCTATTGGGGTGAAGAATTGATAGATAAAGTAGCTGATACAACATATACAGTTGAAGGCTTGGCACCAAGTACAGAATATTGCTATATGGTTTCTAGCGTTTATAAAACACAAGAATCATTCGATAAGTCAGACGTCGCTTGTGCAACAACATTAGACATCGTTCCTGTTGTTCCGACAAACTTAAAAGTAGAAGCAACAAGTGCAACATCAGTCAAGTTATCATGGGACGCTGCTGAAAACGCAAAACGTTACTATATCTACAGCGCCGATACATTAGTGGCAAAGACTGCTTACACAGAATGGAATATAGTAGGCTTGGAAAGCAACACTGAATATTGCTACACAGTGACATCTGTCAATGGTGATGTGGAATCAGAAGCATCAGAAGAAGCTTGCGGTAAAACATTAGGCGATGGCGTCTCAGAAATCACAACATCACTCAATGTTTATCCAAACCCTGTCAACGATAAGCTTTATATTGAAACAGAAGCTAAAATTGAAGAAATAAATATCTACACACTAACGGGCATTGTTGTTTTTAGTGAAACAAACTGCGACAACGCTATCGAGGTTTCTAACTTAAGCAGCGGAGTTTACTTCGTTAAAGTTAGAACTGAAAATGGTGAAGTCGTTAAACGAATCGCTAAAAACTAAAACGTTACAACATACCTAATACATACATACCTAATACACGTTGTACGTTTTAACCGCGAATTTCCGGACGCATATACATGGTCCGGAAATTTTTTTATGCCATTTGAAAAGTCTTAAAAAAAGTGTATATTTGTAAGTTCTTAAAACTATGAAATTAATAATTAAAATTAGGTATATGAAGAAAAGTTTACTCTTAGCAATTATGTGTGTGTTTGCTATGTTCGGAACACTTAAAGCACAAAATCAGGAAGTCGTTATTGACGGCACTGTGGGTTCTCACGCAGAATCAATGAACAGATTCGCACCTACCTTTGTGGCAGTTCAATATTCTGTTACACAACAATATTACACAGCTGAAGAAATCGGAGTGGAAGCTGGTACTATCAACAGCGTGTCTTTCAAGACAGATATGACGTGGTTTGAAGATGACGCACGTCGTTTTGAAGTGTATATGGTAAATACTGAAGAATCTTCATTCGATGGCAAGAATATGAAACAGCTCACAAGCGATGACCTCGTTTTCTCAGGTAATGTGACTTTTTCAGCAAGCTCATGGGTAACAATATCTCTTGACAAGGGCTTCGATTATACTGGCGGCAATGTGTTGCTTTGTGTCAGCGACTTGACAGGTGATATGTGTTATTATGACAGTTATTTCACAAGCTTCATTATTCCAGATGAAGACGGCGTAAGATGTATGTGGAGCAGCGATGAAGATATGTTCTTCGATCCAACAGCAAGTGCAATAGAAGCAAAAGAAACAGTGAATGCTGTTCCTTTCGTGAAATTCACTTTCGGTGAAGTAGAAGATGAGCCAGAACAACCAGAAGAAAATGTCGATGAGGTCGTTATTGACGGCACTGTGGGTTCTCACACAGAATCGATGAACAGATTCGCTCCAATATTTGTTGTAGTTCAATATTCTATTTCACAACAATATTACACAGCTGAAGAAATAGGCAGAGAAGCAGGTTATATCAAGAGCTTGTCATTCAGAACAGATGCTTGGTATGAAGATAACGCCCGTCGTCTTGAAGTGTATATGGTTAACACAGAAAACGCTTCATTCAACGACTTGAATATGGAACAAGTATCAACTGAAGACCTCGTTTTCTCAGGTAATGTCAAGTTCGTTTCCAATTCATGGGTGACAATAGAGTTAGACAAATATTTCAACTATACAGGCGGTAATGTCTTGGTTTGCGTTAACGATTTGTCTGGTAGTATGTGTTATTATGACAGTTATTTCACAAGTTTTGTTCTTGCAGAAGGTGAAGCAACAAGATGTATGTGGAGCAGTGATGAGGATATGTACTTCGATCCAACAGCAAGTGCTATCATTGCAAAAGATGTAGTAAATGCTGTTCCTTTCGTGAAGTTCGCTTTCACAGATGAAGATGCTATTGAAGAAGTAACAACAACATTGAATGTATATCCAAACCCTGTCAACAATATGCTCTTCGTTGAAACAGAAAGCAATGTTGTTGAAATCAGTGTTTATGATTTCTTCGGAAGACAACAATTGGCAGTCAGCGGTCAGCAGTCAGCTATCAATGTTGCTGATTTGAACAGCGGAATTTATTTCGTTAAGGTTGTTACAGAAAACGGTGAAATGGTTAAGAGATTTATTAAGCAATGAGCCATGAGCAATGGGCTATGAGTGCACAAAGCTCACTGCTCACAGCTCGATGCTCACAGCAAAAAAGAAATTACAAACTAAAATTAAATAATATGAAAAGATTTTTCCTTTTATCATTAGTGTGCGTATTGGGTTTATTCGGAAGCCTCAGAGCACAGGAAACAATTTCAATTGGTAGCGGTAATGAGAATGGTTATAGAACACCGGTCAATACAGACCAGCCACATTCTATATCACAGCAGATTTATAGCGCTTCAGAAATCGGCAAAGAGTCTGGTAAAATCGCTAAGATAGCTTTCAGATGGGCTAGCTCTACTGAAGAAACTCGTAATTGGGCTATTTATGTAAAGAACACAGATCAAAGTGCTTTGAGCAATTGGGTTTCTGTTACAGATAGCGACAAGGTCTTCAGCGGTGAAGTGAACCTTAATACAGAGTGGGTTGAGATACCATTTACAACTAAATTTGAATACACTGGCGGTAATCTCTTGGTGTGTGTATACGATCAAACAGGAGGTTGGGGTAATAAATCATACTTCTATAATTATAAAACAAGTGATTTAGAAGCAGAATACAGAGCTATTAGTGCACAAGGTAGTAGCGCTTACAATCCATCTAGTTTGTCAGGTGGTACAAGAAGAAATTACAACAACCAAATCCAATTGACTTTTGCTGCAGCAGGTTCTGAAGAAGTTAAGCCAGCAGCTCCAGCAAACTTAAAGGCTGAAGTATTAAACGATACACAAATCCAATTGTCATGGAACGCTGCTGAAAACGCATTGACATACAATGTTTACCAAAACGACGAACTTATCAAAACAGCATTGACAGCAACAGAATTTTTAGTTGAAGACTTAGAACCATCAACAAGCTACTGTTTCACCGTGACAGCAGTTAACGATTTGGAATCAGACGAGTCTAATGAAGTATGTGTTGAAACAGAAGCAAGAGCAGCAACATTCGTATTTGATTTCAACAATGGTATTGTTGATATGCGTGTTTTCCAAGGCGCAGATGCAAGCTATTTATCTCCAAACTGGGCATCACCTAAAGATTATCCTTTCACAGATTATGTTGAACTTGTTAAGAATTACTATAAAGTTCTTGACGGTACAATGTCAGTCTATTCTTTGACATATGATGCTATAATGGATCAGACACATGTCCCAGATAATTATATCGTAACAGAAACCCCATATCTCATCACAGAAACATCAACACTTGAATGGGATATCAGACAAGCTGAAGAAGGAAAGACAGACCAATATTCTATCGTTGTTTCAGAAGACGGTGAAAACTTCACAGACATCTGGTTTGAAAGATATAATAATAAGGCAGGTGAAACAAAGGCTTATTCATTAGCAGATTATGCAGGCAAAGAATTATACATCGGTTTCCATCACTATAAACAAATGGACGGTGGCGCATTATGCCTCGATAATGTAAAATTGGTCTTAGACTCACAAATTACACCAGAAGATCCAGTTGACCCAACAGCTCCAGCAATCCCAGATAATGTTAAAGCTATTACATGGAGCGAGTCAGAAATCAAGTTGTCATGGAACGAAGCAGAAAACGCAACAAGCTACAATATATACATAGGTGAAGATGTATTTGCAACATCATTGACAGAAACATCTTATATGGTAGATGGCTTGGAAGCAGGAAAAGAATACTGTTTCTCAGTGACAGCTGTCAAAGGCGAGAAAGAATCAGCTAAGTCAGAGGTTGTATGTGCAACAACAAAAGCAGAGACACCAGATGCTCCTACAGCTCCAACAAACCTTAAAGCTGAAGCTATAGAAGATGAAATGATTAACTTGACATGGGACGCTGTTGAAGGCGCAAAGGTTTATTATGTATACCAAGGTAATATAAAACTTATCACTGTCGCTGAAACAACACACCGTGTTACAAGCTTACAAGCAGGTAAAGAATATTGCTTCACGGTTACTGCTGTTAACGATGGCGGTGAATCACCAAAATCAGAACAAGCTTGTGCTACAACATCAGTTGAAGAAGGCGTTGAAAAACCAGCCGCTCCTCAAAACTTGACAGTTATGGCTTTAGTTCCAGGTGAACTCACATTGACATGGGACGCTGTTGAAGGCGCAGAAGAATATAACATCTATGGAGGCGGAGAATACAAAGGAACACTTACTCAAACAAGCGTTGATATAACAGATTTAGATGCTAATACTCAATACTGCTTCACAGTGACAGCTGTTAACACAGGCGGCGAGTCAGGTCATTCTAATGAAGCTTGCGAAACAACAATGGAAGAAGGCAACGTTGAAAAACCAGCAGGTCCTCAAAACTTGACAGTTATGGCTTTAATCCATAATGAACTTCGTTTGTCATGGGATGCAGTTGAAGGCGCTACAAAATACAATGTATATCAATTTGAAGAATTGCTCGGTTCAATATCTAATACAGAAGTCGACATCTTTGACTTAGCATCAGACACAAGATATTGCTTCACAGTTACAGCAATCATCGACGGCGTTGAATCAGCTCCATCAAATGAAGCTTGCGAAACAACATTGCCAGAAGAAAGCATCGCTGAACTCGCATCAGCATTCAATGTTTATCCAAACCCTGTTAACGATAAGCTTTATATCGAAACAGAAGTTGAGATTGAAGAAGTTGTAGTTTATGATGTCTTCGGAAGACAACAGTCAACAGACAACGGACAACAGTCATTTATTGACGTAGCAAACTTGAACAGTGGCGTTTATTTCGTTAAAATCGTTACAGAAAACGGTGAAGTCGTAAAACGCTTCGTTAAGAAATAATTGGCTCTGAGCCATGAGCTGTGAGTTGTGAGCAGAGATGCTCAAGGCTCAAGGCTCGATGCCCAAAGCAAAAAATCGCCATGAGAAATCGTGGCGATTTTTTTGAACTCAGAACTCAGAACTCAGAACCAAAAAAAACTTTTGTCATTAGTCCTTTTATGGCGTTCCGCTACGCGTCGGGCTTTCCGCTATATCTTTTTCCGCTGCGCTTCAAAAGGATGCCGCTCCAATCCCTAACGCATTGGTGCGATGAACTTTGAGATGCGAGCTTTGAGCAAGGTCGCTGAACATGTCAAGTGCATTCTACACCCAGTCATAGAATTTTAACAGTCAATAATCTTAGTTAAAAAAATCACTGTTAAGTGTCAATAGTTAATTGTAAATTCTTAAATTTGTCCCCTAATTTATAAAAGTGAATTTTTTGAATAATTAACTAAATTAAATATCACATTATGAGAAAGTTTTTACTTAGTTTAATGTTGATGGTTTTCATTGCTCCATTAGCATTAAGAGCCGATGAAGTCATCGTCGGAACAGCAGATGGAACAAGTCCAACAGCTACAGTTCCATTTAGAAACAGTTCATTCGTAGCTACATATACGCAATCTATTTATCCAAAAGAGGAAATAGGTGGAGCTAAGACAATCACAGCAGTAGCTTTTAATTGTTCAACTCCAACCCAAACTACAACATCGAATGTTAAGATTTATATCGGTGAAATAGAAAAAATCTCTCATGATAATTATAATGATTGGGTTACAGATGAAGAAGGTCGTACTTTAGTATTTGAAGGTACTGTTACTTTAGGTGGTGAAGAATGGGAAAACTTCACATTCGCATCTCCTTATGAATATAGCGGAACTAAAAACTTGGTGATAGCAGTATCTACTGACGAAACAGTAGCAAATCTGAATCTTAAGTGGAATGCGGTAACACCATCTACGTTGAATCCAAGTATGCATAATTCACAAGCTGTTTCGACCCCAACAGGTACAGTTAGTAAAAAATCATACAGACCAATCATCAAGTTGACTACAACAGGTAATAATAGCGGTGGTGAAACACCAGAAAATCCAAATCCAGAAAATCCAGAACAACCAGAAGTTCCAACACTTGATGATTTAGTAGTTTCAGCAACAGCAACAAATGCAACAACAATCGCATTGTCATGGAATGCAGTCGCTGACTCAGCATTGTATCAAGTATATTTTGGAACAGAATACCTTGGTGAAACATACGAAACATCTTATATTGTTAACAATTGTATTCCAGAAACAATGCACTGTTTCACAGTAAAGGCAACCAAAGACGGCGCACAAAAAGAAACAACAGCATGTGCAACAACACCAGCTCAAGGTGAAGAACCAGAAAATCCAACACCAGAACCAGAAAACCCAACACCAGAGAATCCACAGCCAGAACAACCTGGTAGCACTTCAGTGTCATTCTTCTATAACTTCAACGATAAAGACTTATCAGATTGGAACAACGTAGATAAAGACGGCGATGGCTATAAATGGAGCTCAACTCAATATGGTCCTTTTGCTGGTTATGAAGACACATACGGCATCTATTCTTATGCATACGCATCAGGCTCAGAATTAACACCAGATAATTATTTCTACACAAATAAGACATATAAAATTACTGAATCATCAGTTTTCTCATTCTTACATTGTGTTTCAGATTGGGATCATTATGATGAAAACTTCAGCGTAATCATTTCAGAAGACGGTGAAAACTTTGAAGCAATCTGGACTAAGAGATATACAGAAGAAGACTTGCCAGAAGGTAATGAATGGAATAGCGACAGCATCTCTCTCGCCGCATACGCAGGTAAAAATTTATATATAGGTTTCCGTCATTATGACTGTACAGGCGCAACAGCTAATGGTATAAGAATCGACAACGTAAGATTGTCAACAGATGAAGAAGACGGCGAAGTTGAAGAACCAGAACAACCAACACCTGACTTCCCAACAGGCGACGCTGAAACAGTTGTCATAGGAGAAGGCGGCACAGCATCAAGTTTTTATGTTCCAATCAACGACTACTATAACAACTTCGGCGTTTCACAAATGATTTATACAGCTGAAGAAATGGGCGTTAAAGATGGTACAATCGTCAGTATTTCTTTCAAATCAGATGTAGTAGGCAACACAGACCGTGATGTTGTGGTTTATTTGAAAAATACAGATAAAGAATATTATGATGTAGCAGAAGAAGATGAATCAAGCGACTGGGTAACTTTAACATCAGAAGACGTAGCAGTTTTCGATGGCACAATAACAACTCCAAGTGCTAGCGGCTGGTTTATAATCCATTTCAATAGACCATTTGAATATACAGGCGGCAACCTCGCAGTGACAATCAATGACGTAACAGGCGGTTATGGTATCGGCGGCGACTCATGGTGCTCATATTCTACAGAAAAACCAAGAGCTATCTATTCTACAAGCTACAACCAAGTTATAGACGTTTTAACTTTGGAAACAAGATCTGGTAGATTAGACAAGGCAGCTGGCCAATACATCAACAGCCAAATTAAATTCGATATCGTCCCAGCACAAGCAGGTGTTGAAACTCCTGAAACAATAGCACTCGGTGATGTAGTCCTCGGTGAATACTGGTCAGAAAAGACTGTCAAGGCTAACGTAAAAGCTGTTAACACAACAATTACAAACATCACTGTTGATAACAACTTCTTCGTATTGCCAGCAGAAATCGACTATACAGCAGCTAACATCGAATTGGCAATTTCTTATGACAGAAATGCTACAGCAGGCGCAAAAGAAGGTAATCTCATCATTACTTATGCTGACACAACAAAAGTCGTTGCTATGACAGCTAATGCTTACACAGCAGCAACACCTGACGTATTTGAACTCGCACAAAAAGTAGAATTCACAGAAAATGCTTTCTCACATACTCCAGCATTCGCTAACTTACACGACAGCTACTTATTGCCAGAAGAAACAACAGACGGCAATGCTCCAGACGCTGTTTATGAAGTTGAATTGACAAGCGATGTTTTAGTTACAGCAAGCGTAACAGGTACAAATTCTAAGTTAGCTATCTATAAATCAGACTTCAACGGCGAAGGTGGCCCTTCAGCAAACAACTATTATGATGGCGTTTTATACACACCAAGAAGCTTCAACTTCGATTTTGAAAACGGTTCAATGAACGGATGGACTTTGATTGACAACGACGGTGACGGCTATAACTGGCAAGTTGTTAATGAAGACGGAGTGAAATTCGCTAAATCATTCGCACATAAAAAACAAGGTTCTGGCGAACAAGAAGTTACTATCATTACAGAAGCTGACAACGTAATGATGACAGAACAAGTTTACAACATCACAGCAAATTCTAAGTTGTCATTCGACGCATCACGTTTCAGCTTCGGCGATCCAGGCTTTGATAATGCATCTAAAGAATATATCTTCGTCAACGTGTCAAGAGATGGCAAGACATTTACTACAATTGAAAAGACACTTCCAACAGCAGGCGTATTCGGTAATATCGTCGTTGACCTCGGTGCTAAATTCGCTGAATTAGGCTTGAACTATGGCGAATATCATATCGCATTACAACACAAAGAAAAAGACGGTATCTATGTAAACGTCGACAATATCAAACTTGCAAGCGTAGCTACCTCAAAAGCTATTGCTAAGTCAATGGAAGGCGTTCATTATCCAGCAGGTAAATATTACTTTGTTGCAGCTGCAGAATCAGAATTCTCAGTAAACATTTCAATAGCAGAAGCTCCGCTTACACCACCAACAGAAATATTCGTAACAGATGTTGCAGAAACATCAGTTACATTGGTATGGAATACTGTAGCTAAAGCTGAAAGCTATAATGTATATAAAGGTGAAACATTGCTCGGTAATACTACAGACACAACATACACAGCAGAAGGATTGCAATCATATACAGAATATGCTTTCATAATCAAGAGCGTTGCTGGTGAAGATATGTCATTCGCTTCAGGCGAAGTATTGGTCAAGACTAAAGACTTGACAGTTGGTAAGCCTTCAGGTCTCAAAGCAACAGCAACAGGTTCTTCAACAATCGCTTTGACATGGACAGCAGCAGAAAACGCTTTGTCTTATAATATTTACGAAATCGTTTCTGGCAATGCAGAAAAAGTCGCTACAGCAACAGCAACAGCATACACAGTTTCTGGATTGGAAGCAAACACTCCATATTTCTTCGCAGTGTCAGCTGTACGTAACGACCAAGAGTCAGAAAGAACAGAAAACGCATATGCAATAACCAGCGACTTGGTTCCAGGCGCACCAACAAATCTCGTTGCTACAACAATTGATATGACATCAATAGGCTTGACATGGTCGGAAGGCGAAAATGCAACAGGCTATAACATATATCGTGACGGCGTGAAAGTCGGTGAATCATCAGGATTGTTATATGTTGACAGAGACTTAATCCAAGGTACACAATACTGCTATACAGTTAAAGGTGTTCGTGGTACTGTTGAATCAGAAAGCTCATCAAACCAAGCATGTGCAACAACAGACGGCGTTAAACCTACACCTCCTGTAGCACCAACAAATTTGAATGTTAATGCATTAAGCACATCATCAGTGAAGTTGGTATGGGGCGCAGTCGGTAACGCAACATCATACAATGTATACCAAGGTGAAGAAAAGATCGCTACAACAGAGTTGCCATCATATACATTAGAAGGCTTGGAATACAATACAGAATACTGCTTCACAGTCACAGCTGTTAACGTAGTAGGCGAGTCAGAAAAATCAGCAGAAGCATGTGGCAAGACAATGGACGACGGCGTTGAAGAACTCGTATCAGCATTCAATGTTTATCCAAACCCTGTTAACGACAAGCTTTATATTGAAACAGAAGTTGAGATTGAAGAAGTTTCTATTTTCGATATTTATGGAAGACGCCAAGAGCTATCAGCTGTCAGCTGTCAGCCATCAGCTATTGATGTTTCTAATTTAAACAGCGGAGTTTACTTCGTTAAAATCGTTACAGAAAACGGTGAAGTCGTAAAACGCTTCGTTAAGAAATAATTGGCTCTGAGCCATGAGCTGTGAGTTGTGAGCAGAGATGCTCAAGGCTCACGGCTCGATGCCCAAAGCAAAAAAACGCCATGAGAAATCGTGGTTAAGAAATATTAACTTAAATTTTACTATTATGAAAAAACTATTACTTTTAGTGATGATATGTGCCCTCGGATCATTTACCGTTAAGGCACAAGAGGAATCAGAACCAACAGTGCCTGCAGCTCCAGTAGTGACAGCAAGTGCTATAGAAGACACAGTTCGCCTTGTATGGGAGCCTGTTGAAACAGCATTATTCTATACATTATACTATGATGGCAAACAACTTGTTGATTCATTGTTTGAACCAGCTGTTGATATTCAAGTTATAAAAGAAGGCGATTATTGTTTCACTGTTACAGCAAGCAACGAAGTTGGTGAATCAGCACATTCAAGTGAGGCATGTGCAACAGTCGTGATAAGTCCAGAGTTGAAAGTTCCAGTTGCACCAGAATTGGAGGCAGTACTTGAAGCCGATACAGTGGTGTTGTCATGGAATGCTGTTGAAGGCGCAACATATTACAATGTATATATTTCTGGTGAATTGATTGGGCCAACACAAGCACTGACGGTAAAAATAGGTGTTGCAGGACCTGGAGAATACTGTTTCACAGTGACTGCTGCTAATATGGCAGGAGAGTCAAGACATTCAGTTGCTGCTTGCGTGAGATACAAAGGCGATGGCGTTGAAGAACTCGCATCAGCATTCAATGTTTATCCAAACCCTGTCAGCGATAAACTTTATATTGAAACAGAAGTTGAAATCGAAGAAGTTTCTATTTTCGATATTTATGGAAGACGCCAAGAGCTATCAGCTGTCAGCTGTCAGCAATCAGCTATTGATGTTTCTAATTTAAACAGCGGAGTTTACTTCGTGAAAATCGTTACAGAAAACGGTGAAACTGTAAAACGCTTCGTTAAGAAATAATTGGCTCTGAGCCATGAGCTGTGAGTTGTGAGCAGAGATGCTCAAGGCTCGATGCCCAAAGCAAAAAAATCGCCATGAGAAATCGTGGCGATTTTTTTTGAATTCAGAACGTAGAACTCAGAACTTTAGCCATTAGCTCCGAAGGAGCGACAGACAATAGGCAGGTATGGAGCACGTAGTGCGGAATGCCTGCAGGAGAATATTACCAATAAATCAAAGTGCTGAAGGTACGACAGAAAAAATACTCTGTCGTCACTACGTGACTTTGTATTTTTGAGACGCCACAGGGGTGACGTCTCTACAGAAAATCGCATACCCAAAGTCTGTTGACTGTTGTCTGTTGACCTAAAAAAGTTATTAGTTCTGCGTTCATAGTTCTTAGTTCAAAAAAACATTAATATCTATTCTTAATAAAATCCATAAAATCGTCAAAAATGAAAATACGAGATGAAATTCTCGTGCTGAAGCATTATTGATTAATATTGTTTGTTGTAATTTTGTAGGAGAAACAAAAAGCGAGTTTATGAGTTGTGCTACAAAAAATGATATTAATCATCAAGATGAACTTGTAATATATCAAGTTAATGATGATGTTAATATTGAAGTTATTTTGAACGATGATACGGTATGGCTTTCCCAGAGTCAGATTGTTCAGTTGTTTCAATCAAGTAAGGCAAATATCAGCGAACATATTAAGAGTATTTATCAGCAGAATGAATTGGATAGAGATTCAACTGTTCGGAATTTCCGAACAGTTCGAGTTGAAGGGAATAGGGAAGTGTTCAGGAATATTACATATTATAATCTAGATGTTATAATTTCTGTTGGATTTAGAGTCAATACAAAGATTGGAATTCATTTTCGACAATGGGCAAATAATATACTTAAAAATAATTTGCTTAAAGGATATTCCATAAACCAAAGAATTGATTATATAGAAAACAAATTTGATAGTAAACTATATAATCATGATGTGCAACTGAAAGAGATAAATGAACAGATAAATTATTTCGTACAGAAGTCAATGCCTCCAGTTCAAGGGATTTTTTATAGCGGTGAAATATTTGAAGCATACAAATTTATGACAGATTTGATAAAGATGGCGCATAAGTCAATTATTGTCATTGATAATTATATTGACGAATCCGTATTGACTATGCTTGATAAAAGAAAGGATGGCGTTGTAGCAACTATATATACCGATAAAATTAGCAATCAATTAAAGTTGGATTTGGATCGACATAACAAACAATATTCAGCAATTGAAATACAAACTGTCAAAGATATTCACGATAGATTTGTTATAATTGATAATGAAGATGTTTTTCATATAGGAGCATCGTTAAAGGATTTAGGTAAAAAACTATTTGCGTTTTCAAAATTAAATTTGTCTGTAGATGTTTTATTTAAGACGCCATAGGGTGACGTCTCTACTTTTGCTTTGAGCCACGAGCAGTGAGCAAAAGTGCCCATAGCCCACAGCTCACAGCTCATCGCAAAAAAGTCTGTTGTCATTTGTCTGTTGTCCGTTGACCAAAAAAAGTTTAAGGTACAATGTTTTCCATATTTGAGATTACATCATTTATCTCCTTAATCAATTGTGATTTTGTCGGTAAATATAGTTGATATTCATTGGCAAGGATTGTCTTGTTGTCTTCGGGAAGTGTCATTTTTACGGCAGTGTCATTTTTTGAAGTTCCAAGCAGAATGCCAATCGTTGGATTTTCGTCTGGTAGTTTTACACAACGATCGTAATAGTTGACATACATCTGTAATTGTCCTAAATCCTGATGTGTTAGTTTGTCGTTTTTCAGTTCAATGATAACAAAACAACGTAATAGGCGATTGTATAAAACTAGGTCAATGAAGAATTCGTCATCTTCGAGTAGTATTCTTTTTTGTCGTGCCACAAATGAAAAACCATTCCCCATTTCCAGTAGGAAGTCTGTGATGTGGGAGATGATTGCGCTTTCCAGATCTTTTTCGTAATATTCGGTTTTGCGTTCCAGTCCTAAGAATTCCAATACCATTGGTTCTTTTATTATCTCTTGTGGAGTTTGTGGAATGCGCTGTTTGCGAGCTACAGCCAAAACGCTTTCCTTGTCGTTGCTTAATAGTAATCTTTCGTAAAGTTGAGAATTGATCTGTCGTTCTGTTTCTCTTGCAGTCCAGCCGTTATTGACGGATTCAAGTTCGTAGTATTCTCGTTTATCTGGGTCATCTATTTGAATTAGTTTTCTATATTGTGTCCAGTTTAATTGCGAACGCACTGCGTTCGCAATTGGATAAGTTCTATAAAACTGACGACTTTGTTCTAGTTGTCTAACAGAGAATCCGCTACCGTATTCTGGTACTAATTCCGTTGCCAGATTCTTTAACAAATAAGTTCCATAGTCGGCTCGTTTTTTGCATCCTTGTTCTTCTTCAAAGATACGTTTGCCGATATTCCAATACATTTGAACGCGACAAAAATCCACACTTCTTACAGCATTTTGTCGAGCAGTATTTATAATGACTTTAATGTCATCAAGAAAATCTTGATTGATAGAATAGTTGTTATTTTTCATAAATGATAGTTTAAAGTTCTCTGCAAAATTAATATTTCATATCTAAATAAAAAAGTTAAAAAAGGTTAAAAATGTTGTGAGCAGTGAGCAAAAGTGCCCATAGCCCACAGCCCACAGCTCATCGCAAAAAAGTCTGTTGTCCGTTGACTTAAAAAGAAAAAATCCGCATCATAACGACACGGATTTTTGAAATATAAAATGAAAAAGGATATTGATTTTTAAACTAAGGCTGTTGGCCGTTGGCTGTTGAACTTTTTATTTTGGTTCTTAGTTCAAAAGCCAATAGCTTTAGTTCTTAACAATTCATACCGCCGCAGCAGTGGATAACTTGTCCTGTGACATATCTTGACATGTCGCTTGCGAGGAACAATGCTGTGTCTGCTACGTCTTCTGGAGTGCCGCCACGTTTCAAAGGGATGATCTTCATCCAGTCTGCTCTTGCTTCTTCAGAGATTTGGTTTGTCATGTCTGTGATGATGAAGCCTGGAGCGATGCAGTTAGCTCTGATGTTGCGTGAGCCCATTTCTTTAGCGATAGACTTAGCAAGACCAATCATACCGGCTTTTGATGCTGAGTAGTTAGCTTGTCCTGCGTTACCAGAAACGCCAACAACAGATGCCATGTTGATGATGCTGCCGTTGCGTTGGCGTGCCATAATTGGAACAACAGCGTGGATGAAGTTGAATGCTGATTTTAAGTTAACAGTGATGACGTCGTCCCATTGTTTCTCAGTCATTCTCATCATCAAGGTGTCGCGTGTGATACCAGCATTGTTGACCAAAACGTCAATGCTGCCGAAGTCTTGATGTATTTGTTTTACTGTGTTTTCAGCGTCAGCGAAGTCAGCGGCGTTTGAAACATAACCTTTAGCCTTAACGCCAAGAGCTTGTAATTCTGCTGCTGTAGCTCTGATGTTTTCTTCGTTTAAGTCAGTGAAAGCGATGTTACAACCTTCTTCAGCGAAACGTTTAGCGATAGCTTTTCCGATACCTCTAGCTGCACCAGTGATGACAGCAGTCTTATTTTCTAATAATAATCTCATAAGTTTTAATTTAGTTAGGAGTTAGGAATTAGGAGTTAGGAGTTGTTTAAATTTATTTCTCATTCCTAATTCCACATTGTTAATTATACATTCGTAAGTCTTCTTCTTTGAAATTTTCTACAAATGTAAGGATTTTTGCAATTTCAGCTTCACCTAAAGCAATCATTATTTTACAAGAGTTGCAGAGTCGCAGAGTTGCAGAGTCGCAAAGTGTCTCTGAGTCTTTGAGTCTTTGAGTCTCTAAGACTCTGTTGCTGTCTTGCAAAAGAAGATGACTCATGATGAGGTGACCCATAGCTTCTACCATTCTGCGTGCGAGGAAGTCGTAAGTCTCTGATGATGTTCCGAATTTCTCTGCTGCTTCAACGATTTTAAGATAACTTTCTTTCATCTTGTCGATGCGTTGGCGGAGTGGGAGCAATGTCTCATTCAATGGCATTGCTTCGTATTCTTCGACGCGTTTGAGGTAAGCGCCGTTGCCGATGAAACGTATCGCTGCCACGACTTGAAGCTGTGATGTGCCTTCGTAAATATTCAATATTCTTGCGTCTCTGTAAAGACGTTCGCATTTATATTCTTTCATGAAACCAGAACCGCCGTGGATTTGGATGCAGTCGTAAGCTGCTTGGTTGGCGTATTCGCTGGCGAAGAGTTTGAGCATAGGAGTCATCATATCAGCGCAGCGTTGTGAATATTTCATATCCTGACGTTCTTCTGCTGTGAGTGTTCTTTCCTTGCTGATTGAGTCGTATGCTTTGTATAAGTCGACGAAACGTGATGTCTCGTAGAGTAATGTTCTTGTTGCGTCTATTTTAGCTCTCATGAGACCGAGCATTTCATAGACTTGTGGGAATCTGATGATAGCTTTGCCGAACTGTTCGCGTTGTTGAGCATATTGTAAAGCTTCTTGATAAGCGGCTTCTGCTAGACCTACCGACTGTGCGCCGACGCCGAGACGTGCGCCGTTCATCAACGACATAACGTATTTGATGAGACCCATGCGGCGTTCACCGATGAGAAGGGCAGGAGCGTTGTTGAAGACGAGTTCTGCTGTTGGAGATCCTTTGATGCCGAGTTTGTTTTCGATGCGTCTCACTGAAACGGCATTGTCTCTTCTGTCGTATAAGAAATAAGAGAGACCGCGGCCGTCGGTTGTTCCTTCTTCAGAACGAGCGAGCACGAGTTGAATGTCGGCGTCGCCATTAGTGATGAAACGCTTGACGCCGTTGAGTCTCCAGCAGTTGTGTTCATCATCAAAAGTTGCTTTAAGTCTTACTGACTGGAGATCGGAACCGGCGTCTGGTTCGGTGAGTGCCATAGAACATGTGAATCCTTCGTTGATGAGAGGAAGATATTTGTCTTTAATCTCTTCTGAAGCGAATTCGTAAATGGTCTCGGCGCAGTCTTGAAGTCCCCAGATATTGGCGAAGCCAGCGTCGGCACGCGACACTATCTCTGCTGCCATGACGTAAGGAACGTAAGGGAAATTAAGACCGTTATATTTTCTAGGCAACGACATTCCATAGAGTCCAGCGTCGCGCAAGACCTCGTGGTTTTTCTGTGTGCCTTTAGCGTAAACTATTTTGTTGTCGATGACTTGTGGACCTTCGTGATCCACGCTTTCAGCGTTAGCTTCTAATACGTTAGCTGCTAAGTCGCCGACTATCTCAAGGACTTTGTCGTAGTTGTCGATGGCATCTTCAACACTTTCAGGAGCCAACATATCGTTTGCACTATCGACGAAGTTACGTTCTTTCAACTTGATAATCTTATCCATCACAGGATGTGAGAGATAAAACTTTAATATTTCGTTATCGTTATAGAAATTCATATTTCTTATTTTATGGTCAACAGACAACAGACAATGGACAACAGACATTCATCACATCACTTTAGTCCTTAGTCTTTTGCCTTTAGTCATTTATAACATATTCGATTTATAACTCTTTATCATTTTAGGTAAAACGTCCATTGCGTCGCCGATGATGGTGTAGTCGGCTATGCTGTTGATTGGTGCGTTAGGGTCGGTGTTGATAGATATTATCTTAGCCGATTGGTCCATGCCAGCGCGATGTTGTACTGCGCCTGATATGCCGCAAGCGATATAAAGTTTAGGACGTACTGTCACACCGGTCTGACCTATTTGTCTTGCGCTTTCAGTGAAACCAGCGTCGATGGCAGCGCGTGTAGCACCCACTTCGCCGCCTATCACTTCTGCGAGTTCGTGGAGAAGAGCGAAGTTCTCTTTCGAGCCCATGCCGTAACCGCCAGCCACGATGATAGGAGCGCCTTTGATGTTAACCTTTTGTGCTTCAATATGACGGTTTAATATCTCAACGCAGAAGTCGTTGTCTTTGAGGTAGTCTTCTGCTTTGAGGTTACGAACAACGCCTTTATGGTTTTCGTTGTATATTTCTTTTTTCATGACGCCTTCGCGTACTGTCGCCATCTGAGGTCTTGTCTCAGGAGAGACGATGGTGGCGATGATATTACCGCCGAAGGCAGGACGGATTTGATATAATACGTCTTTATAGACGGTCTGTGTCTTAGCGTCGGTATGGTCGCCGATTTCGAGACTTGTACAGTCGGCGGTGAGACCGCAGCGTAAGTAAGACGAGATGCGTGGAGCGAGGTCGCGACCCACTGCAGTAGCTCCGAAAAGAACAATATCCGGTGTCTCTTCTTGGATTATTTTAGCGATAACACTGAAGAAAGGTAATGTTTGATAGAATGATAGACGAGTGTCATTAAGGTAAAAGACTGAATCGACACCGAATGGGAATAATTGTTCTTCTATATTTTTAATGTCGTTTCCGATGACGATAGCATTGAGGCGCGAGTTTAGCCTGTCGGCGAGCTTGCGAGCCTTGGAACAAAGCTCCAAACTCACCTCAGCTATCTGTTGTTCCTCTGTTATCTCACAGAATACTAATATGTTGTTCATGATGTAAGTGTTAGAAAATAATTATTATTTGTTATTTACAGCGTTTTCAACGAAAGAGATAGCTTCACCTACTGTAGAGATGTTTTCTGCTTGGTTGTCAGGAATGTTGATTCCAAATTCTCTTTCAAATTCCATGATGAGCTCAACTGTGTCTAATGAGTCAGCACCGAGGTCGTTTGTGAAGCTTGCGCTGTCAACAACTGTTTCACGTTCAACACCTAATTTGTTTACGATAATGTCTATAACTTGTTCTCTTGTGTTCATAATGATTCTTTTTTAAATGTTTTTAATTAGATAATGTGAGCTGTGACAAGCTCTTTCATAAGTTCGTTAATTTCGCTTTCGCTGTTGTTTATTATTTTATTCTCCTTACTTGTAAGAACAACATTTTCTATTGATTTAACTTTTGTAGGCGAACCGCTCATGCCTAATCTTGAAAAGTCAGGATTGATGTCGTCAGCGTTCCATTCTTCGATGGTGACCATTGGCTTTTGGCTATTGGCTATTGGCTTTTGGCCTTCAGAAATGGAATATGCATTTTTGTACATGATGACGCGTTTTGCGTGACGAGGGCGGCATTCGTTGGCGTTGCCGTGTACTGTTATCAAGACAGGGAATGAAGTCTTCACTGTCTCAACGCCTCTGTCGAGACGTCTTTTGATTATGATTTCGTTTTCTGTCATTGAGACGAGTTCCTCAGCGTATGTGATTTGAGCGAGTTCTAATTTCTCTGCTACTTGAGGACCGACTTGAGCGGTGTCGCCGTCGATAGCTTGACGACCTGAGAATACGATGTCGACTTTGCCGAGTTTCTTCACTGCTGCTGACAGAGCGTATGATGTAGCCAGAGTGTCGGAACCTGCGAATCGTTTGTCGCTGATGACGATGCCGTTGTCGGCGCCGCGGAACATGGATTCACGTACGATTTCTGCTGCGCGAGGAGGACCCATAGTGACGATGGTGACCTTCGCAGGCATGATGTCTTTGAGAGCGTCTTTGCAAGCGAGAGCCATCTCGAGAGCCTTCAAATCGTCAGGATTGTAGATGGCAGGAAGAGCAGCACGGTTGATGGTGCCGTCTTCTTTCATAGCGTCCTTGCCGACGTTATGTGTGTCAGGAACTTGCTTCGCTAACACTACTATCTGGAAATATTTGTTACTCATTATTTGTTTCTTTGATCTTCGATTAATGCAAATGATAAACTGCCTTTGGCACAAAGCTTACCGTTGACTGTAGCCTTGGCTTCGCAAAAATACATATTTGCTCTTTGATTTGATAATGTAGCCTCGACTTCGATGGTATCGCCAGGAACGACTTGTTGTTTGAAACGAACATTGTCGATGCCGGTGTAAAGTGTTATCTTGTCTTTTAAGTCGTCGAGGATGAGAAGAGCGCATGACTGTCCCATGATTTCGCATAAGATAACGCCAGGAACTGTAGGTTGTCCTGGGAAATGTCCTTTCAAGAAAAACTCTTCACCAGTGACATGATATTTTGAATGAACGACTTTATTTTCGTCGATGTTAATTTCATCAACGAGCAACATAGGCTCGCGATGAGGTAAGTATTTTTTTAATTCTTCTTTTGTCATATTATATTTTTCTTAAAGCGATGCAAGCGTTATGTCCGCCGAATCCAAGTGATTGTGATATTGCAATTGTTAAGTCGGCTTTTACAGCAGTGTTAGGTGTATAGTTGAGGTCGCAGTTTGGGTCTGCTTCGTTGAGACCTATTGTTGGAGGCACGATGCCGTGGTATAATGCCAACGCTGCTGCTATCACTTCAACGCCGCCTGCTGCTCCGAGGAGATGGCCTGTCATTGACTTCGTTGAGTTGATGAGAGCCTTGCGAGCGTTTTCTTCACCTAAAGCCGCTTTTATCGCTGCTGTTTCAGAGCTGTCGTTGAGCGGCGTTCCTGTACCGTGTGTGTTGATATGAAGCAGGTCGTTGTCGTTGTATTTTGCTTCTTCAAGAGCCATCTTGATTGCGCGTGCTGCCTGCTTGCCTTCTGGATGTGGAGCAGTGACGTGATGAGCGTCGCAGGTGTTGCCGTAACCGCATACTTCAGCGTAAATCTTTGCGCCGCGAGCCTTGGCGTGTTCGTATTCTTCAAGGAGAATGATGCCCGCGCCTTCGCCGAGAACGAAACCAGCGCGACGTTTGTCGAAAGGCAATGAAGCTTGTTTTGGGTCTTCAGCGCGTGTGAGAGCCTTGCAGTTGGCGAAGCCTGCTATGCTGATAGGGTTGACAGCAGCCTCGCTGCCACCTGTGATGATGGCGTCGGCGTAACCGTGTTTTATAGCGCGATAAGCTTCTCCGATAGAGTGTGTGCCAGTAGCACAGGCAGTTACGATTGGTACGCAGACACCACAGGCGTTATGACGTATCGCTATGTTGCCAGCAGCGATGTTTGAAATCATGCTTGGTATGAGGAGTGGAGAGACCCATTTAGCTCCTTGGTCTTTCCATTTTACTATTTCTTTGATGATGGTGTCGAATCCGCCTTCGCCTGAACCTACATAAACGCCGAGACGTTCTGGGTCGAAGCAGCCTTCGTTGCCTTTCATAGCTTCGATAGATGCTGCCATAGCGTAGATTGAGAATAAGTCGTTGCGACGTGCGAAAGAAGCGTCGATGCCTAATGCGATAGGGTCGAAGTCTTTTACTTCAGCACCGATTTTCACTGGGAGGTCTGAAGTGTCTATCTTTGTTATATAATCAATGCCGCAAACTCCGTTGATGAGGTTGTTCCATAAAGTCTCGACATTGTTGCCAAGTGGGGTGATGGCACCCATTCCTGTTATTACTACTCTTTTTTCCATAATTACCATTCTAAAATACATGCTCCGGAAACGAATCCTGCACCGAAAGCACTCATTACTATTAAATCGCCTCTTTTTAATCTGCCTTCCTTATTGACTTCGTCGAGGAGGATAGGTACGCTGGCAGATGAGGTGTTGCCATATTTGTGAATGTTCAACGGGAATTTCTCGTCGGGTTGTTTCACATATTCCTTAATATTGTTTATGATTCTCAAGTTAGCTTGATGAATGAGAAAATGGTCTACGTCTTCTGGCTTATGTCCTGATGCTTTCATCACAGCGTTGATGTCTCTGATGGCGGCGCGTGTAGCGAACATAAATACGTCTTGTCCGTGCATTACCAAAGGCTGGTTGCTGTCGGGTTTTGTGTTATAAGGAGAATATTGAAGTTCGTGTTTTTGGTAAAGTCTGTCCCAACTGCAAGATGCCGACATCTTAGTTGCCTTGATGTTGTCGCCTTCGGTGAGCACTACTGCAGCAGCGCCGTCGCCGAAGAGAACGCTGGCGGTGCGGTCGTGCCAGTTGACCATACGAGAAGGTTCTTCAGCACACACGATGAGTATGTTTTTGTATTTGCCGCTTCTGTAGAATGACTCAGCGATTTCGAGTGCGTAGATGAAACCAACGCAGGCTCCATTAAGGTCGAAGCAAGGACAGTTAGCGCCGATGGCACCTTGAATAAGGCAGCTCATCGCTGGAGATACGAATTCATTGACAACATTAGCACATATAATATAGTCTAAGTCCTTTGCATCCATATTAGCATCGGAGAGAGCTTTCTTGGCAGCGTCGATAGCGAGGTCGTGTAAGTTTTCAGACGAGATGATACGTCTTTCTTTTATTCCGGTTCTCGATGTGATCCATTCATCGCTGGTGTCGAGAATCTGCGAAAGCATCTCGTTGTTCACTACTAATGATGGATGAGAACGTCCTGTTCCGATAATTTTCATAGTTTAAAATCAAAAATTTCGAAGGCAAAAGTACAACCATAAAATATGCTTGTGGTGAAAATGTGGTTGTTCAAAAGTTGAATCTACTTTTTTTGGTTAAAAAGTGGCAAAATTGTTAAATGTGGGGTGGATTTTTTGTAATTTTGCAAACGCATAATAAAGATATAACTCATTTTTGATGAAAAAACGAAGAAAAAATAACTTTTCCCAGTGCTTGTTAGAGATAAGTAATATCGTAACATCGCTCACTTTTTCTGTTTTATACGCTTTAGTATTCCTCGTCATATATTCTCCTTATTCCGAAACTGCATGGTTCGGAGTAGCAAAATCTGATAGTTTCCTTCTTACAACGACATTCGTAGTTGTATCTGTCTTGTTCCTGATAATAAGCAGAACCTTGATGTATCTTTTGTCGAAACAGTATATAAAAATGACATATTTGAAATACGCTTTATGGTTGTTTGGAGAAATAGTGATGATAGGTGTGTTCCATGCAGTGCTGTCGATGTTTTATGTTAAGATAACAGATTATACAGTGTCGTACATCGTGACGAAAAGTATTCTTATCACACTTCTGGCTCTTGGCGTGCCTTATCTCGTGGCAGCTATGTGGCTTACTATGAAAGATATGCGCAATACGTTGCTCGTTACTGATACCAAAAACATTGCTTCCGACGGTGAGGCTATAGCTCAAAATATAGACATTATTAATATAGCCGATAACAAAGGCGTATTGAAACTGTCGGTGAAACTCGATAACTTGTATTACATCAAGGCTGAAGATAATTACACCATAGTATATTATTCAAGAAATGGACTGCTGAATCGTTATATGATTCGTTGTAAGATGCAGACTATAGAAGATACTTTCCGCGATACGCCTCTGATGCGTTGCCATAGAACATATATCGTTAATACAGAAAAGATTAAGGTCTTACGTCATGAAAGCGACGGATTCTATGTCGACTTCGATTTTGAAGGAATTGATCCGATACCGGTCTCTAAAACGTATAGCGAAAAAGTGGTGAAACGCTTCTCAGGAGAGACGCAAAAAAGATAAGTTTGAATAAATAGAAAAATAAACACTGTGCATTTGCATATGTGTTTATTTTTTTTAAATTTGTCATCCGATAATATAGGTGTGAAAGCCTTTAATATTTGTAAAATTATTATTAACTAAATTTATAATTATGAGAAAGTTTTTCCTTACAATGATGTTATTATCTTTAATAGCACCATTCACTGTAAAATCTCAGAATCAGGCAGTTCATGAGGTTTATGCTAAAACAAACAACGATGCCGTTGACGTGGTGTGGAGCTTTAATGACATTATCCACGAATCAATGGTTGTTGATTTTGAAACAGGCGACTTCACACAAGCAGATTTCGTTATAGATCAAACATTCCCATGGGTGATAACAGAAAATGCTTATGAAGGAAAATATGCTATCAAATCTACATGCGAAGGCGTAAACGGCGGAGTATCAACAATTGAAATCACAGTTGATGTTCCTTTCGATGCTGTTATGAGCTTCTATCATAAAGTAGATTGCGAATATTATTTCGATAACGCTTATTTCTATATCGATGGCGTTGAAAGAGACCTCATTACAGGTAAAGTAGATTGGACTTACAGAGAATACAAAATTGAAAAAGGTGTTCACACTTACAAATGGTCTTACAGAAAAGACGGCGACGATTTTGAAGCAACAGCTGACACTTATTTAGTAGATAATATCGTTCTTTATGAAAAGACAGAACCATTTGCTGGCGGCTGGATCCACTACGATGATGGTCACTTCGTACAAGACGTAGGTTCTCAATCATTTAACGTCGATTGGGGTATCTGCTTCCCTAACACAGAAGAATACGCAGGTTATAACTTGACAAAAGTCGCTACTTATAACAACGACCTTCCTGCAACAGTAAAAGCTAACATCTACTTCGGCGGCGTTGACGCTCCTCAAACATTGGTTCACAGCCAAGAATTCAAATTGAAAGGCACATCATCAATGGTTGAATTGGAACTCAATGCACCAATACCACTCAGTGGCACAGAACCTTTATGGATTACATTCCATAATGAATGCAGCGAAAGCTCTTATGTATATCCAGCAACAGGCTGTAACTTCACAGGTAATGAAAACAGCGACTGGGTGTCATGGGATAAAGGTGCTAACTGGGAACATCTCGCAGCAAGTAATGTAAATCTTACATGGATGATTCGCGGTTTCCTTGAAAACGGCAGAGGCGAAACAGCTGTCTTGTCAAAATCAAGAAATGCACAAGAATATAAAGTATATAGAAAAAATAATATCACAAATGAAGAATCATTGCTCGCAACAGTTACAGATACAACATACACTGATGCAACATGGGCAGAAGTAGTATACGGTTCATATTCTTATGGTGTTGCTGCTGTATATGCTGACGGCGATGCTGAAATAGTATGGTCAAATACTGTTGCTAAAGATATGTACACAACATTAAATGTTAATGTTGCAACAAACGGTAATGATGTTCCTGCTGGCGCAAGAGTTAAATTCACTAACATCACAGAACCAGAACAAGGTTTTGACTATAAAGTCACTTTGGATGAAACAGCAAGCTACACATTCGACAGATTCCGTAAAGGTGCCTATATCGTAACAGTTACTTTGGAAGGTTATGAAAAATACTCACAAGAAATAGAAATCATCGATACTAAAAATCTTGAAATCGTATTGAATGAAATCAAGGCTACAGTAGAAAACCTCTACGTCTCTCCAACAGGTTGGGCAATGTGGGAAAATGCTGACTTCGACAATGGCGGCGGTAAATTCTACTTCGACTTTGAAGATGGTACTCTTGAAGGCTGGACAGCAATCGATGCTGACGAAGACGGCTTGACATGGCGTGTCACTACTGATATATTAGGCCCAGGTAATGGCTATAACAAGAGTAAATATTGTGTCATCTCTCAATCATATAGCACAGACTCACTTACTCCAGAAAGTGCAGCTCTTAAGCCAGATAACTATTTGATTACAACAGATAGCTATCTCATCACTGAAAGTTCAGAACTCTCATATTATGTATGCGCTCAAGATGAGACATGCCCTGCAGAACATTACGCAGTTATGGTTTCAACAACTGATACAGACTTAAATAGCTTTGAAGTCGTTTGGGAAGAAACAATGTCACGCGGTGCTGCAGTAACAAGAAACAGCAGAACACAAGGCGCATGGTATAGAAGAGCTATAGACCTTAGCAAATATGCAGGAAAAGAAGTATATGTCGCTTTCCGTCACTTCAATACAGTCGGTGAGTTCTATATCGATGTCGATAATATCGCTTTGGTTAATAACGCTAAATCATCTTCAGCTTCAAGATCACTTAATGGTTATACAGTGAAATTGAACGACGAAGTCGTTGCAACAAATGTCAAGACAAACTACTATCAATTTGAAGGCTTGACAGCTGGTGAAACATACAAAGCAAGTGTTATAGCTAACTACACAACAGGTGACAGTGAAGCTTCTGAATATACTTGGACATTCGCTTCTTCATCAGAATATGCTGGCGTTAAGAGCTTAGACGGTAGAAGCGTAGCAGGTAAGGCTCTCATAGAATGGACTTTCGAAGGCGATGAAGAACAAGGTGATGCTGAATCATCATTCTCATTCAACTTCAGCGATGGTACATTGGCAGGCTGGAGATCATTAGACGCTGACGGCGACAGCTATGGCTGGTATAACTCAGCTGAAAAATTAGGACCTGGCTATGGTTATAAAGACGACTATTGCGTAATGTCACACTCTTTCTATAACTACGTGACAGAAAACGGCAATCAATATGGTATGCCATTATATCCAGACAACTACCTCGTTACAGAAAAGAAATACACTATCACAGAAGGTTCACAATTGTCATTCTTGGTATGTGCTTTGGACCCAGAATACTGCGCTGAACATTATGGCGTAGCAATCACAATGCAAGACGATGCTACAGCAGAAGACTTCATCATGTTATTCGAAGAAACAATCATAAATGAAAAACTTAGTGAATGGGACGGAATGACACCTCAAACAGAATGGGTCTTGAGAACTGTCGACCTCAGCAAATACGCTGGCGAAGAAGTTTATATCGCTATCCGTCACTTCAACTGTTCAGACCAATACATAATCAATGTTGATGACATCGCTTTGACATCAGGCGCAAAATCAACAAGAAGCGAACAAGAAATTGAAGGCGTAATGGTATTCTGCGAAGACGAACTCCTTACTCCAGAACCAATTTCAAAGAGAAGCTTCTATACAGACTTCCCAGGTTATGATGAATATTCATACTGCGTAAGAGTTGTTTACAGCGACTATGCAATGTCAGAACCACAATGCGTATTAATCGATGCTCCAATGCAATGCGACGCTCCAAGAAACCTCTACGGTGAAATGTCAGTAAATGAAAATGGTGACTTCGGCGTTTCTTTGGTATGGCCATTCGAAATTTCAGATTGGTTGAGCTATGACAACAATACTCCAAGCACAGGCTTCAATAATAATGGCAGTACATTCTATTATGCTATCTTGTTGCCAAACGATATCCTCGCAGATTATACTGGTACAAGCTTAAGTAAAATCAAACTTTATGATTATGAAGCTGGTAGCACAACAATATTAATCTATTATGGCTCAAAGACAGCTCCAATGATTCAAAAACATGTACAAAGCGTTACTTTATCAGGTACAAAACAATGGGTTGAAATCGAATTGGATAATGTTGTTCCAGTAACAGGTGAAGATCATATCTGGATCATGTGTTATCAATCAGGCACAGCTATCTTATGTGAAGATACAGGTAACAAATCTAATGGTAGATGGGTCTCTTTGAATGGTACAGACTGGATGGACCTCAAGTCAATGAATAGTGCTTATAACTATGTATGGGCAATGAAAGCATACGTGACAAGCAATTTCGAAACAGAAAGAGGCATTGAAACAGAAGAATTCGAATTGGCTGTAAATGAAAACGTCAACGAAAACGTTAATATCTTCCCTATTGAAGAATCAGTAGTCGCAACAGAAACAAGAGAATCTGTACTTCAACATTATAACCTCTATCGTGGTACAGACCTCAACGAAATGACATTGCTCACAGAAACTAAAGAAGGAAAATACTTCGATGTCGTTTCACAAGGAGTTTACTACTACCAAGTAAGAGCTGTCTATAAAGATGGCGAAGAAACATGCGAATCAGAACCAGCTAACTCATTCAGAAATCCTGATCAATATTATATCAAGATTGATATGCTCAGCATTGGTGAAACAGATGTCAACGGTATGATGGTTTATCCAAACCCTGCAAAAGAAAACTTGACAATCAAGGCTGAAGGAATGACACGCATCACAATCACAAATACTTTAGGTCAAGTGGTTTACGACAATAACGTCAACTCAGACAACGAAGTAATCAACATGAGCCAATATGATGCAGGTATGTATATGGTACGCATCACAACAGAAAATGGCTCTGTCGTTAGAAAAGTGTCAAAAATATAATTGACTAAATCTTTTGGCCATTGGCCATTAGTTGAGAAAGTCGCTGCGAGAAATCGTGGCGACTTTTTTTTGAACGAAGAACTAAGAACGCAGAACTCTGAACTTTATCAATTGTATATTGTTTTGGGCGTTCCGCTACGCGTCGGGCTTTCCGCTATATCTTTGCTCCGCTTCGCTTCGCAAAGGATGCCGCTCCAATCCCTAACGCAAGAGAGAACTAAGAACTAAGGCTGTTGGCTTTTGAACTTTCAGTCCGCAATTCCCCGTCGTTTAAAGTTAAAGCCGTTCAACTGCTGCTAGCGGCGAGCTTTTTCTGTTTCTCTTTTTGCGGCAAAAAAAAGAGAAAGAAAAACTAAAAAATGGAATAATAATTGTTTTAATTTTGTTGAAGATTTTTTAAAACGAAAAACTCCATATCATGAAGAAGACATTATTTATAATATCATTGTTGTTCTTCAACATACAATTGTTTTCCCAGAATAACATAAGCGGTGTGTTGGCTGATAGCACAAATAATGAAAGGCTGCCTTATGTCAATGTCGGCTTGATGCGAGCCATTGACTCAGTTTTGGTTGCTGGAACATCATCCAACGATGAAGGATATTTTAAGTTAGAACATATTCCCGATGGGAGATATGTTTTTTTTGTTTCTTCAATAGGTTATGAATCAATAAAGAAGAATTTGGACGTTGATGGTAACCTTGACTTGGGAATCATTAAGATGAAGTCGGGAAATATTAGGTTAGACGAAGTCGTTATTGTTGAGAAACGTCCGTTGTTCAGTAACGAGGGTGAGAAGACTTTGTATAATGTCAGTGAGGACCCGAGTGTACAGACGGGTACCGTTTCCGACGCTTTGCAGAACGCTCCCGGTGTTGAAGTCGATGTTGAAGGCAATGTTTCGTTGCGCGGCGTGTCGTCGGTAGACATCTGGATCAACGGTCAGCCGTCGAATCTCAATGCGGAGAACCTGAAGACATATCTACAGCAGATGCCTGCTAACGCGCTCGAGAGAATTGAGGTGATAACGAATCCTTCAGCGCGTTATGCCTCAAATAGCGACGGCGGCATCATCAATATCGTCACTAACGCAAAAATCAAAAAGAATCAGTTCCTCAGCTTCGGCGTGAGAGCTTCGTCAACGCCAAACGCCTCGCCATGGGCCTCTTACGTATGGGCTAACGAGAAAATGTCGCTCAACGTATTCCTCAGCGGTAATTACTCTCGATGGGATAATATCCAAAATGGATACAGCACTTCCTTCGATAATAATCTCGATACCACAAACCACACCCGTTATAATGGCAACTCATATTCAAACACCTACGGCGGTGGTTTCAATATCAACTTCGACTATAACATCGACACTATGAACACTATCTCCGTCTGGGTAGGCGGATGGCCTAATGCTTCTAAGTCGAATAGCTTCAACGAGACATACCGTCACGAGTATATGCAAGACTCCGGAATGTATCATTATGAGACATACGGCGAGGCGATAGGTAACAATACTTTCTTGAATGGAGGATTGCAATATCTGCATAAGTTTAATAACGAAGGTCATAATATAAGTCTCAGAATGACAGGCAATATCTCTAACGGATATAGCAATAATTATCATAAAAGATATTATGAGACACAGACTTGGATGGATGTGGATTACAGAGAACTGTCTTCGCATAAAGACTTCGGTTATGGCGTCAACCTCGATTACACGCTTCCTTATTCTGAAAACGGCGAAATCGGTATTGGTGCGTCGTACGAATATAGTCCCGACACATATTACATGAGTTACGACACGCTTGCAGGCGACGTTTATGTTACTGACATCATGCGCAGCTACGACAGAAACGTCGGCTCTAACGAATATGACATTTATTTTACGCTGCAACAGAAATGGGGTAACTTTGTCGTGAAACCTGGCATCAGAATGGAATACGAACGACTTTGGTGTGATATTGATGGATATACAACCAGCGATATAAATAAAGACTATCTTAACTGGCGTCCGTCATTACATCTTTCTTATAGAACCAAGTCGATGCATAACTTCAGTTTGAGTTATTCTCGCAGAATATCGCCACCAAGCGCAAGAAACCTCACCGACTATAAGTTCTATTCATCAGAGTCATTTACGACAGGAAATCCAAATTTGCTTCCTACATACACCAATTCTATTGAAGCCGGTTGGACGAAATACTGGAACAAATTCGGTTCTTTAGGATTGACAGCATATTACAGAGATTCAAAGAATACAGTCGATGACGTCAGTGATGTTATTTATGATGAATTTTTCGGAAGATATGTTCAATATTCATATCCAGTCAATGTTGGCAAGTCATCGAGAAAAGGTCTGGAGGCAAATGTCACATATCGCCCGACAGGTATGTTTAATATGAGGTTATATGCTAATGTCTATGACTATTATTTTGAGACAAAGTTTAATAATGACGTCGTTAAAAGCAATTCTGTTGTCTACAGCGTTCGTTTAAATCTTTGGGCTAAGTTGTGGAACAAATTAGAAATTCATGCTTCAGGAAATTACCGTTCACCACAGAAGTCGTTATATGCTGAGCGTCATGCCAACTATTCCATCAACTGCGGATTGCGTGCTGACTTCTTCGACAGAAAGATGTCGGTTCATATCAATGTCAATGACATCTTCAATTGGAATAAATGGGATAACAACACCACGAATCCGTATTATCAATCATACAGTTCGTTCAAATACAACAGCCGTTCTATCAGTGCTGGACTTGTCTTCCGATTCGGTAAGATGGAATTAGAGAGAAAGGCGCAAGTAGGAGGCGGCGAGGTAGCAGCACCAACACCGATGTAAATAGTTAGGAGTTAGGAGTTAGGGGTTGTTGTGGGAATTTACCTATATGGTGTTTCGGAAATTGAAAGTTTGTAGGGACGCGATTCATCGCGTCCAAAATGTAGAGACGTGTCAATTGGTTGTTAGCAATCAGCAATCAGTGTTCAGTGTTCAGTGTCAGCGTCAGCGTTCAGGGTTCAGGGTTCAATGTCTTTTTTATACCAATAATTATTAATTGCAAATAATTCCTAATTCCGAGCTCCTAATTCCTAATAAAAATATTATTTTTGCATGATAAATAATGAATTCTATGCTTAAAAAAATCGCTATTATATCATTAGTTATATTTTCAATAACTTCTTGTGATAACAAACAAAACTCGAAACCTGTGGCGCAACCTGCTCCTCAGGTGAAGCAAGTCGTGATTCCAGATTTCAATGCGGATTCGGCTTATAATTATGTCAAAAAACAGTTAGACTTCGGGCCTCGTGTTCCTGGCAGTGTCGCTCATAAACAGTGTGCCGACTGGTTCGTCAATTTCTTTAACGACAAGGCAGATACAATTTACGTCCAGAACTTCAGAACACGTCTTTATAATGGCAAAGGCATCGACGGCAAGAACATAATCGCTGCCTTCAACCCAGAGGCGAAGAAGAGAATACTGCTCGCCGCTCACTGGGACTCGCGTCCTTTCGCCGACCACGACCCTGACGAAAACAACTGGAACACGCCTATCGACGGCGCTAACGATGGCGCGAGTGGAGTGGGAGTGCTCATGGAAATAGCAAGAGTGCTGAACGACAATCCTGTTAATATCGGCGTCGATATCATACTCTTCGACCTCGAAGACTACGGAGCTCCTCGTTTCCTTAACATCATGACTAACGACGACTGGGCCCTCGGCTCTCAATACTGGGCAAAGAATCCGCATATATATAACTACCGCGCTTACTTCGGAATACTCCTCGACATGGTCGGAGCACCGAATCCTAAGTTCCCTAAGGAATATTACTCACAGCATTATGCTCCTGCGCTGAGCAATGACGTGTGGAGACTGGCTCGTGAACTCGGCTATGACGAATATTTCACAAACGAATTAGGACATCCTATCAACGACGACCATATCTATGTCAACGCCATAGCAAGAATCCCGATGATTGACATCATCCATCTGGAAAACAACAGCGAAAGTTCATTCTATCCTTATTGGCATACAGTGAAAGATAACATCGAACAAATCGACTCCAAGACATTAGGAATGGTCGGCGATGTGGTTGTCAATGTCTTATATAGAAATTAAGAGTTATGATATCACCGAAGTTATTATCGAAAGGTTCTAAAGTCGCTATCGTGGCGACGGCGCGATTCGTCACCGAAAATGACATAGAACCCGCTTTGCGCCGTCTGGAGACGATGGGTTTTATCCCCGTTTACGACGACAGACTATTCGCCGTTTGTGACCAGTTCGCAGGCGATGATGACAGCCGTGCCGCCACACTGCAGTCGTATCTCGACGACTCGGAGATAGACGCGATTTTATGCGCGAGGGGCGGCTATGGAACAGTACGCATCATCGATAAACTCAACTTCGATAAATTCCTGCTTAACCCAAAATGGATAATAGGTTACAGCGACGTGACAGTGCTGCACGCACATCTGCAAAGTCTGAACTGCGAAAGCATCCACGCAACGATGCCTATTAATTTCAGCGATAATACTGAAGAAGCACTTGACTCTCTTTATGAAGCCTTGACAAAAGGAAATCTTTCATACGAAATAGAAAACACACCTATTAATATATACGGAGAGGCAGAAGCAGAACTCGTCGGCGGTAATATCTCCGTGTTATATAGTCTGTTAGAATCAGATTCTTTCCCAAATACAGATGGAAAAATATTGTTCCTCGAAGACCTTGACGAATATCTCTATCACATCGACAGAATGATGATGGCATTGAAACGCGCAGGCAAATTGGATAACATCAAAGGACTTATCGTCGGCGGTTTGACAAAAATGCACGACAATAATATTCCGTTTGGAAAAAATGCTGAGCAGATAATCCTTGAATATGTGAAAGACAAAGGAATACCAGTGTGCTTCAACTTCCCAGCCGGACATATCGACGACAACAGAGCCTTGATATTCGGAAGAAAGACGAAATTAGCTGTCAGCTATCGGCGATCAGCAATCAGTATTGTAGGGACGTGATCATCACGTCCAATTGTAGAGACGTCACATAGTGGCGTCTTTTTTTATCCCCCCTAAAACAATTGTTAATTGTACATTGTTAATTGTACATCAAAAAAATGTTATTTTTTTTCTTGGAATTTATTTTTAAAATTCCTAATTTTCGGACAATTTTTAAATTTCATTTTTATGAAAAGGATTTTTATACTTGTATTTTTGAGCTTCTGTTTTGTAACTCTAGGATTTGCACAAAATGCGTTCATAGATCCTGAGTTATATGCTCTTATGAATAGCAGAAGTGCTGACAAAATCAGCGTCAATATTGTCTTGAAGAAAAAGATTGACGCCAAAGAACTTAATGTAAGAAAGTCATTTAGCAGTGATGATGCTAAAAAGTCTTACATGATTGAAGAGATGAAATATCAGGCTGAAAAGAATCAGGCTGATGTCATGAAGACTCTGCAGGCTAATGAAAGAAGCAGTCAGGTGACAAATGTCAGCTGCCACTGGCTGACAAATATGATTAACTGTAACGCTACGGCCGATGCTATTTTAAAGATAGCAGAGCATCCTGATGTAGAGGCGATATTATATAATAAGATAGAGAAACTCCTTTATGACGAAGCTCCAAAAGGTGAATCTATAGACAAAGTCACAGCATTGGCGACTTACAACGGAGATAACGTTGAAAAAATCAACGCTCACAAAGTATGGGAATTAGGTTATACAGGTAAAGGCGTTGTCGTTGCTGTTATTGACTCTGGTGTTAATACGAATCACGAGGACTTGGCAGACCACTTGTGGGATGATGGCAATGGTCATCATGGTATAAACACATTGGTAGGTCAGGTTGATGGATACACAGATCAATATGATGTCTCTGATGATAACGGCCACGGAACACACTGCGCTGGTACTGTCTGTGGTGATGGTACTTCAGAATTGATTACAGGTATGGCTCCAAATGCAACATTGATGGTTATTAAAGCCCTTGGCGGCGCGAAAGGGGAAGGTACTTTTGAATCTCTCGTTAACGCTGTGGAGTATGCTGTAGAAAAAGGTGCCAATGTATTGAGTATGTCTTTGGGATTCTCATATCCTACTGACCAGTATCTTAATAGGGAAATGAGAACCATCTTCTCAAATATGCAACCATTGAACATTGTCGCAGCTGTTGCAGCAGGTAACGACGGAACAGACTTGTCTACATATCCTACACCATATAACATCAATTCTCCAGGAAACTGCCCTCCACCATGGATTCACCCTGACCAACAATCTAATTCTGGAGGAACAACCAGCGTTATCTGTGTTGGCGCTGTCGACTATGACGATAACGCATGTGACTTCTCTTCACAAGGTCCTGTGACATGGGTCGGTACATCTTATGATACTTATAACGACTATACGTTGACTGGAAATATCGGTCTTATCCGTCCTGACGTATGTGCTCCTGGTTATTTTATACAATCTACTTCATGGGAATATCCAAATTACTATTATGAATATATGAGCGGCACTTCAATGGCAACTCCTTGCGTTGCAGGTGCTATAGCTCTTCTCCTTGAAGCTAATCCAAGTCTTACTCCAGCTCAGGTATGCGAAGCCTTGGAAACAACAGCAGTGAAGTTAACCACTAATAAGAGCAATAAGACAGGTACGGGTAGAATTGATATTTATGAAGCTGTTCTCTCAGTGGCAGAAGACCTTCCTCTCAGTGCTCCAAAACTCACAGCAACAGCACAAAGTACATCTGAAATAAACTTGTCATGGACATCATCCATAGGCGCAGAATCTTATATTGTCTATAAAGGCGGTACTCAAATAGCAAGTGTTACAACAACATCATATACAGATACAGGTTTGAGTCCAGAAACTCAATGCTGCTACACAGTTAAAGCTATCAAAGGTTCAGAAACTGCTACTTCAAATGAATCTTGCGCTACAACATGGGCAGAAAATTCCTTTACAGGAAAACAATATCGTGTAACGATCGTTGATGGTGATTATATAGGTCGTTATCTCCATATTAATTCTTACTCAATGTCAACAGCAAATACAAGTAATGTTGGCGCTAATGCTAATAAGTTAGATGATAATGCTCAGATATTTACAATAGAAGATGCTGGTAATGGAAATTATTATCTTCGTTCTGCAGACGGATACTACATTGAATGTGGTGCATATAACTCTTGGAATGTAGATGCTTATCAAAAAACACCAAATACTCCTCTTATATTTGACTATGTCAATGCTACTGATTTCTATATCAGAAATAGTAAAGTTACAGGTAGCAACTACTTTAAGGCAGAACCTCTGGTTTATTGTAATGCTAATCAGTCAGATGCTGAAGTATGGACTCTCGAAGAAGTTACAACTTCAACACCAGATCCAGACCCAACACCAACAGTGCCTGGTGCTTTCACTCTTACTGCAACAGCACAAAGCAGCTCTTCAATAGCATTGTCATGGACAGAATCATCTGGCGCAACAAGTTATGATGTATATAGAGCAGTGACAAAAGTAGCATCAGGATTGACAACTACATCTTACACAGATACAGGTCTCACAGCAAGCACACAATATTGCTATAGTATCGTTGCTGTCAATACTGCAGGACAAACAGAATCAAATCAATCATGCGCCACGACACAAGCAGAAAACACTGGCGGCGGAGATGGTGACTACGAAGGTGAAGTAAGCATCGGAGATGAAACCACAAATAGTGCCCGTTTGCCGGTTTATACATATTACGAATATAGTTATTCTCAACAGATTTATACAAAAGCAGAAATTGATCCAAGTGGTACTCTGAATGGTAGTAAGATTACAAAGATTGCGTTTAAGCAACAAAACGAATACACTATGAAACGTAACTTTGTGGTATATATGCAGAATACGACAAAAGAAACATTCTCAAGTGTAGGCGATTGGGTCGCTGTATCTGGTTACAAGGTTTTTGAAGGAGAAGTAGATATTCTTGGAACAGATCAGTATCTAGAAATAGTATTGGATACACCTCTTGAATATACTGGCAACAATCTCTTGATATCTGTTTTTGATAATACAAATACATCTACATCAACTGCTAGATTCTATACTTATAGCGCAGGTTTGGGAAACAAAGCACTTAGAATGACTAAGTCTTCCTCTTTTGATCCTGAAAATATGGAAACGAGCGGAACATTGGATGCTACTAACAACTCTATCGTTCTTACATTCGGTGATGCAGGCACAACTCCAGATCCAACACCAGATCCTGACCCAGATCCTGATACTCCAGAGAATTTGACTTTAACTTCTGATAAGGATTCTTATGTCGTAGGTGAAGATGTAATATTGTCTTGGAATCAGCTTACTTCAGCTACATTACAAGGTTACAACCTCTATGAAAAATACTGGCATGCAGGAAACTCTTCTTATGTATATGAACAAATCAACACTACATTGATTTCTTCAAGCACAACAACATATACTATCGTAGGCGGTCTCCCAACAAGAGGCTGCGACAATACAATCTGCTTGACTGCTGTATATGACGGCGGCGAAACTGATAAAGACCAAGCTTCTGTTACAGTGAAAAAGACTGGTACTGGTACTATGGCTGGTATCGTTGTTGATGAAGCTGGTAATCCTCTCTCAGGCGTGTCTGTCACAGTAAGAGGCACAGACTGCCTAGGTGTTGCTTATGAATATCCTTATAACACTGGTGCCGATGGTAAGTTCGGTGGCGATATCCCAATGGGTTCCTATGATATATATGCATCTGAATCTGGATATAACAACAGATCTATATTTGATGTGGAAATAACTCACGGCAATGAAACTGAAGTCATAGTTGAAATGAGGTTGCCAGGTGCTGAATATACATTGGAAAAAGAAATAGGCGAAAATCCAGAGACTTACATTAATTACACAGGACCGGTTCTTCCTGTATCTCACGCACACAAATATTCTGCTTCACAACAGATTTATACAAGAGAAGAATTGGATTTCGCTTCAGCATCAAATGTGAAGATTACTTCTATTTCTTTTAAAGTAAATGGAAATACAAATAGTGGTAAGAAAGATATAATTAAAGTTTACGTGCAAAATACGGAAGAGACAGTATTCTCAAATAATACTTGGTTTGCTCTTAATGATGATAATAAGGTATTTGATGGTCAATACACAATGCCTGCAGATGGTGGATGGATGACACTCAATTTTGACAAGTCAGTTGAGTATACAGGCAATAACTTATTGGTATCAGTAATTCGTGAAAACGGAGAACAGTGGAATCAATCTTCATTTTACGTATATGCAACAGACAATATAAGGTCTTTGTGCGCTGCAAATGATACTTACCTTCCTCATGGTTATTCTTCTGCTGCTGTTACACTTTATAAGAATAACATTATAAAAATCACATACACCACTACATCTCCTGATGTTATGGTAACACCGGATCCAATCGATTTCGGTGAAGTTATAGTTGGTGATTATTGGAGTGAAAAAGCTGACGCTACAGTGCCGGTACAAATAAATGGATATAATACAGAAATAAATGCTGTGGCAGTTGATAATCCATTCTTTACTTTGCCTTCTTTAACTCTTCCAGCAGAAAATGTGGAATTTGAAATGGGTTATAATAAAAATAATGCTGTAGGTCTCAAATCAGGAACATTAAGCGTTACACCTAAGAAAGGTAACGTTAAGGAAGTGAAAGTTACTGCAACAGCATATGACCCAGTTGAACCAGACATCTTTGAAAAGTCAAGAGAAGTGGTATGGTTAAATGACGAGTATGAAGATACTCCAGACATCACAACATTGCACGATGACTATATCTTGCCAGGTGAAACACCAGAGGCAGAAAAGTACGGAGTAGGTACAAGAAAGGATGCCGTTTATAAATTTACTTTGGCAAATGACGCTTATGTGACAGCAAAGGTATTTAATGGTGAAAAAGCACTCTTGGCATTCTATAAGGATGACTTTGCTAATGATGACGTTGATAAAGACGGTCCAAGTGGTGACAACCCATATTATGGTATAGGCGACGCTCCTGTGGATGAAACAATTGACGTTCATATTATGTGTCAAGATAATAGTCATACAGGAGAAGGTGAATTGACAATGGCGGACTTAGGTTTGACAATCAAGGATGCTGATGAAGATGGTTGGAATTGGAAATTAATAAGTACAGATGACAAAAATGGATATGGAGGATGGGGCGGTATGTCGGAAAATCCATTAATAACAGATTGGGCATTAGTATCTGAAACTTATGATGGAGGAACATTGACTCCTGAAAATTATGTATACACAACGTCGAAATATGAAATAACAGAAATGTCAAAAATAACATTCCATCATAAGCAATCGGATAACAGTTATTGTGATGAAAAGTTTGCGGTAGTAGTTTCTTTGGATGATGGCGTGACTTTTGAGGTTGTAAAAGAAATAATATACAAAGACATTGCTGAAATTCCTTATGAAAATGCTGTGTGGGGATATATGGAGGTGCCGTTATCTGCTTATGCTGGAGAACAAGTCAATATTGGATTTGTACATAATGATAAAAGATTGAGCGAGAAGTCTAATGGATTTAAAATCGATGACATCTGCATCAAGAAAGTTTTTGAAGTTGATGGCAGCAGAGGCAAGTCTGAAGCAAAACCTTCTGTAAAAGCATCAGGTACAGTGACAGCAATAATGGAAAATATGTTGTTCCCTAAAGGTACATACTATGCTGTTCCTGCTGCTGAGACAGAATTTACATTCTACATCACAAAACAAGATATCAACGAAGGTATCATCTTTATCAAGGATGGTAATTGGAAAGTTGGCAGCAACTGGAATATCGGTACAGTTCCTGTAGAAACAGACGACGTCATCATCAGAGCTAACGCTCATGTTACAGATGACGTGGAAATCAACTCAATCTTCATCGAAAATGTTGGTACACTCACTGTAGAAAATGGCGGTGTGCTAGAAGTGACAGAAGGTATTAAGAATAACCTTCACTCAGCCTTCGTCATCGAAGACGGCGGACAGGTCTATCAAAACAACGCCAATGTCGCTGCTACATTCAATATGAACATCAACAATCCTGCATCATGGGGACCAGACGGAAGTCACCACTCACAAGGATGGCAGTTCATAGCATCTCCATTCCTTGAT
>JAZQYR010000026.1:0-1801 GCA_045633585.1 Bacteroidales bacterium
CGACTTCATTAGCTCTTTTTTCTTCCATAGCCTTAAAATCAAACATAATAAAATCAGCAATTTCATTAAAAATCATAGTTTTCATACTTTACCTATTTAATGGTGAAACAATGTTGTGTCTCCAATCTTCAACGGGCGCCCATGTTGTTGATTGGTAGTCCAAGCTTATCGTCGGGTGTTGATGGCTCTTGATTCTCACTTACTGTTCTTCGGTGTGAACTTCCTTGCTTCATCGAGGAAGCTTGCTGTTCGGAAATGAGTCTTCAACTCAACCTTTCAATGACCGCTTGTCCTTTTGACAGGCGCAAAGGTAGAGCGAATCGTTGGAAGTGGAAAAGAATAAAAAGTTAGTTATTGAAGCCCTTAAAAATTAACCATTTTATAATAAAAGATGCTCATTCCTGCATAGTACAAGAATGAGCATAATATATTGTTTAATAACGTTTTACTATAGTTTTATAGCAAATGAATCTCCTGCGTCAAATTTTGATGTGTTTTCATCGTTCCACTCAATTTTACTATTATTCCATACAGAATAAGGTATAAGGTAAAGAGGAATTATTGCGCCCTCATGGTTTATTAGCAATCGGTGTTCTTTAATCTGTTTGTCCACATCTTTACATGTTTTCATCAGTTGCCAATATCTTTTGTTGGTTAGTTCAACCGTTGATAAGCCAAAAAGCTTCATAAGGTAAAGAATCAATTCAACCTCTTTAGTAGATACAAGAGCGTCCTTTTTACGTTTAACGGGAAAATGTTTGTTAAGAAACATGGTCAAATCGTAAACGAAATAGCTCTGCATGATTGAATTGTTTGAAACATCATCCCACGTTACTATCTTTTCTACCTCATAGTTTGCCGCTGGAGACTCTTTTTTCAAAGTATCCATTATCTTTTTTATCAATGCATCAGAAGTACTTTCTGCCATTGTCCCATCTTTATTGACAAAGCGAATTTCTGAAACATCTTTCAAAGAAGATAATGTCTCTGACAAACTTGGTTTCAGTAAAAGAAGATGCCGTGATTTATTCTTTTCAATAAGATATTTGGCCAAGATGTATAAATTGACAACGCACACAGATTTTCCTTCTTCTTGAAGTTCATCTTGTAACTGTCCCAATCGTTCATCTTGTAGGAGAGATTCAACGACATCTCGCATCTTATCCTTGTGTCGTTCATAAAAGTCATCAACGTCAACGTCGCCTTCATAAACCCTATGGTTTACGCCTTCGTATTCAACTTCATCATAAGGCCGTAATTTGTTTTCATAGAAATATAAATAATCGAATGAGCGATATGCCGGTAGGCCATTTTCATCTTCGGCAATATAATAACTGAGTATTTTTATTTTACTTTCCATAGATATAATCTTATTCACACAAAGGTAACAAGAAAATCCCACCTATTATATATAAGTGGGATGAAACTTGTTCAAAGCTTTGACTAAACCTCTTCTTGATATGAATCCATCAATTTGTCCATCTGCTCGCCGATGCATCTGTCAACGAGTTTAGCATAGTGGGTAGTCATTCGTGTATTTGTATGACCGAGCATTTTTGAGACCACTTCCAAGGAAATGTTATTGGCCAAAGTTACTGTGGAGGCAAATGTATGCCTGCTCGTGTGAAAGGTTATCCGCTTATTGATGTTGCATAGGATAGCTATATCTTTCAAATATTTGTTTATATCTGCAGGGTCTTGGATGGGAAGCATTCTTTCTCCGCCTTTGTATTTATCCAAAATCATCTTGGCCATGGGAAGCAAAGGAATCCTTGAAAGAACACCTGTTTTCACTCTCCGT
>JAZQYR010000027.1:0-197150 GCA_045633585.1 Bacteroidales bacterium
ACGAGTCATTCTGAGCCTGCAACACTTTATTCTCTGATAAAATTATCATACAGAACACGATTGCACAAAATAAAAACCTTATCATTTTTCTCATAACCAATTGGTTTTTAATTTATTATACACCAATTTTACTTTAAAAAAACAGCACCTCTAAAGTAAAAAATATTTTTTTAAAATCAAAACAAAAATTTGTTTTTATTTTGAATGCAGTTCCAAATGCAAAGACGCATCCGTTTTCAATTTTCAATTAGATTTATGTTTCAGGACGCGATAAATCACGTCCCTACAGGATTGAGACGCCACAGGGGTGACGTCTCTACTTGGCGACTCGGTATCTCGGCGTCTCGGTGTCTAAAAAAAAAAGACAGCCCGAAAGCTGTCTTTTTTTATCATAACTCATTGATTACTTTTGTCAATTGTTCCCCTAACCCTATCGTGTATCCTTGTGAGATAAATACGATTTCGTTTTGTGTGTTTGCCACTATAAATATAGGTAGGTTATTATTTTGAAGTCGCATGTTGGCAACGATTTCTTTCAACATCGTTCCGTCTTCAATACCGAATGTGACATTTTCTGGAAGTCCTTGGAAGTTCTTGAGTTCGAAGTTTTTCTTATGTTCTTCGTTTTGGAATAAGAACACGAAACTTCTGCCCCACTTATCCAACTGATCTTTCACTGCTGCGATGTCAAGCATTGCATGTGTTGTAGGTTCGCTGCCTCCATCCAAAAGTCCGAGGACATAAAATCCGCGACCTGTTGTTGCCAACAAACTCGTCTGTGTCTGTGTCTGTGTCTGAGTCTGTGTCTGAGTCTGTGTATACACATTCTCCGAATTGAAGTTGCCAATTATTCTCAAGCCTTTTTCTGGTTCTCTCATAACCAAATCAATGTTTGTAGTCTTATCGGATTCTATATTGAAGAATGTAGTGCGAGCGAGCACACTGCCGTCAGAGAGACGTGTTCCTGTTGTCATGACGTAATAGCCCGGGTCAAGGGCGAGACCGTTTTCAAATAATGTAGAATATTGTTCACCGAAATCCATGCCTGGGTCTTTAGCGTCGTAAGCAAGCAAGTCGAATCTCTTGCCGTTGAACTTCTTGATAGAGAAATGTGTGTAATAACGAAGGTCTGTCAATGCGCCTGAAGGAACGTATTTCGCCATCAAAATGCCTTGACGTGTTGGTGTTGCTTCTGCTACTTCTTCTTCAAAGTTAACGTCAATCCAGTTGTTGTCTTTGATATATTGAATCTTGCCAGTCACTGGATCGATGCGAGAGGCGATGCCGAGTGAACGTGCCATAGAGACAAAGAATATTCCTCTTGAGCGATAGTCTGTCACCATTGACTTGATAACGCTTGTTGGTAACATAATGATACGAGCGTTGTTATTTGTGGTGATGTTTTCAACTATCCATTCAACGAGTTCTTGTGGGTTGTTTCTGAATTGCTCAGCTTGTTCTTTATTGAAATATTTTGAAAGTTCTTGTTTATAAGGTCTTATCATCTCACTTGAAACGCGTGGGTTCAAGATGTAAGCGTTATATGTATCGCCTTCGCCTTCTACAGTATAATCGAGGTTATCGACGAGCACGTCCATAGTGACGTCGCGCAAGTCTTTGTCGCTTATTTCTTTAAGAAGATTTAAAGCCATCTGACGTTTGCCATTCTTTTCTGCATAAGCGATAAAGTCTAATATTGTCTGATAGTTACCCCATGATTTTTCTATCAATGTGAGAAGTTCTTGGTCTTCTATATCGCGTGGGAATGAAGCGATGTAAGCATTTCTTATTGAGTCTTCGTAAGCGAAGCGTCTGTCGTTTTCAGCGCGCATCTCAGGTGTCACTTCTGGCATCTTGGCATTTTGTGCAGGAGGAGTGATGTCGTATTCTATCACCATTTCCATTCCTTCTTCCTTATCGAGGACGATGACGAGTTCGTCTTTCTTTCCTAAAGGCATTTCTTCAAATCCGAACTTGCCGTCTTTTGTAGCGTATGCCATCATGTCGCCATTGCCTGCTGTCATCCATGTCTCGCCGTTTGCGTCTGTCTTCTTAACAGCGACGCTGCAGAACTCGCCATAGTTGAATATTTTAAATTCAACATTTACGTCAGGCAAAGCGTTGCCATTTGCATCAACGACTTTCACGATCATCTTTGATGTTTCTGCATAATCATCAACAACGTTTATCTCTGTATGATTTGGTGTCACGCTAATCACTTCTTCTGGTCCATAGTAACGACCGAACACGCGAGTGTGAAGGAGGAGCGCGCGTGATGCTGGAGCGTTGAACCAACCGAGGTCAAGCACCGGCTCCGGTTCGCAGGCGCCGAGGAAATACCACTCGCCGTCGACGTAAGCCTCAACCCAAGCATGGTTGTCGTCGCAGTGAGCCCAGCGAGGAGTATAAACCTGACGTGCTGGAATACACATAGCGCGCAATGCTGCTACGAGGAATGTTGACTCTTCACCGCAGCGGCCCCATGAGGTCTTCACTGTTGCAAGTGGAGAACTTGTTCTTGAGTCGGATCCTTTGTAGTTGGCTTTCTCATGGCACCAGTGGTTTATTTCCAAGACAGCGTCATATAATGACAAGTCTTTCACTCTGTCTTTCAGTTCTTCATAAAACACGAAACGTGAGTCGTCGAGGTTTTCATTGTTGACTCTGACTGGCATCACGAAGTGATTGAATTCTCTTTCAGGAATGTCTTTTCCCCAAGGCATCTCTTCTCTTGCCTTAAAAGCTGCTTTCACATTGTTATGATAAAACTCGCCGCTATAGTCGGTGAGGTCGCCGTCAAACATATAAGCATATAAAAATTCCAATGCTTCTTTTTCATTTTGAGGCATTTCTTCATTCAAGATATTGAAATAATCTCCGTTAGGAAATTCCGCCATCTTAGCTTCGAGGTCAGCTTTCACGTCAGCTCTTTGCTGTGCATCTGAAATGAAATGAGTTGTATCATTACAAGACATCATAAGCATCAAGACAAATGCAAAAGCACAAACCTTACTCATTATTTTAATTACATTATTTTTCATAACAAATTTCATTTTAAAATTAAGGACGCACTTTTTTAATGCGTCCTTATATTATCATTAAGTTCTTAGCTCTTAGTTTTTAGTTCTTAGCTCTCTCTATACATTCGCTGCGGTCAGGACCGTAAGACACCAATGTGATAGGCACGCCGATATAATTTTCGATGAATTCAATATAATCGTTCAATTCGGCAGGGATATTTTTTTCTATCTTTTGGTTCCATCCTTTGAAAGTCTTCAAGACTGGAGTCATTGTCTGAGTGCAAGCGTCGAATGGGAGGAAGTCGATTTCTTCGTTTTTGTAGTTATAAGCTGTAGCGACTTGAATTTCTTCAAAGTCGTCCATGACGTCAGCTTTCATCATCATGAGGTCGGTTACGCCATTGAGCATGACAGCATATTTAAGAGCTGGGAGGTCGAGCCAACCTGTACGGCGAGCACGGCCTGTTGTTGAACCGAATTCATGACCGTTCTTACGTAACTTCTCGCCTACTTCATCGAACAATTCTGTTGGGAAAGGACCAGTACCGACGCGTGTGCAGTAAGCTTTGAAGATACCGTATACCTTACCGATTTTGCTTGGAGCAACGCCGAGACCTGAGCAAGCGCCAGCTGCGATGGCTGATGATGATGTAACGAAAGGATAGCTTCCGAAGTCAACATCGAGGAGTGTTCCTTGTGCGCCTTCTGCGAGGACGCGTTTGCCTTCAGCGATAGATTTATTGATGAAATATTCGCTTTCGATAAATTGGAATTGTTTCAAGAACTCGATAGCTTTGAACCACTCTTGTTCATATTGTTCAAATGACATATTATCGAGAGTGAGAGTGCTCATATCGAAGTCGAGGTTTTTGATTTGAGCGAGGTGAGTGTTTTTAAGTCTCTCATAACGAGCCTTGAAGTCGTCGGCAGCGATGTCGCCTATACGTAATCCGCGACGTGCTGTCTTGTCTGTATATGTAGGTCCGATACCTTTTAAAGTAGAACCGATTTTATTTTTTTGAAGTGCTTTTTCGTTAGCAGCGTCGAGAGCGCGGTGTGTTGGGATGATGAGATGTGACTTGTTTGAAATCAAGAGGCGGTCTTTGATATCGATGCCGCTTTCTGAGAGTTTGTCGATTTCATCTTTGAATATCTTAGCATCGATGATAACGCCATTACCGATTACGTTGACACAACCTTCGTTGAAGATACCTGAAGGAATTGTGTGCAAGACGAATTTCTTGCCATCAAACTCGATAGTGTGACCAGCATTTGGTCCGCCTTGAAAACGAGCCACTATATCATATTTAGGTGTAAGAGCGTCGACGACTTTACCTTTACCTTCGTCGCCCCACTGCAATCCAAGAAGCAAATCTATTTTTGCCATAATTCTTTATTGATTTTTAATAATTTACAAAAACTAAGGCTAAATATCACTCGCAAAATGGAGTGCATACGGAAAGTATATCTATTTAGCGTTCAAAATTAGTAAAAATCTAAGTACGTAAGCAAAGAAAATAAATTATTTTTTTCAGAGAAAGTAAGTCCTTAACTTTCAATGTTTCTTTCTATTCTCATCACCTTTTTGACGAGGTCCATTTTTCTCAAGCTGTCGATAACTGTCTCCAATTGTCGTAGATTATTAACATAAAATGAAACTGTCACATCGACCATTCCGCCTTCGCTTTGCATCTTGATGGAATAAAGGTCGAGTTTGAACCCCTCGCTGAGAAGCGCGAACAATTCCGTTCCGAAACCTAACTTATTGACGCCAGAAATCTTCAAGGTCGCCATAAACGCAATGTCTTCAGAGAACTGCCATTTCGCTTTGACGATATTCTTGCCGTATTTAGACATAAGCTCTATAGCTTTCGGACAATCAGGACGATGTATCTGAACTGGCTGGTTCGGGAATGTGATAGCCACGACATCATCTCCAGGAATAGGATTGCAACATGTTGATATAGTGTATCCTAAATCGTTTGAGTCAGACTCTGACACTGACACTGACGCTGACTCTGACTTTGACTTTGACTTAGATGATGTGGAACCTACTAATCCGAATGTCAATATCTTTAATAATGTATTGGAATTATTATTCTGCGTATTCTTGAAAATATGTTCAATATCTTGGAAATTGAATTTACCTATCGACACATTATAATATAGGTCTATACGTCCCGCCAAGCCGAGTTTTTCCGCAACAATATTTCTGTTTTGCTTGCTGAACTCCACATTCAACCTATCAAAATATTCTTGCAGTTTGTTCTTTCCATCTTCCTTAAACGACCTCTTATAATCCTTTATTCCAGCTTTCAGACGTGTCTTAGCCAGAGATGTCACCAGGAAGTCAAAGCTTTTTTCCTGAGGATGCTGATGTTGCGATGTGATGACTTCCACCTGATCGCCCATATTAAGGACATAGTCGATGGTGGTCAGTTTCTTATTGACGTTTGCGCCAATACAATGGTTACCGATCTCGCTGTGAATCATATACGCAAAGTCTAGAACCGTCGCGCCTTTCGGCATGCTTTTCATCTCGCCTTTAGGAGTGAAGACAAAGATCTCGTCGCTGAACAAATCAAGTTTAAAACTATTGATAAACTCTACCGCCGATGAATCACTGGAGTTCGTAAGGTCTATCACATTGTCGAGCCACGACTTGAGGCTGTTTTCAGCAGCATTGACATCGTTCTTATATTTAAGGTAAGCCATCACGCCACGCTCAGCGATGATATTCATCCTTTGCGTTCTAATTTGCGTCTCAATCCAGTTGCCTTGCTTGCTCATGAAGACAGCGTGTATCGACTCGTAACCATTTGTCTTTGGAAATGAAAGCCAGTCTCTTAACCTAGAGTTATTAGGACGATAGAACATCGTCATCACACCGAAAGTCTGCCAGCACTGAATCTTTTCCACTTCAAGAGGACAGTCAATGATAATTCTCAACACATATGCATCATAAATCTCATCCAATGACAGCCCGAACTTACGCATTCTTTCCCAAAGGCTACTCTGACTTCTTTCAATGATTTTCAGTTCTGCCTTAATGCCTTCCCTATCCAACTCTTCTTTTATAGGTGTGATAAACTCTTCAAGCTCTTTTATCTTCTTATCTCTTATCTCACTGATTTGTAAAGATATTGATTCATACACTTGAGGATTTATATATTTAAGGCAAAGGTTTTCCAGTTCTGATTTTATTGCGAACAATCCGAGACGGAATGCGAGTGGTGCGTAAAAAGAAACTGTTTCAGATGCTATTTTCAGTTGCTTATGATGAGCCATCGACTCCAAGGTTCTCATGTTATGCAGTCTGTCCGCAAGCTTTACCAGGATGACACGGATGTCTTCCGACATCGTATTCACTATCTTACGATAATTCTCTGCCTGGATGCTTTCTATGCTGTTCTGAAAATCGATGCTGCTGAGTTTGGTGAGGCCTTTAACGACGCGTGCCACTTTAGGGCCGAACTCTTGAGAAATATATTCAACTGTATAATCCGTATCCTCGACGACATCATGCAGAAGCGCACTTGTTATGGACGTCGCACCCATTCCAATTTCCTTAGCCACAATAATCGCTACAGCTATAGGATGGAAGATATAAGGCTCTCCCGATTTACGACGAGCGTCTTTATGAGCCAAAGCCGCAAATTCGTAGGCTTTCTTAACGAGTTCAACATCAGCTTCTTTTTTTTCGCTAGTCCATGATTCAAGCAATACTTCGTACTGCCTATCCATTTCGAGCTGCTCTTCTTTGGAATAAGTGTCCGGATAATTCATATTCTCAAGGTTTGAACTTGCAAAGTTAATATGCTTTTTCCCGAAAATCAATAGGAAATATTAAAAAAATTTAAGAAAAATATAATGTTTTCTAGACAAAGCAAAGACACAAAAAAGGCTGCCCTATCAAAGCAGCCCTTTATCAATTGTTAATTATTATTAACTGTTAATTGTAAATTCATTCAGACACTGGTCTTATCAACAAACCAGCATAACGGCTGAACCAACCTACATTACAGAAGTTTGTATTGTAGAAATAGAAGAAACATGAATATCCTGCATCTGTTGGATCTGGTGTTGAAAGCCAGTATGCTCCTTCGCTATCAAAGAAATCCACTGTCATATCTGTCATGAAACCGCCTGCTGGAAGATATATTTCGTTGCCATTAGGGCCTTTCACTATACAGCCTTGCAACGTATTGCTTATCTGGACCCATTCAAAAGTACAGTTGTCTCTCAACTCTTTTGCATCGGCTTCTGTTGGCATTCTCCAAGTAGAACCCCATGCTGACGCAGCGACGTCATAGTTAACATCACCAGATATGTCACCCATAACAACACCATAAGTGTCACTGTCCATTTCAAATGATTCTTTTGATTTAAGTTCACCCCATGCGAAATATGTTCCTACTTCTTGAGCTTCAAATGCTCCAACATTATGTGTAGCCCATTTCAAACCACTTGGCAATCCCAAGTCGACATAAGCATAACCATTGATTGTTGGGGTCTCTGGTTCTTCTGGTTCTTCTGGAGTTTCTGGATCATCATTATCAATTCCCAATGTTGTGAAATATTTTTCTTCACCATAAGAAGTTCCAGCTTCATTAGTAGCGTAAGTTCTTACATAATATGTTGCCTCAGATTCTAATCCTGTGATTTCCACTAAAAACTCGCCTACACCTGCTCCTGCATTTGTATTGTCGTTTTCAATTGTTGGATTTTGTGTTTTAGCCCAACATACACCTTTTGCTGTCACTTCAGATCCACCGTCTGCTACAACATTACCAACAACTTTAGCAGTTGTCTCTGTTATATCAACAACAGATTTTGTTTCTACAGTAGGTTTCTCAATCTCAGGCTTACATGACACCAACATCAATGTAAGCGCAACTAAAAATAAAGATAGTTTTTTCATGAAAAAATGTTTTTTTAATAATTTTACTTTCTGCAAATATACAAATTAACCAATAAAAACAACAAATAAAAAAGGCTGCCTAAACAGCCTTCTTTTAACTCTCAGAGTCATATAACCACAATGTTACTGTAGTCTTTATTAAGCGTTAACGCTTGCCATATGTGCGATAAGGTCTAATACCTTATTTGAGTAACCGATTTCGTTGTCGTACCATGAAACGACTTTTACGAATGTATCTGTGAGATAAACGCCAGCGTTAGCATCGAAGATAGATGTCAATGTGCAGCCTAAGAAGTCTGATGAAACGACTGCGTCTTCTGTGTAACCGAGAACGCCTTTGAGTTCACCTTCTGAAGCTTCTTTCATAGCTTTGCAGATAGCTTCTTTTGTAGCTGGTTTTTGAAGGTTGACTGTAAGGTCAACAACAGAAACGTCTAATGTAGGAACGCGCATTGAGATACCTGTAAGTTTACCGTTCAATTCAGGGATAACTTTACCAACAGCTTTAGCTGCACCTGTTGATGAAGGGATGATGTTGCCAGAAGCAGCACGACCGCCACGCCAGTCTTTCAATGATGGGCCGTCGACTGTCTTTTGTGTTGCTGTAACAGAGTGAACTGTTGTCATCAAACCGCTTTCGATACCGAAATTGTCGTGTAAAACTTTAGCGATTGGAGCTAAACAGTTTGTTGTACATGAAGCGTTAGAAACGAATTGAGTTCCTTTAACGTATGTTTTTTCGTTAACGCCACAAACGAACATTGGAGTGTCGTCTTTTGATGGAGCTGACATGACAACATATTTAGCACCTGCTTCGATGTGAGCTTGTGCTTTGTCTTTTGAAAGGAACAAACCTGTTGATTCAACGACGTATTCAGCTTCTACTTCATTCCATTTCAAGTTTGCTGGATCTTTTTCAGCAGTGATGCGGATTGGGTTACCGTTGACGATGAGAAGGTTTTTCTCTACGTCGAAATCTATTGTACCGTTGAATTGACCATGCATTGTGTCATATTTCAACATATATGCTAAATAATCAACTGGACATAAGTCGTTGATACCTACTATTTCAATGTCATTACGAGTTTGAGCTGCTCTAAAAACGAAACGGCCGATACGACCAAAGCCGTTAATACCCACTTTAATTTTTGCCATAATTCTTGTTTATTTATCTGTTAGTTAATATGATACAAATGATAACAATGTTAAAAACACTATGTTTTAAAAAACTAGCAAATTTAATTTATTTTTTGAAAATATTTTAAAAATCACATTACTTTTTTTTAAAAAAATATCGTTTTCATCAACAAATCACATCTTCAATTCCTAATTCCTAACACCTAATCCCTAATTTTAAAAAATCCGCTGTCTGTTGACTGCTGTCTGTTGACTTTTTTATTATCTTTGCGCCTATGGATAAAATCAGAAATTTTTGTATTATAGCTCATATTGACCACGGTAAGAGCACATTGGCAGATAGACTTTTAGAGAACACTAAGACTTTATCACAGAAAGAGTTAGTCAATCAGGTTCTCGATGATATGGATTTGGAAAGAGAACGCGGCATCACCATCAAGAGCCACGCTATCCAAATGAATTATATGAAAGACGGTGTCAACTACACCCTCAATCTCATCGACACTCCCGGTCACGTCGACTTCTCTTACGAGGTTTCTCGTTCAATCGCAGCTTGCGAAGGTGCGTTGTTAGTCGTCGATGCAACACAAGGCATCCAGGCTCAGACAATCTCCAATCTTTATATGGCAATGGAACACGACCTGGAAATAATCCCTGTCATCAACAAGATTGACATGGACAGCGCCAACCCTGAAATGGTCGAAGATCAGATTGTAGACCTCATCGGTTGCGAACGTTCAGAAATCTTACGCTGCAGCGCACGTAACAATATAGGCATTGAAGAAATCCTTGAAGCTATCGTAAATAGAATTCCTGCTCCAAAGGGCGACCCTAACGCTCCGTTGCAGGCTCTCATCTTCGACTCTGTTTTCAACTCATATAGAGGTATCATCGCCTACTTCCGTATCTTCAACGGAACAATACGCAAAGACGACCTCGTGAAATTCTTCGCTACGAAGATGGAATATAACGCTGACGAAATCGGCGTGCTTCAACTGAAACAGGTTCCAAAAGACGAGCTCTCAGCCGGTAACGTAGGTTATATCATTTCCGGTATCAAGACTTCTTCTGAAGTAAAAGTCGGCGATACCATCACTCATGTTGAAAATCCTTGTCTCCAGCCTATCGAAGGTTTCGAGCACGTCAAGCCAATGGTTTTCGCTGGTGTATATCCTGTAAGTGCCGACGACTACGAAGAACTCCGCGCTTCATTGGAAAAGCTACAGCTCAACGACGCTTCATTGGTTTGGGAGCCAGAGTCATCAATAGCATTGGGATTCGGATTCCGCTGCGGTTTCTTGGGTCTTCTCCACATGGAAATCGTTCAGGAACGTCTCGACCGCGAGTTCAACATGGATGTCATCACAACTGTGCCTAACGTTTCTTTCAAAGCATATCTCACCGACGGTGAAGTCATCGACGTTCATAATCCTAGCGGACTTCCAGAAGTAACGAAACTCGATCATATCGACGAGCCTTTCATCATAGCTGAAATCATTACAAAGAACGAATTCGTCGGCTCTATCATGAAACTCTGTATCGACAAACGCGGTGTCTTGATGAACCAGGTTTATCTAACCACCGACCGTGTCGAGCTTAAGTTCCAGATGCCATTAAGCGAAATCGTATTCGACTTCTATGATAAATTAAAATCTATATCAAAAGGTTACGCTTCTTTCGATTACCACATCGCTGGCTACCAACAAGCAAGTCTTGTTAAGTTAGACATCATGTTGAACGGCGAAGTCGTCGATGCTTTGTCAACATTGATTCACCGCGACAACGCATACGCTTTCGGTCGTAAGATGTGTGAAAAGCTGAAAGAACTCATTCCACGTCATCAGTTCGACATCGCTATCCAGGCTTCTATCGGAGCTAAGATTATCGCGAGAGAGACCGTACGTCAGGTTCGTAAGGACGTTACAGCAAAATGTTATGGTGGCGACGTCAGCCGTAAGCGTAAGCTCCTCGAAAAGCAGAAAGCCGGTAAGAAGAGAATGCGTCAGATCGGTAGCGTAGAAGTTCCACAATCAGCATTCCTTGCTGTTTTGAAACTTGATTAATTAAGACTACAGACAACGGACTACGGTCAACAGACTTTGTCCACTGATATAATAAAGGATGCCATTATGACATCCTTTTTTTTATTTATCCACGAAACATATTTCCTCCAGCAAAGACGCAAACGACACTTGCACATTGCTCGCAGCCCACTGCGTTAGGGATTGGAGCGGCATCCTTTGCGAGCGGAGGCGATAGCGAAGCGAGCAAAGATATAGCGGAAAGCCCGACGCGTAGCGGAACGCCCAAAAACAATTGAAAATAAAAAATGAGGAATTGAAAATAAAAAAGGACGCGACGAATCGCGTCCCTACGTGTCTTATCTATTATAAATGTGAATATTGAATTTCAGGTTTTTCTTCTCCTTGTCTTCTGGAACGAATGTTATCATCTTCGTTGTGTTTGGAAGAACATCAAAGTAATTTGCCGAGAACTCACCTTGTTCTGTTGTTGAGACGAAAACGTCTTTAACAAACACCTTTGAGTTAAATTCAAGAATGTATTTTCCATCGGCAAATGTAACTTTAGGATCAAGTTCTGTCTCGACAAGTTTCAAATCTTTAGGATAAGTGAAGAAATGCAAGCGTTCACTCAAGACTGTATCTTCTTCCATAAGGATTATGCGAGCATAGCACTCTGCTTTTCTTTTCTTGGATACATTTATCTTAACATTTTCAGGAAGCCTGTAACAGTTATTTGCCTTCACATCGACAGCTTCTGAGAATGCAAACAATTGGTTTCCTTTCATATCTTCCACCAAAACACGAACACGTCCGTTTATGTCACGTTGCAAGTCATTGCTGATCCACAACTTATACTGACTGTTTTCACACTCATCCATACCTAATAATATAGGAGCATACATTTCGCTGAGTTTATAATGGAATGCCTTTTTATTTCCATAGAAATCTATTGAAGCCCATGATATCGATGGCCAAGCATCGTTAAGTTGCCAATAGAGCGAGCCCATGCTACGAGGGCGAGAACTACGTTGTGCAGTGATAGCGATGTCCATGCCGTATGCTTGAGAGAGTTGGCTGAGATAAACATAATCTTCAAAGTCTTTAGGCTCGCCGAAATATTTAACGACGTGTTCTTTGATGAGTTTCTCGCCTCTTGGATGTTTCTGGTGCGCTTGGATAACAGGATTATCGAAGTCAAGGTTTTCGTCCATCACCTTAAGTGTCGACATAGATGGATATGACTGATAACCGAATTCGCTGTTGAAACGACCTACTTTTTCTCTATACATCTCGTAAGGGAACTCGCCCCACCATACGCCCCAATAGTGAACGTCACCTTCAACAAGACTTATAGCTCTACCCCATCCGTTTTTAGGAGAACTTGGCCAATAAGGTCTTGACTTGTCATTTGTCTTAACCACTTCATCCAAAAGATCTTCGAAGAGCCTATCGTAACCATCTTTCATTTCTTTATATTCCTCATCGCTCCAGCCCATTGAGTTTTGCCATCCCCAGTTGTAATAGCCTTCGCTGATTTCGTTGTTGCCGCACCATAATGCAAGTGAAGGATGGTTTTTCAACCTTATGACTTGTTCTGTAGCCTCTTCTTTAACATCATCAAGGAACGCATCGGTATAAGGATATGTAGAACCGATGAACATAAAGTCTTGCCATACAAGGATACCGAGACTATCGCAGATGTCATAGAAATAATGAGGAGGATAGATACCGCCGCCCCAAACGCGCAACATATTCATATGAGCGTCTCCAACACATTGTTCAAGAAGTTTTTGTGTTCTTTCTTTCGACATCCATGATGTAATCATATCTTCAGGAATATAGTTGGCACCTTTCATATATAAAGGTATTCCATTCACTTTGAAATAAAACGCAGTTCCGATACTATCAGGCTCTTCCATCATCTCGATGGTACGGATGCCCATTCTAATATCTCTTTCTTCGACAATATTCTCATCGTCAAGCATCTTAACATTGAATGTGTACATATTCTGTTCACCTAACTCATTAGGATACCACAGCTTTGGACTTGCCACTTCAAATGGGAAAGAAAAATAGTTGCTACCTTTTTCAAGTTGTACATTATTTTCCAAAACCTTAACTCCATCTTGGAAAAGTTGCAATTTAACATCATGATCTTTATCAGCTTCAATATATGTCTCTAAACACAAGTCAGCTTTATCATCTTGAATCGCAGTAGTTATGATTGTTGCCGAATTCATAGTTGAACGAGTCCAAGCCTTGAGATATACTGGTTGCCAGATTCCCATGTTCATATAACGAGGAGCCCAGTCCCAGCCGTTTTGGTAAGCAGACTTACGCATAACAGCATATTTTTCAGGGAAACGAAGAGGATAAGTCTCAATCAGACTATCTCTAACTTTATCAAACGGATAAAACTTTATCTTGATATCATTATCCTTTTCCTTCAATATACCATCGACATCGCAAGTCCATTTCTTGAACATATTGTCAGCATAGAAAAGATGTTCTCCATTGAGCCACACATCTGCATATGTATCAAGACCTTCAAACACAAGTTCTATCACATCCTCATTCATAACACCTTCTTCGGCATCAAATTTCAAGGTATACACCCATTCACGTTGAGGAATCCATTGCAGTTGTGGCTCCACATCGCTGTAATAAGGATGTGGTATCAAACCTTCTTCATACATATCAGCGATGATTACGGATGGAACATCAACCTGCATATTAATATCTAAGGTATCCGTTGTAACGTTCCATGAGTCATTCAAATCTTGAATAAAAGGATTTGCATGTTTCTCACCACATGAGAACATCATCAAAAGAGTTGCGATTATGAATAAATTACGAATTTTCATAATATTTATAATTTGATTTTAATGTCAATTTTCGTTTTGTAAAATTATTGCAAAAAGCGTAATAATCAATTGTTAAATTCGGCTTTAACCAATATTTAACCTTACTTAACAATATTTAACATTTCCTTGATAAGAGAAGGTGAAGACACTTTCCAGCACATTGCTGCGCCAGTATTGTCAACTTTCTCAGGATAAAGGTTTTGACAATAGTTATCAACATCAACAGTCAATGATGCGTGACAGTTTGAAACGCCTGTTTCGTTAATGATTTTTGTGACATTATTTACATTAACGCCGCCGCCTGCCATGATTTTAATCTTATCACCATATTGCTGTTGCATCTTTGCTATCATTTCAATGCCATCGACAGCCTTTGGCTTGCAACCAGAAGTAAGGACTTTATCAAAACCGAGATCGACTAAAATCTTCAATGCTTCAAGAGGATTGTTACAAGCGTCGATAGCACGATGGAAAGTAAATTTCATACCTTCGCCGGCTTTCATCATCGCTTTGATCTTTTCAACATCCAAATCACCGTTTTCAGTCAAGGCACCAATCACAACGCCTTCGTAACCAAGTTCTTTAATCAATGCTATGTCAATGCACATCATTTCTAGTTCGGCGTCATTGTAGATGTAATTTCCAGAACGAGGACGAATCAAGACTCTTACTGGAATCTTCATATCAGCAGCAACTTTCTTCAATGTTCCGTATGATGGTGTTACGCCACCCACTTCCAAAGACTCACATAATTCAGTGCAATGTGCTCCATTTTCTTGAGCGTTAATCACTGATTGATAACCATTTGTACAAATTTCTATTCTTACCATATATATATGTTTTTTTATTATTTCTTAAGATATTGCAAAAATAACACTATTTATTAAAATATCTAATAAAAATATCAAGTTATCGGCAATATTTTTAAAGACAACGGACTTTTACAAATAGTCAACGGGCAAATGAACAAAGACAACGTTTTTTTTTAATCTCAGAAGTTCAGAATCTAAGAATCTCAAAATTTTCATCTTCTTAAGTTTTGAGTTTTTGAATTTCTGATTTTTTATTCTTTTGAGTTTCTTAAAAAAAGCATCGTCTTTTTCGTTATCTTTGCAGAAAATAAAATAAAGACGTGATTTATCCTAAAGATTTTGAGAATAAGATTGGCTTCAAGTCGGTAAAGAACAGACTTTCAGAATTGTGTATCAGCGATATGGGAAAAGAATTCGTTGAGAAGATGCGTTTTTGTCCCGACATTGCAAAAATAAAGACACGTCTCTCTCAGATAGAGGACTTCCTTTCACTATTGCAAAACGGAGTCCCCTTCCCTATCAGAGATTACAACGACTTACGCAGCGACTTCAAGCATCTTAGCATCGAAGGCACTGTCATCAGCGTGGAAAGTCTTTTTGCTTTAAAACCGACATTGACGGCATTATCATACGTCTTTAATTTCTTCAAATCAGAATCAGCAGATAAAGTAAAGTCTCTCAAAGCATTAGCCGCAGGCATTGAAATAGACAGACATCTTTTCAGCGAGATAGTCCGACTTATTGATGACAAAGGCGAGATTCCTGACAGCGCATCTGCAGAACTCGCTGAGATACGTCGTGAGATAAGGAAGAAACAGACTTCCATCGACCGTCGTATGCGCAAGATACTCACCGATGCAAAGGCAGCAGGCTGGACCGACAGCAGTGCTGAACTCACAATACGCGACGGCCGTCCTGTAATTCCTGTGAAAGCCGCCGACAAAAGAGCACTGCGAGGCTTCATCCATGATGAATCTGCAACAGGACAGACAGTCTATATCGAACCTGCTGAAATATTTGATACTAACAATGAAATCAGAGAACTAGAATACGCAGAGAGAAGAGAAATAAACAAAATCCTCCTCGCATTCACACAGCTGCTTCGCCCTGAAATACCTGAACTCATCAAAGCTTGGAACCTTCTCGGTCTCATCGACTTCATCAGAGCAAAAGCATTGTTATGCAACGAATACAGATGCGTAATCCCTGAAATAAACGACGAACCTATGTTCTTGTGGCGTCAGGCTCGTCATCCTCTTTTGGAACAAAAACTGAAGGCACAAAATAAACAGATAACTCCATTAGACCTAAGTCTCGATAAAGATAACAGAATCCTCGTCATATCTGGACCTAACGCCGGCGGTAAGTCTGTGTGCCTTAAGACTATAGGCTTAGTTCAATATATGCTTCAATGTGGTCTTGCAGTACCTATGGAAATCGATTCTAAATGTGGCATCTTCCACGATATGTTCATCGACATAGGCGACTCGCAATCACTTGAAAACGATTTGAGTACATATAGCTCTCATCTTCTCAACATGAAAGAATTGTTGAGTCACGCCAATAAACGCACCTTATTCTTAGTAGACGAATTCGGAACTGGAACAGAGCCTCAACTCGGAGGTGCGATTGCTGAAGCGATTTTATTAAAACTCAACGAGAAGCAATCTTTTGGCGTCGTCACGACACACTATGCCAACTTGAAGCTATTAGCTGACAATCATAAAGGCATCGTCAATGGTGCGATGTTATTCGACACCAGGTTCTTGCAGCCTCTCTATGTGATGATGACCGGCAAGCCTGGCAGCTCGTTCGCTTTTGAGATTGCAAAGAAAATCGGTTTCCCGCAAGACATTCTCAACGACGCAGCAGAAATAGGCGGAAAAGAACATCTCAACTTTGACCAACAACTCCAACAACTCGAGATTGAGAAGAAAGAAGTTCGTAAAAAAGAATACGAGTTGAAAGTAGCTGACAACCTTCTCAATGAAGTCGTTACAAAATACAAGAACTTACTCAATGATTTAGAGAAGAAGAAAAACACACTTCTCAAAGAAGCTAACAAGGAAGCGCAGTCGCTCATCGACAAGGCTAATGCCAAGATAGAACGCACTATTCGCGAAATAAAAGAGGCTCAAGCTGAGAAAGAACGCACCAAAGAACTGCGTCAGGATTTGAAAGGAATGAAACAACAGCTAGAAGAAGATGCAAAAGTCATTTCTAAAAATCTTAAGATCGAAGAAAAAGAAAAGAAAAACAATCAAGACTTACAAGTCGGCAATATGGTTCGCATCAACGAGATGGAAGTCGTGGGCGAAATCGTCGCCATCAGCGACACCGACCTCACCATTGAATTCGGCAGCGTGAAACTAAAAACGACAGCTGATAAAGTAGTAAAGATCAGCAAGAAAGAAGCAAAGAAATCCATCAGCAACCTGACATATCTCCGCAAGGCGATAATGGATGACATCAACGAAAAAGCCGCCAACTTCAACCTTACCCTAGACGTGAGAGGAATGCGAGGCGAAGAAGCATTAGATGCTGTTTCCAAATACATTGACGACGCGTCATTATTATGCATAAAGAATGTCAGCATCTTACATGGTAAAGGCAACGGCATCTTACGACAGCTTATACGCCAACAACTCAGCAAGATGTCGTGCGTGCAACAGATGCAAGACGCGAGTTTAGAGACTGGCGGTCACGGCATTACAAGAGTGACGTTGAAATAATATTTTTATCATTTGATTTTGGGCGTTCGGCAAAGCCGCCGGGCTTTCCGCTATATCTTTGCTCGCTCCGCATCGCAAAGGATGCCGCTTCAATCCCTAACGCACCCTCCTATTATAGAAATTCAGAATCTCAAAAATCAAAAATCTCAAAATTATGGGTTCTGAGGTTTTGATGCTTTGATGTCACCAAGTTAACAAACAAAAAAAATCCCGACTCATTTCTGAATCGGGATTCTTTATATTTAGCCAATGGCTGGAAGCCAAAAGCTAATAGCCAATATCTTATCCTAATTTCACGCGGTTGAATGCTGTAACTGTAGCTTCTTTATCACCAGCTTGGATGTATTCGCGAACTGTTTTAGGGTCAGCGATGAGTGATACTTGGTCGAGTAAGCAGTTTTCTTTGAAGAATTTAGCGAGACGGCCTTTAGCAATGTTTTCAAGCATTGTTGTGTTGAGGTTGCCAGCTTTTTCTTCTGCAACTTGAGCTTTAATTTCGCGAGCTTTAGCTGCGTCTTCTTCTGTAATCCAACCTTTAGCCATGTTTGAGTTGATGTGGTCATCAGTGTCAACGTGAGCTGGGTTGATACCTGCTTTTCTCAATGCAGCTTCAACAGCCTTTTGAATTTGCTCTTGTTTTGTCTTTTCGATAGCGACTTTGTATTCGTTATCTTTTGTTTCTTGAGGAACGTCGTTTTCATCGATAGCGACTGGATCCATAGCAGCGATTTGAAGAGCAACTTCGTGAGCTACTTCGCTAATGCCTTCGAATGATTTGTTGAAAGCAACGATAGTAGCGAGGCGGTTACCTTGGTGGTTGTAGTTAGTAACGAATTCACCTTCAACAGCGAAATATTTACCAACTTGAACTTTTTCACCAGTTTTAGCTGTGAGGTCAGTAACGATAGCTTCAAGTGTCATGCCATTGATTGTAGCAGCGTTGAGAGCTTCGATATCTTTGATTCTGTTTTCAATTGCGAAGTCGAGGAGTTGTTTTGTTGTACCAACGAAGTCAGCGTTAGCACCAACGAAGTCTGTTTCGCAGTTCAACATAATAACAGCAGCGAATTTGTGATCTTCAGTTGCTTTAGAGATTACGCAACCTTCAGTAGCTTCGCGGTCAGCTCTTTTCATAGCTATTTTTTGACCTTTTTGACGGAGGTAATCGATAGCAGCTTTTTGATCGCCATTGCATTCTACGAGAGCTTTTTTGCAATCCATCATGCCGGCGCCTGTTATTTGTCTAAGTTCGTTAACTTGAGCAGCTGTAATGTTCATAATAAATTGTGTTTAAGATTTATTTATTTTTTGTTAACGGCTTTACGAGGTCTTCTTGGACGTTTTTCTTCTTTTTCTTCGTCTTCGCCTTTGTTTTCCATTACGTTTTCATCGTCGATCATTTCATCTTCAATGATGTCTTCTTTATCGCGTGAATTTTTACGTTCTGTCAAACCTTCTTCGATAGCTTCAACCATCTTGCTAACAATAAGTTCAATTGATTTTGAAGCGTCGTCATTTGCTGGGATTGGGAAGTCGATGAGGTTAGGGTTTGAGTTTGTATCAACGATAGCGAAAGTAGGGATGTTAAGTTTTCTAGCTTCTGCTATAGCGATATGTTCTTTAATAACGTCAACAACGAAAACAGCGCTTGGGAGACGGCTGAGGTCAGCGATACTACCTAAGTTCTTGTTTAATTTTTCGCGTTCGCGTTCAATTTGTAATCTTTCGCGTTTTGAAAGGTTGTTGAATGCGCTGCTTGCCATCATCTTGTCGATGCTAACCATCTTGCGAACTGCTTTACGGATTGTAGCGAAGTTGGTAAGCATACCACCTGGCCAACGTTCTGTTACGTAAGGCATGTTAACTTTCTTTACGAGTTCAGCAACGATGTCTTTAGCTTGTTTTTTTGTAGCAACGAAGAGGATCTTTTTACCTGATCTTGCTAATTGACGTACTGCGTTAGCTGCTTCGTCAATTTTGGCTTGTGTTTTATACAAGTCTATAATATGGATACCATTACGTTCCATGAAGATGTAAGGAGCCATGTTTGGATTCCACTTTCTTCTTAAGTGTCCAAAGTGACAACCTGCATCTAATAATTGTTCGAATGTTACTTGTGTCATGTGTTAATTTTTTTAAATGTTTACTTTCACTGATGCAATCGCTGAGTAGCTTAACAGATCTCAGCAATTTGGATGCTAAACACAAATGCTTGCCTTTTGATAGACTAACGTTTGCTGAATTGGAATTTCTTACGAGCTTTTGGCTGACCTGGTTTCTTACGTTCGACCATACGTGGGTCACGACGCATCAAACCTTTAGCCTTGAGGATTGGACGATATTCAGGATTGATTTCGCACAATGCACGGCTGATAGCTAAACGTAAAGCTTCAGCTTGTCCGTTGATACCACCACCATCGAGGTTAACTTTAATGTCAAATTGACCGAGAGTTTCTGTCAACATTAAAGGTTGTTCAACAACGTAGTGAAGGATGCTTGTTGGGAAATATTCCTTATAGTCGCGCTTGTTAATCGTAATGTTTCCACTACCTGCTTTTACATAAATACGTGCAACAGCAGTTTTTCTTCTACCTAAAGCGTTAATTACTTCCATGATAATTATTTGGTGTTGATTTTAAGTTCAATTGGTTGCTGTGCCTGATGTTTGTGGTCAGGACCTGCATAAACGTACAAATTACGGAATAATGCGTTTCCAAGAACTGTCTTTGGAAGCATTCCTTTGATAGCGTGTTCAAGAACTGCGATTGGCTTTCTCTTTAATTGCTCTTCTACAGTTCTGAATCTTTGTCCACCAGGATAACCTGTGTGGTGAACGTAAGTCTTTTCTGTTAATTTTTTGCCGGTGAGGACGACTTTCTCGGCATTGATAATTATGACATTGTCGCCACAATCACTGTGGGGAGTAAAGCATGTCTTCCTCTTACCTCTTAGGACCTGTGCTACTTCTGAAGCTAATCTACCAAGTACTTGGCCCTCAGCATCAACGATATACCATTTCTTGTTGGCGTTTTCTTTGTTGACGCTAATTGTTTTGTAACTTAATGTATCCATTTGATTAATAATAATTTATGCTGTTAATTCAACATTTGTTTTCTATTCTGTAAAACAGGGTGCAAAATTAAAACTTTTTTTCTTATAAAACAATATGATAGAGTATTTTTTTAAAAAAAATTCAAAAACTAAAAATCTCAGAAATCCAGAAGATGATTTGAAACTTTTATTTTCTGAATTTCTGAGTTTCTAAAGTTTTGAATTTCTATTTCTCAACCCCTCGTCAATCTCTGGAAGCATTCTTCTATGCTTGTCTCTTCCCTCTGCATGCTCTTTATTATCACATTATTATTAATAGCCCAACGCATAAGGTCTTGTCTGATATCCAAATCAGCCTTAGGCTCCAAAATCCAATGGCTGTCTTTAATGGCCTTCGCTTGATTCAATCCAACGATACTCTTTAGCATTTCCAATGTCACTTCTCCGTCAAATTCAACGACCAAAACATTGTCGGACTCCTTGGTCAAGTTCTCGATATTGTCATTAGCTACGACTACACCTTTATTAATAATAATAACCTTGTCGCAGAGTGCTTCCACTTCTTGCATGATGTGTGTCGATAATAAGACTGTCTTCTCGTTACCCAAATCTTTGATAAGACGTCTGATATCTATCAATTGGTTAGGATCAAGGCCTGATGTTGGCTCGTCAAGAATCAGCACTGATGGATTGTGTATCATGGCTTGCGCCAAACCCACACGTTGTCTGTAGCCTTTTGACAAAGCTCCGATTTTCTTGTGCATCTCAACGCCCAAACCTGTCATCTCAATCATTTCTTTGATACGTTTGTTGGCTTCCTGTCCTGTGATATGATGTATGCCTGCTACAAATTCCAAATATTCTTTAACATACATATCCAGATACAAAGGATTATGTTCCGGCAAATAACCGACATGCTTACGCACTTCCATCGATTGTTCCCAAATGTCAAAGCCTTCAACACTGACCGTTCCTTTGGTAGGTGGAATGAAACATGTTATGATCTTCATCAACGTAGACTTTCCTGCTCCGTTTGGACCTAATAATCCAACAATTTCTCCTTTACCTATAGTCAATGATACATCATTGAGAGCCAACTGATTATCGTATTGTTTGGTAACGTTTTTAACTATTATCGACATGCCTGTTTCTATTTTTTGCAAAAATAATATTTTTCTACGAAAAAAGCTTAGATGTTTGAAAAAACTATTGTATCTTTGCAGTCTCAAAACGTGGAAAGATTTGATTGATTGCAACCACGAGAAAAAAATGCTAAAACAATGTTTTTTCCTCACTATTTCAATCTCAAACTCTCCGCAAATTAATTTATTTAACACAAAAAATTTAATTTGTTATGGGTTATTACTTCACATCAGAATCAGTTTCAGAAGGCCATCCAGATAAAGTGGCCGATCAAATTTCAGACGCAGTTTTGGATGAAATGCTTCGTCAAGACCCTGAATCTAAAGTAGCTTGCGAAACATTGGTAACAACAGGTCTTACAGTTATCGCTGGCGAAGTCAAATCTACCGGTTATGTAGATATCCAAAAAACAGCTCGTCGCGTCATCGAACGCATCGGCTATAACAAAGCTGAATATCAATTCGACAGCAAATCTTGCGGCGTCATCTCTGCAATTCACGAACAATCACAAGACATCAACCGCGGCGTTGAACGTAATGTTGAAGAAGAACAAGGTGCTGGCGACCAAGGTATGATGTTCGGATTCGCTTGTAAAGAAACAGATTCTTACATGCCTCTTACTATAGAGTTGTCACACATCTTATTACACGAACTTTCACAGATTCGTCGCGAAGGCAAGAAAATGAAATATCTTCGTCCAGATGCAAAATCACAAGTGACAGTAGAATACGGTCCTAATTGGAAACCTCTTCGCATAGACACAATCGTCATCTCAACTCAACACGATGAGTTCCTCAATGACGATGAAGCTATGATAAAGGCAATTGAACACGACGTAAGAACGATATTGATCCCAAGAGTCAAGAAACTTTTACCACAACGTGTAAAACTTCTTTTCAAGCCTGACACAAAACTCTTTGTCAACCCAACTGGCAAGTTCGTCATCGGCGGACCTCATGGTGACACTGGTCTCACAGGTAGAAAAATCATCGTTGACACATACGGTGGTCGCGGTGCACACGGCGGCGGCGCTTTCTCAGGAAAAGACTCTTCAAAGGTCGACCGTTCAGCAGCTTATGCAGCACGTCATATCGCTAAGAACCTCGTGGCTTCAGGCGCATGTGATGAAGCTCTCGTTCAAATAGCTTACGCTATCGGCGTTGCTCAACCTGTAGGTTTCTACGTCAACACTAACGGCACAGCTCATGTCAAAGCTGAAAACGGCAAGAAAATGAGCGATGCTGAAATAGCAGAACGCTTGAAAGGCATCTTCGACCTTCGTCCTTATTCTATCGTCAAGAGATTCGGCTTGAAGAATCCAATCTTCGAACCAACAGCATCTTACGGTCACTTTGGCCGCGACTGCAGAATGGGTAAAGTTGAAGTGTTCTACGAAGACAAAGACACATTCAAAGAAGACGGCAAAATCTACAAGAACGTAGAATTCTACGCTTGGGAAAAACTCGACGCAGTAGAAGACATCAAGAAAGCTTTAGGTTTTTGATATTAACTCAGAAATTTAAAATCTCAAAAGATAGAACCCCAGAAAATTCCGGGGTTCTTTTTTTTATCATAAAAGCAATAAAAAAACCTCAGAGCTTCAATTATTTGAGATTCTGAGGTTTTGAGTTTTTAATTGTTGACTGTTGTCTGTAGTCCGTTGACCTTAATTATTTTTTACTCCAAGTTGTTCCTTCTTTACCGTCTTTCAAAACGATGTCAAGAGCAGCAAGTTTGTCGCGGATGATATCGCTGGTTGCCCAATCTTTCTTAGCACGAGCTTCTTTTCTGATGTCAATAATCGTCTCCATCAAACCGTCGACTAAGCCGTCATCGCCGCCAGCTTCTGTATCTAACAATCCTAAGATATCGAATACGAATGACTGGAACAACTGTTTCAACAATTCTAATTCCTGAGCATTAATCTTAGCGTTGCCGTCTTTCACTGTGTTGACCATTCTAACAGCTTCGAACAAGTTTGCTATAACGATTGGACTATTGAAGTCGTCGTTCATTGCTTCGTAGCAAGCGTCCATGATTTTTTGTACGCCAAGTTCCGTAGCGCCTTCTGTAGCGGCGAGAGTATTAGCAATCTTAACAGCTTCCATCAAGCGTTTGTAGCCTTTTTCTGCAGCCTGCAATGCTTCATTAGAGAAGTCGACAGTGCTACGATATTGAGCTTGAAGTACGAAGTAACGTATTGTCATTGGAGGATAAGGACGTTCCAATAATGCGTGGTTGCCAGCGAAGAAGTCTTCGAGTGACATAGCGTTGCCGAGAGACTTACCCATCTTCTGACCATTCAAGGTAATCATATTGTTATGCATCCAATATTTAACTGGCTGTTTACCGCCGTTGAATGCCATTGACTGAGCGATTTCTGATTCGTGGTGTGGGAAGAGCAAGTCCATGCCGCCGCCGTGGATATCGAATTGTTCGCCGAGGTATTTGCAGCTCATTGCTGAACATTCAGCGTGCCATCCTGGAAAGCCTTCGCCCCATGGTGAGTTCCAGCGCATGATGTGTTTTGGCTCAGCTTTTTTCCACAATGCGAAGTCAGCGCCGTTTCTCTTTTCAAGTTGACCTGCGAGTTCACGTGTGTTGTTGAGAAGTTCTTCCACATTACGTCCTGACAAAATACCATAACGGAAGTCTTTATTATATTTTTCAATGTCAAAATAAACAGAACCATTTGACTCATAAGCATAACCGGCGTCGAGTATCTTCTGAATCATCTCGATTTGTTCGATGATATGACCAGAAGCATGTGGCTCAATAGATGGACGTAACACATTGAGTTTGTCCATACTTGCATGATATCTGTCTTTATAATATTGTGCCACTTCCATTGGTTCCAGGTTCTCAAGACGAGCTTTCTTTGCAATCTTGTCTTCGCCTTCGTCTGCATCGTGTTCAAGGTGACCTACATCGGTAATGTTACGGACATAACGGACCTTATAACCGAGATGTTTAAGGTAACGGAACACGAGGTCGAATGTGATTGCAGGACGTGCGTGACCGAGATGGGCGTCGCCATAAACGGTAGGACCGCAGACATACATTCCAACATGTGGCGCATTGAGTGGCTTGAATAACTCTTTAGAACGAGTCAAGCTATTGTATATAAAAAGGTTATTTTCCATAATCGTTTAAAATTTTCAATAGTTGCAAAGTTACAATTTATTTTATTTATATAAACATTAATTAGGTATAAAATTGATGTTATTTTTTCTCTAAAAAATTTCTTCTTTTTTTAATTTTAATTGTTTACATTTGCGAGACACAAAAGTTAATTCAGAAAGTTAATTTATAATTTTTTAAACCCGATAATGTTATGTACAATAAATTTCAAGAATATTTACAAAAGGAATTAGCTCAGATTGAAGCTGATGGTTTATATAAGAACGAACGTATTATCGAAAGCGCACAAGGTGCGGAAATCGTTGTAAAAGGCAAGAAATGTCTCAACTTCTGCGCTAACAACTACCTTGGTTTAGCGGACAATCCACAACTCATTGAAGCTGCCAAGAAAGGCATGGACGCTCGCGGTTTCGGAATGTCATCAGTACGTTTCATCTGCGGTTGTCAAGACTTGCACAAAGAATTGGAAGCAAAGATTTCTGAGTTCTTCGGCACAGAAGACACTATTTTATATGCAGCATGTTTCGATGCCAACGGCGGTGTCTTCGAACCATTGTTAGGTGCAGAAGACGCTATCATCTCTGACGCTTTGAATCACGCTTCCATTATCGACGGCGTACGTCTCTGCAAGGCTCAACGTTTCCGTTATGCCAACGCCGACATGGCAGACCTCGAAGCTCAGCTACAAGCCGCAAAAGACTGCCGTTTCAAACTTATCGTCACAGACGGCGTATTCTCAATGGACGGCAACGTTTGTCCTTTAGACAAAATCTACGAACTCGCACAAAAATACGATGCCATGGTCATGGTTGACGAGAGCCACTCTGCTGGCGTTGTCGGCGTAACAGGTCGAGGCGTGACAGAACGTTTCAACCTCAAAGGCCAGATCGAAATCATCACCGGAACTCTCGGAAAAGCATTCGGCGGTGCAATGGGCGGATTCACCACAGGTAAGAAAGAAATCATCGATATGTTACGTCAACGCTCACGTCCTTACTTATTCTCCAACTCAATGGCACCTGGCCTCGTAGCAGCTGGAATCCGTATGTTCGAAATGATGAGCGAGACAAACGAACTTCAAGATAAGCTACACGCCAATACAGAATATTTCATCAGAGAAATGGTGGCTAAAGGTTTCGACTGCAAGCCATCAGAATCAGCTATCTGCGCAGTGATGTTGTACGATGCTCCTCTCTCACAGAAATTCGCAGCACGCATGCAAGACGAAGGCATCTTCGTGACAGGCTTCTACTATCCTGTCGTTCCAAAGGGACAGGCTCGTATCAGAGTACAAATATCTGCAGCACACGAAAAAGAACATCTCGACAAATGTATCAACGCTTTCGTCAAGATAGGTCAAGAATTAGGAGTTATCAAATAATTATTAACTAAAAACAGAACATTTATGAAAAAGATATTAATCATAGGTTCCGGCGGACAAATCGGATCAGAGTTAGTAAAGAAACTTCGTGGCATCTACGGCAACGAAAACGTCGTCGCCAGCGACTTACGCCAACTCACAGGCGAAATCGTCGAAAATGGTCCTTTTGAAAGAATAGACTCGACAAGCATCGTACAAATCATCGAAGTCGTAAAGAAATACAATATTGACACTATTTACAACCTTGCTGCTATCTTATCAGCTACAGCAGAGTTAAACCCTATGTTAGGATGGAACGTCGGTATCGGCAGTCTCATCAACTGTCTGGAGATAGCCCGCGTCTTCAACTGCGCGCTCTTCACTCCTTCTTCCATCGGTGCTTTCGGTCCTAACACACCTAAAGACTTCACTCCACAAGACACTATACAACGTCCTACTACAATATATGGTATCACCAAAGTTACAGGTGAAATGTTGAGTGACTATTACTTCAGACGTTACGGCGTTGACACTCGTTCTGTCCGTTTCCCTGGCTTGATTTCAAACCTCACATTACCTGGCGGTGGAACGACAGACTACGCAGTGGAGATTTACTATGCTGCTGTCAAAGGCGAGAAATTCATCTGCCCTATCGAGAAAGGCACTTTCATGGATATGATGTATATGCCTGACGCATTAGATGCTATGGTTAACATTATGGAAGCGGATCCAAACAAACTCGTTCACCGCAACTCATTCAACTTGACTTCAATGGCATTCGACCCTGAAATCATATATAACTCAATCAAAAAATACATTCCTGATTTCGAGATGGAATACAAGATAGATCCTATCAAACAAGCCATCGCCAACTCATGGCCAAACAGTCTGGACGACACATGTGCCCGCAACGAATGGGGCTGGAGTCCAAAATACGACCTCGACAAGATGACGATAGATATGATCGATTCATTAAGAAAAAAAATGGGACTTTAAAAGTCCCATTTTTTTATTTGCGTTCTTTAATCCAAGTCTGTGATCTTCCCAACCAACCTTTCTTATCGAGAGAGCCTCGCAAGGTGATTGTATTGTCAGCCTCATTGTAAGAAATCTTTGCGTAATAAGTCTTCTTTGACTCTGGCTCGTAGACTGTGCCGCCCTTCAACATGCCATCTTCAGCCTTCATATCTTTTACGATAACCAATCCTTTATTTGGACTGTTTGGATTTTCTACGCCATCTTTAAAAGCCTTGATAATCTGTCCGTAATAGATACCATCTTCACCTTGATAAATATTCACAAGCGCTTTTACCGCACCTGTTTCATCATCAACAGTGTACCATTCACCTACGATTTTTTCAACTTGAGCCGATGCGAAGATCGAGCTAAAAACTAACGCTAGTAACAAAAGACATTTTTTCATAGTGTTAAAAATTTAGGTTAATAATTAATTTATTTAGTTGTATAGTTATATCCTTATCTTATCCATGTCTGCGAGCGGCCGATCCAGCCTCTTTTATCAAGAGAGCCTCGCAATGTGATGGTGTTATCTTCTTTGTTATAATAAACTTTGCCGTAGTAATTCTTCCTTGCTTCAGGTTCAAAGATGATACCGTTTCTCAACATGCCCTCATGCTCTTCCATATCCTTAATGACGACCATATTTTCCAATCCACTGTTTTTCAGTTCCTCACCTTTCCAGAAGACTCTTAATATCTTGCCATAATAAAGACCGTTGTCGCCTTTGTAGAATTCAACTACGCCTTTGGTCTCGCCAGTCACATCGTCGACAGTACGCCACTCACCCAAGATCATTTCAACTTGAGCAGAAGCCAACATCGAGACGAAAAACAATGCTATTAATAAAAGGGACTTTTTCATAATATTAATTATCCATTGTTAATTGTTAATTGTCAATTGTTAATTAAATTCTCAATAACGACTGGATAATGTTGATATTCGAGTTTATGAATCTTCGCTGCAAGGCTGTCTGGTGTTTCTCCTTCTTCAAGAGCGACTTGTGCCTGGAAGATGATTGCTCCGCTGTCGTAACATTCATTGACATAATGTATTGTAATGCCAGAGACTTCTTCTTTAGCAGTGACCACAGCCTCATGAACATGTTCGCCATAGAATCCTTTGCCGCCATATTTTGGCAACAACGCTGGATGAATATTGACAATCTTATTTGGGAAAGCATCGATGAGATGTTTTGGAAGAAGCCATAAGAATCCTGCCAATACCACAAGGTCTATATTTTGTTCCACGAGTTCCTTTGTGAAGTCTTCGCTTTTAAACTCTGCCCTATTGACAATCTTGCAAGGAATGCCGAGATTCTTCGCTCTTTCAATAGCATAAGCATTAGGATTATTACAAATCACATTTACAATTTCAACTTCCTTATTATCTGCAAAATATTCTGCTATTCTTTGCAAGTTGGTGCCTCCGCCAGAGACAAATATCGATAATCTTTTCATATTTTGTTAATTTTTATTCACATTAAAAACTCTTACTATCTCATTTGGCTTCATGTCAAACCAAATAATCCATTCATTACCAGAATGTGTTTTTCTTTTGTCAAAAGACTTTCCGTCATCCAACGACATATCTTTAACAGAAATCAAAGATAAGCCTTTTATCGTTTCGTTGTTATTATTTTTTAACATTACGCTTCCATCTTCATTAATTCTATATTCAAGAAGAGTCAGCTGACGTTGATATGTCATATATTTATCTATTGTCGTTGGGAGCAACAGACGTTTATCGCGCATGTCAGACATTCTTTCAAGAGCCTTATCAAGCCCTTCCTTTGCGACGATCTTACCATCTTTGATTTCCCAGAAGCCACGATTTTCTTCCACCCAAGGCGCATAAAAATGTGTTATAAAGACATTTCTGTGTTCAACGATCTTATCCAACATATTCTGCGACATATAATAATCCCACTCCCAGTTCTCGCCTAGTTCCAAAGTATACGACGTTGACCACTGCAATATATCAGGATATGAAGGATGTGTTATAACCTTTGGCAAAGGGAATGCGTCACCGAAGCCAGGATACGGACGCATCAGATTGTTTTCAAAAGCATACTCCATAAAAGGACGCGGATTCATGTCTTCATATGTAGCATTGAATGGAAACTTCACATCATATTTTTTCCATAAATCATAAACATAATATGGCGATGTAGAATCTAATCCATCACATACCATATCTTCTCTATTGTTTGAAGCGTCATTATTGTAGCCATGATCTATCCATGCCTGAGAAGAGAATTGCTCTTTCATAAACGACAAGGCCTCATCCAGATATTCTCTTGTCGATGTATATTGTTCAGGAGTATGAAGACAAATGTCAAAACCTCTATCTCTCAACTGTTTCAGGAATTCAAAAAACGAAGCGTCGGTCTTTATCGTGGAATGCAATCCTGGGAAATCGGGATTCTTTTCAATATTGACAACAGAATCCGGATTATGATAAAACACGCTTTTTGTCACAGGAATGTCATAATAAACGAATCCACCTGTCGCATCATCTGCATTGTCAACATCTTCGTTTCCGAAATACGTCGCACGATGTGTCCTGATATCAGCCCAATCCGCATGCTCCGTCCAAATGAAAGCCGACTCATAACCATCAAAAACTGGCATAATACGAGGAAGTTCCGCCTTATCCGTCAAGGAAATTACGAAAGATGAATTATACGATAAGCCTTTCTTCATGAAAGTTGAGGAATTGTCAACATAACAATTCATAGTGTCCAACAGCTCATAACGCATCAGAATATGATCATAATAATAATCAGCATTGACATATGCCACCGCATTTCTAGCATCTAACTGTATTGAAGAGACATTGTCAGGATGATAAAGATTCAATTGCTTATCATCATAAGAAAGAGAAAAACCTTCTTTATCCAAATAATAAACATCCTGATAATCACAAGTGTCAACGAATGGATTTCTTCTGTAAATCGTAAAATCATCATTCAAAAATGGAATTATCAAAGATGATTTCAAGACCTTTACATCTTCATTGAATATAGTTTCTAAATAAAAATTAACATTAGGATTATTATCATCTGAAGATATTGTCATTTGAGTCGTCAACTGCGAACTGCAAGCTGTAAGCCGTGAATCCTGATACTTAAATTCTGAAGTTTGTATTTTAACCGTATCATTATCAATTATTAAAGAATAATATAATGACAATGGCTTTGTCATAATGTTACCATTTTCATCTGCCAATACGACTTGTTTTTCTTTTTCAGAATAAAGAATATTAACAGATTTTGTGTTAAAAATATTTTTCAAATCTTTAGGGAGACCATATTCCTCAACTTCGTTGATATAAGTAGGAATGTTAAAATATTTTATGTCTAGATTAAAATCATCAATGAAAAAATGTTCACCTTCCGCATTCAGCACATAGCAGTTATATTCAGAATCTTTAATGATATCGTTAGGCATACTTAAAGAGATGTTATTTTTATACCATTGATTCTCTGCTACAAAGCCTTGCGACAAAGGATAAGATTTCCAAAATGTCGTTTTATTATCTTTCACGACAGATATCACGAACAACGATTTCAATTCAGACTCGGCTTTGACCATCATATCCACACTAATTATTGCATTAGCATTATTGACATCATCATCAAGATCGAAGTTAAAGCCAAAAGCGTATGCCATATCCGGAAGGCATTCACACACATAATTGCCAGAGAAAGCGTTTTCATTTTCCACACGAAGCATATTTTTCCATATGGAATCGACGCATTCTTTCTCAAAGTCGTTAAAATATTTTACAGAATCATCTATGGTTGAATTATTATTCCAACATCCCGAAAGCGAAATTATCAGTGATACGATAAGCGATAAAAAAGATATTTTCTTTAATAAATCAAGCATACGTTTTTATTTTCCTCTTCCCGTTTACTGTTTGTAAAACATTGTAAACCAAAGCTTCAACAGTATAATCCTTTTGATATGGCACTATTGGAGCAAGATTTCCAATTCGTTTGGAAAGATACTTAAAAAAACGATTGTCGGAGAATATTTTTCCAGACAAAATCACAGCGTCTATTTCGCCATCAAGAGTCACATAATGAGAGGCTATTTCTTTGGCTATCTGATATGCCATCACCTCTAATATCATATTTATCCTGTTATCATTTTGTGGCGATGCCATTATTTCATCACAAGAGTTTGTAGCCACATAATGATGGAATGTCGCATTTCTGTTAACAAGCTTTAACATCTCTTCTTTTGTATAATGTTTTTTCAACATCATATCGATGACATTCGATACCGGCATTGTTCCTGTCTCGAAGAATCCCATCGGTCCGAACCCCATATACGCCTGATTCACATCCACGACGCGACCTTTTTTATGAGCAGCTACCGAGACGTTTCTATCGCTCACATGACAGAATATAATATTCATCTCCTCATATTTAGCATCAACGGAACGAGCATATTTTTCCGACAAGTATTTATGCACGAGTGCATGAAACAGCGATTTTTTCCTTGTGACAGGATGCGAGAAGAAACTCGCCAATTCCGAGCGTTCATCGACGGAAGCCGGATCCACGACCAACGATCGCACCCGTAAAATACTTGCTATCGTGAAGGCCAAAAGTCCAGCTATATTTATGACATCATCACCTCCTACCCCATCAATCAAATCACCGACCATTCCTTTATCTATTTCGTAGACGCCAGATTCGCAAGGCTTAAGGAGTCCGCCTTCAGCCACCACATATTGTATCGATTTAAGATTGACAGCATCCTGACGCAGCTGATTCATAATGGCATCGCGACGAAAAGGCAGTTGGTCCGCATTATCCTCCAGCAAAATGAAATCATCTTTTGAGTGATTTATATCTCTTTGATATATTATAGCATCATCTTTACTCAAGGCTATTCTCGTATAAAATACCTCGGTGCTTATAGTTAGAATTATTATTGACATAATGTTAATATTTAACAAATCAACAATAAAAAAGCGATAAAGTTTAACTCTATCGCTTCATTTAATCAGTATTTGTTTTTCATCAATCTACATTGTCATGGAGGAAGGAATTGCTTTCGCGGAGTCCTCTATCTTTACTTGAAGAATATGATGAAAGTTGTTGTTCTTCATCCTTGCCGAAGATATTAACTCCCATGCGTTTATAAGCTGGTTGGTTTTCCCACTCTTCGATTTGTTCTATTGATCTGAAGTTCATATTAAGAGATGCCAGACGTTTACGACGAAGCTCATCCTGCTGGCTCATATCGTTCTTTTCTTGTTCTGTCTTAACCTTATGTATCACAAGAGTCTGAGTGTCTGCGCTATCTTTCACATACGATGTGATGCCGTAATCATCGTCATCATCATTATTATTGAAAGGATTATTATAGACACGAGTTGTCGGCGTCGTTGTGTTTACATTTCTTTCAGAAGAAGTATTCCTAGCTGGATTAACAATATTGTTATCATTATTATTTCCATTCAAGATATCGTCATCATCGCCGCCGAGTCTATGGATTTTCTTATTGTCCTTATCTTTTGGTTCGGATACCTGTGGCTCTTCTGATTTTCTTTTATCTATGACTATTATTTCCGGTTCTTTTTCCTGCACTGGTTCTTCTTGTACTACTGGTGCTGGTTCTTCTATCGGACGATTTTTAGGTTTTGTCACATCATCGTACATGTCATGTACTTTTGTTGCGGAGCAGTCTTTAACTTCATGTAAGATATGATGTCTCTCATCTTCATCATTGAAGCCTGTAGCGATGAGTGTTACGTTGATACCTTCGCCGAGGGAGATGTCTTCACCGTTACCCCATATCACTTCAGAGCAGTTGCCTGTTGCATCTTGTACATATTCTGTTATTTCCATAACCTCATCGAGTGACACCTCATCGTTTGATGATGTGATGTAGATAAGGATATTTTTAGCGCCTTTGATATCAGAGTCATCGAGGAGAGGAGAGTGAACGGCTTCTTCCACCGCGCGTCTTGCTCTATCTTCGCCTTCTGCGTAACCTGAACCCATGATAGCCTTACCGCTATTTCTCATAACAGTATTGACATCTTGGAAGTCGACGTTGACATAACCTGTCACGGTAATGATTTCAGCTATACCTTTAGCGGCGGTTTTGAGCACGTCGTCAGCTTTTTTAAATGCCTGAGTCAGTTTCATATCGCCATATTCATCACGGAGTTTGTCATTACTGATTACGAGGAGAGTATCGACATGTTTGCGGAGTTCAGCGATACCGTCGAGGGCTTGTTGTTGTCGGCGTTTACCTTCACAGCTGAAAGGCATTGTCACGATTCCGACTGTTAGTATATCTAGTTCTCTTGCTATTGAAGCCACCACTGGAGCAGCGCCTGTTCCTGTTCCGCCGCCCATACCAGCTGTGATGAACAGCATTTTGGTATCTTCGCCCAATATTTCGCGTAATTCTTCTGTTGTTTCCATTGCAGCTTCACGACCTACGGCTGGTATGTTACCTGCGCCGAGGGAGCGTTTGCCGAGATGTACCTTCATCGCGACAGGGCTTTTTTCAAGAGCCTGATAGTCAGTGTTACAAAGTATAAAATCGACACCTTGGATACCTTCGGTAAACATGTGAGTAACAGCATTGCTACCGCCGCCACCGACACCGATAACCTTGATGATATTAGGTCTTTCTTCCTTAGTATCGAATTTAATCAAATCTGTCATAGTTATTTTTGTATTATTTTCTGAAATATCTTTTTAGTATTAGTCAATGTTATCCGATTCAAACATTCCTGATATGCGTGTGATAATGTCACCTAATGAGAATGGTTTTTTAGACTTAGTCTTCTTAGGTCTATCCTCACTTTCTTGCACTGTCACAGGTTCAGGTTCCACATCAGCTACTAGGGAGTTTCTCAGTTCGTCATCTTGGATCATACCTCTACGAAGGTCGTTTTCGTATTTAGCTATACCTTCTATCACAAGACCGACACCTGTTGAATACAATGGGCTTGCCAAGTCTTCTGATGTTTCATTAGCAAGATATTCATTAGGATAACCCAATCTCACTTCTAGGCCTGTCTTGAATTCAGCGAGTTGGCGGATATGTTTCATCATAGCGCCACCACCTGTAAGCACGATACCAGCGATGAGTTTATATTCTGAATTGACTTTTTGTATTTCAAAGTTTACGAGGTCAAATATCTCTTCAAGACGTGCCTGGATTATGCTTGCCAAATTCTTGAAAGATATCTCTTTTGGTTCACGGCCGTGAATTCCAGGTATTGACACCACTTCGTCTTCGCTGTTTTCCATCGCCACTGCGGAACCAAACTTAACCTTGATTTCTTCTGCATATTTTCTGATGATCGAGCAGCCTTTGTGAATGTCTTCTGTAATAATATTACCTCCGAAAGGAATAACGGCTGTATGATAAATTATCTCGTCATAGAACACTGCGATGTCGGTTGTACCGCCACCAATATCGACGATAGCAACGCCGGCTTCTTTTTCATCCTTGCCGAGTACTGCTGCAGCTGATGCTATTGGCTCAAGAATCATATTTTCCATCTCAAGGCCTGCGTACTCTATACATTTGACTATATTCTTGACAGCGGAAGTCTGTCCGACAATAACATGGAAGTTAGCCTCTATCTTATTGCCGACCATGCCTTTAGGAGAACGGATGCCAGCCTCATCGTCGACGATATATTCCTGTGGTATAACATTGATAATCTCTTCACCTGGAGAGACGCCAATCTTATACATATCTCGTTTCAACTTATCAAGTTCCTGTTCTGTGATTTCAACATCAGCATTTTCTCTAATCAATACTCCACGATGTTGAAGGCTCTTGATATGATGACCTGCAATACCGACGTTAACGCTTTTAATATCTACTTTTGACTGTTCGGATGCTTGAGCTACAGCAGTTTTTATTGCATCTACGGTTTCATCGATATTAAAAACCATTCCTCTCTTTACGCCGGTAGACTCTGTTTTTCCGTAACCACGTATTTCTATCTTGCCATTAGGCATTTTTTCTCCGACAATACAGGCAATTTTTGTTGTGCCAATATCTAAACCAACTATATAAACAGGATCACTCATATCTTCTTATTTTTTTATTTTGGTACAAACTACTTGGTCTTTATAATTCAGATTTATTTCTTTATAATTGTCAAGTTCAGGATTTCCTTGCATTTTATCAAAGAAATGCTTCATTTTTAACAATTTTCCTTTAATATCATTAACATCGCCAAAGATAACAATAATATTTGTGTTATTCACGGAAAAAATGTAATTTTTCTTCTTGTCATAATGAATTTGTCTAACACAACTTTTGGCGTAATTGTCATCCAACACTTCCTTTATAAGATTGAAAGTCTGTGGCAGGTCAGTATTGGCATAAACCTCGTCATTGACATTACCCAGCGCATTAGCAGAAAAGTTAATTCCGCTCACGACAAGAAGACGAGGAACATATTGATTTTCACTTGGATAAATATTTCCATTATTATCAATATACACTGATTTTCCGTTTTTAGCATACACTCTGACTATAGGTTCACACTCCTCTATCTCCACATCGAGATATTCTTTAAGGTTGATGGCCGCTTCTGCATTGATAATCCAAGGATTAGCATTCAAGACATTAAGCACCGAATCTACGTTTATCATATTTATCTGATAATTGTCGACAGTGTCACAGATATCAAGTATCATCTTATATGTCTTTTCATAATCGACGAATCCTTTTTCTGTTTTTCTTATGATTTTAAGGTCGACATCTTTCAGATTATCATGGAAATGTTCATAGGCGCAATACACCGACAACGCGATCAGTATCGCCAGTGTAAATACGAGTAATAATATGTTAAGTACTTTTCTCATGATTCAAGCAATGTTTCTATCTGCGGAACGAAGCGGTCGATGTCGCCGGCACCCATCGTCACTATCAGTTCTGGTTTGATATTTTTTATTGTTTCGATAAGATCTTCTTTCTGGCATATTTGCTTTTCCTTGCAAGATATCTTTTCGAGCAGCACAGATGATGTCACGCCTGGCATTGGTTTTTCGCGAGCCGGATAGATTTCCATCAGTAGCAGCCTATCGGCGAGCGATAGTGCCTCCGCGAATCCATCCATGAAATCGTGCGTTCTCGAGAAGAGATGCGGCTGGAACACAAGTGTCAGTTTCTTGTCAGGGAATATCGTTCTGACCGCCTTCAACGACGCCTTTATCTCTTCTGGATGATGTGCGTAATCGTCGATATAACACACTTTTTCACTCTTGACTCTTATATCGAAACGACGTGCCACGCCTTGGAAAGTAGAGAGGCCTTCTCTTATCACTTTCATATCGAGACGAAGCTGCAGACATGCCATGATAGCTGCCATTGCATTCATGACATTATGCTCTCCGAACAGCTGCATCTGATAATCTCCGAAGTCGAGCCCCTCTGATGTCACGACGGAAAACTTCGTCATGCCGTCTTTCACTCTGACATTACGAGCCATCACATCGGCATTTTTAAAACCATACGTGAGTTTTTTTCTGTCGGTCTTAATAGGAAGTGCATGATTGCATATCACAACGCCATCAGCTTTGGTCTTATCAACAAACTGATTGAAAGCCTCAAACACCTGTTGCTCATCACCATATATGTCAAGATGATCTGCATCTATTGATGTCACGATGCTTATATATGGAGTTATCTGCAAGAACGATCTGTCGAATTCATCAGCTTCCATCACCACCACCTCATCGTTTTCATCGCCTATGATGACATTGCTGTTTATGTTCTTGGCTATCCCGCCTATGAAAGCCGACATTGGTTTTTGGGCATAATGCAAAAGATGTGACACCAGTGAGGTCACCGTTGTCTTGCCATGACTGCCAGCCACAGCTACAGTGTCGCACTGACGTGATATCTCCCCCAGTACCTGAGCGCGTTTTATTATCCTCACTCCTTTCTCACGAAGATAGTTGAGTTCTTTCGAATCAGATGGTATCGCTGGCGTAAGTATTACCAAATCCACATCTGCAGGAATCAAGGCTGGATTATCTTCATAATGAACAAGAATGCCTTCCTCTTCCAATTTCCTGGTCAATGGCGACGGCGTCTTGTCATACCCAGACACTCTACATCCTTTATTGTAGAAATAACGAGCCAAGGCACTCATTCCAATGCCACCGATTCCTAAGAAATATATGTTTTGTTCAGCAATCTTATTCATGACAAATATCATTTATTTAATATCATTTCTATCTGATCAACAATATCTTCCACTGCATTTGGTCTAGCGAATTTAGCGATATTGCTTTTCATCTCATTTTGTTTGTCGACATCCTTCAACAGGCCGAATACTGCTGGCAGCAGTTCCTTTTCTGTCTCAGAGTTCTTCACTATCATAGCAGCGTCGGCATCGACGAGGCTCATGGCGTTTTTCGTCTGATGATCTTCAGCTGCAGTAGGCAACGGCACGAACACCACCGCTTTGTTCAGCAAGGAGAGCTCTGAAATAGACATCGCACCAGCACGTGATATCACCACGTCTGCCGCCGCATAGGCGAAATCCATCCTGTCGATGAACACTGTGCATTTTATTCTGTCCTGAAGTCCGTTTTCTTCAACTTCCTGAACAGCCTTGTCGTAATAATGCTTACCTGTTTGCCATATCATCTGATAGTCATTATCCTTAAACGAAGCAAGCTGTGCCGATATTCCTTTGTTGATGCCAAGAGCGCCTTGACTGCCTCCGACTAACAATATCGTCTTCTTTTCAGGATTCAGGCCAAAGAAAGCAACGCCCTCATCTCTTCTGTCGTTCATCGGCACTATATTATTTCTCAAAGGGTTACCTGTCAAGACTATCTTATCTTCAGGGAACCATTTTTCCATATTGTCGTATGCCACACAAATCTTGGCGGCTTTCTTAGCAACTATTTTATTTGTAATTCCAGGATACGAATTCTGCTCCTGAATCACGATAGGTATGTTCATCGATGCGGCAGTCTTCATCGTCGGTCCGCTGGCGAATCCGCCCACGCCTATCACAACATCAGGCTTAAATCTCTTCAATATCTTCCTTGCGTTTATCATACTGCTGATAAGCTTGAACGGGAAGCTGAGATTATCCAATGAAAGTTCTCTTTTAAATCCGCTAATCCACAATCCCTCGATAGGATAGCCAGCCTTAGGCACTCTATCCATTTCCATTCTGTTTTTAGCGCCTATAAAAAGTATCTCTGCTTGAGGATAACGTCTCTTCAAGCCATCGGCGATTGCTATAGCAGGAAAGATATGACCTCCTGTACCACCGCCACTAATTATTATCTTCATTGTCTTCGGTTGTTGCGAGTTCATCTTGTCTTTCATCTTGTTTTTTATCTAATTCTTTTGATACACTTAATATCACACCAAAGGCGAATCCTGTGAACAACAGTGATGTTCCACCCATACTTACCATCGGCAGAGGCTGTCCTGTCACAGGGAATATTCCCGTAGCGACGCCAACATTAACCATCGCCTGCATAACCATCATAAACGCCAGCCCAAACGCCAGGAATCCTCCGAACGTCTGCGGCTTAAGCACCATGATCCGTATTGCCCGATACAAGAGAATCAGGTATAGCAAGATCACAAAGACCCCGCCCAACAGACCATATTCCTCCACTATTATCGCAAATATAAAATCAGAATAAGGATGAGGCAAATAATTACGTTGAGTGCTTTTTCCTGGAGCTTTCCCCAAAAGTCCGCCGCCAGCGATGGCAATCTTAGACTGTATCTCTTGAAAATCTTCAGCGTCAGCTGCCCTTGCCATCTCTTCCTCACTCTTTTCTTCCCCAATAAACTTATCCGCAAAACGTTCTATACGAGTGACCCATACTCCTGTCCTACCCTTATCTTTAGCAACATTCAGCACTATTACCACATATATGCTCATGATAAAGACAACAACAGCAAAAAATCCCAAAAGATATTTCATATTGATTCTTCCAACAAAAAGAAGCACCATACAACTAGCGAACAATATCCCTGCTGTAGAGAAGTTTTCCGGAAATATCAGGCCCACTATTACCAATACAGGCAGCATCAATGGAACAAAGGCACTTTTGAAGCTCTTGATTTCTTCTTGTCTCTTCGTAAGTTCACTTGCCAGATAACCAACCAAGGCTACCTTTGCGAAGTCACTAGGCTGGAACGACACCTTACCGAATACATACACCACACGTTGTGCGCCATTGATATCAGCACCAGAGCGCAAGATATACAACAACAATGGTATCGACACCCAGAATGCAATCTTAAACAACTTGGAATAATAAGTATATTTCAAACGATGAGCCGCAAATACCGCACACAATCCCAACACCAATGTAACGGCATGACGCAACAATGCGAAAGCATTATTACCATCATATTTAACATTAGCATAAGTGCCGGTCGCGCTATACACGGTCATCAAAGACACTAGTGCCAACATAATGACAATCACCCAGATGACACGGTCTCCCTGAAATATCCTATTAATTTTCATTTACTATTATTTTAAAGAATAAACATATTGTTTAAAACACTCTCCTCTTTCCATATATGAGCTATAGTCAGCATTGACACGTGTAGCTGGTGAAAGCATCACTCCGTCGCCTGATTCAGCAACGACAGCAGCCATCTTAACAGCTTTCTCCAAAGAGATGCAATCAATCACCTTATCTTTCAAGATTGGATCATAAACCTTATGGAACTTTTCTGTATCATTACCTATGCATATTATCGCTTTGACGTATTTCTTCACTTGAGCGACAAGGTCTTCACAGTCGTTGTTGTTCGCATAAGTAATCCATACGACAGGCTGATGCATATTGTCGAAAGAAAACCAAGTAGCTTCCATTGAACATGCAGCTGAATCGTCATAGTATGTAATGCCGTCAATAACATCTACATATTCATATCTATATTTCATATTTTCAAAGTCACAGAAAGCTTGTTTTATGCTTTCTTTTCTCATCTGACTCATCTTTGATGTGATAGTGGCAGCTGTTGTCATAGCAGCTGTTCTTCTACCTTGTTTTGCCAATTGTTCTAATATCATAATATTTCAGTATATTTTTGGTAATTATCTAATTTTCAATGTCAATATTGCTATTGCTGCTAATATTATACTTACGATCCAGAAACGGAATGTTATCTTTGTCTCGTGATAAAGCTGCGATGATCCTTTGAACATAACTTTACATCCAGGATCGTTTTTCTCTACCAACGCCAACGATGTTCTGTAATGGTCATGTACTGGTGTTCTTTTCCAAAGACGTTGTCTGACACCTTTTCTCTTTCCTGCCTTATAATAGAACTTCTGCAATATCACAGACAGGCTTTCCCACAAGAACACTCCACATATCAATGGGAGCAATAATTCTTTATGTATTATTATAGCAGATACCGCTATGATGCCGCCTATAGTAAGGCTGCCTGTATCACCCATAAAGACTTGTGCAGGATATGAGTTATACCACAAGAATCCTATCAAGGCACCGACGAAAGCGCACATAAATACAACGACTTCCTCGCTGCCTGGGATGAACATGACATTAAGATAATCAGCCATCATCAAGTTACTCGACACATAAGCCAATATTCCTATAGCGATACCCATAATCGAGGAGTTACCCGCCGCCATGCCGTCCATGCCATCATTGAGATTGGATCCATTAGAAACAGCAGTCACCACAAACACCGTCAAGACGACAAAGAAAATCCATCCTGCCCAGTATTTATAACGCTCACCCATGAAATTGAACAGGTCTGCGTAATTCAAATTGTTGTCTTTAATAAAAGGAATTGTCGTTCTTGTAGACTTAACGTCTGGGCTCTTGACGACAATTTCCTTATTGTCTTCTATTCTTGTCTCAACATTTTCATTCATCACAACAGCAGGACTATAACGCAATGTAAGTCCAACTATCAATCCAAGTAGTATCTGAGCGCCAACCTTATACCATCCGTTAAGACCGTCTTTCTTCTTTTTGAATGTCTTGATGTAATCATCAGCGAAACCGACAATACCCAACAATACTGTTGTTATTATCATCAATATCATATAGACATTCTTCAATTTTCCTATCAAGAGACATGGAATCAATATCGCTGTTATTATGATGATACCTCCCATTGTAGGCACGCCTTTTTTCTGTGTGTTAAAAGGATCTATACTCTCATCACGTTGTGTCTCTGATATCTGGCGTTTCTTTAATAGATTAATGAAATACTTTCCAAACCATATTGATATCACCAATGATAATATTATAGCGAACAAAGCACGAAATGTCACATATGTAAACATACCCGCACCTGGGACGTTGCAGCACTGCTCCAAATGTTCAAATAAATAGTATAACATCTTTAATAATTTTATTTCTCGTTAAACGCCTTTGTCAATTCTTCCACATCATCGAAATGATGTTTCACACCTTTTACATCTTGGTAATTCTCATGGCCTTTGCCTGCCACGAGTATGACATCACCTTTTTTCGCGAGAGCCACTGCTGTTCTGATGGCCTCTCTTCTGTCGGTTATGCTCAGCACCTTATTGTAATGTTCGCCGCCGACTCCTGCTCGCATCTGTCTTATTATCTCTTCTGGCTCCTCGAAACGAGGGTTGTCGCTGGTGATTATGAGTCTGTCGCTTTTCTCTACTGCTACCGCTGCCATCTCTGGTCTTTTGGCCGCATCTCTGTTACCGCCAGCGCCAGCAACTGTTATAAGTGTCTCGTTATGAGTCCTTATCTCATTGATAGTATCAAGTACGTTCTTCAAAGCATCTGGTGTATGTGCATAATCCACAATACCGACGATTCCAGCTTCTGACTGAACAATTTGGAATCGACCAGGAGCACTTTGAAGCTTGCTGATGCCTTTAAGCAAATCGTCATCGTTCATTCCTAACAAAGACGCCGCACCGAATATCGCAAGCAAATTACTTACATTGAATCTTCCGACCAAGAATGTGAAAACGTTATTTCTATTGATCTTAAGTTCCATTCCATCGAAATAAGATTCCAAGACAAGACCCTTGAAATCAGCGTCGGTCCTCAATGAATATGTCTTTTTCTTTGCTTTAGTATTTTGAAGCATCACCATACCATTCTTATCATCAAGGTTGGTAAGAGCGAATGCCGATGGTTCAAGATTATCGAAGAATTTCTTCTTGGCATCGCGATATGCTGCCACTGTCTTATGATAATCAAGATGATCGTGAGTAAGGTTTGTAAATATTCCGCCTTCGAAGCTAAGTCCCGCTATTCTGTCCTGATCGACGGCATGAGAGCTCACTTCCATAAAAGCATATTCACAACCGGCATCAACCATCCTGCTCAACATCTCATTGATCTGCAACTGATCGCCTGTAGTATGTGTCGATGGAACAACAACATTGTTGATTCTGTTTTCTATCGTCGACAACAAACCGCAAGGATATCCAGCATTAAGGAAAAGCCTATACAACAAAGTAGCTATCGTGGTCTTGCCATTAGTGCCTGTAACACCAACAAGGCGCAATTTCTCCGAAGGTCTTCCGTAGAATTCCGATGCGGCAAAGCCCAATGCTTTCGCTGTATTATCCACGACATAATAAGTGACATCATCATTGATGTTTTCCGGAAGTCGTTCACAGACAACAATATGACATCCTTGTTCTATGGCTTTTGAAATATAGTCATGACCATCGACCTGTGTTCCTCTGACTGCGAAGAAAGCCACATCTTCCGACGACTTTCTTGAATCGAAGGCCAAGCCAGACACCGCTCTGTCATCACTGCCGATGACTTCAATGATGTCACACCTTTTTAATATGTCGTTTATCTTTCTCATTTTGAACTTAAAGCTAAGTTAATAACACTTCCTTTTCTCAATTCAGAACCAGCTTTCACCGATTGCGATTTAACCTTGCCGTATCCACTAAACTTCACTTTCCAACCCATTGACTCCAAGAGATATACAGCATCAGTAATATTCATTCCCATAACATCTGGGACTATATTTTCTTCAAATTTAACCGAGTTCACAAAGACATCATCGTCTGTTTGTTTTACCGAAACCCATTCATTATTTTCAACATTATCGACAAATGATATATTTTCCGCATTGCAATAATCAAGGAAATCATTGAAATACACTGCCGATGATGTAGTGTAAGAGTTACAGTCTGCCTGATACTCGCCTTTTTCATCCATAACGCCCAAACGCGTCGCATAAATCTTCTCCGCTACTTCCTTAAATACAGGTCCTGACACAGAGCTACCATAATATCTCTTTCCACGAGGGTTGCTAACTACGATGATACAAGAGTATTTAGGATTGTCGGCAGGGAAATAACCAACAAATGTCGCAGTATAGTTTTTCTTGTTATAACCAGCAGAGCCTTGCGAAATCTGAGCTGTACCTGTTTTTCCTGCAACAGAAAAGCCAAGTTTACTCATACTCTTAGCCGTACCATTTTGAACAACGCCTTTCAAAAGTGTCTGTAATGTCGAAATAGTATTTTCAGAAGCTATACGCTCATTTATCACTATGGTATCAAATGCCTGTTTTACTTCATTGCCATGACGTATCTCTTTGACAAACTGAGGCTTGACCATTACTCCATCATTCGCTATAGCATTATAGAATGTAAGTATCTGTATCGGTGTCATCATAACCTCATAACCGATAGACATCCATGGCAAAGACAACTTAGACCATCTCTTATCACTTGTTGTTTTGATATCAGGCTTAGCCTCTCCTTTGATATCGAGATTCAAAGGCTCATTGATCTTTGTCTGATAAATAAGGTCGATATACTTCTGAGGATTATCCAAGAATGCCTCTTCCACCAATGTCGCAAAGGCAATATTTGATGACTGCTCAAAAGCATTACGTATCGTCGAATATCCTTGTTCATCTGTGACACGATGAGAATCGCGCATTGTCCTTTTATAAAAGACCTTATAATCAGTAGTTCCCAACTGAAGCTTTCTATCTATACTCAAATTAGGATTGTTTTCAAGAAGCGCCAACATAGTGATTGCCTTGAATGTCGAACCTGGTTCCACATTATGACGCAAGGCAAAGTTATAAGCCTCTTCATATCTGTTTTTCTTCTCGTCATAACTCAACGACGCCATCACTTCCACAAAACCCGACTTAACATCCATAAGCACGACACAACCCTGAAGCGCATCGTTTTCTATAAGACATTTCTCAAGAGCATTTTCTGCAACATCTTGTATTTCAATATCTATAGAAGTATAAATATCATCACCATTTACCGGTTCCAGATTCTCATCCGACGGCATAGGCATCCAGAAGTTTCCGTTGATACGTCTTACAAGCTGCTTGCCGTCCCTGCCTTTAAGCGCATCATTAAAAGCTCCTTCAAGTCCGACGAAGATACCTTCCTCTTCCCTTACATAACCTATAGTTCTGGCAGCCAGTTTACCATATGGCAATTCCCTTGCATAACTTCTTTCAGAAATAAAACCGCCCTTATTCTTACCCTCTCTAAATATAGGGAACTTCTGAATCCTCTTATAGTCAGCCACGCTCACCTTATTGGCGATCTTGACATAACGTTTTTTCTTTGCGCGAGCATCTTTAAGATATGAGATATATTGTTGTTTAGACTTATTTCTCAACAAACTGCTCAAGCTATCAGCCAGTTGAGCGACCTCATTGTTAAACAAATCTGATTTGACAGAAAGCGGATCGAAATAAATGCTATATCTCGGTACCGATGTCGCCAACAAAGTACCGTTTTTAGAAAACACATTACCTCTATGAGCTTTTTCGTCTCTTATCTTCAGTTCCCTCTTGCTTGAAAGCTCAATAAGCTCATCCTTCTCCTTGACCTGAATACGGATAATAGCAGCAATAGCGCTTATCGCAACAATCACGACGACCGCATAAACAGCGAACACTCTCAACAATACGTCTTTCTTAGGATCAATCTTCATCACGGCCTCCCTTCTCTTCCACGACTATCTTTCTCAAAGGCTCAACAGATTCTTTTATCCCCTTGCCTTTCAACATATTGGCCATATTAGACTGCTTCGTTATCTTTGTTATCTCAGATTTAAGATAAACGTATTCCACATGAAGATCCTCAATCCTACGATTCGACTTAGCAATATCTCTGCTCACATCTTCAGCTATGTAAACATTTGTGATATAAATCATAGAAAGAGCAACCACATATAAAAAGAAAGGAAACATACCAACGAAGCCATCTTTGGAGAACATACCTCCACCCATGACATTTGTCATGAATTTTTTAACCCATGCCCACATTAAGCCCTCCTTTCTGCAATACGCAATTTCGCGCTTCTTGCTCTGCTGTTCATCTGAATCTCATCATCTGATGGGATGATAGGTTTGCTTGTCATTAATTTATAAGGTGTAAGCTGATTGCCGAAGAAGTCCTTTTCTAAGTTACCATCAGCATTACCTGTCTTCATAAAATTCTTAACCAATCTATCTTCAAGAGAATGATAAGAAAGTACTACAAGTCTTCCTCCCGGATTAAGCACATCCGCACATTGACCCAAGAATGTCTCCAACACTTTCATCTCTTCATTAACCTCTATCCTAAGCGCCTGGAATATCTGAGCGAGCACCTTGTTTTCAGAACCTCTTGGCAAGAATCTCGCAACAGCAGCCTTCAACTCATCAGTAGTTTCTATAGGAGCCACCTCTCTAGCCATAGTTATAGCGTCAGCTATAGCCATCGCATTTCTCAACTCGCCATAACGAGAGAAAACAGATGCCAAAGAAGAAATATCATAAGTGTTAACTATACTAGCCGCATCAACAGCAGACTTCTGATTCATTCTCATATCAAGACGACCATTGAAACGTGTCGAGAAACCTTTTTCTGGAGTGTCGAACTGATAAGAAGAAACGCCGAGATCGGCAAGAATACCATCAACCTTACCGCCACAGTAAAGCTGAAGGAAGTTTTTCATATAACGGAAGTTCTGCGGAATAAATGTAAAACGACTGTCATCGATGACATTCTTCGCAGCATCTTCATCCTGATCAAAAGCATAGAGACGACCATTTTCACCAAGACATTCCATAATACGACGAGAATGACCTCCGCCACCGAATGTCACATCAACATAAGTTCCGTTAGGATTGATATTCAAACCTTCAATACTCTCGTTTAACATTACAGGAATATGATACATCTCTTTAGTTTTTTTTATTTGTTAACCAATAAAATCACAATCACCTAATTTTGCAGTAAGCATTTCTGCAAATTCTTTTTCAGAAATCTTAGAATCTTCCATTTCTTTCAACGAACGATCCCAAATCTGCATTCTGTCAATCAAAGAAGTCATGATGACCTCCTTAACCAAATTTGTCTTTTCCATCAAATCCTTAGGAATCTGAAGACGACCGTTAGCATCGACTTTCACCATACGAGCACCTGCGTTGAAACGACGGATAAGCATCACATTCTCCGCCTTGAAAGGATTCAACTTCCCAAGCTTCTCCTGCATAGAACGCCAGTCGCTCATTCCAAAAAGTTCGAGACAATCGCCAAAAAGACTAGGACGAAGAACAAAACCCTCTTCCACGACATTTCCAAGCTGTTCCTTGAAACTGCTAGGAAGGAGAAGTCTGCCCTTACTGTCTAATTTACAATAATATTCGCCGATTGGATAATTCATTCTCAAATCATTTTTTCAACTTGTAAAATTAGTGCATTTTTTCCCACTTTACACCACTTTTATCTATTTTTTTTCAAAAAGTTTTCAACATTAAATGAACACCCAATAAAATATGGGATTTCAGAAATTAGGGGATTGAGGAATTAAGGATTTAAGGAATTGGAAAATCATTCCCAGAAATATTTAAATTCATATTGACAGTTTGATTCATGTTTTTTTGCAAAAACTACAGATATGATTATTTCTATAATATTCGGTGTTGTAATTGTTATCGCATGGGGTTCTTATGCTTTTGACAAAGAATAATCACTCCACTTCCTCAGATTCAAGAAAAAAACTTTCTTGCTTTATTTCAATAATTATTTATTTTTGCAAAGAAGAAAGACCATCTTACATATAGGTCTATAATATTGAACAGAATGAGCGACAATAAAGCATTACAAATTGACATTGAGAAGATTATTAGCGAAAAACTTCCAAAACTTGCCAATAAGCTTCCAAGATTCGTTTTTAAATATTTAAAGAAAACTCTTCACCAAGACGACATCAACAGCTTGTTAGGAAGAACCGAAGGCATATCAGGATTACCTTTCGTGACTGAAGTCATGAAAGAATTCAAGACTTCCGTCAATGCAGTCGGACTTGATCATATAGAAAAAGACGGACGCTACATAGTCGCTGCCAACCATCCAATCGGCGGGCTTGACGGCATTGCACTCATCGACACCGTCGGCAAGATAAAGCCAGACGTCATCACTCCTGTCAACGACTTCTTGCTCTTCGTTCCAAACTTGAGACCTCTTTTCATTCCAGTGAACAAATTAGGCAGCAACGCTGACAACATCAAGATTTTCAACGAGACATTCGCTGGCGGCAGAACAATCTGCTACTATCCTTTCGGATTATGCTCAAGAAAACATAAAGGTAAAATCATCGACTTAGAATGGAAGAAGACATTCATCACAAAAGCAAGAACATATCAACGCGATATTATCCCAACACACATTTCAGGAAGAAACAGCAACTTCTTCTACAATCTTTCTAACATCCGCAAGAAGTTAGGCATAAAAGGCAATATAGAAATGTTGTATTTGGTTGATGAGTTTTACAAACAAAAAAATCAGACTCTCACCATAACATTCGGCAAGCCAATACCATGGCAGACATTCGACAACAGACATACAGATGCCGAATGGGCTATGAAACTTAGAAACTTCGCTTACAATCTTCCTAACGATTGCGAGCAGACCTTTGACCCTGAAAAAAATTATACAATATAAATTATGGAAAATATCATCGAAGCCGTTCCAACAGAAGACATCATAAAAGAGCTTACTGAAGAACGTTTTGTCAGAAAAACAAATTTTGGTCACAACGAGATCTACGTCATCAACGCACATAACGCGCCTAACACAATGCGTGAGATTGGACGTTTGCGCGAATGGGCTTTCCGCGAATCAGGCGGCGGCACTGGCAAGAGCATCGACATTGACGAATTCGACACAAGAGACGAATCATACTTCGAACAACTTATAGTATGGGATCCAGCAGAAAAAGAAATACTTGGCGGATACCGTTTCATCGACTGCAAAAAACTCCAATTAAAAAACAACGGACAAGTCGACACCCCTACATCTGAACTATTTTATTATTCAGAAGATTTCATCAAGAATTATTTGCCATATACCATCGAGTTGGGACGTTCTTTCATCCAGCCAAAATATCAATCAACAGGCAATGTAAGAAAAAGCATCTTCACTCTCGACAATCTCTGGGACGGGCTTGGCGCAATATTACAAACAATCCCGTCAGCAAAATATTTCTTCGGTAAAGTTACCATGTATTCTCAATACGACGAGGCTCTCCGCGACATGATACTCTTCTTCATGCACAAATTCTTCCCAGATAACGACAACCTCATCTATCCTTATCCTAACGTCGCTATCAAGACAAAGGCAAGAAAAGCCATCATGAAACTGAGACTCGACGGAAATAACTATCAAAACAGCTACCGTACACTCAGCAAATACGTACGTGAACACGGATCAATGATTCCTCCATTGTTCAACGCTTATATGAGTCTTTCTGCAACTATGAAGACCTTCGGAACAGCATTGAACGCACCTTTCGGCAATGTGGAAGAAACAGCGATTCTGATTACCATTGAAGACATCTTCCCTGAAAAAATCGAAAGACATCTTATCTACGACAAAAACGAAAAACCAGAACACTTGAAGTAGAACTTAAAACTTTAGAACTCTGGAATTTTAGAAATTCTAGAGTTTTAAAGTTCTAGGATTCCAGAATTCTAAAAACAAAGTTATGATAATAAGAAAAGCCTCTTTCCTGCAGAGTAACACTAAAGTTGACAAGTTGCCTAGTGCCAACAAACCGGAATATGCTTTCATCGGACGTTCCAATGTTGGCAAGTCATCGTTGATCAATATGTTGACAAACAAAAAGCAACTCGCCAAAACATCATCTACTCCGGGAAAGACAATAACGATAAATCACTTCATAATCAACGACGAGTGGTATCTCGTCGACTTGCCAGGATATGGTTTTGCACAACGTTCCAAGAAAGACCGCGAGTCGTGGAAAGTGATGCTCGACAACTACATCAAAAACAGAAAGAATCTGGTTTGTATGTTCGTCTTGGTCGACAGTCGCATCGAACCTCAGAAAATAGACTTGGAGTTCATCAGTCACCTCGGAGAATTACAGATGCCTTTCTCTATCATATTTACAAAAGTGGACAAGATAAAAGAAGCCGAGCTTCAACGTAACCTTCAGGTTTATAAAGATAAACTCGCCGAACAATGGGAAGAACTCCCTCCTATTTTCATAACTTCATCTGAGAAAGAAATAGGAAAAGACGACGTTTTGAATTACATTGATAATCTCAACTCCCAATTAAAAAACGTTACTTTTTAAGGCTTTGACTATGAATTTTAAAAACAAAAAAACCTCAGAAGTTCAATTGAGTTTCTGAGGTTTCATATTTCTGGATTTATTAAAAAATCAGTTTGCTTCTTCAAATTTTCTTATCAGTTCTTCTGGCGATAATCCCAAGTTTTCCAAAGTAGACTTCACATCTCCGACCATAGGATTGTCAGGATATTTTTCAATGAACTGACGATATGTAATTTCAGCATTTTGCAAGTCGCCGAGTTTGTTTTCATAGACGAAACCTTTGATAAACATCGCCATTGGAGTCATCTCAAAATCAGGATATTTCTCAATCAACACATCTGCGATTTCAATAGCTTTCTGAGGCGTTTCAACGCTAGTTCCGACCGCCACATCAAGTGCCTTGAAGACAAAGTCTGGAGACTGACTATCACTTGGATTCTGCTTCGCGAAAAGCAGGTAAGCATCAATAAGTTGTATCAAATTTTCCTTTTCAAAAGAAACGCCTTCGGCAAATACCTTTGCCTCAAGTTCATTGATTTTCTCTACCGACATCTTTTCGCCGCACGACAACATCACCGCTGTCACTAATAACGATAATAATATCTTTTTCATAGTTAGGAGTTAGGAGTTAGGAATTAGGAATTGATTATCGTCTTCTTTTCGCTGGGAAAATCATTTTATAATCGACTGGAACGAAGCCTTCTGAGATGTTACGCAATTTGTTTTTGAGCATCATTTTGCGCATAGGAGCGACTCTGTCGACATACACTTTTCCTTCAAGATGGTCGAATTCATGCTGGAAGACGCGAGCGCATATTCCATCAAGTTCTTCTTCGTGTTCTACGAAATTTTCATCCAAATAATTGACTGTCACTTTTGCAGGACGAACAACATCTTCATTCATATCCGGAAGACTGAGACAGCCTTCGCGGAACATCCATGTCTCTTCTGAATGATCAACGATTTCAGGATTGATGAAAACCTTCTTGAAACCTTTTGCTTCTGGATAAGTCTCAACGAAAGGTTCAGCGTCGATGACGAATAATCTTATTGACTTGTTGATTTGAGGAGCGGCGAGACCAACACCTTCTGTGTGATACATAGTCTCGAACATATCAGCGATAAGCTGTTGTAATCCAGGATAATCCTGATCTATTTCTTCTGCTACTTTCTTTAAAACAGGATGGCCGTAAGCCACTACAGGTAATATCATAATTTAAAATTTAAAATCTATTTTTCTTAATTGCTTCTGATTCCATATAAGACTGCAAGATGATGGTAGCGCTGATGGTATCAACGAGAGCCTTGTTCTGACGTTGTTTCTTGCCGAGACCAGCATCAATCATAGTCTGAAACGCCATCTTGGAAGTGAAGCGTTCGTCGTGACGTTTGATGTCCATCTCAGGAAGTGCTTTTCTCAGCTGACCGATAAAAGGCTCTATGTAACGACTTGATTCAGAAGGATTGTTCTGCATATCTTTTGGTTCGCCGATTACTATTGTCTCCACGTTTTCTTTCTTGACATAATCCAAAATAAATGTCAACAAATCCTTTGTATCGACTGTTGTTAACGAATTTGCGATGATTTGCAAAGGGTCGGTCACTGCTATGCCGCAGCGTTTCCTTCCGTAATCAATTGCCATTATTCTTGCCATTTCTTAATTTTTGTTTGCAAATATAATAAATAGTCAACAGACAACGGACAACAGACAACGGATTTTTTTTCAATTAGGAACCATGAATAACATCAAAAAAACTTAAACCTTAAACTTTAAACCTTAAACTTTTTTCTATATTTGCAGATATATAAATTTAGTTATGGAAAATTTAAGAAATATCATAGAGAACGCTTGGGAAAACCGAGCTTTATTGGAAAAGGAAAATGTTTGCGATGCCATTTGCGATGTCATTGAAAAGTTAGACAAAGGCGAGCTTCGCATTGCCGAAAAGATTAATGGAGAATGGATTATCAACGAATGGCTGAAGAAAGCCGTTTTGATGTATTTCCCTATCAACAAGATGGAAGTCATGGAGAGCGGCGTTTTTGAATATTACGACAAGATGCCTTTGAAGAAAGGCTTTGAAGAAGCAGGCGTTCGTGTCGTTCCGCCAGCGACAGCAAGATATGGAGCCTTTATTAATAAAGGTGTTATTTTGATGCCATCGTATGTCAACATCGGAGCCTACGTCGACAGCGGCACTATGGTCGACACTTGGGCTACAGTTGGTTCATGCGCACAGATTGGAAAGAACGTACACTTGAGTGGCGGTGTCGGAATAGGCGGAGTCCTTGAACCATTACAAGCAGCGCCTGTCATTATCGAAGACAACTGCTTCATCGGTTCGAGATGTATCATCGTTGAAGGCGTAAGAATTGAAGAAGAAGCCGTACTCGGAGCCAACACTGTCATAACATCATCGACAAAAATCATCGACGTCAGTGGCAGCGAACCTATTGAATACAAAGGATTCGTTCCTGCACGTTCCGTCGTGATTCCAGGATCATACACCAAACATTTCCCTGCAGGAGATTATAATGTTGCCTGCGCCTTGATTATAGGTAAGAGAAAAGAATCAACAGACAAGAAGACATCATTGAATGATGTTTTGAGAGAATACAGTTTATCGGTGTAATTTTTGAACTAAGGCCATTGAACTAAGGCTATTGAACTAGAAGGTATAGACGTCACATTGTGGCGTCTTTTTTTGCCATGAGCTATGGGCTGTGAGTTATGGGCATATAATTAGCAAACAATTTGCTCACTACTCGTAGCTCATTGCTCACTGCAAAAATGGCATAAAAAAAGAGGCGATTTTCATCGTCTCTTTTTTTGAGGGTGGAAGATGGGACTCGAACCCACGACCCACGGAACCACAATCCGGTACTCTAACCAACTGAGCTACATCCACCATCTGATTGCGAGTGCAAAGATACAACTTTTTTCTTTCAAAAATCAAGTCCGACAATATTTTTTTTTATTTTTGTTTTTCAAAGTAAAATAAGATGAATAAAGACAAGATTTTATCACCGAACCAAATCGCATTTCAGCGTTTCAAAAAAAACGTCACAGGTGTGATATCATTGATTTTTATCATCTTATGCGGACTTACAGCTTTATTCGCATATTTTATCATCCCAGATAAAACGCCATACGCCAACACTCAGATTTTGGAGTTAAGCACTCGCAAACCAGGATTTGAAGTCGATATGCTTCTTGTCCCGAAACAGAATGTCGTTGGAAACACAGGATTTTTATCACAACTTCTCAACGGAAAGCCATCACCTTATCGACAACTTCCATTTGATTCTTTAAAAATAGAAAAAGAAAAAACCATCGTTTATGTCTATAATCCTGATGAAAGTTCCAACGTCATTGAAGAAACAATACCCAACAGTGACATTGTTCCGGGAATGAGATTCAGTGATGAAGAAGAAGCGACACATTATATCAATAGCAATTGCGTCAAGCATCGAAAATTCATTCTTGGCACCGACCAATTCGGTCGTGATTTCCTAAGTCGATTATTATTAGGAACAAGAATCAGTTTTTCGGTTGGATTCATTGCAGTTTTCATGAGTATATTAATAGGTATATTCGTTGGCAGTCTCGGCGGATTTTTCAGAGGCAGAATCGATGACCTGATGGTATGGCTCATCAATGTCGTCTGGTCGATTCCCACACTATTGATTGTCATAGCCATCACTTTTGTTTTAGGGAAGGGAGTTGTTCAGGTCTTCATTGCCGTCGGTCTTACGATGTGGGTTGAAGTCGCTCGTGTCACCAGGGGGCAGATCCTTTCCGTAAGGGAGACCACTTTTGTAGAAGCAGGCAGAGCGTTAGGATTCAGAAATGCGAGAATCATTCTACGACACATCATACCTAATATCATCAATCCTATCATCGTCATTTCAGCGGCCAATTTCGCATCTGCTATTTTATTGGAAGCAGGATTGAGTTTCCTCGGCATCGGAGTACAGCCGCCTATGCCATCGTGGGGAAGCATGATAAAAGAGAACTATGCATATATCATTTTGAACGACGCCTATTTGGCGATTTTACCTGGCATTGCCATAATGCTTTTGGTATTGGCGTTCATGCTGTTAGGCAATGCCTTACGCGACGCTTTAGACGTAAAGAAAAACTAAAAAATATTTTCTCGAAAAACTATTTATTTTTTCAAAAAAAATTGTATTTTTGCACCTCCTAACGATTCAGGCGGATGTGGCGTAATTGGTAGCCGCGTCAGACTTAGGATCTGATGCCGAGAGGCGTGGGGGTTCGAGTCCCTTCATCCGCACACAAAATAATATATTATTACATGAAAACTACACAAACATCAAAAGGCGAACTTCTCGCCGGCATTCAAATTAGTTTACTTAAAGAAGATTACGAAGCTGAAGTAACAAAAGCTTTAAAAGATTATCAACATAAAGCTACATTGCCAGGATTCCGTCAAGGTAAAGTTCCTTTCGGCATGATTAAGAAAATGTACGGCCAAGCCGTTCTTTTGGAAAAAATCAACCAAAAAGTTTCTGAAGCTCTCAACAATCACATCGTTGAAAACAAATTAGACGTCATAGGTTACCCTCTTCCAGATATGGAACAATCACAACCTAACGACCTCGACAACCAAGAAGAATTGAACTTCTTCTTTGAAGCAGCTCTTAAACCAGCTATCGCTGTTGAACTCAAGAACCACAAAATCAACGATTTCAACATCAAAGCTTCTGCTGAAGAAATCGACAGAACTATCAAGAGCATCCAAACAAACAATAAAGTAGAAGACAAGGAAGCTGAACTTAACGAAGAACTCTTCGACAAAATTTTCCCAGGTCAAGAAGTAAAAGATATTGAAACATTCCGCAGCAAAGTAGCTGTTGAAATGGAAAAACAATATGTTCTTGAAGCAGAAAGAATGTTCTACAACAAGGCTATCGACCAATTAGTTGAAGAAATCAAATTCGATTTGCCAGACACATTCCTCAAACGCTGGATCGTTGAAAACAGCGAAGGTAAAATCACTGCTGAAGACGTAGAAAGCAACTACGACAACTCATACGTTAAGTCACTCAGATGGCAACTCATCGAAGAAGCTCTCGTAAAACAAAATCCTGACTTAGTCATCAAAGAACAAGAAGTTCGCGACTTCGTAAGAAGCATGTACTTCGGTCACATGGATATCGAAACATTAGACGAAGAGACAAAGAAACGCCTCGATGACATCATTGACGCTATCATCAAAGACGACAACCAACGTCAAAACATCAACAACCAATTAGCAGACAAGAAATTAACTGCTTTCTTGAAAGAAAACATGGCTATCACAGTTGTTGACACAGACTACGAAGGTTTCGTAAAAGCTGTTTTACCACAAGTAGAACTCGCAGGCGAAGCAAAACCTAAAAAAACTAGAGCAAAAAAAGCAGCTAAAGAAGAAACAGCTGAATAATATAATGCTTAAAGCTTAAGGTTTAAAGTTTAAGGTTTGAAGTATCATTACTTTAGGTCTTAACTTTAAACCTTATTTTTTAAGAAATATTTAAAAAAATAGCTCTGATCTGAAACAAAATATAAAATTAGGAGTTTATAATAAAAAAGACAAAACTAAAATGAACAACGAGTTTTATAAATACGCCACTAAACATTGTGGCATCAATAGTTTAGCATTGGAGAAATATACTTCTACAGTAACTAACTACATCTCTCCTACTATCATCGAAGAACGTCAGCTTAACGTTGCTCAAATGGACGTTTTCTCACGTCTTATGATGGACCGTATCATTTTTTTGGGTGACGAAATCAACGACTACGTTGCTAACATCATCCAAGCACAATTGCTTTTCCTTGAATCATCAGATCCAAAGAGAGACATCCAAATCTATGTCAACTCTCCTGGTGGCTCTGTATATGCAGGTTTAGGCATCTACGACACAATGCAATTCATCAGCCCTGACGTCGCTACAATCTGTACCGGCATCGCAGCTTCAATGGCAGCCGTCTTATTGTGCGCAGGTGCAAAAGGCAAACGTTCAGCATTGAAACACTCACGCATCATGATACATCAGCCAATGGGCGGAATGCAAGGCCAAGCTTCTGATATCGAAATCACAGCTCGCGAGATATTGAAACTCAAGAAAGAACTCTACGATATCATCGCTACTCACTCCGGCCAACCATTCGATAAAGTATGGGCTGACTCTGACCGCGACTATTGGATGACTTCTCAAGAAGCTAAAGACTACGGCATGATTGACGAAGTCCTTATTAAGAAAGTGTAAAGTGTATAGTTGAGAGTTTAGAGTAGTTGACAGTTTAACTTTCCACTACTCTACACTCTACACATTAAACTCTAAACCCAAAAGCATGGCAAAGAAACAACAAGAAAACTTCTGCTCATTTTGTGGAAAAAGCGATAAAGAAGCTGCATTGCTTCTCTCTGGCATGTATGGTTTCATCTGCGACGAATGTATCGAACGCGGTCATATCGTGGTGCAAGAAGAACTCAAACATCTTAGAAAAGGAAGCACTCCTGACTTTAAATTATTGAAACCTATCGAGATAAAATCATTCCTCGATCAATATGTAATCGGACAAGATGAGGCCAAGAAGATTCTTGCTGTAGCCGTCTATAATCATTACAAAAGAATCAACCAGGAACAGACTGCTGACGAAGTAGAGATTGAAAAATCTAATATCATATTAGTCGGCGAGACTGGTACCGGCAAGACACTCCTCGCCCGCTCTATCGCCAAGATGCTTCACGTTCCTTTCGCAATAGCCGACGCTACTGTCTTGACAGAAGCTGGTTATGTAGGAGAAGACGTCGAGAACATCCTCGTCAAGTTATTACAAGCAGCAGATTATGACGTTGCTGCTGCTGAAAGAGGCATCGTATTCATAGACGAAATCGACAAGATTGCTCGCAAGAGCGACAACCCAAGCATCACTCGCGACGTATCAGGCGAAGGCGTACAACAGGCTATGCTCAAGCTCCTTGAAGGAACAATCGTCAATGTTCCACCACAAGGCGGCCGTAAGCATCCTGAACAAAAGATGATTCAGGTCAACACCAAAAACATATTGTTCATCGCTGGCGGCGCATTCGACGGCATCGACAAAGTCATAGCTAACAGAGTAGGCAGCAACGCTATAGGTTACGGTGGCGACAACAAAAAACAAATCGACAAGGACAATCTGTTACAATACATCTCCCCTGCCGATATCAAACGTTTCGGTCTCATCCCTGAAATCGTAGGTCGTTTCCCAATATTGACATTCCTCAATCCTCTCGACAGAGATACATTGAAGAGAATATTGAAAGAACCTAAAAACGCCTTGATAAAGCAATTCTCCAAGTTGTTCGAAATGGATGACATCAAATTGGAAATCAAAGACGAGGTGTTGGATTATATCGTAGACAAAAGCATCGAATTCAAGCTCGGAGCACGTGGTTTGAGAGCTATCATTGAGGCAATATTGAACGACGCCATGTTCGAGATGCCATCTTCAAACAAGAAGAAACTCGTCATCGACACTAAATACGCTGAAGAGAAATTCGAGAGAGCGAACCTTGCAAATCTCAACTAAAATAAAAAAAGGACACGATATCGTGTCCTTTTTTTATTATTTTCCTCTTCCCTGCACCACAATCAAGACTGTATAAATCAAAATCTTGATATCGAGAGCTAGGTTCATATTTTCTATATAAAGGATATCATATTTCAATCGTTCCACCATCTCATCGACGTTTGAGGCGTAACCAAACTTCACTTCGCCCCAACTTGTGATACCTGGTTTTATCTTGAGAAGCATAAGATAATGTGGTACTCTCTGCACTATCTGGTCAATGTAAAACTGACGTTCAGGGCGATAACCAACGATTGACATATTACCGCCTAATACTGTAAAGAATTGTGGTATTTCATCAAGTCTTGTCTTACGCATGAAACGTCCCCATGGCGTGATGCGAGGGTCGTTGTCTTTTGAAAGCTGCGGTCCTGCACTTTCAGAATCGACATACATACTTCTGAACTTCAACATATTGAAAGGCTTGCCATGCTTGCCGATACGTTCTTGCTTGTAGAATACAGGTCCTGGAGAAGACAATTTTACCATGATAGCTGTAAATATATACAAAGGTGAAAAGATGATAATCACCATCAGAGATGCCACTATATCAAAAAGGCGTTTCGCAACACGTTGCCACACAGGCATCAATTCCGGAGTCACTCTGATGAGAGGCGCATGCCAGATAGCTTCCTGCTTAACGGTTCCGAAAAGTATATCCTGCATGATAGGAATGATCTTGACCACGACATCAAGGCTTTCCAAAAGAACCAGAATCTTGTCTATGGTCTCAATCTCAGAACGTTCAATAGCAATGATGACTTCTTCTATATCATTATCTTTGATAACCTTTTCTACATCTTTATAAAATCCAAGATGAGGGATATATCTCGCAAGCTTATATTCTTTCCAATCAAAGACATTGACAAAACCGACTATGATATTTCCTGAAGAATATTTCTGATTTTCAATATCTCTATAAATATCACAGGCATTATCATGACTACCTACTATCAATGTGTTGAAACCGATTTCTTTTCTACGAATCTTTCTTGTAGTTCTTGTTGTGATTGTAAGACGACAGAAATATGTCAGTATGAATTGTAAGCCGAACAAGACGACAAAGGAGACATAATACATCTTATACGACACAATAATATCATCGATTATTGTTGCGAAGAAAAGTATCACGACGCCTATCAGCGTCACGAAAAACGTTTGTCCGAGTTCCTTTAAGCGTGACTTACAGAAAACGTTATTATAATAACCTGATATTGTGTACAAGACTAGCCAAAAAATTGGCACACCGATTATCCCGATTATGAAATTGACATCTTGAAATACCAACTGACAATGTTCAAAGATATCAGGATCTTCGTTATGTTTTCTAAAGAAGAAGAACAGGGTCCAGGCTATCAAGGCACAGAACCAATCTGTCACGACATACTTTATTGTCTGTCTTGTTTTATTGTTTTTCTTAGTCACGATAAACCACTTTTACATTATCAAAATAATATTCTGCTACAGTAGACTTCTCTGTTGATCCTGAAATATATACACGGAAATATTCAGGATTGTCGATTGATGCATCTGTAATGCTTGGGCCTAAGTTTATATAAATCTTATTCCACTTTTCTGAAGGATTAACGTGAACCAATTCTATAACCTCCTCACTAGATATCTTTGCAAAAAGGCCCACTGTAAATATGTCTGTACACTTGTAATCCAACTCAAGGAATATGCTATTGCCTTGATCAGGAAGGCCATATATTTTTGGTGTGGTGATGCAGAAAGTAAGAGTGTCTTCAATCCAGACGTAGCCTGAATAATGAGAGTTGCCATCTTTATCTTTCCAGATTTCAGGAGCATCTCTGTCGGTTCTAGTGATAGTAGTATCGCTATAAGCCACTGTTTCAAAAGCGATTTGTCTCTCAAAATCTTCCATCCATTCAAAATGAATATCGCTTTCATCTATAGGATAATAGTGTGTGGAAGGCGTTACTGTATCAATAACTTTTTCTTCAAAGACATAATCTTCAATAATATAAGGCACATAAAATGGATTTGTCGTTCTTGTCGAGCTATTGCCATTCAACTTGATTCCTGCCATAAGTGTCAGTCTATGTTTACCTCTTTCCAAGATTGGAATAGTTGCAGGGAGCTCGTAATAGCCTTGGTAGTCATCGTCTACATATACAGCAACATCTGTTATTTTATGCGAAGCAGCACCTTCTATTGCATAATTTGTAGTAAATAAAAACGTATCCACATGAAGATAAGCTGGTATTTCCTGATTACCTTGAAAGCTTGGACATGAAGTCAAGAATATCGTTGAGAACACAACGACTATCATAGTAAAAAACAAGTGCTGTATCTTTTTCATAAACTCATATTTTTAATCTGAACGTTGACGTATTTGATATATTGCTTATTGTAAATTATTTTGAATAATTTGTTGATTTTTAGTCACTTCATCAAGAATCATATAACACACTTTCAGAGCTTGCACTCCGTCGTGTATTGTGACTGCAGGCTCTGTGTCGTTGACGATAGCATTATGGAAACATTCCAGTTCCGTCATAATAGAGTTTATCGGTGTCACCTCTGGCTGTTCTATGGTGATTTGTTTAGACGATCCATCAGCGAGGTCTATCGTCATAGCGAAAGGATCTGGAGTTCCTGTCACATCATTGATTCTGACTATATCTGTTTTCTTTTCCAGGAAGTCGACTGTGATATATGCATCATTCTGGAATATACGATGTTTTCTCATGTTTTTCATCGAGATACGACTTGCGGTAATATTAGCCACTGCTCCATTTTCAAATTCAAGTCTTGCGTTTGTGATATCAGGTGTCGGGCTCACTATAGCCACACCGCTGACGCTGACGTTTTTTATCGGAGATTTAATCATATCCAAGATGATATCGATGTCGTGGACCATAAGGTCTAGGACGACAGGCACATCAGTGCCACGAGGATTGAAGAGCGCAAGGCGATGCGCTTCCACGAACAAAGGCGCCTCGATGTGAGGACGGGCAGCGATATATGCCGGATTGAATCGCTCCACATGACCAACCTGCACCTTAACACCGGCTTCTTCAGCTAAGCTGACAAGTCGGTCTGCCTCATCGACTGTTGCAACGATAGGTTTCTCGACAAACACATGCTTGCCTTTTTTCAAGGCCAATGACGCACATTCAAAATGAGATATTGTAGGAGTCACTATATCAACTACATCGACAGAATCAACAAGTTCGTCGATAGATGAAAAACATTTTACTTGTAAATCTTCAGAGACTTTTTTTGCCGTATTGGCATCTTGGTCATAAAAACCGATAAGTTCATAAACAGGTAATTGTTTAATACAATTGATATGTATCTTTCCAAGGTGTCCGGCACCTAAAACTCCTATCTTCAACATTCGATTATTTTTTCGCAAATATAAGGTTTTTTTATAACTTTGTAAAACAAAAAAAGAGCGATGCAAGAAGATAATTACAGACATAAGGGTATGCGTAAAAGCTTGGTGGAAGAGCTTAAGAATAAGGGTATTAGCAATGAGAATGTACTTAACGCCATCAACGCCGTACCTCGTCATGTTTTCTTGGATTCTTCATTCTTGAACTTCGCTTATCAGGACAAGGCTTTCCCTATTGGTTCAGGGCAGACGATATCGCAGCCATTCACTGTGGCGTTTCAGTCGAGTCTGCTGGAGATAACGAAAAATATGAAAGTCTTGGAAATCGGAACGGGTTCCGGTTATCAAGCTTGCGTGCTCGCCGAAATGGGAGCGAAAGTGTTCAGCATCGAACGTCAGAGAAAATTATATACTAAGACGAAAGCGTTTCTAGCCGAGTTTCCTTATCGCATCAAGATGTTCCTCGGCGACGGCAACAAAGGTCTGCCGACATACGGGCCTTTCGACAGAATCCTGATAACAGCAGCAGCGCCTGAGATTCCACAAGCGCTCGTCGACCAGCTTAAAGTCGGCGGAATGATGGTGATTCCTTTGTCTGAAAACGAAGACCATCAAACCATGCTGCGTCTCACCAAACAAGAAGATGGGACTCTCAAAAGAGAAGAATTCGGCGACTTCAGATTCGTCCCGATGCTGAAAGGCGTTGGAGAGGATTGAATTAAAGTTACAAAGTCGCAGAGGTTTTTTTAAATAAAAAAAGAAGACATATCGTTCGATACATCTTCTTTTTATGTTTTCACGAGGTCTTTTTCTTCTTCTCAATCAAATTCTTAATAAAACGAAATCCCATTGGCAATCCATTTACAGCAACTATAAGCAGACAATAAATCGGAGTCAATACATAAAGACTTTCGAAGTCTGGTTTTAACAAGTCGTAGCTAAGGGAAATATACAATACAACATAAGTACTTAAAGAAGTAGCTCCTTTAATTCTAACACGTTCACGAAATCTGTAAGCGTAAATTCCCAATGCTCCAAAAAATATCGTCAGTTGCATATACAACAGCAGCAATTTCTCATAATTAGAGACATGTTTTTCTGGATTTATGATAACCAATACAAAAAGCAATGCAAATAAGAATGACACACACCATAGCAGCACTTCGCACCTGACTCTTTTTGCTTCATTTCTTTCGCCTAATTTAATGTTACCCAAATAGTTATTTATATCATCCAAGAAAACCATCGTTACTCCAAAAAGCAGTGAAGTGAACAACACCATAGCAAAAAGTCCACCAAAAGAAACAGGTAGTTCCACTGTTTCGCCAGCAGCATTTTCCACCACCATTGGCGTTCCTCCAAAAACGAAACTCGTCAACGAAAACATCGCTAACAAGACAAGCAAGAATTTTACTTTTTTCATATTCTCTATTTTTGATTTATCAGTACAAATGTAATGATTTTTAAAGTCAATCCATAAAAAAAGACGCAGAGTCAAACTTTGCGTCTTTATGTCTTTAAGACTTTGAGTCTTATTTGTTTATTCCAAATCTGATATACTTAATCGTAAGTCCTTTGTCAAGCCAGATTTGTTCGTAATATGTTCTGATTTTCTTTACTTCCAAATCGTCGTCGTTGGCATATAAGTTATCGTAGTTATAGAAAATTGGATAACCGCCTTCTTTTGCAGTCTCTACTGTAAATTCGTACATCAAATCACTGTCGGTCTTTAGGTTAACAACGCCGTCTTGTTTCATGAATGTGCGGTAACGTTCGAGGAAGTTAGGACCTGTGAGGCGTTTGCGAGCCTTTGATGGCTGTGGATCTGGGAAAGTAACCCAAACTTCATCAACTTCATTTTCAGCGAAGAAATTATCAATGAGTTCAATATGTGTTCTGAGGAAAGCCACGTTTGTAAGACCTTCGTTGCGAGCTTGGCAAAGACCAACCCACATTCTAGAACCTTTGATATCAACGCCAATATAATTGATGTCTTTATGTGCACGAGCAAGACCTACTGTATATTCGCCTTTACCGCAACCTAATTCCAAAACGATTGGATTGTCGTTCTTGAAGAAATCTTGTTTCCATCTGCCTTTCAATGGAAAACCTTCTTCTTTAATTCTTTCAAATGAATATTCAAAGAGATTATTGAAAGTCTTATTCTCTGCGAAACGTTCTAATTTATTTTTTCCCATCTTAAATTATTTTTGGAACAACAACCATGCAGATTCGTTATACTCATTCTTGATTACGTCAAGACGAATCAAAGCTTCAGCTTTCTCTGCAAAAGATTCATAATAAACGCGGATATATCCTTTATCGTTTTTGTCTAAAGTTGACGCATTTTCAAAACCTTGTTTCTTAATGCTGTTGAGACATTTCTCAGCGCTAGCTTCTGATTGGAATGAACCACCGACGATATAGTAAGAATTGAGGAGTTGAGGAATTGTGGAATTGTGGAATTCTGTAGAGACTTCTGGTTGAATTTCAGGAACGACTTCAGGAGCGACATCCGCCACCACTTTTTCACCACTAACTTCCATGACCTCTTCTGCAGCAGCTATTTCCATTGTTGGTTCAACAGTTTCAGCTTCTTCAATAGAGATTTCCTCTTCTAGTACAACTTCTTCTACTTTTTCCAAAGAAAAGTCGTCAAATTGTGAAAGGCTATTATCCGTTGTCTGTTGTCCGTTGTCTATAGAAGAATTTCTGAATTTCTGAATTTCAATCAAGAATTCATTAGGTGATGAATATAAGAATGGATTCCAACTTGCGAGATTTGAATCCGATTTATCTGTTGTCCAATTAATCACAAAAAGCAATACGAAAGCTAATGTTGTATAAGCCAAAGTCTTGAACATACTTGGTCTTCTTCTTTGTGCACTTGGAATTTCCTCTACGCTTTCAATAGCTATTGTGTAATTTGTGTTTTTCTCTTTTTGTTCAACGAGGATTTTCTCTTTTATAATCTGATATGTTTCTGTACGGAAGACAGGCTGATAGTTGAATTCTGTCAATCCGAAAGAATCGCCGAGAAGATTTTCGCTATGGCTCACTTCAAACACAAAGTCGTTTCCGAACTTACGAATCTTGCCGAGACCTTCCATAACGAATTCATTATTGACATCAAGAATCGCAGCTGTCTGATTGACAAAATCTTGAATCTTAGCCAAAGAATCTTCTTTAGAAATATTCTCTTTTTTAGAGATAAAATCAACAAGAATCTCGTCGTTGTTTGTCAATTTATTATTGAAAACTATTTCCTTATAAGGAGGTAAAAAACGATGACTTGCGTAATCTATTGTCGCAGAATGTCTTTTGGAGATAAAAGCTCCGAATTCTGGAATAATAACGCATTCGTTATCGTTCAATAACTCTCTTAAGTAATTAGTAATCATATAATTAAAAATTTTCAGTAATAAATTGTTTCGGTATGCGAAATTAAGAAAAATAGTTTAATCTTTGAAGAATTTTAGACATTTTTCTACATCTTGCGGAGTATCAATAGAATAACTTTCAAACTCTGTCACACCCATCATTATAGTGTAAGAATTTTCGAGCCAGCGGAGCTGTTCCAGACACTCGGCGAGTTCCAATTCCGACTGTTTCAAGGAGGCGATTTCTTTCAAGACATCGACCTTGTAAGCATATATGCCGATATGTTTGTAGAACGTCCTCTCCTCCATCCACAATTTCTCGTCTTTTTCCACCTTTCTTAAAAAAGGTATTGTCTGACGACTGAAATACAAAGCCTTGCCTTTAATGTCAAAAACTACTTTGACGACATTCTCATCAAAGAGTTCGTCTTCATTTTTTATCGGCTTGCATAATGAAGCTATCTGACTTTTTTCTGAAGAGATAAGTTCTGCAATCTGATCAATCTGTTCTGGATTTATGAAAGGTTCGTCACCTTGAATATTAACGACAGCATCATATTGGCATCCAATCTTTTCAACTATTTCACAGCATCTGTCTGTTCCACTATTATGTTCCGATGATGTCATCATAACCTTGCCGCCAAAAGCCACGACAGAGTCAAAGATACGTTGGTCGTCAGTAGCGACCACGACATCAGAAAGCAATCTTGATTTAAGTGATTGTTCGTAAACACGTTGTATCATTGACTTGCCGTTTATGATTGTCAACGGCTTGCCTGGAAAACGAGTCGAGGCGTAACGAGCAGGTATTATTCCGAGTATCTTCATCTATTTAGAATTTTAAAACTCTCGAATCGTAGAACTCTCGAATTTTAAGGTTTTAAGGTTTTAAAATTTTAAAGTTCTTAAAAAAGTCCATTAAGCGAAGCGTTAACGCTGTCGATAACCTTGCTCAAGTCTTCTGGGTTTTCGAATTCAAGATTGTCGCTGTCGATGATAAGCACCTTGCCTTTATCATAACTAGCAATCCAGTTTTCATATTTGTCATTAAGAGATTTCAGGTAATCGAGGCGAATTGATTGTTCATACTCGCGATTACGTTTTGCGATCTGACGCACCAATGTAGGAATACTCGCTCTGAGATATATCAGCAAATCAGGAGCTTGCATATAAGACGACATCAAATCGAACAAGGATGTATAGTTATTGTAGTCGCGATCCGACATCAGTCCCATATCATAAAGGTTGGAAGCGAATATATATGAATCCTCATATATGGTTCTGTCCTGCACCACATTCTCGCCGCTGTTTCTGATGTCTAGAATCTGACGGAAACGTGATGTCAAGAAATAGATCTGTAAGTTGAACGACCAGCGTTGCATATCATAATAAAAGCTGCTCAGATAAGGATTGTTATCGACCTCCTCATAATGAGCCTTCCATCCAAAATGTTTTGACAACAAAGAAGTTAACGTTGTCTTCCCTGAACCGATATTACCTGCTATAGCTATATGCATATTTTTAATCTTTTGTTTTGCGAAGTTAAAAAAAATTAACAATTCACAATGTATAATTTACAATTTAATTAAAACATAATCACACATTGTCAACTGTTAATTGTTAATTGTCAATTGTCAATCAAAATCACTTCGGTGCCTTCACCAAGAAGTAAGCTCCTATTATTGAGAATATTATATTTGGCAGCCATGCTGCGATAAATGGAGAGAACAATCCCGACAATGCGAAGACGCGTGAGAATTCCATGAACAAGATATAAGAGAACGTTATCACGATTCCTATTCCGAGATGCAGGCCCATTCCGCCGCGCACCTTCCTGCTTGACAGTGCCGCACCTATGATAGTAAGGATTATAATCGCTGCCGGAGAAGCGATACGTTTATGCATCTCTATTCTATACGGCAGCGTATTGTCAGCACCTTTAAGTTCAAGATTTTGAATATGATTACGTATCTCAAAAAGATTCATCTCCTCGAACTCCTCCTTGATATTATACAAGTCGCGAGGCTCAAGCATCAATGTAGTGTCTTTCGACTTTGCCCTCATCAGCGTCTCCTCTTTTTCCAAACGTCTCTCCACATAATTGTCCAGTTTCCACTTTCCAGTAATGGTATCATAAGAAGCTTTATCGGCTATCAGTTTATAAGTCATAGCATTATCTTCGAATCTTTCTACCGTAAACTTATAAGCTATCTTTCTTTTTATGTCGAAATTACCAACATACACATAAGTACCTTTCTCTATCTGTACATGTATGTTAGAGCCAGAGCTTTTCGTAAGGCGTTCGATATATTTATCCTTGAACTCGCGTCTGATCGTATCTGTCTTAGGTATCAAGAAATTACCAAGATAAAAAGATCCGACAGACAACATCACCGCTGCCATGACATAAGGAAGAAGAAATCTCCTGAAGCTCACTCCGCTACTCAAAATAGCGATTATCTCTGTATGTCCTGCCATTTTTGAGGTGAAGAAAATGACAGAGATAAAAACGAAAAGATATATAAATAGATTAATAAAATAAGGCACGAAAGGTATATAATAATTGAGCACCACTTCTCTGAAACTCGCCTCATTTTTCATGAAACTGTCGATGTTTTCAGACACATCGAACACAATCACTATGATAATCAGCAGGCTTATAGAGAAGAAGAACGTGCCTAGATACTTCTTGAATATATACCAATCTAACTTTTTCATAATCAAAGTCTACGAGTAACTTTTTGCAACATTACGTCACGCCATGATGCGAAGTCGCCTTCGATAATATGTTTTCTTGCTTCCTTGACGAGCCATAGGTAGAAGCCGAGGTTATGCACGGTGGCAATCATCGGTCCTAAGATTTCTTTTGACACTATGAGATGTCTGAGATAAGCTTTTGTATAATCTCTGTCGACGTATGTCGTTCCGTTTTCATCTAATGGTGAGAAGTCGTATTTCCACTTCTCATTTTTAATATTGATGATACCTTCCGATGTGAACAACATACCATTACGGCCGTTACGACAAGGCATCACACAGTCGAACATATCGACGCCACGAGAGATAGCCTCGAGCAAATTGGCAGGAGTTCCCACGCCCATGAGGTAACGAGGTTTGTCTTGAGGCAATATTTCGTTGACGACTTCAATCATTTCGTACATCTGTTCTGTCGGTTCGCCCACTGCGAGTCCGCCTATTGCGTAGCCGTCGGCTTCGTGTTTTGTGATATATTCTGCCGAGCGTCGTCTAAGTTCAGGATAGACGCAGCCCTGAACAATAGGGAAAAGCGACTGGTTATAGTCGTAGACAGGTTCAGTCTCATCGAATCGTTTCCAGCAGCGGTCGAGCCAGCGGTGTGTTCTTTCCATCGACTCTTTTGCATATCTGAAGTCCGCCGTTCCAGGAGTACATTCATCAAATGCCATGATGATGTCAGCGCCGATGACGCGTTCGATATCCATCACGTTTTCAGGAGTGAATGTATGACGAGAGCCGTCGATATGAGATTGGAACACAACACCTTCTTCCTTCATCTTTCTTATGCCAGTAAGAGAAAACACCTGGAATCCGCCACTGTCGGTGAGGATCGGGCGCTTCCATCCGTTGAACTTATGCAGACCGCCAGCCTGTTTAAGCACATCCAAACCTGGACGAAGATAAAGGTGATAAGTATTGCCTAAAATGATCTGAGCCTGAACCTCCTCCTCTAACTCTCTCATATGTGTAGCTTTAACGCTTCCGACTGTACCAACAGGCATAAAAATAGGCGTTTCGATTGGACCATGATCGGTGGTCAAGACGCCAGCACGAGCATTGCTAGCAGTATCATTTTTGACAAGTGAAAATCTCATAAAATTTTTTGGCAAAGATACTATTTTTCCTATTAAAAATAATTATACTTTTGCAGTGAATTTTCAATAAATTTTAAATCAAAATGAGTTTCAATTTCGGCGAATTAAGTTTCTTCATATTAATAATTTTCGTATTGGCATGGATTGTTCAAATGGCTTATCATTGGATATTATTCCGTCGTCTGGCATTTCATAAAAAACAAGAAAAAGAATGCAGCTATGAACCTGTGTCTGTGATAGTTTGCACACGCGACGCATATGAATATCTGTTAGATCTTATTCCTGCCTTATTGAAACAAGATTATCCAGAATACGAAATAGTGCTTGTCAACGACTGTTCGCAAGACCAAACAGAAGAATATCTTAAGGATTTAGCAAGAAATAATCCTAAAATAAATTTAGTCAATTTAACACAAAACCTTAACTTTTTCCAAGGCAAGAAATTCCCTTTAAGCATGGGAATAAAGTCAGCCAAATATGACCTGTTGCTTCTCACTGATGCCGATTGTGTTCCATCAACAGACCAATGGATAAAGGAGATGGTCAAGACTTATGATAAAAACACCGAAATCGTTGTTGCATACGGACCTTATTTTGAACGCAAAGGATTGTTAAACAAGCTCATTCGTTTTGACACTTTATACATTGCCATGCAGTATCTTTCATTGGCTTTATCTAAGAAGACATATATGGGCGTCGGAAGGAATCTTTCGTATAGGAAGAGTACTTTCATGAAGAACAAAGGATTCACATCGCACTATAACATACCATCTGGCGATGACGATTTGTTCATCAGCCAAGTCGCAAACAACACCAACACCAACGTTTACATCGACGCTGTCAACAGAGTAGAGTCGGAACCAAAGAGATCATGGGGAACATGGGTCCGTCAGAAGAAACGCCATTATTCCACAGGTGTAAAATACAAACCACAGACAAACAAAATATTAGGATTATTACTAGGCAGTCGCCTCGCCTATTATCCGACATTGATCGCTTTGTTTTTAATGCCACACGCATTCAACATTTCCTTTGGTGAAATATATTATTTCGTCGTTATCGGATTATTCGCCTTGACACATTACGTCACACAGTTCATAATATATCATAAATCAGCGAAACAATTGGGAGAAAAGCACTTAGGATTGGCATTCACTCCGATATATGATTGTTTCTTTATGATTTTCACGACTGTCTTAGGAGTTTGTAGCACGATTTTCAAACCTAAAGGATGGTGATGTTTAGTTAGGAGTTTGTAGTTAGAAGTTAGGAGTTCTGAATTAGCAATTAAAAAACTCCTAATTCCTAACTCCTAATTCCTAATTTTTCTTATCTTTGCACCTTGTATATTTAAGCATTAAAATAAATTCAAGATATATGAATGACTTTCAAAAAGAGATACTTGCAGGTATTCCTGACGAGTTACCATGCGTTAAAGAGTATGATTTAACAGTCAATCATGCTCCAAAACGTAAAGACATTTTAACAAAAGAAGAAAAGAAATTAGCATTAAGAAATGCTCTTCGTTATTTCCCAGCGAAACATCATGCTGTTTTAGCACCAGAATTTGCAGAAGAATTGGAAAAATACGGTCGCATATACATGTACCGTTTCCGTCCTTCATACAGCATTTACGCTCGTCCTATTGAAGAATATCCAGCTAAGTCAAGACAAGCTGCTGCTATCATGCTTATGATTCAAAACAACTTGGATCACGCTGTAGCACAACACCCACACGAACTCATCACTTACGGTGGCAACGGCGCTGTCTTCCAAAACTGGGCTCAATACCGTCTCGTTATGCAATACCTTGCAAACATGACAGAAGACCAAACTCTCGTTATGTATTCTGGTCACCCAATGGGATTGTTCCCATCACATAAAGACGCTCCACGCGTCATCGTCACAAATGGTATGATGATCCCTAACTACTCAAAACCAGACGATTGGGAAAGATTCAACGCAATGGGCGTGACACAATACGGACAGATGACAGCAGGTTCTTACATGTACATCGGACCTCAAGGCATCGTTCACGGAACAACAATCACAGTGTTGAACGCTTCAAGAAAACAAGGCGGCACACCAGCAGGTAAATTATTCATCACTGCAGGTCTCGGCGGCATGTCAGGCGCACAGCCAAAAGCAGGTAACATAGCTGGCGTTGTTTCAATCACAGCAGAAATCAATCCAAGCGCGACAGACAAACGTCACAGCCAAGGCTGGGTCGACGAAGTTTACAGCGACCTCGACGAATTGTTCGCTAAAGTAAATGAAGCTCGCGCTAACCAAATAGCTCGTTCTTTCGCATACCAAGGCAATGTTGTTGACCTCTGGGAATATGCAGCAGAACACGACATCCAAGTTGACTTAGGCTCTGACCAGACATCATTGCACAACCCATTTGCAGGCGGCTACTACCCTGTCGGTTACTCATTCGAAGAGTCAAAACAAATGATGGCTGAAACTCCAGAAAAATTCAAAGACGCCGTCTACGCATCATTACGTCGTCATGTTGCAGCTGTCAACAAACTCACAGCAAAAGGCATGTACTTCTTCGACTACGGCAACGCATTCTTATTGGAAAGCAGCCGTGCTGGTGCTGACATCCTCAACGCTGACGGCAAGTTCCGTTATCCTTCATACGTACAAGACATCATGGGTCCTATGTACTTTGACTATGGTTTCGGTCCATTCCGTTGGGTTTGTACTTCAGGTAAAGAAGAAGACCTAGCTATCACAGACGAAATCGCTTGCAACGTCCTTGAAGAAATCGCAAAGAACTCACCTGTTGAAATCCAACAACAAATGCGCGACAACATCCAATGGATCAAAGGCGCACGCGCCAACAAACTCGTCGTTGGTTCACAAGCTCGTATCTTATACGCAGACTGCGAAGGCCGTACAAAAATCGCCGCTGAATTCAACAAGGCTATCGCCGATGGTCGCCTCTCAGCTCCTGTAGTATTAGGTAGAGACCACCACGACGTATCTGGAACAGATTCACCATTCCGCGAAACATCAAATATCTACGACGGTTCATCATTCACAGCTGACATGGCAATCCACAATGTAATCGGTGACGGTTTCAGAGGAGCTACATGGGTAAGTATCCATAACGGCGGCGGCGTTGGCTGGGGTGAAGTTATCAACGGCGGTTTCGGTATGGTACTCGACGGCAGCGATGACGCTGACAGAAGATTACATTCAATGTTACACTGGGACGTCAACAATGGTATCGCTCGTAGAAGCTGGGCAAGAAACGAACCTGCTATGTTCGCTATCAGACGCGCTATGGAAGTAGAGCCAAGACTTAAAGTCACAATGCCTAACTTCGCTGATGACGCTATCATTAACGACGCTATAAAATAATCACTTCGTTTAAGGTTTAAGGCTTAAGGTTTAAGGAATTGTTATTTTGCTTTAAACTTTAAACCTTAAACTTTAAGACAAGAAAATTAGCACGATTATTGCATAATTCAAACAATAAATCAAATAGATAAAAAGAAAAAAATTTAATAATTATTAACTAAAAATTAGAAAAAAGATGAAAAAACTTTTACTTTCATTAATCATTATGATTTTTGCAGCACAATTGTCTGCTCAATCATTATCATTCAAATATGAAGGCGAAACTGTTGAACCAGGAACAACCATCGACATTGTATCTGACATCAACCAATCAATGGAAATCCATTTCGACTTAGAAATCATCAACACAACAGATGCTGACATCAATGTTATTTGGGAATACAATGACACTGTTAACGGCACTAAGATTGGTTCTAACTACTGCTGTTTCGGAACCTGTTATGCTCCAAAAGTAGTAACAGACACATGCACAGTAGCTGCTGGCACAGAAGCTGAATTCAACGGTCACTGCATGTTCATTGACAACGAATACAACATATTACCTTCAGGTACTGTAATCAATGTCATTTACACTTTCTACGATGAAAGAAACCAAGATGAAAAATACATTTTCAACGTTAACTTCAAATACGAAGCACCTGCATTGAAATTCAAATATGAAGGTAAAGACATTAAAGCAGGTTCAACAATTGACATCGTTCATGACTTTGCTTCTGGCGAAGCTATGATAGAGTTAGAAATCATCAACAACACAGAAAACAAATTCGATGGCATTTGGGAAATGAACGACTCTATCAATGGTAGAATCGGCACACACTACTGCTGCTGCTTCGGAAAGTGCTTTGGACCAAATGTTGTCACAAAAGAATTCACATTAGAAGTTGGTGAAACAGGTGCTTTCAGCGGTCACAGCATGCTCTTGAACAACGAACCTGTAGGCACAGAAATCACTATTGCTTACACTTTCTACGATGTAAGAAATCCAGAAAAGAAATACACTTTCACAATCAACTTAAAATATGAAAGCACAGAAGCTATCGCTGACTTCAATAGCGTAGACGTTTTCAGCAACGCATATCCTAACCCAGCTAGCAGCACTGTAAGCTTCGACTACAACATGCCATACGATGCAAACTCAGCTTCAATCGCTATCTACAACATGATGGGTCAAGAAGTTGTAAGACAAAACATCAGCATCGGCGGTTCAAGAGCTGACATCAACGTTAGCGACTTAAACGAAGGTGTTTACTTCTACAGCTTAATCGTAAATAACAAAACTGTCAAGACAAACAAATTCGTTGTTTCAAGATAAGACAACGGACTTTGTCCACATATAAGGAGAGGCGCATGATTGCGCCTCTTTTTTTATCCACGAATTGACACGAAAATAAGACGATTTTTTTAGCCCTGAAAGGGCGAAACATATATAGCATAAGGCATCGCCTTATGGAGTGTGATGATTCAATGTATAAAAAATCGCCATTTCCATCGCCAATGCGTTAGGGATTGGAGCGGCATCCTTTGCGAGCATTTCTGGGAACGGGTTTTGGGGACGGGAACGAGATTAGGATTTGGGAACGCGATTGGGGAGCGAGACGGGAATGAAGCGAGCAAAGATATAGCGGAAAGCCCGGCGGCGATAGCCGAACGCCCAAAAAGGACTAAAGACAAAAGACTACGGACTAAAGGTTTGGGACAGAGTTAAAAAATGTTGTCATAAAAAAAGAGACGCCTTTGATGACGTCTCTTTTTGTTTTATGTGGACAACGACTGTTGTCCGTTGTCTGTAGTCCGTTGTCTTATTTAGCGAAGCTAACCGCTCTTGTCTCTCTGATGACAGTGATTTTGATTTGACCTGGGTAAGTCATTTCTGTCTGGATTTGTTTAGAGAGGTCGAATGAGATGCGGTCGGCGTCTGTGTCGCTGACTTTATCTGCTGCCACGATGACGCGTAATTCACGACCAGCTTGGATAGCGTAAGTCTTGACGACGCCAGGGAATGACATTGCCATTTCTTCGAGTTTGTTGAGGCGTTGGATATAAGCCTCGACGACTTCACGGCGTGCGCCTGGGCGTGCGCCTGAGATAGCGTCACACACTTGAACGATAGGAGCGATAAGAGTTTCCATTTCGATTTCATCGTGGTGAGCACCGATAGCGTTGCATACGTCTGGTTTTTCCTTGTATTTCTCAGCTGTCTTCATACCGAGTATTGCGTGTGGCAATTCTTCATCGTTTTCAGCCACCTTACCGATATCGTGGAGGAGACCAGCGCGTTTAGCTGTTTTAGGGTTAAGGCCGAGTTCTGCTGCCATTGAAGAGCTGAGTTTAGCGACTTCAATAGAGTGTTGTAACAAGTTTTGTCCGTATGATGAACGATATTTCATACGACCTATCATCTTGATAAGTTCAGGGCTGAGGTTATGGATGCCGAGGTCGATGACGGTACGTTTACCTGTTTCAATGATTTCCTGTTCCACTTGTTTTTCGACTTTTCTTACGACTTCTTCGATACGAGCTGGGTGGATACGGCCGTCGGTAACGAGTTTTTGTAATGAGAGGCGAGCTATTTCGCGGCGGATTGGATCGAAGCCAGAGAGCAAGATTGCGTCAGGGCTGTCGTCGATGATGATTTCAACACCTGTAAGAGCTTCGAGAGCGCGGATATTTCTACCTTCACGACCGATGATACGACCTTTAATCTCGTCGTTTTCGATATTGAAAACAGACACTGTATTTTCGATAGCGTGTTCTGCCGCTGTGCGTTGTATTGTCTCGAGGATAATCTTCTTAGCCTCTTGGTTAGCTGACATCTTAGCTTCTTCGACGATATCTCTTGAGATGACCATAGCTTCTGCTACAGCTTCATCCTTCATCATTTCTTTAAGCTGTTCTTTAGCTTCATTTGCTGAGAGGCCTGAGATAGATTCCAACATCTTCTTTTGTTCGTCTTGGATCTTATCCAATTCAGCCTGACGTTTGTTGATGTTTTCCTGTTGAGCTGCTACGCTTTGTTGTTGGCTCTTAACCTCATTTGCTTTTTTACGGATTTCTTCTTCACGTTGGTTAGCTTGTTGTTGTTGCTGTTGTACACGTGATTCAAGTTTTTGGATTTCGCGTTTGCGTTCGTTGGTTTCTTTTTCGTAGTCAGCCTTCATCTGCAAGAATTTCTCTTTAGCTTGAAGTATCTTGTCTTTTTTGATTACTTCAGCTTTTTCTTTAGCTTCTTCTAATAACTGAACGCTTTTCTTTGTGAGTGCATTACGCATCACTGTTGAAGAGATGAGGACACCAGCGCCGGCGCCTACTACGAGAGCAGTCACTCCAAATAGAATGTATGCTGCTGTGTGAGTTAATGCTGCTAATAAAATCATTTTTTTTCGATTTATCTCGAAATCTAAAAAGGGTGGAAAAAATCTGTCTGCCCAATGGGATAATAGTAAACCCCAGAAGTCACGTTTATGGCTGCCACGATACGCAAACGTCCACTGGCGTTAGAGCACCTTTGCAGGTTGAGGCCTGTTTTTGTACCCATGAGTCAACCGGAAATTAATGTTTATTGTTAGGTTTACATCATGCGACGAACAGACAGATAAATCTTCAAAGAACTTTAAGAATCTATATTCTCACTTAACAAAGCACTTAAATCATCGAGTTTTTGTTCCAAATACTGATCTTTATATGCTGCATCAGATTCATATTTAACATTGAGGGTTGCAAGCTGCAAACATAACATTGATAATAAATCCTGATAATCCCTATAATCATATGTCTGTTTGTAGGATTTTATCCTCTCGTTTAGCATATCTGCTGCTTTTCTCACCTTCGCCTCATCAGCTTTATCTACAGTCAGACGATAATTACGTCCTGCAATGGCAACTTCGATTTTTACCTCATCTATTCCGCTCATTTTCGTCTGATTTATATATAATTACTGTTCTGCATTCAACATTGCAACACAATTGTCGATTTCTTTAACAAGTGCCTTTATTAATTGTCTACTTTCTCCTACCTCTTTCTCGTTTCCGAGAGTGTTAACAATAACTAAATTATTTATTTTTTCCTTCAATTCTGCATTCTCCGTCATAAGGATTTCTATTTCCAATTGAAGATCCTCATTACTTTGAATAAGCCTACTATTTTCTGCTTCAAGCTGATTCTTTAGCGCAATGAGCTTTCTTATTTTTACTTCTATTTCCGAAAGTGTTACACTTAAATCTGCCATTTCTATAGTATTCTTCAGAATTTGCTACAAAGATAATGAAAAAAAAACATCTTAATAAGATTTTTTTGTGTTTTTTTTGAACTAAAAACTAAGAATCAAGAACTAAGAACTAAAGCACTGACTGCCAACTTTCAATCTTCAGTTTTCAATTTATAAACGACTGCCGTTCTACTTACATTATATATATTCATAAACACCTGATTTTCTCTCTTTTCAGATGGAAAAATTGTCAATTTGCTTATATTTTCAAATCCTCCGAAAACCTTGTCATCACTGCTGAAAACGATTTCATAGTCACCAGTGTTTTTGACATTTATCTCATAATCAGGGATAGATTCGTTACCCCAGTTAAAGACAAATACCAGATTATTTCTTTCAAACACTATGGTCTTATGTTCTTCGTCAGCATTCATCAGCCAAGCAGGGTCAGCATTCATAACATCATTCTCCTTAATAAACTTTAACATTTCCTTGTCAAATTCATTAAGCATACGGAACTTCAAGTTCTCATCATCGACCAATGACCACTGACGACGAGCGTGTTTGTGGCTCCAGCCGTTTTCCTGACGAGGAAAATCAATCCACTCTGGATGGCCGAATTCATTTCCCATGAAGTTAAGCCATGCATTGCCGCCAAGACTCATTGTAAAAAGACGTATCATCTTATGCAAAGCAATGCCTCTGTCGACAATCATACTCGGTGTAAACTTCGACATTGAAGTATACATCTCCTTATCCATCAGTCTGAATGCAATAGTCTTATCCCCCACCAAAGCCTGGTCGTGCGACTCGGCATACGCAATCGTCTTGACATCATAAAGTCTGTTCGTCATTGTGAAGAAAAACTCGTGCATATTCCAGTCTTCTTCCTTCTGGTCTTTTAAAATCTTAATCCAGAAGTCTGGCAACCCCATTCCGAGGCGATAGTCGAAACCGATGCCTCCGTCTTCAACAGGCGCACATATTCCTGGCATGCCGCTGACGTCTTCTGCAATTGTAACATAATCTTTATTCAACTGATGTATCAGTGTATTAGCGAGTTGCAGATATGTCACCGCATCATCATTGACATTATCACTGAAATAATCCGACTGATTAGCGAACTCTGTTCCTATCCCGTGATTCTTATATAACATTGATGTCACGCCATCGAATCTAAATCCATCGAAATGATATTCTTCAAGCCAATATCTCACGTTAGAAAGTAAAAATCGCAGAGTATCAATCTTTCCGTAATTGAACAATCTGGAATCCCACTGAGGATGATAACCGTCTTTACCCCCAAGAAGATACTGATCTTCCGTGCCGTCAAAAAGATTTAAGCCTTCGTAAGTATTCTTCACCGTATGAGAATGTACTAAGTCCATGATAACCATGATTCCCATCTCATGCGCTGCATCTATCAACTCCTTCAATTCCTCTGGCGTGCCAAAGCGCGAACTCGCAGCAAAAAAGTTAGAGACGTGATATCCGAAAGAACCGTAATACGGATGCTCAGCGACCGCCATAAGCTGTATCGCATTGTATCCCAACTCTTTTATCCTTGGCAACACATTATCTTTGAATTCTTTATATGTACCGACACCTTCTTTCTCCTGCGACATGCCAACGTGAGATTCGTAGATGAACAAAGGTTGTTGGTTTTTGGCTGTTGGCTGTTGGCTGTTGGCTTTTAGCTGCTGGCTGTTGACCGTTGGCCAAAATTGTCCTGCGAAATCTTTATTATCTTCATTCTGAACAACTCTGTTGATATATACAGGTATGCGTTCTTGTTCACCGATGCTAGATTGTACCAGGACCTTCAGCAGACTTCCTTTTGTTAATTTATCTTTGTATTGTGAGTCTGGAAGGAAAATTGACCAGATGCCACCTTCTTCTCTTTCAAGAGGATTTGCGTATCTATCCCAATTGTTAAAGTCGCCAAACAAAGAGAGATAATGCGCTGCAGGAGCCCACTCTCTGTACCACCAGCCTTTTCTGAAGCCATCGTACATAAAGCCGAAAAACTCATGCGCCGAAGCGAATGACTTCAGACTTCCGTAATGACTTTCAATATATTTCAATAAAGATTCATATCTATCGTAACGAGCCTGTACTTCTTCCGCTACAGGTTCCAACCAAGAATCTTTTTCTACCAATTTCATCATAGTTTCAAAATTTTAATTCCACATGGTTCTAAATTCATCGCGATACCACGAGTGCTGAGTTCGGATAAGTTGTATTCTATTTTTTCTTTGGTGAAGACATCTGTTGCTGTGAGCTGTGAGCTGCTAGCTGTGAGCTGTAGTCCTAAATACCCCATCGCATCGTCGGATATTTTCACTTCACAATATCTGCTTTCATTCCGATTGAAATTGATAACAATCAAAAGTCTGTCGTGATTGAAATAACGAAGGAAGGCGTAGACATATTGAGGATCGAAGTTGGAATACCAAGGGTTGACCCACATCAGGTCGTAGAATGCACCTTTATTAATAGCGTCGCTAGTAAGACGGAAATTGAGTATCTTCTTATAAAAGTCGAACAACTTTCCTTGCTCATCAGTGAATTCGCTGCCATCAAAACTGCCGTTCGCCATCCATTTCTGATGTTTCGGCATCACTGCATAATCGAATATCGACGTTCTTCCGTCATCGCCGCTGAATCCCACGGAGCCTTCTGCGTCCTCACCGCTCTCCTGTCCGTTGTAAATCATAAACGGTCCGCGGTTCATCAGCGCTGCCATAGCCACAGCAGGCAATGCCTTGAACGCATCGCCGACGAAATGCTTCGATGCGAGGCGCACCTCATCGTGATTCTCCATGAAACGTAACATCGCATCGCCGAGTCCTTGGAGGCTATTCCACACATTAGTGATGGTATCAGCACGTTGTCCATAGCGATAAATATTTTCCAAAGTATTGTAAAGCCCGACCTTATCATAAAGATAATCGAAGCCTGCATTGACATATTCCTTATAAAGATGTGGCTGATATATCTCAGCTATCATAATCGCATCATACTCCTCGCGCAACTCATTTATCGACCAATACCAAAACTCCACCGGCACCATCTCCGCCATATCGACACGGAAACCATCGACGCCTTTTCCACACCAATACTTCATGACATTCAACATCTTGTACCAAGTATTAGGAATAGTATCAAAATGTTTAGCGTTGTTATTCTGATAATCGACGCCGTAATTCAACTTCACAGTGTCGTACCAGTCATTGACAGAAGGAGTTGGAGAAAACACATCATTACCTGATGCTTTGGCTGGAAATTCTTTATAACTTTGGCTATTGGCTGTTGGCTGTTGGCTATTGGCTGTTGGAATAACGAATTCTTGATTTGGGCAGTAATAGAAGTTGTTATCTTTTGCGAAAGCAACGTTTTTATTATCATATTCGCCGAATTCTTCCACGTCGTAAGGTTTATTCAGCGACTTATATTCTCGAGCGAGGTGGTTCGGAATGAAATCAATTATCACTTTCATGCCTTTCTCATGGATGCGATTCAGCGTCTCTTCAAACTCTTCCATCCTATTCTGCGGATTGACAGCCAAGTCAGGGTCGATGTCGTAATAATCCATTATAGAATAAGGAGAACCAGCTTTGCCTTTAGTAATCTGAGGATTTGTCGATTTAATTCCGAGTTCAGGATAAGCCGTCATGGAAGAGTGACGAATCACGCCTGTGAGCCAGATATGAGTAATGCCCAAGGATTTTAGCGATTCCAAAGCATTATCGTTGATGTTTGCGAAAGTACCACAGCCATTCTGCGATTTATCGCCATCAAAGACAGAAGCTGTATTTTTATTTCCGAAAGTTCTTACAAAAAGTTGATATATGTTCATATTTAATTTCTCTCAACTATAGCGCAAAGATAACAAATTGTTTATTTTTTTCAAAGGGGAAAATTCTTAAAAATTATTAACAAACATTCTTAAAATAAGTTTGTTAGTACGACAAAAGACCTAATATGAAATCGACAATTAAAATAGATGAAGATGGTTACGGATACACCACGACCATGCTTCCAGATTATGATGGATTTATCATCATCAAACCTGGATTTTTAAAATACACTGACAATATTATCAAAGACTTACATCGTCTTGACTTTGTCATAATAGAAGCGAGAGAGAAGACTCTGACGCATGAAGAAGCAGAGACGATTTATAGCATCCACAAAGGCAAGCCGTTTTATAAAAAACTGATTAGATATATGACAAGCGGCCCTAGCATCGGGATGATTCTGTTGTCTCCGTTTTCAGACAGGGAATCTGCGATTGAAACACTTAAGCAGTTGAAAGACAAATACAGAAAACGCTACAGCATCGACAAAATGCATAACGTGATACACAGTTCCGACAGCTATCAGAACGTCATTTACGAAGCGGAAGCGTTTTTTGACCATTGACTGTTGACTTAGCAACTTAGCAACTCAGAAACTTAGTGTCTCGGTGACTTGGTGACTTTCTTTCTGGGCGTTCCGCTTCGCGTCGGGCTTTCCGCTATATCTTTTTCCGCTGCGCTCCAAAAGGATGCCGCTCCAATCCCTAACGCAACGTGTAAAAAAAAGAATCATTCCTTTTATAGTAGCGCTCCTGTAGAGACGCGTCAATGCGACATGCCATAAAACGCATTGACACGTCTCAAAAACAACAACACATTCTCATTTTCCATGAGACGTGTCAATGTGTCTTTATTTTTTGCAGGATACATTGACGCGTCTCTACAAATTTCCCGACGGAAATAAATCAAATGTAAGGACGCGATTTAATCGCGTCCCTACACGCTTCTATTCTAGTACTGGGCGCACAGACCAACCGTAGTCGCGAGAGCCTCTGTTCCAGGCGGCTCCTCCACTAAAATACCGGTAGTAGTTCGCACCGTATTGATTGCTCGACGTAAAACTACTCCAATAGAAACCATCGTCTCCAACGTCTTTGAGCGATGAATTGAAACGGTAACCCGCAGCAGGGAGAAAGATACTATTGCCGTTAGGTCCTGTAACTTTGCATCCGTTAACACCATTCTGTGTCGTCCATGTCAATTCGCATTCGCTCGCAAGTTCTATCATATCATCATGTGTCGGCATTCTCCAACTACCGCCCCAGTTAGCTGTAGCAGCGTCGTATTGTGGCGTAAGATTGCCTTCTTCGTCTATATAACCTTTAGACAGCAACCCTGAAAAGGTATATACGTAGGTTAAACTGTTGTCTTGAGTGTAAGTTTCCTTTGTCGCTGTCTCTCCCCAAGCGAAATGGTCGCCATAGTCTTCTGGAGAATCTGCTCCGACATTGCATGTAGCCCATTTCAAACCGGATGGCAAACCTAAATCAACTGCGACTGCAACAACTTCTTTTGTCGTGAACATCACTTCATCACCATAAAATGTTCCTACTTCGTTTGTAGCATATGACCTGACGTAATAGGTCGTATTATGTTTCAGACCACTTATTCTAGACTTATAAGTTCCAATTCCGCTATCATTGATCGTCTTGTCATCCTCTATCGTAGGGTTTTTGCTTGTACTCCAGCATACGCCTCGTGCTGTTATTTTAACTCCACCATCAAAGGCGACCTCACCTCCGCTTGCTGCCGAATAACCGGTTATTTCAGAAACGCCCACTGTCGTTGGATATAATTTATCCAACGTAGAAAAGCTCACTTCTTCTCCATATGAAGTAATGCCCTGTGCGTTTATGGCATACGCCCTGACATAATATGTGGTGCCACGATTTAACTCGGTAAGGTTGGACACATATGAACCTGAACCTATTTCCACATCAGTTGTGCGGTTGTCTTCTATTGTAGGATTTTGAATTGTGCTCCAACAAACACCTTTTGCCACGACAACTACATCGCCATTGCTTATCACTTCACCGCCGCATTTGGCCGAATAGAATTTTATATCTGTAACTTCCGCTGTTTTAACCACAGGAGCACCTTCTTCTGGCTGTTCAGGTTCGTTCTCTTCTCCGGTGACAAAGCTTTTCTCTTCGCCATAACTAGTACCCGCTTCATTCGTAGCGTAGGCTCTTACGTAATAAGTTGTCTGAGATTCCAAGTCGCTGAGTTGCAGAGTGAACATACCAAGTCCGCCTTCAGCATCTTTTACACGGAAATCCAAAATTGTAGGTGTGCCGTCAGTGCTCCAGCAGACTCCACGTTCTGTAACTTCGGCACCGCCGTCTGCAGCAACCTGTCCCACAACCTTAGCAGTAGTTTTGGTAACTTCACTGACGGATTTTGTTACAACTGTCGGCTTTTCAATTTCTGGCTTACAAGATACTAATAGCATTGTAAGCGCTACTAAAAATAAGGATAATCTTTTCATGATGTATTTATTTTAAGATTAGATTTTTTATTTAAACATTGTCATTATCAAACTTCCAATAATCCACATACAAAAAAGACACATACCTTAAGCGTTTAAGGCACATGTCTTCCTGAAAATATTATTATCCGATAAGTTTAATATGCATCGTATTGCTTTTCACTTTTCCCTTATGTTTGGCAGATGCAAATATAAGACAATATTTCTATAAGCCAATGATTTTTTTGAAAATCTGAGAAACTGAAAATCTGAGAAATTGAGAAGTGTAGAGTGTAGAGTTTAGTGTTTAAGGTTTAAAGTTTAAGGTAATGTTATCAATTGTTAATTGTACATTGTCAATTGCTAATTGCTAATTGCTGACAGCTGATAGCTGACAACTAATCATAAACGCATACTCCAACGCTATTTCTTTTATTCCCTCAAAGCGTCCTGAGGCTCCGCCATGACCGAAGTCCATATTGGTCTTGAGATATAACGGGTTATTGTCGGTCTTCATTTCTCTTAACTTAGCAACCCATTTCGCTGGTTCCCAATACTGCACCTGACTGTCGTGCAAGCCTGTCGTGACGAGCATCGCCGGATAGTCTTTTCTTTCCACGTTGTCGTATGGAGAATACGACTTCATGTAGTCGTAATATTCTTTTTCGTTAGGGTTGCCCCATTCGTCGTATTCGCCTGTCGTCAACGGGATTGTGTCGTCTAGCATCGTCGTCACCACATCGACGAAAGGCACCTGCGCTATTATTCCTTTCCACATCTCTGGTGACATATTAGCCACCGCTCCTACGAGCAGACCGCCAGCACTGCCTCCCATGGCGAACATCTTATCATTATTCGTAAATCCTTCATTGACAAGATATTTACCACAATAGATGAAGTCAAGGAAGGTATTTTTCTTCTTCAACAATTTACCATCTTCATACCACTGACGCCCCATCTCCTCGCCGCCTCTGATATGTGCGACCGCCCATACGAAGCCTCTGTCCAACAATGACAAACGCGCTGTAGAGAAATAAGCATCCATGCTGCTGCCATAAGAGCCATAGCCGTAAAGAACCAAAGGATTGTTACCGTCTTTCTTCATACCTTTTTTATATACCAAAGAAATAGGCACCAAGACACCGTCGTGCGATGGCGCATAATGACGTTCCGTAACATAATCACTTGGCTCATAACCACCTATTATCTCCTGACGTTTCAGCACCACCGACTCACGTTTTATCATATCATATTCATAAAGAGTCGCAGGTGTCGTCATGGAGTTATAACCATATCTCAAAAGATGAGAATCGAAATCAGGATTAGCTGAAGAATACGCGGTGTAAGTCGGCTCGCCGAAATCGATATAATAATCTGTCTCGCCGTCCCATGTCATGATTCTAATTTTCACCAGACCTTCCTTACGTTCTTCAACGACAAGAAAATCAGCGAATAAGTCAAAGTCTTCAATCAAGACGTCATCACGATGCGACATCAATTCTATCCAATTCTCTTTCTCTGTCTTGTCGACTGGCGTCTTCATAATCTTGAAGTTCTTCGCACCGTCGGCATTAGTAAGTATATAAAAATCATTGCCATAATGACCTATTCCATAAAGATGATCATGTTCGCGTTTACTAAAAACCTTAAACTCATCATAAGGTCTGTCGGCATCGACAAAACGCACTTCCGACGACATGGTGCTGTCGGATATTATCATGATATAACGTCTAGACTTCGTCTTTGTCACATAACAGCTGAAAGCTGCATCTTCTTCAAAATAAACGAGTTCGTCATTAGTAGGATTATCGTTAAGTTTATGACGCATAATCTTACAAGAGCGCAACGACTCATCTTTAACGCTATAGAAAAGCGTTTCGTTATCGTTCGCCCACACCATATTGCCGGTAGTGTTTTGTATATCTTCAGCAAATATTTTTCCTGTTTCAATTTCTTTGACAAAGATATGATACTGGCGACGGCTCACAATGTCGACACTATATGCAATCAACCTATTATCTGGGCTTACGCTATATGCGCCTATATCAAAATAATGATGACCTTTTGCCATTTCATTACCGTCGAGAAGAATCTGTTCAGGATTCTCCATATTGTCCTTGCGGCGGCAATACACAGGATATTCCTTGCCTTCCTCGTAGCGAGAATAGTAATAGTATCCGTTTCTTTTTATAGGATAAGAGACATCATCCTGTTTGATACGTCCTACTATCTCATTATATAATTCTTCCTGAAGGCCTTCTGTATCTTTCATCATAGTCTCCTGATAGAGATTCTCCTGTTCAAGATATTCAATCACTTCAGGATTTTCACGTTCATTAAGCCAATAATAATTATCTATACGAATATCCCCATGAGCTACGAGTTCACGGGGACATATTTTTGCAATAGGTTCTTTCATAATAATTTAGAATGATAATGTCAATCCTATACTTGGCATCAGCGGCAACTGATAAATGATATCTGTCGACACCACATCTATATAGAATATGTTATTTCTATCATATACGTTAGTAACGCTGAAGTCAGCTTCAAGTATAACATTTTCAGTAAAATAAAACTTACGTTTCACGTCAATGTCGAGGCGATGATATGACGGCAGCTGACCACCGTTAAGTTCGTCATATACTATTCCGAGGTAACCGCTTTCTGTATAAGGGTCGAAATATATGTTATCATAAGGCAGTTTTTCATAGAACGCACTCACTTGTGTGAATGGGAATCCTGTTCCGAAGTTCCATCGTGCGCTTATCTCCCACTGATGCTTTGGACCTGCAGTATATGTTGCCATAAGGTTCACGTTATGACGTCTGTCGTAATGAGTACGATACGTATGCATTTGTCCGTCAACATCTTCATAATCTTTATTGACATAGCCCAAAGAATATGCGCCCCAGAGATACCATCTCATATTTTCATATTTCAAAGACACATCAAGGCCATAAGCCCTGCCCTTTTCCACCATGAAGTCTTTTCTTTCTAGTTCTGGCGTTCCCATCGGAGCATCATCGTCGGAATATTTCTGGTTTCTGTTCATGCTTGTCAGCTGACGGAAATCTTTATAGTAACCTTCAACATTGAGAACCAAATTATTATACACATCAAATTCAGTTCCTACGATGTAATGTATAGCTTTCTGCAGTTTTGTCTTGACCTCTTCGCCATTGAATTTAGATGGTATGTTAGCCTGACCTGACAAGAAACCATAGAAGAGATTAACCACGTCGCGGTCGCTGTTGGCGGCGATGAGGTTCTGCGAATACATACCTGCGGCGGCCTTGACTCTGAACCAATCCGTCACGTTATATTTCATTGCGAGACGAGGTTCTGGCGACACTTCCGACAGCGAGGCATAAGCCTGAAGTCTGAAGCTAGGTTCCAGAATCAGTTTGTCGAACTGAGCCTTATATTTCACATACGCGCCGAGTTCTGTAGTATTGTCGATCTGACTCATATGAATGCCATTCGACTTGGTATAATCGAAAACAGTTTTAAAGCCAAGCATCTCAACGCCATATTTCAGCGAGTTCTTTCCGAGGAAATAAGTGAATGCGAATCCAGCATTAAAGCCATTTATCGAACTCATTCTGTTAGGGTTATTCTGTTCTTCGAGTGTAGCTTTATAATCAGAATAAGCGACGTTACCTTCTATAAGCACAGGTGACTTTCCAGGAATGACGACGAAGTTAACGCCACCGCCGTAAGAATCCCAACCGAAATTTGATATTGATTTATAATTCTTTACATCATCGGTAAAACCAAATCCGAAGAAATTCACCTTACTACCATTAGCGGCGTTGATAGATATTTTTCCGTATAAGTCGTTATAGGTATAAGGTAAAGTATTGCCATCCAGTATAGGTTTGTATATCGTCTCGCTTGTCTTGTCAAGATAAGAAGTCTTTGCCGACACTATGAACGAAGCTGTCACGTCATCCGTATCCTTTGCCTTTTTAAAAGGGCCTTCGAGCATCACTTTCGCACCGAAGGTACTTGCGCTCAGTTTGCCAGATAGGCGTTTCTTGTTACCGTCGCGCGTGGTGATATCCATCACCGAAGATATTCTGCCGCCGTATTCAGCGCCGAATCCGCCAGTATATATTTCAGCATTTCTGATGATATCGGTGTCGAATACAGAGAAGAGACCGATGGAATGGAATGGATTATAGACGACCATACCATCAAGCAGCACCTTGTTCTGGATTGGTGAACCGCCTCTGATATACAGCTGACCGCCTTGGTCGCCTGTGAAGATGACACCTGGTATAACTTGCAGATACTGAGCCAAGTCAGCCTGTCCACCCATAGTAGGGATTCTGGTGATGACTTTAGGAGTGATATTCACTACGGAAGTCTTGGTCTCGGTCCTCGCCTCTATCTTGTCAGCAGTGATGTTAACAGCAGCAAGCACCACATTAGACTCCTCAAGATAATATTTCTTGTTTAAAACGACATTATTCTTCAGGTTAAGCCTTTCTGATATAGTATCATAACCGAGGTTCGTGACCAAAATAGTATAATCGCCGTCAGGTATTCTCGTGATATTAAAAAAACCATTGATGTCGGTCGATGCGCCGTAGGTAGTTCCTTTAAAATAAACGTTACAAAACATCATCGGTTCGCCAGTGGATTTCTCATAGACGAAACCCTTGACATTATTCTCCTGAGCATGTGATACAGAAGCAGTTATAAGCAGAAATAAGGCAGTTATTATTATCGTAAGCTTTGACTTCATCTTATACTTTTCAATTTCCAATTATAAATATGCAAAGTAACGAAAAATAGTGATAATTGTGGGGAGAATTTTGAAAAAAATTGAAAAAAAACTAACGCCATTGAACTAAGGCTTTTGAACTTTTTTCAGGTCAACGGGCTACAGACAACATCTTTGGGTATGCGGTTTCCCGTAGAGACGTCACCCCTATGGCGTATAAAAAAGGACACATTCGATGTGCCCCTACATTATCGGACGCGATGAATCGCATCTCTACAACAACTCCTAACTCCTAACTGTTAACTCTTGTGCTTCTTTGATGAGTTCCAGTTCTTTAGCGGAGAAGTGTTCTGGCAATAGTATCTGTACTTTCAGCAGCAAAGCACCAGTTCCTTCCTTACCGTAATGTGGCATTCCCATACCTTTGAGTCGCAGCGTGCTATTATTTTGTGTCTGCGGTTTTATCGGAACGTTGACGTCACCTTTGAGGGTGCTGACAGTTATCTTGCCGCCGAGTATCGCGGTATAAACGTCGATGTTGATATTTTTGATGAGGTCATCGCCATCACGTTGGTATGAAGGGTCGTTCATGATGACGACTTTTATCATGAGGTCGCCGTTGTCGCCGCCGTTTCTTCCAGGGTTACCCTTACCTTTAAGTCGTAATATCTGTCCGTCGCGGACACCTGGTTTTATGCTTATTTTTATCGAGCTTCCGTTAAGGTCGAGAAGACGTTGCGAGCCTTGATACGCCTCTAATAATGTGAGGTTTATGGTAGCGTTGAGGTCGCTGCCTTTAGCAGGACGCGTTGAACGGCGGCCGCCGCCCATGCCTCCCATGAAACTGCCGAAGTCGAAGCCGGCGCCGCCGCCCTGACCTCCGAAGAACATATCGAAGAAATCAGAGAAACCGCTAGCGTTGAAGCCATGAGCCCCGCCACCGAAACCGGCGTTCTCGTATTGTTTCCAGTTCGCGCCGAGTTCGTCATATTTCTTACGAGAGTCTGGATTGCCTATGACCTGATAAGCCTCGGATATCTCCTTGAACTTCTCCTCTGCCACCTTGTCGTCAGGATTCTTGTCAGGATGATATTTCACAGCCAACTTACGATACGCCTTCTTGATCTCATCTTGTGTCGCCGAACGCTCAACACCTAATATCTTATAGTAATCTTTGTATTCCATTTTTTTAGTCTAAAAATCAACAGGACAACAAGACAACAAGTCTATCTATAATATGTTCAAAACTTGTGGTCATGTGGTCTCTAATATCTATAAACCTCAAAATCCGACATCGCGCCTTCGAACTCTATTATGATATTGTTTTCTGCCGAATGATAATTCGATGTCTCATATATGCCGCTGGATATCTTACTGAATCCCTTGAAGTCCTTTACACTCAAAGCCGACTCACATTCTATACGGCATCCTGATTCTGAAGGAATTCCAATCTTGACCTGAGAGACGCCTGTCGACAGAACCACTTTAGCATCACGATACAAATCACCGAGTTTGATGTCGATGTCACAAGCGCCGCTGTTTATCTCCAGTTTCGAAAGTTTATAAGAAGAAAAGTCGAAGTCGATATCACAAGCGCCTGCATTGATTTCAAAGTCATACACAGGATTTTCATTCAATGCGACATTAAATTTACTTGATTTAAAATCATTGCCATTGACACTGACATTATTGCTTTCTCCACCGAAACTAATCTCCGCATTATCACCTTCATAAATAACAGAAAAGTCCTGTGTTACGTAATTGCTTGTATTAGTGGCTTTAACCAACTCCTCGACTGGCGGCAGCAAAAACAATGTTCCCGCGCCGTAATTGATTTCCACATCAGCGGTTTTTATCTTATCATTAAAAGGCTCCGAAAACTCTTGACTCGGGACATTTTCATCTACTACATTATCATAAAACGAAACTTGCGTATCCGTATCATCATTGACAATATCACAATACAAAAATGCCGAAGCCAATATCATCAATATCACAAGAATAGATTTTATCAATTTGCTTAAAGGCATTAACGACACACCGAATATCAACAAAAAGACCGGCCAGAACTTGGCGAGTTCCGACCAGATAATGTCAACATCGAAGAATGTCACCAACAAAGCTATTATTCCTATCGCTATGAGGATTATTCCCCCAATGAGACCCTCATCTCTTTTATTTTTATTATTATCTTCCATAATTTATATTTTTATTTAGACGCGTCTCTTCCTAACTCCTAATTCCTAACTCCTAACTAATCAGACGCATCAATGTGTGTTTATATTTTAGGAAACATTGAAACGTCTCTACTTTTTACTCGACGTAACTATCATCACGATGCCTATTGCAACTAAAATAAGAGGCCACAGTTTCCACACCCAATTGATTGGGATGAAGTTATTTACGAGGAACAGCAAACCAATCAAGATAACGAAGGAACCAGCGAAGATTGATTTCACTTTTGACTCCGACTTTGACACCGACTCTGACTCTGACACTGACTCTGACTCTGACTGTTGGCTGTTGACCGTTGACTGTTGTCCCTCTACCGGGAGCACAACCCAGAGGATTATGTAAAGCCAGAAACCGAAGCTTGCGAACATGAATGCTATCACGAAAGCGATTCTCACAAGAGCCACGTCAAGACCGAAAAAATCTGCCAATCCAGAACATACGCCACCGATTACTTTATTCATCGGGTTGCGTCCAAGTTTTCTATTTTCCATATTATGTTGTTTTAATCATTCAAAAATCTATTATCAACAGGCATCAATATCCATAAAATAAGGTACAATCCGCCGCCAGTACCGGCAAACAAGAACGATGCGAAGAACAACGCTCTCACCAAAACGACGTCAATGCCGAAATAATCTGCCAAACCGGAGCACACTCCGCCAATCACCTTATTGAATGGATTTCTTCTAAGCACCTTATTTCCACTCATTTTTATTTAATTTTAATTGATTTTTATGTTCAAAAATATTTCTTTCAAAAATAACAAAAAAATTGAGAGTTTTGATTATGGAAGATGATTTTTTTATGAACCCTAACGCACCAGTGATGGAAGTAGCATTCTCTTGACACTTCAGTTCTTTCTTAATTCATAAGGCGTTGCCTTACGTTAAATCTGTTTCGCCCTTTTAGGGCTCAAGGCTCACAGCTCGTATCTCATCGCCTAATGCGTTAGGGATTGCAGCGGCATCCTTTGCGAGACTACGAGCAAAGATATAGCGGAAAGCCCGGCGGCGATAGCCGAACGCCCAAAGAAAGACTAAAGAGAAAAGAGCAAGGACTAAAGTTTTTTCTTCAAAAGGTGTTTGCCATAACAAAAGAATTTGTTACATTTGCAGAATTAGAAAATTCAGTAAAAAAAATAATAACAAAATCAAATAATAAAAAATGAAGAAGATTTTATTACTTGGAGATGAAGCCATTGCACAAGGCGCTATCGACGCTGGTCTTTCAGGTGTTTACGCTTATCCAGGCACACCATCAACAGAGATCATGGAATTCATCCAAGGCTCAAAAGAAGCTAAAGAATTAGGCATCCGCGCTTTATGGTCAGCTAACGAAAAGACAGCTATGGAAAGCGCTATCGGTATGTCATACGCTGGCAAACGTTCACTCGTATGTATGAAACACGTCGGTGTTAACGTTGCAGCAGACCCATTCATCAACTCAGCAGTGACAGGCGTTAACGGCGGTATGGTTGTTCTCGCAGCCGACGACCCATCAATGCACTCATCACAAAACGAGCAAGACTCACGTACTTACGCTAAGTTCGCTCTCATCCCATTGCTCGAGCCATCAAACCAACAAGAAGCTTACGACATGGCACGTTATGCTTTCGATCTCTCAGAAAAGATTGGAACTCCAGTCATGTTACGCGTAACTACTCGTTTGGCTCACTCACGCGCTGGTGTTGTATGTACAGACAAACGTGCACAAAATGAAGTAGCTCTCCCATCAAACTTACGTCAATTCGTTTTACTTCCAGCTATCGCTAGAAGACAATACAAACAATTGCTCGAAAAACAAGCTGTTATGGAACAAGACAGCAACGAAAGCGGCTTCAATAAATATTTCGAAGGAACAGACAAGAAATTAGGTATCATCGCTTGCGGTTTGGCTTACAACTACTTGAAAGAAAACTACAACAATGAAACTATTCCTTATCCAGTTCTTAAGATAAGCCAATATCCACTTCCAATCGCTATGATTCAAAAGATCTATGACGAATGCGACGAAATCTTAGTCATGGAAGAAGGCTATCCAATCGTTGAAGAATTATTAAAAGGTCTCTTGGCAACAGGCAAGCCAATCCACGGTCGTTTAGATGGCACATTGCCACGCGACGGCGAACTCAATCCTAACATCGCTGCTAAAGCTGTTGGCAGACCTTTCGAAGTAGGTGCTCCTATTCCAGAATTAGTGAAGGCTCGTCCTCCAAAATTGTGCGACGGATGTCCTCACTGGGATTCTTTCAGAGCTCTCAACGAAGCTATGTCAGGATATGAAAAAGGCAGAGTATTCGGCGACATCGGCTGCTACACACTCAGCGCTACTCCTCCACTCAATTCTATCAACAGTACAGTCGACATGGGTGCAAGTATCACAATGGCTATCGGCGCTGCAGACGCAGGTCTCTACCCAGCAGTAGCTTGTATCGGTGACTCTACATTCACACACTCAGGTATGACAGGCTTACTTGACGCTGTTAACAACAACAGCAACGTCGTTGTCATGATTCTCGACAACTCAACAACAGGTATGACAGGCGGTCAGAAATCTTCAGCAGAAGGTCGCCTCGAAAGCATCTGTAAAGGCTTAGGCGTTGACCCAGATCACGTAAGAGTTATCAAACCTCTTCCAAACCAACACGAAACTAATGTTCAAGTCATTAAAGAAGAGTTGGCATACGAAGGCGTATCTGTCATCATCCCACGTCGCGAATGTATCCAGACATTAAGTAGAAAGATGCGTGCAAAAAAAGCATAATTAACATTAAAAAAAGACTATCATGAAAAAAGATATTATATTAGCCGGTGTTGGCGGTCAAGGTATCCTCAGTATCGCTTCTTGTATAGGCATCGCTGCTGTAGAGAAAAACATGTATCTCAAACAAGCTGAAGTTCACGGCATGAGCCAAAGAGGCGGTGACGTTCAGTCACACCTCCGTCTCTCAGACAACGAGATTGCATCAGACTTGATTCCAGAAGGCAAAGCTGACCTCATCATCTCTGTCGAACCAATGGAAGCACTCCGTTACTTACCAATGCTCGCTAAAGACGGCGTCATCATCACAGCAAAAGCTCCTTTCATCAACATCGACAACTATCCAGAAGTTGAAGAAGTATATGCTGAATTGAAAAAACATAACGCTATCATCATCGACGCTGACGAATTAGCAAAAGAATGCGGCAACGTACGCGCAGCTAACATGGTTATCTTCGGCGCCGCTGTTCCTTTCCTCGGATTCGAAATGGAAACAATAGAAAACAGTATCCGCGAACAATTCGGAAGAAAAGGCGAAGACGTTGTCAACCTCAACCTCAAAGCCGTTGAAGCTGGTTACAAACAAGCATTAAATAAATAATGTGAAATCTTATCAAAACAAGAGGGGGATTTTTCTCTCTCTTGTTTTTTAATTAGGAATTAGGAGTTAGGAATTAGGAGTTATTTTTCCTTAAACTTTAAAACTTAAACAAACATCACCATGAAATTCCAAAAAATAATTGATTTCTTAAGAAATAACATTAAATCCAACATCCGCACTTATTCATGCGTCTTGGGTGGATTATTCATCTTCATCATCATCGCATTGGTATTATCAGGCGATAAAGACAATGGCGACGAAAAAGAAATCAAGAAACATAAAGAACCGGAATTTCTCTACGGCATCTGCATCGACAATTACGATGTGGTCGTCGACACCATCAGAAAGAACCAGTTTCTTTCAAACATCATGCTCAAACACAATGTCGACTACAACACCATCACTCATATTGAGAAGAAACAAAGGAAAGTATTTGACATCAGAAAGATAAGACCAGGACAGAAGCACACCTTTTTAATAAGCCGCGACAGCATCGTGCGCCCTGTCTTCTGGATATATGAAATAAATAAGATAGACTACGCCGTCTTCAGCCTCACCGACTCACTCACTGCATGGATTGGACATAAGGAAGTGACGACGAAGATCGAAACCATTGAAGGCGTCATTGAGTCTTCATTATGGAACGCCGTGGCTGCAACAGGCGGCGACCAAAACATAACTATGGAATTGTCAGACATATACGCTTGGACCGTCGACTTCTTCGGCATTCAGCCTGGCGACGCTTTCAAAGTGATATATGAAAACAGATATATAAAAGACGAATGCATCGGCATGGGTAAGATTCTCGCCACATACCTTAACAATGCAGGAGAAGAACATTACGCCTATTACTTCGAACAAAACGGCAAGGGCGAATACTTCGACAAAGAAGGAGCTAACCTCCGCAAGGCTTTCTTGAAAGCACCGCTCAACTACCGTCGTATCAGCTCAACATTCTCTAACGCAAGAAAACACCCTGTCACTAAAGTCGTTCGTCCACACCACGGCGTCGACTATGCCGCACCAACCGGAACGCCTGTCGTGACCATCGGTGATGGCACCGTCATTGAAAAAGGCTGGGACAAAAAAGGCGGAGGTAATTATCTGAAGATAAAACATAACAGCACATACACAACAACCTATATGCACCTTAACGGTTTTGCCAAAGGCATACAAAAAGGTACTAAGGTCAAACAAGGACAGCTCATCGGTTATGTAGGAAGCACAGGCATGTCGACAGGTCCTCACTTGGATTTCAGATTAAACAAAAACGGAAAATATATCAACCCATTGACATTCGAATCACCATCAGCAGACCCAATCAGCGATGCAAATAAAGTGGCGTTTGAGGAAGTGATGAGCAAGTATGAGATTTGATTGTTCCACGGAGTTTTAGGAAGATTCTCCACGGGAAATTTCTCCACGGATCACACGGAGTTTCACGGAGTTTCACGGAGTTTTTATTACGGTTAATAAAAAAGCAGGCGTTCCGCGCTTCGCACTTCACACCTGCTTATAAACTGCCATCCCTCCGGGAATATTATAACGAATATTTATATCGCAAATTACTCGTTCCTCACAACTTGTAGTCCTGTTGTCTTGTAGTCTTTCTATTCTATCATCTTCTTCACTGCCACAAGGCTCTTTCCTTCTTCCAAAGCCGCTCTTACCTTAGCGAAGCCTTTCACGACATAGAATTTATTGTCTCTCTTTTCGATTTCAATGTCATCCGATGTATCGTTTTCGGCTTTATTTTCAATGTCGAGATTCCTTGGTGAAAGCAAAATCCTGTCGTATGCTTCGCCTTTTTCAAATGCTCTGAAGTTACTCAAAACAGCCTCATTGACTTCATCTTTTGTAGCGTGACTTGTATCGATAATGAAGTCGTAATTGCTGTAATTGTTGATATCAATATTATAGAAAGTCTTGTATCTCAACACTTCGCTTTCTCTTCTCTCGATGATTTCTTTCTTTGCTGTCGCCATGTCGGAATATGATTCACTGACGCGTCCTGTGTCGTTGAAGATGCGTTCTGTTGCTGTATCGACATCGACATACATATAAATCTTGAATGACTTAGGCACGAAATACCAGGCGAGACGTGAGTCAAAGATGATGTTCTCTTCTTTTGCGCCCATCTCCTTGATGGTGTCGTCGACCATATTGTCGTATTTAGGATTAGATTCGATAAACTGATTGAATTCCTTAGCCGTCATTCCGTGTTGCTCAGCCAATCTTCTGAAAATCAAGCCTGCCGACTCTATTCTGTAATTGATATTGCTTATCAAATGATTAGCGACTGTGCTTTTTCCGCTGCCGAGATCACCGGCTATCGTTATATTTATCATCTTTATTATTGTTTAATTTTTATTCTTCTACCTTACTAATATCAGTAATCTCTTCCATTATCTTCTTATTGATAGTCTTGTTGATTGTGACAAACACTTTCAGAGGCGCCATCACAAGTACCATCATAAGTTCGATAAAATAAATCGACCATATATGATTTTCTGCAGTAACCAACTGATAAACAAGCAGTATAACCGTAAAAATCATAAACAGGAATTTTCCGTAACGTCTTCTTCTGAACAACAGAATCAAACTTACCACCAGCATTCCGACTATAAACCAAAGTATCGCCGACATCAACATCGTTTGAAACAATGTCTCCCCAGAATAGGAAGGATCGTAGACGTTTCTGTAATAAATTCCGAAGACGGTAAGAAGAATGAAATACAACAAATAATACGTAAAGGCAAATGTTCCTACGAGCTTCACGCCCAAGGTCAATTTCCTATGCCTTACGAAAATATCCGTTATATCCTGTTTCTTCTTAGCCATTATTCCATTGCGTTTTTATAATGTGGATAATACATAAACACAAACAATGCTGTCCAGAATATAGGACCGAATGGGAATCCACCCACTTTGCTTGTCACAAATACCGATGTCACTATGAGCATCAGACACTGAGCGATGGCATAGACGTGAAATCCTTTCTTTTGCAACCTCCACATCATCAAGACACCGATGAATGAAGCGACAAACAAAAGCATCTCAAAGAAATAATATCCTCTTCCTATTGAAAATGCCAATGCTGATGCTTGTGCCATCACTTCCCAGTTATCGCCCATCTGCTCCGCCATTTCAGAGAACATTCCTTCGCCATTACGCATCTGTTCGAAAACATTCTGGAATGTGTCGTAAAAAGCAAAAGAAACGAAATTTACAATGCCATTATAAACAGCATTGATAAAAGACAAGATACATAAGACCGTTAACATCTCTGGTCTCTTAGGCTGTTCATCTTGCTCTATATTGTAATCTTCTTGATATTCCATGTTATTAAAAGTTGAGTGTGGAGAGTTTAGAGTTTAGAGCAGTTTATAGTGACACTATCCACTACTCTAAACCTTACACTCTAAACTTTACACTATTAAATATTAACTTCGTATTGTTGTAAGAAGTTCACTGACTTAGCTATTTCTGTGTACATAACTTTGTCAGTCTTGACGAATTCAACGTGTTTGCGGTATTCTGCTACGAATGCTTCGATTGCTTCTGATGATTTAAGTGGTCTTCTGAAGTCTAAAGCTTGTGCTGCGTTGAACAACTCGATTGCGAGTACTCTTTCCAAGTTGTCAGCTACGCGTAATGCTTTTGTTGCTGCGTTAGCACCCATACTTACGTGGTCTTCTTGACCTTGTGATGACTCGATGCTGTCGACTGATGCTGGTGAACATAATTGTTTGCTTTGGCTTACGATTGAAGCTGCTGCGTATTGTGGAATCATGAAACCTGAGTTGAGACCTGGTTCTGCAACCAAGAATGAAGGAAGTTCGCGTTTGCCACCGATGAGTTGGTAAACTCTTCTTTCACTGATGTTGCCGAGTTCTGCCATTGCTATTGCCAAGAAATCTAATGTGATAGCGAGAGGCTGACCGTGGAAGTTACCTGCTGAGATGACTAAATCTTCATCTGGGAAAATTGTTGGGTTATCAGTAACAGCATTGATTTCATTCATGAATACTGAAGCAACATATTTGATAGCATCTTTTGATGCGCCGTGTACTTGTGGGATGCAGCGGAATGAATAAGGATCTTGTACGTGTTTCTTTTCACGAGCGATCAATTCACTGCCTTTTAATAAGTTACGGAATCTTTCAGCTGTCTTGATTTGACCTTCATGATGACGGATTTGGTGTACTTGATCAAAGAATGGTTCGATACGGCCGTCGAAAGCGTCTAATGAAACAGCACCGATGAGGTCGGCGAGATATGAAAGACGGAAAGCCTTGAGTAATACGTAAGTACCATATGAACTCATGAATTGTGTACCATTGAGAAGTGCCAAACCTTCTTTTGATTGAAGTGTGATTGGTTCCCAACCGAATTCTTTCATGACTACTTCAGCAGGAACGATTTCACCTTTGTAATGTACTTCACCTAAACCGAGTAAAGGTAACATCAAGTTTGCCAATGGAGCCAAGTCGCCAGATGCGCCAAGTGAACCTTGGTTGTAAACTACTGGAAGTACGTCGTTGTTGAAGAAGTCGATGAGACGTTGAACTGTAATGACTTGAACGCCAGAGTTACCATATGACAAGCTTTGAACCTTTAATAAAATCATGATGCGGATGATTTCTTTTGGTACGAATTCGCCAGTACCGCAAGCATGTGACATCACGAGGTTCTTTTGAAGAGTGCTGAGGTCTTCTTTAGAGATGCTGTGGTTACACAATGAACCGAAACCTGTTGTGATACCGTAGATTGGAGTTGTCTGTGTCTCCATTTTCTTGTCTAAGTAGTCACGGCATTTTTGGATACGAGCCTTAGCGTCTTCTGACAAAGCGAGTTTGTAACCTTTTGTGATAATCTCATTAACTCTTTCAAATGTTAATGTTTCTGCTGAAATATAATGTGTGTTCATATGTAAAATTTTATTTGATTATTTCGATTAAATTATCTGCTGCGACTTTTTCCTGACGTCCTTCTTTCATGAATTTGACAGTGAAACATTTGTTGTTCATTTCATCTTCGCCAGCCATGACTACAACTGGAATACCGCGTTGGTCGGCGTATTTCATTTGTTTCTGAAGTTTTGCTGAGTCAGGATATATTTCTGCGTTGATACCGTTTCTTCTAAGTTGTTGGAGATAAGGCAAGCAGTAACGTTCTTCTTTTGGGCCGAAGTTAAGGAAGATGACTTCAGTGATATCGCCGTTCTTTTCTGGGAAGAGGTTCAACTCTGTGAGAACGTCATAGATGCGGTCTGCACCGAAGCTGATGCCGACGCCAGAGACGCCTTGCAATCCGAAGATGCCAGTGAGGTTGTCGTAGCGGCCGCCACCTGAGATGCTGCCCATCGCCACGTCTTTAGCCTTGACTTCAAAGATAGCGCCTGTGTAGTAATTCAAACCGCGAGCGAGAGTGAGGTCGAGTTCATATTCGATGCCGACATTCATATCGTCGATGTAGTCGAATAATGTCTCGAGTTCTTCGATGCCCTTCTCTCCTACTTCGATGCCGCTCATCAATGACTTAAGCTGAGCGAATTTCTCGCGAGCGTCGCCTTTCATGAAGAGGATTGGCTGTAACTTTTCTATCGCTGTCGCATCGAGGCCTTTTTGTGCGAGTTCTGCGTTGACAGCGTCGATGCCGATTTTATCAAGTTTGTCGATAGCGACGGTGATGTCGACGAGAGCGTCAGGTTTGCCGATATATTCTGCGATACCAGCGAGGACTTTTCTATTGTTTATCTTTAAAACTACGTTTATCTTCAATGCGTTGAAAACTTCATCAACGATCTGCACGAGTTCAGCTTCGTTGAGGATTGAGTTGCTTCCGACGATGTCAACGTCGCATTGATAGAACTCACGATAACGACCTTTCTGAGGACGGTCGGCACGCCAGACAGGTTGAATCTGATAGCGGCGGAATGGGAATGCTATCTGGTCGCGATATTGAACCACGAAACGAGCGAAAGGCACTGTGAGGTCATAACGGAGACCTTTTTCGCAAATCTTGCCCGCGATTTTCTCTGACAGCAGAGCTTCGCCATTCTGTTGCACGCCCGACATAAAGTCGCCGGAGTTGAGGATACGGAATAAAAGTTTATCGCCTTCTTCTCCATATTTACCGAGGAGAGTTGAGAGGTTCTCCATTGATGGAGTCTCAATAGGTTGAAAACCAAAACGTTTAAAAACGCCTTTTATAGTATCGAAAATATAATTACGACGAACCATGACATCTGGCAAGAAGTCACGAGTTCCTTTCGGTATTGAAGGTTTCTGAGCCATTTGTTAATTTTTATTAAAACGTACAAATATACAAAAAGACTACGGACTACAGACTACGGACTACAGATTTTTTTTGCTTTGGGATATGAGCTGTGAGCAATGAGCAAAAGACGGTGGCTGAGCCCGGCGGCGATAGCCGAACGCCCAAAGAAATTTACAATTTAATTGGCTAATTTTAGTTCAAAAGCCTTAGTTCTTGGTTCAGAGTTCAAACTTTCTCCGTCAGAATCACCATCTTCTTCTCGCCTTTCATTGTGGTGCCGAAGATGTAAAACTCGCTACCGTCTTGCAATCCTAAATTCTTTTTTAACTCTTCAGCGGATAATGGAAAATTACGTGTAGCAACACTGGCTTTGAGCCGTGAGCTTTGAGCCGTGAGCTTTGAACTTTCTTCTAAAGTCTGTTGTCCGTTGTCTGTTGTCTGTTGACATATCGAAGTGATTGATTTCTTCGCCTTCTTATCGAACGGAACGACATTAATAACTTCAAATATTCTTCCTGGGAAATCGGAGACTAATTCATCGGAAGTGTAGAGATGACTGTTTCTATGCAGCTTGTCCAAATTATATTTTTGCGACAAAAGCTTGAAGCATCCTGCTTTCATGCAAGCGACGCCTGGTTCGTAGAGATATTTCCCGACCTTTTCCGCTAAAGTCCATTCTGCATTTTGCTCTTCATCATCAGTGAAAGAGAAGTTCCAGTTTTCGCGCAAATCTATTGCCATGAGCCGTGAGCCGTGAGCCATGGGCGAAGTCTGTTGTCCGTTGTCTGTCGCCTGTTGACCAAGAACCAAAATAAGTTCCTTGCATTCATTTCTTACGGCGACGACATGGATTTCCTTAATGTTTTTTAACTCTTTCTTGACAATATCAATATCGAGCATAGGAGAAAGTTTCACCATCACAGTCTTCGCCTTCTCAAATAGAACATCTTGCAGTTCAGCCACATCAGGCGAGCAGTCGTGAAGCGAGACCATCTTGCGACCATATTCATCACGACGCGCGGGGTCGAGATAGATGCAGTCGACTTCATCGCATGTCGTCAGGAAATGCTCAGCGTTATCGTTGATGACTTCAATATTTTTATTAAGAATCTTGAAGTTATGCCGAGCGATATCACATAGTTCCTCTTGCATCTCCACGTAAAATGTCTTGTCAAAATTATCAGAAAGAAAAGACGTATCGACGCCCATACCGCCAGTGAGGTCCACTAATATTCTGTCCACTAAATCACACGAATCGGCACTAAATTCTTTTTTATCCACTAATTCACACGAATCGGCACTAAATTCTTTTCGTGTCATTTCGTGAGGATTCGTGGACAAAGATGTTTTATATTTTGCGGTGAGTTCGGAAGAACATTGTTCCAACGATAGTTTCTTAGGAAAAATGAGTTCGTCGTTCTCAGCCCATGACGGCAACTTCTTGCTTAAGACCTGACGTGCCTGAATCTGTCTGATGACAAACTGCTTATCAACTCCTTCAGGAAATTTTGACAACGCCAGTTTGTTAACATCGTCATTCAGATGTTTTTTTATAAACTCCTTAACATTGCCGTTAATGCATAATTCATAATTCATAATGCACAATTTTTGAACCTTGAACTCTGAACTTTAAACCTTAAACTTTAAACCTTAAACTTTAAACCTTAAACTTTAAGCTTTAAACTTCAAACCATTCTTCCATTTTGCAAAAACAAACATCGCCGCTACTGTCATTACTCCACCTATTACGTAAGATATTGTCTCATTAAATCTGAATCCTTCAGGAGCGATGCAGATGTATGTCGTGACGACGCATGTCATAAATAGTGCAGGCAACAAGGTCACGAAGTAGTTTTTCTTTTCAAGGACGAGATAAACCGTTATTGCCCAGAGCGTGAACACCGACAATGTCTGGTTGCACCATGAGAAATAACGCCATATGATTGTGAATCCGTTGGCATTTAAAATACTGAAGATGAGCAAGCCCAACGATGCCACGAACAAAGGAGCGCAGAGCAGCAGTCGTTTTGAGATGCTTTTCTGTTCCATGTGAAGCATGTCGGCGAGTATGAGTCGTGCCGAGCGCATGGCGGTGTCGCCAGAAGTGATAGGAGCTGCGATGACGCCGAGCACTGCTAGTATTCCACCGAGAGCGCCGAGCCAGTCCTTACAGATGAAGTCGACGACTTGAGCCGCCGTGAAGTCGGTTCCATGTTCTTGGAAGAATGCTGTTGCGGCGGCTGCCCATATCAAAGCGACGATGCCTTCCACGACCATAGCACCATAAAACACAGGTTTTCCGTGTCTTTCATTTTTAAGACAACGCGCCATAAGAGGCGACTGCGTGGCATGGAATCCGCTGATGGCGCCACATGCTATCGAGATGAACATCATAGGGAATATTGGTCCGGCTTCATATTTAGTTCCGAATCCGTTCCACATCTCTGGTAAAGCCGGCTGCTTGATGAAAAGAACGACAAGAATTCCTATCGCCATGAACATCAAGGCTCCGCCGAATAAAGGATATACGTTTCCAATGACTTTATCAATAGGCAATATCGTTGCGATGAGATAATAAGCGAATATCACCACGACCCAGAAATATACGTTGAGGTTTGTCGGAGTCATGTTAGCGATGAGCTGTGCAGGCTGCAAGACGAATACCGCTACGACGAGAACCATCAATAATAAGGTAAAGATAATCATCACCTTTTCAGTTCTCCTTCCGAGATATTTACCTACTATTTGAGGGAGACTGGCGCCGTCATTACGCAGCGACACCATACCAGAGAGATAGTCATGGACGGCGCCCGCGAATATCGTTCCGAATACAATCCACAAATACGATGAGGTACCGAACTTCGCGCCCATGATAGCACCGAATATTGGACCCAATCCCGCGATGTTAAGGAATTGTATCATAAAGATTTTCCACGTCGGCATCACTATATAATCGACGCCATCGTTTTTAGTCACAGCAGGTGTGGCGCGTTTCTCGTCAACGCCGAACATACGGCTGATATATCTTCCGTAGATGAAATATCCTAAAACCAGGATGACTAATGCTATTGAAAATGTTATCATATTAGTTTAAAGATTAAGGTTTAAGGTTTAAAGTTATTAGATTATATAAAAATTAAGGTTTAAGAAAAAAAATCATTACGACTTAACCTTAAACCTTAATCTTTCTACCTTAAACAAAATTAACTTTGTTGTCCGAATTCCATCAGATATGCTTTGATGAATTCATCTATCTTACCATCCATCACGCCTTGGACGTTGCTTGATTGGAAGTTAGTTCTGTGGTCTTTCACACGGCGGTCGTCGAAGACGTAGCTTCTGATTTGTGAACCCCATTCGATTTTTTTCTTGCCGGCTTCAATCTTGTTCTTCTCTTCCATACGATGTTGAAGTTCTTTATCATAGAGTTGAGATTTCAAGAGACGCATAGCGTTTTCTCTGTTCTTAGGTTGGTCGCGGCTCTCAGTATTTTCGATGAGGATTTCTTCTTCTTCGCCTGTGTAAGGGTCTTTATATTGGTAACGGAGACGAACGCCGGACTCGACTTTGTTAACGTTTTGTCCACCTGCTCCACCGCTACGGAATGTATCCCAAGAGATCTTTGAAGGGTCGATAACGACTTCGATAGAATCGTCGACGAGAGGTGTCACGAATACAGAACTGAATGATGTCATACGCTTACCTTGTGCGTTGTAAGGAGAGACGCGGACGAGACGATGCACGCCGTTTTCACCTTTAAGATAACCGTAAGCATAGTCGCCATCAATTTCCATTGTGACAGTCTTGATACCTGCTTCGTCACCGTCGATCAAGTTGCTTATTCTTACCTTATAACCATGAGACTCTGCATAGCGGAGATACATACGCATGAGCATCTGTGCCCAGTCTTGCGACTCTGTACCGCCAGCGCCCGAGTTGATTTTAAGCACGCAGCTCATCTGGTCAGCTTCTTCGTGAAGCATGTTTCTGAACTCGAGTTCTTCAACGAGACGCACTGTCTCTTCATATTGTTTATCTACTTCTTCCTCTTCAGCTTCGCCTTCTTTAGCGAAATCGAACAAGACGCCAAGGTCTTCATTAGCTTTCACGATGTCGTCATAAGCTGTCACCCAACTCTTGACGTCACGCATCTTACGCATGATTATCTTACCGTTTTTAGGGTCATCCCAGAAACCATCGGCATTGGTCTGTTCGTCTAATTCTTTAATTTGCATCAACTTACCGTCGATGTCAAAGATACCTCCTCAAGGATTCAATCCTCTTACTTAACTCTTTGCAGTTTTCTATTGTTATCATAATGAAATTAAAAATTATTGAGTATGCAAAGATAATAAAAGTCAACGGACTACAGACAACAGACAACAGATTTTTTTAATTAGGAGTTAGGAATTAGGAGTTATGAGTTATTCTTCATTATTTCAAAATTCAAAAAGTAAAATTTATTATAAAAAAGAGCTGCTAAATCATAGCAGCTCTCATTAGTTCAATAGCTTTAGCTCAATAGCCTTAGTTATTATTCAAAACTTCCATTACCATCGAAAGAGAATATCCTTTCCCGACGGCATAGCGTATCAGCTTAGCCTTACGTTTATAAGGATCGCTTTCGTTTATCTTTTTATTTTCAATAAGCTTTATCAACTCATCCTTATATGAATTCTGATCTATTTCAGAAAGGACTTCGTCGATGATTTCTCTATCTATACCTTTTGTTATTAAGGAAAGCTTTATCTTATTGACGCCCCATTTCTTTAGATTCAATTTTCCTTTCACAAAAGAACGACAATAACGCTCATCATTGATAAAACCTTCATCTTGAAGAAAATCAACGATAAAATCTTTATCATCAGCGTCAAGTTCGAGAGTATCAAGTTTAGCGAAAATCTCTTTCTTGCAACGATCCTGATAATCACAATAATGTAACATTTTTTTCAGAGCGGTTTCCTTATCCATAATGGTTTGGGTTATATGTATTTAGAATTCACTGCAAAGATTCAAGCCTTCCTCTATCGCATTCTTGACTTTCTCAGCCTTCTGTTCTTCAGTGCTATAGTCCATATTTTGAGCTGAGATGACATGCATTTCTCCGAGTCCCCACAATTTGCCAATAGCTTTCAGATAAGGCGTCGCCTGTTCCAAGTCATCTCCCGTACTGATATTCATGCCTCTCGTTGTTATATAAAGCACTTTTTCTGCCTTACATGATCCGTAACATTCTTTTTCATTGCTTGCAAATGTAACATTGAACAACGACATATTTTCAAGAAAGACCTTCAAAGCACTAGGATAACTCATATCCCAGAAAGGAGCCGCAATGACAAGTCTGTCAGCATCCGCCAAATTCCTTGCCATCTTCACATACTCTTCTGGAACAATGCCATTAGCTCTATCATTTAAGATATCATTATTTACAACAGGAAAACTATTCTCAGACAATCTAATAGTCTCAACTTCATATTTTTCAGAAAGTTTAGCAATAATAGCATCTGCTATTTTCTTCGTGTTAGAGCCTTCTCTCAAACACGCATCAACATAAAACAATTTCTTCATCTCTTCTGATTTTATATATATGCAAAGATAATGAAATAAAAATTTATTACATATTTATATATCTAAAAAATATGTATATTTACACATTGAAAATGAAATGTGTTTTTCAACGATTTCATATTCAGTTTACATTTTAACAAATCATTCATTATCATAATATTATGAAAAAATTATTAATAGTTTTATGTTGCATTTTAGCATTACAATCTTGCAACAACGGCAATACAGGAACTGAAACTGTCAATGGTTTTGATATCAATTGGAGCGGCGATCTGAGCAAGAATGAACAAGACGCAGTGAAAGATATGATATCCAACATGGTGAAAGTCGAAGCTGGAACTTTCTACATGGGCGCACAAAAAGATTCTGTAATATACAACAACTACGACGAAAACGCTACAAGTCTGGAATCTCCAGTTCACGAAGTGACATTAAGCGAATTTTACATCAACAAATACGAAGTAACACAAGTGCTTTGGAAAGCCATCATGGGCAAACATAACGACAAAAAAGATGAATTTGACCAATGGGAAGATAAATTCGGTAAAGGCGACAACTACCCTGCTTACAGAATCTCATTCGACGAAGTCGAGACTTTCATCGCTAAATTAAACGAATGCACAGGATTGAACTTCGCTATTCCAACAGAAGCTCAATGGGAATATGCAGCAAGAGGCGGCAAAGACACACAATACACATTATATGCTGGTGGCGACAACGTCATCGAATACGCTTGGATTGACCAAAACAGCGACAAATGCTCTGAAGTAGGAAAGAAAACTCCTAACACATTAGGTCTCTACGACATGAGCGGCAACGTTTGGGAAATGTGCCAAGACTGGTACTATGACTACACAGCAGATGCTGTGACAAATCCTGTCGGTGAAGCTTACACTGGTTATCACGTCTACCGCGGCGGCAGCTGGAACACAAACGCTCAATCAGCTAGAGTGACAGCTCGCTACAAACAAGGCATCCACTACCGCGACTACAACACAGGCTTCCGCTTGGTCATTGAATAATTCATAATTCACAATTCATAATGCATAATCAACAAACAATAATTATGAATTATGCATTATGAATTAATTTCTGAAGAGTTTATCAATCCATAACGCCTTGCCGATTTTACGCAGGGCGTTTTTCACATACTGACGGTTCTCTGGCTTGTACCAGAAGAAGAATCTCTGCTGGTCTAGTTTCTCTTGTTTTGTCTTAGCAACGAAGACTGGCTTCAAGCTATAAGGGTCATAACCAGAATAATAAATCTCTGTAGCCAATGTCATCGGTGTCGGCGTGAAATCCTGAACCTGCTCCAACTTATAACCAAGTTCCTTCGTCTTCACAGCAAGTTCCGCCATATCTGTCAAAGTACATGCTGGATGGCTTGATATAAAATAAGGTATCAGCTGCTGATTGAGACGATGTCTCTCATTAACTTTATCAAACTTCTTCTTCAGCTTGACGAAAAGATTGAACGAAGGTTTTCTCATCAATCGCAAGACCTCATCGCTGGAATGTTCTGGAGCGACTTTCAAACGACCGCTCACATGACGTTTCATCAACTGTTCGAAATATTCGTCATAACCCAACTTACCCGAAGGATCTTCATTAGTCAAAAACAAGTCATAACGAATTCCAGAACCTATCGTCGCCTTCTTGACTGCTGGAAGCTTATCCACTTCCTTGTAAAGTTCAATGAGCGGATGATGATTCGTATCTAAATTCTTACAGATATTAGGCTGAATACAAGTAGGACGGATACATTTCTCACAAAGACTTTCATCTTTTCCCTTCATGCGATACATATTAGCGGACGGACCGCCGAGGTCTGAGATATACCCTTTGAAGTCTTCCATCTCCGTGACCTGCTTCACTTCCTTCATGATAGAAGCCTTGCTGCGTGAAGCCACAAACTTGCCTTGATGCGCCGAAATAGTACAGAAGGCACAGCCGCCGAAACATCCGCGATGAATGTTAACCGAATGGCGAATCATCTCGTAAGCCGGAATCACGCCGCGTTTCGCGTACTTAGGATGCGGCAGACGAGTGTAAGGCAAATCGAAAGAAGCGTCAATTTGAGCCTCCGTCATCGTCGGATAAGGAGGATTAATATATAAGGTGTAATCGCCAACATCTTGAAGCAGACGATTGGCCTTTTTCTTGTTAGATTCTATTTCAACGTTTTTGAAGTTAGAAGCGTAAGTCTTCTTATCTTTGAGACATTCCTCATGCGATGCAAGACGCAAGTCATTCCATTCTGACGTGACAAGTCGCGTCCCTACAGACTTCTTTTTCAGGAAGAAAGTCTGAGGAACATTCGTTATCTCTTCTATTTTCTTGCCTTCCTCCAAAGCCTTGGCTATCTCAACGATACCAAGTTCGCCCATGCCATAAACGCCGAGGTCAGCCTTCGAGTCGAGCATGATAGAAGGTCTCAATTCATCAGCCCAGTAGTCGTAATGCGTCACTCTTCGTAACGACGCTTCGATGCCGCCGATGACGACAGGAACATCTGGATATAATTTCTTAAGTATGTTGGAATAAGTTATAGTCGCGTAATCAGGGCGGAATCCAGCTTCGCCGCCTGGAGTGTAGGCGTCGTTTGAGCGCAGGCGCTTGTTAGCAGTGTAATGGTTCACCATCGAATCCATGGCGCCGGCGGAGATGCCGAAGAAAAGACGAGGTCTGCCGAATTTCTTGAAGTCACGTAGGTCGTCACGCCAGTTAGGCTGCGGAATCAATGCAACCTTGTAGCCGTGACGTTCAAGGACGCGGCCTATCACAGCAGCGCCGAAAGCAGGATGATCGACGTATGCGTCGCCAGTGATAATCACGACATCGACTTCGCTCCATCCGCGTAAGTCGGTCTCTTTCTTTGTTATCGGAAGCCAATCTAATAAATTCATGCGAAAAACTCTTTTAATGCCTCGCGAGCATCACGAAGCTTGTCCAACCAAACCTCTCTCGAATTCTGACCGATAATGTCAGTTATATATTTCACCGCGACGAAATTAACATCCATCAGCTTACAAACTTGCGCCTGAGCGAAAGCCTCCATGTCGATGACGTCACCCGTGAAATCACCCACTTCTGTCACGAAGCTGTCACCTGTGTTGCTGACACCGACTTTCCCATATCTATCAATGACATCCAACCCGACTTTCTCTGGGAACGAAATATCAGAACACACATGAGGAAGGACTATCTTCTCCAAATCTCTATCCACAAAACGATGACATACGAAAATATCGCCGACATTATGATTAAGAGTGCCGGCAGTACCGACATTAACAACCAGGTCGTATTTATCTTCACAAAGAGCCTTGGTCAAGTTAAAAGCCGAAAGCACCTTTCCCATTCCCGTCCTAAGGAATGTAATATCAACACCTTGTAATTCAAAAGGAATTATTTCTGAGTCAAAAGCGTATGTCACTAAAACTTTCATATTTTCAATCTTTATTAAAATAATCAACCGCCAACCACACCATCAATCCCATTCCTATTTCCAAAGCGTCTTCGTCAATATCAAAAGTCGGCGTATGTTGTTTAGAGATAATGTCTTTTTCCGCATTTGAAGTGCCAATACGATACATACAAGCTTTTGTCTTATGAGAATACCAAGCGAAGTCTTCCGCCGTCATCAGCTGAGGTATTGACTTCATATTGCCTTCGCCCATAAATTCATCGGCAGCTGATTTCAACGATTCCGTAAGACTTACATCATTTATCAACACAGGATAACCTTCTTCTATAAATATTTCCGTTTCAACATTGAAGTCGGCAGCAATCTCAGCACTCAATTTATGAATTTTATCTTTGACATTTTTTCTGTCATTCTCATCAAAAGTACGCATCGTACCTTTGAGCGTCACTTCATTTGGAATCACGTTGTATGTGCCGTCGGCTATAAAACTACCGAAAGATATTATGATAGGATTTTTTCTTTCTTCTTTATTGAATTCCGAACTGAGTTCAGATATGGCGCACAAGAGTCTCGCAGCAGCTACCGTGGTATTGGAACGCTCTTTTATCTTGGCAGCATGACCGCCTTTTCCTTTTATCGTGATATTTATCTCATCGCAGGAAGCCATATATTCACCGGCGCAGAAACCAACTTCACCACAAGGCAAGTCTGGATAAACATGCTGCGCTATTATAGCATCGACGCCTTCAAGAACGCCTTTTTCAATCATGACAGATGCTCCGCCTGGCAGCTTCTCCTCTCCAGGTTGGAAGATAAGTTTTATGGTTCCCTCGAATTCATCTTTCAGCTGATTGAGAATCTTTGCTGCGCCGAGCAACATAGCAGTATGTGCATCATGACCGCAAGCGTGCATAACTCCATCAATAGCAGATTTATAAGAACATTCGTTTTTCTCCTGAATAGGAAGAGCATCGATGTCGGCGCGTAAAGCTATAGTTTTTTTCTTTGGATTTTTACCTTTTATTGTAGCAACGACTCCGGTTTCTGTCAGTGATTCATAATCAATATTCCATGACGTCAGCAAGCCGCGAATCAAATTAGCAGTTTCATATTCTTCAAAACTCAATCCTGGGAATTGATGAATCTGCCGTCTGACATCAACGATATCATTTTTCAATTCTTTAGCAAGCGATTTTATCTTATTTATCATACCGAAAGACGTTTATGCAAAGATAGAAATAATTAGGAGTTAGGAGTTAGGAGTTAGGAATTATTTTTTTAAGATAAGAGAAATAATTAAGAGTTAGGAATTAGGAGTTAGGAGTTAAGGAGATAAACAAAAAAGCCTCTCAGACTTGAGAGGCTTTCGTTTGGCGGTGCTGACGAGACTCGAACTCGCGACCTCCTGCGTGACAGGCAGGCATTCTAACCAAACTGAACTACAGCACCAGCGCTTTTGTTTTCAACTGATTTGTTGTTGTTGATTACGGGTGCAAAGATACGACCTTTTTTCATATCTGCAAGCATTTTTTCAAAAAAAATTCACTTTTCTTGAAATTATTTTTTATATCACTGATTATCAATAAAATATTTTTAAAAAATTATTTCAAAAAACAAGCACCTTTTTCTTTTACATTATGGCATTTTATACCTAAAGCATCTGCTTCTTCCATCATCGCCGACACTAAATAAGCAGGAACACTAGCATCAATTATCAGATAATCAAATTTATACATATTCAGTAACATTGTTATGCTTTGTCGTTTACGTCCATAAACAAACATACAATCCACCGGAATCCTATATGAGAGACTTTCATTGAAAAACTCTCCTCCATCAGACAATCCGATGACATTTTCACCAAAAGTTACGACACTTTTTCGCTTTTTTACAAAATTCTCATCAAAATCATCATTCAGAAACAGCTTTTTTCCAGCATTAAAAACACCTTTACTTACCAAAAAATTTTCAATATTATACGAAAAAGACGATTTATCATTTAGAAAAACGCTATCTGCAACAAGAACATGGTTTCTTCCTTCAATAAAATCAATTGCCGTCATATTATTAATGGAATAAAAAACAATCTCCTTTTGATTGCATTGTCTTATTAGCTTATCAACATTAACCATCAAGAAACAACACGACATTATCATTATAACAAACAACATCTTTTTACGTTTAAGCTCCACCATAAGCAGCAACGACAGCAACATCAACAAAAGAATCAGAAACTGCATTTCATTAATATATAATCCTTTAACCATAGAATATGGAAGAGATTCAATCCAAGAGACTCCATAATTCATAAGGAATATCATTTTTGAAACGAAAAACGCCACTACATTATTAATATAAGGAACAAAGAAAAGAAGTAACAGCAACATTCCTCCAACAATCACCGCCGAAGATATTGGCGTCATAAAAAGATTACTCAACCAAAAATATATCGGGAATTGATGGAAATAATAAATAGTAAATGGTGCCGTCGCAATTTGCGCAGCTATAGTCACTGATGTTATTTCCCAAATTTTATTAACAATTTTATATTTGGAATAAAACATCTTAGAAATAGGTTTTTGCAATATCACAATCCCTATCACAGCTACATACGACAACAGAAATCCGATATCAAAAAGGTTTGCAGGATTTACACATAGCAATATAAAAGCAGATGCCGCCAAAGAATTTAACAATACGCCTTTTCTGCCAATCATATTTCCTATTATAACAAAAGAAAGCATAATTGTCGCTCTCAATATTGAAGGAGCCAATCCTGCAAGTAAAGCATAAAACCAAATCAAAAGCAACAATATCAATTGCTTAACGACACGCTGCCATTTTTTACTCTCATTAAGGAAAAACAGCATATACGAAAACACCATAAACACCACACCCACATGAAGCCCCGATACGCAAAGAATATGCATCGCACCAGCAGCGACATATTTTTGTCGAAGTTCATAAGGCAGGCTTTCGTCATAACCCAATAAAATAGCAGCTGCAACCGCATATTCGTTTTCTTTAACACCAAGACTCCGCATCGTCTCAAGAAGGAAGTCACGAATCCAATAAGAAAACCTATAAACAGGATTTGACATATTCTGCTTCAAGTCAAGCCATGCATCGGACTTAAGATACACCTGATGCGTCACACCTCTTTTATATAGATAATCCTTATAATCGAACTGCTCTGGATTTGGAGGCTTTTCAAGCATCTCTGGATTCGTCAGACACACAATACAATCACCATATTTGAGATCAAGCGAGCGTTCATCTTTCTCAAAATAAGCAATAATTTTAGAATTAATACTTCTGACATTATCATCATCTTCAAATGCCAAAACATCCAACATCACCTTTATTGACTTGTCTTTAGCCAATGGGCATTCACATAGTCGAGCCAGATAATATTTTGGAATATTTTCAACTTTTGACAAATCATTGACATACAGATTATAGTCATTAACTTTAACAAAAGAAAAGCCTAATAATATAAGGTAAAGGAATAATACTACAGAAAACACCCATCTAGAGGCAAAACTCTTTACCAATATTGACACAATGACTAATGATATCAATAAAAAGAAAAGAATTATTAACAAAAGAAGGACTATATTTTTATCAAAAGCAGCTTCGCAAAAAGAAAATGCCATATAAATTCCTATTGCGAAAGGAACCAACAATCTGATAAACGGATATTTAAACCAAGCGATCATCTTGCATCATAAATTTTGGATTCTGTATGCAAGATAAAAAATATTTTCAACACATAAACATTGAAACTCAATATTTTATGTTAAAAATTATTAAGAATTATTTAACTCTTTTATTCAAATCATTAACAATGATCGTAGCCGCATTATTAGAAGCACCGGCATTACCTAATTTATATCTCAAATCCTCGTAATCATCTAACAACTGACGTTGTTTTTTATGATTTGTAAGTAAATATTTCAATTCTTCCTCTATATTTTCAGGTGTCAAATCATCCTGTATCAATTCTTTTAACACCGGCTTGTCCATAATGAGATTCACCAAGCTTATATATTTAACCTTGACAAGGCTCTTGGCTATCAGGTAAGAAATTTTATTTCCTTTGTAACAAACAACCTCTGGCACATAAAACAAAGCCGTTTCCAATGTTGCCGTTCCAGATGTAACCAAGGCTGCACTAGCCACTTGCAGCAATTGATATGTCTTGTTAAAGACAAGATGCACGTTTTCATCTCCGACCAACGACCTATAGAAACTTTCAGGCAAAGAAGGTGCACATCCTATAACAAACTGGTAATCAGGAAACTTATCCATCACCTTAAGCATTATTCCCAGCATTCGAGTCACTTCCTGTTTGCGACTTCCAGGAAGAAGAGCGATGATTTCCTTTTTAGGATTAAGTTTATTTTGTCGTGCGAAATTGTTCTTATTTACATATTTCACCCTTGACAACTCATCAAGGAGCGGATGTCCAACAAAGTGAGCATCAACACGATACTCATCATAGAAATCTTTTTCAAACGGCAAGATAACCAACATCTTGTCTACAACCTCCTTGATAGTGTACACACGACGTTTTTTCCATGCCCACACCTGTGGAGAGATATAATAATACACCTTGATGTTATGCTTATGAGCGAACTTAGCTATTTTAAGGTTAAATCCAGGATAATCAATAAGTATGATAGCATCAGGTTTAAATTTCAGAATATCTTTTTTACAAAAGCTAAGATTTTTTAATATCGTTCTAAGATGCAACAGCACTTCAACGAAACCCATAAAAGCTAGGTCGCGATAATGTTTCACCAAAGTAGCACCTTGTTTTTTCATCAAATTTCCGCCCCATGCACGAATTTTCGCACGAGTATCTTTTTTCTTCAAAGATGCAATCAAATTGGCTCCATGCAAATCGCCGGAAGCCTCTCCTGCTATGATATAATACTTCATTTCAATACAAAAAACATTACTAAAACTATCCCCAACAATGTCACAAACATCATCCCTTTTCCTGTTTTTTCCATATTCCATTTAACCAGCATAAAACGAGCCAGGATAAGATCCAGAACCAAAGGAATCATATAAACCCACAGAGAATCACGGCTTTGAGAAAAATAAGCAAAGTCTGTAAAAAGGTTCAAAATAGAATAAAGAATGACAAATATCACCAATGCACCAACAAAACCTATGATAAAATTATCTTTTTTCTTCATGTTAACAAATATTAATCAAAATGTCTTTAACATCTTATAAAGTTTCTGTGTTGGCAATCCCATCACATTAAAATACGAGCCTTCAACATGACTAACGCCAATATATCCTATCCATTCCTGGATGCCATATGCGCCAGCTTTGTCATAAGGCTTAAAATCATTCACATAATATTCAACTTCGTCATTGTCAAGCTTTTCAAAAGAAACCTTCGACACAACCGAAAACGTCTTGAGGTTGTCGTTAGTACGAATCGTAACTCCTGTAATGACAGAATGTTTTTTGCCTGAAATCATACCCAACATCTCACGAGCTTCATCTGCATCTTTTGGTTTTCCCAAAATCCTATCATCAACAATGACTACAGTATCAGCCGTTATAACCATATAATTATCAGGAAGATCCTCTTCATTAAATGCTTTAGCCTTCTTAACACTCAAAAAAGGAGCCACATCATACACTGACATATTTGAAGGATAAGACTCATCAACATCCTTTGTTATGATGGAAAAATCAATACCAATACCTTTCAGAAGTTCTTGTCTTCTAGGAGATTTTGAAGCAAGAACAATATTATATTTTTTTAAATTCTCTAGCATCATCTTAAAAATAACATTGACAATAAACCAATGAGCATCATTACTTTAGTCAAAAATGACAATCTGCTAAAATCTTTATATTCTTTTGCCTTATAAATTTCAACTATCAGTAAAAGAGACACCAAACCTACGACTGCTATAAACGAAAATACTATGAACAATTCCATTTTAAAAAGTATGAGTCCATAGAATGACAAAAATATCAACAAAAACGCCATAAGAACATAAAGTATTGTTTTTGTTTTACTTAAACCATAGACTACAGGTATTGTACGACAATGTGTCCTACCATCACCTTCAGCGTCTTCAGCATCTTTTATAATTTCCCTAATAAGTGTTAACAAAAATGCAAACACTGTGTATATCAACACGAAATAAACAACATTCTTAGCCAACTCCTTGCATGTCGACAACATCAACAAATTGTTGGAAAGATATAATATTTCAAAAAGATAAGGCAAAAATACAGCTATCGCCACTAACAACGAGACTATCAGATTACCAGAGAACAATTTCCTTTTATATGTAGAAGAATAAGAATATAAAAGACATGTAATCAATGCGATAAGTGCAAACAATATATAAAATTTAACATTTAGAATCATTATGCTAGAAGCGAGTCCAGCAGCAAGACCAATAAATGTCAAAACCACATAAAACAATTTAGCTTCTTTTTGTGAGAAAACATCAGGAATTAAAGTTTTATCCGGTTTATTTATTTTATCCGTTTCAACATCAAAGCTATCATTGATGACATAGCCACCTGCCGCTATGAACACCAACGATATGACCAACAGGATGAATGCATGAGCAGGTGGGAACACATCAACGGTAGCATAATATGCCAAAGGCGACATAACGCAACGATAAACCAGAAATGTCATTATTGCGACCATCAACAGATTTGACCAGCGAATCAGAGAGAAAAAACATCTTATCTTATTCATAGTCAGCAATTACCAAATATAACAACTAAAATCCTTCATCCATTTATCTTGAGCTTTGAGGACCTGCTCGATGATATCGCGGACTGCGCCTTTGCCACCATTACGATTACTGATATACAAACTGATATCTTTGATTTCAGGGACAGCATCAGCAGGACAGACTGGAAGTCCGACCATTTTCATCACAGGATAATCAGGCAAGTCGTCGCCCATATATATTATCTGTTCAGGTTTTAAATTATTGGTTTCCATATATTTTTGAAGCACTTCCACTTTATTTGCAGAGCGAACGAAGACATCTTTAACACCCAACATCTGCATTCGTTTTTCAATGGAAATAGAATATCCGCCAGTAATGACAGCGATATTATATCCAAGGCGAGCTGCGAGTTGGAGAGCGTATCCGTCTTTGACATCGCTGCTTCTCAAAGGAACGCCATTGCCATCGACCAAAACATCACCGCTTGTCATAACACCATCATAATCAAAGACAAATGTCGTTATATCTTTTAACTGTTCTTTATAGTTTTTCATTTTTAAAATATTTATTAATGATATAATTGGTTAACAACTTATATATTTCCTTTTCTTCTTCGTTATTATTTAGCAGTTCCAAATGCTTGTTAATGGTTTCCTTGTCACCTCTACGAGCCGGACCTGTCAAAGCTTTCTCTGCTCCCATCGAAAATGCTTTGTTAACGGTTTCCCTCACCAAAGGCTCAAGAATTGAGATATCCAGAGACTTTTCTTTTAACAGCTTCTCTCCTATTTGTAACATAACATTAACAAAATTAGAGACATAGACAGCATTCATATGAATATAACGGCGATCTTCATCGGAACATTCTATAACGACATCCGACATTTTTTGAGCGACAATTCTCAACTTATCTTTAATCTCTACACTTGACGCATTTATCAAGACCGGAACCGATTTAAAGTCAACATCGTAGTCTTTTGTCAAGGTTTGCAACGGATATATAATACCGTAATTATCAACAGATTGCAAAATGGAAGAATTCTGAGTCCCTGAAGTGTGAACCAAAACGCCTTTGTAATCATGCAGTTTCGCCGCGACTTCCTCTATAGCATCGTCTTTCACAGCTATAATTATCAAATCGCAAAAAAAGAGAGGTTCATAATCACAAATTGTCTTTACGCCAAACAGTTTTTCAACTTCAAAAATTTTATCCTTATTTCTAACAAAAATATATTGCAGATTTATACCATTGTTTTTCAATACTTTAGAATAAGTATATGCTACATTTCCCGAACCTATTATAGCTATATTTTCAAATGGAATCATCGCAAAATAATTTTTTACGAAGTTACAAAAAAAATGCGTAATGCCATCACTTTGCTCTCAAAGCAGGCTATTGCAAATCCCGTTAACTTTTGTTAAAATCCGTTAACTTTTTGATAAAATCCGTTAACTTTTAAAATTTAACATTTTATTAACATTTTATAACTGTCATAAAATCAACAATATACGAACGCAAGGCCATTTAGAGCCAGAAAAGGGTATTGACAAAAAGAATAACTAAATTATTTTTGCACCCGACAACAACAAAAAACAACCAATTTTTCAAACTTAAAAACAACAATTTATTATGACAACTATTGAGTTTAACAGCAACCTCACAAGTCTTCAAAAAAGTTTAGAAGCATTTGCGAAACAATTAACCGGCAACGAAGACGATGCCAAAGATTTAACTCAAGAGACATTTCTCAAAGCATTAATTTACAGAGAGAAATATGTCAACCACAACAATTTCAAGGCATGGGTTTACACCATCATGAAAAACATTTTCATCAACAATTATCGTAGAACAAAAAAAGCAAACACCATTATTGACCAAAGTGAAGATCTTTACTATTTAAACATCAGCAACTCGCACACCGACACCGATCCTGAAAGCATACTCAACGCAATTGAATTAGAGAAAGGCATCAAGACTTTGGACGAGGAATTCAGACGCGCTTTCGACATGTACAACGAAGGCTACAAATACAAGGAAATCGCAGACTGTTTACATTTGACAATCGGCACTGTAAAAAGCAGGATTTTCTACAGTCGCAAGAAACTCATGAATCAGATGAAAGAATATTCTCCTAACTAATTTTAACAAAAACTCTCAAAACAAGTCACCTTTTGATTTGTTTTGAGAGTTAAGAAAAAAATAGTTCCAGCGAACACAATAAAATTGACAAATAGTTGTTAATTTTGCACATATTAATATAAAACAAAAAAATCAATTATGATTGAGACAGATATTCGTGAATTAAACGAAAGAATACAGAGAGAAAGTCAGTTCATTGACCTCATTAATCTTGAAATGAGCAAAGTCATCGTCGGACAGAAACATATGACAGAAAGACTGCTCATCGGTTTATTATCAAACGGCCACATCCTCCTTGAAGGTGTTCCTGGATTAGCGAAGACACTTGCTATCAAGACATTATCAAGTGTCATTGATGCAGATTTCAGCCGTATACAATTCACTCCAGACCTTTTGCCTGCCGATTTAATCGGTACTATGATTTACAGTCAGAAGAACGAAGAGTTCATAGTTCGCAAAGGACCTGTTTTCGCAAATTTCGTTCTAGCTGATGAAATCAACCGTTCTCCTGCAAAAGTACAGAGTGCTTTGCTTGAAGCCATGCAGGAACATCAGGTAACAATCGGTGAAAGCACATTCGCTTTACCAGACCCTTTCTTGGTTATGGCTACACAAAACCCTATCGAACAAGAAGGTACATATCCGCTTCCTGAAGCACAGGTTGACCGTTTCATGCTCAAGGTCATCATTGATTACCCTAAAAAAGAAGAGGAAAAGATTATCCTCAGACAGAATATTAATAAGGAGTATCCAGAAATAAAACCTGTCACATCAACAAAAGAAATCCTAAATGCGAGAAAAGTCTGTCGCGAAGTATATCTTGATGAAAAGATTGAAAATTACATCACCGACATCGTTTTCGCATCACGTTATCCAAACGATTACAAGTTGAAGAAATTTGCTAATTTGATCAGTTACGGTGGTTCTCCACGTGCTACAATCAATTTAGCCATGGCTGCTAAAGCATATGCATTCATCAAACGTCGTGGTTATGTAATTCCAGAAGACGTTCGCGCTGTTGCACCAGACGTAATGCGCCACCGTATCGGATTGACATACGAAGCTGAAGCAGAGAACATTACAACAGAAGAAATCATCAACGAGATACTCAACATTGTAGAGGTGCCGTAATCAAAAGATTGAATTATGGAAACAAACGAACTATTTAAAAAGGTTAGAAAAATCGAGATCAAGACACGTGGTTTGACCAACAACATCTTTTCTGGTCAATATCACAGTGCCTTCAAGGGTCGTGGTATGACCTTCAGTGAAGTTCGTGAATATCAATATGGTGACGACATTCGTAACATTGATTGGAACGTAACTGCACGATTCAATCGTCCTTTTGTCAAGATTTTTGAAGAAGAACGTGAGATGACGGTAATGTTGCTTATTGACGTTTCTGGTTCTAATGATTTCGGTTCGGTAAACATTTCAAAAAGAGACCTCAGCGCTGAGCTTGCAGCGGTTTTAGCATTCTCTGCCATTCAGAACAATGACAAAGTCGGTGTGATATTTTTCAGCGATCAGATTGAAAAATTCATTCCACCAAAGAAAGGCTCTAGTCATATCTTACGTATTATCAGAGAGATCGTGACATTCACGCCACAACATAAAGGCACCGACATTGGAGAAGGACTGCGATTTTTAACAAGTGCCATCAAGAAACGTACGACTGCATTTTTAATATCCGACTTCCTTTCAAAAAAGCCATTCGAACAACAAATCAGAATCGCAGCCAACAAACACGATTTAGTTTGTTTAAGAATCACCGACAAAAGAGAGTTGGTAATACCTAAAGTAGGACTTGTCAAGTTCAGAGATTCAGAGACCAACAAAGACGTATGGATTGACACCTCGATGAGTTCTTGGAATGAAGCATATCAGAAATACCTGCAACAGGAATCCATGAAGCTGAACAAGATATTCGCGAACAACGGCATAGATAATACCTTAATTTACACGGATGTAGATTATGTCAAACCTTTGATGCAGTTATTTAAAAAACGAGAATCAAGAAAATGAAAAATAAGATATTGCATTTATTAATATTCTTAATAACAATTACACCTATTAAATATTGTTATTCACAAGATGTTATTGTCAATGGAAGAATTGACGCTGACAGTGTTCTTACAGGACACCCTTTCAGTTACAATTTAGACATCAGATTACCAAAAGGTTATGTCATAAATTGGGGTGAAATGAAAGATACTTTAAGCAAAAGTATCGAGGTAATATCCCGAAGCGAGGTAAAGGAGCAGCCCATTGATAACAGTAGCGATATCTTATTGTCACAACTTCTAAGCCTCTCCTCTTTTGACACAGGTTATGTAGAAATACCAAGCATTGGCATAAAGTATTATAAATCAGCTAAAGACACAAGTGTATATACCAGTTACACAGACTATATGTACATATATGTTGAACCTGCTGTTATAGACACCACAATGGCATATAAGGCAATAAAAGCCCCTATAAAACAGAACATTACATTTGAAGAAACCGTACCATATATGGGAGGAGCAATAGTTTTAGCTGGTTTGGTTTTACTCATAATCTATATAATAAGACGATTAAGAAATAAAGAAGTCGTAGAAGAAGAGGATATCAAGCCTCTGATTCCAGCCATTGTCACAGCAAGAGAAAAACTTGCAATATTAAAAGATGCAAACTTATGGCAATCTGGTCATTACAAGGACTATTACACCGATTTAACAGGCATTGCAAGAGAATACCTTGAAGGACAATTTAATATCGATGCTATAGAAATGACATCAGATGATATTCTTGAAGAAGTAAGAAAAATACAGCTTGACAGCAACATTTTTACCAAGTTACAAGACACTCTCACCACTGCAGATCTGGTAAAATTCGCCAAGGCAACACCTACTCCATCCGAGAACGAAAATGCCTTCAAGAATATCGATTCATTTATTGAAGAAAGTTTCTCTTTCCAACAAGAACAGGAAAAGAAGAAAGCCGAAGAGGCAAAGGCTAAAAAGTACGATTTCGAAGACGACACTAAAAACCAAGAAATGGAGGAAACAAAATGAGTTCTATCGAATTTGCATCTCCGCACTTCCTTTTAGGACTGATAATAATACCTATTTTAATAATATGGTATATATTTAATTGCAATAAGCAACAAGCATACATACGTTTTTCCGACACAGGATTTTTTGACAAACTGCCAAAATCGTGGAAAACATATTTAAGACATATTGTCTTTGTTTTAGAGATTGCAGCCTTATCGTTGTTCATCATCGCATTAGCACGACCACAAAGCAGCACCAAGAACCAGAAAATCAATGTAGAAGGTATCGACATCGTTTTAGCGATGGACATCTCCAGCAGTATGTTAGCATGCGACTTGAAACCAGACAGATTAGAAGCTTCAAAGTTGGTTGCTTCTGATTTCGTTGCAGGTCGCCCTGACGACAGAATGGGATTGGTTGTCTTCAGTGGAGAAACATTCACACAAGTTCCATTGACAACAGACCATGGTATGATGCTTAACATGTTGAAAGACATGAAGTGCGGTTTATTGGAAGACGGCACTGCAATAGGAGACGGACTTGCTTCTGCCGTAAGCAGATTAAAAGACAGCGAAGCCATTTCCAAAGTTGTAATCTTATTGACAGACGGTGACAACAACGCTGGTTCCATCGACCCATCAACAGCTGCAGAAATGGCTAAGTTATTCGGCATTAGAGTATATACCATCGGTGCAGGTACAAGAGGAATGGCTCCTTATCCTGTTCAGACACCTTTCGGAGGAATCAAATATCAACAAGTTGAAGTAAATATCAATGAGCCTTTATTGCAAAGCATTGCCAATGAAACTGGCGGAAAATATTTCCGTGCAGAATCGAAGGAAAAACTTCAACAGATATATGACGAGATTGACAAGATGGAACGTTCAAAGATAGAAATCAATGAGTATAAACGACTTTATGAAGAATTCTATCCTTTTGCGATATGTGGACTTGCGCTTCTCATTTTATCATTCATCTTAAAGAACACGATTTTCAAATCAATAACTGACTAAAGATAATACAATGGAAACCAATATTTTAAGATTCGAGCATCCTGAATATTTGTATTGGCTTTTAATAATACCAATTCTTATTACCATTTATATAACAATACGTATTATCAACAAGCGACAATTTCAAAAATTCGCCGACACAAAATTCGCGGAATTACTTACACCATTAGTATCGACATCAAGAAGCAACACTAAATTTGTCATATTCCTGTTCATCATAGCATTCAGCATCCTTGGCATTGCCAATTTGCAGACTGGATCCAAGATGGAAGAAGTGAAACGTGAAGGTATAGATTTATACTTTTGCATTGACGTTTCGAACTCAATGAATGCAGAAGATATTGCGCCAAACCGCTTGGAACGTTCAAAACAAGCGATCAACAACATTATCAACAAGCTTAATGGCGACAGAATTGGAATCATCATTTTTGCTGGCAATGCGTATGTTCAGCTACCAATCACCACAGATTACGCAGCTGCAAAAATGTTCCTTTCAACCATAAACACCAGCATGATTCCATCGCAGGGTACAGAAATAGGAGCTGCCATTAATTTAGCTACCAAATCATTTGGCAACAACGAACACGGCAAAGCCATTGTAATCATTTCCGATGGAGAGGATCATGTGAACGGTGACGCAATAAAAGCAGCGCAAGACGCCATCAAATTAGGCATCAAGATTTATACTATAGGAATGGGACTTGAAGAAGGAGCACCTATCCCACTCTATAACCAATACGGCAAGCAAGTCGGCTATAAAAAAGACAGAAATGGCAATGTCGTTATAACAAAATTAGACGACAATCTGTTACGTCAAATAGCAGAGATCGGCGATGGAATATACAGAAGAGCTAGCAACTCAAACGTAGGTTTAGATGAAATTTTTGAAAAGATAAATAGCAGCAACAAATCTGAAATTGAATCAAAAGTATTTACAGACTATGAAGATCAGTTCCAATGGTTTATCGGTGCAGCAATAATTCTTTTAATAATTGAAATCTTAATTTCTTCAGGAAAGAAAGATTGGGAAACAAAATTCAAATTCTTTGAACCAAAAGATGAAAATGAAGAATAAAAATATTTGCATTAGCATAATCATTATGTTAATCTGTTTGACAACAAATGCTCAGACAGACAAGGGATTTATTAGACACGGCAACAATGAATTCAAGAACGGGAACTATTCTGAAGCCGAAGTAAACTACAGAAAATCATTGGATAAAGAATACAGTCCTAAAGCCCAATTCAATTTAGGAGATGCCTTGTATGAACAAAAAAATTATGAAGACGCACAGAAAAACTTCTCTGATGTCATAGAACGTAATGTTTCAAAAGAATTAGAATCCGATGCTTACTACAATCTCGGAAACACATATATGGCACAAGAAAAATATGCAGAAGCCTTTGATTCTTACAAAAAATCATTAAAGGTAAATCCTAAAAACGAAGATGCCAGATACAATTTGGAATATGCTCGTTGGAAATTGATACAACAACAGCAGAATCAAGAACAAGAACAAAAACAAGAACAAAAACAAGATAAGCAACAGCAGAATCAAGATCAACAGCAGAATCAACAACAGCAGAATCAAGATCAACAGCAAGAGCAAAAACAAGATCAAGATCAGCAGCAACAACAACAGCAGCAGCAAATGTCGAAAGAAGATGCAGAACGTATGCTAAAGGCTCTTGAAAATCAAGAAAAAGAAACTATGGAAGACATCAACGACAAAAAGGCTGCACAAATGCAAAAAAGAAAGTCTCAAAAAGATTGGTAGTATTAAATAAGGTTTTATTTTTGCAAACTAAAATTCAAATAATGAAAGCTAAACTCTTATATATAATATTATTCTGTTTTGTTTCAATATATTCACTTGAAGCACAATCAGATGTATCTTTCAGAACCATTTGCAAGAAACAAGTTTCAGTTGGAGAACAGTTTCAGGTTTCTTATGAATTAAATGGCGATGGCAAAGATTTCAGAGCTCCTAATTTCACATATTTCGAAATCATCGGAGGACCTTTCACATCGACAAGTTCCAGCGTTCAAATCATCAATGGTTCTGTATCAAGAACAAACACACAAACTTTTTCCTATCATCTCAGAGCAATAAAAGAAGGTAACTACACCATACCATCTGCTTCTATCACTGTCGACAAAAAGAAAATCACCAGCGAACCTTGTGACATAACTGTAGTCGCATCCGCAAATGGCTCAAGCACTTACAACAACAGCTCAAATAGTTCAAAGACCAATATAGGAGCAAAAGAAGTTTTTCTCAAAGCAACTCCAAATAAGAAAAAAGTATATCAAGGAGAACAGATTCTATTGACGTACAACATCTATTACACCATCCCTATTTCTCAACTATCTGTATCTAAATCACCTTCATACTCTGGTTTTTGGACAAAAGACATCACTGAAAACGACGGCTCGTTGCAACAGTCATCAACTGTAATTGATGGTCAGCAGTATAATGTAGCCACTATAAAAGAAATCGTTTTATTCCCTCAAAAATCAGGAAACCTTATCATTGACCCATTAGATCTCACATGCGTAGCTCAAATCAGGCAACAACGCAACCGTTCACAAGGATATGATCCTTTTGAAGATTTTTTCAGCGACGTTATGGGAAGTTCTTATACAAATGTAAGAAAAGACATCAAGTCTCAACCTATTACAATAGAAGTAGAGCCATTGCCTACTGCAAACAAGCCAAGCAGTTTTAAAGGAGCGGTAGGACAATTCACTTTTACATCTAAGATTGATAAAAGCGAGCTCAAAGTCAATGATGCTTTCACTTTAACGCTAACGGTATCAGGCAAAGGCAATATTGAATTATTAGATTTACCTAAGCCAATATTTCCTCCAGACTTTGAAGTCTACGATCCTAAAATCAGCACAACTGTAAAAAACAACGCCTTAGGAATTTATGGAAGCAAGAAAGCTGAATATATCATAATTCCAAGAGTGTCAGGAGATTTCACATTAGAAGACATAGAATTTTCATATTTCAACCCATCATTAAAGAAATATGAAACATTAAAATCAGACATCCACACCATTCAAGTCCAAAAAGGAACAAGCAATTCCAATTCAACGATTTACACACCTGGACAAGCTGATATCAAATACTTGGGAAGCGACATCCGCCACATCAATGTCAATAACAATGTTTTGAATATTACAGGCGTAATGTTTTTCATGTCACCAGCTTACATTGCTATCATTGTAATCATGTTAGTGACATTCATCGTAACATTAGTCATTTACAAAAAAGTCAACAAATTCAACAAGAACCAAGTTTTGGTCAAGAACAAACAAGCTACAAAAATTGCCAAGAAACGTTTCAAGAATGCGCATAACTATTTAGTCAGCAACAACCAAAACAGTTTCTATGAAGAATTTTCACAAGCTTTGTGGGGATATATATCCGACAAGCTAAACATATCACGTTCACAACTCTCAATGGATAGCGTCAAGGAAATAATGTTAAGCAAAGACGTATCCGAAGAAATTGTAAATGAATTCGTTGAATTGTTAAACAACTGCGAGTTCGCCCGATTTGCGCCAGGAGACCCAAGCAAGAAGATGGACGAATTATATCAAAAAGGCATTGAATTGATAACCAAAGCAGAAAAACTTTTAAAATAACGAAGATGAAAACAACTACACATACTATAACCAAATTAGTTTTATTATTCGTCATAGGATTTTCATTGTTTTTTGACGCAAAAGCTCAGAAACCTGAAGAATTATTAACAAAGGCTAATTCGCTATACAACGAAAACGCATTCGATTCAGCATTGGTTGTTTACAAAGGCATCCTTGATCAAGGATATTCTTCCGCCACATTATATTATAATATTGGCAATACATATTACAAATTAAGGAATTATCCATTGGCCATATATTATTATGAAAAATCATTAAAGTTAGAACCTAACAACGAAGACACCAAGCATAATATCGAGATAGCCCAATTATTTTTAACAGATAAAATAGAAACCGTACCCGAACTATTCATAAAGACATGGTGGAATAATTTAAGTAATTTATTTACAATAAACACTTGGTCTATAATCACTTTAATACTGATAGGAACATCTTTAATATGCATATTCTTTTACATCACAGCCAAGACAAGAAGTTTAAAGAAAGGAATGTTTTTCTCAGGAATCCTTGTGATAATATTTACAATATGCAGTTTGAGTATTTCCATAAATAAATACAACTACATAAACACTCATAATGAAGGCATTATAATATCTCCGACCATTACTATCAAAAGTTCTCCATCAACATCCAGCGTTGATTTATTTGTTCTTCATGAAGGATCAAAAGTTAAGATTTTGGACAACACCGATGGTTGGGAGAAAATAAAAATAGCCAATGGCAGTATAGGATGGCTACCAACATCTGCCGTCATAAAATACTAAATTGAACAGAGCTCCAAGCTTATAGAAAAAGCATAATCACCTGTAAATTTCAGGTGATTATTTTTTTATAAAAAAACTTGCGGGAAATCAAAAATTATAGTAATTTAGCACCCTTAAATAGTGAAATATAAATTAGTAATAAATATCTAAATTAGGTAATATGAAAAGAAGATTTTTACCAATTAGTTTGCTTTTGACAATCATTATCTTAGCGCAAACAAGTTTTGTAGTTAATGCAAGCAGCGATTCTGGAAAATACACTCCAAGAACAGCTGAACAAGCAACTGCACAATCATTCATGAGAAGCATCCGTGCTAACCAAGAAACAGGTTTAATCGACCCAGCATGGTTGGTAGCACCAGAAAAATCACAATCAAGAAATGAATTGAACTGGTCATCATTAGGCCCAGACAACTACGGTTCATTGACAAGAGGTATCGTTTTTGACAAGAACGACGCTACAAATCAATCCATTTACATTGGAACAATGGGCGGTGGCATCTTCCAATCAACAAACGGCGGTATCACATGGAAGACTTTAAACAACAACATGATGGTAAGCTGCATGGCACAAACAGAAGATGGTTCTATCTACGTTGGTACAGGTGATGGACGCAGTGCACATAACAACAATGGTTTATCAGACCTTAATTATGAAACAAGCTTCGTAGGTTGCGGTTTATACGAATTGACATCTGACAAAGTCATTGAAGGCACTGAAGGATGGGAATTCATCAACGACATCGCTGTAAACGGCAACACAGTTTACGCTGCAACAAACAAAGGTCTCTTCACTTACGAAAACAACACATTGACATCACTTAACGAAGGCGTCGCATACAGCGTTGAAGTAACTCCTAACGGAACAATCTTGGCTGTTATTGGCGAAGATGTCTATATGTTCAAAGATGGCAACGAAGAACTCTTAACAACAGGTGAAGAAGGCAAATTAGCAACAAGCACAACTTATAAAATCATTGCTGTTTCTCCAACTGATGACAACTATATGTATGTAAGTTATTTATCAGCAGGCAACAACGGAACTGGCAACATTTATATGACAAGCGACCAAGGTAACACATGGCAAGTTGCATACACAGCTACAGAAATGTACAACATCTATGGCAAGCGCGGTTTATTAGACAACGCTATGGTTGTTTATCCAAATAACCCTAGAAAACTTTTAATTGGCGGTGTCAACTTATGGGTTATGAGAGACGAATTCGGTGAAGGCATCTTCAGAATGGAATGCATCTCTGACGGCAATGGCTTCCAAATCGCACAATCAGGCGGTGCTTTCTACTACAACTACAAATATGTTCATTCAGGCATCCAATCAATCGCTTTCAACCCAAGCAAACCAAGTGAATTCTTCATCGGTACAGAAGGTGGTGTATTCAAAGGTACTTACACTAGCGATGGTTATTTATTCGAAGGAGCAAACCGTTACTTCGAAACAGCTGACAACCACACATCTGTTACAAGAATGTTCAGCGTTGCTTTCTCTGGCGAAAGAAGTTTGACATTAGGTGGCAGCCTTGACCACGGAACAATCAACGTATTTGGCCAAGATGACTTAAACAACGAAACAACAGGTAGCGCTATCTTCCCTAACGACATCGCTACAACAGACGCTGCTGCTACATACGGCGCATTCGATTTCACAAAAGCTGGCGGCCCTTGCGCTATCTCAACAATCGATCCTAACATCATGTTCGTCACAACAACAGGTGGCTACAGCATCGGAACACCTGTATTCAGAACACAAACAGCTGGTGCTGACTACGACAAAGAAAACTTCTCATATTCAGCAACAGATAACAAAGCTTATATCACAAACACAAACGCTTTCAGAACACCTATCGCATTGTTCGAAAACTATAACGATGAAAAATCAGCTGACTCTGTTAAATATTACGCTAAGAGAGATTTCAGCAATGGCGATGTTATCACAGACGTTAGAAGTAACAACTGTTCATATCCATTCGATTACACTTTGACACAAGACTTAGCTACTGGCGACTCTATCATGGTAAAAGATATCATCTCTTCAACTTTATTGATCGCTACAGAAGGTAGAGTAAGCATGACAAGAGATGCTTTGAAGTTCAACAAGAAAATCGACTGGTGGGTAATCTTTGAATCAAAAGGTGCTGGTGTACCAAACGCTCTTTCATTATCAGCTGACGGTGATGTCGCTTATATTGGTACAGTTAAAGGTAAGCTCTTCAGACTTTCTGGCATCTCTGAAGCTGTAACAAAAGAATTAGCAACAGGTGCTTCAAAAGTCATCACAGCAGAAGAAATCAATGCTACAGCATTCAATGGTCAAGCCATCACAAGCATCGCTATCGACCCAACAGACGCTAACAAGGTTATCGTAACATTAGGCAACTATGGCAATGAAAATTACGTATTCTATACAACAGACGGAACAACATTCACATCTGTACAAAACAACTTGCCAAAAGTTCCTGTTTACTCAAGCTTAATTGAAAGCACAACAGGCCTTGTAATGATCGGTACAGAAAACGGCATCTACACATCTGAAGATATGACAAACTGGAGCGCTGACAATGCAATCGCTAACGTTCCTGTTATGGAAATCAAACAACAGTTGTTAGAAAACCACGATTCAAAATATGTATACCTCATCGACGAAGTTGGTGACACAACATCTATCGGGTATCCTTCTATTTCAAACAACGCTGTTATCTACATCGCTACATACGGTAGAGGTTTATACAAATGCGAAGACTTCGTACAAAAAGATGGCGAAAGCATTGAAGAAAACAATTCATTTGCAAACTCATTAGAAATGAGCATCTATCCTAACCCTGTTGTAAGCGAAGCTACAATCAGATTCAACGTTGAATCAACAGCAGCTGTTTCATACCAAATCTATGACTTAGCTGGTCGCATGGTACAAAACGCAACATTAGGAAATTACGGTCAAGGTTCACATTCTGTCAACTTCAACGTAAACGGTTTATCAGCCGGATCATATATCGTTAAAGTACAAGCAGGATCTGCAACAAGCACATCAAAGATTTTAGTTTACTAATAAGTATAACATAAAATGAAAAAGAGCATCGAGATTTCGATGCTCTTTTTTTTGTTAATCACAAAGAATTAAAACGGCCTTTCTATCTGATAATATTTAGATTCGCCATAAGCAGGACAAGGTCTGCTTGTTCTACATGATGACAATACAATGCCTAAGAAAGCTGTAATTAACAAGAAATAAAATAACTTTTTCATTATGCTAAGATTAAATTAATATTTCATAATTTTATTATACAAATAAACGTTTTTTTGTTGATATTTGTACATAATTTTCAAAATTAATTTTAATGACCGCAATACGAAAACCCGACATCGAAGAAAAGTGGTACGAAGCCTTGAAATGCGAATTCGAATCTCCATATTTCGCTGATATTAAATCATTTCTAATAGAAGAGAAAAAACAACACATAGTATTTCCTCCATCACCTTTAATATTCAATGCTTTTAACCTCACTCCTTTTAATGATGTCAAGGTTGTGATATTAGGTCAGGATCCTTATCACAATATCGGTCAGGCACACGGATTGGCTTTTTCTGTTCCCGACAACATTCAAAAACCGCCAAGTCTTATAAACATCTTCAAAGAATTAAATCAAGACTTGGGAGTTTCTATCCCAACACACGGCAACCTGGAAAAATGGGCTAAAGAAGGCGTCTTATTGCTCAACGCCTCTTTGACAGTAAGAGCTCATATGGCGGCATCGCACGCCAAAATTGGCTGGCAGCGATTCACCGATGCCGCCATCAAAGCACTCTCAGATAACAGAGAAAACCTAGTCTTCATACTCTGGGGCAACTACGCCATCGCTAAGGAAAATCTCATCGACCATAACAAACACCTCATACTAAAAACAGTTCACCCTTCCCCACTCTCTGCCTCACGTGGTTTCTTCGGATGCCGTCATTTCTCAAAGACAAATGAATACCTTATAAAAAATAACATTAAACCAATAGATTGGAGTTTATAAAAAAAGACAACAGTCTACAGACAATGGACAACAGACTTCGTCCATCTGTGATAGTGAATCTAAAGATAAAAAATAAAATTATTAACATAAAAATTGGACAATGACTGTTGGCTGTAGTCGGTTGTCCGTTGACTTAAATAATATGAAAAAATTAGTATTTGCAACACACAACGCTCATAAGCTGGAAGAGCTTCGTGCTATCATAAAGAATTTTGATATCGTCGGTTTAACCGACATTAACTGTCATGAAGAAATCGTTGAAGACGCTGACACTTTAGATGGCAACGCAAAAATAAAGGCTGACTTCGTGACAAACAATTTCCATATCGACTGTTTCGCTGATGACACAGGATTGGAAGTTGACGCTCTAGACGGCGCTCCTGGCGTTTATTCAGCTCGCTACGCTGGCGAAGGATGTTCTTACCAAGATAATGTAAACAAACTTTTAGAAGCCTTAGAAGGCGTCGAAAACCGCAGGGCTCGCTTCAGAACTGTCATCGCTCTTAACCTTAACGGCGAACAGCATTTCTTTGAAGGTAAAGTGGAAGGCGTCATCACCAAAGAACAACACGGCGAAAAAGGTTTCGGATATGACCCAATCTTCTTGCCAGACGGCTTCGACCAGACATTCGCAGAGATGTCGATGGAAGTGAAAAACCAGATTTCTCACAGAGGAAGAGCGACACAGAAACTCGTGGAGTTTCTTACAATGCATAATTCATAATGCATAATTGTTGGATTGACGACGCAAAGACGCAGAGTCGCAGAGACGCAGAGATTCTGAGTTTCTGAGTTTCTGAGATTCTGAGATTCTGAGATTCTGAGGTTTTAAGTCTCGGCGCTTCGACAGGCTCAGCGACCGAAAAAAAGTTCAACAGACTTAGCTCATAGTTCATAGTTCATAGTTCAAAGTTCATAGTAAACAAAAAAACGAGAGACGCCACAGGTGTGACGTCTCTACCGAATTATCTATTATAATAATGTATAATAAACATCTATTGTTCTTATCTTCAGTCTAAAACTGGACGAACAGATAATCCGTAATAACGGTACGTTTGTTCATAAGGAGAAAAAGTACTAGGCGTAAAGCCAAAGAATTTTGCTGTCTTATTATCATAAGAATCAGAAACTGGAGTAGAACTCCAATACCAACATTGCGTACCCACCAAATCTGAATTATAAGCTCCTGCTGCTGGAAGGAAAATACTATTGCCATTCGGTCCAGTAACTTTACATCCTTTTACTCCATTTTGAGTAGTATACCGCATTTCGCAGTTTTGCTTTAACTCATTCCATTCATCATATGTTGGCATCCTTAACTTTCCGCCTAATTTTGCTCTCGCCGCATCATACTGATAATTACCAGAGATATCAGACAATACCAATCCATTTGTCAAAGAATTATCTTCTGTATATTGTGTCTTTGTCGTAATCTCTCCCCAAGCATAATAGTTTCCATATTCTTCAGGTACATTTGCACCTAAATTACACGTTGTCCATTTCAAACCACTTGGCAAACCCAAATCAACCGCTTCATAAGCATTAGTTTTAAATGTTTTTTCATCTCCATAAGAAACACCTTTTTTATTTATTGCATAAGCTCTGACATAATAAGTGGTATTTCCCAATAACTTAGTTAAGTTCGAAGTGTAATTTCCAGTACCTGAACCTTCTGTTGTCTTATTGTCATCTATAGTAGGACTTGGTTTTGTACTCCAGCAAACTCCTCTTTCTGTAACTTCCGCCCCTCCATCACTTGTAACGTTACCACCACATACTGCACTAGTCATAGCTATGCCACTTACCGAATTTGTCTTTACAGTAGGTTTGTCAGCACCGTCATCTGTTGTAAACTTTTTCTGTTCACCATAACTTGTGCCTTCGCTATTTGTAGCATACGCTCTTACATAGTATGTTGTGTTGGCAGACAAATGCAACATTTCTGATGTAAATTTTCCTAAATTAGATCCTTCTAATGTCTCCACTGTATAGTTACCTCCGTCATCTATTGTGGGATTTTCACTCTTACTCCAGCAGACACCTTTAGCTGTTATCGACAGATTACCATCGTCCGTTATGTTACCACCTCCTAATGCTGAGTTTGTCGTTATTTCAGTAACGTCAATTGTCACAATGGTTGGTTTACTCAATATAGCTTTGGTTTTAAAGATCTGCTGTTCTCCATAATTTGTTCCATTGTTATTGGTAGCATAGGTTCTTACATAGTATGTAGTATTGGATTCCAGATCTGTCAATTTCGAAGTAAATTCACCTATACCCTTACCATTTGTAGTATGGTCATCTTGCATTGTTGGATTTTGTTTTGTGCTCCAGCAAGCGCCTCTAGCTATCACCTCCGAACCTCCATCTGAAGTGACATTACCGATACATATTGCAGACGTATATTCAATATCACTTAAAGAAACCGTTTCTACAGTTGGCTTGCCATAAGCATCAATTGTCGTAAATTTCTTCTGTGCGCCATAGTTAGTACCTTCGCTGTTTGTAGCATAAGCCCTAACATAATAGGTTGTATTTGATTGCAAATTAGTAATCGTAGACTTGTATGTTCCTGTTCCGTTACCTTCTGTTGTACAAATGTCAGAAATAGTAGGATTTTCATTCAAACTCAAACAGACACCACGAGATGTCACCGAAGCTCCGCCATCAGAGACAACTTCCGCATTACATACAGCAGATGTTTTTGTTATATCAGTAATGGTCAATGTCTTCACAACAGGTTTGGTTATCACATTTTCATCTACTGTTGTAAGTACCAACTCATTGCCATAAGCCACACCTGCTTCATTTCTGGCGTATGCTCTTATATAGTATTTTGTATTTGCCGTCAAACCTTCAATTACGCTTGAGTATTCTCCGTCACCTCCACCATCTGATGTGCGAGAGTTCTTTACCGTAGGGTTTTGAGACTCGCTCCAGCAAACTCCGCGTTCTGTAACTTTTGAACCGCCGTCATCTGTGATATTACCACCACTTATTGCAGTAGTTTTTGTAATGTCTGTCGGAGCGACAGTTGTAAGCGTTGGCAACGATGCGAACACATTCAAAGTGGTGAACACCTTTTCTTCTCCATAACCTACACCTTCACTGTTTTCAGCGTATGCTCTAAGATAGTATGTAGTATTTGGAATCAAATCGGTAATATTGGATATAAAAGAACCTGTTCCTGCTCCATCATTGGTAAGATCATTCTCAATAGTAGGATTACTTTCAGTGTTCCAACATACGCCGCGAGCTGTAACTTCAGCACCTCCATCGGAGGTTATTATTCCAACAACATTAGCTGTGGTTCCTGTCACTTCATAAATAGAGCTCGTCTCCACCGTAGGTTTTTCAATTTCAGGCTTGCATGAAAACATTACAAATGCAAGCGCAACTAAAAATAAAGATAGTTTTTTCATAATATAAATATTTTAATGGTTAGACTTTTCACTACTCTTATTTATTTGAATGGAACGCAAGAACTTTTTATGCATAAGAACTTTGTTGTAATCTTCTTTTGCATGAGCTTCCAATGACCTAACAAAATCACAGAAAAGATAATCATCTTTATATGGTTTCAATTCAATCTTATCCTTCAAGAATTCATATAAGTCTTTATATGTTATACGAACCCATGGCAATTTTACATTTATTTCATTATGATTTGGTATCAACAGTATGAAAACATACTTTTTGCCAAAGAATGGATTCTGCTTTTTGCCATCACCTTTACCAACATCTTCTGAAGAGACGGTTTTTTCATATACATCCAGCTGCGTCCTATCTTCCTTCACTCCGTTAAGCCCCGACAAGACTTTATTCTCAACAACCACCACATACTCTCCGCAATCAATGAGAATATCAATGTTATACCATTCACGATAAACCTTCGGAACAAACTTTTCCGGGAAAGATATTTTACATTCTTTAGACTCACAAAATTCTTTTAACAATTCCGGATATTCTTCAATGTAATATTTGATGGCATTGGAATAGGATAATTCACGAGTCTGGATTCCGTATATATCAACGGCTGTGACAACATTGGCATCACTTGTCACCTTATTATTATTCGGATCTCGTAAAATCCATTTTGCATTTTTACTATCTGTACATAATTGTGGGATTATTTTCAATAATGCATCATAATCTTTTTCTCCTTCAAAGATATACTCACGCATCTGTTGGGAATGATTCCTTTCTATTGTCACCTCAGGATTTACAATACTACATTTTGCCCCATGCTTGATATAAACCGGTGATTTAGGAACAAACACACGCTCCGCCTCAAATGTCACGCATTTGTCTTGTTGTTGTTCATTTCCAGAGAAAAGTTGGTAAACAGACAATCCACCATACATCGGACAATCCGAAGATTTTTTAAACGCTTCATTTTCATTTATCTTCCTAAGACCAGACGCTACACTGATTATTTCTAATGTATCTAATAAATTTGCAGGACGACGCACCTGAATGACGAATGAGTTTTCTACATCTACATCTGTACGGTTAAACGCACCATCTTTGCATAGGTAAATATAATTTTTACCATTGTCATCAGCGAACAGGTTGATTATCTCATGGCCGATATTATCGTTAAGATAATCTCCTGTAAACATGTGATTTAATATTATCGCTTTTTTCTTCATAGATTATATTTTTATTGGTTTAATTTTCTTTTCACGAAAACAAAACACAATACACCATCGCAAAGCATGAAACCACGCTTTGTGATGTTTTTGTTAAATAAGATTTTTGTGAATTAGATTTAGGTTTTATCTCAAATTGCCAACGGGGGGGGTAATTGCATTACATGTCAATGCGTTACGCAGATAGCATCGTTTCACAGTCTCTATTTCTCTATTTAAAATTACGCCTGACATTACATTTCGTTTTATGGTGCTAATATAAAACTTTTTTTTAATGCATAACGCATAATTCATGATTTAAAAAGTCACCAAGACTCCAAGACACCGAGACACTAAGTTGCTGAGTCAATGAGTCTATAAGTCTGAGTCAGGGTTCAGGGTTCAGGGTTCAACAGCCAACGGTCAATGGTCAACAGTCAACAGACTCTGGGTATGCTTTTTTAAGTCACCGAGACGCCGAGACACTGAGACACCGAGAAAGTTTAAGAATCAGAGTTTAGAATAAAAAATCTCAGAACCGGATTTGTGATTCTGAGATTTTGAATTTTAAGACGCATCAACGTGGATTTATTTTATGGTAGCTGACGTGTCTCTACGTTTTTATGTCAATGAGACGCCACAGGGGTGACGTCTCTACATTGTTAATTGTTAATTTTAGATTTCAAGACTTCCATTGCCTTGTCGATGCCGTCGACGTTCTTGCCGCCTGCTGTAGCGAGTGTCTTCTGACCGCCGCCGCCACCTTGGATTTCCTTAGCAGCTTCTCTGATCATCGCGCCGGCATCCCATTTACGTTCGTCAACGAGTGACTGTGGAATCATAACGCACAATGCTGGTTTTGCTTCAAAGATACCGCCCATGAGGAGGATAGCCTCAGCGTCGATGTCTTTAACAGCTGTAGCGATAGTTCTCATTTGGTTGACGTCAGCTTCAACGCGAGCGACGACCAATTTACGGCCTTCAAAATCAACAGCTGAGTTGTAGATGTTACGAGCTTCAGCGACAGCTTTTTCTTGCATCATCTGCTCAACTTTCTTTTGCAATGCTTGGTTTTGAGTATTGAGGTTTTCGATAGCCTTAATCAAGTCGCCTGATGTCTTGACGATTTCCTTAATCTTAGCGATTTGTTCTAACTGAGCATCTAAATAACACATAACGTCGTCGCCTGTGACAGCTTCGATACGACGTACGCCAGCAGCGATAGCACCTTCAGACAAAATCTTGAATGAACCGATGCGACCTGTTGAAGCGATGTGAGTACCGCCGCAGAGCTCAACTGAATATTCTCTATCGAAAGCAACGACTCTTACGTGATCGCCGTATTTTTCACCGAACAATGCCATTGCGCCCATGTTCTTAGCTTCTTCGATAGGAACGTTTTCGTATGTATTATTTAAAATGTCTTCTCTGATTTTTTCGTTGACGATTTTTTCAACTTGTTTGATTTCTTCGTCTGTCATCTTTGAGAAATGGCTGAAGTCGAAACGAAGTCTTTCGTCATTTACCAAAGAACCTTTTTGCTCAACGTGGTTGCCCAAGACTTGACGTAAAGCTGCGTGCATCAAGTGAGTTGTTGTGTGGTTAGCTTCGATTTTTCTTCTTCTCTTTACATCGATAGTTGCGATGAAGTCAGCCTCTGGTTCTTGAGGAATCATATCAGTGATATGGATGATGAGGTCGTTTTCTTTAACTGTATTCAAGACCTTAACGACTTCATTTTCTGATGTAAGAGTACCGACGTCACCGACTTGACCACCCATTTCAGCGTAGAATGGAGTTTGGTCTAAAACGATTTCGTAATGTTTCTTATTCTTAGCAACGACTTCTCTGTAACGCATGATTTTAGAAGTTGTTGTCAATTCGTTATAGCCTTTGAATTCAGTTGCTTTGTCGTCTTCAACTACCACGATCCAGTCGCCTGATGATTTCTCAGCAGCCTTACGAGAGCGGTTCTTTTGTTCTTCGAGGTTTGCCTTGAAACCTTCCATGTCAACAGTGAGGCCTTTTTCTTCTGCCATGAGGTTTGTCAAGTCGACAGGGAAACCATAAGTGTCGAATAATTCGAAAGCGAAAGCGCCGTCGATGACTTTTGATTCTGGGTTTTGTTCAACGTAAGACTCGAAGCGTCTGATACCTTGTGACAATGTTCTCAAGAATGAAGCTTCTTCTTCTTTGATAACCTTAGCGACGAGTTCTTGTTGTGACTTCAACTCTGGATATTGTTCGCCCATTTCTTGTACGAGAACTGGTAATATTCTGTAAACGAATGGTTCTGTGAATCCTAAGAATGTGTAACCGTAACGTACAGCACGACGTAAGACGCGGCGGATGACATAACCAGCACCGTTGTTTGAAGGAAGCTGGCCGTCGGCGACAGCGAAGCTGACAGCACGGAGGTGGTCGGCGATGACACGCATTGCGATGTCGACCATTTCTTCTTTACCGTAAGCCTTGCCTGAGAGTTCAGCGACTTTATCGATTAAAGGAGTGAATACGTCAGTGTCGTAGTTAGACTTTTTATTTTGGATGACGCGGACGAGACGTTCGAATCCCATACCTGTGTCGATGTGTTTCGCTGCGAGGTTCACGAGGCTGCCGTTAGCCATACGGTTGAACTGCATGAAAACGAGGTTCCATATTTCAATGACTTCTGGATTGTCTTTATTGACGAGGTCTTTACCGTCGACGAGCTTGCGTTGTTCTTCGTCGCGGATGTCGATGTGGATTTCAGAACATGGACCGCAAGGACCTTGGTCGCCCATTTCCCAGAAGTTATCTTTCTTGCTTCCGTAAATGATTCTTGATTCGTCGATATGTTCTTTCCAGTATTCGAAAGCTTCGTTATCAGCTTGTAAGTTATCTTTTTCATCACCGCCGAAGACTGTGACGTACAATTTATTCTTGTCTATCTTCAATACTTCTGTAAGGAATTCCCATGCCCAAGCGATAGCTTCTTTCTTGAAATAATCGCCGAATGACCAATTACCCATCATTTCAAACATAGTGTGGTGATAAGTGTCGCGACCAACTTCTTCAAGGTCGTTGTGTTTTCCTGATACGCGGAGACATTTTTGGATGTCGGCAACTCTGTTTGACTTATATTGAGCATTGCCCAAAAAAACGTCTTTAAACTGGTTCATACCTGCATTGGTGAACATCAAAGTAGGGTCGTTCTTCACTACGATAGGCGCTGAAGCCACTACGAGATGTTGTTTTGATTCAAAAAAATTCAAGAAACTGCTGCGAATTTCACTTGCTTTCATATATAAATAATGTGTTTAAATTTATTCAAAATATTTTTTGCAAATTTAGTTCAAAAAAATATTATTTTTGCAGAATTGATGGAATATTTTTCATTTAATTTTAATTTTTAACCAATGGCAAGAAAGAAATATATCTTTAATCCACAGACGCTTGAATATGAAGAATATAAGACTTCCGGAAAGAAGAGATTCTGGAGCGTAGTTTTATATCTTTTATCGACAAGTGTTTCTGCTTTTGTCATTGTTATTTTAATTCAGAATTTCTTCGGTTCTCCAACAGAGAGAATGCAAAGTCGTGAGATAGAATATCTTAAATTGCAATACGACATTATGAACGACAAAATCGACAATCTCGATTTGTTGTTGGCAGAATTAGAGGACCGCGACGACAACATTTACCGAATGATTTTTGAAGCCGAACCAATTCCATCATCAGTAAGAAAAGCCGGTTACGGAGGCTCCAACCGTTATATGGCACTCGATGGCTACGTCAATTCTGATATGGTTGTCAACACAGCAAAACGCATCGACGTTCTTTCCAGCCAATTATATGTTCAGTCAAAATCTTTTGATGACATTTACAATATGGCTAAGAACAAGTCGGAGATGCTCAGCTGCATTCCAGCCATCATGCCTGTAAAAGGAACCGACATATACAGAATATCATCTCATTACGGACATCGTACCGACCCATTCTATAAGGTAACGAAATTCCATGGCGGCATCGACTTCAGCGGTCCTGTCGGATTAGGAATCTATGCAACAGGCGACGGCGTGGTATCCAGAGTAGAGAGCAACAAGAGCGGATATGGTAACAACATCATCGTTGACCATGGATACGGCTACAAGACACGTTATGCTCACCTTCACTCCTTCTCAGTGAAGAAAGGTGACAAAGTCAAGAGAGGTCAGGAAATTGGAAAGATGGGTAACACTGGTAAGTCAACTGCTCCTCACCTTCATTACGAAGTCATCAAGAACAACAAGACCGTCAACCCGATCAATTTCTTTTATAACGATATAACACCTGAAGAATACGACAAGATTCTTGAATTGTCGCAGCATCCTTCACAAACTATGGATTGATTATGAGTGACGAGAAATTATATTACCGCATCGGTGAAGTAGCTGAGATGTTCAACGTAAACACATCTCTCATACGTTATTGGGAAAGCGAGTTCTCAGTCCTCAGACCTCGTAAAAGCACCAAAGGTAACAGAATGTTCACCCAACGCGACCTTCGTTACCTCCGTATGATTTACCAACTCGTGAAGGTCCAGGGTTACACCTTACAAGGTGCCAAAGACGCACTCAAGAAAGACTTCGACCAACTCGAAAGAAAGACCACTGTCTTGATGACATTGGAAAAGACAAAGAAATTCTTGTTGGAACTTGATAAGGAGTTGGAGAAGAAAGAGACAAAATAAACTCCGCTATCTTTCAATCCACTAATCTTCACGAAACCTCACGAAGATTTTTCGGGTGCCTGAGCTTGTCGAAGGCACATTAGTTATTCTAAAGTTCTAAAATTCTAGATTTCTAAAGTTCTATTTTGGGCGTTCCGCTACGCGTCGGGCTTTCCGCTATATCTTTTTCCGCTTCGCTCCAAAAGGATGCCGCTCCAATCCCTAACGCAACGTGTAAAAAAAAGGAACGTTCCTTTTTACAGCAGCGCTCCTGTAGAGACGTATCACGAATATGGTTTGAGAATCATCGTAAAAAAACGTAATATCTTCTAAACCATATTCTGATGCGTCTCAAAAAAATCATCGTTTGTCATTTCACAATTCCCCAAATTCTAAAAAAAAGACGCATCAACGACATATTGTTTATTTCATTTGTGTCGTATGATACGTCTCTACTTATTGGACGCGATTCATCGCGTCCCTACAAAATTGACATCCTCAATTCCTCATCAAATAATTCTTCACATAATCCATCACTCCGTCTTCCAAAGAGGTGAATTCTTTGTCGTATCCGGCTTCTCTCAGTTTTGTCATATTGGCTTCTGTGAAGTATTGGTATTTGTCTCTTATATCTTCTGGAATGTCGATAAACTCAATATTAACGTCTTTCCCCATCGCCTTGAAAGTATTAGCCGCCAAGTCATAAAAACTGCGAGCCTTGCCAGTTCCGAGGTTATAAATACCACTTTTTAGGCTGTTGGCTGTTGGCTGTTGGCTATCATAAAAATAATGACAGAAGCAATATCTTTCACATAAATGAAATCGCGCAACTGTTGTCCGTCTTTAAAGTCTAGGCGATGTGAACGGAAGAGCTTCACCTTTCCTGTAGCATTTATCTGATTGAAAGAATGGAAAATGACCGACGCCATTCTTCCTTTGTGATATTCGTTAGGACCATAAACGTTGAAGAACTTCAATCCTGCCCAGAACGGAGGTTGTTTTTCTTGTTTCAAAATCCACTTATCGACTTCGTTCTTGGAACGTCCGTATGGATTCAACGGCTGTAATTTTTCCACAACATCATGACTGTCGTCATATCCTAATTCGCCATTTCCGTATGTCGCTGCAGAAGATGCATAAACCATCGGTATCTGATATTCTGCACATAAAGAAAACATCGTCTCAGTATAATCTACATTCAGTTTCTGGAACACATTCCAGTCAAATTCTGTGGTGTCGGTACGCGCTCCGAGATGAACGACGAAATCTACTTCTTTATGATTTTCCTTAAACCAATCAAAGAATATGTTTCTATCAACTAAAGCTTTATATTTTAAGTCAATATAGTTTCTCTCTTTTTCTTTCTTTGAGAAATCATCAACGAGAATCAAATCGTTATATCCTTTTTGATTAAGTTCCGCAGCTACGACACTGCCGATAAAACCCGCTGCTCCTGTTACGATTATCATATCAATTAGAATTTTAGAACTTTAGAATTCTAGAATTTTAGAGTTCTAAATTTCTAGAGTTTATATAATTACGCCATTTTTCCAAGACCGCTACCATATCGCTTGGTAGTTCTGAGTCGAAATACATTTCCTTACCTGTCGTTGGATGCACGAAACCTAAGATTTTAGCATGAAGACAATGACGTGGAATTTCTTTGAAGCAGTTTTCTATAAACTGACGATATTTCGAGAATGTCGTACCTTTTATGATAGTGTCGCCGCCGTAGAGGTAATCGTTGAAAAGCGGATGTCCTGTATGTTGGAAGTGAACACGTATCTGGTGTGTTCTTCCTGTCTCAAGACGACACTCGACTAAAGTGACGTAATTGAAATGTTCAAGGACTTTATAGTGTGTAACGGCAGACTTGCCTTGTGAGCCGTCTGGATATACCGCCATCGCGACTCTGTCTTTAGTGCTGCGGCCGATATTACCTTCAATGGTTCCTTCTTCATCTGTGAAGTCGCCCCAGACAAGCGCCTGATAACGACGTGTGATGCTGTGTTCGAAGAATTGCTTTGCAAGAACAGTCTGCGCTGTCTCGTTCTTAGCAATAATCATCAGACCAGTTGTGTCTTTGTCGATACGATGTACGAGATAACCGAAGCCGTTCTCAACCTTCTGGCTTGTATTTTTGAAATGATATGCGAGAGCATTCAACAATGTTCCGTCGAAGTTACCATGACCTGGATGTACGACGAGACCAGCTTGTTTATTGATGATAATGACGTCATCGTCTTCGTAAACTATTTCCAAAGGAATATTTTCAGGAGTGATGACGATTTCGCGAGGAGGAAATGAAAGTACTATCGTAACGACATCATTAGGTTTCACCTTATAATTCTGCTTCACAGAGACGCCGTTCACGAGGATGCTTCCTGCTTTAGCTGCGTTCTGTATTCTGTTACGAGAAACGTTTTCCATGCGGTTCTGCAAGAACTTATCTATTCTCACCAGCGACTGTCCTGGATCCGCGACGATACGGAAATGCTCAAACAGTTCAGTACTTTCTTCAGTATCATCGTCTTGATATTTTCCGACGAAGTCCTGTTTCTTTTCTTCTTCTTTTATATCTTCAAATCTATCTGTCATAATCATTTAGAAATCATGAATTTTTCTGTATATCTCTTGCCTTCTTCAGTAATGACTCTCATCATGTAAAGTCCGTTTGGCAAGTCGCTGACGTCTAAAGTTATATTATTTGTGAAATGCTTCATCAAACGACCAGTCATGTCAAATATCATTATCTCTTCACATACTTCAGCATCCAGCTCACCAATATTCACGGTGTTTTTCGATGGATTAGGATGAAGTCCGAGTCTTGTCTTTTCAACAATACTTTCTTCTTTGATATTTACCATATCGCCTCCGAGCACAGGACGTATCATCAAAGAACCTTTCATGCTGCTGTTTTCCCATCCGTAGCCGACATCGTAGAAATTATATTGGCTATTATCGTCAGAAGTATCGAAGCCGATATTGATACTTTCTTTTTCGTGTTGCATGATTCCGACGTAGATAGTACCATTAACTTTCAATATTTTATCAAAAGGATAATAAGCGAATTTATAAATATCTTCATCATCCCATATAGGTCTTTGATTCTTCAGACGATAAAATTCATTACCAGGTTTTCCGTTATTATCATTCCAAACAACAATATCGAAGAAATCATAATTAGCGTCTTTATGGGTTCTATTGAAAAGCATATAAACGCCACATAAGGTATCTGACATTGAGATGCTGAATTGCGATGCGAAACACGATTCACCTGGCACCACGCCATATCCTCTTTCCGGGATTCCATCATCATAAGCATAATAATTTTTGAATGACTGTACTCCGTACAAAGTATCGCCCTTTGCCTTTGAAGTAGACTCATCAACGCTGATAATATGTGTGATATGATATGTTGCAGTATCAACATCATCATTCATGTCAAAGAGGAAATTCTTAAGACGAGGACAAGCCTGGGTTGAGTTATCGCCATCGCAATTTTGGAAGCCGTTTGTTGCAAAAGGAGAAAGATTACACCATTTGCTGCTATAATCAAAGCTCCAGTCGGAAGCCATATTCTCGACATAACAAGTATATTGAGTGCTTGCGCCCACAGAATCCAAGTTAGCGATATACATTTCATAATCTGTCACGACTGCCACTGTAGGATTGCTGACATATTGTCTATAAGGCATTGACTGATAGCGTTTCAAGAATGAAGGGGCTTTTTCAGAAAATGTCACCAATGGGAATGTTGTATCTTCAAATGATCTATTTTTATTAAGATAAATGAAATCGACATTCCAATTATCGACATTGCTTCTATCGTTTGGATACATTGAAGGAGGAATACTTCCATAGTTATAGAAAAGTATAACTATTTCATTTCCAAAGTATTTTTCATCTACGATAGGTATCATCACCTGCTTGAAATAATTGCCGTTGTTAGCGATAAGGAACGAATCTAATGCCATTCCTTCTGTGCTCCACATATGATTCCATTGCATTGTCGTATCTGTAACATTAGCAATCATAAGCACGAGAGAATCTGTATCTTCAGGAGCGTCGCCATTACCTTGAGGCTGATAATAAAAACTAAGATAAACAGAATCGGCAGGTGTGAGTCCTTCAAGGCTTATCTTATTAGAAATCAATGAATCTGCAATAAATGGAGAGCTGCTTGCGCGAGAATACACCTTACCTGTTTTATCCAAGACATCAAATGTAGCGGCATTATAATTTGTTGGGAAAAGCGGGAATCCTGAGTTTACAAGGACGTTATTGTCTTGCCATTTTGAAGCATTGGCGAACACCTCTGTTTCTGTAAAATCATCAAAGAAAGGAAGCTTGACCGCCTCACTCCTATTTCTTGTATTTCGTACTTCATCAAAATTGCCTGTTGCATACGAGAAACCACTAAGATATTCTTGCGCTGAGCAATTCAATCCGATAAAAAGTATTATAATCAATAACTTATTTTTCATACTTATTTCTTATTCTTCTTAGCTTTTTTACTTTCCTTCAAATTTCTTTTTTCAATCGCGTCTCTGTAAACAGAGTCTATATCAATATTATCTTGATACATATACATTTGTCTGAAGAAATCTTTTGTATAAGCGATATTTTTGTCATACTCGCGACTTATTGAATCATATAAGAAGCGACGATTTTTTATTATATAATCAAAACTATCCGTTACGTATTTAATTGTGTAGTCAGGACGTTTTTTCTTTTTCATCACTGTAATGACAGAATCTTTCTTGAACAACTCTCTTTCAAACGAATCAAAGTCGAAATTTGTTTCAGAGCGATACCACACGTCGACAGTAGAACCGAGTTTCACAAGTGTTTCAATGTCATATTCAGGTCTCATTTTGAACACTCTGTATTTTGAATCTTCATCTTCATCCATATGATATTCTCTGCCGATATTCAGTGATGCCTCATGCAGAAGTCGTTTAACATCCGACTTATGAGCAGCCAACAAGTTAGGCAAATGTGTTCTCACGTCATCTCTTCCATAACCAACTTTTAATTTTATTGCGCTGCCTTTTACCAATTCAGTTCCTGGTTCAATTACCTCACCTTTAAACTCTTGTTCTACGACAGCATTTTTCGCAAAATGATCCACAAATTCCAGTTGGCTAACAACCAAACCATTAGCTCTTAAAATAACCATAGCCTGACGTAAAGACAAGTTCCTCAAATTAGGCATCATCACTTTTTCAGGAGCCTCTGAGACCTTTACATAATACAAGTTACGTCCTTTTTTAACATTAGAATTTGGCAATGGATCTTGCTGATAAATAGAACCTTCTGGCAAAGTCTTAGTATATATACTATCCAACATGATAAAATTGAAATCCTCATGACAATGTTCAAGAACAGAATCACAGTTTAATCCCACGAAATTTGGGACTACGATTTCCTCTCCATGACGAGTGTATCCTTTCAAAGAGAAGAATGCTATTTCTACAATAATGATTACCAATGCTATAGCAATCAGCAAATGTATATAAAATGCCCTTTTGGTTAAAAAATTGAAGGCTTTCATTTATTTTTACTTTTTAATGTTTAACAATAACGACGTTTTTACTAATTTTGGTGCGACAAAGATAACGATTTTAATTTTTTTATCGAAATAATATTATGAGAAAGATTGCAATTATTTGTGGAGGTTACTCCGGTGAATACGAGATTTCAATAAGCAGTGCTAAAGTTGTAAAAAGTCATTTAGATTCAAGCGTTTACGACTCTTACGTCATTGTAATAAAGAAAGGCGAATGGTATTGTTTGACTGACGATGACAAACACATTCCGGTCGACAAAAACGATTTCTCAATAAATATTGACGGTAATAAAATAACTTTCGACGCTGTCTTCAACGCAGTTCATGGCATTCCTGGCGAAAACGGTGAGATTTTAGGTTACTTTGAAATGTTAAATATTCCTTACACTTCTTCTAATTTCACAACATGCGCCTTGACTTTCAACAAAGACTTGACAAAACATCTGGCTGCAGCTCATGGCGCAACAGTATCTCCATCTATAACAATCAACAAAGGAGAAGTTATTGACAAGAAAGACATTATCGAAGAATTAGGATTGCCATTATTCGTAAAGCCTACATGCAACGGATCAAGCGTCGGCGTTAGCAAGGTCAACACAGAAGAAGATTTCGACAAAGCAATCGAGACCGCTTTCAATGCCGGCGACCAAATCATGTGCGAGAAATTCGTGAAAGGACGCGAGTTGGCTTGCAGCGTCATTGAACATAAAGGCAAGATGATGGTTTTACCATTGACAGAGATAGTCAGCAAAAATGAGTTCTTTGACTATGAAGCAAAATATACAAGCGGTAAATCAGACGAGATAACACCTGCAGCTTTAGATGAACTAGAAGAGATTGAAGTAAAGGCCACATCTGCTATGCTTTACGAAAGATTCGGCTGCAAAGGATTCGCTCGTTTCGACTATATCCTCAATGATGAAGGCTTGTTCTTCATCGAAGTCAACATCGTTCCTGGAATGTCAGAAGCCAGCATCATGCCGAAACAAGCTGCAGAAATGGGAATCCCATTGAGCCGACTCTTCGGAATGACACTGGAAAATATTTTGTAAGACTATGAGAAGCCGAGATGCTACATCTCAGCTTCTTATATAATTGTTAACTATAAACTGTAAATTGTAATTTGAACAAAATCAAGGCTTTCATAAAACCCATCGCTGGAATATTAGCTGTCGGATTATTGATATTCTTCTTTCCCGACATATTTCTATATTTCGCCATTGCCATCATTCTTTCAATGTTAGGCCGTCCGTTATGCGAAGTCCTGAAAAAGATTCACATAAAAAGATTTTACCTTGGGGACGCAGTCTCATCAGTCTTGACAATGGCAGCGATGTTTTTGGTATTCTCGCTCATATTCTTGATAATAATACCTTTAGTAAATAAGGAAATCCTTATTTTATCAAATATTGACACCAACGCCATCGTCGAATATTTTGAAAAGCCTTTAGAAAACATTTACAATTTTCTGATACAGTACAACATCATACGACCTGAAGAAGATATCCTTAAAACGTTGGAAGACAAGTTGTATACTATCGTCAATTGGGATAATTTCAGCAGCATACTTGGAAGTGTCGTTTCAAAGACGAGCTCTCTAGTAATCGGAGCCTTTTCCACTGTATTTTTAACATTTTTCCTTTTGCGCGACCCTGATATCGTACATAATATTTTCATGGCAATAACTCCTGACAATCAGACTTTGCGAATGAAAAACATACTTCACGATTCAAGAGTCATGCTCACAAGATATATTTTCGGATTGATATCGGAAGTGCTTTGTATGATGATTTTGATTTTCCTAGGTCTTACGTTATTCGGTATTAAAAACGCCTTGATAATAGCAGTCCTAGGCGGTCTTATGAACATAATACCTTATCTCGGTCCTTTGATGGGATGCGCCCTCGGCACTATCATCGGAATCATCTCCAACCTCGGCGTCGGCAGTTACGATTTGATTTTACCTAACACATTAGAAATCATCGGAGTATTTGTCGGAGCGAACCTTATCGACAATTTCGTATTGCAACCAACGATATATTCTAAAAGCGTCTTTGCTCATCCTATAGAAATATTCCTGGTAATATTGATGGCTGGCAACATTGGCGGAGTCGTCGGAATGATAATCGCAATACCATCATATACTCTTATAAGAATAGTCGCAAAACAATTGTTAAGCGAATTCAAATTCATTGAGTTATTAACAAAAAATCTTGAAGTCAAGAATAAGGACTCTTGATTTTAAGGATGTCATTTATTTCTATTCCACTAGGAAAAGTGCGATCTGTTTGCAACCGAAAGCTCCTACAACGAGTGTGTTATCTATATCCGTGCTGCAACTCGCACCGCTGATGATTGTCATGCCTGCAGGCTGATTAGCTCCATATTTGTCTTTCATCAATGCAAAAGCATCTTTCATTCTAGATACAAATTGTGAAGGTCTTGCAAATATCAAGAGAGTGTCGGCACAGGAATAAGACGCTCTTGAACCTGCTGTAGCTTCTGATACCAAAATACTGCCTGTCTGAGCTATAAGGCATTCGCAGTCAATTATGCTGACATTTTTCTTACGTTCTAAATTATTATAATCGTCGTAGAATTCTATATCAGTGTCAGCGAAAATATCCTTTATCAAAGGGCTTGTCGTAAGCAAGGGTCTCCAATCATTTTCAACGACGAATTGAGCCATCGCTTCCTTGAAATGTTCGATTTCCTCAAAATACATAAAGATTCCGCCATTTTCCTTGAAGCGTTCTATAAAAGTAAACTCTTTGCCATCTTCTTCCTTGAAAGGAATCCAAGTGTCATTTTGAAGATTTATGTCTGTGAAATGATTCTCATCCTTCTCCAAAATGGCACTTCGAACCTTGGCAAGAATCTGCTCCTTGTTGGTACAATCTTTATTATATCCGAAAGGGAAATTCATTGCTTTATGAAATTTTAATTTTGACTTTCTTCTGTGTTAATATCCTTTAAGGATTCTTCTGACACATTGTCATTTGTGTCATTAGTTTCATCATTTATGTCAGTCTGCTGACCTTCGTCTGATGTCTGTTGTGTTTCCTTTGTCGGAAAATCTATTTCTTCCTTAACCCAAGGGCGTTTGCCGAATATCATTTCAAGGTCATCGCCGAAGACGACTTCTTTATCAATGAGTTTATTGGCAAGTTGTCTCAATCCGTCCAAGTTCTCGCCCAATATTCTAAGAGCTTCTTGATATGCGCTTTCAATGAGTTTACTTACCTGCTCATCAATGATTTCCGCAGTCTTTTCACTGAATGGCTTTGTCAAAGCATAATCTTGCTGACCTGTTGAATCATAATAACTTCTGTTGCCTATTTTCTCATCAAGGCCGTAATAAGCCACCATTGCCATTGCTTGTTTAGTAACCTTTTCGAGGTCGCTGAGAGCACCTGTTGAAATATGACCGAATATAAGCTGTTCTGCAGCGCGGCCTCCGAGTGTAGCTATCATCTCATGATACATCTGCTCTTTTGTCGTTATCTGACGTTCATTAGGCAAATACCAAGCTGCGCCCAATGCTTTACCACGTGGAACTATAGTAACTTTTACGAGAGGATGCGCGAATTCCAAGAGCCAACTTGTAGTAGCATGACCTGCTTCATGGAAAGCGATGACTTTCTTTTCAGAGTCGGTTATGACTTTATTTTTCTTTTCCAAGCCACCTACGATACGGTCAATAGCATCGAGAAAGTCTTGTTTTTCAATAGATTCCTTGTTACGACGTGCTGCCATAAGAGCTGCTTCGTTGCAGACATTAGCGATATCTGCGCCAGAGAATCCCGGTGTTTGTTTTGCCAGGAACTCGACGTTTACATCATCTGCTAACTTAAGCTTACGCATATGAACCTCGAAGATTTCCTTACGGCCAATAAGGTCTGGGAGTTCAACATAAATCTGACGGTCGAAACGACCTGCACGCATAAGAGCCTTGTCGAGGATATCTGCGCGGTTTGTCGCTGCTATGACAATAACGCCTGAGTTTGTACCAAAACCATCCATTTCTGTAAGAAGCTGATTAAGAGTACTTTCTCTTTCATCGTTACCGCCGCTCATCGGGTTCTTACCACGAGCACGACCTATAGCATCAATTTCGTCGATAAATATGATACTTGGTGATTTTTCTTTTGCTTGTTTGAATAAATCTCTAACTCTTGATGCGCCAACGCCAACAAACATTTCCACGAAATCAGAACCAGAGATGCTGAAGAAAGGGACACCAGCTTCACCTGCTACCGATTTGGCCAACAATGTCTTACCTGTACCTGGAGGGCCTACCAACAATACGCCTTTAGGGATTTTACCACCCAATCTGGTATAACGTTTAGGATTCTTCAAGAAGTCAACGACTTCCACTACTTCTTCCTTTGCCTCTTCCAATCCAGCAACATCTTTGAATGTCACTTTCACGTCAGAAGTATTGTCATAAAGTTTGGCTTGCGACTTTCCTATGTTGAATATTTGTCCGCCTCCAGCGCCGCCGCCACGACCCATCATTCTGATTATCAAGAACCAAAAACCGATTATTAATACTAATGGTAAAATCCAAGAAATGATTTCCGAACCCCAATTGTGACGTTTTACCACATGAGAATATATCGGATTTTCAAAACCTTCCTGTGCATTTTCCAAGTCTTGTTCAAAACGTTCCACTGAACCTATACGGAGAGTATAGTTTGGCGTTTGGCTAAAACCATTTGATTTGGTGTTTGGGAAATATTTGCTAATGCCATCTTCATTAAGATAAATCTCTGCTATTTCACCATTGACCAGATCAATCTTTTCTACGTCTTTATCACGAAGCAAAGTTATCAGCTTGCCTTTGTCAATTTCTTCTGCAGTTTTAGGTCCGCCAAATATCGTTGAACCGATAAAGATAACTGCCAGAATTCCATAAATCCAAAGAAAATTAAATTTCTTTTTCGGTTTGTTGTTGTTTGAAAAATTTCCTGACGAATTGTTATTCTCCATTGAATAAGTTGTTTTTTTAATGCGTTAAAATTAATCTTCGTATGAAGTTCTTTCCGCGTCAGCCCACAAAGATTCTAATTTGTAAAACTCGCGTTTTGGCTCCAAGAAGACATGAACTACTACATCGATGTAGTCTATCAAAATCCATTCCGCATTTTCAAAACCTTCATAATGATATGGCTTCACATGATGATTGTCGCGAAGATCGTCAAGAATCTTATCTGCGATAGCTGAAACCTGTGTCTTTGATTGTGCATGACAAATAACAAAGTAATCTGTCACTGAAGAATATATGTCTCTTAAATCTAATGAAACTACGTCTTTTGCCTTAAGTTCTTGCATTGATTCAACAACTGCTGAAACTACATTTTCAGGATTATCTGATTCGTGTCTTACTCTCATGATTCTTAATAAATTTAATTTGTGCAAAGATAATAAAAGTCAACGGACAACAGACATCAGACAATAGATTTTTTAAAAAAATTAGGAATGAGGAATTAGGAGTTATGAATTATGATGATTCCTCATTCCTAATTTCTAATTACTCATTAAAAAAGTGTATTTTTGCCTTATGAAAATCACTCGTTTTAAAACATTAGAATCGACGAATCAATATCTTCAAAATCTTCTTAACGAAGGCATTGATATCATTGATAACATTGTCGTTACGGACTACCAGACTTCTGGGAAAGGTCAAGGTAAGAATGTGTGGGAAAGCGAAGACGGCAAGAACCTGCTTTTCAGCATCGCTCTTGACATGAGTTTCCTTAAAGCCGAGAACCAATTCCTTCTGACACAGATAGTATCCGTAACGATGATTGATGTTTTGAAAAAATATCTTCCAGAAGAATCATTGTCCATCAAATGGCCTAACGACATTTATTTCAACGACAAGAAAATCGCTGGCATCTTGATAAAAAATGAAATCAAGGGAATGATGATGGGAACTTCCATCATCGGAATCGGTTTAAATGTAAACCAGACATCTTTTGATGAAAATCTCCCAAATCCAATCTCAATGAAAATGATAACAGGGAATGATTATGATTTGGAAGAATTGCTATCAGCCATCAGCTATCAGCTATCATTGGTCAATGGTCAACAAACAACAGACAACAGACAACAGACATCGTTAACAAACTTTCAATTTTCAACTTTCAATTTTCAACTGATTTATACCAATAAATTATACCGCTACCAACAATGGGCATTATATGAGCACGAAGGTCAAGTTAAGGAAATGACGATTATCGGCTACGACCAATTCGGGCGCCTCATATTAAAAGAAAAAAACGACCGTAAAGTCGTTTGTGATTTGAAAGAAATCGTTTTTGTTTGAAATTCAGAAGTTCAAAAATTCAAAAATTCAGAACATTTTTCAAAAACTTTTGAGATTTTGAATTTCTCATCAAATGTCTCCAACTTTCTCAGCCATCATATTCACCAGATTCTGCAATGGTCGTGATGCCATCATCTGCATCAGCGGATTGAGTTTTGCATCAATTTCGAAATAACATTCTGATTGCTCACCGCTTCTGATATAAATATTCAAAGCAAATTGAAAAGGGACTTTTCCTTCAGGCACCAACTGGATAAATTTATTTGGTTCTCTTTGCTTTACGCGAAGTGTAACACTTCCCATACCTTGAATTGTAAAAGACAGATTATCGTAGTCTGATGTAATATCGACAACCTGTTCAGGTAAAATAGGCGGCATGTTATTCATGTCGCCTATATACTCAAATAATTCTTCCTCAGAACGTCTGTTCTTTGTCCAATTACTCTTAAAAATCATAATTTAATCTTGGTGACTTAAAGTCCTTTAAATTACATTCTTGCGTCGCTCCAAGCCTGTGGATTTGATTTCCATTCTAACAATGAAGCCAAATCGTCTTCTCTGATGTAATTTTCTTCAGCAGCCTTTTGGATTAAAGCGTTGTAGTTTGTCAAAGTGAACAATTCGCATTTGTTGTTCTTGAAGTTTTCTGTAGCAACGTCCATACCGTAAGTAAAGATTGCGAGCATACCTTTGATAGCAGCGCCTTTTTCACGCAAAGCTTCAACAGCGTTCAAGCTTGACTTGCCTGTAGAAACCAAGTCTTCGATTATAACTACAGATTGACCGCTATTGATGATGCCTTCTACTTGATTGTTCATGCCGTGAGATTTTTTCTCTGAGCGTACATAAACGAAAGGTAATCCTAATTCTTGTGCTACTAAAGCTCCCTGTGGGATACCACCTGTGGCAACACCTGCAATAACATCTGGTTTGCCAAACTTATCTAAACACATTTTAACGAATCCTTCACGGATAAAAGTCCTTACTTGTGGATATGACAATGTTACGCGATTGTCACAATAGATTGGACTTTTCAATCCTGATGCCCATGTAAAAGGATTTGCAGGATTCAATTTTATTGCTTTAATTTGCAAAAGGAAACTGGCAAGTGCCATTGATGTTTCTTGTTCGTTCATAAAATTAACCTTTAAATTTTTGGCAAATGTATAGACTTTTTTGCAATAATAAGATGCTTGTCTGCAGAAATTTTTTTGAACATTTTCTGGATGCCGATATCGACAAGAACCTACTATCATCACAACTGTTTGAGAATACGTTAGATAAAATAAAAAACTGGTTAGAAAACAGCGATGAAAATCTCTATATCGACGACATAGACAATAATATTTTAGCAGCTGTTTTGAAAGAAATATTTCGCTTCACTCCAGCCGCAGGAGGTCTAGTCCTTATTAATAAGTCAATCGTTGCGATAGAAAGGAACGGAAAAGTCGATTTGCCTAAAGGTCACATTGAAAAAAACGAACAGACAGATATCGCCGCAATGCGAGAAGTGAACGAAGAGACCGCAATTTCAAACTTGTCAATAATAAAGCAATTGCCAGCATCACATCACTGCTATCTTCTTAACGGCCAATGGACTTTAAAAAAGACATCCTGGTTCTTGATGAAATCGGACGATGAATTCAACCCGAAGCCTCAGGAAGAAGAAGGAATATCAAAAGTGTTTCTCTTGAATAAAGACAACGTTAATTATTTTTTAGAAAACACCTACCCTTCCATTCGACTCGCATTAGAAGAAGAAATATTAGATATAGTTAGGAGTTAGTAATTAGGAGTTAGTAATTATAGATTTGTAAGATGTCTGTTGACTTAAAAAATAAATTATGAAAAAAGCTGTTTTCTCGGGTTCTTTCGACCCAATAACAAAAGGACATGAAGATATAGTATTAAGAGCCTTGCCTCTTTTTGATGAAATAATCGTTGCCATCGGCGTTAACATAATGAAGAAATACTCTTTCCCTTTAGAGCAACGTCTTCAATGGATCAAAGACACTTTTGCTGATTATCCTAAAGTAAAAGTCATGCATTACGAAGGACTTACAGTCGACTTCTGCAAAGAAAACGGAGCCGATTACATAATCCGAGGCTTACGCGGAAACATGGATTTAGAATACGAAAGCACAATAGCCGAGGCAAACAAAAAAATAAATCCAGAAATAGAAACAATATTTTTCATGACAGAGCCGTCATTACGTTGCGTGTCGTCGACTGTGGTAAGAGATTTGTTGAAACACAACTATCCGGTCGATGAATTCGTCCCGAAACAAGTCATTTTGTAATTGACAATTAACAATTAGGGTTATAATATTTTTGGAAACGTATCGTTACTATGGCATGAAAAATAATATCTTTCTAACTTTATTGATTATCTTGTTATTATCAAGCAATTATGTCTTTTCTCAAAACATAAAAATAACAGGAAAAATACAAAAGTCTGGGGCAAAGTCAGAAGCTTTAGTTCGCTTGATGACTTTCAACGATATGTTGACATTAGAACAGACTACAATTTCCGAAACCAAATCTGATAAAGAAGGAAATTTCAAGATAGAAGCAAACATTGATGAGATAACTTTAGCGCAAATAGCGGTAGATCTTGAACGTGTAGACATTTTATTGAAACCGAACTCCACTTATGAAGTAGAGATAAACATTCCTGAACGAGAGGACAACATTTCATATTTCGAGCAGCAAGTCCCGACTATAAAAATAATCAATAGCACCGACGACGACCTTTATTATCAATATCATATGTCTGAAATTATTATTGATGATTTCCTTTTAAACAATTTCAATCAATTATACAGAGGACGTAATATTTCACTTTTAAATAATCTCGACATTGAAATAGAAAACAATATCGGCAAGTTAAAATCCGATTTTGTAAAAAACAATCTACGTTATCGTAAAGCTGCGATGCAGATGGTGGTAAATAACGACAACGGCAAGAAGGTTATAAACCAATATTTTAACAAGCAAGACATTCTTTATTCTCAACCAGCTTATATGAATTTATTTCAAGAAGTCTTTGCCAATTATCTGTCATCAATACAATTTAATCCATCATATTTAAGACAACATCTTTATTCAAGCTATGACAGTTTCTTAAAATATATTAAGGAAAATGATGCCTTTTTGGCAGAAAATCAAGATTTGGCAGAAATAATCATTGCATGGGATTTGAAAAGACTATACTATGAACTGCCAGATTACAAAAAACAGATTCTTAACTATCTGAATATCATTCATCAAAATACAAAGAATCAGAAAAACAAAGCTATTGTCAGTGACATCATAAAACAAATTAACAGATTGTCATTTAACACTGACGCTCCTACATTTTCTTTAACTGACAAGGATGGAAACACTATAAAATCTGACAATTTCAAAGACGGAATGGTACTTCTTCAATTTGTCAACCAAGTCTCTTCGATGACAGAGCATCAATTCAACACTTTATATGAGTTTTCACAACAATGGAACGACACAATTCAGATTGTTACCATTGCGACAAAAGAAAGCTTTGATGATTTCAGACAAATGTTTGATAACAAATCATATAAGTGGGAGTTACTCAACCTTGGAGATGACATTCTTCTTCTTGAAAAATATCAAATAAAGACCTTCCCTGATTACATTATTTTAGGCAAAAACAACAAGATCGGCATGGCCCCTGCACCTAGCCCAGACCAATATCTTGATTTTCATGTCAGGAGATTACACAAATATTATAAAAATAAATAAAAAAATCGTTATTTTTGCACAACATTTGATACAAATAGGTATCAGAAATTGAGTTAGGAATTTAAAACACAACAGATAAACATGGGATTTTTTGCTAAACTATTCGGAAACAAAGCAACTCGCGACAACAAAGCCTTGCAACCGATTCTAGAAAAAACATTAGAAGCTTACGAAAGAATTAAGACTTTAGATATTGATGCACTTCGTCACAAGACTGTAGAGTTCAAAGAATACATCAACAACTATATCGCAGAAGACGAAGCACGTATCAAGGAACTGAAACTGAAAGCCGAAACAGAAGACCTTGACCTTGAAAAGAAAAACGACATTTTCGAACAAGTCGACAAATTAGAAAAGCAACAGTTAGAAAAGATAGAAGAAGCTCTCAACAACATTCTTCCTGAGGCTTTTGCAGTCTTGAAAGAAACAGCCAAACGTTTCAAGGAAAACGAAGTCGTTGAAGCCACTGCTACTGACTTAGACCGCGAACTAGCATCAAAATTCGACCATATCAACATTGAAGGCGACAAAGTCTATTACGACAACAGCTGGATTGCTGGTGGCAACACCGTCACATGGGATATGGTTCCATACAACGTTCAGATTCTTGGTGGTACAGTATTACATCAAGGCAAGATTGCCGAGATGGCTACTGGTGAAGGTAAGACATTAGTCGCTACTTTCCCTGTATATCTCAATGCTTTAGCTGGTCGTGGCGTTCACGTCGTTACTGTCAACGACTACCTCGCAAAGCGTGACTCCGAGTGGATGGGAACCATTTATGAATTCCTCGGTTTGACAGTAGACTGCATCGACAAGCACGAGCCAAACTCACAAGCACGTCGTGACGCTTATCTCGCAGACATCACATACGGTACAAACAACGAATTCGGTTTTGACTACCTCCGTGACAACATGACAGGCAATCCTGAAGAACTCGTACAACGCAAGCATCACTTTGCCATCGTCGACGAGGTTGACTCTGTCTTGATTGATGACGCTCGTACACCTTTAATCATATCAGGTCCTACCCCACGCGGCGACCATCAAGAATTCGACATCTTAAAAGCCGACGTCGTTAAACTTTACGAAGCACAAAAACGCCTCGTGACATTATGTCTTGCAGAAGCTAAAAAAATATTAACAGATCCTAATGCAACACAAGAACAAAAAAATCACGGTGCAAACCAACTCTTCCGTGCTTACAGAGGTCTTCCTAAAAACAACGCCTTGATCAAGTTCTTGAGCGAAGAAGGCATGAAAGCCCTCATGCAAAAGACAGAAGGATTCTACCTCCAAGAACAACAAAAGAATATGCATATCATCGACGACGAGCTTTACTTCGTCATCGACGAGAAACTCCATAGCGTCGACCTCACTGAAAAAGGTATCGACGAACTCACAAAAGCATATAACGACTCTTCATTCTTCATCTTGCCTGACGTAGGTAGCGAAATCGCTGAACTTGAACGCAGCGGTCTTTCAGACGATGAAAAGGTCATGAAGAAATCAGAGTTACTCCGTAACTTTTCAGAAAAATCAGAACGTTTACATACTGTACAACAACTTCTTAAAGCTTATACTTTGTTCGAAAAAGACGTTGACTACGTCATTATGGACAACAAGATTAAGATTGTTGACGAGCAGACTGGCCGTATTATGGAAGGACGTCGTTGGTCAGACGGTTTACACCAAGCCGTTGAAGCAAAGGAAAACGTTCATGTTGAAGCAGCGACACAGACTTACGCTACAATCACATTACAGAACTACTTCCGTATGTACCATAAACTTGCAGGTATGACTGGTACTGCTGAGACAGAAGCCGGTGAGTTCTGGGATATCTACAAGTTAGACGTCGTTGTAATTCCAACAAACAAACCTATAGCACGTATCGACGCTGAAGACTTGATCTACAAGACAAAGCGTGAAAAATACAATGCTGTCATCGACAAGATCCAAGAATTTGTTGCCGAAGGCCGTCCTGTTCTTGTTGGTACAACATCTGTTGAAGTATCAGAACTCCTTTCCAAGTTATTAACACGCAGAAGTATAAAACACAACGTCTTGAACGCTAAGTTACACGCTAAGGAAGCACAAATCGTTAAAGACGCTGGTCAAGCAGGAACTGTGACTATCGCAACAAACATGGCGGGTCGTGGTACTGACATCAAGTTGGGACCTGGCGTTAAAGAAGCCGGCGGTCTCGCAATCATCGGTACAGAGCGTCACGAGTCACGTCGTGTCGACCGTCAGTTACGTGGTCGTTCCGGACGTCAAGGTGACAACGGTAGTTCACAATTCTTCGTATCTCTTGAAGACGACCTTATGCGTATGTTCGGTTCCGACAGAATCGCTCCTCTTATGGACAGACTCGGTCTCCAGGAAGGTGAAGTGATCCAACACTCAATGATTACAAAACAAATCGAGAAAGCACAAAAGAAAGTCGAAGAAAACCACTTCGGAACACGTAAGCACCTCCTTGAATATGACGACGTCATGAACTCACAACGTGAAGCCATCTACGAAAAGAGACGCCACGCATTATTCGGAGAACGCCTTTCTATAGACATCAACAATATGATGTACGACCTCGGCGAGTCATTGATAGAAAGATTCCAAGATGTCAGCGATTATGAAGGATTGAAGTTAGAAGTACTTTCAACAATGGGAATCGACCTTCCATTTGAAGAAGACGAATTCAAACGTTCCAAATTAGACGTTCTCGCTGACAGATTATTCGACAAAGCTCTTGAAGTGTATAACAACAAGACACGTATCATCGGCGAAAAGACATTACCTATCATAGAAAATGTTCATAAGAACACACAATATGAAAACATTCTGATTCCATTCACCGATGGCAAGAAGAGCATGAATGTCGTGGTTAATCTCAAGAAAGCTGTTGAAAACGGAGCTAAAGAGATTTCTTTATCAGTAGAGAAATTCATCACCCTCGGCATTATCGACGAGTCATGGAAAGAACACTTACGTGAATTGGACGAATTGAAACATTCAGTACAAAATGCACATTACGAACAAAAAGACCCTCTCTTGATTTACAAGTTCGAGTCGTTCAATTTGTTCAAGCAAATGATACAAAAGATCAATACCGACGTCATCTCATTCTTGATGCGTGCTAATGTTCCTATGCAAGACGGCAGCCAAGTCAAAGAACAAAGAGCTAGAGCTATCGACAGAAGCAAGTTAAAAGAACAACGCAACGACTTGTTGTCACAAGCACACAGCAACACACAAGAACGTCAAGTGACACAACCTGTACACGTCGAGAAGAAAGTCGGAAGAAACGACCCTTGTCCATGTGGCAGCGGCAAGAAATACAAGAATTGTCACGGAAGAGAAGAATAGTTCAATTTACTATTGACTATTTACAATGTACAATTATAAAAAGGAGTGCTACAAAATTTAGTGTGGCACTCTTTTTTTTAAGAAAAAAACACATATCTCTTCAACAAAATTATTATAACTTTGTAAAGTAAACCAGCGATGGTTTAAGATTTAAGATTATGGTCAACAGTCAACGGTCAACGGTCAATAGAAGAAGCACATGGCTTAAGGTTTTTATCTTTTGCCTTTTGACATTTGATTTTTGCCAAAATATCGCTGCTCAGCATGTTACAGATTCAATAGCACGTCCTCGTGTCGGTGTTGTATTAAGCGGCGGCGGCGCGAAGGGATTCGCTCATATCGGAGCTCTTAAAGTCATAGAAGAAGCAGGATTGCCAATAGACTACATCGCTGGAACGAGTATGGGAAGCATCATCGGCGGACTTTATGCCATCGGCTATTCTCCAGACGAGATGACGCAGCTTGTCAGAGAACAAAACTGGAATGCCATAATGTCGGATGCCATTCCTCAGAAATACATTTCCATTGACGACAAGATTCTAGACAGACATTATCTCGCCACATTCCCTTTCAGGAACAAGAAGATACAGATGAAGTCATCTATTTATGATGGAGGAATGATAAATCTTCTGTTGGCGCGACTAACATCACCGGCATATAAAATCAAGAATTATAATGAATTGTCAGTGCCATTCTTATGTGTGGCGGCCGACATTGAAAATGCCGAGGCATATGAGATGACGAGAGGCAACCTTCAACGTTCCATCAGAGCATCAATGTCGATTCCATTTTATTTCCCTCCTGTTGAAGTTGATGGTCGTTTGCTCATCGACGGCGGATTAAGGAACAACTTCCCTGTTCCTAACGTGCGACAGAAAGGCGTAGATATTATAATAGGTATCGACGTTCAACGCAACTTCCACACGAAAGAAGAACTCAATTCAATGGCGATAATAATGGACCAGATCATCGCAATGTCCGACATTGACGCTTATTCCAGGGCGAAAGAAGAGACAGACATATATATCAAGCCAGAAGTCGCCAAATACGGCATGATGGATTTCAATTCTTACGACACCATCATAGCACTTGGCGAAATCGCGGCAAGAGAATATCTACCTCAACTGAAACATCTAGCCGATTCGATAAGAAACATTCAACACTATGACATTGAACGCCCTGATGTTAAACCCCTCGACTCGATATATGTCGTGACATTAAAAGTTGAAGGCGTCAAGGAAGAAGGCGCCAACTTCATAAAAAAGTCCATTGGCAAAAACTATCCAGCAAAAATAGCCATCCACGACATAGAGAATTCTATCATGAGCATCTATGCCACAGGATACTACAAGGATATCTGGTACGAGTTCACGCCTGCACCTAAAGGAGCTAATTTAGTGATACACTGTACCAGAAAAGAAGAAGAGACCGTGTCGATAGCAGCACATTACGACACCGATTACGGCATTGGAATATTAGCGAACATAACGCTCAAGAACATCTTCAAGTTCCCGAAGCGTTCAACATTAGCTGCCGACATCAACATCGCAGAAGACCCATATTTCAAGTTACGATTCCATTCCAATCTGTCACAAAAATTCAAATATGGATTAGACTTGTCGGCTATTAGTCTTTCCATGAATCAATACAAGGACAAGACCATCAGCAATTCATATAAAGTACAAGACAATAAGTTAGACTTATTTGTAGAATATATGCCGACCATACAGCAACAACTGCGAGCCGGCATCGTTGGCAATTATGTACATCTCAGAGACAATCTCGTCCATGTCGTCAAAGCCGACAATTATGATTTCATAGCGCATGCTTACATCAACTATCACATCAACAACGAAGACGCTCCGACATTTGCATCAAGAGGATGGAAACTCAACATCAGCGGCAAATATCTAGTCCCGTTCATCAAGTCAGAAGACGGCTCAATGATGGGACATTCCATTATCTTGAAAGCCGACTTTGACGGTTCCATAGCTGTAGGCAAAAGACATTCGTTAAAGATGGGTGCGACAGTAGGTTCATCATTTACTGCCGACGAGATACCTTTAAGCTATCGTTTCTTCGTTGGAGGACAGTCACATATGAAATATTTTGACAACATAATATCTTTTGAAGGATTAAGATTTACGCAGTTATATGGCGACAACATCGCTATAGGCAAAATATCATGGCAATATAATTTTTATAAAAACTTCTACGCCATAGCCAACTGCAACGGAGGATATATCGCTGACGATCACAGCACTTGGTTTTCAGACGAGAACTTCACTTTCGGTTGCGGTTTAACCTTGGGTGTAAAAACAAAAGCAGGTCCTATCGAGGTGAGTCTTATGGGCTCCAACAGATGTTCAGGCGTAGTTGGATTTCTTAACGTAGGTTATTGGTTTTAAATAATATACAATATAAATTTAAATATATGAAATACACAAGAGTACTTTTAAAATTGAGCGGTGAAGCTCTTATGGGTGAACAACAATACGGCATCGACCCAGAACGTCTTAACGATTATGCAGAAGAAATAGCAGAAGCAGCGAAACAAGCACAGATTGCCATCGTAATCGGCGGCGGCAACATCTTCCGTGGATTACAAGGTGCAAGCAAAGGTATGGACAGAATCCAAGGAGACTATATGGGAATGCTCGCTACTGTCATCAACAGCATGGCATTACAATCAACATTGCAAGCAAAAGGTGTGAAGACAGCTTTATTATCAGGCGTTTTCATCGACCGCATTGCTGACTCTATGAGCAGTGCCAAAGCTATCAAGCTTCTTGAAGAAGGCAATGTCGTCATCATTGGCGGCGGTTCAGGAAACCCATTCTTCACAACAGACACTGCTTCAGCATTGAGAGCTGTTGAAGTGAGAGCCGACATCATCTTAAAAGGAACACGCGTCGATGGCATCTACACCGCTGATCCTGAAAAAGACCCTACAGCAACAAAATTCGATCATATCACATATGACGAAGCTTATAACAAGAACCTTAAAGTCATGGATCTCACAGCATTCACCTTATGCAAAGAAAACAATATGCCAATGTACGTCTTTGACATGAATACAAAAGGCAACTTGTTAAAAGTCTTAAATGGTGAAGAAATTGGAACATTAGTAACAAAATAAAATTGTACTTAATTGAAAAATTTTTATTTTTGTGCTGTAAAATGAATTTATTATGACAGAAGAATCTCAATTTATTTTAGACGAAACTACTGAAACCATGGAAAACACCATGAAACACATGGACTTGGAATTTCAGAAGATTAGAGCAGGCAAAGCAAGTCCTGCAATGTTGCAAGGTGTTAAAGTAGAATATTACGGAACTGTTGTTCCTATCGAACAAACTTCAAATATCGGAACTCCTGACCCACGTCAAATTATCGTTCAACCATTCGATAAAAGTTCCATCTCAGCTATCGAGAAAGCTATTTTAAATGCAAACTTAGGTTTCAATCCTAAAAATGAAGGCGATTTCTTACGCATACTCGTTCCTCCATTGACAGAAGAACGCCGTAAAGAATTGGCAAAACGTACCAAGACTGTAGCTGAAGAGACTAAAGTCGGTATCCGCAACATACGTCGTAACTCTAACGATGACGCCAAGAAACTCAAAGACGAAGGCGTATCAGAAGACGAAGTTAAATTGATTACAGAAAAAATCCAAGAGATCACAGACAAATACGTCAAGAAAGTTGACGAGCTCTGCGAACTCAAGATAAAAGACATTTTAACAGTTTGATAGAAAGCGACCTCAGGGTCGCTTTTTTCATTAAGACACAGAATCACTGAGATATAAAGTCACGGAGGGCATTCATTTCACTTAGCCTCAAGTTTCAAAAGCCAACACTTTGTTCTTGGTTCAATCTTGCGTTAGGGATTGGAGCGGCATCCTTTGCGAGGCAACGAGCAAAGATATAGCGGAAAGCCCGGCGGCGTAGCCGAACGCCATAAAAGGACTAAGGGCTAAAGACTAAGGATTTTTTGGTTGAGAGTGTAGAGTGTATAGTAGTGATAAGGGGATAGGGAAAAGTTGATAGTGTATACACTCACCACTTAAAAACTAAAACATTTCCACTACTCTAAACCATAAACTATAAACTATACACTATAAACTAAAAAAGTCTGTTATCTATTGTCCGTAGTCCGTTGTCTTTTATTATCTTTGCGAACTTAAAACAAGTTGTATGAGAAAGTTAGTTTTTACATTATTAGTCATTTTTTCATTCTGTAATTTAGCTTTAGCACAAAGCACTATTGAACCTAGATTACAAGAGATTTTAAATCAAAAAGGCGACGAGATGATTAGTGTTAACATCATCTTGAAATCGCAGATGAATTTCAACAATTTAAGAAGTCGTTCTGAAAGCATCGTCGACAAAGAAGCAAAACGCAACATATTGGTTGACGAGCTTAAAAGTTTCACAGAAAAAGAACAGAAAGAAATATTGTCGATTCTTGATGCAGAACAAAGAAGCAGCAAGGTTAAAGACATCAGCTGCCATTGGCTAGCGAATTATATCAACTGCAATACTACACGTGATGTAATCTATCAGTTGGCATCACATCCAGACGTTCTCGTCATCGGATATAACGAAGAGAAAGTCCTGATCAGCAACAATTATTCAGAGAGAGCAGAAAGCGTCACTGGCATGACAGAAAACATCACCACAGTCAATGCCGACGACATCTGGGCTATGGGTTATACTGGCGACGGCGTTGTCGTTGCAGTCATTGACTCTGGTGTCAACTACAACCACGTTGACATTGCCAACAATCTATGGGACGGCGGCGCAGAATTTCCTTACCACGGATACAACACATATGACAACAACAATGACCCAATGGACAGATTCGGTCACGGCACACACTGCGCAGGCACCGTATGTGGCGACGGTACTTCCGGCACCAAGACAGGCATAGCTCCTAAAGCTACATTGATGTGTATCAAGAGCGTCAGCGACGAAGGCACAGGAACAGCGGACAACATCAACAGCGGTATGGAATGGGCTATTGAACACAATGCCGATGTATTAAGCATGTCGTTAGGTGTCACATTACCAGAGATTTCTGAAAAAGTCATGTTACGTCGCAGCTGCGTCACAGCATTGGAACTCGGCGTTGTTGCATCAGTGGCAGCCGGCAACTATGGAGCGAACGAATATATGATGATAAAACCAGTTCCTGACAACGTCATCATCCCTGGCGGATGTCCTCCACCATGGCTCAGTCCAGACCAAGAATCCAACGCAGGTGATTTGTCATGCGTGGTCTCTGTAGGAGCCGTTGACTATAACGACAACCCAGCAGACTTCTCATCAAACGGTCCTGTCACATGGGAAGGAAGCGAGTTCAACGACTACCCATACAACAACGGAGAGCTTATCGGTCTTATCCGTCCTGACATCTGCGCACCAGGCGTGTCAATCGTCTCCCTTGACTATTCATCAAACAACGGTCATACTTCAATGAACGGCACATCAATGGCGACACCATGCGTTGCTGGCATCATGTGCCTTATGCTTGAAAAAGACCCAAGCCTCACCCCTGCCGACATCTGCAGATTATTAGAGACTACAAGCGTGAAACTTTCCGAAACAAAAAGCAATAAAACAGGTACAGGTCGCGTCGATGCATTGGCAGCGATGAATGCAATAGACAACGGCGAGTTCAGCTTCGTGAGCTATAACATCAAAGATGCAAACGGCAATAACAATGAAAAACTTAATCCTGGCGAAAACGCCAATATCAACATAACTTTCAAAAACAATTCAGAAGAACGTTTCAGCAATGTAAAAGCTGTTTTAAGAAGCAACAACGAATTTGTCACAATAACAGATTCTATCGCACAAATAGACAACATCAACGCCAATGAAAATGTCACAATAGAAAATGTGTTTGCCGTCACAATTGATGAAAGCACATCACCAAAGACATTACTTGCATTCGACATATATTTCTTCAATGAAAACGAAGAACAGATCGCATATCTTAGAACTCCTGTCTATGCAAGCGGATCTGAGATACAGTTCTCTTCATTCATCGTCAAAAACGATAACAACGGCAACGGATTACTTGAAGCTGGCGAAACAGCTGACCTTGGCATCGTATTGAACAACATTGGCAATGAAATTGCAGTTGGATTGAAAGGCGTAATTTCAACGACAAATGCAAAGCTTACCATTAACAACACAGAAGCTGAGTTCAGCAGCATTGGAGAAAACTCATCTGCAGTAGCGTTATTCAACGTCACATTAGCAGACAATGCAGGCGACAACTTCAAACTTCCTATCGCAATGACAATAACAGACGCCTTCAACAACACTTATGAATTTGAGGGCACATACAAAAAAGCTTGCGAAATCATCTTTGATCTTTACGACACCAGCGGTGACGGATGGAACAAAGCAGCTTTGGTAATATCATACAGCGACGGCACTCCTGACGAAGCATTCACCATAACAGACGGCAAAACAAAAACTTACAAACGTAAGATAGCCAACGATGTTGAAGTGTCATTAGAATGGTCCAAAGGCTCTTGGGATTTAGAAAATAGCTTCATAATCTCAAATGAAAACGGCAACATCATCTATCGCAACGGAGGCTTCCTCGACAACGGATTCCTTTATTCATGGATAAATAACTGTTCTTGCGAAAACAACAGCTTTGAGATGTGTGAGCCAATAAAAAGCGTCAGTGCCAACGTCAGCCAGAACACCGTCATCCTGACATGGGAAGCTCCAGAACAAGAAATCTTAAAATACGAAATATATCGCGACACAAAACATATAGGTGAAACAGACGGCTTATCATTCGTCGACAGCAACATCGAACAAAACAGAGCTTTCTCTTACACCTATAGCGTAAGACCTGTATACGAAGACTGCAACGGATCATTCAAGAGCGTCCTCGCACAATGGGGAGTCGATATTAACGAATATTCTCACGACTCAAATGTCAGCATCTACCCTAACCCAGCTAACGACAAATTATATATCGTGACTGAAGTCGAGATTGAAAACGTTATGGTTTATGATGTTTACGGAAGATTACAAGACTACAAGGCTACAAGGCTACAAGGCAGTGTTGCTGTTGATGTAACAAAATTAAATACTGGAATTTATTTCGTTAAGATAAATACAAACGAAGGTAATATAGTTAAGAGAATTATTAAGCAATGAGCTATGGGCTATGAGCAATTGTAAATTGAAACTGCACACAGCTCAAAGCCCGTTGCTCACAGCAAAAAAATAAAATCATGAAAAAGACATTACTCCTTACATTACTCCTCCTCTTGTTGTATAATATAGGATTCTCACAAAGCACCATCGATCCTAGATTACAAGATGTCTTAAATCAAAAGGGTGACAAGATGATTCCTGTCAACATCATCTTCAAGTCACAGATTGACCTTGCGAAGTTAAGAACACGCGCTGAGGCGACACTCGACAAGAAAGCAAAACGTAACATCCTCGTCGACGAACTCAAGCTTTTCTCTGAAGAAAGACAACAAGAAGTATTATCAATACTTAAAGCAGAGACAAGAAGTTATAAAGTTACAAATATCACGACACACTGGCTTTCAAACGCCATCAGCTGTACTGCAAGCAGCGATGTCATTTATCTTCTTTCAGAACATCCAGACATTGAAGCCATCGGTTATGATGAAATGGTGAAGATGATTCCTGATGGAGAGCAACAGACTACAGACTACGGACAACTGACAAGAAATGATGACGTTGATATGACAGACAACATCCTTATGGTCAATGCTGATAAGGTTTGGGCTATGGGTTATACTGGCAAAGGCGTTCTCGTAGCTGTCATCGACTCTGGTGTCAACTATAACCATGCCGATATCAAAGACCATTTATGGGACGGCGGACCACAATATCCTAACCACGGATACAACACTGTCAACAACAACGACGACACTATGGACAGATACGGTCACGGCACACACTGCGCAGGTACAATATGCGGTGACGGCACATCAGGTATTCTCACCGGTATTGCTCCAGACGCAACATTGATGTGCGTCAAAGCTCTTGACGACTATGGCTCAGGATCTACAAGCAGCATCAACTCAGCTATGGAATTCGCCATTGAAAACCATGCCGATATCTTAAGCATGTCGTTAGGCATCTTGGCTCCTAGTGCAGCAAACAAAATCATGTTACGTACAACATGTGTCAATGCTTTGGAATTAGGCGTAGTCGCATCAGTGGCTGCAGGAAACTTCGGCAATAATCTTACTCCACAAATGCAAGTTCCAAACAATATCTTGGCTCCTGCCAGCTGTCCTCCACCATGGTTACACCCTGACCAACAAGTCAACCCAGGCGCTTTGTCTTGCGTAGTGGCTATCGGTGCCGTCGACTACTTTGAAAACAAATACGAAAACGGCTCTAAAGGACCTGTCACATGGACCGACACTCATTTCAATGACTATCCTTACGGCGGTGACAAAATAGGTCTCATCCGTCCTGACGTATGCGCTCCAGGCGTTGGGGTCAAGTCACTCGACCACGACAGCAACAACGGTTATAACCTCAAGTCAGGAACATCAATGGCAGCACCTTGTGTCGCAGGCATCATGGCTCTTATGTTAGAAAAAAACAACGACCTCACTCCTGCCGACATCTGCATGACATTAGAGACTACAGCAAAGAAACTCACCGAGAAGAAAGACAACTTCTTCGGAACAGGTCTCGTCGATGCTTTCAAAGCTGTGAATAGTATCAAAATAGGTGACTTCTCATTGAATGGAATCACTCTCAACGACACAGATGCAAACAACAACGGACACCTGAATCCTGGTGAGACAGTCAAATTAAGCATCAACGTCCATAACGATTCTGAAAAAGAATATAACAACATCAAAGTTGTCATCTCATGTTCAAACAAAGACGTGACAATAACAGACGCCGATGCTGTCATCAATAATATAGCAGGAAATGCCGACGTCATGCTCAGCAATGAATTTGAAATTGCTGTAAGTAATGACATCGACTACAATTCTGAATTGTATTTCAATATAGATTTCTACGAAAATGACAAAGTAGTGTCTTTATCAACATTCCCTATTGAGGTTAAAGACAAGGAACTTATCTTCGCTTCGTTATTGGTCAAAAACGACAACAACGGAAACGGCATACTTGAAGCAGGCGAAACAGCCGACTTAGGCGTAGTGTTGAATAACATCGGCAATGAAATCGCTGTGAAAGTAAAAGGCAACTTATCAAGCAACAGCAACGATATCACCATAAACAATGCGGAAGCTGAATTCAGCTCCATCGGCGCCAACTCATCAAGCATCGCTTTCTTCAACATCACTGCATCAGAAGACTTAGGTTCAAGCATTCCTTTCGTCTTAAAGGCATCTGAGTTCTACGGAAAAGAATACGAATTCAGCGAGAGCTACACTCTTTCATGTAACTACATATTCCAGCTCAGCGATTCATATAGCGACGGATGGAATGGAGCAGCACTCTTGGTGAAATACGACAGCGGCAGACCAACAGATACATTGACACTTATATCAGGAAGCTTTGGCGAATCACGTATCAACATCGAGTCTAATGTGGAAGTAACACTCGAATGGATGGGCAAAGACCAATACGATAAAGAATGTGGTTTCGTTGTGATGAAAGAAAACTATGTTGCTGTTTATATAAGTCCTATTTTATCACAAACAACATCATACTTATGCTCATGGGTCAACGACTGCTCTTGCAAATATGAATACCAAGAAATGTGCGACGCCGTGAAAGACCTCAAAGGCGAATCAGTAGGAAACGACGTCATATTAAATTGGACTATAGACAACGGAGAAGCAACAACTTTTGAAGTATATCGTGGAACAGTCTTAGTCGGCACCACAGAAGAAACATCTTTCACCGACAAAGACATAAATGGAGAACACGTCTACAGCGTCAGAGCCATTTATAACGACTGTAACGGATTATTCAGCGATGTCACTGTCAAGAATACTTTATCAACAATAGAAACATCTGCAATAGAAGCTTCTATCTATCCTAATCCATCAAGAGACAACTTCACTATTGTTTGCGACGACATGACTTATATCACAGTTTATAACGTCGTTGGAAACAAGATTATGGAAGTTAATGTTAACGGCAGCAATTACGTCGTCAATGGCCTTGAATCAGGAGTTTATTTTGTTGAAATAAATACTAATGCAGGAAACATTGTTAAGAGAATTTTGAAATTTTAAAAATTCAGAATCTCAAAATAAAAAAGTCGCTACGAGGAATTGTAGCGACTTTTTTATAAAACAATAAATTTTAAACTATCAAAAAAATTGTCAATTGTTAATTGTCAATTGCTCAACTATTCTCTCAATGCTTACGCCTTCTGCTTCAGCTGTATAGTTTCTGACGAGACGATGGCGTAATATCGGCAGTGCGACTTCTTGTACGTCTTCGATGTCTGGAGAGAGTTTTCCTTTCAGCAAGGCATTAGCTTTAGCACCTATTATTAAGTATTGCGATGCGCGAGGTCCTGCGCCCCAGCTGAGGTATCTGTCGCTCCACTCATGAGCGCGCTCAGTACCAGGTCGCGTGCTAGACACCAGTCTTACCGCATATTCATAGACGTTGTCAGCAACTGGCACACGACGGACGAGGTTCTGGAAATAAACTATCTCCTCTGCCGTCATGACAGGACTGATGTCTGTAACTTTTGCCGATGTGGTGTTTTTCACGACTTCTATCTCTTCTTCGTATGAAGGATAATCCAGTTTAAGGTTAAACATGAAACGGTCGAGCTGAGCTTCAGGCAGCGGATATGTTCCTTCTTGTTCTATAGGGTTTTGTGTTGCCAGAACGAAGAAAGGCTCCTGTAACTTATATGTCTTTCCTGATACCGTGACGTGTTTTTCCTGCATCGCTTCAAGAAGAGCAGCCTGTGTCTTAGGAGGCGTTCTGTTGATCTCATCGGCTAATATTATATTAGAAAACACAGGACCTTTGATGAACTTGAACTGACGAGTGTCGTCAATTATTTCTGTACCAAGAATGTCGGATGGCATAAGGTCAGGTGTGAACTGTATACGGCTGAACGAGAGTCCGAGAGCACGACCGATGGTGCTTACCAACAATGTCTTGGCGAGGCCTGGTACACCGACTAACAAGACATGGCCTTGACAAAATACCGATAATATTGTGTTATGAATGATTTCATTCTGGCCAACGATGACCTTGGAGATCTCATTCTTAAGCACTTCATATTTTTGCACGAGTGCCTTGGCACCTTCAACATCTGACTGATACATCTTATCTTGATTTTTGATTAATTAATCTACAAAATTCCATCCGAACCTGAAGTCGCAGTCTCTAAAGTCATCGCACACTCTGATGTAAGCCTTGCCTGATTTAGAGTCGATCCAGTCATTTATTATCTCTTCACGTTTCTTCTGCATAGCGAGGTCGCGGATGAGAGTGTAGTCGTCTTTCAAGTTAGCCTTATGTGGTTCTGTCTTCTTTCTAAGATATATCAAGCGACAAGCGTCTTTGTTGTCTGATGTCTTCATTGGGACTGGCACACTGATATCTCCGACTTCCATTTGATTTATCACTACTGCCACTTGTTGATCTAGTTCTGTGACATCGAACAATGTTCCTCCTGTTGCAGCATTTACGAGCACACCGCCATTTATTCTATCTTTCTCGTCACTGAAACGACGCACCGCTTCATCAAATGTCAGGCTGTCGTTATTGATGAGGTTTGCTATAGAATCCAATTCATCATATGCCACTTGCAACACTTCAGGATCGACTTTAACCGTCAATAAGATATGACGCACATTGACGAAATCGCCACGACGTTCTATCATCTGTATTATATGGAAGCCGAATTCTGTCTCAACAACTTCTGATATCTCGCCATCGCGGAGGTTAAAGGCAGCAGCTTCGAATTCAGGGACCAACTCGCCTTTGCCTTTAAATCCAAGTTCTCCGCCTTTCTTGGCTGAGCCTGGATCTTCTGAATAAAGCAAAGCTAAAGTAGAGAAACGCTCGCCGTTGAGAATACGCTTACGCATCTTGTATAATCTGTCTTTCACTTCCAACTTCTGATCCAACGAGATTGGTGGTTTCTTCACAAGATGAGCTATCTCATATTTAGAATTAACCATAGGGATGCTGTCTTTAGGCAGGTCATAATAAAGTTTTCTCACTTCTGACGGTGTCACTTCAACATTAGACAACATCTGCTGTTGCACCTGTTCAACCAATATATTGTCTTTTCTAACACGGAACAAGTCCTCTCTGATTTCTGGCATTGTCTTCTTGTAATATTTCTCAAGATTCTCCTGAGAACCCAACTGAGAAATAAAATAACTTATCCAACGATCGACATCTGCATTGACCTGTTCATCTGTCACAGTGATACTGTCCATCTCAGCCTGGTTAAGCATAAGCTTCTGGAACATAAGGTCTTCAAGAATCTCGCAGCGAATAGTAGCAGCATCACCTTTTATGCCGCCTTGCAATCTATATTGAATATATTGAGCCTCAATGTCTGACTGAAGTATTATATTCTGACCAACTACAGCCACTACTCTATCAATGACCTGAGCGTCCTGAGCATTAGCCGAACTCATAAATAAAACGAAAAACAATACTGCAAATAAAGTTGCTATCTTGTTACCTTGTCTCATATCTATATTTATTTTATTACGGTATCTTGTTGTCTTTAATAAACATCAAAAGCCTTGTCCTGAATAGCCTTTGTATGCAAGTCGTTATATAAATTTTCCAATAACTCTTTCTTTCTATTGCTTAGGATAATATATTTTATCCTATTTGTTTCCATCTCGCAAGGCGACTCATCGCCGACAAGACGATAATCGCATATTTTCACGAGAGTATATACATCTTCATTATTAACAACGAAGAAGTTCTTTTCGTTCAAGAAAGACTTATTATCTTTTACTTTCAAATCATAAGTATTGACAACTTCCTCAAAGTCGCGCCATTCTTTGATATTGAAATCATAATTGAGCGCATATTGATTTGCCAATGAAGTTAAGGAATCAATCATTAAGGAGTCATAATCGCGAAACAATTTAGTGAACACCCACTTCTTCTTGCTGTCGTTAGGAAGCGAAACGGATGCCAACTGTACGATGTCGCGATTCATTCTGAACTCAGCATGGTTCTGGTTGTAATAATCATTTATCTGGTCTTCGGTAACTTCGGTGTCAAGATTTTGGTTTATCAGTTCTGTCTCGTATTTGTTTATCACCAAAGAGTTACGATACTCTTCCAATCTTTTTGAGAAATCAAGTTGTTCCTGAGACAGATTATTCTCAGCCTGACGTATCAGCAGCTGGTTGCGGACCCATTTGTCGATATACACTTTGGCTCTCACCACGCTGTCATGATAGCTGATGCCTTCGTAAACGATATTCTCCAGATCAGTCTTATATAATTTTTTACCATATACCGAGACAATGACATCGCCTTTGTCTTCAGTTTTCTTTCCCTGGCATGTTGGGAAAAGTAATGTAAAAATAAGACTGATCCAGAGTAAACGCATTTTTATTCTTTTAATTAATAGTTATTTCTAACTTTTTCCAATATTTTTTGATTTACCTTTACAGGATATTTTTCTTTAAGCTGTTGTAACCAAAGTCTTTCCAATTCAGTTTGATAGCCTGATGTTATTAAGCCTTTAGCTTCTTTGAATGATTTAGGCTCTGCAGGACGTACTTCAACGATTTTTATTATCTGTGTTGTATTGTCTACTGTTGATTCAAAAGTACCTAAAGAACCTGCATTCCAGTCCATTGCGTCGATGTTGACATTATCGCCTTCTTGGTAGAATGAGAAACGAGCTGTTGCTTGTACTCCATTAGATTTCAAGTAAGCACGTACTGAATCTATTGTAACATCACCGCTGAGTAATGTAGCGATTTCTTCAACATTATCTTTATTTGTTGATGTCACAACGATAGCTCTGACGCGGTCATTCCACATATAGAGATTCTTGTTTCTTTCGTAGTATTCTTTCAATCCTACTGTATCTTCAACGGCTTTGTTCCATACTTGTTCTTCCATCAAAGAGAACAACAAGATTCCATCGTGATATTCCTGTACTAAAGTCTTGAATTCTGGATATTTTTCATCCAAGTTTGCATCTTCAAATGCGAACACTTTTTCTCTCAAGAATGACTCATAAAGTTCATAAGCATAAGCTGTTGATGTAAGGAATCCTTTTCTTCTTTGATTACCAACGATATAATCAACGAATTCTCCCAAGCTACATGACTCTTTACCGATTGTGAAGAGAACTTTTTTGGTATCTATATCTTCGCTTGGCTGATATGTTCCCATAGCCAATGTACTGTCGATAGTAGCGATGTATTCATCTTTGACTTTAGTATTTTCCTTGAAGTTATTGTCTTTCATGATACGGTTCATCGCAATTTCTTCACTAATCTTGCCGCGCATATCTCTTTCAACTCTTTCTTCAATTTTTGTTTTTTCTGTTTCGAAGTCTGATGGAGGTGTTGTCATCACGAGTCTTATGATATGATATCCGAAGTTAGTCTTGACTGGTTCTGATATCTCACCTAATTTGAGACTTTTCACTGCAGTGATGAATTCTGGTACTATTTGATTGACTCTAAATGTACTGAGCACGCCATTGTTAGTGATTGTACCTCTGTCTTCAGAATATCTTCTTACGAAATCTGACCATTGGTTGTGGTCTTTCATAAGTTCATTGTAGATATTGTTAGCTTTTGCGCTCAAGATAGAATCTGTTTTGCTTGGGTCTGTTGGATCTGCTGCCAAGAAGATATGAGCAGCTCTTATGAGTCCCAATGCTGGAGTTTTGCTGTTCACTTTGATGATGTGATAGCCGAAGTCTGAACGTATTGGCATTGACACCTTACCAACTTCTGTTGTATAAACTCCTGTTTCAAAAGGATAAACCATATCGAATGCTGTGAAATATCCCAATTCGCCACGGTTGCCTTTGTAAGCTTTTCTGACGCCAGGAATTTCTTCCATATCGCGTGCTGAAGGGTCTTCTGACATTTCTTCTGCTACTGCAGAGAAGTCTTCACCTTTCAATATACGTTCGCGAATAGACATCGCCTTGTTGTAAGCTTTGAGAGTATCGGCTGGCAATGCGTTTGCTTCGCATTTGATGAGGATATGAGCAGCGTTCATATCATACTGCATTCTTTCATAAGCCTCTTTAACCAATTCTTCTGTAATCTCGTCATTTGAGAAATAAGGCTTCGCCAACTGATCGCGATAATTCTTCAACTCCTTGACGAAAGAAGGCATTGTATCCATTTTAAGATCTTCAGCCTCTGTAACTTTCAATTTAAAATCGATGTACAAATCAAGATATTCGTCAATGTTTTTCTTATCGATGACATCTGTCTTGACATTATTTTTTTCGTAAGTATCCATAAACTCACGAGCTGATATCTCTTTGTCACCGAGTGTAATCAATGTCTTTTTAGTATAAGACTGAGCTGATAAAAGTGAAGGCATCATCATAACGAACAATGCGATGAGCCATGATGTAAGTGTTTGTTTTCTTGTCATATTTCTTTCATTATTTTAGGAAAATAACGATTAAATCTAAACTATATTATGTTGAACCAAGAACATTGAACTTTGAACCCTGAACCAAAAAATAAAAAGTTCTTAGTTCAGGGTTCAAATGCCTTAGTTCAAATGCTATTATGCTTTTGTGCTATAGTTAGGTGATTCTGCTGTAATTGTGATATCATGTGGATGGCTTTCGCGCATACCTGAAGCAGTAATCTTAATAAATTGAGCCTTTTGCAAGTCGCTGATTGTTCTTGAGCCAGTGTAACCCATACCAGCGCGGAGACCGCCAACTAATTGGTAAACGACTTCTGAGAGGCTGCCTTTGTAAGGAACGCGACCTACGATGCCTTCTGGAACGAGTTTCTTGATGTCGTCTTCCATGTCTTGGAAGTAACGGTCTTTAGAACCGTTTTGCATAGCTTCGAGAGAACCCATACCACGATATGTCTTGAATTTTCTTCCTTCGAAGATGATTGTGTCACCTGGAGATTCGTCAACGCCAGCGAATAATGAGCCAGCCATGATTGAAGAAGCACCTGCTGCGATAGCTTTCACGATGTCGCCTGTATAACGGATACCGCCGTCAGCGATGACAGGAATACCTGTGCCTTGAAGAGCTTGTGATACGTTGTAAACAGCTGTGAGCTGAGGAACGCCGATACCAGCGATGATACGAGTTGTACAGATTGAACCTGGTCCGATACCTACTTTAATAGCGTCGATGCCAGTCTTAGCGAGTTCGCGTGCAGCATCAGCTGTAGCGATGTTACCGACAACGATGTCGATGTTTTTAAATCTGCTGCGTAATTCCTTAGCAACGTTGATAACGTTTTGTGAGTGGCCGTGAGCTGTGTCGATGTTGATAGCGTCAACGCCAGCTGCTACCAATGCTTCTGCTCTTTCTATTGTGTTAGCTGCAATACCTACAGAAGCTGCAACGCGCAAACGACCGAGAGAGTCTTTGCTTGCATTTGGACGAGCCTTGATTTTAATGATATCTTTATATGTGATAAGTCCGATGAGGTGATTGTCTTTGTCGACAACTGGTAATTTTTCGATGCGGTGTTTTTGGAGAATCTCAGCAGCTGTAGCGAAGTCTGTGAATTCTGGAGCTGTAACGAGATTTTCTTTCGTCATGACTTCATAGATAGGACGTTTCATGTCTTGAACGAAACGGATGTCACGGTTTGTAACGATACCGACCAACACATTGTTAGCGTCAACTACTGGAATACCGCCGATGTGGTTTTCACTCATCATTCTGAGAGCTTCACCTACCATAGCGTTTTCTCTGATAGTCACAGGGTCGATGATCATGCCGTTTTCAGCACGTTTAACTTTGCGAACTTCAGCTGCTTGACGTTCGATAGTCATGTTTTTGTGAAGAACACCGATACCGCCTTCTTGTGCGATTGCAATTGCCATAGCAGCTTCTGTAACTGTATCCATACCAGCTGTTACGATAGGTATGTTAATCTGAATGTTACGAGAGAAATTGGTACTTAAATTGGTATCTCTTGGGATGATATTGCTGTATGCAGGAACTAACAAAACGTCATCATAAGTGAGACCGCCTTCGATAAATTTTACTGAATCTGACATAATTATTATTTTTTGGAAATTATAAACTATATAAATTGGGCAAAGATAAGAAAAAACTTTGAACTAAGAACCATGGCTATTGAACTTTTTTTGAAACAATTATGCTTTGAGCAACGAGCCATGAGTAATGAGCAAATTACCAATAAAAAATAGCCATCACTTAAAATGATGGCTATTTTCAAAGCTCAGAGCTCACCGCTCAAAGCGTCTTTATTTCTTCAATGTTGCCAATTGCTGTTCAATGACTTTAATCTTTGCTTCAGCGTCTGACTTTTTCTTTCTTTCTTTGTCGACGACTGCTGCTGGCGCGCCATTGACGAATTTTTCATTTGATAATTTTGCTTCAACAGACCTCAAGAATCCTTGTGCGTATGCCAATTCTTCTTCTAATTTCTTGATTTCTGCTTCTGTGTCGATATTGTCTGTCACAGGGATGAAATATTCTGTAGCCTTTACCAAGAAACCGAATGCGTCTTGTGGTGTCTCTGCAACATAATTAACAGAACTTACATTACACAACTTCATGATGACTGAATCGAAGTCTTTGTTTACGCTGCCGTCTTTGTCAACAACGATAAGTTCGATTGCTTCTTTCATAGAGATGTTTTTCTCAGCGCGAATCTTACGGATGTTGTTGATGACGTCTTGTGTGAACAAGAATTGATTTAATATATCATTGTCAACGACTTTTTGTGCTGGTTGTTGAGCGATGATGAGGTCGTCGCCGTCTTGACGTTCTCTCAAGAGATGCCAGATGTCTTCTGTGATGAAAGGCATGAATGGATGCAAAATCTTCATCAAGTTTTCGAAGAATGTTACCGTTGCGTTGTATGTCACAGCGTCGATTGGCTGATTCATCGGAGCTTTCACCATTTCGAGATACCATGAGCAGAAGTCGTCCCATACGAGTTTGTAGATTCCCATCAAAGCGTCAGAGAGACGATATTTGTCGAGGTTGTCATTTGTTTCTTGAAGCACTTGTTGGAAACGTTCTTCGAACCATTTCATCGCCATCTTAGCTGTCTCTGGTTGTGGAAGATTTTCGTCAACTTTCCAGCCTTTTACAAGACGGAGAGCGTTCCACATTTTGTTACAGAAGTTACGTCCTTGTTCGCACAATGCCTCGTCGAAAGGAAGGTCGTTGCCAGCAGGAGCTGTGAGCATCATACCTACTCTAACGCCGTCGGCGCCGTATTTGTCGATGAGTTCGATTGGGTCTGGAGAGTTGCCCAATGACTTAGACATCTTACGACCGAGTTTGTCGCGGACGATACCTGTGAAATATACTTTCTTGAAAGGAACTTCTTGTTTATATTCTTCGCCAGCCATAATCATACGAGCGACCCAGAAGAAGATGATATCCGGACCTGTAATAAGGTCGTTTGTTGGATAATAATATTTGAATTCTTCGTTGTCTGGATTCAAGATGCCGTCGAACAATGAAAGAGGCCACAACCATGATGAGAACCATGTGTCGAGGCAGTCGCTTTCTTGACGGAGGTCGTCCATTGTGATATGGTCGCCGGCTTTTTCTTTAGCGAGTTTAAGAGCTTCTTCTGCAGTCTCAGCAACTACATAACCACCTTCTGGGAGGTAGTAAGCAGGGATTTGATGACCCCACCAGAGCTGACGGCTGATACACCAGTCTTTGATGTTTTCCAACCAGTGACGGTAGAGGTTTACATATTTTGAAGGATAGAACTGAATGTCGCCATCGATAACAGGTTTAAGAGCGATTTCAGCGAGATGTTCCATCTTGAGGAACCATTGCATTGAGAGTTTTGGTTCTATAGCGACATGAGTACGTTCTGAGTAACCCACCTTATTATTATAGTCTTCAACTTTTTCGAGGAGACCAGCAGCGTCGAGGTCTTTCACGATTTGTTTACGGACAGCGTCGCGGTCCATGCCAACGTACATGCCAGCTGCTTCGCTGATAGTAGCGTCGTCGTTGAAGATATTGATGCTTTGGAGATTATATTTCTCGCCGAGCATATAGTCGTTCACATCGTGAGCAGGTGTCACTTTAAGACAACCAGTACCGAATTCGATATCGACGTATTCGTCTTCGATGACAGGGATAGCGCGGCCTACGAGAGGAACGATGACTTTCTTGCCTTTAAGATGAGCGTTCTTAGGGTCGTTAGGGTTGATACACATAGCAGTGTCGCCCATGATTGTTTCAGGACGTGTTGTAGCTACGATAGCGTATGTATCTTCACCTTCTACTTTATAACGTAAGTAGAAAAGTTTGCTATGTTCTTCTTTATATACTACTTCTTCATCGCTGAGAGCCGTGAGAGCTGCAGGGTCCCAGTTGACCATACGGACGCCGCGGTAGATGAGACCTTTATTATATAAGTCGCAGAAGACATGGATGACGCTCTTGCTGCGTGTTTCGTCCATTGTGAATGAAGTGCGTTCCCAGTCGCATGAAGCACCGAGGCGACGGAGCTGTTTCAAGATGATACCGCCATGTTCGTGAGTCCAGTCCCAAGCGTGTTTGAGGAATTCCTCGCGAGTGAGGTCTGTTTTCTTGATGCCTTGTTGAGCGAGTTTGTTAACGACTTTAGCTTCAGTAGCGATAGAAGCGTGGTCAGTGCCAGGAACCCAGCAAGCGTTTTTGCCTTGCATACGAGCGCGGCGTACGAGAACGTCTTGTATTGTGTTGTTCAACATGTGACCCATGTGAAGAACGCCTGTCACATTTGGTGGAGGGATGACGATAGTATAAGGTTCGCGTTCGTCTGGTGTAGAATGGAAGTAATTCTTGTCTAACCAATGTTGATACCATTTACCTTCGGTATCCTGTGGGCTGTATTTGCTACTGATTTCCATGTATATCTTGTTTTTTATGATTTTTATATTTAGAACTTGCAAAGATAATAAAAAGACCAAAGGCTAAGGGCTAAAGGATAAAGTTTTTTTTTGCTGTGGGCTATGGGCTGTGAGCCTTTTTCTTTTATTTAACAACAATGTAGTGTCGTCAAGGCAAATACATCTTTGAAATTCAAAAAAATTTATTATCTTTGCCAACCTTGAAAAACTCTAAAATTTTAGAATTCTAGAATTTTAAAGTTCTTTATTGAAGACGAACTAAATTTATTATTAATTAAAATTTTTAAAAGTTATGTTAAAAGGACACCCAAAGGGTTTGTTAGCTGCTGCTCTCAGTAACATGGGAGAAAGATTCGGCTACTACATCATGAACGCGGTTCTCGTATTGTTCCTCTGTTCAAAATTCGGTTTGAATGAAGCTGTTAGTGGAACTATCTACTCATTCTTCTACGCAGGTATCTACCTTCTCAGCTTGATCGGTGGTTTCATCGCTGACCGTACACAAAACTACAAAGGCACTATCCAAAAAGGTTTGATGACAATGGCTGCAGGTTACATCCTCTTAGCTATTCCTATCACAGCAACAAGCGGCAACCAAGCATGGTTATTACCATTGACATGTTTCGCTTTGTTCATGATTGCTTTCGGTAATGGTTTATTCAAAGGCAACTTACAAGCTATCGTCGGTCAAATGTACGACAACTTCGAAGCTGACGCAGCAAAAGAAGGTGAAGAAGCTTTAAGAATTGCAAAGAGCAAACGTGACTCTGGTTTCCAAATTTTCTACGTATTTATCAATGTTGGCGGTTTGATCGCTCCTTTCGTAGCTCCATTGCTCCGTGAATGGTGGTTAGGCGTAAACGAAATGGTTTACAACCCAGCTCTCCCAGCTCTTTGCCACCAATTCATCAATGACGCTGCTGCAATGAGCACACAAGCTATGGCTAACCTCAATGAAATGATGGCAGCTGCTGGCGGCAACGTTGCTGACATGGCAGGTTCATGCTCTAAATACTTACAAATCTTCAACGAAGGTATCCACTACTCATTTATCGCTTCTGTTGCAGCTATGTTAATCTCTTTGACAATATTCATCACAAACCAAAAGAGATTCCCTACACCAGCTAAGAAAGCAAAAGTTGAATCAGCATCATACACTGAAGAAGAAAAAGCTGCTATGGCTAAAGAAATCAAACAACGTTTGGCTGCTTTATTCGCAGTTTTAGGTATCGTTATCTTCTTCTGGTTCTCATTCCACCAAAACGGCATGTCATTGTCATTCTTCGCACGTGACTTCGTCGACTCATCAGCAGTAGCTCCAGAAATCTGGCAAGCCGTTAACCCATTCTTCGTTATCGTTCTTACTCCTATCATCATGGGTATCTTCGCTGTATTGGCAAGAAAAGGTAAAGAAGTTTCAACTCCTCGTAAAATCGCTATCGGTATGTTCATCGCTGGCTTAGCATTCTTGTTCTTGGCTATCTTCTCATACATGAAAGGTTATCCATCAGCAAACGAATTCAAAGCATTACCAATCGCTGAACAAATGGCAGAAAAAGCTCACTGGTGGGTTCTCATCGCTGTTTACTTCTTCTTGACAGTTGCTGAGCTCTTCATCTCTCCACTCGGTTTGTCATTCGTATCAAAGGTAGCTCCAAAACATATGTTAGGTCTTTGCCAAGGTTTATGGTTAGGTGCAACAGCACTCGGCAACCTCTTATTATGGATCGGACCTCTCATGTACAACGCTTGGCCAATCTGGCAATGCTGGACAGTATTCTTGGTAGTATGTCTCATTTCAATGGGCGTCATGTTCGGCATGGTTAAATGGTTAGAAAGAGTTACTCAATAAGACAATAAGTCTATAAGACTACAAGTAGAGACGTCACACTGTGGCGTCTCTTTTTTTATGAATTAAGGAATTTTCGGAACACTCCTAACTCCTAACTCCTAACTCCTAACTCCTAACTAAAAAAAAACTTTAGTCTTTAGTCCTTGGTCTTTTGTCCCTAGTCTTTTTTGGGGCGTTCCGCTACGCGTCGGGCTTTCCGCTATATCTTTGCTCGCCATGTTTCCGTCTCGCTCCAAAAGTCAAAATAAGACTTCGGCACTTCGACAAGCTCAGTGACCTCGCCCGTCCCCGAAACCCGTTCCCGACTCGCTCGCAAAGGATGCCGCTGCAATCCCTAACGCAAGACTGAACCAAGAACTAAGGCTGTTGGCCTTTGAACCTTGATGTTACTAACAATGAACTGCAAGCAGTGATTTTAAAAAAAGTTCAAAAGCCTTGGCTCAATAGCCTTAGTCAAAAAGTCTTTTTTCTTATTTTTGCAAAAAATTTACGAAAAGAAAAAAATCATGTTTAAAGGTCATCCAAAAGGGCTTTACGCCCTCGCATTAGCCAACACTGGCGAACGTTTCGGTTATTACACCATGCTTGCTATCTTCGTGCTTTTCTTGCAAGCTAAATTCGGTTTCAACGAGGCTCAATCAGGCCAAATCTATGGCGCATTCCTAGGATTCGTTTACTTCATGCCTCTCATCGGCGGCATCCTCGCCGACCGCTTCGGATATGGCAAAATGGTAAGAGCAGGTATCGTGGTCATGTTCCTCGGTTACCTCCTTCTCGCAGTCCCTATGATGGGCGCAACAGCTAAAGTCACCATGTTCTCAGCACTCGCTCTCATCGCGATAGGAACAGGTCTCTTCAAAGGCAACCTTCAAGTCATGGTCGGAAACTTATACGACGAGGCAAAATATAGTCCTTTCCGCGACAACGGATTCAGCCTTTTCTACATGGCTATCAACATCGGTTCTATGTTCGCTCCTATGACAGCGACGAAAGTCACCGACCTCTTCCTCGGCAAAGCTGACTTCACATACGTCCCACAGATTCCATCACTCGCTCATCAATATCTCGATGGAACAATCTCAGCCGACGCCTTACATTCATTCGAGGTTCTCGCAGCACAACAAAACTACACTGGCGGCTTAGCCGCTTTCGCACAAAATTACATCGACTCATTATCAACAGCATATAACTACGGCTTCGGCGTTGCATGTATCTCATTGGTACTCTCAATGGCTATTTATATCTGCTGCCGTAACTGGTTCAAACACGCTGACGTCAACACCAAACAAGCTAAGGAAATGGGCAACACAACTGTCAAAGTCGTTGAACTCACTCCAGAACAAACACGCACTCGCATGACAGCCTTGTTCATGGTATTCGCTGTCGTCATCTTCTTCTGGATGTCGTTCCAACAAAGCGGTTTGTGCCTCACCTTCTTCGCCCGTGACTACACCGCAAACACAGCTTCAGGATTCTCAAGAATAGGCTTCAACATCTGGGCATTGACATTAATCGCTATTTCAGTCTACACCTTATTCTCAACATTCCAATCTGAAACAATAAAGAACAGAATCATCAGCGGCGTCATCACCTTATTATTATGGGGAGGTGCAGCAGCATTATACCTCGGCATGCCATCAACAATCAGCATCTTACCTCAAGAATTCCAACAATTCAACCCATTCTTCGTCGTCGCCTTGACACCAGTATCAATGGCAGTGTTCGGAGCTTTGGCAAAGAGAGATAAAGAACCTTCATCACCAAAGAAAATCGGTATGGGTATGGTTGTGGCAGCTTTAGGTTTCACCGTCATGGCAATGGCATCAGTACATCTCATGAGTCCAGCAGAATTGAAAGCAGCTGGCGGCGTAAGCAACACATTAGTATCACCTAACTGGCTCATCAGCACATATTTAGTATTGACATTCGCTGAGTTATTATTAAGCCCTATCGGCATTTCATTCGTAACGAAAGTCGCTCCTCCAAAATACAAAGGCATGATGATGGGATGCTGGTTCTGCGTCACTGCGATCGGCAACTATTTAACCAGCGTCATCGCTAAAATCTGGGGAACAGGCATGCCATTATGGATGGTATGGGGCGTACTCGTCGTATTATGTTTGTTATCAGCAATCGTCATCTTCTCAATCATGAAGAGATTAGAAGCTGCGACGAAGGAATGTTGAGATGAGCTAAGAACTAAGAACTAGTTCAACAGCCTTAGTTCAACAGCCTTAGTAAAAAAATAAAAAACATGGTAAGTCTGTGGCAGATATTTTGGATATTCGCAAAGATCGGGGCCTTCACTATTGGTGGAGGCATCCCGATGATTGCGGCTATTAAGTCGGAACTCGTCAGTCGCAAGTGGCTCAACGACGAGGACTTTGTCGACATCATCACATTAGCGCAAACCGCACCAGGTTTGTTTGCCGTCAACATTTCCATCCTGACGGGACATAAGTTACGCGGCACCAAAGGAAGTGTAGTAGCGACCATTGCCAGTTGCCTTCCTCCTTTCCTCATTATCTTATTAGTTGCTATATTCTTCACCAACTTCAAGGATAACGAATACGTCATCAAGGCGTTCAAGGGAATCAGACCTGTGGTGGTAGCTCTCATCGGTGTCCCTGTAATCGACATGATCAAAGCAACAAAAATGAAATGGTGGTCATGGGTAGTCGTTGTCTTATCAATGACTTTAGTTTGTTTTTTAAGTGTCTCACCTATTTACATACTGATATGCGTCATTGTTATTGCCGCTTTCATCAGTTGGTATAAAAACAAAGAACATCATGATATATCTTGAGTTATTCTTGACATTTTTCATCATAGGCATGTTCACCATCGGAGGCGGCTATTCTATGCTTCCGCTCATTCAGAACGAAGTCGTTACTGTTCATGGATGGATTGACGAGACCACATTCACCGACATCGTCGCTATCTCGCAGATGACGCCAGGACCTATCGGCATCAACTCCGCCACTTACATAGGATACGAAGTATTGGTAAAATCAGGAGCCTCAGAATTCATGAGTATTCTCGGTTCATTCACAGCGACTTTCGCGGTAGTATTACCTTCATTTATAATCGTTCTTCTTTTATGTAAAGTCTATGAAGCTTGGAAAAACCATCCAATATTCAGAGGCGTGATGTCAGGATTAAAGCCAGCAGTTATCGGACTTATCGGCACCGCTGCCGTCACACTCGCCACTCCAGAAAACTTCATCGACTGGAAGAGTTTCGTGATATGCATCGTGGCATTCATCGCTTTATATTTCAAGAAAGTCGGTCCGTTTGCTATCATAGGATTAGGAGCTATTGTTGGGTTATTAGTGTATTAGCAATGAATAATTTACAATTAACAATTGCTCGTGTCTCAAGACTCTAGACTCACAGTAAAAAAAATAATTCTTAACGCCTAATTCCTCATTCCTAATTCAAAAAAAAATACTATTTTTGTAAGCTATCAATTTTGTTAATTTTAAACAAAAAAATATAAAATGAAAAAGGAAATAAAATTCAGTTTGGTTTACCGTGACATGTGGCAAAGTTCCGGTAAATACGTTCCACGCAAAGACCAATTAGAACAAATCGCTCCTATCATCATCAAGATGGGTTGCTTCGACCGCGTCGAGTCTAATGGTGGTGCTGCAGAACAAGTTAACTTATTATACGGCGAAAATCCAAACCATTCAGTACGCGCTTTCACAGCAGCATTACACAAAGGCGGCATCGAATGTCATATGCTCGACCGCGCTCTCAACGCTTTGCGCATGAACCCAGTTCCAGCTGACGTTCGTCAACTTATGTACAAAGTGAAGAAAGCTCAAGGCGTCGACATCACACGTATCTTCTGCGGCTTGAACGACGTTCGCAATATCATCCCTTCAATCCAATGGGCTAACGAAGCAGGTATGATTTCACAAGCTGCTATGAGTATCACTTACTCACCAGTTCACACAGCTGAATATTATATCGACATGGCTGAAAAGCTCATCCAAGCAGGTGCTAAAGAAATCGCTTTGAAAGACATGGCAGGTATCGGCCGTCCATTCTCATTGGGCAAAGTCGTCGCTGCTATCAAGAAACAACACCCAGAAATCAAGGTTCAATACCACGGTCACTCAGGCCCAGGTCTCTCAATGGCTTCTATGTTAGAAGTTGCCCACGCTGGCGTTGACTACATCGACGTTGCTATGGAACCACTTTCATGGGGTATGGTTCACCCAGACGTTATCTCAGTACAAGCTATGTTGAAAGACGCCGGTTTCTTAGTAAAAGACATCGACATGAACGCATATATGGAAGCTCGCGCAATGACACAAAGCTTCATCGACGACTTCTTAGGCTACTGGATCGACCCTCGTAACCGTTACCTCAACTCATTGATGTTAGGCTGCGGTCTCCCAGGTGGTATGATGGGTTCTCTCATGGCTGACCTCAAAGGCGTTCACGCTGCTATCAACATGAACCTCAAAAATAAAGGTGAAAAAGAACTCACAGAAGACGAACTCCTCGTTCAACTCTTCGACGAAGTACAAAATATCTGGCCTAAACTCGGTTACCCTCCATTGGTAACTCCATTCAGCCAATACACAAAGAACATCGCTTTGATGAACCTCTATTCATTAAGCAAAGGCGACGCTCGTTACGAAAACTCTATCGACCCTGCTGCATGGGGCATGATCTTAGGTAAAGCAGGTCAACTTCCAGGTAAATTAGACCAAGAAATCATCGACCTCGCTAAGAAGAAAGGCTTAGAATTCTTCGAAGGTAACCCACAAGACAACTACCCAGATGAACTTCCACGTTTCCGCAAAGAAATGGAAGAAAACGGTTGGGAATTAGGTCCAGACGAGGAAGAACTCTTCGAATTTGCAATGCACGAAAAACAATACCGCGAATATAAATCAGGCGAAGCTAAACGTCGTTTCAACCAAGAATTAGAAGAAAAGATGAAAGCTAAGTTTGAAAAAGCTGGCGGCGAAGTCAAGATTCCAGATTTAAGAGCATTACGTCATCCAAACGCAGAACCAGTAGTGGCTCCTGTCGGCGGTAGAATCTTATGGGACATCGACTTCAACGACAAGTCAACAACACCAGCTCCTGGTACAGTATATAAAGAAGGTGATGTCATCGCTCAAATCCAAGCACCTTACGGTCAAGAACCTGTCGTGGCATTATGGCCAGGCAAGATCGTCGAGGCAGTTGCTCCACAAGGCAAACTCGTTGAAAAAGGTGAGACAATCGCTTTCATAGAAAAATAAGACAACAAGTCCACAAGACTATAAGACAACAAGAAGAGACGTCATCATAACATAATGTGACGTCTCTCTTTTTTTATCCACGAAACCTCACTAACTTCCACGAAAGCTTTAGTGTTTATTAGCATTCATTCGTGAACGGGAAAAATCAATAGAAAAAAACAGGACTTTTTAATTAAAAAAATGTATTTTTGGGCTACTATTAATATTTTATTTTATGAAAAGATTTTTATTTTTAACAATGATGTGCGTAATAGGTTTATTTACAGACCTTAAGGCACAATGCGACGCTCCACAAAATGTCAGAGCCAGAGCAGAGTTAAACGTTCCTGATTATGACAAAAAATATAAAATCACCATCACTTGGGATGCCGTTGAAGGTGCAGAGTCATACGAAATACACGTAGCTTCACAGTATATCTCGTCACCTATTTCATGGGGAACTGCTACAACCAACAAATACATACTTGGTTTTGACGCAGACGCAGAATTATATTTTTATGTAAAGACAGTCTGCGACCAAAGCGCTGGAACAAAATCAGAACTCTCAGAAAAAGCGACCGTCATTCTGAGTGAAAACATACAAGAAGAACACGACATCATAGTTACTGTCAACCCTGCAAACGCAGGTACTGTTACAGGTGAAGGCTATTATAACGAAAACGAAATAGTCACTTTAACAGCGTCACCAAACGCCGGATATAAGTTCGTCAGCTGGACAGAAAACGGGAATATTGTTTCAACGGAAAGCCAATATTTATTCACTTTCTCAAGCAAGAGACAACTAGTCGCCAACTTTGAACTTATCAGTGGTGGCGATGACACACAAGAACCAGAATTCGCTTCCAAGCTACAACAAAACAGAAATGTTCTTATTGAAGAATTGACAGGTATCAATTGCCAATATTGTCCTGCAGGACACGCTGTTGCAAACAATATCGTCAATAATAATCTAGGAAGAGTTTGGGCTGTCAACGTACATAGCGGCATTTATGCACCAACATCCTACCCCAACTTCAACACAACGGCTAGCGCAGCGATCTGCAACGCGTTTACCAACGGTTCATTCCCTTCTGGCATTGTAAACCGTTCAACATCAACTGCAGAAAGTAGAAGTTATTGGTCAAATACAACAAGTTATAGGTTAAGCGAAACAGCAGAATGTAACATCGGCGGTCAGGTCATCATCAATCATAAAACACGTATCGCCACAATAGAAGTGGAAGCCTACTACACCGGCAGCAGTACTTCCAGCAACAACTATCTAACAGTTATGATGTTACAAGACAGTATTTTAGGTCCTCAAAGTGGCGGAAGCACTCATAACCCTTCTCAAATGATAGGCGATCAATATGTTCATATGCACATCTTACGTGACATCATCACGCCAACATGGGGCGAATCTATCAGTCCAACGACAGCTGGCACATTGATCAAAAGGACATACACATACGAAATTCCTGAATCTATCGGTACAACCAATGGCGTCACCGTTGATTTGAACAACATACATTTCCTTGCTTTTGTAACTGAGAAACAAGACGGTACAGCGACACGTCCAATACTCAATGTCAACCAGATTCCTATAGTAACAGGCAATGAAGTAAATATAACAGCTACAGCGAATCCATTTGACGGAGGCACTGTCACTGGTGCAGGTACTTATAGTGAAAATGATGTCGTCACACTGACAGCAACGGCGAATACTGGATATAAGTTTGTCAACTGGACCGAAGACGGAAGTGTTATGTCAACAGAAGCTAAATATTTATTCATCGCATCAAAGAATAGAACTTTGGTCGCTAACTTCGAAGAGATTACACCAACGAAATACAACGTAACAGCAACTGTCAATCCTGTAAACGCAGGATCTGTATCTGGTACAGGCACTTATAACAAACACACCAATGTCACATTAACAGCAACTCCAAATCAAGGTTACAGCTTCGTAAACTGGACTGAAAGCGGAAATGTCGTTTCAACAAATGCACAATATTCCTTTACAATCACTAGCAACAGAAATTTAGTCGCCAACTTTGAAGAGATATATGTTGAACCAGATATTGCATTGACATTCAAATATGAAGGAAATGCCATCGAACCTGGAACTATCAACATCGTTTCAGATCTTAACGCCGATAATGAAATAGTTTGCGACTTGAATGTAGTTAATATAACAAGCAAAGACCTCAACGTCGTTTTAGAAGTCACCGATAATTCTAACGGTATAGGTTCCAACTACTTCTGCTGGGGAGAATGTTATTCACCAGGAACATTAAAAGCAACATACCCTGTCAACACAGGTAATGAAGGCATCTTCACCGGACACAGCAAGTTTGTCGACGGCAATGGCAACGTTTTGGACAACAACACTGAAATCCATTTAGTTTACACATTCTACACCGAGACAAGACCTGAAAACAAATACACTTTCAATGTCAACTTCAAATATAAAGAAGTAGAACACACCGTAACAGCAACCGCAACCCCAGAAAATGCTGGAACAATTTCAGGCACAGGATCTTATGTCGAAAACACAATAGCAACTTTAACCGCTACACCAAACGTCGGTTATAAATTTGCAAAGTGGACCGAAAACGGTAATACTGTTTCAACAGAAGCACAATACTCTTTCACAATCACAAGTGACAGAACTTTAGTCGCTAACTTTGAATTATTGGATTATGATGTAACAGCAACAGCTTCTCCACAAAACGCTGGTGCCATAACAGGAGCAGGCAACTACAAACACGGTGATAATGTTACTCTTACAGCAACGCCAAATGTCGGTTACAAATTCGTGAACTGGAAAGAAAACGGAAACGTCGTCTCAACAAATTCACAATATTCTTTCACAATTACAAACGACAGAAACTTCGTCGCTAACTTCGAATTATTAGATTATGACCTTAATGTAACAGTTAATCCTGTAAATTCCGGCGTTGTTAGTGGCGATGGCAATTATTATCACGGAGAAACTGTAACATTAACTGCTATGCCAAACGTCGGTTATCGTTTCTTGAACTGGACAGAAAACGGAATTGTGGTTGCAGAAGAAACAACATATACATTCGTGATAACACCAGATAGAAACCTCGTAGCCAACTTCGAATTATTAGATTACGACGTGACAGCGACTGCTTCTCCACAAAATGCTGGTGCTATAACAGGAGCTGGTAACTATAAACACGGTGATAATGTCACTCTTACAGCAACGCCTAACGAAGGTTATAAATTCGTGAACTGGACTGAAAACGGAAACGTCGTCTCAACAAATTCACAATATTCTTTCACAATTACAAACGACAGAAACTTCGTCGCTAACTTTGAATTGTTAGAATATGAAGTAACAGCGAACGCTTCTCCTGAAAACGCTGGCACTATAACAGGAGCTGGTAACTATAAACACGGTGATAATGTTACTCTTACAGCAACGCCTAACGAAGGTTATAAATTCGTGAACTGGACTGAAAACGAAAACGTCGTCTCAACAAATTCACAATATTCTTTCACAATTACAAACGACAGAAACCTCGTTGCCAACTTTGAAGAGATTTATGTTGAACCAGATATTGCATTGACATTCAAATATGAAGGAAATGCCATCGAACCAGGCACCATCAACATCGTTTCCGACCTTAACGCCGAAAAAGAGATAGTATGTGACTTGAATGTAATTAACATCACAAGTAAAGACCTCAACATCGTTTTAGAAATCACAGATGATCCTAATGGTATAGGTTCCAACTACTTCTGCTGGGGAGACTGTTATTTACCAGGAACATTAAAAGCGACACATCCTGTTTCTACCGGCAACGAAGGCATCTTCACCGGACACTGTAAGTTCGTCGACAACGAAGGCGATGTATTGGACAAAGGCACTGAAATTCATATGGTTTATACATTCTACACAGAGTCAAGACCAGAAAACAAATACACTTTCAACGTCAACTTCAAATATAAAGACGACGAGCCACAACCACTCCCAACATACACTGTAACAGCTGTCGCTAATCCAGAAAACGCGGGAACTATATCAGGTGCGGGATCATATGACGAAAATACAACAGTCACATTAACCGCAACTCCTAACGAAGGATACAACTTCCTCAACTGGACTGAAAACGGCGAAGTCGTTTCAACAGAAACTCAATATTCTTTCACAATATCAAGTGATAGAAATTTTGTCGCTAACTTTGAAGAAATAAAACAACCTGAAGACGGTGATGACGAAGATGATAACGAAGACATCGAAGAATTGACAGCATCACTCCTGCTCTATCCTAACCCAATCTACGACAAACTCATTATCGAGTCAGAAGTTGAGATAGAAAAAGTCATCATTTTTGACATCTACGGAAGAAGTCAGCAGTCAATAGTTAACAATCAGCAGTCTTTGACAATTGACATATCTGACTTAAATTCAGGAGTTTATTTCGTCAAGATCATCACAAATAAATATGAAGTTACAAAGAGAATTATCAAGAAATAATTCATAAAACATAACACATAAATAGGGTTGCCATAATTGATATGACAGCCCTATTTTTATTATATTTGCGCATTAAATTCAGTTATATGAAAAAATTGTTTTTTACATTATTTATCATCCTTTCATTTTGTAATTTAGGTCTCGCACAAAACACAATAGACCCTAGATTACAAGAAATAATAAGTCAAAAAAGCGACGATATGATTCCTATAAACATCGTATTTAAGTCGCAGATAGACATCACAAAACTTAAGACTCGTGCCAATGCGATACTCGACAAGAAAGTCAGACGTAGCATCCTTGTTGATGAATTCAAACTCTTCTCTGAACAACAACAAGAAGATGTTTTGTCGATACTTAAATCCGAGACAAGAAACTATAAAGTAACAGATATCAAATCACATTGGCTCACAAACGCAATCAGTTGTAATGCCGACCGTAATGTCATTTATCTTCTTTCAGAACATCCAGATATCATGCTCATTGGTTATAATGAGATGACACAAATGGCTTTTGCAGAAGAGTGTCAACAGACTCTGACACAGACGACCGACGACGTACAACCATCAGCATATAAGTCAAGAAATGATGATGATTTGTATTTGACTGACAATATCTTAATGGTCAATGCCGACAAGGTTTGGAAGCTCGGTTATACAGGTAAAGGCGTTATTGTTGCCGTCATCGACTCTGGCGTCAACTACAATCACACCGACCTAGCAGACCATCTTTGGGATGGAGGCGCACAATATCCAAATCACGGATACAACACCATTGACGACAATTTCGACACTATGGACAGATACAGCCACGGCACTCATTGTGCTGGCACTGTCTGTGGAGACGGTACCTCTGGAATTTATACCGGCATCGCGCCAGATGCTACGCTGATGTGTGTCAAGGCTCTCAACGACCAAGGCAAAGGCAACGCCAGCAGCATTATTGCCGCAATGGAATTCGCCATTGAAAACCAAGCAGATATATTAAATATGTCGTTAGGTATCGTTGGTCCAAGTGTAACAGACAAGACTTTATTACGTAGAAGCTGCGTCAATGCTTTAGAACATGGCGTTATCGCTTCCGTAGCAACCGGCAACTATAGAACAGACTCATACTACCAAGTGCCTAACAACATATTAGCACCAGCCGACTGTCCTCCACCATGGTTACATCCCGACCAACAAGCGAACTCTGGCGCATTGTCATGTGTCGTTTCCGTTGGCGCTACCGATTACTTCGAATATATTTATGAAAAAAGCTCTAAAGGTCCCGTCACATGGACTGACACCGAATACAATGACTATCCTTACGGAGGCTCTAATATAGGACTCATCCGCCCTGACGTATGCGCCCCTGGCGTAGGTGTCAAGTCACTCGACTATGCAGATAACGGCGGATATTACCTAAAAAGCGGAACTTCAATGGCAGCTCCTTGCGTCGCAGGCGTGATGGCACTTATGTTAGAAAAACAACCTAACCTCACTCCCGCACAGATATGCGAGACATTAGAAAAAACAGCTAAGAAATTGTCTACTACAAAAAGCAACGACTTCGGCTCTGGTCTCGTTGACGCTCTTAAAGCAGTAAATGGCGACATAAACGAAGACGATGATGATCCAGAAGAACCCGAAGAAGACCCTATAATAACATACAACGTAACAGCTGTCGCTAATCCAACAAACGCAGGAACAATAACAGGAACAGGCACTTACGACGAAAACACATCTGTAACATTAACAGCAATTCCAAATGAAGGTTACAACTTCATCAACTGGACTGAAAACGGAAGTGTCATTTCCACGAACACACAATATACTTTCACTATCACAAAAGATAGAAATGTGGTCGCAAATTTTGAAATAATTGAACCAGAACCTGAACCAGAGCCAGAACCAGTAATAACTTACAACATTAACGTCATAATAAATCCCGAAAACGCTGGAACTGTTATCGGTGCTGGCTCATATACAGAAAATGACACTGTGACATTAATCGCAACAGCAAGTGAGGGATATAAATTCGTCAGATGGACTGAAAACAACATGGGCGTTTCAACTGACACAGAATATTCATTTGTAGCTACAAGCAACAGAAACCTAGTCGCTAAATTCGAGAAATTAGAAGAACCTGATGAACCTGGTGATGAACCTGAAAATCCAGAACAACCAGAAGAACCAGGCGAAGGCGTTGAAGAATTCGCATCATCATTCAACATCTATCCAAATCCTGTCAGCGACAGACTTTATATTGAGGCTCTGACTCAGACACTGACTCAGACACTGACAGTTGAGATTTATGATGTTTATGGAAGACGCCAATCAATGGTCAACGGTCAACAGTCAACGGTTATTGATGTTTCAGACTTGAACAGCGGCGTTTACTTCATCAAAGTCGTAACAGAAAACGGTGAAGCGGTTAAAAGAATTTTAAAATTTTAAAACTATAGAATTTTAGAGTTCAAAAAAAAGACGAGAGATGACATCTCTCGTCTTTTTTTATTCTTAGTTAAATTTCAAAGCTTTAACAAATGCCTTGACTTCCTCTTTACTTGCGTTAATATCAAACACTTTCGTTGGCTTAAGATAGAATATTTCCTTATTTTCTTTGAAGCGTTTTTCGCCGCCGCCTGTGATGTTAAGCATGATGACTGCGTCTTTTTCCACCTGATTATTTTCGACAGCCTGTATCAGTGACGCTGTTGCGACTGCTGCCGCCGGGTTGATGTCGATGCCTTCCAACTCCTCGAATAGTTTCCCGGCGGCATCGGCCTCTTCGTTTGTCACTGCAAAGAAATCACCGTCGGTGTCTTTCATGGCGTCATACAATCCTCCAGCGATGGAATAAGGAGGCTTACGGTTTGTAAGCACCTTAGCAACCACTGTGTTAGCATCGACACGTGCCTGGTCGTTGTCGTAAGGAAGCATCTCACGAGAGTCCTGTTTCCAAGCGTCGTACATCGGCAAGAAAGGAACGTTTTGTGATACGAAAATACGAGCCTTGTTGTTGCCGAAGCGGCCGTCTTCGATGAATCTGAGATTAGCCTCCCATGCCGCAATAGCACCCGTTCCGCTGCCTACAGCTTGAAAATAATATTCTGGAATGCTGCCGATAAATGTCACTGCCGACAACATCGTCGTTGCCATGCCATCACGACGAGCAATGTTTTTCGCGCCGCCTTCAGCAAAGAAACCATCAACTTCACATGTAATATTACCGAGATTTATCGCATCGAAATAATCGCTGCCCGACCTGGTTGCCAGCACCTTAACACAAGGATTCAATGGTTTCTCGAACCAAAGTGCGTTGAGGTTATCCTCTGGAATTGTCAATAATAATTTTATGTTGTTATCGGAACAGACCTGAGCAAAAGCACGCGCTGTGTTACCAGCAGAAGAGACCACAATGACCTCGTCTTTTTTATCTTCTGAAAGACGCGCACAGATGGAATACGCCTCTGTCTCCTTGAATGAACATGTGCGCATATTCGCGCCAATCTCTGGATAATAGCCATTGAAAGTGATATATAAATTACTCAAGCCTAACTTCTCCGCCAAAGCCTTGCTCTTGTATGTTATTGGTTTTGCATCACATTGCAAAAGACGCTTTATAGGAAGCCAATCGGCATAGCAGTAAAGTCCGCCGAAATCATTTCTTAAATTCAGTTGTCTGTTAGCATAGATAGCACGAATAAGACTAGGTTTCTCTTCACCCTTAAAATCAAGCAGCCAGCCAGTATCTTCACATACATTTCCTGTCGCCACCGATTTAATCTGATATTCTGTAGGTTTGAACATTTTTCTTGTAAATTTTATGTTAGTTTTGCAAATATAGGAAAAAGTAAAACATCATACTAATTGTTGAATATTTTTAAGAAAAAAAAGCCAAACAATTCTGATAAATCTCTATCTTTGTAGTTTGAAACAATTTTATAATAATTATTATTAAAGATGAAAAAAAGTCTACTTTTAGCATTAGCGTTATTATTTTCAGCAACAACATTTGCACAAAACAACTCATTCATAATCAATGAAACATTCGATTCTGCAGAGATGCCAGAAGGTTGGTATTGCACAGGCGAAGGTACTGATAACTTCAAGATAAACACCACCAACAACGCTGGTGGCGACCCTAACGAATTGTATTTCAAGAGCAGTCCTATCGTCACTGCTGGCATTCACTTAGTCATGTGCTCAGCAGACTTGACCGGCGTTGAAGCTCTCGGTTTATCTTTCAAACATAACTTAAGCAACTCACAATTGAGCAGCACCATCGGCATCGCCACATCTTCAGATAATGGTACAACTTGGAATACAGGCTGGTCAAAGACATATTCAGAAGCAGCATCATCAGGCCAATACAACATCAACGAAACCATCAAGACATCAGACTTGGGAAAAGACAATGTCTTGTTCTGTTTGTTCTACGAAGGTAACACTTACAACTTCAACAAATGGTTCTTCGATGATATCTGCATCTTCCCATTAAGCGATGACATCGACCTTCAACTGTCTAGCATCGAAGTGAACAACACAATACAATCTGGCAATATTGAAATCGGCTTTATCGCAAGCAACATCAGCGGCAAGAACATCACTTCTTTTGAAGCAAGTTATGAAATAGAAGGCTACGACATTGTAACAGAATCATTCAATGTAGCTATCGCTCCTAACCAAAAACAAAATGTCACATTCAAGAAATCTGTAGAACTTTTCCCTGGAACACACGAAATCAAAGTCAACATCATCAGCGTCAATGGCGAAGAAGACTCCAATCTCGACAACAACAGCATGACAAAAGAAATCAGAACTTTCATGAAGACCGTCGAGAGAACTCCTATGATTGAACACTTCTCAAGTTCAACATGCCAACCATGTGTCAGCGTTGACACCACTATGATGACACTCACAGGAAACAACAAAGGCAGATACACATACATCAAATATCCTTGGAATTACCCAGGACTCGGCGACAAATATTATCTCGAAGATTGCGGTATCAGAGGTAAATATTACGGCGTTGATGGCGTTCCTTCTATATTTTTCGATGGAACTACAAGCGTAAAACAGCCAAAACAATCCAACTTCGACGACAGATACAACGTCCCTTCTTATATGGAAATATCAGGTGCTTTTGATATTAAAGACAGCACCATCAATGTGATAGCTGATATTATTTCCTATATCGACATGCCTAAGGTAAGAGTTTTCGCAACAGTAAATGAAAAGACAACAACTGGCAATGTCGGCAGCAACGGAATGACAGAATTCCATCACGTATTGATGAATATGTTAAGCGGCGTTAATGGCATCGACACAAGCTTCACCGTAGGACAACACCAACGCTACGAGTTCTCTCTCAACATGAACGCTACAAACGTTGAAGAATTGAACGACCTTGAAGTCGCAGTATGGATTCAAAACTACGAATCAAAAGAAGTACACAACAGCTGCTTCTTGAATGAATACACTTCACACCTCTACCCTGTTCAAAACCTCAGCATTGAAGAAAACACAATCAGCTGGGACGCTCCAGAACAAGGAACACCAGTTGGATATAACGTATTTGTAAATAATAAATTAGTCGCAGAAAAAACAACAGAGACAACATACACTTTAACGGCTTCAAATAGAACAAACGTTATTGAAGTATTTGCGATATACGAAAACGACAAATCTTCCGTAGGCGTATGCTTATTTGTTGAAACAGAAATAAACGACACTGAATCTATCATAGAACTCACTTCATCTGTCAGCATCTACCCTAACCCAGCTAACGACAGACTTTATATCGAAACTGAAGCTGAGATTGAAGAAGTTGTGATTTATGATGTTTATGGAAGACAACAAGACAACAAGACAACAAGACAACAAGATATGACAAGCATTGATTTGTCTGACTTAAAATCTGGAATTTATTTCGTTAAGATAAATACTGGAAAAGGAAATATAGTAAAACGAATTATTAAGCAATGAGCTATGGGTTATGAGCTATGAGCAATTGAAAATTCTTCATTCTTCATTGCTCACGACTCATTGCTCACGGCTCAAAGCCCGTTGCTCACAGCAAAAAAAAGAATTATGAAGAAAACACTACTACTTACAATCGCATTATTGTTCTCAACGATATCGTTTGCCCAAACATTCGTCAATGAGAATTTCAACGGATCGGAGTTACCTAATGGTTGGAGCACTTCTGAAACAGGCGCAAGCAACTGGAAGATTTCCTTGACCACATATTCCGGAGGTGACGGCAACGAACTCAAACTAGCTTGGGATCCTAAATTCGAAGGATGCGCACGTCTTATCACAACACCTTTCGACCTCAGCGACATCAATGAATTGGTTGTGTCTTTCAAACATTTCTTCGATAATTTCAGAGATAACGAATTCGTACATACCATAGGCATTGCCACATCATCCGACAATGGTGCCACATGGAACATCGGCTGGTCACAAGAATACACAATGACAGGCGTTTACGATGTCAAAACCAATTTCACAACAGCCGATATGGGTAAAAACAATGTCTTATTAAGTCTGTTTTACGAAGGCGTATCCGCAAATATGGACAACTGGTTCTTCGACGACTTGATGATATACAAACAATCCGAATTCGATTTAAGAATAATTGACATTGATATGCCTAATATCATTGAGACTGGAGAAAAAGAGATATCATTTATCGTTGAAAACATCGGTCTTACAGCCGTAGAATCATTCGAAGCTGAAATCAAAGCAAGCAACTGGGATTCAGCTGTGACTGCCACTTTCGAACAAAACATCAGCAATTCCGAAATAGCTACTGTAACATATAAAGACCAAACTTTCAACGCAATAGCAAGAGACTTGCCTTATCTTATTTCTGTAAAGATAAAGTCTATCAATGGAAATAACGACCAAAATGCAACTAACAACTATGCTGAGAAGAAGGTCAATGTCTCATTCAACAAGGCACAAAGAATACCAATGATTGAACACTTCTCAAGTTCAACATGCGGACCTTGCGTAGCTGTAAACCAACAAATGCATACATTTACAAGCAATAACGAAGGCAAGTACACCTATACTAAGTTCCCTACTTCAGGTGATCCTTATAACAACTTCGAAGCAACACAAAGAGTTCAAGACTACGGCGTCACTGGCGTGCCTAATATTTTCCTAGACGGAAGAAGCAAAGGTAGCAACTACCTCACACAAGAGATGTTAGACGAAAGACTCAACACACCTGCTTATGCCGACATCAGAGGCGCATTCTCTATGGATGGCGACAACATCTACGTCATAGCCGACTTCATGTCTTACATAACATTAAACGACGTCGTTGCTTATATCACTGTCAATGAGAAGACTACAACAAAAAATACAGGCACCAACGGCGAGACAGAATTCCACCACATCTTGATGAAGATGTTAAAATCCAAAACAGGAAATCCTGTCAGCATCAAAGCAGGAGAATACCAACGCTTGGAATTCACACACAATATGTCATTGACAAACGTAGAGGATGTCAATGATTTGGAAGTAGCTTTATGGTTACAAAATCCTGAGACAAAAGAAGTTTACAACAGTATCTTCGCTTACCCTTACACAAAGCATTGCTACCCTATTCAAAATTTAACATACAACGAAGAGGAAAACACTTTGACATGGGAAGCACCAGAAGAAGGAAATCCTATATATTATAAGGTATACATCAATTGTGAACTCGTTTCAGAAAAAGAGACTTCATTGTCATACGCCTTCAGCACATCAGAAGAAGCATTCACAGCTGAAGTTATCGCCGTCTATAATGACAATATGACTTCAGTAGGCGTAGCCAAACTATTCGGTGAAGTAGAAGATCCGGGCGAGGAGCCTGAAAACCCAGGTGAGGACCCAGAGCAACCAGGCGAAGAACCTGAAGATCCAAACGAAAGCATTGATGAAATAAATTCTTCACTTAATCTATACCCAAATCCAGTTAACGACAAATTATACATCAAGACAGAAGTTGAGATTGAAGACGTTATGATTTATGATGTTTATGGTAGACAACAGTCAATAGTCAAAGGACAACAGTCATTAACTATCGATATGTCTAAATTGAATACTGGAATTTATTTCATCAAGATAAATACTAAAGAAGGAAATATTGTAAAACGAATTATTAAGCAATGAGCTATGAGCTTCGGGTCTTGAGTAATTGAAATT